>NZ_CP117439.1:2037500-3380000 GCF_030687575.1 Pseudomonas sp. FP2309 | reverse complement strand
CGGCAACTCATACACGCCGCGCATGATCAATTGCCATTCCTCGCCATGGGGCTGGATGCGTTCGCCAAACAATTGATGAGCGATCAGGTGCGCCACTTCGTGGGCCACGGTTTGTTTGAGGAAATGCAGGCTGTTTTCACGGTACAACTGTGGGTTGAAGCGCAGCAGGTTCTGGTGCAAATGCGCGACACCGGCTTTCTGGCCCCGCAGCTTGAGGCTGACCTGGGGGCGTTTGAAGCTTCGTTTGAAAAAGGACTCGGCTTGCAGGAAACACTCTTCGACGCGGGTATTGAGTTGCTCGGACATGCTGTACATCTCTCCAGAGACGCCCAGTATGCCGCAAAGCCGAGTGTTTCCGAATCTGTCAGGCGCCGAATGGTCATGCATGACGCACAAAGCCACCTTGCGGTGGCCTTGCCTGCGGGTATGCGGTCAGTTGGTATAGATCGGGCCGACGCCCAAGCCCCACACGATCACGGTGAACGCCATGATCGCCACCAGCACCACCAGGCCGACCGCCAGCACCGAGCTGGAAAACAGGAAGCCTTCGTCCGGATCGATGTTCATAAAGGTCGGCAGCCCTACATACAGCAGGTAGACGGTATAGCAGATCGCCGCCGTGCCCACGACCATGCCCAGCCACATATGTGGGTAAAGCGCCGCCAGCCCGCCGATAAACAGCGGCGTGGCGGTGTAGGTGGCAAAGGCCACGCAACGCGCCATGCTGGGGCTGGCGTCGTAGGTGCGCGCCATCCAATGAATGAATGCGCCCATCACCGCCACGCCGCCGAGCATCGCGGCATACGACATTAGGGTCATCCACAACGCACTTTCCTGGGTCAGCATCACCGGCGCACGGTTGCCGATGACCCAACCCACCTGGGTGGTGCCGATAAACGCCGAGATTGCGGGAATCGCCGCGAGAATCAGGGTGTGAGTGAGGTACATGTGGCCGATGCTTTCTTCTTTATCGCCACGGATTTCCCGCCATTCCTGATCGGGATGGGTAAACAGCCCCACGACGTGATGGATCATGCCAGTCACTCCTGTCGTTATTACCATCGCCCCCCAGCGGAGCGCCCACGGGCCACATGGCCTCAAAGGTCCGGATAGATGTGTGCGACCTCTAGTCGCAGTATAGGAAGGGATGACCGGAAAAACTGTAGGGCTTTAGAGCAAATTGCGCTGTAAACATTGGGGTTAATCGCGGCGGGGTCTTTTAGTGCTAGCGCTCTCGCCAGTTTTTTTGCGTAAAATACCCGGCTTTTCGTCACACACCTTCAGCGGATCCAAGCGCCATGGGCACTCTTACCGTCAACCAGAACAAACTGCAAAAACGCCTGCGTCGCCTGGCCGGTGAGGCAGTCGCCGATTTCAACATGATCGAGGACGGCGACAAGGTCATGGTCTGCCTCTCCGGCGGTAAAGACAGCTACACAATGCTCGATGTGCTGCTGCACCTGCAAAAGGTCGCGCCGATCAAATTCGAGATCGTCGCGGTCAACATGGACCAGAAGCAACCGGGCTTTCCCGAGCATGTGCTTCCGGCCTATCTCAAAGCGTTGGGCGTGGAGTACCACATTGTCGAAAAAGACACCTATTCGGTGGTCAAGGAACTGATCCCGGAAGGCAAGACCACCTGCTCGCTGTGCTCGCGCCTGCGCCGTGGCACGCTGTATACGTTCGCCGATGAGATCGGTGCGACCAAGATGGCCCTGGGGCATCACCGCGACGATATCGTCGAGACCTTTTTCCTCAATATGTTCTTCAATGGCTCCCTCAAGGCCATGCCGCCCAAGCTGCGTGCCGATGACGGGCGCAACGTGGTGATTCGGCCGCTGGCGTATTGCAACGAGAAGGACATCCAGGCTTACTCCGACCTCAAGCAGTTCCCGATCATCCCGTGCAACCTGTGCGGCTCCCAGGAAAACCTGCAACGCCAGGTGGTCAAGGAAATGCTGGTGGACTGGGAGCGCAAGACTCCAGGTCGCACCGAAAGCATCTTCCGCAGCCTGCAGAACGTGATTCCATCGCAGTTGGCCGACCGCAACCTGTTCGACTTCAGCAGCCTGAAAATTGATGAGAGCGCCGCTTCGCGTTTCGTCAATGTGGTGAACCTCTGACGCTGTTCAACGCTCTGAAACACGGCGCTCATGGGCGCCGTTTTGATTTTCTACCCCCAGGAGAGGGCATGCGCGATTACAAGTGGCTGCACGAATATTGTCTGAACCGCTTCGGTTCAGCGGCCGAGTTGGACGCCCACCTGCCTGTCCCCAAGACCCCGGCACAACTGCGCAAGATCAGTGATGACCGTTACCTGTCGACCCTGGCCCTGCGGGTATTCCGTGCGGGCTTGAAGCACAGCGTGGTCGACGCCAAGTGGCCGGCGTTCGAGCAGGTGTTCTTCGGCTTCGATCCGGAAAAAGTCGTGTTGATGGGCGCCGAACATTTGGAGCGCTTGATGCAGGACACCCGCATCATCCGCCACCTGGGCAAGCTCAAGAGCGTGCCGCGCAATGCGCAAATGATGTTGGATGTTGTTCAGGAGAAGGGCAGCTTTGGCGCGTTTATCGCCGACTGGCCGGTGACCGATATCGTTGGTCTTTGGAAGTATCTGAGCAAGCACGGGCACCAGTTGGGCGGGCTGTCGGCGCCGCGCTTTTTGCGCATGGTGGGCAAGGACACGTTTGTGCCGAGCGATGATGTGGTCGCGGCGTTGAATGCGCAGAAGATCGTCGACAAAGCGCCGACCAGTCTGCGCGACCTTGCCACGGTGCAGGCGGCGTTCAACCGGTGGCACGAAGAGAGTGAGCGGCCGATGTGTCAGTTGTCGATGATGCTGGCGTACACCGTCAATCACTGATCTGTGGGGTGGAGCGAGCAAGCTCGCTCGCCACTCAGGCCTGCGCCAGCCGCCGATTCAACTGATGCCGCCAGCGCACGTAAAGCAGCGCAGTACAGAACACGGCCAAGCTTGCGAGCATCTCCAGCACCCCGAACCACTGGCGGTTCGGGTCGTACGCGGCCAGCGCGCCCTTGATGAAATACAGGTTCACCACAAAGCACATCCACGAATGCCCACGTGCGCTGCCGGTCAGCATCCCCGGCGCCAGCACCAGCAAGGGCACCAGTTCGATCAGCAGAATCACCCATGGCCGCGCGCCGTGCAGGTCGGCGACGAACAGGTAATAACCGCACAGCAACCCCACCAGACCGAAGAACGCCAGCAGGCTCAGCGCGCGCGCTACGTTCACGCGTGGCTCCAGCCACGCCTGGGGTGGCAGCACCTTAGGCTTTCTGGCCACGGCCGTTCTCCAGCAGCGTTGCGGTGGTGGCCAGGCGCAGGCCCAATGCGCGGCACAGGGCGATTTCATGGGTGTCGAGCAGGCGCTTGCCGTCCGGCCCGGAATGGTGGCTGGGGCCGTACGGCGTGCCGCCGCCCTGGGTGTCGAGCAGCGCCTGTTCGCTGTAGGGCAGGCCGGTAATCAGCATGCCGTGGTGCAACAAAGGCAGCAGCATCGACATCAGCGTGGTTTCCTGGCCGCCGTGCAGGCTGGCGGTGGAGGTGAACACGCCAGCCGGTTTGCCGACCAGGGCGCCGGTGAGCCACAGGTTGCTGGTACCATCCAGGAAATACTTGAGCGGCGCTGCCATATTGCCGAAACGCGTCGGGCTGCCGAGGGCCAGGCCTGAGCAGTTTTTCAGGTCGTCGAGGCTGGCATACAGCGCGCCTTCATCCGGAATGCTTGGCGCCACGGCCTCACACTCGGTGGAAATCGCCGGCACGGTGCGCAAACGCGCCTCCATGCCACCTTGCTCAATGCCCCGGGCGATCTGCCGCGCCATTTCACTGACCGAGCCGTTGCGGCTGTAATACAACACCAGCACATACGGTGTGGTCACGGCAGAATCTCCAGTACGTTTTCCGGTGGGCGGCCAATGATGGCCTTGCTCGCGGTTTCCAGGATCGGGCGTTCCATCAACTTGGGGTGTTCAGCAATGGCTGCAATCAGGTGTGCTTCGCTGAGGCTTGCATCGGCCAGGTTCAGGCGCTGGTATTCTTCTTCGCTGGTGCGCAGCAGTTGGCGCGCGCTGAGGCCGAGCTTGGTGAGCAAGGCCTTGATTTGCGCGGCGTTCAGCGGGGTTTCCAGGTAGCGCACCACGATCGGGGCGAGGCCGCGCGCTTCCAGCAGTTCGAGCGCACCGCGGGATTTCGAGCAGCGCGGGTTGTGATAAAGCGTCAGATCGGTCATGTGCGGGTCGCATCTTGCGTAAGGTGGCGGGTATTCTACCCGCGCGGCGCCCCGTCCTTAAACCGTAAGAGGCGATAGGTCGCAGCCAACGTTCATTTTTGCGAAGGATTACCCCATGACAAGTCGACTGATCGGTGCATTGGCGATCATCACAACCCTGCTGCTCAGCGGCTGCGGCAATGACTATGGCGTTGACCAATATGGCCAGAAAATCGCGGCCGAACGCCTGGACAAGCAATGGCTGGTGGTCAACTACTGGGCTGAGTGGTGTGGCCCGTGTCGCACGGAAATCCCGGAGCTCAATGCTCTGGCCGAACAGCTCAAGGCCCAGAACGTAGGTGTGTTCGGGGTCAACTTCGACAACGTACAGGGTGAAGAACTCAAGGCCGCCAGCGACAAGCTGGGGATCAAGTTCACCGTGCTGGCGCAGAACCCTGAGGGGATCTTTGACATTCCACGCAGTGAAGCCTTGCCGGTGACTTACATCATCGATGACAAGGGTAAGGTGCGTGAGCAGTTGATGGGTGAACAGACGGCGGAAGGGGTGTTGGCCAAACTCAAGGCTCTGCGCGGCTAGCGTCATTTGCCTCAGCAAAAGGGGGGAGAGGGCAAGCCCGCTCCCGTCTTTGCATCTCATGACCTGCAGATATCTGGAATCAGCCCTCTTCAAGCCACAAGCGAATCGGCTTGCCCTCGGCGGGCCAGAAGCGCGTCTGCTCGATGGGTGAGATGTCCCAGCGCTGCACGCCCTGCAAAGCCTGGAAGAAACGTTGCTCCTGTTCCATCAAGGCCTCGCCGCACAGCTTGCGGGTGCTGCCAAGCTTGCCGAAGCTGAGCTTGTCGCCGTCCAGGGTGTAGGGCGCAAACCAGTGGTTGCAGCCGCCGTTGCCGTAGGCGCGGCCATCCTCACCGAGGGTGACGGTCAGGTGCGCGTAATCCATCAACGGCCGCTCACCGATCCACTCCACCACATAGCTGTGATTCTGCTTGAGCTTGACCGCATTCCCTGCGCAACCGCTCAGGCCCGCCATGGCGGCGGCGAGCAGAAGCAGGCGTTTCATTGCGCGGCCTGCTGGCATTTCGGGCAGCGGTGTTTGTCGGCGTCGCGAGCCCAGCCCAGCGCTTGGATGCGCGCGTTGGCGGCCGGTTGCAGCGGTTCTTTGGTCAGCTTGGTTTCCACCGCGAATTCAAACTCCAGCACGGTGTCGCAGCTGTCGCAGTTGACCTTCCAGGTGTGAATCTCCAACTCGCCGAATTTTGGCCCTTGGGCCATGGCGACCCATTGGCCTGCCGGGCGAATCGAATAGCGCGCGTCCCCTTCGACAGTCAGGCGCATCGACAGGGTTTTACTGCCGCGCAGGGTGACGATCAGTACATCGCCATGCTTGATCGAACCACCGTTGCCAGTGACTTGGTAACGGCCCGGCACCAGGGCGCGGCATTCGATGAGGGTGTGTTGCGGGCTCAGCAAGCTGAAGCGGAAATCGTGTTCGGCCATGGATCCTCCAAATAGGCGCGGCATCCTATCACGGGTGCCTGCTGATCATGAGCCTGGTATATGACCGCTGATCATCCCTCTACGCGGTTTTGTGCACGGCCATCGGCCCAGGCCGCGATGTTGGCCAGGGTGGTACCGGCAATCGCCGCCAGGGCCTCGCGGGTCAGGAATGCCTGGTGCGCGGTGATGATCACATTAGGGAAGGTCAACAGGCGTGCGAGCACGTCGTCTTGCAGGGGCAGGTCGGAGCGGTCCTCGAAGAACAGCTGCGCTTCTTCCTCGTAGACGTCCAGGCCCAGGTAGCCGAGCCCGCCGTCCTTGAGGGCTTCGATCAACGCCGGGGTGTCCACCAGGCCACCGCGACCGGTGTTGATCAGCATCGCACCGGGCTGCATCTGCGCCAGGGACCTGGCATTGATCAGGTGCTTGCTGTCGACCGTCAGCGGGCAGTGCAGGCTGATGATCTGCGCGTGCGCCAGCAACTCGGGCAGGCTCACGTACCGCGCCCCCAGGGCCTGGACCTGCGGGTTGGGAAAGGGGTCGTACGCCAGCAGTGTGCAGCCGAAGCCGGCCATGATCCTGGCGAACGTTGCGCCGATCTGGCCGGTGCCGACCACACCGACGGTCTTGCCCACCAAGTCGAAACCGGTCAGGCCGTGCAGGCTGAAGTCGCCATCGCGGGTGCGGTTATAGGCGCGGTGCAGGCGGCGGTTGAGCGCCAGGATCAGCGCCACCGCATGTTCGGCCACGGCATGGGGTGAGTAGGCGGGCACCCGCACGATGGTCAGGCCCAGGCGTTTGGCGGCGGTCAGGTCGACGTGGTTGTAGCCCGCCGAGCGCAGCGCGATCAGCCGCGTGCCGCCATTGGCGAGGTGCTCCAGCACTGCTGCGCTGAGGTCATCGTTGATGAATGCGCAGACCACCTCGTGGTGTTCGGCCAGGGCCACCGTGTCGAGGTTGAGCCGGGCTGGCTGGAATTGCAGCTCCAGACCCGGCGGCAAGGGTTCGCCGAGGAAGCTGTCACGGTCGTAGGCTTGGCTGCTGAAAAGAATGACGCGCATTAAAAGCTCCCTGCAATGATTAGGTGAAGTCGCCTATGGCGCGGTTTCCATAAGCCTCAGGCACTGATCCGAGCTTCACTGGCCAGCCGGGCGATGGCCATTTCCAGTTCGTCCAGTGCGTTCATCGCCTTGGCGTCGTCCTGCTTGAGCAGGGTTTCCGCCCGTTGGCAGGCTGCGCGCAATTGCGGCACGCCACAGTAGCGCGTGGCGCCATGCAGGCGGTGCACGCGCTCGATCAGGGCGATGTTGTCATTGGCATCGCGGGCAACGTTGATGGCCTGGCGGTCGGCCTCCAGGGAGGCCAGCAACATGGCGAGCATGTCGGCGGCCAGATCAGCCTTGCCGGCGGCCAGGCGCAGACCTTCTTCATGGTCCAGCACCGGCACTTGTACGCCTGGACCAAGGCCTTCAGTGACGCGCTCCGGTGCCTGGTTACGCAGGGCCAGGCCGGTCCACTTCAACACCACCTGGGCCAATTGCCGCTCACTGATGGGTTTGGTCAGGTAGTCGTCCATGCCGCTTTGCAGCAAGGCACGTTTCTCGTTGGCCATGGCGTGGGCCGTCAGAGCCACCACCGGCAATGGCGTGCCATGGCGCTGGCTTTCCCATTGACGAATCGCCTCGGTGCTCTGGCGACCGTCCATGCCGGGCATTTGCACGTCCATTAACACCAGATCGTAGGTCTCCTGTTTTACCGCGTCGACCGCCGCATAGCCGCTTTCTACCGCACGCACTTTGGCGCCCATATCCTCCAGCAGAGTCTGCACCAGCAACAGGTTCGCCGGGTTGTCGTCGACACACAGCACCCGGGGGGCACGGCTGGACAACGGCTCGCCCGGCTCGTTGCGTGATGGGCGCGGGCTGATCAGGTCGGCCAGTGCACGGCGTAGTTTGCGGGTACACGCAGGCTTGGCCTGCAATTGGCTGTTGGGGTTGGGTACCGATTGGCTAAACAGCATCTGTTCGGTGGTCGGGCACAGTACCAACACTTTGCAACCCAGGTGTTCGAGATCCCACAGATGTTGGTTGAGGCGCTCGGGCGGTATGTCGTTGGCGGTCACGCCGAGTACCGCCAGGTCGATCGCCTGTTCGGTCTGATGGGCGCTGGTGATGCCGTTGGTCAGGCTCTCCAGCGTGTTGAACGGCGTGACTTCAAGGCCACAGTCTTCCAGTTGGTGTTGCAGGGCCTGGCGCGCCAGCTCATGGTTTTCCAGCACGGCGACGCGATGGCCCAGCAACGGCGCGCAGGGCAAGTCTTCGACATCATCGCGGGTCTTGGGCAGGTTCAGGCTGATCCAGAACTCGGAGCCTTCGCCCGGTGTGCTGTCGACGCCGATTTCACCGCCCATCTGCTCGATCAGGCGCTTGGAGATCACCAGGCCCAGCCCGGTGCCGCCGGGCTGGCGCGACAGCGAGTTATCCGCCTGGCTGAACGCCTGGAACAACGCACGCACGTCCTGGCTGGACAGGCCGATGCCGGTGTCCTGCACGCTGATGCGCAACTGCACGCTGTCTTCCTGCTCGTCTTCGATCATCGCGCGCGCCACGATGGTGCCTTCGCGGGTGAACTTGATCGCATTGCTGATCAGGTTGGTGAGGATCTGCTTGAGTCGCAGCGGGTCGCCCACCAAGGCCAGCGGGGTGTCGCGGTAGACCAGGCTCACCAGTTCCAGCTGTTTGGCGTGGGCCGCAGGGGCGAGGATAGTCAGCGTGTCTTGCAGCAAGTCGCGCAGGTTGAAGGGGATGCTGTCGAGTACCAGCTTGCCGGCCTCGATCTTCGAGAAGTCGAGGATCTCGTTAATGATGCCCAGCAGGTTGTCGGCGGATTTTTCGATGGTGCCCAGGTAGTCGAGCTGGCGCGGGGTGAGTTCGCTTTTTTGCAGCAGGTGGGTAAAGCCCAGGATACCGTTGAGCGGCGTGCGGATTTCATGGCTCATGTTGGCCAGGAACTCCGACTTGATGCGGCTCGCTTCCAGGGCCTCCTTGCGTGCCAGGTCCAGTTCAATGTTCTGGATCTCGATGGTTTCCAGGTTCTGGCGCACGTCTTCGGTGGCCTGATCGATGCTGTGTTGCAATTCTTCCCTGGCGTTTTGCAGGGTTTCGGCCATGCGGTTGATGCCTGAGGCGAGTTGGTCGAGTTCCTGGCTGCCCAACGGTGGCAGGCGGGTTTCCAGGTTGCCGTCCTTGAGTTGCGCCACGGCTTGCTTGATTTGGCCAATCGGCGAGTTGATCGTGCGGCTGATGCGCAACGCCAGGGCCGCAGTAAAAATCAGGCCGATGGCAATCAGTAACAGGCTCGCGAACAGGCTGCGATAGCCACGCAGCAACATGCCGTTGTGGGACAGCTCCACTTCAACCCAGCCCAGCAGCCGGTCGGCTTCATCGGGAATAAAGTCGCCCGCCAGGTTGCGATGGCGACCAAACACCGGCAGCAGGTAACGGGTTGCGTCGTTGCCGGTGCGCTGCAACAAGTGTGAACTGTTGCCCACCGGCGGTTGGTTGAGCATCGTCGGCCCGGCATGAGCGAGGGTCGCGCGGTCCGGCCCGAGGAACGATACGGCGCGCACGTCGGGCTGTTCCAGGGATTGCGTGGCTACACGTTCCAGCAGCTCGGTATTCTTGCTGCTCAGGGCCGGGGCCACCAGGGGCGCTAGTTGCTCGGCGATCATTTCGCCGCGCTGCAGCAACTGAGTCTGCAGCTCCGAGAGTTGCATCCAGGTGAAATAGCCCCCCAACAGCAGCGCCATCAGGCTGGTCGGCAATAACGTCAGCAACAGTACGCGGCCTTTTATCCCCATTCTTCTAAGCACGCCACTCTCCTGCTACCACACTGATATCAATCTTCCGCGCCGGCGTCCGGCCCGCGCCACCTGCGCAGTGTAGCCATTTGCGCGGCCCGCAATCTTGCAAATTAATGACAGGGCGCAATCTTCGGGCCATTCATTGCGCGGTGGCGATTGCCTGTGGCGGGGTAATCTTGAATAATCGCGTGATTGAGAATGACTTGCAGACGCTAATGAATCCCGCAGCAGTTGGCCTACCCAGTATCCTGACGATTGAAGATGATCCCGTGCTCGGTGCGTATGTGCATGAGCATTTGGGGCGCTCTGGCTTTCAGGTCACATGGTGCCAGAACGGCCAGCAAGGCCTGGAGTTGGCCCGTGAGCAACCCTTTGATGTGGTGTTGATGGATATCCTGTTGCCGGGGCTGGACGGGCTGTCGGTCCTCACCCATTTGCGGCGCAGTCATTCGATCCCGGTGATCCTGATGTCCGCCCTGGGCGCCGAAGCCGATCGCATCAGCGGCTTCCGCCTGGGGGCCGATGACTACCTGCCCAAACCGTTCAGCATGGTCGAGTTGCGCGTGCGTATCGAGGCCATCCTGCGCCGGGTGGCGCTGGATCAGCGGCCGTCGCAGGCCCTGGCGCCTGTGCGTGACGATGTGCGTAGCCTGCGCTTCGACGATGAATTGTGTGATGTGTTCTATCTGGAGCATTGGGCCGGCCTGACGCGCAGTGAATATCGTCTGCTGGAAACCCTGCACCGCAATGGTGACGAGGTGCTCAGCAAAGCCTTCCTTTATCAGCACGTGCTGCAACGCGGTTATGCACCTCACGACCGCAGCCTCGACATGCATATCAGCCAGATCCGCCGCAAGCTCAAGGCCATCGGTTACAGCGAGCGCGAAGTGCGCACGGTGTGGGGCAGGGGCTATGTGTTGAGCGGTCACGACCATGGGCTTTGAGGCATTGCTGAAACGGTTGCCGGGCAGGCATTCGTTATTCTGGAAGCTGGCCTGCCTGCTGATCGCCTTCTGTTTGCTGATGATCTGGCTCAGTTGGTCGTGGGGCCGCTACATGGAACAGAAGAACGCGTACCTGTCCGACGAGGCCAGGATGACCTTGAGTGGTTACGCGGTTGGCGCCGAACAGGCCTGGAATCGCGACGGCCCCGCAGGCGTGGATGAGTGGTTGCAGGCAATGGGCAAACAAGAAAGCACGTGGATTGGTGTGATCGGCAATGATTTGCAGTCGTTGAGCAGCTACCCGCTGACCGATACCGAAAGCCAGCGTCTGACGTTTTTGCGTGGCCTGGATTGGCCCGTCAGTCGGCATGTGAAGGGCTTGCCGTGGTTGAAGATCCCCTTTCCGGCCGAGCCGGGCGCCGGTTCGTTGGTGATCGAGTTGCCGCAGCGCTTTATGCCGGGTCGCTACCAAGTGTTCTGGCGGGTAGTGACCCGCGGCGTGATCCCCGGCCTGTTTACCTTATTGTTGTGCATTGGCCTGTATCGGTTGTTGATCATGCCCCTCAACCAGTTGCGCGAGCAGGCCAATGCCTGGCGCGCCGATCAGTTGAATACGCGGTTGTCCCATGACGCCACCAGCCGCCAGGATGAATTGGGTGAGTTGGGGCGCGCGTTTGACCATATGTCCGAGCGCCTGCAGGGCACGGTGGTGTTGCAGCAGCAGTTGCTGCGAGACATGTCCCATGAATTGCGCACGCCGTTGAGCCGTCTGCGCGTGGCCTGTGACAGTGAGCAGGACTTGACGCGTCTGCGTGAACGGCTGGGTCGAGAGATCGACGCCATGCAACGCCTGGTGGAAGACAGCCTGCAATTGGCTTGGCTGGACACCGAACGGGCGCCCCTGGCCCAAGAGGATATTCAGGTACAAGCGCTCTGGGACATGCTGCGCGAGAACGCCTGTTTTGAGAGTGGCTGGCCGGCGTCGCGCCTGCCTTGCCTGTTGCCGGCTGATTGTTGGGTGCGGGGTAACCTGAATGCACTGGCCCAGGCGCTGGAAAATATCCTGCGCAATGCGATCCGCCATTCTCCGCAGGACGGAGTGGTGTGCCTCGATGGGCGACGCGATGGTGAGTTCTGGCACATGTGGCTGGAGGATCAGGGCGGGGGCATCGACGAGGAGGACCTGGAGCGTATCTTTGCGCCATTTACCCGCTTGGATGGCTCGCGGCCTGGCGATGGCGGCTTTGGGCTGGGCCTGAGCATTGCACGCAACGCCGTGCAGCGTCAGGACGGCAGCCTGTGGGCGGAAAATACCGGCCAGGGTCTGCGGGTGCACCTGCGTTTGCCGGCGCGCTAGGCCTGATTGCGACGCTGTTTGCGTTTCTTCCACTGGTGCGCGACCCACCAACGCCAGTAACCCATGGTCAGGCAATAGGCCAGTGCACCGAGCACCATTCCCAGCACCACCGAGCCCAACAGGAAGGGCTGCCACAGCGTGCTCAGCTGGCCGCTGATCCATTCCCAGGTCAAGTCATCAGGCAGGCTGCGTGGCGGTACATTCATCAGCCAGGCGCCGGTCATGTAGGTGCAGATAAACACCACGGGCATGGTGATTGGATTGGTCAGCCACACCAGGCTGATGGCGATCGGCATATTGCCACGCACCGTGATCGCCAGTACCGCGGCCAGCAGCATCTGCAAGGGGATCGGTATAAAGGCTGCGAACAGACCCACCGCCATGGCGCGCGCCACCGAGTGTCGGTTCAGGTGCCAAAGGTTCGGGTCATGCAGCAAAGTGCCAAGAAACTGTAATGACTTGTGTTCCCTGATACTGGTGGGGTCGGGCATGTACCGTTTGAATAAGCGCCGAGGCATAAGGGGTCCAGGTCAGTTCGAGGGGCAAGTATGCGCGCATTCTATAAACAGAAAATTCAGACTTTGTGACAAAACATCATAGGGCACCCTGGTTGCCCAGCTATGACTGAGTGGATCACTTGAAAAGGATGATCCATGAAAACAGGGATGTTCGCATTGGCGCTGGGGCTGCTCGCCCTGCGTTTTTTGCCCGCGCTGCCAGCTACGGGGTGGCTGATAGCCATGTTGGTGTTGGCACTCATGTTGCTGCCGTTTCGCACCTATCCCGTGGCGTTTTTCCTGATGGGGCTGGGCTGGGCGTGCCTCAGCGCGCAATGGGCGCTGGATGACCGACTGCGGCCGGCGCTCGACGGTCAGACGCGCTGGCTGGAGGGACGTGTGATCGGCTTGCCGCAGCAGACCGCCAGCGGCGTGCGTTTTGAACTGGCCGACAGCCGGTCGCGCAACGCGCGATTGCCCACGCGCATGCGGGTCTCCTGGCACGGCGGGCCAGCGGTACGTAGCGGAGAGCGCTGGCGGTTGGCGGTGACACTCAAGCGGCCGTCCGGCTTGCTGAATTTCCACGGCTTTGATCACGAGGCCTGGCTGCTGGCCCAGCGCGTCGGCGCCACGGGGTCGGTCAAGGATGGTGAGCGGTTGTCGCCGGCGCGGCATGCCTGGCGCGATACGCTCCGCCAACGCCTGCTGAGCGTGGATGCCTGGGGCCGAGAAGCCGGGTTGGCCGCATTGGTGCTGGGCGATGGCTCCGGGATGGCGGCCGAAGATTGGCAGGTATTGCAGGACACCGGAACGGTGCACCTGCTGGTGATTTCCGGCCAACACATCGGCCTGCTCGCCGGGTTGGTTTATGGGCTGGTGGCGCTGCTGGCACGTTATGGTTGCTGGCCGCGCACCTGGCCATGGCTGCCGTGGGCCTGTGGCTTGGCGTTTGCCGCGGCGCTGGGCTACGGCTTGCTGGCCGGGTTCGGCGTGCCGGTGCAGCGGGCCTGCGTCATGGTGGGGTTGGTGCTTTTATGGCGATTGCGCTTTCGCCATCTGGGGTTCTGGTGGCCGTTGCTGCTGGCGCTGGACGGAGTGTTGGTCCTGGAGCCATTGGCCAGTCTGCAACCTGGATTCTGGCTGTCCTTCTCGGCCGTCGCGGTGTTGATTTTTGCGTTCGGCGGGCGTCTGGGGCCGTGGCGTGTCTGGCAGGCCTGGACCCGCCCCCAGTGGTTGATCGCCATCGGGCTGTTTCCGGTGTTGCTGCTGCTCGGTTTACCCATCAGTGTCAGTGCGCCGCTGGCCAATCTGGTCGCCGTGCCGTGGATCAGCCTGGTGGTGTTGCCGCTGGCACTGCTGGGGACTGTGCTGTTGCGGCTGCCGTGTGTGGGGGAAAACCTATTATGGCTGGCGGGTGGGGCGCTGGATGGGTTGTTCCGAGGGCTCGCCTGGCTTGCCGGGCAAGTGCCTGCGTGGATCCCGGCGGAGGTGCCTTTGGTGTACTGGTGGGTGAGCCTGGCGGGCGCGTTGTTATTGCTGCTGCCCAGCGGTGTGCCGTTGCGATTGCTGGGCTGGCCGATGTTGCTGTTGGCGGTCTTTCCACCGCGTGAACTGGTACCCCATGGGCGGGCAGAGGTGGTGCAACTGGACGTGGGGCAGGGGCAGGCGGTGATCCTGCGCACCCGCCATCACACCCTGCTTTACGACGCGGGGCTGCGCTCGGGAGCCTTCGACCTGGGCGCGCGCGTGGTGCTGCCGGCATTGAAAAAATTGGGTGTGGAGGCGCTGGACCTGATGGTGCTCAGCCACGCCGACGCCGACCATGCGGGCGGCGCGGCGGCCGTTGCCCGGGGGTTGCCGGTCAAGCGCGTCGTGGGTGGCGAAACCGAAGGCTTGCCCGCGTTTCTGCACACACAACCCTGTGTCAGCGGTGAGCGCTGGACGTGGGACGGTGTGTCATTCGAACTGTGGCAGTGGCCCGACGCCATCGCGGGTAACCCCAAGTCCTGTGTGCTTCAGGTGCAGGCCAATGGCGAGCGGTTGCTGCTCACAGGGGATATTGATCGCGACGCTGAACGGGCGTTTCTCGCCTCATCCCTGGCGGTACGCACCGATTGGTTGCAGGCCCCTCACCATGGCAGCCGCAGTTCGTCGTCGCGGCCTTTCCTGCAACGGCTGGCGCCGACATCCGTGCTGATTTCCCGCGGGCGCAGCAATGCCTTCGGCCATCCGCACGCGCAGGTCATGCAGCGTTATGAGGCATTGGGCAGCCGTGTCTACGACACTGCCGAGCAGGGGGCCGTACGCCTGCAATTGGGCGCCTTCGCACCGCCGGATGTTGCGCGCAGTCAACGCCGTTTCTGGCGCGAAGCGTTACCCTGATCCCGCGTTAACGCGCAGCGGAGCCTGCCACGGGCGACTCCAAGGCCACGAACCCTGCTGCCGAACCTATATGGTAAAGTGGCGCACTTTTTCGAGGGGACATTCACTGTGTGGGAATTGGTCAAATCCGGCGGCTGGATGATGTTGCCGATCATCTTGAGTTCCATCGCCGCACTCGGCATCGTTGCCGAACGCCTGTGGACCCTGCGCGCCAGTCGCGTGACCCCCGAGCATCTGCTGGGGCAGGTCTGGGGCTGGATCAAGAACAAACAGCTGGACAAGGAAAAACTCAAGGCCCTGCGCGCCGACTCACCGCTGGGTGAAATCCTCGCCGCTGGTCTGGCCAACTCCAAGCATGGTCGCGAGATCATGAAAGAGTGCATCGAGGAAGCCGCCGCCCGGGTTATCCATGAGCTGGAGCGCTACATCAATGCCCTCGGCACCATTGCCGCCATGGCCCCGCTGCTGGGGTTGCTGGGGACGGTGCTGGGCATGATCGATATTTTCAGCTCGTTCATGGGGGCGGGCATGAGCACCAACGCCGCAGTGCTGGCCGGTGGTATCTCCAAGGCGTTGATCACCACCGCAGCCGGCCTGATGGTGGGTATTCCATCGGTGTTCTTCCACCGTTTCCTGCAACGGCGCATCGATGAACTGGTGGTCGGCATGGAACAGGAAGCCATCAAGTTGGTGGAAGTGGTGCAGGGCGACCGTGATGTGGACCTGGTTGGGGACAAAGCGTGAAATTTCGCCGCAAGCAACGGGAAAATGTCGATATCAACCTTGCGTCGCTGATTGACGTGGTGTTTATCCTGCTGCTGTTTTTTGTCGTCACCACCACCTTCACCCGCCAGACCGAGTTGCGCGTCGATTTGCCGGAAGCCGTGAGCGGTTCGCCGGCCGAAGACCAGGAAGTCAAGCAACTGGACATCGCCATCAGCGCCGACGGGATGTTTTCGGTGAATAACCAGTTGCTGGAGAAAAATGACCTCGCCAGCCTGATGGCCGCGCTGGAGAAAGCGTCCGGGGGCGATACCAAGATGCCGCTGTCCATCAGTGCCGATGGCAAAACCCAGCACCAGGCCGTGATCACCGCGATGGATGCGGCCGGCAAGCTCGGTTTCAGCCATCTGCGCATGAGCACCGTCGAGGCGGCGGGCCAACCCTGATGGCCATGTCTGATCGTCTGCTCAAAGCCTGGTATGAAGGCCATCCTGCGCTCATCCTGTTACGGCCGCTGGAGGCACTGTATCGCAGTGTGGTGCTGCGCAAACGTGCACGCTTCGTGGCGGGCGAGGGCGATAGTTATCAAGCGCCGGTGCCGGTGGTGGTGGTCGGTAACATCACCGTGGGCGGCACCGGCAAGACACCGTTGATCCTGTGGTTGATCGACCACTGCCGACGCAGCGGCTTGAAGGTGGGCGTGGTCAGCCGTGGCTATGGCGCCAAGCCGCCAGCGTTCCCGTGGCGAGTCGAAGCCAGCCACAGCGCCGAAGTGGCCGGGGATGAACCTTTGCTGATCGTGCAGCGCTGCGGCGTGCCCTTGATGATCGATCCGGACCGCAGCCGTGCGGTCAAGGCGCTGCTGGCAACCGACAGCCTGGACCTGATCCTCTCCGACGACGGCCTGCAACACTACCGCCTGGCCCGCGACCTTGAACTGGTGCTGATCGACGCCGCCCGTGGTCTGGGCAACCGTCGTTGCCTGCCGGCCGGGCCATTGCGTGAGCCGGTAGAGCGTTTGCACAGTGTCGATGCGCTGCTCTATAACGGCGCTGCCGGCGACCGCGAAGATGGCTTTGCCTTTCGCCTCATGCCAACGGCGCTGGTCAACCTGCAGACCGGCGCGCGTCAGCCCGTGGATCACTTCCCCGTCGGCCAGCAGGTGCACGCGGTCGCGGGCATCGGTAACCCGCAACGTTTCTTCAATACCCTTGAAACGCTACACTGGCGGCCGATCCACCATGCTTTTGCCGACCATGCGCCTTACAGCGCCGAGGTCTTGAATTTCAGCCCGTCGTTACCGTTGGTCATGACCGAAAAGGACGCGGTGAAGTGCCGCGCCTTTGCCCAGCCGCACTGGTGGTACCTTGCGGTAGATGCAGTGCCGTCGCCGGCGTTCGTCGCCTGGTTCGACACGCAACTGATGCGCCTGCTGCCCGCCCGACTCTTGCCTTAAACGCTTCTTTCCAGGAAACACTCATGGACACCAAACTGCTCGACATCCTCGCTTGCCCGATCTGCAAAGGCCCGCTCAAGCTCAGCGCCGATAAAACCGAGCTGATCAGCAAGGGCGCAGGCCTGGCTTACCCGATCCGTGATGGCATTCCGGTGATGCTGGAAAGCGAAGCCCGCACCCTGACCACCGATGAGCGCCTGGATAAATGACCACCGCCTTTACCGTTGTCATTCCCTCGCGCTACGCATCGACCCGCCTGCCGGGCAAGCCGCTGCAATTGATCGGCAGCAAGCCGATGATCCAACTGGTGTGGGAGCAGGCCTGCAAAAGCAGCGCCGCACGTGTGGTGGTCGCCACCGATGACCCGCGCATCATCGAGGCCTGCAAAGGCTTCGGCGCCGAAGCGGTGCTGACCCGCGAAGACCACAACTCTGGCACCGACCGTCTGGCCGAAGTGGCCGCGCAGTTGGGCCTGGCGCCGGACGCCATTGTAGTCAACGTGCAAGGCGACGAGCCGCTGATTCCGCCGAGTGTGATCGACCAGGTGGCCGCCAACCTGGCCGCCCACGGCGAAGCGCGCATGGCGACCCTCGCCGAACCGATCGAAGACATCGAAACCCTGTTCAACCCGAACGTCGTGAAGGTGGTCAGCGATATGAACGGCCTGGCCCTGACCTTCAGTCGCTCGACCTTGCCATGGGCGCGTGACGCCTTTGCCAAGCGCCCTGACCTGTTGCCCGAAGGCGTGCCCTATCGCCGTCACATCGGTATCTACGCTTATCGCGCCGGATTCCTGCATGACTTCGTCAGCTGGGGCCCATGCTGGCTGGAAAACACCGAATCCCTGGAACAACTGCGTGCGCTTTGGCACGGCGTGCGTATCCACGTGGGCGATGCACTGGAAGCGCCGCCTGCCGGCGTTGACACCCCTGAAGACCTTGAGCGCGTGCGTCGCCTGCTGGGGGCCTGATGGAGGTTTTGTTCGTTTGCCTGGGCAATATCTGCCGCTCGCCCACTGCCGAAGGTGTGTTGCGCCATAAATTGCGCGAAGCGGGACTGGCCGGCCAGGTCGAAGTTGCCTCCGCGGGCACCGGCGAATGGCACATCGGCAATCCGCCAGACCAGCGCAGCCAACGTGCGGCGCTGGTGCGCGGTTACGACTTGTCGGCTCAGCGCGCACAGCAGGTGACCCGCGCCGACTTTGCGCGCTATGACCTGATCCTGGCCATGGACGCCAGCAACCTGCGTAACCTCAAGGCACTGCACCCTGGGCAGGGCAAGGCCGAGCTGGACTTGTTCCTGCGTCGTTATGCCTCGGAAGTGGTTGAAGTGCCAGATCCTTATTACGAAGGTGAGCAAGGCTTCGAGCGGGTCCTGGATCTGATCGAGCGCGCCTGTGATTTATTGGTAATCGAATTGAAGGGGCGGTTATGACCTTGCAAGTGCTTGCGCAGGTATCGCTCAAACCATTCAACAGCTTTGGCCTGGATGTGCGTGCGCAGCTGTTCGCCGAGGCCCACACCGACGCCGATGTACGTGAAGCCCTGGCTTATGCGTCGGCGCAGGGGTTGCCGTTGCTGGTGATCGGCGGCGGCAGCAACCTGCTGCTGACCCAGGACATTTCTGCTCTGGTGCTACGTATGGCCAGCACCGGCATTCGCGTGCTGCACGATGACGGCGAGCACGTGGTAGTCGAAGCCGAAGCGGGCGAGGCGTGGCACCCGTTTGTACTGTGGACCCTGGAGCAGGGTTTCTGCGGTCTGGAAAACCTCAGCCTGATCCCGGGCACCGTTGGCGCGGCCCCCATGCAGAACATCGGCGCCTACGGTGTGGAGATCAAGGACGTATTCGCCGGCCTTACTGCGCTGGACCGCCAAACCGGTGAGCTGCGGGACTTCAGCCTGCAAGAGTGCAACTTTGCCTACCGTGACAGCCTGTTCAAGCACGAAACCGGGCGTTGGCTGATCCTGCGCGTGCGCTTTGCCCTGAGCCGCGCCAGTCACCTCAAGCTCGACTACGGCCCCGTGCAACAGCGCCTGGCCGGACAGGGCATCACCGAGGCGACGCCGAGCGATGTCAGCCGCGCCATCTGCAGCATCCGCCGCGAAAAACTGCCGGACCCCGCAGTGTTGGGCAATGCCGGCAGCTTCTTCAAAAACCCGCTGGTGAGCAAAGACTTGGCTCAAGAGCTGCAGACGCTGTATCCGGACCTGGTCGCTTATCCTCAGGCGGATGGGCAAATGAAGCTCGCCGCCGGCTGGCTGATCGACAAGGCCGGCTGGAAAGGCTTTCGCGAAGGCGATGCGGGCGTGCACAAGCTGCAAGCGCTGGTGTTGGTCAACTATGGCGGCGCCAGCGGGCACGACATCGCCAACCTGGCCGAGCGTATCCAAAGGGACATCGCCGAGCGTTTCAAGGTCGAGCTGGAAATGGAACCTAACAAGTACTGATGCCCTGAAAACAAAAATGCCCCGCATCTTTCGATACGGGGCATTTTTATGCGGCTAACAATCAGTCGTCACGGCTCATGATGCCGAAGATCTGTAACAGGCTGACAAACAGGTTGTAGATCGATACATACAGGCTCACGGTGGCCATGATGTAGTTGCGCTCACCGCCGTGGATGATCGCACTGGTCTGGAACAGGATGCACACGGAGGAGAACAGCACAAAACCCGCGCTGATCGCCAGTTGCAGACCGCTGATCTGGAAGAACATGCCCGCCACTACCGCCGCCAGCAACACGAAGAAACCGGCGGTGATGAAACCACCCAGGAAGCTCATGTCCTTACGAGTGATCAGCACGTAGGCCGACAGACCACCAAACACCAGCGCCGTCATGGCAAACGCCGAGCTGACCACTTCCGCACCGCCAGCCATGCCGAGGTAACGGTTGAGGATCGGGCCGAGGATAAAACCCATGAAACCGGTCAAGGCAAACGCCGAGACCAGACCCCAGGCCGAGTCACGCAGCTTGTTGGTCAGGAAGAACAGACCATAGAAGCCGATCAGCACGACAAAGATATTCGGGTAGCCAACGTGCATCTGCTGCGCCACAAACGCCATCACGCCGCTGAATGCGAGGGTAAGGGCGAGCAAGCCATAGGTGTTGCGCAACACGCGGCTGACTTCAAGCTGCTCAGCCTGCGCGTTGCCATTCACTGCGTAATTCTGTTCGCGCATGGCGACACTCCTTCGGTTTTGAAACGTTCAGTCGCAAAGATCATAACAGACGCTCTGTAACAAGCTATGGCGAGAGTTTGACAGTGTGTTTCATTCGGGTATTATGGCGCCCGCTGAGACAGGATGGCTTACTATAATCCTGTGACGCACAAGGGAAATTGGCAGAGTGGTTGAATGCACCGGTCTTGAAAACCGGCGAACGTTAATAGCGTTCCCAGGGTTCGAATCCCTGGTTTCCCGCCAAGATTCAAACGAAAGCCCCGCGATTGCGGGGCTTTTGCGTTTTTGGGGTTTGGTGCAGCAGTCGTCTATCGCCTGATCGTTTGCGCATGATTCAGGCAGTTCCGCAAATCTTTACAAATTGCCGTTTGCGCAAGGGTGACCTAGCTGCGATCAGGATCAACAACGCGCCAGCGAATTATCCGATACCCAGCACAACCACGCTTTCTGCGCGATCGTCTTGCTACTTCTGGCGTCCGGCTGTAACTCCTTCTTGAGTCCATGTACTCAGCCAACTGCGACATTGCGCCTATCATCCGGCGCCGCGGGCTGATCCCGCTGCTGGGAAGCACAAGCCAGTCGTATGTGCCTTCACCAAGGTTCATGCTGGGCAAAGCCATGACTGTATGCAGTCCTCTGGTTTTTGACCTGGTGTGACGTGAGGCAACGAGCTTTAGAGGCGAAAAACCGTGGCGGCGATCATGTGTTTGATCCAATCGGTGCGGCTCAATGCAAGTGATCCTATATCAAGCACATTGACGCGACTGCCAATGCTCCGGAGGAGTGAGAACGATCAGTTGTTTGCGCACAGATGGCAGCGGGTTTAATAACGCAAGACATGATGCGCGGACTTTTGTCTTGAAGCGCACTTTTGCAAATTGATGCCTGTTGAGAGTGCCGCTAAAGCTACGGCAGTAGTTGCCGATAAAAAAATGAAGTCGATACGGCTCATACGATCTTTGCATTAAAAAACTAAACGTCCGAGCGAAGGATGCTCCACCATTCGAGTGCATACATATGTACAGCAAACTCAGTATTTCCCAAAAGCTGTACCTTAGCTTTGCCACCATCGTAGTTCTGCTGGGCATCCTTGTCATCAGCGCATACCGTGGTTTTGGACAGGTAGACAGTGCGATTAATAGCAACGTCCACAGTTATCGCGTGTTAAGTCAGTCCCAGGTCGCCCTAGAACAGTTGATCAATATTGAGACCGGCATGCGCGGCTTCGTCATCAGCGGCAAGGACAGCTTTCTCGAACCCCAGATTGTCGGTGAAAGTGAGTTCTCAAGCAGTCTTGCGACGCTCAAAGAACTGACGATTGATAACGCGCAGCAGCAGAAACGGCTTGCTTCATTGGAGCAGCTACAAAAGCGTTGGCTGGACGAAGACGTCCATTCGATCATCGCTCAACGGCGTGAAATAACACAGAACGGCACCTCCGGGGATTCGCTGAATCAGCGCATAAGCAGGGGCGCAGACAAAGCCAAAATGGATGACATGCGCGGCATTATTGCAGAACTTTCGCAGGCGGAAGACGTTCTGCTGGCAAGCCGCACTCAGGAGATGAACAACGCCAAAGATCGCGCGATTACTATTCTGGTGGCCGGTGGTTTGATTGCTGCCTTTCTGGCGGTCATCCTCGCCTATGCTTTAGGCCGCACCACGCGTGCCCGCCTGCAAGTAGCTATAGACGCGGCGACAGCGGTTGCTGAAGGTAGATTGGACGCCGTGATTGATACTAGCAGCAGCGATGAGCTGCCCAAGGCGTTTGATCGCATGCAAACGCGCTTGCGGGAAATGATCCAGCAGATCAATAAAGCCGCCAGTCAATTGATTGAATCCGTTCAGAAGATCTCAGGGGCTTCGGAGCAGCTTTCCAGCGCGGTAAGCGAACAATCAAGTGCTGCATCCGCGATGGCGGCCACTGTTGAAGAGCTTACGGTAAGTATCAACCATGTCTCCAACAACGCAAACGAGGCCGGTGGCCTCGCTAATCGCTCTGGTCAGCAATCAACAGATGGATCCACCGTTATCCAGAACACCCTAACCAGCATGAACGGTATCGCGAAAACCGTGCAGCATGCCTCGACCAAAGTGTCAGAGTTGGGCCAACATTCTGAGCAGATATCTACAATTATCAGTGTCATTCAAGGCATTGCGGATCAAACTAATCTCCTCGCCCTCAACGCTGCCATTGAGGCTGCTCGGGCTGGTGAGCAAGGCCGCGGCTTTGCAGTCGTGGCCGATGAGGTGCGTTTGCTGGCGCAAAACACTGGTAAATCCACCAAAGAAATTGCCAGCATGATCGAAAAGATCCAACTCGGAGTCCGTGAGACTGTGGAGAGTATGCGCAGCGGTGTGTTGGAAGTTAGCCAGGGAGTAGAAATGGCTGAGTCGGCTGGTATGGCTATTACCGAAATTAGCGAAAGCTCTGGTCAGGTACTCGTGGTAGTCGAACAGATTTCGCTGGCCTTACGTGAGCAAACAGCTGCCAGTCAGGACGTCGCTCGTAACGTCGAGCGCTCGGCACAGATGGCTGAGCAAAACAATCTTTCTGTGCAAGATCTTCTGCGCGCCAGTAATGATTTGAACCAGTTGGCGATAGGACTTAAACAGGAAGTAGGTCAGTTTCGCTTGTAAGAAAGTGTCCGAAGTTTTTGTCCGGTTTGAGTCGCCCCTCACTCTCTAAACTCATCTGAAACTTTCGAACGCTAACAACGTCCCCAAGGTTCCAACCCCTGGTTTCCCGCCAAGATTCAAACGAAAGCCCCGCAATGTGGGGCTTTTGCGTTTCGGCGTTTGGCAATGTCAGCCATCAAATTCAACAACGGCAACCGAAACACTGCGCTCAACCCCACCGGCATTGCTGCCGCACCATGTGATCAACTGGCAAAACGAGGTGATGATGGTCACCGACGCAGCACGCGAGTGAGATGGGCCCGATACGGCCTAAACACACTTCTTGTAAAACGACGCCTAGTCAGGCACTTGTGAACCCAATGCAGGCGATGTGGGTATCTGCCATGCAGGTTGCTTGTCATCCTGGCTGTCGAATATGCCGCGCGCTTTGCGGAAGTCCTCCACGTTCTCGACGACCCACGTCCAGATAGGCGACATACGGATCAACAGTTCCCTGCCCAGCGGCGTCAGTTCGTACTCGACGCGTGGCGGAATTTCACCGAATGTTCGCCGAGCCACCAAGCCGTCCCGCTCCAGCGAGCGTAGCGTTTTCGTCAGCATCCGCTGGGTCACGCCTGTCATCTGCCTTTTTATTTCGGCATGACGCATGGTGCCGTACACCCCAAGGGCATGCAGGATGCCCAACGACCAGCGGCTTCCTGCGTGAGCCAGCACTTCTCGTCTGACCCCATCATCGTCTTCCCTGAGCGTTCGGCAGATGGCTTCTGCCTGGCTGAGAGTCTCCTGATCGGTCATTTCTTTCTCCGGTATCACAGGTGTGCCTTCTTACGAGCGCCGCCGAATCATGCAACGATTTATCGATCTTACAGGCAACCTATCTCAGGAGAAATCATGACCGAAGTCACCCGACGTTCCCCCCAATCCATTCTCGTTCTAGGCGCTGGTGAGCTTGGGTTTGCGGTTTTGCGGCATCTTGCGCGAGTAGCAACGCGCGCCCCTGGTTCCACCATCAGCGTCCTGCTACGGGATTCGACCATCAACACCCAGGTACCCAATAAAAAGGCCGAGCTCGATGAGCTTCGGGCGCACGGTATCGAAATGGTGGCGGCGGATCTGGTGAATGATTCAATCGATCAACTGGCTGAAGTGTTCGCGCGCTTCGATACCGTTATCGGCTGCGCAGGCATGGTTGCAGGCCGGGAGACGCCGATGAAGCTCGCTACAGCGGCGCTTAAATCCGGTGTGAAGCGCTACTTCCCATGGCAGTTTGGCGTCGACTTTGAGGTCATCGGCCGAGGCAGCCCTCAGGATCTGTTCGATGCGCAGCTTGATGTACGTGAATTGCTTCGCGCCCAGGATGAAACTGAGTGGGTCATCATCTCCACAGGCATGTTCACCAGCTTCCTTTTCGAGCCTGTTTTCGACGTGGTCGATTTTGAAAACGATACCGTGAACGCGCTGGGCACTCTTGAGAACAGCGTGACGCTCACGACGCCGGAAGACATTGGGATGTTGACCGCAGAAATCGTGTTCTTCGAACCCTCGTTCCGCAATCAGATTGTGTATCTGTCGGGCGACACGGTGACGTACGCAGAGGTGGCCAGTGTTCTTGAGCGAGTACTGGGCCGCCCGTTCGCCCGTAATGTGTGGACGGTCCCGTACTTGCTCCACGAATTGGAGAAAGACCCAACGCATCACATCAAGAAGTACCGCGCGGTATTCGCCCAGGGCAAGGGCGTGGCGTGGCCTAAAGCGGGCACTTTCAACGAGCAACAGTCGATTCCAGTCACGACCGCCGAGGCGTGGGCTCGGGCGCACCTGACGTCTTGAGCTGGCGGTTCCGATGCTACGCTCGCCGGTCGTTTACTTTTCTGCACCCCACAGGCAGCAATGGGATTTGATCTTAGCGCCTCGCCCCCCCGCGGCGCTCTTTGCTTTGGACCGTTCGTCCACCGCCCGGCACTCGCCCGGGTGTTGCCACTCCCATGTTTAAGCGCGGATGTCCCGAGCGTAAGAGCGGAGAGCCAGCATGGAAATTAATGAGAATGCCCCCGGCAACCTGTCACAGCAGGCGGTAACACGCGGCACAGACAATGAAACAGGGCACGACCCCAAGCGTGATGAGGATAAGATCCCATTGCCACCTGACGACGAGGCGCCTCTCGAAGAGGATATGTCGGACGTTGATGCTGCCGATTCCGTGGCGAGCGAACACCCCGACAACTGACGCGCTTCAGATCATCGGACCCGGCCATTGAGTCGGGTTTTTTTTGTCACGGTGCGGGTGATCCGCGCGTTCGGGGTAGGGATTTTCCTATCCGGTTTTCCAGTATCCCTACCCCAGAATAGGGATGATCTGATGGTTGCAATGCCATCATTAAGCCATTATTTCTCGAAGGTTGAGCTGCCGATCTGACTGCGCGACAGGTTGATGATGTCCTGCCAAAGGCTGCGCTAACTCAATGACTGGCTGGCTTGCAGCTTCCGCAAGCTTGGTTGATTGCCTGGACGGAAACACACCAGGCACCGACCTCTCCAAGAGAGATAACAATGAACGTCAGGAATATAAACCTCGCGCCCAGGTCTGCCATCTTCTTCTCGCTGATTATCCTGGTGGTTTTTGCGCTGGGCATTGTCGCAGTGATGCAAATGGGCAAGCTTCGAGAGTCGGAGCAGGATGTCGAAACCAATTGGATGGCCGGGATTCGTGATATTGGAAAGTTGCAGACGGGCGTCTTGCGCCTGCGCCTTGAAAGTATCCGTATCACCGTGACCGCCGATGAACAACAGCGCCAAACCCGCATCGCGTCGTTGAGCGGCTACCGCAACACGCTTCAGAACACCATCAGCGCGTATGAATCGTTGATTTCCGGACCGGTGGAGCGTGAGCTCTACCAGGCAGTGGTTGGCGATGTGCAGCAGTATTTCAAACTGTTGGATGAGCTGGAGCCATTGCTGCGAACTGGTGATAACGCCGCAGCCATTGCCCTGATCAATACCCGCATCAGTCCGATGACCAATACCATGCAAGACAAGCTGAACAAACTCGCGGACTTTAACGATGAGGGCGCCAAGCATTCAGGCCAGGAGGCTGCTGCAACGTACAGCACGGGTGTGACGCTGGTGATTGGCCTGCTGCTGGCGACCGTCATACTCACCGTGGTGTTGGCGGCGGTGTTGACCCGCAGCATTTCGGCACCGATCAGCGATGCCTTGGCCGTAGCCGAGCGCATCGCCGACAGCGACCTGTCACGGGAAGTGGTGATCAGTGGCCGTGATGAAGCCGGCCGCCTGCTGGCCGCTTTGGCGAAGATGCAGCGCAACCTGCGGGAAACCATCGCTCGTATTGCCGATTCCTCCACCCAATTGGCGTCAGCCTCTGAAGAAATGACTGCCGTGACCGAAGAGGCCAGCCGCGGGTTGGTGCGGCAGAACGATGAAGTCAATCAGGCCGCGACCGCAGTGACCGAAATGAGCGCCGCGGTGGATGAGGTGGCTCGCAATGCTGACGCCGCCGCTCAATCTTCTCGCGAGTCCATGGAATTCACGCGCTCGGGTATCGAGAATGTGGCGCAGACCCTCAAAGCCATCGAAAGCTTGGCGGGCAACGTTGCCAGCACGGGGGATCAGGTCAAGGCGTTGTCTGGCAGGGCCCAGGACATCAGCAAGGTGGTCGAGGTGATTCGCGCGATTGCCGAACAGACCAACTTGCTGGCGCTGAACGCGGCCATTGAAGCCGCCCGTGCCGGCGAGCAAGGCCGTGGCTTTGCGGTGGTAGCCGATGAGGTGCGTGCGCTGGCTCACCGCACCCAGCAGTCGACCCAGGAAATCGAGCAGATGATCAGCGCGATTCAGGCGGACTCGACCCAGGCCGTGGGTGCCATGAACGTCAGTGCCCAGATGGCCAGCAGCTCAATCGCGGTCGCGCAGAATGCCGACCTTTCGCTTAAGCAGATCGCAGAGGCCATCGCCCAGATCAACGAGCGCAACCTGCTGATCGCCACCGCTTCCGAAGAGCAGGCTCAGGTGGCCCGCGAGGCTGACCAGAACCTGACCAGCATCCGCGAACTGTCGGTCCAGAGTTCGGCAGGCGCCAGTCAGACCGCCAGCGCCTGCGGCGAGATGGCCAACCTGGCGATTGAACTCAATCACTTGGTGGCGCGCTTCAAGGTCTGAAATAGGGGCACAGGTCTACGCTTGCCGCACCCGCGGCAGGCGTGGA
Source organism: Pseudomonas sp. FP2309 (assembly GCF_030687575.1). Taxonomy (NCBI): domain Bacteria; kingdom Pseudomonadati; phylum Pseudomonadota; class Gammaproteobacteria; order Pseudomonadales; family Pseudomonadaceae; genus Pseudomonas; species Pseudomonas sp. FP2309. Next base: position 3,352,983 of record NZ_CP117439.1, on the reverse strand, counting down.
GGGCAGTTTTAATCGCAATCAGCAAAAAAGCTGAGCCACCGAAAGCAGGCAAATCACCTGGACAAACATTTGTGCTCGAATGGGATGTCTCATTGCCGTCACCTCATTTACAACTGCTGTTGATAATGCCGTAGCCGGTGTACATGTACGCGCCAGGCTGTTCAATAGGCTCAACCGCCACCCTGGCTCGCCAACCACACACGCAACTGATCGAGGAAGTATAGACGCTCAATAGTATTCGTCATGAAACGCTCTGGCGCGCGCTTCTTACAACTATCTGCCGGCGCTCACTGCACTTTTTTTGATTTCCTGGCTCTATCTTTGTCCCAGCCCCGTCGATTTCCCGTGAGGGCAGATGAACCAGTTTGGGTGCCGATGGACCGCACGTTTTCTTATTTCTACATTCGTCCCCTGCGCCAGTCGTGGTTGCTGGCTGCCGTTTTAATGCTCGTTGCCACCGGTTGCACCCAGCAACAGGGGCGTGACATTGCCAAACAGTTCAGCAACGGCAAGCCCGACGAGTTCTTTCAAACCAGTGTCGATCGCATGGCAACCCTGGGCATGCGCGACAACCTGCAAAGCCTGTATCTGCTGATGAGCAAACTCTATCTGCGTAACCCCAACCAGTGGCGGCAGTCGGGTTACCCGGATGCGGCGAGTGCCGAGCGCGAAATTCGTCGGGCGATCGAGCAGCGTCAACCGTTGCAGGCGCTGGGCGATCGGCGCGATCTGGTGGCCTTGAGTTACTCCTTGAGCCCCGAGTTCAAAGGCGATCGGGTTGGCGCGTTTATCTACGCGATTGGCAGCATGCTGGTGACGGCACACGGTGGCCGCACCGAGTTCTACATGACCGATTCGATCAACCCACAGTTCGTCAGCAATGCGGCACGCAATATCGAGAAGGCCACGTGGCTGCTCAGCAAGCGTCAGGATGCCAACGGCGTGTTGCTGCTGTTTTCCAATGAGATCTCGGAGGAGGGCAGTAACCTCAGTTTTGCCGTGGAGTTCGGCAAGATCGTCGCGCGGCTTGATCTGCTGACGCAAATGCTTGATGAGCGCTATCGACGTATCGGCCTCAACTACGCGCAAAGCCTGCTGTTGATGAATTTCCTGCCGGTGCAGTAAGGGTGAACATCGGCAGATAAACGTTGATGATCAATCCCTGTGCGGTATTTCCTTTCTATCTGTAGGAAGCGGCCGATCTTGGGTCCGCGCGCTTGAATCACGCGGACGTCGGCAATAGCCTCGGACTTTTCCGAAAATATGAGGCCCTACCTTGGGTAAGCGAAAAACGGTGTGGCCGACGGATCGCGAAATACGCCTGCGCTTTATCCTCTTTGCGGTGATCGACGCCGCCAGTGCCGAGGGCGTTGCTGCCGAGTTGTTGTTACCTGCACACAAGCTGCTGCGCGAGTCGCCGACCGAGGCGCAGTTATTGAGTGCCCTTGGGCGAATACTGGCGGCCGATGAGATGTACGGCTTTCGGTTTGCGCCGGGCTCTGAGGCCGATGAGTTGATGCTGGCTTTGGAGTGGCCCGCTGGCTAGTTTCTATCGTGGCGCTCGGTAGTAACAAAAGGCCAGCAGGACTGTTCTTCGGTCTATGCTTAAGCCGCAGGCCCAACGGCCGATGCAGTGATGACCACCTCAGGGACGCCGCTATGTTTAATCGCCGCTTGAAGAAGGATCTACAGGACCGTGACGATGAGCTGTTCCACTTGCGACAGCTCGTCGCGCAATGCGATCGAGGGATGCTTTCCATCGACCTCGACGCTGAATTCCGGGTTACCGCCGTCAACGAAGGCTTCGCCCGTGCGCTGGGCTATTCCCGTGAACAATTACAGGGCCGCTTGCTGGCTGAGATTGTTCCGGCTTACGTCAAGGACTTGCCCTGCTTTCATAATTTAGGTGCGGCGATCACACGCCTGGAACCGGTGACCGACGATTACCGTTTTTTGCGCGTCGACGCCAGCCTGGCCTGGATCAACCTCACTTGGTGCCCGATCCACGGGCGTGATGGTCGGCTGTCACATATCCAGGGCTACGGCGCCGAGGTCAGCCGCGCCATCGAAAAAGCCAAGGAAAACGAAGCGTTCATCAACGCGTTAATCCGCTCGACGGCCGTCATTCAGTTCAAGTTGGACGGCACCGTGGTCACTGCCAATACGCAGTTTCTCGACGCCATGGGTTATACGCTCGATCAAATCGTCGGCAAAAAACACAGCCTGTTTTGTACTGCCCAAGAGGCCGCGTCGCCGGGGTATGCGGGATTCTGGCAGACCCTCAACCGTGGCGAATTTGTCGCCAGTCGCTTCAAGCGCGTGGACAGTCGCGGTAATGAAGTCTGGCTCGAAGCCACCTATAACCCGGTGCACGATGCGGAGGGCAACCTGTGCAAAGTGGTCAAGTTTGCCAGTGTGGTCACTGATCAGGTGTTGAGGGAATCGGAGGTCAAGGAGGCAGCTGGCGTGGCCTATGAGGTATCACTACAAACAGACGTCACCGCAGAGCGCGGCGCGGCGGTGGTGCAGAACACGGTGCAAACCATGCAGAACATTGCGTCGCAGATGCAATCGGCCACCGGCAGCATTGAGGCCCTGGGCAAACAATCGCTGTTGATCAGCGCCATTGTGCAGACCATCGGCGGCATCGCTGCGCAAACCAATCTGTTGGCGCTCAACGCTGCGATCGAGGCCGCCCGAGCCGGTGAGCAGGGGCGTGGCTTTGCAGTCGTGGCCGATGAGGTCCGGCAATTGGCCAGCCGCACCAGTACCGCGACCGAGGAGATCGTCACGGTGGTGCAACAGAACCAGCGCCTTGCCGACGAAGCCATTAACGAGATGTTCAGCAGCCGTGAACAGGCCGAGCAAGGCCTGACCCTTGCCAACCAGGCCGGCGCCGTTATCACCGAGATCCAGGGCGGCGCCAAGCAGGTGGTGAACGCAGTCGGACGTTTCGCGAACGAGCTTCGATAAGGGCTGCTGGGTTGTACGTAACCCATCCTTTCCAACTTCAAGCCTTCGGTGATCGTGCGCCGGGCAATAGGTGCTGATCCGTTAACAGGCGTGACTTGCCGGGCATCGCTGGCTTCCCATCACTGTTCGCGTGCTGGGCCAGGCTCCTCACGCCCCGCATTCCAAGGATCTATCCATGCTGCTGCGCCACCCTCCGTTCCTGTTTGCCGTCCTTACCTTAAGCACCCTGGCGCACGCCGAAGACCTGCAATTGGCGCCGGTTGAAGTCACCGCCGCTGAGGCCAGTGCAGGTGAAGTGGCCCAGGCCCAGCTCAAGAGCGTGCCCGGTGCCAGCAATTACATCGATATGAGCAGCGTGCAGCAGGGCCGGGTGAGTACCAACGAGGACGTGTTCAAGTACCAGCCCGGCGTCTACGCCAAGGCGGCGAACAACGAGGGCGTAAAACTGTCCATTCGCGGTTCGGGCCTGAACCGCAGCCCCGGTGCCCACGGCTCCGGGCTCTATGAAATGTTCGACGGCCTGCCGCTCACCGGCCCTGGCGGCACGCCCTATGAGCTCAAGGACCCGCTGTGGCAAAGCCGTGTGGAGGTGTTGCGCGGTGCCAACGGTTTTGACCAGGGCGCGCTGGCCCTGGGTGGCGCGGTCAACTACGTGACGCACACCGGCTACGATGCGCCCAAGCTGCAGGTGCGCTATGAGGCGGGCAGTCGTGGCTATGCCCAGCGCGAGATCAGTTCCGGCCAAGTGCTGGGGGACGCCGACTACTACATCAGCCTGACCGACTCGGCGTCCGACGGTTATCAGCGCCAGAGCGCGGCCACCGGCAAAGGCGTGGCGGCCAATTTCGGCTACCGCTTCAACCCTAACCTGGAAACCCGTTTCTATTTGCGCTACCGCGAAACCACCAACGACACCCCTGGCAAGCTCACCCGCGACCAGATCAGCCACGGCCCGCGCGCGGCCAACAGCCTCAACGCCGCCCGTGACTCAAAGCGCCTGCAACCCGGTTCTACCTGGATCGCCAACAAAACCACCCTGCAACTGGACGATAATTCGCGCCTTGAGCTCGGCCTGGCTTACCACGATTACCCGATGGACCTGCGCGAAGGCAGCATCCGCCTGAAAGTCGCCTACACCGACGTGAGCAGTACCCTCAATTACATTCGCCAGGACAGCCTGTTCGGACACGACAGCAAAACCACCGTTGGCCTGCGCACCACCCAGGCGATGCCCAACAACGGCGGTGCCGAGTACGTGCGCATCCCCGCCGGCAACACCGCCAACTATGCTCCCGGCACTAAGACCCGCGACTACAGCTACCTGGGCTCCGACACCGTGCTGCATATCAGCAACGATTTGGAACTGGTGCCCGACCTGTGGTTGACCACCGGCCTGGCGGCGATCTACACCCGCCGCGAAACCCAGGTCAGCTACCCCGAAGGCCAGGCGCCGCTCAGCCAGCACGACTGGGACTACGCGCCGCGCATGGGCTTGCGTTATGACGTCAACCCGCAATTGCAGGTGTACGGCAACCTGAGCCGCTCGGTCGAACCGCCCCATGCGTGGTCAATGATCTGGGGTTCCAACAAGTACTTCACCAGCGGCCCTGCCAAAGGCATGGCACGGGAAGGCGTGAGCCTGAAAAACCAGACCGCCACCACCCTGGAAGTCGGCGGGCGCGGCGAAGCGTGGCTCGGTCAATGGGACCTGGCGCTGTACCGCTCCGAAGTGCGCCATGAATTGCTCACGGTGGAAACCCAGGCCCAGACGCTTACCAGCAACGCAATCGTCGCCGAGGCCAACGCCAGCCCCACGGTGCACCAAGGCGTGGAACTGGGCCTGCTCAGCCCGCTGTGGGAGGGCGGCCGCAATGGCAGGCTTGACCTGCGCCAGGCGTATACCTTCAGCGACTTCCACTACCGTGACGACGACCGTTTCGGCGACAACACCTTGCCGGGTATCCCCGCGCACTACTACCAGGCGCAATTGCGCTACAGCCACCCGACAGGGTTTTACACCAGCCTCAACACCGAGCACTCATCGCGGGTAGCGGTGGATTACGCCAACTCCTACTACGCGGCGGCTTATACGATTGTTGGCACAACCTTCGGCTACGACGCGCCAGGGCAGGACTGGCAAGCCTGGGTCGACCTGCGCAACCTCACCAACCGCCGCTACGCCAACACCGTCACGCCGGGGTATGACGACAACGGGTTGGACGCAGCGCGCTCTACACCCGCCGATGGGCGTGGCTTCTACACCGGCGTCTCGTGGCGCTGGCGCTGAGCCCGCTCGCCCCAAAAAACTCCGCAGACGACGAAGAAGGGGCGGCCGAGAGCCCCTTGCTCCGTGCGCGTTTTACTGGCATTGTTCACGCAATTGGTAACATTTCCCATTTGAGAAATTTTTGCGCATGCATGACATTCCGGCCGCGCTGGGCGACTCCGCGCGTCAGCAGACCCTTACGGCGATGTACCGCGAGCACCACGGCTGGTTGCACGGCTGGCTGCGCAAAAAACTCGGCTGCTCCCAGCACGCCGCCGACCTGGCCCACGATGCGTTTATCCGCGTTCTGATGCTGGCCGAACCGCAAACCATCAAAGAACCTAGGGCGTTCCTGGCCACCACGGCGGGGCGTCTGTTGATCGACGGCGCGCGTCGACGTCGAATCGAAAAAGCCTACATGCAGGCGTTGGCCATCAGGTGCGAAGACGCCGGCATGCCCGACCCTGCGGCGATCCATGTGGCCCTGCAAGCCCTGGAACGCATCGCCGAAATGCTGGTTGGGCTGCCAACCAAAACCCGCGAGGCATTCCTGTTGAGTCGCCTCGATGGGTTGACCTACAGCGAAATCGCCGTGCGCCTGGACGTGTCCGCCAGCACGGTCAAAAACTACATCTCCAGCGCTCTGGTGCACTGCTATCACAGTCTGCACGCCGCCGACCCGCTGCCATGAGTACCGAGCACATTATCCAGCAGGCGGCGGACTGGCTCACACGTCTGCACGACGAAGACGTCACCGACGCCGACCGCCACGCCTTCGATGCCTGGTGCCAGGCCGACCCGCGTCATGCGGTGGCGATCGAACGCATGCGCGCCCTGTGGGGCAGCCTCGATACCTTGCCCGCGCAACCGGCGCGCCTGGCCCTTAACCGCGCGTTTACCGCGCAACGTCCGCGCAGTGCGCAGGTGCTGGGCTTGCTCGGCGTGTTGCTGTGCGGCTGGCAGGCCTTCGAGCACCTGCCGGTGTGGATGGCGGACCAGCGCACCGGCGTCGGCGAGCGTCGCCAGATCGCCCTCGACGATGGCAGCAGCTTGCAACTCAACAGCAACTCGGCGGTGGATGTGAAATTCGACGGTCACCAACGGGTGATCGAACTGCTGCAAGGCGAGCTGTGGGTGGACGTGGCCAAGGACGCACAGCGGCCATTCGTGGTGCGCACCGACCAAGGCACGGCGACGGCGCTGGGTACCCGGTACCTGGTCAAGCGCGCGGCGGACGGCGCCACGGTGGTCACGGTGATCGAGTCCAGCGTGGCGGTCAAAGGTCAAGCCGAGGAGGGCGTCAAGGTGGCCGCCGGCCAGCGTGCGATCCTTGAACATGGCCACGCCATGGCGGCGCAAGCCACCGGCAATGCCGACCCGGACGCCTGGACCCGTGGCTTGCTCAAGGTTAACGATCAGCCCCTGAGCGAGGTGTTGCAGACGCTGGCCAGTTACCGCCATGGCATGGTGCGCTTCGACCCCCAGGCCCTGGGCGATTTGCGCGTGTCCGGGGTGTTCAGGCTCGATGACACGGCGGCGGCCCTGTCGGCATTGGCCGATAACCTGCCGATTCAGGTGGAGTACTTCACCGACTTGCTGGTGGTGGTCAAACCGCGCTGACTCAGCCCCCCTGCTGGCGCAGGCGTTTGTACAAGGTGTTACGGCTCACCCCCAGCTCCCGTGCCAGGTGGGAAATATTGCCGCCGGCCGCCTTTAAGCGCTGACTCAGGTCAATGCGCTCGTCCAGGTACTCACCGGCCGGCGGCGGTGGCGGGGCGAGGTTCAGGTCGACGAAAAAATCATCCGGCAGGTGCTCCGCTCGGATCGGCTGCTCCTCGGCCATCGCCAGTGCCACCTGCAACACGCTGCTGACCTGGCGCAAATTCCCTGGCCACGGATGCTGCTCGAACAATGCCAGCACCTCAGCGCTCAAGCCGGCCCACTGCGTGGGCTCGCGGTGCTGCTGCCACAGTTGCTGGAACAACGCCTGCTTGTCGGTGCGCTCGCGCAACGGCGGCAGTTCCAGGGTCAGGCCGCCGATACGGTAGTACAAATCCTCTCGAAAACGCCCGGCCTGTACCAACTCACGCAGTGCGCGGTTAGTCGCCGAGATAATGCGCAGGTCCACCGGGAACAGCTCGCTGCTGCCCACCGGCTGCACGCAGCGTTCCTGCAATACCCGCAACAGGCGGGCCTGGGTCGCCAGCGGCATATCGCCGATTTCGTCGAGAAACAGCGTGCCCTTGTCGGCCTTGCGGATCAGGCCGATGCTGCCTTTTTGATTGGCGCCGGTGAACGCGCCTTTTTCGTAGCCGAACAGTTCCGATTCCACCAACTCAGCGGGAATCGCCGCACAGTTCACCGCGATATACGCTTTTTGGCTGCGCGAACTGGCTTGGTGCAGGGCTTTGACGAACACCTCTTTGCCCACCCCGGTTTCGCCATGGATCAGCAGCGGAATGTCTTTTTCCAACAAGCGCTCTGCCTGGCGCACGGCCTTTTCCACGCGCACATCACCAAAATGCAGGGTCTTGAGGCCAATCGCCGTCGGTTTTGGCTGCGCAGGCTCAGTGAACACGCGGGCCTGCATCGGCACCTGCTGGGGACGCTTCAACACACACTGGAAGCGATTGCGTCCCGCCGCCTGCAACGAAAACGGCAGACCCTCCGGCTGGTTCAGCAATTCCAGCAACGACACCTTGAACAGGCTGTCGATCATCACCCGCGACAGGCTGATGCCCAGCAGGTTGTCGGCGCGACGGTTGGCCGACAGCACCTGGCCGCTTTCATCAAAGATCAACAGCCCGGCCCACTGACTGTCGAGGTTGCTCAGGCCGGTATTGAAGGTCAGTTGAAAGTGTTCACCGCGAAACAGGTTGAGGATCAGCCGGTTTTCCACGGTCTGGCTCATCATTTTGACCATGCCCAGGGTGTGGGAGGGCGGCAGGTAGCTGTCACTGGACACGTCCAGCACCGCGATGATTTCACGCTGCGCATCAAAGATCGGCGCCGCCGAGCCGGTCATGAAGCGGTTGGCCTTGAGGAAGTGCTCGTCGTGCTCGATATGCACCGCCTGAGCGCAGGCCAGTGCGGTGCCGATGGCGTTGGTGCCGCTGCAGCGTTCCTTCCAGCTGGCGCCAGCGCTGAACCCGCGGGCCAGCTTGGGCTCGATAAAGCGTTGGGTGCCCCACGACGTCAGTACCTGGCCCTGATTGTCGGCCAGCATGATCAGGCAATTGGAATTGCTCAGGATGTTCTCGTAGTAGGGCAGGACCTCCTGGTGGGTGGTCTGCACCAGCGAATGCTGGCTCTCCAGCAGTTGGCTGATGCCCTCGGCCGGCAATGGATCAAAGCTGGGCGTGCTCTGGTGGTCCAGGCCAAACGCGCGGCAACGGCGCCAGGAGTCCTGGATGATGGTGTCGTGGGGCAAGGGTTCGGCCATGGGGGCGACCTTCTGTTTTTATTGTTTTTATGGGCCCCCGCCGGCGCGGGGGCCTAATTAGTGTTGTTCAGGACTGTTCATTGTCAACCCCCGGATTGTTCAGTTGTTCAGCCTGGCTTGTTCATTTGTGTTCACTGTTGAACATGCAATTCAAGCTATTTCCTTATGGATCAATCACCTGCCGCTTTTGGCACGAAACTCGCTCTGACGACTGGCCAGATTCATTCCAATAATAAAAAGGTCGTGTCATGTCATTGACCCTGGAACATGTCTCCCGCGTCGTCGAAGGCCAAACCTGGATCGACGACGCCACCCTGCGTTTCGAGCCCGGCTCCTTCAACGTGCTGCTGGGCCGCACCCTGTCCGGCAAGACCAGCCTGATGCGTCTGATGGCCGGCCTGGACAAGCCCGACAGCGGCCGCATCCTGATGAACGGCGTCGACGTCACCCACAAGCCGGTGCGCCTGCGCAACGTGTCGATGGTGTATCAGCAGTTCATCAACTACCCCACCATGACCGTGTTCGAGAACATCGCTTCGCCTTTGCGCCAGGCGGGTGTGGCAGATGAAATCATCCGCAGCAAGGTGCAGGAAACCGCCCGGATGCTGCGTATCGAGAAGTTTCTCCAGCGCCACCCGCTGGAACTGTCCGGCGGTCAGCAGCAACGCACGGCCATGGCTCGCGCGCTGGTCAAGGACGCTGAACTGATTCTGTTCGACGAGCCTTTGGTGAACCTGGACTACAAACTGCGTGAAGAACTGCGTCAGGAAATGCGCGAGCTGTTCCAGGCCCGTCACACCATCGCCATCTACGCCACCACCGAGCCCAACGAAGCCCTGGCCCTGGGCGGCACCACCACCATTCTTCACGAAGGCCGGGTGATCCAGAGCGGCAAGGCCGCCGAGGTCTACCACCAACCGCAGAGCGTGCTCGCCGCCGAGCTGTTTTCCGAGCCGCCGATCAACCTGATGCCGGGGCGGATCAGCGGCAACGAGGTGAGCTTCGCCAATTTCGTGCACTTTCCGTTGAACGTCGACCTGCGTCCCATCGGCGAAGGCGAGTTCCGTTTTGGTGTGCGCCCCAGCCATATCAGCCTGGTGCCGAGCAACGACGATGATCTGGAGCTGGCGGTAACGGTGGAAGTCGCCGAGATCAGCGGCTCGGAAACCTTCCTGCATGTGCGCAGTGAGCATTTCCTGTTGGTGCTGCACCTGCCGGGGGTGCATGAGTACGACGTCGACGCGCCGATCCGCGTGTATATCCCCACCCATAAATTGTTTGTGTTCGATGGCCAGGGCCGTTTGGTCCAGGCCCCCGGACGCCGTGTCGCGAGGGTTGCCTGATGGCCGAGATCCATTTGCAGAACCTGGCGCACAGCTACAGCGCCACGCCCAGCGGCCCGGAGGACTACGCGATTCGGGAAATGAACCACGTGTGGGAGCAGGGCGGTGCCTACGCCTTGCTCGGGCCGTCGGGTTGCGGCAAGTCGACCCTGCTCAATATCATCTCGGGCCTGCTCAGCCCCTCCGAGGGCCAGGTGCTGTTTGACACCCAGGTGGTCAACGACCTCACGCCGGAAAAGCGCAACATCGCCCAGGTGTTCCAGTTCCCGGTGGTGTACGACACCATGACGGTGTTCGACAACCTGGCCTTCCCGCTGCGTAACCAGGGCATGGCCGAGGCGAAAATTCACAGCAAGGTGCAGGAAATCGCCGAAGTCCTCGACCTGCAAAACCTGCTGACCAAAAAAGCCCGCAACCTCACCGCCGATGAAAAACAGAAAGTCTCCATGGGTCGCGGCCTGGTGCGCGACGACGTATCGGCGATCCTGTTTGACGAACCGCTGACGGTGATCGACCCGCACCTCAAGTGGAAACTGCGGCGCAAGCTCAAGCAGATCCACGAGCAGTTCAACATCACCATGGTCTACGTCACCCACGACCAGCTTGAGGCGTCTACCTTCGCCGACAAGATTGCGGTGATGTACGGCGGGCAGATCGTGCAATTTGGTACCCCGCGGGAACTGTTTGAGCGACCCAGTCACACCTTTGTCGGCTATTTCATCGGCAGCCCTGGGATGAACCTGATCGAGGTCCAGGCCGAGGCGGGCGGCGTGCGGTTTGCCGGCACTCATCTGCCATTGCCCGAGGCCATGCAGCAACGTCTTGCGGCGATGGACTACCGCAAACTGCAGGTCGGCATCCGTCCGGAATTTATCCACGTGTGGGACGAGCACAACCCCGACGCGTTGCAGGCTGATGTCACACACCTGGAAGACCTCGGCACCTACAAGATCATCACCCTCAACCTCGATGGCGCCCCCCTGAAAGTACGCCTGGCCGAAGACAAGCCGGTGCCCGAGGGCAAGGCCTCGATCAGCTTTCCCGCGCAATGGTTGATGCTCTACGCCGACGATTACCTGCTGGAGGTGCTGCCATGAACAAGGTGCAGAACAACAAGGCCTGGTGGCTGGTACTGCCGGTGTTCCTGCTGGTGGCGTTCAGCGCGGTGATCCCGATGATGACCGTGGTCAACTACTCGGTGCAGGACATTTTCGACCAGTCCAGCCGCTACTTCGTCGGGGCCGACTGGTACAAGCAGGTGCTGCTCGACCCGCGTCTGCATGACTCGCTGCTGCGCCAGTTCATCTATTCGGCCTGCGTGCTGCTGATCGAAATCCCGCTGGGCATCGCCATTGCCCTGACCATGCCGACCAAGGGCCGCTGGTCGTCGCTGGTGCTGATCGTGCTGGCCATTCCGCTGCTGATTCCCTGGAACGTGGTGGGCACCATCTGGCAGATCTTCGGCCGTGCCGATATCGGCTTGCTCGGCTACAGCCTCAACGCCCTGGGCATCAGCTACAACTATGCGGCGAACACCGCGGACGCCTGGGTCACGGTGCTGGTGATGGACGTGTGGCACTGGACGTCACTCGTCGCGCTGCTGTGCTACTCGGGGCTGCGGGCGATTCCGGACGTGTACTACCAGGCCGCGCGGATTGATCGTGCGTCGGCCTGGGCGGTTTTCCGACATATCCAGTTGCCCAAGATGAAGAGCGTGCTGCTGATCGCGGTGATGCTGCGCTTTATGGACAGTTTCATGATCTACACCGAGCCGTTTGTACTGACCGGTGGTGGGCCGGGGAACGCGACCACCTTCCTCAGTCAGACCCTGACCCAGATGGCGGTGGGCCAATTCGACCTGGGCCCGGCTGCGGCGTTTTCCCTGGTGTACTTCCTGATCATCCTGTTGGTGTCCTGGCTGTTCTACACCGCCATGACCCACTCCGACGCCAACCGCTGAGGCCGCCAACATGAGCAAGCGCAAGGTTATTCCGCTGCTGATCTACATCCTGTTCCTGCTGGTGCCGATTTACTGGCTGCTGAACATGTCCTTTAAGAGCAACACCGAAATCCTCGGCGGGCTGACGCTGTTTCCGCAGGACTTCACCCTGGCCAACTACAAGGTGATCTTCACCGACCCCAGTTGGTACACCGGCTACCTCAACTCGCTGTACTACGTGAGTCTGAACACGGTGATCTCCCTGAGCGTGGCGCTGCCGGCGGCCTACGCCTTCTCGCGCTACCGTTTCCTGGGTGACAAGCACCTGTTCTTCTGGCTGCTGACCAACCGCATGGCGCCACCGGCGGTGTTTTTGCTGCCGTTCTTCCAGCTGTATTCGTCCATCGGCCTGTTCGATACGCACATCGCCGTGGCGCTGGCCCACTGCCTGTTCAACGTGCCGTTGGCGGTATGGATTCTTGAGGGCTTCATGTCCGGCGTACCCAAGGAAATCGACGAAACCGCCTACATCGACGGTTACTCGTTCCCCAAGTTCTTCGTGAAGATTTTCATCCCGTTGATCGGCTCCGGCATCGGTGTGACCGCGTTTTTCTGCTTCATGTTTTCCTGGGTCGAACTGTTGCTGGCGCGCACCCTGACCTCGGTCAACGCCAAGCCGATTGCTGCCGTGATGACCCGAACAGTGTCGGCGTCGGGTATCGATTGGGGCGTGCTGGCGGCGGCGGGGGTGTTGACCATCCTGCCGGGCATGCTGGTGATCTGGTTTGTTCGTAACCACGTGGCCAAGGGCTTTGCCCTGGGCCGGGTCTAGAGGAATCGATGATGGAATGGATGGCCTGGACCACCCCGACTGCGCTGTTCTTCGGTGGCATCGCCCTGATTCTGGCGGGCATGACCACCTGGGAACTGCGTTCGCCGAGCATTCCCCGGCGCGGTTTTTTACCGATCAGCACCACCCGTGGTGATCGCTTGTTTATCGGTCTTCTCGGCAGCGCCTACCTGCATTTGCTGGTTATTGGTGTTACCGACTGGAGCATCTGGGTGGCGTCCGCGCTCTCCCTGGTATGGCTGTTGAGTGTGATGCGTTGGGGCTAGTCCCCTTATGAATAAACAACCTGGAGGTCTCTATGTTGAATAAGAACAATAAGCTGCGACATAGCATTTCATTGGCCGCCGTACTGGCTCTGAGCGGTTTGAGCGCCACGGCCTGGGCCGATGCGTACGAAGATGCGGCGAAAAAATGGATCGGCAGCGAGTTCAAACCGTCCACCCTCACCGAAGCCCAGCAACTCGAAGAGTTGAAGTGGTTTATCAAGGCGTCGGAACCGTTCCGCGGGATGAAGATCAACGTGGTGTCGGAAACCCTCACCACCCACGAGTACGAGTCCAAGGTGCTGGCCAAGGCCTTCACTGAAATCACCGGGATCAAGCTGACCCACGACCTGCTGCAGGAAGGCGACGTGGTGGAGAAGCTGCAAACCCAGATGCAGTCGGACAAGAACATCTATGACGGCTGGGTCAACGACTCCGACTTGATCGGTACGCACTTTCGCTACGGCAAGACCGAATCGATCACCGACCTGATGGCCAACGAGGGCAAGGCCTTTACATCGCCGACCCTGGACCTCAAGGACTTTATCGGCCTGTCGTTCACCACGGCGCCGGACGGCAAGATCTACCAGTTGCCCGACCAGCAATTCGCCAACCTCTACTGGTTCCGCGCCGACTGGTTCGAGCGTCCGGAGCTTAAAGCCAAGTTCAAGGAAAAATACGGTTACGACCTGGGTGTGCCGGTGAACTGGTCGGCTTATGAAGACATCGCCAAGTTCTTCAGCGAAGACGTCAAGGAAATCGACGGCAAGCGCGTTTATGGGCACATGGACTACGGCAAAAAAGACCCGTCCCTGGGCTGGCGTTTCACCGATGCCTGGTTCTCCATGGCCGGCGGTGGCGACAAGGGCCTGCCCAACGGCTTGCCGGTGGACGAATGGGGCATTCGCGTGGAGGACTGCCACCCGGTGGGCTCCAGCGTCACTCGCGGCGGCGACACCAACGGCCCGGCCGCGGTGTTTGCCACGCAGAAATATGTGGACTGGATGAAAGCCTACGCGCCACCGGAAGCGGCGGGCATGACCTTCTCCGAATCCGGGCCGGTGCCTTCCCAGGGCAACATCGCCCAGCAGATCTTCTGGTACACCGCGTTCACCGCCGACATGGTCAAGCCAGGCCTGCCGGTAGTGAACGCCGACGGCACGCCGAAATGGCGCATGGCGCCGTCGCCGGTCGGACCGTATTGGGAAAAGGGCATGAAGAAGGGGTATCAGGACGTAGGCTCCTGGACCTTCCTCAAATCCACGCCTGAGAAACAAAGGCTGGCGGCCTGGCTGTACGCGCAGTTCGTCACCTCCAAGACCGTCTCGCTGAAGAAAACCATCGTGGGGCTGACGCCGATTCGTGAATCGGATATCAACTCCCAGGCCATGACCGACATGGCGCCGAAACTCGGGGGGCTGGTGGAGTTTTACCGCAGCCCGGCCCGCACCGAGTGGTCGCCGACCGGCACCAACGTGCCGGACTACCCACGCCTGGCGCAACTGTGGTGGAGCAACATCGCCTCGGCCGCCAGCGGCGAGAAGACCCCGCAACAGGCGTTGGATAACCTGGCCAAGGAACAGGACGCGATCATGACGCGCCTGGAACGCTCCAAAGTGCAACCGGTGTGCGGCCCGAAAATGAACCCCGAGCGTGACGCGCAATACTGGTTCGACCAGCCGGGTGCGCCTAAGCCGAAACTGGCCAACGAAAAGCCAAAAGGCGAGACCGTGACCTACAGCGACCTGCTTAAGTCGTGGGAGGCGGCGCGTAAGTAATAGCGCCAGGCAGTGAAGGACAGAACGGCACGCTTGCGTGCCGTTTTTTTGTTCGTGGGTGAAGGTGCCTGCCTTTCATCTGCAGGGTGGTAAAACCCATTGACCGCTTATCCCCACTGTCACAAACCCGATTGAATTTTCTCCACCCGCCCATGCTCTTCCCTATAGAAGCGCCGCACAGCGCGCGCTCTTGCGGGGCCTTCATGCCATAAGGCCAGGTTGTATAGGACATTGCGGGAACTGCCATCATGACGCTATTAACGGCGCTGTCGGGCCAACCGGCTTCTGTGCATCACTCGGGCTGCGGCGACTGTCAGCGAGTCTATCAACAGCTGTATGGCGAAGCGCCGGACGCTTGCGCACTGGCGCGCGAGTTCCTGCACACGCAGCTGGCGCAGGTCCAGGACGCGGCCTGTGAGCTGCCCGACGAGCCGGACCATTTGTTTGCCTGGGTCGAGCAGCGTTGCGCCGCCGTCGCCCAGGCCTATGCCGACTACCTTGAGCAGCGCCAGCAAGGCCGGCCGCGTCGTTACTTTCGCAACAAGGCCCATGCGCTGTATGTGCTGCAACGTGTGGCGCCGACCAAGCAGGTCGATGGCGCGTGGCTCTATGGGTTGCTGCGCCACTGGCAGGACCAGCGCTTCGACGGCCTGCTCACCACCTACCTCGAAGAGCTGGGCGATGGCCAGGCCGCGCAGAACCATGTGGTGATCTACCGCAAGTTGCTCAGTGAGCACGATGCCGACAGCGAGGCGGGCCTGGAGGATGAGCACTACCTGCAAGGCGCGCTGCAACTGGCCCTGGGCTTGTGCGCCGATGAGTTCCTGCCGGAGGTCATCGGCTACAACCTGGGCTACGAGCAGTTGCCGCTGCACTTGTTGATCACCGCCTATGAGCTGAGCGAGTTGGGCATCGACCCTTACTACTTCACGCTCCACGTGACCATCGACAATGCCAGCAGTGGCCACGCCTGCAAGGCGGCACAGTCGGTCCTGAACCTGCTGCCACTGGGCGAGGGCAGGGCGGACTTTTACCGGCGCGTGGCTCAGGGCTATCGCCTGAATGATTTGGGTGCGGGCACCACGGCGGTGATCGACCGCTTCAACCTGTTGGACGAAGTGGTGGCAATGCTTGAACGCAAGCGCACCTTCGGCCAACACATGCATTCAGACTATTGCCGCTTCGAGGGCAAGACCGTCAATCAATGGCTGGCGACGCCGGGGCAGATCCCGGATTTTCTGCGCGCCTTGCAGGACAAGGGCTGGATCAAACTCAACCAGAACCCCGCCGACAGCCGCTTCTGGCAGCTGATCGAAGGGGCGGGCGCGGCGATGTTCGGTGTGTTCAGCGGCTATGAAAAACAACTGCTGCATGACTGGATCGCCGGTGACTGGGTCAGCGAGCAACGCGTTCCACCCGCCAGGCCGGGACGCGGCAGCCCGTTTGCACGCGAGCAGCAGCGCCCGGCAGACCCGGATACCCAGGCGCTGGTGGAGTCGCTGAGTAACCTGCCCGACGCACAACAGCTCAACGCGCTGATCCCGTGGCTGTCGGCCCGCCGTCATTGCACCCCGGCCGGCCTGTACGCCACCCGCCGTTTTATCCAACTGCGTGCGCGTCTGCGCTAAGGAACCGCTCATGTCTGCACAACAACTGGCCGACCGCGCCTTACTCAACCTGGGCAAAGGCCTGAAAGAGAGCGGCTACCGCTTTGTCACCCCCACGCCCTTGACCCACGAACGGGTGTACCGGCGGCTGGCGACCCCGCTGGCAATGAACCTGCGCGATGTGTTCGGCTGGTCGATGCCTTTTGAGCATGACCTGCTGCCCGCTGCCTTTCGTGATGAGCTGCAGCAAGCGGACGTGATCGAAAAACACGACGCGCTGTGGCGCAGTACCGTGCGCTGGTCGAGCCTCGGGGATTTGTTGTTTGCGCATTCGCCGTACCCCACCACCCAGGCGGATGCGGTGTTCTTCGGCCCCGACAGCTACCGGTTCGCCCAGGTGATCCAGGCCCATCTGCAACAGCGTTTCGAACCGATCAAGTGCGCCGTCGACATTGGCTGCGGCGCAGGTGTGGGCGCCCTGGTCATCGCCCAGGCGCGGCATGACGCGCAGGTGCTCGCGGTGGACATCAACCCGCGCGCCCTGCGCATGACCGCGGTGAACGCCGAGCTGGCCGGGCTGGATAACGTCAGGGTGTACCAGAGCGACCTGCTGGCGAGCCTGGACGGCACGTTCGATTTGATCGTCGCCAACCCGCCCTACATGAACGACGACCGTCAGCGCGCCTACCGGCATGGCGGCGGTGCATTGGGTGAGCACTTGTCGGTACGCATCGTCGGCGAGTCCCTTGGGCGCCTGACCCTGGGCGGCAGCCTGGTGCTCTATACCGGGGTGGCGATGGTGGCCGGCGGCGATCCGTTTCTGGAAGCGGTCGAGCCGTTGCTGGCCAGCGATGCCTTCGGCTGGACCTACCGCGAACTGGACCCGGATGTCTTCGGTGAAGAACTCGACAAACCCGGCTATGAGCGCGTGGAGCGGATCGCCGTGGTCGCGCTCACCGTGACCCGCTTGCGCTGACCGCCCATGCTCACCTTCGGCATTGAAGAGGAATACTTCATCACCGACCTGCACAGCCGTCGCATGCTCAGCGAGCCGCCGGCCGCGGTATTGGCGGCGTGTCAACGGGCGATCGGCGCGGGGTTTGCCTTCGAGATGTTCCAGGGGCAGATCGAAGTCGCGTCGCCGGTATTCAAGGCCAGTCGCGAAGCCGCCGATTACCTGGCCACCGTGCGGCATAACCTGGCTGAGTCCCTCGGCGAATTCGGCCTGGGCATTGTCTGCGCCGGCAGCCATCCCCTCACGGCCTGGCGTGACCAGGCACCCACCGCGCAGGCGCATTTCGAGTGCCTGTTCGAGGACATCCAACACGTGGCGCGCCGCAGCGTGTTGTGCGGGCTGCACGTGCATGTGCAGGTGCCGGCGCAGGTGGACCGCATAGCGGTGATGAACGAAGTGTCACCGTGGCTGCCGTTGCTGCTGCTGCTCAGTTGTTCGTCGCCGTTCTGGGAGGGCGTGCCCAATGGTTTCATGAGCTACCGCCAGGCCGCCTGCGACGAGTGGCCACGCATGGGCGTGCCGGAGCATTTCGAGGATTGGGCGGCCTACCAGCGCTACCTGGCGTTGATGCAGCGCGTGGGTGCGATCAAGGCTGACGGCAACGGCTGGTGGGGGATTCGCCCGGCGGCGCGTTATCCCACCCTGGAACTGCGCATGACGGACGCCTGCCCCCGGCTGGAGGACGCACTCCTACTGGCGACGCTGTTTCGTGTAATGGTCACCCATGCCTGCGGGATGCCTCGGCCCGGCGCCCTGTTCACCGCCCAGACCCGTTGGCTGCTCAAGGAAAACCGCTGGCAGGCCAAGCGCTACGGTACGGCGGGTACTTTCGCCCTGGACGACCAAGGCACCACCGGCGCCGCCGAACAGCTGTTACAGCGCGCGGCACAACGCTTCCAGACGACCGCCGAGGCCATGGGCGAACCCTTGTTGTTCGAGCACGCCCTGGCGCTGTTGCGGCGCGGCAACAGTGCGGTGGATCAACTGAAGTGTTTCGCCGACGCCTCTGCCACGGACGCGGACGCGCATGCGGGGCTACAGGCAGTCGTCGACCGCTTGCTTGCCCAAAGTCGTGGCGACCTTTGATCGGCTGGCTGCGAACGCCAACGGAACACTTGCCATCACTGCTGCCCCTAATGACTGACTCTACTCAATAACCGGAGTGCAGCCCATGCGAGCCATGACGTACCAAGGCGCCCATAAGGTGCAGGTGGACACCGTCCCCGACCCCATCATCGAACAACCCGACGACATTATTCTGCGGGTCACCGCCACCGCTATCTGCGGCTCTGACCTGCACCTGTACCGCGGCAAGATCCCCACCGTGGAGCATGGCGATATATTCGGCCATCAATTCATGGGCATCGTCGAAGAAACCGGGCCAGGGGTGACAGCGGTCCAACGCGGTGACCGCGTGGTGATCCCGTTCGTGATCGCTTGTGGTGAGTGTTTTTTCTGCCAGTTGCAGCAATTCGCCGCCTGTGAAACCACTAACGACGGGCGCGGCGCGATTCTGAACAAAAAGGCGATCCCGCCGGGTGCTGCGCTGTTCGGCTACAGCCGCCTGTATGGCGGCATTCCGGGTGGTCAGGCCGAGCTGGTAAGGGTGCCTAAAGCCAACACCGGGCCGTTCAAAGTGCCCGGCGTGCTGGCGGATGAAAAGGTGCTGTTTCTATCCGACATTTTGCCCACCGCCTGGCAGGCCGTGACCAACGCCGGTATTGGCCAGGGCTCCAGTGTGGCGATCTATGGTGCCGGGCCGGTCGGGTTGCTGAGTGCAGCGTGCGCGCAGATGCTGGGCGCCGAGCAGATCTTCATGGTTGACGATCACCCGTATCGGCTGGCCTATGCGCAGAAGATGTACGGCGTGATCCCGATCAACTTCGAAGACGACGATGATCCCGCCGACACCATCATCCGCCAGACCGCCGGCATGCGTGGCGTCGATGGCGTGGTGGATGCCGTCGGCTTCGAAGCCAAGGGCAGCACCACCGAGACCATCCTCACCACCCTCAAGATCGAAGGCAGCAGCGGCAAGGCCCTGCGCCAATGCATCGCCGCCGTGCGCCGGGGTGGGGTGGTCAGCGTGGCGGGTGTGTATGCGGGGTTCATCCATGGGTTCATGTTTGGCGACGCGTTCGACAAGGGCCTGACCTTCAAGATGGGCCAGACCCATGTGCAGCGCTTTCTACCGGAACTACTGGAGCACATTGAACTGGGGCGTTTGAACCCGGAGGCGATCGTCACCCATCGACTGTCACTGGAACAGGCGGCGCGGGGCTATGAGCTGTTTGATAAAGCCGAGGAGGAGTGCCGCAAGGTGATTCTGGTGCCAGGCATTGAGGATCGGCCGCTGACCGAGCCGCTGGACGAAGAACTGACGCCCGGGTTCCGCGTACAGGGCGTGCCCGGTTTCTAGGCCACAGCGCGCTGTGAATGTGGGAGGCGTTGTGCTCCCACAGTTGCGCTATAGCGTTGTGATCGACTCGTATCAGGCCAGCGCCTGTGGCTGAATGCGCAGCTCACCGTCGACATCCTTGACCAGCCCACTGGCCAGAAACAGCGGCGCCAGGCGCTTGTGCAATTGCGGTTCGACAAACTCCTTCACCGTGTCCAGCGCCAGTGCGCCGCTGGCGGGCAGCTCTGCTTTGGTGTACGACAACCACGCTTTCTTCAGCGCCATCAGCACATCGCTGCCAGCCGTGGAGGCAAAGCGGCGGTGGCCGGGTTTGCCGTCGAAGGTGAAGGTGTGCTGGAACTCATAGCCAGTTTCATTTCCACTGCCCGCAGTGCAGCGGATGCAGGTGCAGAGGCCGTCGCCGAAGGCGCTGCGCAGGTAGGCGTTGAAGTCCACCACGGGCTTGAGTGACAGGCGCTTATCGACCTCGAACAGGTCCCCGGTCATTTTTTCGTCAGTGTTCAACGGGCAGTTCCTCGCGGGTTACGGCAGTTTTTTCAAAGCGCGGCACCATACCAGCCGTACGCGGGTTTGGGGGTATTTGCATCACAAATAGATGCGCGCTGTTGCCGCCCGCCGTTGCTGAAGCGAGCAGCGAGGCCCTGGGTGGCGGTGGCGGCTAGCGGAAAAACTCACCGGGTGTGGCATCAAACTGCTGGCGAAATGCATTGATGAAGGCTGACGTCGACTCATAGCCGCACCCCAGCGCCACGTCCGTGACCCGTTCGCCTCGCTCCAGGGCGGGCAGTGCGCTGAGCAGGCGCAAGCGTTGGCGCCAGGCGCGGAAGCTCAGGCCGGTGTCTTTTAGAAACAAGCGGCTGAGGGTTTTTTCGCTGAGTCCCAGTTTCTCGCTCCATTGGCCCAAGGTGGTCTGTTGTTCCGGGCGCAGGCTCAGGCTGCGGTAGATCTGGCGCAAGCGTGGCTCGTGGGGCAGCGGCAGCATCAAATCCACCTGGGGCGCGGCGGCGAGTTGGTCGAGGATCACCTGGGCCAGCCGTCCATCCGGGCCATCCTCGGCATATTCCACCGGCAGCTCACTGAAACTGCGGATCAGCTCGCGCAGCAGGCTGTTCACCTGCAACACATGACAGTGCTCAGCCGCCCAGGCGGTGACGCTGCAATCAAGGTACAGGCTGCGCATCTCGGTGTGCGGTGCGCTGTACACGCGGTGCGGCATGCCAGCGGGGATCCATACCGCCCGTTGCGGCGGTGCGACAAAGCGCCCGGCGCTGGTCTGGATCTCCAGCACCCCCGAAATCGCGTAAGACAATTGCACCCACGGGTGGCTGTGGCGGCGGGTCAACGCACGATTGGGCAGCGATTCGGTACGCCCATACACCGGACGCGGCAGGCTGGAGAGCCCGGGAATGCTGCGGCGAACGGTCTTATCGTGTCCTTTAGGCGGCATTTACTGGCTCATTGGCGTTAGTCGGTAACAAGCCGTTACGTTAGAGTCGCGGTGACGCTCTTGGCAACCCCTGGAAGATCCGCTTATGACTCGCCCCCGTTTCCTGCCTGACAACTTCACCCTGACGCTGATCGCCACGGTGGCCCTTGCCTCTTTGCTGCCCGCCAGCGGCCAGACCGCCGTGGCGTTTGGCTGGGTGACCAACCTGGCCATCGCGCTGCTGTTTTTTTTGCACGGCGCCAAGCTGTCGCGCCAGGCCATCGTGGCCGGGGCCGGCCACTGGCGCTTGCACCTGCTGGTGTTCAGCCTGACGTTCGTGCTGTTCCCATTGCTGGGCCTGGCACTTAAGCCGGTGCTGTCGCCGTTGATCGGCAAAGACCTGTACATGGGCATGCTCTACCTCTGCGCATTGCCGGCCACCGTGCAATCGGCGATTGCCTTTACGTCCCTGGCACGCGGCAATATCCCGGCGGCGATTTGCAGCGCGGCGGCGTCCAGCCTGTTCGGGATCTTCCTCACGCCGTTGCTGGTGACGCTGTTGCTCAACGTGCACGGTGAAGGCGGCTCCACCGTCGATGCCATCGTGAAGATCAGTGTGCAACTGCTGCTGCCGTTCATTGCCGGGCAAATCGCCCGTCGCTGGATCGGTGCATGGGTGGGCCGCAACAAGACCTGGCTCAAGTTCGTCGACCAGGGCTCGATCCTGCTGGTGGTCTACGGCGCGTTCAGCGAGGCGGTCAACGAAGGCATCTGGCATCAGATTCCGCTGTGGGAACTGGGCGGCCTGGTGGTGGCCTGCTGCGTGTTGCTGGCGCTGGTGCTGGTGGCGTCGACCGTGCTGGGCAAGGTGTTCGGCTTTAACCAGGAAGACCGCATCACCATCCTGTTCTGCGGCTCGAAGAAAAGCCTGGCCACCGGCGTGCCCATGGCCCAGGTGCTGTTTGCCGGGGCGAGCATGGGCGTGTTGATTCTGCCGTTGATGCTGTTTCACCAGATTCAATTGATGGTGTGCGCGGCGTTGGCGCAGCGCTATGCGAATCGGCCGGAAAGCATCCCGGAGTTGATGGGGCAGGTGGAGCCTTAGGTTGGCGAATCACCTCAAGTTTGCGCACTGAAGGTCGATCTCTTGCTTACCAGCCCAAGCAGGAGCGTCGACGAAGGGGGGGGACGCTGTCTTCGCCCTGAGCGGTTGGCCGTCGAATCTTCACGGATCAGCGCCTACACCGCGGCGAGAAACCTATAGAATGCTTGGCGGCGGCGCTTGTCCTGGGTGGCCGTTCGATCATCGCTAGAGTACTTCGCCGTTAAATGAGCCAGTCAGCCGCAACCCCTCAAGCCAATTGGCAACCGGTCATCGCCCTCGCGCTGGCCGCCTTTGTGTTCAATACCACCGAATTCGTGCCCGTCGGGCTGCTCAGCGCCATCGGCGCCAGCTTTGACATGCAGGTGTCCAGCGTCGGCCTGATGCTCACCATTTATGCCTGGATCGTGTCCCTGACCTCGCTGCCGGTGATGCTGCTGACGCGTAACGTCGAGCGGCGCAAATTGCTGATCGTGCTGTTCGCTCTGTTTATTGCCAGCCATATCCTGTCCAGCGTGGCCACCAGTTTTGGCCTGCTGATGGTCAGCCGGGTCGGCATCGCGCTGGCCCATGCGCTGTTCTGGTCGATCACCGCGTCCCTCGCAGTGCGCCTGGCGCCAGCCGGCAAGCAGGTACAAGCCCTCGGGCTGCTGGCCACCGGCACGTCGCTGGCGATGGTGCTGGGCATTCCCCTCGGCCGTCTGCTCGGCGAAGCCATGGGCTGGCGTACCACGTTCCTGGTGATCGCCGCGTTCGCGGGAGGCCTGGTGTTCTGGCTGGCGCGCACGTTGCCGCTGCTGCCGAGCCAGAACTCCGGTTCGCTGCGCAGCCTGCCGCTGCTGTTCAAACGCCCGGCGCTGGTGGCGCTCTACGTGCTCACCGCGCTGACCGTGACCGCGCAATTCACCGCCTACAGCTACATCGAACCGTTCGTCGAAGGCGTTGCCGGCCTGGGTGGCAGCGCGGTCACCCTGATCCTGCTGGTGTTTGGCGGCGCGGGCATTATCGGTTCGCTGCTGTTCAGCCTGGTGCACCGCTTTAACCCGCACCTGTTCGTGGTCGGCGCGGTGTTTATCCTCACCGCGTGCCTGGCGCTGATGCTGCCGTTGAGCGGTGCCGAATCCTACCTGGTGGTGTTGAGCGTCTTCTGGGGCATGGCGATCATGGGCTTCGGCCTGGCCATGCAGTCCAAAGTACTGGTGCTGGCCCCGGACGCCACCGACGTCGCCATGGCGATGTTCTCGGGCATCTACAACATCGGCATCGGCGGCGGCGCCCTGATGGGCAGCTGGGTCGGCAGCCACTTCGGCTTCGCCTGGATCGGCGCGGCGGGCGGGTTGCTGGCGGCGCTGGCGTTGGGTGGGTATTGCCTGGCGATTCGGCGGTTTGGGACGGGCGTGGCACGCAGCGAATAGCCTCCCACCTTTCGATCACAGCCGCCTGGGCGACCTTGGGTCGTCAGTGGCTGTCTTTGAGCGCAATCGTCGGGGCGGTCGCGCCGACAGCCCCGGCCCGGTCCGCCAGGAAACGCGCCGGCGGCTGGCCCACGGTTTTGCGGGACATGGTGATAAAACCGCTGGCGTTTTCATAACCCAGGTCCAGGGCCACGCGTTGCACACTGTCGCCCTTGGCCAGGCGTTGCACTGACAGGATCACAGGCAACTCCCGACGCCCGCGGCCGAAACTCAGGCCCAGTTCCTTTGAGCGGTGCAGACCACCGGCATCTGGACTACTTTGATTGACGAGTGATCCTACCCGGTACTGACCCATGCACACGTTTTGGAAGCGTTACCTGGCCCTGTTGGAAAATGACCTGAGCACGCAGATTTTCGACAACGTCAAGAACCTGCTGGTCTGTGCGCTGCTGTTTGCCGCAGGCACCAATGCACTGCTGGGCCAGCAGGTGTTGTTCGTTGGGGTGTTTGCGTCCGGCGTGGCGGGGTGGGGGCTGATTGTGCTGTCGGCGGTGCTGATGTTGCTGAACGTGAGCGATGGCATTCGCCGGCTCGCCAAGCTGCGCTATCACTTGGCGTTGCAGCTGTTGTTGATCCTGATTTATCTGGTGGTGGCCGAGCGGGTGGTGGAGATTGTGTGGGGCTTTCGCGCCCATTGAAGTATCCTCCGCGCCCCGCTATCACTGATTCAAACCAAGATGACAGGACAAGACATGCAGGCGCTGCTGGAGTCGATCCTCGACGAAGTGCGTCCATTGATCGGCCTCGGCAAAGTCGCCGATTACATCCCCGCCCTGGCCCATGTACCGGCCAACCAACTCGGCATCGCCGTGTACGGCAACGACGGCTCGGCCTACCGTGCCGGCGACGCCGATACGCTGTTCTCAGTGCAGAGCATCTCCAAAGTGTTCAGTCTGGTGCAGGCCATCGACCACGGTGGCGAGAGCATCTGGGAACGCCTGGGCCATGAGCCGTCGGGGCAGCCGTTCAACTCGCTGGTGCAACTGGAGTTCGAAAGCGGCCGCCCGCGTAACCCGTTCATTAACGCCGGCGCGTTGGTGATCTGCGACATCAACCAGTCGCGCTTTGCGGTGCCGATCCTGTCGATGCGCGACTTCGTGCGGCGCCTGTCGGGCAACCCGCATATCCTGGTCAACAGTGTTGTCGCCGACTCCGAAGCCCAGCACGGCGCACGCAGCGCGGCCATGGCTTACCTGATGAAATCGTTCGGCAACTTCCACAACGATGTGCATGCGGTGCTGCACAGCTACTTCAACTATTGCGCCTTGCAGATGAGCTGCCTGGACCTGGCCAAAGCGTTCAGCTTCCTGGCCAACGAGGGCACCAGCGCCCACAGCGGCGAACAGATCCTGAGCCCACGCCAGACCAAGCAAGTCAACTCGATCATGGCTACCAGCGGGCTCTACGACGAGGCGGGCAATTTTGCCTACCGCGTCGGCTTGCCGGGCAAGAGCGGGGTAGGGGGTGGCATTGTCGCGGTGGTGCCAGGGCAGTTCACGGTGTGCGTGTGGTCGCCGGAGCTGAACGCGTCGGGCAACTCCCTGGCGGGGATCAAGGCGTTGGAGTTGTTGAGTGAGCGGATTGGGTGGTCGGTGTTTTGAGTGGGTTGAGATCGTTCCCACGCTCTGCGTGGGAATGCACCCCGTGACGCTCCGCGTCACCATTGCGCACTCTTCGAACTTCACACTGGCCGGCGGGACGCGGAGCGTCCCAGGCGGCATTTCCACGCAGAGCGTGGGAACGATCATTGGGTGTCATGCGGCTGGATGGGCGTCATCCAGTGCTTTGTCCACCAACAGTTGCACACAGCGTTCGCGGTCAAACGAAGAGGGTGGCAGCTGTACGCGGGTTGACCGACCAGTTGTCAACGAACCCGGCATACCCGAAGGTATCCCGCGCACAACTGCCGCGACACGATACCTCAGGCACAAAAAAACGCCTGGGATAGGGGCAGGGCGTAGCAGTTCGTTAAGAAGGCCGGACGGTCAAATCCGGTCGCTGAATTGGCAGCGACGGGCGAAGAGGTTAGTCAGCGAAGTTCCGGGCGGCAACCTGAAACAAGTGTGAGAAATCCCTGATCAGGTACGCGACTTCACGGCACCACAACCCCGCTATAGGGGGGAGTTTCTACAGCAGGATTGTCGCCAAAAAGAATGCGCCCCTTGGGGCGCATTCTTTTGTTCGGTCAACAATCATCCATCAGGCAATTGAGATCGTTCCCACGCTCTGCGTGGGAATGCACCCCGTGACGCTCCGCGTCACCATTGCGCACTCTTCGAACTTCACACTCGCCGGCGGGACGCGGAGCGTCCCAGGCGGCATTTCCACGCAGAGCGTGGGAACGATCATTGGGTGTCATGCGGCTGGATGGGCGTCATCCAGTGCTTTGTCCACCAACAGTTGCACACAGCGTTCGCGGTCGAACGAAGAGGGTGGCAGCTGTACGCGGGTTGACCGACCGGTTGTCAACGAACCCGGCATACCCGAAGGTATCCCGCGCACAACTGCCGCGACACGATACCTCAGGCACAAAAAAACGCCTGGGATAGGGGCAGGGCGTAGCAGTTCGTTAACAAGGCCGGACGGTCAAATCCGGTCGCTGAATTGGCAGCGACGGGCGAAGAGGTTAGTCAGCGAAGTTCCGGGCGGCAACCTGAAAGAAGTGTGAGAAATCCCTGATCAGGTACGCGACTTCACGGCACCGCAACCCCGCTATAGGGGGGAGTTTCTACAGCAGGATTGTCGCCAAAAAAATGCGCCCCTTGGGGCGCATTCTTTTGTTCGGTCAACAATCACCCATCAGGCAATCGCATCCCAAGCCCGATCACCTTTCTCGTCCTTGATGCGAGTCGGCAACCCCATCACGTCCAGCGCTTTGAGGAACGGTTCAGCCGGCAGTTCCTCGACGTTGGCCATGTGTTTCACATCCCACTCGCCACGGGCTACCAGCAGCGCGGCGGCGACGGGTGGAACACCGGCGGTGTAGGAGATGCCCTGGCTGTCGGTTTCGGCAAAGGCGTCTTCGTGGTCGGCCACGTTGTAGATAAACAACTCACGTGGCTGGCCATCCTTGGTGCCTTTGACCAGATCGCCGATGCAGGTCTTGCCGGTGTAGCCAGGGGCGAGCGAAGACGGGTCGGGCAGTACGGCCTTGACCACTTTCAACGGCACCACTTCCAGGCCTTCGGCGGTCTTGACCGGCTTCTCGGAGAGCAGGCCGAGGTTGTTCAGCACGGTGAACACGTTGATGTAGTGCTCGCCGAAGCTCATCCAGAAGCGCACGTTGGGCACGTCGAGGTTTTTCGACAGCGAGTGCACTTCATCGTGACCGGTGAGGTAGAGGTTCTGCGAACCGACCACCGGCAGGTCGTCGGTACGTTTGACTTCGAACATGGTGTTGCTGGTCCACTGGCTGTTCTGCCAGCTCCACACCTGTCCGGTGAATTCGCGGAAGTTGATTTCCGGGTCGAAGTTGGTGGCGAAGTATTTGCCATGGGAGCCGGCATTGACGTCGAGAATGTCGATCGAATCAATGCGGTCGAAATGCTGTTGCTGCGCCAGCGCGGCATACGCGTTGACGACACCTGGGTCGAAGCCCACGCCAAGGATGGCGGTGATGTTCTTCTGTTTGCACTCTTCCAGGTGGTTCCACTCGTAGTTGCCGTACCACGGCGGGGTCTCGCAGACCTTGCCCGGCTCTTCGTGGATGGCGGTGTCGAGGTACGCAACGCCGGTATCGATGCAGGCACGCAGTACCGACATGTTGAGGAACGCGGAACCGACGTTGATGACGATCTGCGATTCGGTTTCACGGATCAGGGCCTTGGTCGCTTCCACGTCCAGGGCGTTCAGCGCGAAGGCTTTGATATCGGCGGGTACTTTGAGGCTACCCTTGGCCTTGACGCTGTCGATGATGGCCTGGCATTTGGAGATGTTGCGCGACGCGATAGCAATACGACCGAGTTCGTCGTTGTGCTGCGCGCACTTGTGGGCCACCACCTTGGCGACACCTCCTGCACCAATGATAAGAACGTTCTTTTTCAATTGCTTTTGCTCTCCTAATATCCGCCAGCTTACGAAAGGCTGGACAGGTAGTCGTCGTAACCAAATTCACGAACCACTTCGACTGTACCGTCGAGTTGTTTCACTACGATGGACGGCATTTTCAGGCCGTTGAACCAGTTTTTCTTGACCATGGTGTAGCCCGCGGTGTCGATGAACGACAGCCGATCGCCGATGGCCAACGGACGATCAAATTGGTATTCGCCGAAGATATCCCCGGCCAGGCAGGATTTGCCGCACACCATGACGGTGTGTTCACCTTCGCTCGGCGCCAGTTTGGCGTTGAGGCGGTAGATCAGCAGGTCCAGCAGGTGGGCTTCGATGGAGCTGTCGACCACGGCGAGGTTTTTGCCGTTGTAGAGGGTGTCGAGCACGGTCACTTCCAGGGAAGCGCTGTTGGTGATCGCCGCTTCGCCGGGCTCCAGGTACACCTGCACGCCGTACTTCTCGGAGAATGCCTTAAGCCGCGCGCAGAACGCGTCCAGTGCATAGCCTTCACCCGTGAAGTGGATGCCGCCGCCGAGGCTGACCCACTTGACCTTGTGCAGCAGCGCGCCGAAGCGTTCTTCGATGGTGCACAACATCTTGTCGAACAGGCTGAAGTCGCCGTTCTCGCAGTTGTTGTGGAACATGAAGCCGGAGATCTGCTCGATCACGCCTTCGATCTTCTCCGGGTCCCATTCGCCCAGGCGGCTGAACGGACGCGCCGGGTCTGCCAGCAGGTAATCGGAGCTGCTCACCTGCGGGTTCACCCGCAGGCCACGGGTCTTGCCTTCGCTGCGTTCGGCAAAACGCTGCAACTGGCTGATGGAGTTGAAGATGATCTTGTCGCAGTTATCCAGCATCTCTTCGATTTCATCGTCGGCCCAGGCCACGCTGTAGGCGTGGGCTTCACCTTCGAATTTCTGGCGACCGAGCTTCAATTCATAGAGCGACGAGGAGGTCGTGCCGTCCATGTATTGCTGCATCAGGTCGAACACCGACCAGGTGGCAAAGCACTTGAGCGCCAGCAGAGCCTTGGCGCCGGACTGCTCGCGCACGTAAGCAATCTTCTGCATGTTGACCAGAAGCTTCTGTTTATCGATGAGGTAGTACGGCGTTTTGATCATTTTTGAGAGCCTGCGGCGGTGCCTGCCAAAAAAGGACACGCATTGTGCCCGCACTTGGTCAGGATCGAAAGGTTAGCCGGCGGATTTTGCGCGCCGGGTTTTCAAGCATAGCCCCGGAGTATGACTATCCAAGGGCATACATCGGCCCGGTGTGGGAGGGGGCGGCTGCCATCAAACCGTCATCTTCCCACCACTGTCCTGCCACATTTGCTCGTTACTGTCCTCGCCAATGAGATCGATCTCAAGCGAGTGACAATGACTGATTTGAAAGACGTTGCGCGGCTGGCCGGTGTGTCCCGTGCCACCGCCGCCCGTACCTTTGCCTCCCCTGAGCAGGTGCGCATGGCCACCCGCGAACAGGTGTTCGCCGCCGCCCGTGAGCTGGGCTTTCGCCCTAATTTGCTGGGCCGCCAACTGCGCCTGCAAACCACCAACCTGATTGGCGTGGTGGTACCCAACCTGCTCAACCCGGTGTTCGCCGAACAGTTCCAGGCCATGGAGCGGGCGGCGCGTTTGCGCGGTTACAGCCTGGTGCTGGCGACCACCGACTACAGCGCCGAGCGCGAGTGCAGCGTGGTCGAAGAACTGCTGCGCCAGCGGGTGGACGGCCTGGTGCTGACCGTCACCGATGCCGAAAGCAACAGCGTGCTCAGCAGCCTGAATTCCGAGAAAACGCCGTTCGTGCTGGCCTATCACCAACCCAGCAACCCCAACTACAGCGCCGTGTCGGTCGACAACCGCGCCGGCATGGCCATGGCCACCCGTTATTTGCTGGACGCTGGGCACCGGCGTATCAGCATGGTCGCCGGGCCCGCGTTGCAGTCCGACCGTGCCCGCCTGCGCTATGCCGGCTATTGCGATGCGATGAACGCCTACGGCCTCAAAAGCCGCCCGGTGATCGAGATGTCGGCCCACACCCAGGCCGATTTTGCTGCGATCCAGCCGGCGCTCGCGGGCGCCGAGGCACCCACCGCTCTGGTGTGCTCCAACGATTTTCTGGCCATCAGCCTGATCGCCGAGCTGCGCCGCAACGCCTGGCATGTACCGCAGCAGCTCTCGGTGATGGGCTTCGATGGCATCGCCCTCGGCACCCAGATGCACCCGACCCTGTGCAGCGTGGTGCAGCCCATTGCGCTGCTCGCCAGCACGGTAATTGACCAACTGCTGGCGCAGATCGCCGGCAACGATCCGATTTCCCATTGCCTGCCTTGCCATATCCGGCCGGGCGACAGTACTCAACCCCTTGAGGAGTCCCTTGATGCGCGCATTCCGTAAAACCCTGGCAGCGGTGCTGCTGTGTGGCATGGCCGGCCTGGCCCAGGCCGCCGACACCGCGATTTGCTACAACTGCCCGCCGGACTGGGCCGATTGGGGCACCCAGCTCAAAGCCATTGCCGCCGACACCGGCGTCCAGGTGCCGCTGGACAACAAGAACTCCGGCCAGTCGCTGGCCCAACTGGTGGCAGAGAAGGCCGCACCGGTGGCCGACGTGGTGTATTACGGCGTGACCTTCGGTCTGCAGGCGCAAAAAGCCGGCGTGGTCGAGGGTTACAAGCCCAAGGGCTGGGAACAGATCCCCGCCGGCCTGAAAGACCCGGCCGGGCAGTGGTTCGCGATCCACTCCGGCACCTTGGGCATCATGGTCAACGTCGATGCCCTGGGCGGCCTGCCGGTGCCGCAAAGCTGGGCCGACCTGCTCAAGCCCGAATACAAAGGCATGGTCGGTTACCTCGATCCCTCCAGCGCCTTTGTCGGCTACGTTTCCGCAGTGGCAATCAACCGCGCCCTGGGCGGCGATCTGGACAACTTCGCGCCGGCCATCGACTACTTCCAGAAACTGGCCAAAAACGCCCCCATCGTGCCCAAGCAGACGGCCTACGCACGGGTGCTGTCCGGTGAGTTGCCGATCCTGGTGGACTACGACTTCAACGCCTACCGCGCACGCTACAAAGACAACGCCCACGTTGATTTCGTGATCCCCAAGGAAGGCAGCATCAGCGTGCCCTATGTGATGAGCCTGGTGGCCAACGCGCCGCACCGCGCCAACGGCGAGAAGGTGCTGGATTTTGTGCTCTCCGACGCCGGCCAGGCGCTGTGGGCCAAGGCTTACCTGCGCCCGGTGCGCCCGGTGCAGATGCCGGCTGAGGTCGCCGCGCAATTTCTGCCGGACAGCGACTACGCCCGCGCCGGTGTGGTGGATTACCAGAAAATGGCCGCCGTGCAGGAAGCCTTCGCCGCCCGCTACTTGAACGAGGTCAAGTAAGTGGCAACGTCGTCCAAACATGCGGCCCTGGCGTTGGCCCCGGCCTTTGCGGTGCTGCTGGCGTTCTGGTTGTTGCCGCTGGCGCACTTGATCGTGCTGGGCACCGAGAGCCGCGACAGCCATGGCAGCGGTTATTGGCAAGTGCTCAGCAGCGCACAGTACGTGGGCAGCCTGGTGCAAACCTGTGGGCTGGCGATGGTGGTCACGTTCGCGGCCTTGCTGGTGGGCGGTATCAGCGGGGTGTTCCTCGCGCGGCAGCAGTTTTTCGGGCGCTCGGCGCTGGTGGCGCTGCTCACGTTTCCGCTGGCGTTTCCCGGCGTGGTGGTGGGCTTTCTGGTGATCCTGTTGGCGGGGCGCCAGGGATTGCTGGCGTCCCTGGGCCTGCACCTGGCCGGTGAGCGCTGGATCTTCGCCTACTCGTTGGCCGGGTTGTTCGTGGGCTACCTGTACTTCTCGATCCCACGGGTGATCCTCACGGTGATGGCCGCTTGCGAGAGTCTCGACCGCAGCCTCGAAGAAGCCGCGCATTCCTTGGGCGCGGGACATTGGCGCGTGGTGTGCGACGTGATCGTGCCGGGCCTCGCGCCAGCGCTGGCGTCGTGCGGGGCGATCTGTTTTGCCACGTCCATGGGCGCCTTCGGCACGGCCTTTACCTTGGGCACGCGGCTGAACGTCACCCCTGTGGCGATCTACAACGTGTTCACCAATTACGCCAACTTTGCCGTGGCGGCAGCGCTGTCGGTGGTGCTGGGCGCGGTGACGTGGGCGGTGTTGCTGCTCACGCGGCGCCTGGTGAAAAACGCGGGGACGGTCCTGTGAAGCGCTCATCGCTGTTCGTGGTGCAACTGCTGTTCACCCTGCTGGTGTGCGCCTTCATGTTGGTGCCGGTGCTCATGTCGCTGGTGGCCGGGTTGACGCGCAACTTCTTTGTCGGTGTGTCCAGCGGCCTGACCTTCGACTGGCTGGTGCAAGTGTGGCAGGCCTATTCACCGACCGTGTGGCTGTCGCTGCAACTGGCCGTGGCCTGCGCGGTGTGCGTGTGTGTGGTCGGCGTTCCGGCGGCCTACGCCCTGGTGCGCATGAACAACCGCTTCAGCCGCGCCTTTGAAGAGTTGATGGTGCTGCCGGTGGCGATGCCGGGCCTGGCCAGTGCGCTGGCGTTGCTGCTGACCTACGGGCAGTTCGGCACGTTTCGCAGCAGTTGGGTCTTCATCCTGGTCGGGCATGTGCTGTTTACCCTGCCATTTCTGGTACGCCCGGTGATGGCGGTGATGCAGCGCCAGCAACTGCCGGTGTTGGAAGAAGCGGCTGCCAGCCTGGGCGCTGGCCCCATCAAACGCTTTTTCAGCGTGGTGGTGCCCAACTGCCGGGCGGGGATTCTGGCCGGGGTGCTGATGGTGGTCACCTTGTCCCTGGGTGAATTCAACCTGACCTGGATGCTGCACACGCCAATGACCAAAACCCTGCCGGTGGGCCTGGCCGACAGTTATGCCTCGGCGCGTCTGGAAATCGCCAGTGCCTACACCCTGATCTTTTTGCTGATGATCGTGCCGCTGCTGATTGCGTTGCAGGCCATCAGTGCCCGTTTGTCCCGTGGAGAGCGTCGATGACCGCTATCACTATCCGCCTGCAAGGCTGTCGCAAGGCATTCGCCGACGGCACCGTGGCCGTGCATGACCTGAACTTGACCGTCGAAGGCGGCGAAACCCTGGCGATCCTCGGACCGTCCGGCTGTGGCAAAACTACCACCCTGCGTCTGATCGCCGGCCTGGAACGCCCGGACATCGGCCAGGTGCTGTTCGGTGACACGGATGTGACGCGTCTGCCCATCGAGCGGCGTGATGTGGGCATGGTGTTTCAGAACTACGCGCTGTTTCCCAATCTCGATGTGGCGGGGAACATCGTCTATGGCCTGAAGATTCGCGGCGTGGCGCCGCGCGAGCGTACTCAGCGTTGCGAAGAGCTGCTGGAGCTGGTGGGTTTGCAACAGCACGGCAAACGCAGCATCCATGAGTTGTCCGGCGGCCAACGCCAGCGCGTGGCGCTCGCCCGGGCCCTGGCACCGCGCCCCAAGGTGCTGCTGCTCGATGAACCGCTGGCAGCCCTCGATGCGCAATTGCGTGAGCGCCTGCGCAGTGAGCTCAATGAACTGCTGCGGGGCCTGGGCATTACCTCGGTGTTCGTCACCCACGACCAGGGCGAAGCCATGGCCCTGGGCGACCGCATCCTGGTGATGGAACACGGGCGCATCGCGCAACTGGCCAGCCCACGGGAGATCTACCAGAAACCCGCGAATGCCTTCGTCGCCGGTTTCGTCGGCAACCTGAACGCTTTTGAGGTCATCGAGCCGTCCACTCACGGCTTGAAAGTCTGCGGCGGCGAGTTGCCCTGGCACGAAGCTAATCTGCCCAATACCGTGTACTGCCGCCCCGAACACCTGCGGGTGATGGAACACGAAGGGCATCTGCACGGGCATCTGCTCGCGCAGTTTTTCCAGGGCGCCCAAAGTCGCCTGCTGGTGGACGTAGGCGGCCCGCAACCGCTGTTGGTGGACTGCAGCGACAACCACCTGTACGCCGTCGGCGCGCCGATGGCTCTGGCAGTTGCGCCGCATAAATTGTTCACCCTCAATGCATGAGAGTCTGCTTGTGAATCGTCCGTTTTTAGTCGCACAGATCAGCGACCTGCACCTTAAAGCCGGCCAGCGCCTCACCTATGGCGTCGTGGATACCCTGGGCGCGCTGCGCCGTGCCGTCGACCACCTGAATGCCAGCCAGCCACGGCCGGATATCGTGGTGGTCAGCGGCGACCTGGTGGACTTCGGCCGCGCCGATGAATACGCCGTGCTGCACCCGGAACTCGCGCGCCTGCACATGCCGTGCTACCTGGTGCCGGGTAACCATGACAGCCGTGGGCCGCTGTTGGATGCATTCAGCGACCACGCCTACTTGCCGCGTTCGGCAGACGGCCCGTTGGATTGGGTGGTGGACGCGCATCCGCTGCGACTGATTGGCCTGGACTCCACCATTCCCGGTGGCCACGGCGGCCAGTTGCTCGACAGCCAGGTGCAGTGGCTCGACGCCCAACTGGCGTTGCGCCCCGATGTGCCGACCTTGCTGATCCTGCATCACCCGCCCTTTATCAGCGGCATCGGCCATATGGACCGCGAACCCTTTATCAATGCCGCCGCCCTGGAAGCGGTCGTCGCCCGCCACCCGCAAGTGGAACGCCTGTTATGCGGGCACCTGCACCGGCCGATGCAGCGACGTTTCGGTGGCAGCCTCAGTTGTGTGTGCCCCGGCACGTCCCATCAGATCGTGCTGGATCTGCAGGCGGCGGCGCCTGCGCATTTCAACCTGGAGCCGGCGGGGTATCTGTTGCATCGCTGGGAGGCACAGCAAGGGCTGATCAGCCACAACGGCGTGTTCGGGGACTACCCGGGCCCGTATCCGTTTTATGACGCTCATGGATTGATTGACTGAGGTTGTACGGAGGTTTCACTTCACTCAACTGACTCGCTGAATAACCGTTAACGCCCCGGCCAACTTAACGTGTGGCCGACGGCATCCTGCTGCTCTTTTTTGCGCCCGGAACTTGGATTCCGCGCCGGAGTTCGTCCTGATGAAAGCAACGTTGAATGTATTGAGTCTGTTGACCGGTGGCTTGGGTATTGTCCTGAGCCCCTTGGCTTCTGCGGACTTCTTGAGCGACAGCAAAGCCAACCTGGGCCTGCGTAACTTCTATTTCAATAACGATAACCGCGACGGAACGGCCGCGCCGTCCAAGACGGAGGAGTGGGGCCAGGCTTTTATCCTCAACTACCAGTCGGGCTTTACCGACGGCACCGTAGGGTTCGGCCTGGATGCCATCGGCATGCTTGGTGTGACCCTCGACAGCGGCGGCGGGCGCCATGTGGGCAGCTCGATGATCCCCAGCGATGACGGCAAAGCCGCTGACAACTGGGCTCGTGGCGGCGCCACGGCCAAAGCGCGCTTTGCCAAGACCGAAGCGCGCTACGGCTACCTGCGCCCGAACCTGCCGATTCTGGTGAGCAACGACGGGCGCCTGTTGCCGCAGTCGTTTGAGGGTGGGCAAGTCACCAGTAACGACATCGACAACCTGACGCTGGTCGGCGGCCAACTGCAACACACCACCGGCCGTGGTTCCAGCGACAGCAGCGGCCTGGCCGCGGCCGGTGGCACCCGTGAAAGCAACACATTCACCTACGCCGGCGCTGACTACAAACTGACCAAAGACCTGATGCTGCAGTACTACTACGCCAACCTCGAGGACTATTACCAGCAACACTTCGCCGGGTTGATCCACGTGTTGCCGCTGGGCGAATACGGCTCGTTGAAGACTGACCTGCGCTACTTCAAGACCACCGCCGACGGCAAAAACAGCAGCGCCGCCGGCCGTGCCGAAGGCTACAAGTTCGGCGGTTACACCAAGAACGGCAACGGTGAAATCGACAACAACACCTGGAGCGCGGCGTTCATCTACTCCCTGGGCCCGCACGCGATCACCGCCGGTTATCAGCAAGTCTCGGACGACAGCAACTTCGCCCAACTCAACCAGGGCGGCCTGGTGGGCAAAGGCGAGGGCGGTGCCAGCCTGTACCTCTACACCGACCGCACCGTGCAAACGTTCATCCAGGCCGGCGAGCGCACGGCGTTTGCACAGTATGCGTATGACTTCGCATCCCTCGGCGTACCGGGCCTCAAGGCGTCGGTGATGTACCTCAAGGGCGAGCATATCCTCACCGCCAGCGGCAACGATGCCAGCGAGTGGGAACGGGATATCTCCCTGGATTACGTGGTGCAGAGCGGCACGTTCAAGAACGTCGGGTTTGGCTGGCGCAACGGGATGTCCCGCAGTGAAGTGGCGCGGGACCAGGATCAGAACCGGTTGTTTGTGAGCTATTCGATTCCGTTGATGTAAGACCCGCTGGCCCCTGTTGCGAGGTGCAGATTAGCTCGCAACAGGGGCGTTTCATGGCCTGTATTTATCGGATGGCGGCGGTCCAGCTACGCCCGTCATCCTTGGACTGCAGCAAGTTGCCGTTGACCATTGAGGCGAACACCGATTTGCCGTCGCGGCTGTAGAAGAACTCATTGATCAGGGTGGGGGAGAGTGCGGTCGTTTCGGTCCATGTAGTGCCACCGTTTTGCGTATAGGCCATGCGCATATCGGAATAGAGCACATAGTGCAGGGCGACGCCGTTGTTCTTGTCCCTGAAGTTGGAGCCAAACATATATCGCGTGTGGGTCGAGTCTTGCCAGGTCTTGCCGTGGTCATGGCTTTCATAGGGGTTGAAAATCATTGATGCCGCACAGCTGCAATGCAGCACGCCATCGTTGGAAGCCCAGAACAGAGAAATGCCACCCGGCAGCGGGTAGAGCGCGGACTGCCGGTTTTCAAGATTCAACACGCCGACCTTGTCACCGGGCACAGAGCTGACCAACTCGTTTCCCAGCAAGTAAGACCTGGTAGGGAACAGCTCAGAGAGCGCGCGCAGGGAGAGTTCCTTTTCGTAGCGCGCCAACTGCGTCCAGTGATCGCTACCCAGTGGTGCGCTGTGAATGTAGATACTGTTTCCGCGCAATGTGGTTGCGATGACCTGGTCCTTCCATTGGTGCAAGTTGGTAACGACGCCAAAAGGCAGGTTGCCTCGGATGGACCGCCAATGCCTTCCTTGGTCATCCGATTGACGCAATGTGCCCAATTCCCCGCCTGCCAGCCAGGTTCCGGCGCCGGTGACGAGGGCCGATTCGATGGCGTTGCGCACCCCTACATCATGCGCAACGGCGGGTTGTCCGGGCGTCCATTCATAGATCACGCCGTTGGCACTGGCGTAGATAAAAGTGTTTTCGGTAGTCTGCTGCAGCGACATAACGCCGAAGCTGAGGGCTTTGCTCAGTTCAAAGGCGCTTGTCATGTCGGCCTTTACGGTTTGGCCATCCCATGACAGCGTTGGCTTGGCGAGCAGCGGGCTCAGACCGGGAAATAAGGCTTGGACACGCTCTCGCGTGGACTCGTTGGCGGGGGGCTGACTATGCACAAATACCAGGCGGTCCTTGACCGGCGTCTGGATAATGACCCCTAAGTCAGTCAGCTGACCGCTTTGCACAGCAAAGCGGCTGAAGTCCGAACTGATATCGACTTCGTTGCTGACACACATTGCGCCGCATTGGCCTGCGTTGAACTGTCCCAGGCGATAAGTGCCTGGCGGTAATGAGCCGGCGTAGATGGCTGATCTGGAAGTGGCTTCTTCGTTTTTACGCAGTGAGAACTTGTCGCCGTGCTCACCTGTGGGGCTGCTCACACGCTCAAGGGTAATGGTCTGCCAGTTCTTGAAAAAAAAGCTGACATTGGGGCTGTTGACCAGAATCTGAACCATGACGGCACCATCCGACGCCCTGTCGATTTGGGCGTCGCGAGGTTGGATTTGCATACAACCTGTGAGAATGAGGAGCAGGCATAACAGACTGCGTATCTTCACCGGGAAAGTCCTTTTTCGGGGGTGGCGCTAGGGTGGCGGAACGAGGGAGTGCGTAGCTTTTAGTACACACCACGTAGAACGTCAACTTGACGCGCAAGCCGCGTTCGCAAGGCTCAATGACTTCACATGGGTCGCGGTCCCGTCGCTTATCGGCTGAAAACCGCAGCGCCGATAAAACGCGGCAGCTTCGGGTGTGTCGGTGAACAACCGTACTTCTTCAAATTTCAGGGCGGCGTGGTCCAGCAGTGCTTGCACCAGGGTGCGCCCCAACCGGCGTCGACGCACGTGAGTGGCGACGTATACCCGGCGCAGCCGACCGACCGTTGGCCCGGCATGGGGATCCTGGGTAATGCCACCGATGGCGACCAATTGGTCTTGGTAAAACACGCCTAACAGGCATTCGCCTGGCCGACTGAATCGGTTGGTGTGGTTGTCCCATTCGGTGATCAGCCGTGTCAGGAACCCGAATCCTTCGCTGATGGCCTGGGCCTCCAACGCGCGTACCGCTTGGGGAAGGTCTATCAGTGGGCGTATCGAAACGCCGTCGTCGTAGAGGTCGCTGAGTGGGTGACGCTCTTGCATATCGATTGAACTCGCCTTCTTGTGAGCACGCGTAACTGTACTTCCATGACAGGGCCTCGTGCGCAGATCGGTCTTAATCACAAAGGCGGTTTAGTGGTCTGAGCGGCCGGGTTGCTGGCCTGCCACAAACGTACAAGATCCGCCCCGGAGCGCCTGAGTAGACTGGCCGCACTTCTTTCAGCAGGTCTCCCATGGATATCTTTCTCTACGCGTTCAGCGTCATGTACAGCCCCGGTCCCGTGAACTTCATGGGGCTCAATGCCGGCCTCACCGGCAAGTTGCGCCGCTCTACCGGGTTTTTCATCGGGGTGGGCTGCGCGATGATGGTGATGTTCGTGCTGTTTGGCTACACCGGTGAAGCAATCATTTCCCAAGCG
This sequence comes from Pseudomonas sp. FP2309, assembly GCF_030687575.1. NCBI lineage: Bacteria > Pseudomonadati > Pseudomonadota > Gammaproteobacteria > Pseudomonadales > Pseudomonadaceae > Pseudomonas > Pseudomonas sp. FP2309. Next base: position 3,314,190 of record NZ_CP117439.1, on the reverse strand, counting down.
GCGTTGCCGTATATCTCCTTGGCGGGCGGTGTCTACACGCTTTACCTGGCGTACCAGGTGTTCACTGCGCGTACGGTGGTTGACGAAGGGTCAAGCGTACCGACCAAATCCTTAACGTTCTGGAACGGCCTGGTGATCCAACTGCTCAACCCCAAGGGCGTCATGGCGGTGTTGCCGATCACCAGCGTGATGCTGCCGGCGGCGCATATCACCGGCGCGGCCATCGCCGGGGTGTCGGCCCTGCTGGCGTTGGGTGCCGTGGGGGCGCCGTGGGTGTATGCGCTGCTCGGGGCGATGCTGGGGCGGCGGATCAGCGGCCATTCGGCCTTCACCCTGTTCAACCGTTGCATGGGCCTGGCGCTGGCGGTGTGCGCGGTGTTCATGTTCCACGCGTTTTATCTGCATGTCATTCGAACATGAGTAGAAGTTGTGATGATCTAAAATAAAATGAGTTTGTCTCACTATCGATGCGTGTCGACAATGGCTGCCATATCTATTCGACATTGGAGTTGTAAGTCATGGCAGTCGCTCATTCCCTTGGATTTCCGCGCATTGGACGCGACCGTGAACTGAAAAAAGCGCAGGAAGCGTTTTGGAAGGGCGAACTTGACGAAGCCGGCCTGCGCGCCGTGGGGCGTGACTTGCGCAAAACCCATTGGGACCTGCAGAAACAGGCCGGCATCGAATTGCTGCCCGTCGGTGACTTCGCCTGGTACGACCAGGTGCTCACGCATTCGCTGATGTTCGGTGTGATCCCGCCGCGTTTTCGCCCAGCGGATGGCAAGGCCACCCTGCAGACGCTGTTCGGCATGGCCCGCGGTGTCAGCGACAGCTGCTGCGGCGGTGCCCACGCCCAGGAAATGACCAAGTGGTTCGACACCAACTACCACTACCTGGTCCCTGAATTCAGCGCCGACCAGCACTTCCACCTGGGTTGGGATCAATTGTTCGAAGAGGTCCAGGAAGCCCGCGAGCTGGGCCACACCGTCAAGCCGGTGGTGATCGGCCCGTTGACTTACCTGTGGCTGGGCAAGGTCAAGGGCGCTGATTTCGACAAGCTGGACCTGCTCGATCGCCTGCTGCCGTTGTACGGCCAGATCTTCCAGCGTCTGGCGGAACTGGGCGTGGAGTGGGTGCAGATCGACGAACCGATCCTGGTGCTGGACCTGCCGCAGGAGTGGAAAAACGCATTTGAGCGCGCCTATAACCTGATCCAGCGCGACCCGCTGAAAAAACTGGTGGCCACGTACTTCGGTGGTCTGGAAGAGAACCTTGGCCTGGCCGCCAACCTGCCGGTCGACGGCTTGCATATCGACCTGGTGCGCGCGCCGGAACAGTACCCGACCATCCTCGACCGCCTGCCGGCGTACAAGGTGTTGTCTCTGGGGGTGGTCAACGGCCGTAACGTATGGCGCTGCGACCTGGAAAATGCCCTGGCGACCTTGCGGCATGCCCATGAAAAATTGGGCGATCGCCTGTGGGTGGCGCCGTCCTGCTCGTTGCTGCACAGCCCGGTGGATCTGGGGCGTGAGGACCAATTGGACGCTGAGCTCAAGAGCTGGCTTGCGTTTGCCGTGCAAAAGTGTGCCGAAGTGGCGGTGCTGGCCCAGGCGGTCGACGCCCCTCAGGCGCCAGACGTGCTCGCGGCTCTGGCGCAAAGTCGCGCCGTGCAGGCCGCACGTGCGGCTTCGCCACGTATTCATAAGCCGGCGGTACAAGCACGCGTTGCCGCCATTACCGCCCAGGACAGCCAGCGCCATTCGCCGTTTGCCCAGCGTATCGAGCAGCAGCGCGCGGATCTCAACCTGCCGTTGTTTCCTACTACTACCATCGGTTCGTTCCCGCAGACGGCGTCGATCCGTCTGGCGCGTCAGTCGTACAAGGCCGGCAAGTTGAGCGAGGCTGAATACGTCGAGGCGATGCACAGCGAGATCAAACACGCCGTCGAAATCCAGGAACACCTCGGCCTGGATGTGTTGGTTCACGGTGAAGCCGAGCGTAACGACATGGTCGAGTACTTCGCCGAGCAACTGGATGGCTACGTGTTTACCCGTTTTGGCTGGGTGCAGAGCTACGGGTCGCGCTGCGTGAAACCGGCGGTGATCTTCGGCGACCTGAGCCGCCCCAAAGCGATGACCGTGGAGTGGATCCGCTACGCCCAAGGCCTGACCCACAAAGTGATGAAAGGCATGCTGACCGGCCCGGTGACCATGCTGATGTGGTCCTTCCCGCGCGAAGACGTGGGCCGCGAGGTGCAGGCCCGTCAACTGGCCCTGGCGATTCGCGATGAAGTGATCGATCTGGAAGCTGCCGGGATCAAAATCGTTCAGATCGACGAAGCCGCGTTTCGTGAAGGCCTGCCGTTGCGCCAGGCGCAGTGGCAGCCGTACCTGGACTGGGCCACCGAGGTGTTCCGCCTGTGTGCCTCTGGGGTGCGTGATGAAACCCAGATCCACACCCACATGTGCTACAGCGAGTTCAACGACGTGATCGAGTCCATCGCGGCCATGGATGCGGACGTGATCACCATCGAAACCTCACGCTCGGACATGGAACTGCTGGACGCGTTCGAAGCCTTCGCTTACCCGAATGACATCGGTCCGGGCGTGTATGACATCCACTCGCCACGGGTTCCGGATGTGTCGGAAATGGCCAACCTGCTGCGCAAGGCGGCCAGGCGGATTCCGGCCGAGCGCTTGTGGGTGAATCCCGATTGCGGTTTGAAGACCCGTGGCTGGTCAGAGACCGAGGCAGCGTTGATTCATATGGTGGCGGCCGCGCGTCAGCTGCGCGCTGAGCTGGCCTGACTTTTCGGGCAAGCACGCTGGAAAAATGTGGGAGCCTGCTCCCACATTGGCTTTGCGTCAGGTCAGAGGTTTGGGTCAGCTCAGAGGTATTTGAGCCAGGCCAGGTCGCGCCGTCGCGCCTTGAGTCCGGCAAACCAGCGCACGGGCGGGTAAAGCGCCAGTGGCAGTAACAGCGCTGCCCACCAGACCGCGGCGATGGTATCGAAGCCAAAGTAGTTGCCATGGTCTAGCCCAAACAACGCGACACAGGCCACATACAACAGTCTCAGCACAAACAGGTGCAGCAGATAAAAGAACATCGGCGCCGCACCGAACACCGCCAGTACGCTGATCCAACGCTTGTGACCGGCGCGTTCAAACGCTAACAGCAGGAGCATCCCAATGCCCAGGGTCAATGCCAGGAACAGCAACGAGGGCGGGTACTTGGTGACATTGAAAAAGCTCATCAGCGTCTGCACGCTGCTCTCATGGGCTTGCCAGGGTTTCTCGCCATACCCGTTAGCCGCCCGCAACAGCACGAATCCCGCCAACGCGCTCACACCGCCCAGTAGCAGATAACGCTGGCGCAACGCCGGCGGCATACCGTTCGCAAACCAGGGGCCGACGGCGTAACCCAGGGCAATCACCCCGATCCACGGCAGCACGGGATAGGTCACGCGCAGGCGCAGGGTATCGGTCACTTGAATCCAACTGCGTTCATGCAGGATCGACCACAACGTTTGCAACGACGAACCGGGCGTGAAGTGCAGCCCATCCAACGAGTTGTGCCCGCCGATGATCACCAGCGCCAGTGCAATCAAGAGCGGGCGCGGTAACCACACCAGGGCGGCGAGGGCGATCATGCTCACGCCGATGGCCCATATCACCTGCATGTAGATCACGCTGGGTGGCAGTTGAAAGGTCCAGGCGAAGTTGACCAGGGTGAACTCCAGGACCACCAGGAATAGCCCGCGCTTGAACAGGAACGCCGACACGTCGGCCCGGCCCCGATACTTCTGGCCGTATAAGAACGCTGACAGCCCGGTCAGTAGCACGAATACCGGCGCGCACAAATGCGCGAGGCTGCGGCTTAAAAACAGCGCAGGCTCGGTGGCGTCGATGCTCATGGGGTCGCTGACCTGGCGGTGCAGCAGGAAGGTTTCGCGCACATGGTCCAACAGCATGAACAGGATCACCAAACCGCGCAGGGCGTCGATGGAGAGCAAGCGTTGGCGCGGGGGAGCAGCATCGGTCATGGGGGGGGCATCGCAGGGCAGGGCGGAAAGTTGGCGTTATCCTATAACATTATGCGGCGCGTTGCCGCGCGTTGGCTGCTGTTAAATGGGCTTTCTGGACAGCGGCGGGTTTGCCGGATAACGGGTGTCGGTATTCCCGCCAGGAATGCCCCCATAAAAACCCTGCATTGTCTTTATTCGCGCGCATCTCGTAGCGTGAGGGCTCATAAAAGGAGATTGCCCATGAGCCAGAGTCCGTTGCGCCTTTACGTCGATTCGATCTTTACCAGCCCGTATGCCATGTCGGTGTTCGTCACACTGCGCGAAAAAGGCCTGGCCTTCGATCTGGTCACCCTGGACCTTGAGGCCGCGCAACACCAGACGGCGGATTTCGCCCGGTTGTCGGTGACCCAACGTGTACCGACCCTGGTGGAGGGCGATTTTGCGCTGTCGGAGTCTTCGGCGATCACCGAGTACCTGGACGAGGCTTATCCCGAAATCGCGGTGTACCCGGCCGATCCCAGGCAGCGGGCGAGGGCGCGGCAGGTGCAGGCGTGGCTGCGCAGCGATTTACTGCCGATTCGCCAGGAACGCTCCACGTTGGTGGTGTTCTGCGGGCAGCAGATGCCGCCGTTGTCGCCGGTGGCCGAGGCGGCCGCCCGGCGCTTGATCAGTGGCGCGCAGACGCTGTTGGCAGGTGACCCGGCCCACCTGTTCGGTGAGTGGTCGATTGCCGATGTGGACCTGGCGCTCATGCTTAATCGCTTGATCCTGAACGGCGACAACGTGCCCGCCGATCTGGTGGCGTACGCCCGGCGTCAGTGGCTGCGGCCGTCGGTGCAGGCGTGGGTCAATCAGCCACGCCCTGTGCTGTAGCGCTTTCACTGATGTGCGTTACGCGTCGGTCCAGGTCTTCCCAATCGGCCATGCCCAGCACCCGCGTGGTGTTCAAGCCGCGCAGGTAACCGCGCAGTTGCTGGGCGCTGGCGTTGATCTGGTCCGCCTCCGCCGCCGCATCCAGCAGTACCTTTTCGTACTCGGTCAGGTAATCGGCGACGCGCTCACGGTACTCCGGCAAGACGGCTTCGCGGATGCGGTCGAAGGTTTTCTGGTGGGGCTTCATGGCAAGTCCTTATAGGTTTTGTCGTGACACTATCGCTTCAGATAATAGTCACCATCACGCAACGCAAGTTCTGTTTTTGCAGGGAAAGGGCAAAATGACTTCATCGAGACGCAGTTCAAGGAAACGCGCGATGAGGACGATAATTCAACTGGCTTTAATGGCCCTGATGCTCGGCACCGCAGTGGTGAACAACGCAGCAATCGCGGGCGATCTGCGTAAAGGCCATTTGCTACCAATCGCCGCTGGCGTAGACTCTCTGCAGCCGGCGCAATCGGTGGGTGTGTTGTTAAGCGACTCCACCCGCGACAATCTCGGCTACCTTCAACGCTACCACGACATGGCCTTGAACGGCGCCAAGGATGTGCTCGACGGGCGGATCCGTGCGGCGTTCGTCAACAGCTCCGACCCGGAACTGGCCATCGATTGGTTGATGAACTCACTGCAAGGCACCTTTTCGTCGGTGACGGTCTACGACAATCTGGATGCATTGCTGCAGGCGCACCCGGATGTCGTGGTGATGCTCGATACCCATAACCAACTGTTGACCCCGCGTAACGATGAAGTCGAGGCGCGTTTTGTGGCGCGGTTCTATGACGCCGACCTGCAGTACATCGCCAAGGCCGAAGGTTCGGTGCATAAACAGGTGCCGTCGGTGTGGGTGCGTGACAAATCAGCGCCGGAAATCGCCGCGCAGATCGAGCGGCAGCGGGATGTGCAGCTCGATGCGTTAAAGCAGTTCGATGTGTCGCTCAAGGCGCTGGTGCGCGCCAGTTGATGTGTGTGTTTGACCCTTTATTTTTCGACTCAGGATTTTTTCATGCGCGCTTTGTTCGTACCCCTGACGGCTCTGTTGTTGGCCGGCTGTGTTTCCTCGCCCAACACCCCCACGCTGACCCTGCAATCGAGCAAGGGCCCTGACGCCTATGTGCAGTGCGTCTTGCCTAAGCTGGAAAAACACGGGATCACCTCCACCGTGACGCAGAACTCGCGTCACGCCAGGGTGGTGTTGACCAGCAAGATTGCCGCCGACGACGTGCTGGAAGTCTACAAGGCAGGCGAGGGCGGCAAGGTGTTCTTGTATGAGCGCAAGCCGCTGGCGTCTGCCCTCACGCCGTCGCGGCTGGAAATGTCCGCCAAGGAATGCCAGTAACGCCAGGCCACGGGCAACGGGGCAGGGCTCAGGGTCTGGTTTCGTTGCTGAAGCCGTTGACTGTTTTTATCAGCCCTCGCGCCGCCAACGCCACCAATTCTCCGCCTTTTTCCACGGTCGCCAGAGCCGGGTCCGAGCCCATGCGCCCATCCGGGAAACGGGCGCGGAAGTCCAGGGCCTCGCGGATTGGGCCGGTGTTGGCGATCTGTGGTGCGTAGTCGGCGGACTTGATCGAGTCCGGGTAGGCCCATTGCGTCACGGCGATTTCCGACGGTGTGGCATGGCTGCCATGGCCCACCGGGAATTGGCGCTGCGCCAGGTCAGTGACGCCTTCCAGGTCCCACCAGTTCACCAGCTTCAACGCAAAGCCGGCAGGGCGCCGGGCGAAGCTGGCTTCGGCGTACAGCTCGGAAAACGCCGCTTCAATGGTCGCGATGTTGCCGCCGTGGCCATTGAGGAACAGGATCTTGTCGAAACCATGCCCGGCCAGCGAGCGCACCCAGTCGCCAATCGCGGCGATGAAGGTGGAAGGACGCAGGGAAATGGTGCCGGGAAAACCCAGGTGATGCTGGGCCATGCCGATATTGAAGGTGGGGCCGATCAGAATGTCGGCGTTCTTTTGCGCCTCATGGGCGATGATCTCCGGGCACATCCAGTCAGTGCCCAGCAGGCCGGTCGGGCCGTGTTGCTCGTTGGAGCCGATGGGGATGACCACCGTGCGGCTGCGCGCCAGGAATTGGCCGATCTCGATCCAGGTCGATTGATGTAGAAGCATTCGAAGCTCTCTTTTATCTGTGGCTAACCGCCACGGATTGTACGACTACTGGCCACCTGTTGGGGTTTGCAATTGAGGTAGGTCGAAGACTTCAACCAGCGCTGGTCGGGGTACCAGGAAAACATGAACTGCCCATCCTTGAGCTTGTCCACCACCTGTCGCGCCACCTGCGGGCGTACGGCCGGGCAACCCTGGCTGCGACCGATACGGCCTTCGCGCTTGCTCCACAACGGGCTCACATAGTCGGCCGCATGAATCACGATGGCGCGATCGCGCGCCAGGTCATTGAAGCCCGGCTCCAGGCCGTCCATGCGCAGCGAGTAGCCGTGGGTACCCAGGTAGCTTTCCTGGGTGCGGAACAGCCCCAGGCTGGATTGGTGACTGCCTTCGAGGTTGGAGAACTGGGTGGCGAAGTTTTCCCCGGATTTGGCCCCGTGCGCCACCAGGTCGCGCAGCACCAGGGTTTTCTTGCGCAGGTCGAAGATCCATAGCCGACGGGCGGTCGAGGGCTGGGAGTAGTCGATCACGGCCAGGCGCTCAGAGCGTTCCTCGCCATTACTGACCGCACACTGCATCGCATTCAGTGCGCTTTTGAGTACCGTGGGATTGAGTTCTGGAGCCGAGCGGGCCAGGCTGCTATACAGGGAAGGAGGATTGCCATTGGCGGCGAGCGCAGAATTGCTCAACATAGCCAGGCTTAGGGTGATCACGCCAAGGCGACACATAAAAGTCAGCATCTACAGTACATCCCCCCCGCTGTGGATTGGAGCCAAGCCATTGTTCAAAAAACACGCATGTTACTTGAGCATTTGCTTGCTCGTTGCACCATTGGTCGCCACGGCCGGTGCACTGGCTGTGCAGCCGTTGCCCGTCACCACCCCCGCGCCGTTGGACCTTGCCCCGGTGCAGCAGGCCCTGGCGCAACTGCCCAGCGTCTGCCCCGGCCTGGCGTCGCAGATAGATGCCGCCGTCCAGGCGCGCCTGCAAGCCTTTTACCAACAGCAAGGCGATGCACCGCTGTGGTCGGACGAGTCGCGCCGCCAGGCGTTGCAATCCCAGTTGCTCATGCTCGCCGACGATGGCCTGGACCCCACCCACTATAGCTCGCCCACCACCGATGCCACGGCCAACGTGCTGTGCAGCGATATCGGCAGCAGCCAGCGCTACCTGCAAGCGCTTCAGGATCTGCACTTCGGTCGTCTGCAGCAGTCGCGCTTCGAACCGCTGTGGCATGCCCAACCGCCGACCCGCGAGCCTGATACCGAGGTGCTGGCCTTCGCTGCCGTCGGCCTGCAAGACATGGCACAGGCCTTTGACCAGGCACGCCCCAGCGCCGATCTCTATCGCAGCCTGCGCAATGCCTACGCCACCGTGCGCCAGCAACCTTTGCCCCACTGGGATCCGGTCGGCAGCGGCCCGCTGTTGCGCCCCGGTATGCAGGACCCGCGTGTGCCGGAACTGGCGCGCCGGCTCTACAGCGGCGGTTATCTGGCCAGTGAACCCAAGGGCAGCGACACGCAATACCGTGCCGAACTGGTTGAGGCGGTGAAGGCGTTCCAGCTCAGCCACTCCCTGCAAGCGGATGGCGTGATCGGTGCCGGGACTGTAGCCGAACTCAATATCAGCCCGGCCGTACGCCGCGAGCAATTGCGCATCAACCTTGAGCGTTTCCGCTGGCTCGCCCAGGACCTGGAGCCCGAAGGCGTGCTGGTCAACGTCGCGGCCGCGCAACTGAGCGTGTACCAGAGCGGCATACCCGTGTGGCAAACCCGCCTGCAAGTGGGCCGTGCCGAACGCCAGACGCCGTTGCTCAAGTCACGTATCACCCGGCTGACCCTCAACCCCACCTGGACCATCCCGCCGACCATCATGCGCGAGGATAAACTGCCGGCCATCCGCCTCAACCCCGACTATTTGCGCCAGCAAAATCTGCAAGTGCTCGACGCCGAAGGCAACCCGCTGGCGCCCGAGCAGATCGACTGGGCGCACCCCGGTAATATCCTGCTGCGCCAGGAAGCCGGCCCGCGCAACCCACTGGGCAAGATCGTGATGCGCTTTCCCAACCCCTACTCGGTGTACTTGCACGACACCCCCAGCCAGCCGCTGTTCACCAAAGGCCCGCGCGCGTTCAGCTCCGGCTGTGTACGCGTCGAACAACCCTTGCTGCTGCGCGATCTGCTGGTCAGCCCGGCCGAGCGTGCTCGCACCGATGAACTGCTGGCTACCGGCGTGACCCACGAATTCCGTCTGGCCACGCCGGTGCCGGTGCTGCTGGGCTACTGGACGGTGGAAGTCGACCGTCAGGGTGGTCTGGTGTACGCGCCGGATATTTATGCGCGGGATCTGGTGTTGATGAAGGCGATGGGCAGCGTGCTGTGATTTCGGGCGGTCAAGCGTCGGGGAGCGGTGCGGCTTTCATGCTGCACGCAAGTGGCTGAGGAGGGTTTCAACGGCGCCTGCCGATGTGATGTTTGCGGTGACCACGTGGGTGCCGGGCAGTCCGCTGAACACAATTAGCATGGTTCGGTCCTTCGATAGGTCAGTGGGGCGGGTTCAGGGTATCCTTCGGCTCACCTTCCGGTCGACCCCTGGACAGCCCATGCCCTTGCCGTTCGTAAAGATGCACGCCAATGGCGACGACTTCATCATCGTCGACCGCCGTGGCCAGGACGACCCGATCACCGCGCAAATCGCCCGGCGCCTGGGCAATCGCCACACCGGTATCGGTTTCAACCAACTGGCGGTGGTGCTCGACTGCGACGACGCCGCCGCGCGCATCAAGTTCTGGAACGCCAATGGCACGCCCCTGGCCGCCTGCGGCAGTGCCACGCGTGGGGTGGCCGACCGCCTGATGCACGAAATCGGCAGCGATTCGATCGTGCTGCGCACTGACCGCGGCCTGCTGACCTGCACGCGCCAGCCCGGACGCCAGGTCTCGGTAAATATGGGCGAGCCGTCGCTGGACTGGGCCGCGGTGCCGCTGGCCGAGGCGATGGATACACGCACCTTGTCGATCAGCGGCAACCCGGCGGCGTGCAGCATGGGCAATCCTCACTGCACGTATTTTGTGGACGACATCGACGCCGTTGATGTACCTGCCGCAGGCCCGTTACTGGAAAATCACGCGCTGTTTCCAGCCAGGACCAATGTGCATTTTGTGCAGGTGCTCGACCGTGGGCACATCCGCCTGCGCATCTGGGAGCGCGGCGGCGGTGTGCCGCTGGGTTCCGGGTCGTGTTGCTGTGGGGCGGTGGTCAATGGCATTCGCCGTGGCTTGCTGGATGCCACGGTGCTGGTGCAGTGCGACGGCGGTACGCTCACGGTGCACTGGGACGGGAGGGGCGGCGTGGTATTGACCGGCAGCGTGGCGCCGATCATGCAGGGCAGCGCCTACGTGTTCTGAAACGTCACCGTGAACGTCGTGCCGGCCGTGGCGCACGAACGCACGTCTACGTCACCGCCATGCACCTTGGCCAATTCGCGCACGATATACAGGCCCAGGCCCACGCTGCGCACATCGCTGCCCTGATCGCTGCCACGGGTCATGGGCTCGAACAACCCGCTCAACAATGCCTTGGGAATCATCGCGCCGTGGTTGTGCACCGCCACTTCGCACATGCCGTCACCCAGGCGCGAGGTCACGGTGATCGGCCGTTGCAGGTCGCCATAGGCCACGCTGTTGGCCACCAGGTTGCCGATGATCTGCTGCACGCGGTCGGCATCCAGGCAGGCGTCGCCAAGGCCTTCGGTGTGATGCACCAGGGTCGCCTTGGGGAAGGCCACGCGCAGTTCGTCCACGGCACGGTGAATCACCTCATGCAACGCCAACGGTGCCGCTTTGATGGTGATGCCCTGGCCGACCCGGGCCTGGGTGAAGTCCAGCAGGTCGGCGATCATGCGTTGGGCGCGCTCGGACGATTGGGCGATGTGCCCGAGCAGTTGCTGTTCCTTGGGCGTGCGCTCGGCGCGGGTGAGAAAATCCGTGGCCATGCGGATGGCCGTGAGCGGGTTCTTCAGGTCGTGGCTGACAATCGCGACCATTTGCTCGGCAAACAGCGCGCGGCGCTGGGCGATGGCATAGGCCTCTTTCAATTCAGCCTGGGCCTGGTGCAGCGCCACTTGGGTGGCGGTTTTTTCCTGCAGCAGCGCTTCGGCCAGGTTGCGCGCATTGAGCAGTTCGCGTTCGTACTTATCACGGTCGGTCGTGCCGAACAGCGCCAGGTCGTACACCACGGCGTCGGCTTGCGCGCGTTTATTGCCGTTGAGCAGCACGGTTACCTTGTGTCCGTCACGGTGCAGCATGTCCAGCTTCACTTCGGTGACGCTGCCGTGCATACGCAGCATCGGTGCCAGGTGGGTCTGGTGGAAGATCCGCCCACCCATGGTCAGCAAGTCCTGAAAGCGCTGGCTGCACAGTTCGCCGATGCTGAACCCCAACCACTCGCCGAAGCGCGTGTTGGCTTTGAGGATCATGCCGTCCTCGGCAGTGACGGCCAGGGCACAGGCCGCGCTGTCGAACACTTCAGCTGACACGAGCGGGTATCCAGGGCGCAAGGAACGCGTCCATGGCCACGGCACAGGCCTGCGGCGCGCTCATGTGCGGGCAATGGCCGACGTTGTCCACCAGGCAATAGGTGCTGTTGGGCAATACGCGATGCAGGTATTCGCCCACGGCCACCGGCGCAATCAGGTCGTCGCTCGATTGCAGGATCAGCACCGGGGTGGTCAGGCCGATTACGTCCTGGCGGTTGTCCGACATAAAAGTCACCCGCGCGAACTGCTTGGCGATGTCCGGTTCGGTGCGGCAGAAGCTTTCGGTCAACTCGACGCTCAGTGCCGGTTGCTGCGGCGCGCCCATGATCACCGGCGCCATGCTGCTGGACCAGCCGAGAAAGTTGCTGTCGAGGGTGTCGAGCAGGTCATCGATGTCCGCGCGGGTGAAACCACCGACGTAGCCCTCGGCATCGATATAGCGTGGCGACGGGCCAATCAGCACATGCGCTGCGATGCGCCCCGGTACCAGGCGGTCGGCAAGGGCGCCGATCATCGCGCTGACCGAATGCCCGACCAGAATCACCGGGCCCTCGGCATAGGCGTCGATGATCTCATTCAAGTCGCAGGCGTAGCCGTCCAGCGCGCTGTATTTGGCTTTGTCGAAGGCAGCCAGGTCGGAAAGACCGGCCCCCACCAGGTCATACATCACCACGCGAAAACGGTCGGCGAACTGCGGCGCCAGGTCATTCCACATGGCCTGGTTGCAGCCGAATCCGTGGGAAAACACCAGGGTCGAGGTCCCGTTGCCTATCACATTGACGTTGTTGCGCTGGCGTAGGTCCATGGGTATCTCGAGGTTGTGGCGTATTGCTATAAGGGACGCAGTTTAGATAGTCGAAGGCTTTGGGTCACGCCTTATAGCGCTGATAAGGTAAAGTCGCCACCTTCAGGAAGAAACTTTAGGTAACAAATATGAAGCGGTGGTTGCGGCAATCCGTCTTGAGTCTGCTGGTGCTGGCGTCGGCAGGCTTGTGTATCACCGCCCAGGCTGATCCGTCGCCCATTGGCGTGGCCCTCGACCAGCGGGTGATCGACCTCACAGGCACCCTGGATGCCGGCACCACCACCCGTCTGAAAGACCAACTCGCCGCCCTGGAACAGCGCAAAGGTGCGCAAGTGGCCGTGCTGCTGATACCCACGATCGGCGACGCGAACCTTGAGGACTACACCAACCAACTGTTCCGTGCCTGGAAGCTGGGGCGCAAGGATGTCGATGACGGCATCCTGTTGCTGGTGGCCAAGGATGACCGCAAGGTGCGCATCGAAGTGGGCTACGGCCTGGAAGGCACCGTCACCGACCTGTTGGCCCACCGCATCATTGAAGAACACATCACCCCGGCGTTTCGCCAGGGCGACTATGTCGGTGGGATCGGCAGAGGGGTGGACGACCTGATCGTGCTGGTGGACGGCGGCGATCTGCCGGCCGTGGCTGAACCGGGCTTCCCGATGGGAGCCCTCGCCGTGTTGCTGGCGTTCATTGTCGGCAGCGTCGGCGGGGTGCTGATGGCGGCCGGCAAGTTGCGTTGGCGCCGGGCGCTGATCGCCACCTTGGCGGTCACGCTGCTGTTGACCGTATTGGGCGGTGGTCACGAGTGGCCCATGTATTTGCTGCTGGTGCCGCTGACCCTGCTGATCGGCGGCGCCACGTTCGGCGGCTTGTGGATGGCCCGCACCGTGTTCTACGGCGTGCTCGGCGTGCTTGCGTACATCATCGCGGTGGTGGTGGCGAACCGCTTTATGGCGGTCAACTACGTTCACTGGTTGCTCTGGCCGTTGGGTGGGGCTTTGGTGCTGGGCCTTTACGTGGGGTTGTTCTTCATCATCAAACAGTCCTGGAAAACCCGCCCGCGTTTCTTCCTCGTTCGTGCGTTGGCGGTGCTGGGCATTTATGTCGTCGCAGGGCTGCTGGTGGGGCACGGTTACCAAGGCTGGCTGGTGGCGATACCGGTGGCTTCTTTTGCGGCGTTTGTTGTGTTTGTGCAGAGCATTGGCAGCTCAGGCTCCGGCTCGAGTGGCGGTTCCAGTTCGAGCAGCTCAAGCCGCTCCAGCTCCAGCAGCAGTTCGTCGGGCGGCGGTGGTTCCAGTGGCGGCGGCGGGGCTTCGGGGAGCTGGTAGCTCAGTGCCTGGCGCCCCGGGCCGTCGCCCCGCCCTGAACGTCATAACTGCTTGGAGAGAAACACGCGGCTGCTGCCCTCTGGCGCACAGGGTATTTCCCCAAACCGCACCCACCCATTTTTTTCGTAGAACCCTGGCGCCTGAAAGCTGATGGTGTACAGCACGGCATTCAAGCAACCCCGGCGCCGGGCTTCCTCTTCGAACGCGTGTAACAACCGGCTGCCCAGGCCCACACCGCGCAGTGTTTCGGGCAAGTGAAACAGGTCGAGGAAGGCCATGCCGAACGCGGTCCTGCCGGTTATGCCCCCGAGTATTTCCCCGGTGTGCGGGTCTCGGATCAACGCGCTCAGAGGGCGCCGGTCATGGTAGCCGCTGGCGTGTTCGTTGAACGCCGCCAGACCGCTGCTGAGAACGCGCTCGGCATCGGGGTTGGGCTGGTCGCTGATTTCAATAAGCGGTGCGTTCATGACTGACTCCCTGGCTGTTAGAGCGCTTTAACCATCTCATGCCACGCCATGCCACCGTGGTCCGAGGGCGATGGCCGAACGTAGGTGTAGCCCATGCGCTGGTACAACGGCACGTGTTGCTCCTTGCACATCAGGTGAATGGTCTGCTTGCCCAAGGCTTGCATGCGCTGCACGAACTCGCTCATCAGCCGCTTGGCATACCCTTGGCCCTGATGCGCCGGGTCCACCACCACCGACATGATCACCACATTCGGCGCCTCGGGCGCATGCCCCACCAATTCCTTGAACGCTTCGTCCGACATCACCACGTCATGGGCGCAGCCACTGTTGATAAATCCCACCACCGTGGTATCGGCTTGCAGAATCAGAAAACCCTGAGGGTAGCGGGCAATGCGCGTGGCGATCTTTTCCAGGGTGGCGGCTTCGTCGCCTTCGTAGGCGCTGATTTCGATGTCATAGCAGCGGGCGGCGTCGGCGGGGAGGGCGTTGCGCAAGGTGAGGGCGGGCATTCGGGTTCCTGGAGGTTGAGCGAAGGGCCCTATCATAGAGACAAAACCACCGCGTTGCCTGCCTTCACCGGGCTTGGGTATGGCAGCGCGATGCTGGATCACCTCGAGCGCGTTGCCCGGGAACTGGCGATTGAAGAGGTGGTGCTCGACGCCACGTTGAATGCCGCGGGCTTTTATCGCGGGTTTGGCTACGCAGGCGATGAGCCGGCGATTTACCACGCGCCGTCGGGGTTGCAGTTGGCGTGTATTTCCGATGAAAAGAAACTGGGTTAAACCGATGACCCAAGCCAACGTTGGGTAGACACCGACGACCACCGGCACCTGCAGCGGGTATTCCTCAGTCACGCAGGTGCGCGCGCAGGCTGTCGACAACCTGCCCAACCGATGGCCCTTGGATCAACGCAGGCGTGGGGCTCTCGCCAAATTCGCGCCACACAAACAGCGTTAACTCCGCGCCGTCGGTCAGTGGGTGTCCCTGGGGCTGCAAACCCAAGTCTTGCAGTCGCCGGTAACGCGCATCCTGCCAGAACGAGTCCTCGACCCAGTCATACACCGGGATGAAGTGAAAATGCAGAGGAAATCCCGGCATATGTCCATAGCGGCTTATATACAAGTGCTTGGGTTTGAGGTGTGCTTGCATGACGCGCTGGGTTTTAGCCAGCAGCCCACCCAATTCGGCCAACGCCGCATCCGGCATGTCCGCCAGGGCATCCACAGGCGCCTTGGCGCCCAGCATCAGGTAACCCGGCAGATGCGTGGCTAGGTGATGGTTGAGCAACCAGTGCTCGGTCTCAAGCAGGATATAAGCGGGATCAATCTGCATCAGCACGCGTCCTTGGGAGCAAGGCTGCCAGGATAACAAGCCCGTCGGCCTGTATCCCTCAAAACCAAGCCATCTGTGTCTATCGCACGTGCCGGCAGCTGGATAGTCTCACGCCACGTCAACCGACCACCGAGTACACCATGGAACTCACCGCTGTCCCGTTTGGCATCACCGACTGGTCCACCGTCGCGCCCGAGCGTCACCCAGGCGTTACCGGCAGTGCCTCGTGGCGCACCTGCCATTTCGGCACCACCCGCGTGCGCATGGTCGAGTACACCGCCGGTTACCTGGCCGATCATTGGTGCACGCGCGGGCATGTGCTGCTGTGCCTGGAGGGCGAGTTGCATACGGCGTTGGAAGACGGCCGTCAGTTCACGCTGACGGCCGGGATGAGTTACCAGGTGGGCAATGACATGGAGGCCCATCGCTCATCGACAAGCGTTGGGGCGAAGCTGTTTATTGTCGATTGAGCGGCACGGTCAGTGCATCTTGCTGTGGTCCATGTGGCTATGGTCCACACCATCCAGGCCGCGCGCGGTGGCGCTCACGTCGACGCTGTGTTTTTCGCCCTTGGCGTTTTCCACGGTCAGGGTCAGCGGTACCTGATCACCTTCCTTGATCTGTCCGGTCAGGCCCATCAGCATCACGTGGTAGCCGTTCGGGTCGAGCTTGACCGCCTGGCCTGCGGGCAGGGCCACCGAGTCCACCGGGCCCATGCGCATCACGTCGTCCTTCATGCTCATTTCATGGATCTGCACGTCCTTGGCCACCGGCGAGGCGACACGCAGCAACTGGCTGTCGGTGTCGGCGGTGAGGGTCATGAACGCGCCGCTGGACGGCTGGCCCGGCACTGAAGCGCGCACCCAGGCATCGGTCACTTGAACCTCGGCGCTGGCATGCGCGGCGAAGCCCAACAGGGCGAGACTCAAGGTCAGGCGCTTGAGGTGTTGTACGGCAGTCATTAGCAGACCTCCATGACGGTGAGCAGGTCTTCTGCGCACTCTTTAGCGGTAAGGGATGCTTGCAGGCCCAGGCGCAGGTTGCCGCGGGTGTCGAAGACAAAACTGGTGGCCGTGTGGGACAGGGTGTAGGTGTCGCCGGCGGGGATCTTTTCATAAAAGATCCCGAACTCCTTGGCGGCCACGGCGATTTCTTCCGGGGTGCCGTACAGCGCCTCGAAGCTGGGATCGAAGGCCTTGACGTACTTGTCGAGAATCTCCGGCGTGTCGCGCTCCGGGTCCAGGGTGATGAAGATCACCTGCATGATCTCGCCGTCGCGGCCCATCAGCTTCTTGGCCTGAGCGGCGCGGGCGAGGGTGGTCGGGCACACGGCCGGGCACTGGGTGAAACCGAAGAACACCACCGGCATCAGGCCACGGTAGGAACTGAGGGTCACGGTTTCACCCTCGGTGTTCTTGAGCTTGAAGGTGCGGCCCATGATCTTGTCGCTCAGGTCCTTGCCGTACCTGAAGTTCAATTTTGGGCTGCTGTCACAACCGGCCAGCAGGCCCAGACCCAGCAGGCTCATGCCGGTCAGGACGTTGCGGCGGGTCAATAGCGTACTCATCAACTGGGCATCCTGTGAAACGCCTGCATTGCTCTGGATCTACACATCAGGCTTTGAAAAGGAGTAAACGAGGAGGGCGCCAAGTCTACCAACCCTGGCTACCCCACGTAATCTGCGACGTTCTGCCACAGGTGCGCGGTGCATTTGGCCTCTTTTGTGTCTCGAGTGGTAGAGTCGCCGCCATGAAATTGAGCCATCCCAACCGTTCGCTGATCGCCTGGAGCCTGTATTTCTGCGTGCTGATGAACCTGTTCGTGTGCGGTTTGGGCCATGGGCATATGATGGGCCAGCAACTCAACGGGATCGGCGGGGCGTTCTGTTCGGTGGCGGGTAAACAGGCGCCACTTTCCGACAAAGGGTCCGGCGGCGCGGCTTCCAGTAACATCTCGAACTACTTTGCCTGCCCAGTGTGCGCCACCTTGACGCTCGCCCTGGTGTTCCTGATCGGCCTGGCCTGGCTGCTGGGCCTCTCGCAACCCCCGCGCCCGGCCTATGCGCGGCGCAACAAGGCGCCGCCACGCTACGTCTGGCCCTCGGCCAACCCCCGCGCTTCCCCCGCCGTCTGACGTGTGCCTTGGGCCGCCCCTAACAGGGCGGCGTTCTATCGTCACGACTGTGAGTGCGTTTCATGAGCCACCCATTGCCTGCCGGCGCCCGTCGCCTGCGTGCCGAACCTGTACCTGCGCAATACCCCAGCAATTCCCGCTGCTTCGTGCACCTGGATGCACGTCTGTTGCCGTACTGGCACAGCCTGTTCGACATCTGTCCGGCGCTGCTCAAGCTGGACCCGCCCGAGGGCCTGAACCTGTTTCGCAGCTTCATGACCTGGGCCTACCGCAACCAGCCCGCCCAGGACTGGACCTACCACCTGAATGTCTGCCGCTGGCTGCTGGACTCGCCGTATCGCGAGCAGATCGACGATGAGCCCATCGAAGCCTTCATGGCCGCCACGGCGGCCTGCTGGGTCAATACCGATGACAGCCCGGCCGAAGGCGTGGTGCTGGCGTGGCAAGGGGTGACGCTGTTCGATTGGAAAAAACCTGGGCGCGCCGCTGTCGAACCGCGCGCCTTGCCCCCCGCGCCGTGGGATTTCGCCTGGTGCCCACTGACCGCACGCGGTGGCTTCAGCGGCTGGAGGGTGCCTCCCGACCTGGCCCCACCGGCAAACGGTATCGTTCCCGGGCCCCCACGGGCACGTTCCAAGGCCTGGGCGTGACCTGGCGCAGCACGGTGCTGCAAGGCACGTCAGCCAAGCCTTGATCGGCATCAAGGCTGCACCCTGCGTCCGCCGGCACACTGAGCGCTCCCCGGCCGGTCCCCTTGAGAGGCCACGATGCTCTATCTGCTGCTGTTATTGGCTCACCTGTTCGCCGCGCTGATTTTTATCGGCACGGTGTTTTTCGAGGTGCTGATCCTGGGGCACTTGCACCGGCACTTGCCGCTGCGCGTGATGGTGTTGGTGGAGCAGGGCGTCGGCCGGCGTGCCAGGGTGCTGATGCCCTGGGTGTTGCTGGTGCTGTTCGGCGCCGGGCTCGGTATGGTCTGGCTGCGTTATTGGCCGGCGTTGGCCGCGCCGTTGTCTTCCTCGTTCGGCACCTTGTTGAGCCTTAAGTTGATCCTCGCCGCCAGCGTGCTCGCGCACTTTTTGCTGACCATGGCGCGGATGCGCCGGGGCAGCGTCAGTGCGCGCTATATCCGTGGGGTGCACCTGAGCCTGTTCGGGCATATGGTCGCGATTGTGCTGTTGGCCAAGAGCATGTTCTACCTCACCTGGTAAAGCCCTTGATGCACATCAAGGTGCGCCGTGGCGTCGCACCGGACAATGGCTCACCGTCGCCTGTTCCGGAGCCTGTCATGCACACCGTCATCCCACTCGCTCGCGCACGCCAGGCTCAAGGCGTGCTGGACTTGAACGGGCATGTCGACCAGCGCAAGTTCCACGTCGGTGACCGTTGAAGGGCAGTTGTTGTTGTTGTGTTTGGGGTAGGAAGATGCGCTGGATTTTCGCGCTTTGTTGCGGCGCTATCCGCTGGATGACGGGCCGTTGGTTGAGGCGTTTTGTATGGGGTTGAGGGGCAAGCCGTTGCGGCATGATTTCAGGGGGGATGGGGTGATTGGGGGAACTGAGTATTGAGTACATATCCGTTGCTGCAGCAACGGATATGTACTCTGTCCTACCATCGACACCCCATCCTGAACCAACCCCTGTGTTCGGGGCCCCAGCTGTAAGAACGGACCCAATTGACATCAATCAAGCCCACCAGCCGCCACCGGACGTAGGGTGTGGCTATCGCCCACCGGCAAGGATCCCGCCCATGGCCAAGCCTTTCCCCCTGCACCCCAAGCACCCCGAACGCATCTGCTGGGGCTGTGATCGCTACTGCGGCGCCAGCGACCTGGCCTGCGGCAACGGCGCCGACCGCACCATGCACCCCGCCGAGATGCTCGGTGATGACTGGTACGAACACGGCGACTGGGGCCTTGCCCCCGAGCCACCGAGCGCCGATGAGCCGTCAGCTGCCTGAACGCGGTTTTCTGGGTGGTTTCGTGTCGGAATCGGAGTCCGCAGGTTTGGACGTTTTGTCCGTCTGCTGCTGGTCGCTTTCCTGGGTTTTTTTGTCCCGGTCGGAAGGGCTGCTTGGATAAGTCCCGGGCGGCAGGGCAGAGCCGGCGGCGCCGTCGCCCGCCAAGGCATCGGCCGCAGCTGTGGGGTTGTCGCCAAATGCAGCAAAGGCAGGTTGACCGCACAGGGCAGTCAGGGTGAGGGCGAGCAAAATCCTTCGCGAGTGCTTCATGATTCAATCCTCTTGATCCATTGCGCAAAACTGTTTCCCTCACCCCGACGCAGCGGGACGACGGGCGGTAATCAAGCCGCCATCGGTTTAGCGCCCATGGTTTTTTTATACGCTGCTTTCATGGCTTCCATTTCTGCACCAAGCGCTTCGAGCTGCGCTTTGCCGAGCAGTTTTTTCGCTTGAGGGAACATCTCGGTTTCCTCTTCCTCGATGTGATGTTCCAACAGTTCCTTGACCACTTTTACCCGGCCGGAAAACTCGGTGGTGGAAGGTTCGGTCTTCTTAAGATCAGGCAGCACCAGGGCGTCGACGGTGCGGTGCTCTTCCTTGGCTTCGTGGTACATGACGTCTTGTTCCTTGCCGCCGGCTTTACGGAAGGCTGGGTAAAGAATCTCTTCCTCCAGCTTGGTGTGCAGAGTGATTTCCATCTCCAGCTTGGCCAGCAATTCGGTGCGCTTTTTTACCCCGCGTTCGGTGGACTCGCTCAGTTGGGTCAGCAGCGTTTTGACACGTTCGTGGTCGGCTTTGAGAAGGTCGATCGCATTCATGATGAAACCTCACAGACTGGGTTCGGGCGCGTCGAAGTGCGCGCCTCGTCGGAGTCATTGCATCAGCCGTACCAACTTATAATTTCGATAAAAGTACCTATAGATCAATGGGTTGTGGCGAATTAAAGACGGCGCGGGTCGTGCAGCTTGCATGGTCGGCGGTCAAGCGGATTGCATTACGCCCATGGTGGTCGGCCGGCTTGATGAATGTGGCGCCCACTGCCTGCTTGACCTCACAGGCCAGGCCGCCAGGTCTCTATTCACGTGCCGGCTCAAATAGCACAAATCCGATGGAACCCTTGGGGCTCGTGCTTGACCTAACCCTTAGACCTCAGGAGGTGAAGCATGCAATTAGAATATGTCTGGATTGGGTTGGCGGTGATTGTGCTGCTGTTGGAGTTGTGGGCCATCAACGTGGTACTGCGTAGCACCAGCGGCTGGGAGACCAAGGGGTTGTGGTTGGTTATTCTGATCTTTGTGCCGGTGTTGGGGTTGATCGCCTGGTCGATGTTCGGGCCTAAGCGTGAGATGGCCGAACACCGTAAAAGCTGAGGTTCAGCACGGTCGGCAAACAGGCGCCCCATGGGGCGCCTGTTTACGTTCAGAGCTCGACTATCAGCCAGCCAGGGCGCTGGCAATCGCCTCGTTGAACGCCGGCAGGTCATCCGGTGTGCGTGAGGTGATCAACGTCCAGCCATTGGCTTTGCATTCCTTGACCTGGGCATCGACCCAGCCGGCAGCACCGGCGTTTTCCAGGTCGATGCGCACGCTTTTATACGAGGTCAGGGTCTTGCCCTTGATCACGCCCGCGTCGATCAGCGTCCAGGGCCCGTGACAGATAGCGGCGACGGTCTTGCCGGCGTCGGCGAAGTCTTTGATCAAGCGCAATGCCGCCGCGTCCTGGCGCAGAGTGTCAGCGTTGACGGTGCCGCCGGGAATCACCAGCGCGTCGAAGTCGCTGCTAAGAACGTCCGACAACTGCACATCGGATTCTACCGTCTTGTCCTTCTCGGTATCGCCGACGAAGGTCTGGGTGGTGCCGCCCTTGCTGGAACCGTGGGTCACGGTGGCGCCATAACCGCGCAGCGCTTCCAAAGGCTTGACCAGCTCATCGCGTTCGATGCCGGTGTTGGACGTGATGATAAGGATTTTCTTGCCGCTGAGTGACGAACTCATGGTCGAGTCTCCTGTGTGCTGGGTGGATTATTTGGCGTATTTGCTTTGCAGCTCCTTGGCCATTTGCAGGTGTTTTTCCAGGGTCGGCAGCGTGTCGGTGGCGAATGCCTTCAACTCGGCGTTGTCCGAAGAAGCAGCTTCTTTCTTGAACAATTCGACGGTTTTTTCATGGGCGGCCACCTGGTTGTTGGCGTAGGCCTTGTCGAACGATTCGTCGCGCATTTCGAGGATGGCTTTTTTGGCTTTGTCGGTCAGCGCGGCGTCATCCGGCACTTCAATATCCAGCTTTTTCGCCAGGGCCATCAGTTGCTGATTGGCCTTTGTGTGGTCGGTGACCATGTGCTGGGCGAATGTTTTTACATCGGCCGATGTGCTTTTTTCCAAGGCCAGCTTGCCGGCCTCGACTTCGGTGATACCGCCTTGTGCGGCGTTTTCAACGAAGTCGTTGGACGTGGCGGCCATGGCGGTCGAGATAGAGCCCGCAACCAGTGCGAATGTCAGGCCCATTTGTTTCATCAGCAAAGTAGTCATGGTGTTTCTCCTTGAAAATGGCGAGTGCCAGTACCTGTCTGTTGAGCCGGTACCTGTGCAAAAGGTTTAAATTTTTTTCGCGAAAATCCCGCAGGGCAATTTCTTTGAACGATCGAAATGCCACACGCTCTGCTGCATAAGTGCGCGCTGTTTCTGCGCGCTTTCAATGGCTTGGAGAGAGACCGTGACCGACCCTAAGACCGCCGACAAAACCCCTGACCCGATCAGTTCTGAAGACGCCCAGAAAGGTACCGACGATGCTTTAAAAGGTCAGACCCTGGCGCAGCCGAATCCCAAAACAGAAACCGTCGACAAAGTGCTCACGCCCACATCGATCAAAGACACTGAGCGCCAGACCGATGCGATCCGCGAGCAGGCCGCAGACGCCGAGCGCAAACTGGACCGCTGAGCATGGCAGGTGTTATTACCGCCGCCGACCTGGGCATCGAGCTCAAGCCCGATGACGACAGCAGCCTGTTCAAGTGGTTTATCGCCAGCTTCCTGATGGGCAAGCGCATCCAGGCTTCGATTGCCGCGCAGGCGTACAAGGTGATTGTTCAAGAGCATGGCCGCGACACCGCGCGCAAGTTGCAGCACTGCACCTCGCGCGAACTGGTGGCGATGCTGGGCCGCGCCCATTACGTGCGCTATGACGAAACCACGGCGCAGCGCTTGCTGGACCTCAGCGCCAAGTTGAACGCCGACTATGCCGGCAAGCTCACCCAGATGCGCAGCGCCAGCGCCGACCGCCAGGCGTTCGAGCAGCGCTTGGCTGAGTTCGAGGGGGTAGGGCCCAAGACCATCGAGATTTTCATGCGCGATGCGGCGGCGGTGCTGTTTTGACGCCAGCGTTGTATGTGGGATGCGCGGGCTGGAGTTTGCCGCGTGAGCACTGGCCGGCGTTCAGCCGTGAGGGCACGCATTTGCAGCGCTATGCGTCACGCTTCAATGCGGTGGAAATCAACAGCTCGTTCTATCGGCCCCACCAGCCGAAAACCTATGCGCGCTGGGGACAGAGCGTGCCGCCAGCGTTTCGTTTTTCGGTGAAGGTCCCCAAGCACATTACCCACACCCGGCGTTTGCAGCAGTGTGAGATGGCGCTGGATGAATTTCTCGAGCAATGCTTGCCATTGCGCGAGCATCTGGGCTGCCTGCTGGTGCAATTGCCCCCTTCATTGACCTATGAACCCTCCACGGCCGACGCGTTTTTTACGGCGTTACGTCGACGGTTTGCCGGCAATGTGGTGCTTGAACCACGCCACGTCAGTTGGCACGCCGCTGAGGCGCTGTTGCAGGCAATGCAGATAGGGCGCGTGGCGGCCGACCCGCCGGTGCTTGACGCCTCTGTCACCTGCGCCGGCTGGCACGGCGTGCGCTATTGGCGCCTGCATGGCTCGCCGCGCATCTATCACAGTGCCTATGGTCCGGAACGTGTGCAGGCCTTTGCGCGACTTTTGGGCCAGTCGGCTGCAGAGGGCGTTCCCACCTGGTGCATATTCGACAACACCGCGAGCGGCCATGCGGTGGCCGACGCCTTGTCTCTACTCGACCTCAACCCGCAGAACGTCCACACCTAGCTGCTCATACGCCTCCAGGTTCGGCACATGCCACTCGGTGATTAATGTGTGAATGCGGTTGCACGGCGCCACCACAAACGGCTCCACGGCGCCGAGTTTGTCGGCGGTGGTCACGGCCACTACGTGGGAAGCGCTGTCGAGCAGGGCTCTTTTGACCGCCACTTCATCAAAATGCAGCGAACTGATGCCCACCTGCGGGTGCAAGGCGCACACGCCGGTAAACAGCAGGTCGGCCTTGATGCTCTGGATCAGGCGTACGGCTTCGAAGCCGCCGGTGGAGAGTGTGGCGGGGTTGAGTTGGCCGCCGGCCAGGATCACGTTCACATCCGGATGGTCGGCCAGGGCGATGGCGATCATCGGCGAGGTGGTGACAGCGGTCAGGCGGATCGAGCGCGGCAATGACTGAGCGATCTGCAGCGTGGTCGAGCCGGAATCGAACAACACGATCTGGCCGTCCTGCACTTGGTTTGCGGCCAGTCGTGCAAGATGGCGCTTGGCCTCATTGCTCTCGCCGACGCGGGTGAAGAAGTCCTTGCCGGTGTCTTTCGGCCGGGGCAGGGCGCCGCCGTGGACACGTTGCAACAGGCCGGCGGCGGCGAGTTCGCCGAGGTCGCGGCGGATGGTGTCCTGGGACACGGCAAAGTGTTCGACCAATTGCGAGGCGGTGACTTTGCCGTCGCGTTCCAGCAGCAACAGAATCTTCTGTTTGCGCAAGGACGGCAGATCAATGGCTTGGTGGGTGTTATGCATGTTTTTGCACTTATTTGCGGGTTTGTGCGAGATTAGTCGCCGGTCGATCTAAACGCAATGGCTGGTTGCAGGGCCGATGGGCGGTTACTCTCTGGGGGTCAGTTCAGGGAGAGGTGACCTAGATGTCGTTGATGACAACCATCGAAGATTTACGCAAGCTGGCGCAAAAACGTGTCCCACGGATGTTCTACGACTACGCCGATTCCGGGTCCTGGACTGAGAGCACCTACCGCGCCAATGAAAGCGACTTTGCCGCCATCAAGTTCCGCCAGCGTGTGGCGCGCAATATCGATGAGCGCTCGATCCGCGCCAGCATGATCGGCCAGGACATGGCCATGCCGGTCGCGCTGGCGCCCACCGGTCTGGCAGGCATGCAGCATGCCGATGGCGAAATACTCACCGCGCGTGCCGCCGCTAGGTTCGGCCTGCGCTACACCTTGTCGACCATGAGCATCTGCTCGCTGGAAGACATCGCCGAGCACGTCGGCCAGCCGTTCTGGTTCCAGCTGTACGTGATGCGCGACCGCGCCTTTGTCGAGCAATTGATCGAACGCGCCAAGGCTGCCGGTGTGGACGCCCTGGTGCTGACCCTGGACTTGCAGATTCTTGGGCAACGTCACAAAGACTTGATCAACGGTCTGTCGGCGCCGCCCAAGCTGACCCTGCCGAATATCCTCAACATGGCGACCAAGCCGCGCTGGGTCATGGGCATGCTCGGCACCCAACGGCGTGGCTTCGGCAATATCGT
This sequence comes from Pseudomonas sp. FP2309, assembly GCF_030687575.1. Lineage (NCBI taxonomy): Bacteria > Pseudomonadati > Pseudomonadota > Gammaproteobacteria > Pseudomonadales > Pseudomonadaceae > Pseudomonas > Pseudomonas sp. FP2309. The sequence goes on along the minus strand of NZ_CP117439.1, from coordinate 3,288,961 downwards.
CGGGCATGTGAAGGGCGTGGCGGACATGAGTTCGCTGTCGTCGTGGACCGCTCAACAGTTCGATCCGCGCTTGAGCTGGGACGATGTGCAGTGGATCAAAAAATGCTGGGGCGGCAAGCTGATCATCAAGGGCATCCTCGATGTGGAAGACGCCCGTCTGGCCGCCGATTCCGGCGCGGATGCGTTGGTGGTCAGCAACCATGGCGGCCGTCAGTTGGACGGTGCACCCTCGAGCATCAGCCAGTTGCCGGCGATTGTCGACGCGGTGGGTGAGCGTATTGAGGTGTGGCTCGACGGTGGCATTCGCTCCGGCCAGGACGTGCTCAAGGCCATGGCTCTGGGCGCCAAGGGCACGATGATCGGCCGGCCGCATTTGTACGGTTTGGGTGCCATGGGGGAGGCGGGCGTGACCAAGGCGCTTGAGATCATCGCCCGTGAATTGGACGTGTCGATGGCATTGTGCGGGTATAACGATATACGCGATGTGAATCGCGAGATTTTGTTGCCCGGTACATTTCCAGAAAGCATTCGATAAGCAAAAAAAACGTAAAAAAATAAAAAGAGTTGTCCACGGAAACCGTGGGTATCTCTGTGGATAACTTTGCGAACCCCCGGCTGGCTTGGCGATTTAAGCATAGATCAATATTTGATCAACTTTGCGTTTGGGCCAGCATGGGCTGGGTTTGCGCTTGACAGGCAAGTGCGGACCCAGTGCCGAAAACCTATTTATGACGGGTTATTGCGGCCTGTGGAGTGCGTAACCACCTGCGCCGGCATCCGGGCTTGCATCAGGTTGTCGAGTGCCTGGCGATAGCTGCGACCGGCCAGGCTCATGCTGTTGTTATGGCTGGCACCGGGCACCAACAACAGCCGCTTGGGTTCCCTGGCGGCGTCGAACAATTGCTGGCTGAAACGCGGTGGCACGTAGCGGTCGTCAAGGCCGTGCACCACCAGCAGCGGCATCTGGATGTCGGCGATCTTGTCGATGGAATCGAACTTCTGCGACAGCAACCAGCGCACCGGCAACGAGGTGTTGGCCACCGCCGTGGCCACATCCGCGAGGGAGGTGAAGGTTGATTCGATCACCAGCCCGCGTACCGGCAGCGGCGTCTGCTTACCCAGTTCCGCCGCCAGATCGATGGCCACCGCACCGCCCAGCGAGTGCCCGTAGATCAGGCGTTTGCTTGGGTCTGGTTGCAGCACCTGGAAACGTTCCCAGGCGATACGCGCGTCCTCGTACACCGTGGTTTCCGAGGGAAGGTCACCTTTGCTTTGGCCAAAGCCACGGTAATCGATGGCCAGTACCGAATAACCGAGTGCCTGCAGTTGCTCGATACGAAACAGCTGCCCGGTGAGGTTCCAGCGCACGCCGTGCAGGTAGAGCACCGCCGGCGCGTCTTTCTGGTCGGCCGGGTACCACCAGGCGTGAATGTTCTGCCCTGACTTGAAACTGGCGGGCTTGAGTTCAAATTCCTGCACCGCCTTCGGTAAACCGCTGTACCAACTGGCAGTGCCCGGCTCGATACGAAACACCAGCTCGCGCTCTTTTTGTTGCAGTACGCTGCACCCCACCGGCAAGCCGACGATCAACACCAGCATGCACAACAGGGGAAACCAGCGCAGGCGCAAGCGCGACAGAAAACGAGAAGACATGAAGGTTCCAGTGCAAAGGTGAAGCAGGGTTTTTACCAGATGGCCTACAGCGGCAGGTATAAATTCGACGGTCGTGCAGGGTGATTGCTTGCAAAGTATTACAGAGCTGACAATGGCGCCTTCTTTTGAACAAAGGCCCGACCATGGACAACAGCCCCGTTCGCATCACTGCCGAAGAAACCCTCTCGGACAATTGGTACCTCCTCAAGAAATACAGCTTCGACCTGCGCCGCCGCGACGGCAGCTGGCAAGCCCAAACCCGCGAGGTGTACGACCGAGGCAATGGCGCGACCATCCTGTTGTACAACCGCGAGCAGCGTACGGTGGTGCTGATTCGCCAGTTCCGCATGCCCACGTTCGTCAACGATTACCCCGGTTACCTGATCGAAACAGCCGCCGGGTTGCTGGACAACGCCAGCCCCGAAGAACGCATCCGCCTGGAAGCGGAAGAAGAGACGGGCTACCGCGTGGGGCAGGTGGAGAAGGTCTTCGCGGCGTTCATGAGCCCGGGTTCGGTTACCGAGCGGATTCACTTTTTTATCGGCGAATACCAGCCAGGGGATCGCGTGAGCAGTGGCGGTGGCCTGGAAGAAGAGGGCGAAGACATCGAGGTGTTGGAACTGGGCTTCGAGAGGGCATTGGCGATGGTGCAGAGCGGGGAGATTGCGGATGGCAAGACCATCATGCTGCTGCAGCACCTGGAGTTGAGGATGTTCAAAGACGGCTGGTGAGTCGGCCCTTTCAGGTGAGGTACGCGTTGATCCCACCCGCCAACGTCACCGGGTCTTGCGTGAGGTAACGACCAATATCCGGATTGTAGTAGCGATGGCGGTTGTAGTGCAGTCCGCTTTCTTGATCGAAAAAGGTATTCAGGCATTCACGAAAGTCACGAAAGACGCCTTCGGCATCGACCTTCTTTACGTCCATTGGGGTCAGGGCCAGCCTGCCGATGGCCAGGTTCAAGGCATTGCCCCATTAACCAGGGCCATAACGAAGACAACCATCTGCAATACCTCGCACTGTGTATTCAGGCGAAGGACTTTGCAGCGGTTATCAGGGGCGGGGAGTAGAGGTTATCCGGCGCTTGCGTGGGGCGTTTCGACAATTCGCGTCCCCGCTATGCGACTGCCGGCTATTGTCAGAAATTTCCCACAAGAGTACAAATGTACTCCATGACAACCCTGACCCCCCGCCGTACCGCCATCCTGACCTTCATCCGCGACCGTATCGCGCAGCAAGGTCAGCCCCCGAGCCTCGCCGAGATTGCCGAGGCGTTCGGCTTTGCCTCTCGCAGCGTCGCACGCAAGCACGTCGTGGCATTGACCGAAGCGGGTTTTATCGAGGTCAACCCCAACCAGGCCCGCGGTATTCGTGTGCTTAATCAACCCGCGCGCCCGGAATGGCTTGACGTGCCCGTGCTCGGCCGTGTCGCCGCAGGCCGGCCCATTGGCGCCGACGCCGAAGTGCACAGCCGTCTGCAACTGGACCCGAGCACCTTCGCGAAAACCCCCGACTACCTGCTGCGGGTACAGGGCGACTCGATGATCGAAGACGGCATCCTCGACGGTGACCTGGTGGGCGTACGCCGCAGTGCCGAAGCCTTGAACGGACAGATCGTGGTGGCGCGCCTGGACGGCGAAGTCACCATCAAGCGGTTTGAACGCAGTGGCAACAGCGTGCGCCTGCTGCCGCGCAACCCCGCGTATCAACCCATTGTGGTGGGCCCGGATCAGGACCTGGCCATCGAAGGGGTGTTCTGCGGCCTGGTGAGGCAAGGCTGATGGGCGCCGTGGTTGCGCTGGATACGCTGTTCAACGGCGGCCGCGTGTGGAAAGGCCGACCGGCCGCGCCTCCCGCCAGCGTGCACCCCACCGGGCTGGCCGCGCTGGATGCGGTGTTGCCCAGCGGCGGCTGGCCGGAGTCGGCGTTGAGTGAAATCCTGATGGCCAAGGACGGTATCGGTGAGCTGCAACTGGTGCTGCCGACCCTGGCGCGCTTATCCAAAGCAGGGGAACGCATTGTGTTGGTGGCGCCGCCCTATACGCCGTATCCCCATGCCTGGCAGAACGCCGGGGTGGATGTACGCCGGCTCTCGGTGATCCAGGCCGAGGAGCGTGACGTGTTGTGGGCGGTGGAGCAGTGCCTGCGTTCCGGCAGTTGCGGCGCGGTGTTGTGCTGGCCGCGCAAGGTCGATGATCGCGCGCTGCGGCGTCTGCAAGTGGCGGCGGAAACCGGCCAGACCCTGGCGTTTGCCTGGCGCGCCTTGAGCGAAGCGGTCCATTCATCGCCGGCGGCCTTGCGCCTGGCGGTCGAAGCAGCGCCTGCGCAAGTGCGGGTGCTCAAGTGCCGCGGTGGCCTGGCTCATCCGGCGCCGATCGCGCTGGCCGGGCACTGAGGTTGGCATGCGCTGGGTGTGTATTGTCTTCCCGCAATTGGCGCTGGACGGGGTGCAGCGTGTGCATCCCGAGCCCGACCAGCCCTTGGCGCTGCTGGCCGGCACACCGCAGCGGCGTGTGCTGCAAACCGTCAACGACGCCGCGCGCGCCTTGGGCTTGCGCCCAGGTCTTTCCCTGACGGCAGCCCATGCCCTGGCCAAGACCTTTGCCAGCGCTGAATACGACCCCGCCGAAATCGAGCGCTGGCAGCAGTTCCTGGCGGCCTGGGCCTATAAGTTCAGCTCCCAGGTGAGCCTGTATTACCCACGCGCCCTGTTGTTTGAAATCGAATCGAGCCTGGGGCTGTTCGGGCCCTGGCCACAGTTCGAAGCGCGCTTGCGCAAGGAGTTGACCGAACTGGGTTTTCGCCACCGTATCGTCGCTGCGCCCAACCCGGCGGCGGCGCGGGTGCTGGCCAATCTCTACGATGGCCTGGCCGTCGGCGACGACGCCTTGCTGCACGCCCTGGCGCCGTTGCCCATCGACCGCGCCGGCCTGGAGCCCCAGGCGGCCACCGCCTTGTCGCGCATGGGCCTGCGCACCCTGGCCCAGGTGCAAGCCTTGCCCCGACACACCTTGGCGCGACGCTTCGATGCCGGCCTGCTCAAACACTTGGATGCCCTGGCCGGGCAGCGCCCATTGGCCCTCGGTTTTTACCAACCGCCGGACCAGTTCGATGTGCGCATCGAGTTGAATTTTGACGTGCAGTCCCACCAGGCACTGCTGTTTCCCCTGCGCCGCTTGACCGCCGATTTATCCGCGTTTCTGTGCGGTCGCGACAGTGGCGTACAGCGTTTCGACCTGCACCTGGAACACGCCCAACTGCCCGACAGTGTGATCAAGGTCGGCCTGCTCAGCGCCGAGCGTGAACCGGCGATGCTCTTCGAACTGGCCCGTGGGCGCCTGGAACAGGTGCAGGTCAGCGCACCGGTGCGCGGTTTTCGCCTGGTGGCCCAGGACCTGCCGGTGTTCGTGCCGCAGCGCCAGGACCTGTTCGACGACCGCCCGCAACAGACCCTGCCGTGGGAGCAATTGCGTGAACGCCTGCGCGCACGCCTGGGCGATGAAGCCGTGCAAGGCCTGCGTTTTCATGCCGACCATCGCCCCGAGTGCGCCTGGCAAGCGGCGACCGACACCCGCGCGTGCCCGGGCTTGAACAAGGTGCGGCGCCCCGGCTGGCTGCTCAATCAACCCACCTTGCTGGCTGAGCAGGGCGTGCAGATTCTTATGGGCCCGGAGCGCATCGAGTCCGGCTGGTGGGACGGCGCCGACATCCGCCGTGACTATTACCTGGTCCGGACCCGCGCCGGCCAACAAGGCTGGGCTTACCGCAGCGTCGGGCAAAACGATGGCTTGTGGCTGCAAGGCTGGTTTGCATGAGCTACGCCGAGCTGCATTGCCTGTCCAACTTCAGCTTCCAGCGCGGCGCGTCCAGTGCGCTCGAGTTGTTTGAACGCGCCAAGCGTCAGGGTTACAGCACCTTGGCGATTACCGATGAGTGCACCTTGTCCGGCATCGTGCGCGCCTGGCAGGCCGCGAAGGCGGTAGAGCTGCCGCTGATTATCGGCAGCGAAGTGTGCATCGAGAACGGCCCGAAACTGGTGCTGCTGGTGCAGGATCTGCGCGGCTACCAGCACCTGTGCCGGCTGATCACCGTGGCCCGACGCCGTGCCGAAAAAGGCCATTACCGCCTGCTGCAGGAAGACTTCGAGCAACCCCTCGGTGGTTTGCTGGCGCTGTGGGTCGCGCAGGACAGCGATACCCAGGCCTCGATCCAATGGCTGCGCCGCACCTTCGCCGAACGCCTGTGGCTGGCCGTGCACCTGCACTGCGGCCAGGACGATGCGCGTCATCTTGAGCAGCGCCTGCAACTGGCCGCGAGTCTGAATATCCCGGCGGTGGCCTGTGGGGATGTGCACATGCATGCGCGCGGCCGCCGCGCCCTGCAGGACACCATGACTGCCATCCGCCATCACGTGCCGGTGGCTGAAGCCGGCACACGCCTGCACCCCAATGGCGAGCGCCATCTGCGCAGCCTGGAGGCCCTCGGCGCGCTGTACCCCCAAGCCTTGCTCGACGAAACCCTCAACATCGCGCGCCGTTGCACCTTCGACCTCGGCCAACTGCGCTACCACTACCCGCGCGAACTGGTACCGACGGGGCATGATGCTCAATCCTGGCTGCGCGCCGTCACCGAAGCCGGCATCGCCAGGCGCTGGCCCCACGGCATCGACGCCAAGACCTTGCAGCAGATCGATCACGAGCTGACCTTGATCAGCAAACTGGGTTACGAAAGCTACTTCCTCACCGTGCATGACATCGTGTGCTTTGCCCGCCGCCAGTCGATTCTGTGTCAGGGCCGGGGCTCGGCGGCCAACTCGGCGGTGTGTTTTGCTTTGGGCATCACCGAAATCAACCCGAGCCTGACCAATATGTTGTTCGAGCGTTTCCTGTCCGAGGAGCGCAACGAGCCGCCGGATATCGACGTGGATTTCGAGCACGAGCGTCGCGAAGAAGTGCTGCAGTACGTGTTCCAGCGCTACGGCCGCCACCGCGCCGCGTTGACCGCAGTGGTCAGCAGCTACCACGCGGCCGGCGCGGTGCGTGACGTGGCCAAGGCGCTGGGGTTGCCGCCGGACCAGATCAACGCCCTGGCCGATTGCTGCGGGCGCTGGAATGACGAGGCGCCACCGTTGGAACGCCTGCGCGAAGCCGGCTTCGACCCGGACAGCCCGATCCTGCGCCGCGTGCTCACGCTTACCCAGCAGTTGATCGGCTTCCCCCGGCACCTGTCCCAGCACCCCGGCGGTTTTGTGATTTCCGAATACCCGCTGGACACCCTGGTGCCGGTGGAAAACGCCGCGATGGCCGAGCGCACCATCATCCAGTGGGACAAAGACGACCTGGACGCGGTCGGTCTGCTCAAGGTGGATATCCTCGCGCTCGGGATGCTCAGTGCGATCCGTCGTTGTTTCGATCTGCTGCGTCGCCATCGCAACCTTGACCTGGCCCTGGCCACGATTCCCAAGGAAGACCCGGCCACCTACGCGATGATCAGCAAGGCCGACACCATCGGTGTGTTCCAGATCGAGTCGCGGGCGCAGATGTCGATGTTGCCCAGGCTCAAGCCACAGACCTTTTATGACCTGGTGATCCAGGTCGCCATCGTGCGGCCGGGGCCGATCCAGGGCGGCATGGTGCATCCGTATTTGCGCCGTCGAAACAAGGAAGAAGCCACCACCTATCCGTCGCCGGAACTGGAAAGTGTGCTCACGCGCACCTTGGGCATCCCGCTGTTTCAGGAGCAAGTGATGCAGATCGCCATGGTCGCCGCCGACTACAGCCCTGGCGAGGCCGACCAGTTGCGCCGCTCCATGGCCGCGTGGAAACGCCATGGCGGCTTGGAACCGCATCAGGAACGCCTGCGCACCGGCATGCTTAAAAACGGCTACACCGAGGCATTTGCCGCGCATATTTTTGAGCAGATAAAAGGCTTTGGCAGCTATGGCTTCCCGGAGTCCCACGCGGCCAGTTTCGCCTTGCTGACCTACGCCAGTTGCTGGCTCAAATGCCATGAACCGGCGGCGTTTGCCTGTGCACTGATAAACAGCTGGCCCATGGGTTTCTACAGCCCGGATCAGATCCTGCAGGATGCGCGGCGCCATCGGCTACAGATCCGTCCGGTGGACGTGCAGGCCAGCGACTGGGATTGCAGCCTGGAGCCCATCGACGGCGGGCAACCGGCGATCCGCATGGGCTTGCGCATGATCGCCGGGTTCCGTGAAGCGGACGGGCGTCGCCTCGAAGTTGCGCGTCAGTGCCGGCCGTTCAGCGACATTGCCGACCTGGATGCACGCGCCGGGCTGGATGCGCGTGCCCAGGCCCTGCTGGCCGATGCCGGCGCCTTGCGCGCCTTGGCCGGCAACCGGCATCAGGCGCGCTGGGACGTGGCCGGGGTGCACAAACAACTGGGGCTGTTTGCCGGTTTGCCAGGCCCCGATGAAGCGCTGGTGGACTTGCCCGCGCCCACGGTGGGCGAGGACCTGCACGCGGATTACGCCACGCTCGGCACCACCCTTGGGCCGCACCCGCTGGCGTTGCTGCGCGATGAGTTGCGTAAGCGCCGTTGCCGCAGTTCCCGCGAGCTGATGGCGGTGGAGCATGGACGCAATGTCAGTGTGGCGGGGCTGGTCACCGGCCGGCAGCGCCCAGGCACTGCCAGTGGTGTGACATTCGTGACGTTGGAAGACGAATTCGGCAACCTCAATGTGGTGGTCTGGCGTGACCTTGCCGAGCGCCAGCGCCAGGCATTGGTGGGCTCGCGTCTGCTCAAGGTGGATGGACGTTGGGAGGCGGTGGGCGAGGTGCGACACTTGATTGCCGGGCGCCTGACCGACCTGACGTCGCTGTTGGAAGGCATTCATGTGCGCAGTCGCGACTTTCAATGAAACCGGTGCATCTGAGGGTGTTTACGCCCAAATTTATACCAGATGAAACCAACCGCGCCGTGTAAGCTCCAAAAATGGCGACTGTCTTCTCTTTGCCTTGAGCCAAACGATGCAATTCTTATCCAACCCCCATGGCTGTGAAGGTTGGGCCGGTGAAATGGCCCAGCGTATTCGTGGGTTCGATTGGTCGACCACCGACCTCGGGCCGATCGACCAATGGTCCACCAGCCTTGCGTGTACCGTGCAGATGATGCTCGCCTCGCCGGTGCCCATGGTGATGCTCTGGGGGCGGGCGGGTTACATGATCTACAACGACAGCTACTCGGCATTTGCCGGCGGCCGGCACCCGTACCTGCTGGGCACGCCGGTGGAATTGGGGTGGCCCGAAGTGGCGGATTTCAACCGCCACGTGGTGGACACCTGCCTGGCCGGCGGCACCTTGTCGTTCAACAACAAGGACCTGGTGCTGCTGCGCAATGGGCAGCCGGAAACGGTCTGGCTGGACCTGTATTACAGCCCCGTCGCCGGTGACGATCAGCAACCGGCCGGGGTGCTGGCCATCGTGGTCGAGACCACCGAACTGGTGAAGTCCGAGCAGGTGCGCCAGGAACTCACCCATAACCTCGAAAAGCGCGTCGCCGCCGAAGTGCAGGCGCGCTCGGTCGCTGAAGACCAGTTGCGCCAGTCGCAAAAACTCGAAGCCATCGGTGGCCTCACCGGCGGCGTGGCGCACGACTTCAATAACCTGTTGCAAGTGATCTCCGGAAATCTGCATCTGCTGGCCCGCCATGAGCCGGACAACCCTCAGGTGCAGCGTCGCGTCAGTGCCGCGATTGCGGCGGTGGAGCGTGGCGCCAAGCTGTCGGCGCAATTGCTCGCCTTTGCCCGGCGCCAGCCGCTGTCGCCGGCGGTGTACAACCCCTTGCGCATCTACGAAAACCTCGGCGAACTGTTGCAGCGCGCGCTGGGCGAAACCATCCACCTGGATGTGCAATTGCCCACAGACCCCTGGTGCATCCACGTTGACCGCAACCAGTTGGAAAATGCCTTGCTCAACCTGGCGATCAATGCCCGCGATGCCATGAAAGGCGAGGGCGTGATTCGCATCACCGGCGAAAACATCATCCTCAATCCCAACGACTGCATCGGCAAAAGCATCAGCCCCGGCGAGTATGTGCGCCTGGCGGTGAGTGACACCGGGGTGGGCATGTCGCCGGCCATCCAGGCCAAGGTCTTCGAGCCGTTCTTCACCACCAAGCGCGACGGACACGGTACCGGCCTGGGCTTGAGCATGGTGTTCGGCTTCGTGCGCCAGAGTGGCGGGCATGTCGACGTGTGTAGCGCAGAAGGCCAGGGCACCGTGGTGCAGTTGTATTTTCCACGCAGCCTGGGCGAGGAATGCCAGGAGTCGCCGTCCGAGCCTGTGGCGTCGATGGGCGGCCAGGAAACCATCCTGGTGGTGGAAGACAATGAAGGCGTGCGCCTGACCGTGGTGGAGGTGCTCGAACAATCGGGCTACACCGTGCTCACCGCTGAAGACGGTGACCAGGCCATCCTCAAGTTACAAGGCGGCCTGCAACCGGACCTGATTTTCACCGACGTGGTCATGCCTGGCCGGGTCAAGAGCACCGACCTGGCCGACTGGGCCCGCCAGCAACAGCCCCCCGTGCCGGTGTTGTTCACCTCCGGGCACACCCGCGACATCCTCTCCAGCAACCACTTGCTGAGCCCCGATATTCATCTGCTGAGCAAGCCCTACAGCCCCGAAGCCCTGACGCTACGGGTGCGCCGCGTGCTCACCGCCAGACAAGGTTGACCATGACGTCCCAGCGCAACATCCCCCCGATCACTGCCCAACGCCCAGGTTTTGTGCGGGTGCGCGGCGCTCGCGAACACAACCTGCGTAATGTCGATGTGGACATCCCCCGCGATGCCCTGGTGGTGTTTACCGGGGTGTCGGGCTCGGGCAAATCGTCCCTGGCATTTTCCACGGTGTATGCCGAGGCCCAGCGGCGCTATTTCGAGTCGGTGGCGCCCTATGCGCGGCGCTTGATCGATCAAGTGGGCGTGCCCGATGTGGACAGCATCGAAGGCCTGCCGCCCGCCGTGGCCCTGCAACAGCAACGCGGCACGCCGAGTGCGCGCTCGTCGGTGGGCAGCGTCACCACCTTGTCGAGCCTTATCCGCATGCTTTACTCCCGCGCCGGCAGCTACCCGGCGGGGCAGCCGATGCTGTACGCCGAGGACTTTTCACCGAACCTGCCCCAGGGCGCCTGCCCGCAATGCCACGGTTTGGGGCGCGTGTATGAGGTGACCGAGGCATTGATGGTGCCCGACCCCTCACTGACGATTCGCCAGCGCGCGGTGGCCGCCTGGCCGCTGGCCTGGCAGGGCCAGAACCTGCGCGACATCCTGGTGACCCTGGGCTACGACGTGGATATCCCGTGGCGCGACCTGCCGAAAAAGCAGCGCGACTGGATCCTGTTCACCGAAGAAACCCCCACTGTGCCGGTGTACGCCGGTCTCACCCCGAAGCAAACCCGCGACGCACTCAAACGCAAGCTGGAGCCGAGTTACCAAGGCACATTCAGCGGCGCGCGGCGTTATATCCTGCACACCTTCACCCACACCCAAAGTGCGCTGATGAAAAAGCGCGTCGCGCAATTCATGCAGGGCAGCCCGTGCCCGTTGTGCGAGGGCAAGCGCCTGACCAGGGCGGCGTTGTCGGTGAAGTTTGCCGGGGTGGACATCGGTGAGTTATCGCAGTTGTCGCTAGCGCAACTGGCCGAACTGCTGCGGCCGGTGGCGGCGGGGCAGGACAGGATGAAACTGTCTGTGGAAAAACGCCTGGCGGCGCAGCGCATTGCCCAGGATTTGCTCGAGCGGGTCAGCACCTTGACCGAGCTGGGGTTGGGTTACCTGTCCCTGGAGCGCAGTACGCCGACGTTGTCGTCCGGCGAGTTGCAACGTTTGCGTCTGGCCACTCAATTGGGTTCGCAACTGTTTGGCGTGATCTATGTGCTGGATGAACCGTCGGCGGGGTTACACCCTGCCGATGGTGAAGCGCTGTTCATCGCGCTTGAGCGCTTGAAGGCGGCGGGCAATTCACTGTTTGTGGTGGAGCACGACCTGGAAACCATGCGCCGCGCCGACTGGCTGATCGATGTGGGCCCGGCTGCCGGCGAGCATGGCGGCCAAGTGTTGTACAGCGGCCCGCCGGCCGGCTTGGCCGATGTGCAGGCCTCTCAGACCCGCGCGTACCTGTTTGCCGAGCCGGGCACCTCGCATCGGGTGCGCCGCGAGCCCAGCGCCTGGTTGAAGCTGGCGGGGGTGACGCGCAATAACCTCAACGACCTGAGTGTGGCGTTTCCGCTGGGCTGCTTTACTGCCGTGACCGGTATTTCCGGCTCGGGCAAGTCGAGCCTGGTCAGTCAGGCGCTGTTGGAACTGGTGGGCAGCGGGCTCGGGCGCGTGGTGGAAAACGACGACGAACCGAGCCTGGAAGACGACGCGCCGCAAACCAGTGGTGGGCACATCAGCGCCGGGCTGGAGCACATCCGCCGCCTGGTGCAGGTGGACCAGAAACCCATCGGCCGCACCCCACGCTCGAACCTGGCCACCTACACCGGGCTGTTCGACAACGTGCGCAAATTGTTCGCCGCCACACCGGCGGCGAAAAAGCGCCAGTACGATGCCGGGCAGTTCTCCTTCAACGTCGCCAAAGGCCGTTGCCCGAACTGCGAAGGAGAGGGGTTTGTCAGCGTTGAATTGTTGTTCATGCCCAGCGTCTATGCGCCGTGCCCGACCTGCCATGGCGCGCGCTACAACCCCGAAACGTTGGCGATCACATGGCAGGGCTTGAGCATCGCCCAGGTGTTGGCGCTGACCGTGGAACAGGCGGTCGAGGTGTTTGCCGAACAGCCAGGCGTACTGCGCTCGCTGCAGGTGTTGCGCGATATCGGCCTGGGCTATCTGCGGCTGGGACAGCCGGCCACCGAGCTGTCCGGTGGCGAAGCGCAACGCATCAAGCTGGCCACTGAATTGCAACGCAACGCACGGGGCGCGACCTTGTATGTGTTGGATGAGCCAACGACCGGGTTGCACCCGCGGGATGTGGACCGCCTGCTCAGCCAACTCAATAACCTGGTGGATGCAGGACACACGGTGGTTGTGGTGGAGCATGAGATGCGCGTGGTGGCCCAGAGTGACTGGGTGATCGATATCGGCCCAGGCGCAGGCGACCTTGGCGGGCAGGTGGTTGCCAGCGGTCCGCCGCAGAAGGTGGCCCGGAGCAAGAAGAGCCGCACTGCGCCCTTCCTGGCCCGAGCGCTGAATTAGGCCGTACGACCGCCGGGCTTTTGTGGTGAGCGGGTTTGCCCGCGCGAGGCAAGCTCGCTCACCATAATGGTCAGCGATTGGCGCGTTCGATTTGTTGCCTGGCCTGGCTCACGACGTGCTCAACGGTAAACCCGAACTTCTCCTGCAACTTGGCCAGCGGCGCCGAGGCGCCAAAGCTGTTCATCACCACCTTGTCGCCGGTCTGCCCCACATAACGGTCCCACCCCAACGGGCCGGCCTGTTCAACCACCACCCGGGCTTTCAACGTCGGCGGCAGCACGCTGTCGCGATAGGCCTGGTCCTGTTCTTCGAACAACTCCCAACTGGGCATCGACACGACCTGCGCGGCAATCCCTTCTTTTGTGAGCCGCTCATACGCGGCCACGACCAAACTCACTTCGCTGCCCGTGCCGATCAGGATCACCTGCGGCTCCTGCGCGGCGGCCAGCACATAAGCGCCCCTGGCCGCTCCGGATGCCGCTGCATACTGCGTGCGGTCCAGCGTCGGCAGCGGCTGGCGCGACAGCACCAGGCAACTGGGTCGATGGGTTTGCGCCAGGGCGACTTTCCACAGTTCTCGTGTTTCATTGGCATCGCCTGGGCGCAGGGTCAGCAGGCCCGGTGTGGCGCGTAGCTGGGTCAGCTGTTCGATGGGTTGGTGCGTGGGGCCATCCTCACCGACGCCGATGGAGTCGTGGGTGAACACGAACACCACCGGCAACTCCATGATCGCCGCCAGGCGGATCGGCGGTTTCATGTAGTCGCTGAACACCAGGAAGGTCGAGGTGTACGGGCGCAGGTAGGACAGCGCCATGCCATTGGCAATCGCGCCCATGGCGTGTTCACGGATACCGAAATGCAGGTTGCGCCCGCTGTAGTCGTCGGCACTGAAGCGTCCCGCACCGTCAAAAGTGAGGTTGGTCTTGGTCGACGGCGACAAATCCGCCGAGCCGCCGAGCAGCCAGGGGATGTGCCTGGCGAAGGCATTCAGCACTTCACCACCGCAGGCGCGACTGGCAACGCCCTTCGCGTCGGCGGCAAAATCGGGTAATTCGGCCTGCCATTGCGTGGGCATTTCTCCGGCGCGCATGCGCTGCAATTCATCGGCCAATAGCGGGTCGAGGTCTGCCAGGGTCTGGTTCCACTGCTGCAGCAACGGTTCGGCCCGGGCGTGCAGGGCATCGCGCAGCACCGTGCGTGCTTCATCGGGCACCAGAAAGCTCGAATCCTGCGGCCAGCCATACGCGGCCTTGGTCAGGCGGATTTCCTCGTCACCCAACGGCTCGCCATGGGCGGCGGCGGTGTTGTGTTTATGGGGCGAGCCGTAGCCGATCACGCTGTCGACCACGATCAGGGTTGGTGCGCCGGTGTTGGCCTGGAAGGTCGCCAGGGCGGTGCTCAGGGCGTGCAAGTCATTGGCGTCGGTCACGTGCAAGGTGTGCCAGCCGTAGGCCTGGAACCGCTTGATCACGTCCTCGCTGAAGGCCAACTCAGTGTGGCCTTCGATGCTGATGGTGTTGTTGTCGTAGATCCAGCACAGGTTATCCAGCTTCAGGTGCCCGGCCATGGACGCCGCTTCGCTGCTGACGCCTTCCATCATGTCGCCGTCGCCGCACAGGGTGTAGACGTTGTAGTCGAACAGCACCTGGCCGTCGCGGTTGTAACGCTCGGCCAGCCACCGCTCGGCCATGGCCATGCCCACGCTGTTGGCGCAGCCCTGGCCGAGTGGCCCGGTGGTGGTTTCCACGCCAGTGGTCATGCGGTATTCCGGGTGCCCTGGGGTCTTTGAGTCGGCCTGACGAAACTGCTGGATATCGTCCAGGCTTATCGCCGGCTGCCCGGTGCGTTTACCCTTGGCATCGATCTCTACCACGCCGGCCAGGTGCAGCAGCGAATACAGCAGCATCGACGCATGCCCCACTGACAACACAAACCGGTCGCGGTTAGGCCAGTCGGGATGTTCGGGGTGATAGCGCAGGAAGCGGCTCCACAGCGTGTATCCCACTGGTGCCAGGCCCATGGGCGTGCCGGGGTGGCCGGAATTGGCCTTTTGTACGGCGTCCATCGCCAGGGTGCGCAGGGTGTTGATGCACAGGGTGTCGACAGTGGTGGCAGCGTTAGTCATGAACCGGTCTCCCTCGAGTGGCGATCTAGTGTGGAGGGCCGGGCGCCGCAAAGGTTTGATCCCATCGGCGTTACCGCGACGAACGGGGATGTATTGAGCGTAAACATGACAAGACCCCTCGCAATGGTCTAGCTTCAAGTGCGTAAGCCATTGATCAACTTGCGGAGGTAAGCCATGCCAGTGAAACACGACCTGTATCAGGACTTGGGATTGAGCAAGGAAGTTGTTCACGAACGCAGGGCGAGCGATAAACGCCTGGACTCGCTGCTCACGCAATACGACGCTGCCGATGGAGACGTGCTGGAGGCCGAATCACGCAAAGCCGACGACAGGGAGGTGGAAGTGCTGAAGAAGAAACGCCTGCTGATAAAAGACCAGATCGCCGGACGATTGGACGCCTGATACGAATCAGGTTTTGCCCGGATTTACCGGCGGGGCATCGCGTGACTCTGTCTTTGTGATGCCCTGCGCCCACCCGGCTCCGGGGACTGTTGCGGCGCAAGGACTGCGTCGATGAGCCGGGTGGCATCTTGTTTCAGGCGTTCAGTGCTTCCATGCACTCATCCATCGACCGCTGTTGCGTCTCGTCATAAAGCGTCAATTCATCAAGGGTCTTGCGCCCCAGCGCTTGCTCGAACTCGGCTTGATTCGAGTTCGCAGCGTAATGACTTTGTGCGGCATCCCCCAGGTTCGACTGGAAGATCCCCGCCGCGCTCACCGGTAGAAAATCCTCATACACCAACGGCTCCACATCGACATGGCCGGCGGCGATCAGCGCCTCCAGTGTGCGCGGCTGATTGGCGCTGCCGCGTGCCAAAAGGCCCTTTTCTGTGGCGAAGTAGCGGAAGTAGGCCAGGCCCTGCTCACGCATGTGCGCATGGTTGTCGGGGAAGACCTGGAAGTGTTGTTCCATCAATTGCATGTAGCGCGCGGCGTTGGTGTCGTTGGGGAACGCGCCCAATTCGTCGCGGGCGGCATTGAGCAATCGGTCATACAGCGCGCGCCCCTTGGGGGTGAGTGCGACGCCACGTTGTTCGATTTCACCGAAGCGCGCGCTGTGGCTGCCTCTGGCGTCGGTGAAGGCGATGGCTTCGTCGAGGGCCTTGAAACTGGTCTGGCGCAACAGGATCGGGCATTGGCGGCGCGGTGGGCCTTCTATCACGGCTTTGGGGGTGATGCCTTTGCCGGGCATGGCGGCCTGCACTTGGTCGATGTCC
Organism: Pseudomonas sp. FP2309; assembly: GCF_030687575.1. Classification (NCBI taxonomy): domain Bacteria; kingdom Pseudomonadati; phylum Pseudomonadota; class Gammaproteobacteria; order Pseudomonadales; family Pseudomonadaceae; genus Pseudomonas; species Pseudomonas sp. FP2309. The sequence continues at coordinate 3,272,745 of NZ_CP117439.1, read as the reverse complement.
AGGGTGCGCGGGGTGAGGTGGTTGATGTGCGGGCCCTTGAAGGCGACCACGTCGGCGATCAGGCGGTGCTGGTCGCTGAGCTGTTGGTACTGCGCGGCGGTGACGGTGGCGGTGTGGTGCCAGCGGAAGGTTTCCAGGGCCTGACGGATAAATTCGGCGGCGTCGTCGGTGTTAAGGCCGCCGTCTTGTTCCGCTTGCTCGATCAGGGCGAGGGCGCGAGGGGTGAAGATCGAGCGCTTGGCCAGGGCGGCGGCTGCGAAGGCGCGCAGGTCAGGGTTCTCGATCAACTCCAGGCGCAACAAGGAGGTGAACACGCGAAACGGGCTGGTTTGCAGCGCGTCTTCATGCACCGCGCGAAACGCCGTTGAGTGCACGGGCACGCCGGCTGGGGTGAGGTCGTAGTAGCCCACCGGTTGCATGCCCATCACCCCAAACAGGCGGCAGATGGTGGCCAGTTCCGCCGCGGTGCCCAGGCGGATGGCGCCGTGGCGCTCCATGTCCAGGCGCTGGATCTCGCCGGTGCGTTGCAGCTGTCGGGCCAGGTCCGGTTCGGCGTCGAGCACGCGGGTATTGGTCTCGGCCACCAGCGCCATCAGCGCGCCGTACAGCGGAACTTCATCTCGGTACATCGCGGACATGGCCTGGGAAAAGCCCTTGCGGATCTCATCCGGGCTCACATGTAAGGAACTGGGCATAGAAAAATTCCTGATGGCGGTGGAGTGGGGCATGGCCTTTTGCTGGATCTTGTTGGGCTGCAGGCCGCCTTGCAAACGAAGATTCCTCTGGACTTCATTCTGCAAATGAATGGGATGACCTGAATATGACAAAAAACGCCTGTGCCGAAACTTCATTTTCGAGCGGTTTTTCTAACTTTTTCTTCACGGAGTCTGCCCCGGACCTCATGAAACAATCGTCACGGTTGTAGGGATGAAAACGCCGTTTGCACACACATCACATAAAAAAACGTTTAGGGGCCGTCGTTCATGAAGCTATCTACACTGGCGTTATCCATCACCGCCGCCGTGCTTGCACAACAGGCTTGCGCGGATGATTTCGGGCTCGGTTCGCTGGGCACCGGCAACGGTCACAGCGGTTTTCTGGAGGACAGCCATGCGTCCGTCAGTTCGCGGACCATGTACTACAGCGCCGACAACCGTTCGGGTACCAACAATGACTTGCGCGAAGCGGCCACGGCGCTGCGCTTTGACTACAAGTCCGGCTTTACCCAGGGCACCGTGGGTGTGGGCTTTGATGTGATGGGGTTCGGCGCCTTGCGCCTGGACGGTGGCGATGGCCACGCAGCGGGCCCAGGTCTGGCGGGTAACGGCAACAGCTTCTTCCCGACCAGGAACAACGGCACTGAACCTGCCGACTCCTTTGGCCGTGCGGCGGGGAATGTGAAGTTCCGTATTTCCCAGACCGAATTGCATGTCGGTGGCGGCCTGGCGCCGGTGTTGCCGATCCTGGTGGCCAACGACAGTCGTGTGGCGCCGCAGACGTTCGACGGCGGCGTGCTGACCTCGAACGACATTCCCAACGTGACCTTTACCGGCGGTGAACTGAACCGTGCAGAAGGTCGTGCATCGAGTAACGCCACGGGCTTGAGTGTCGCCGGTGGTCAGCGCGACAGCGACAGCTTCAAGTTCGGTGGTGTGGACTACAAGCCCTTCGGGTTTTCCGATAACACCCTCGCGAAAAACCTGACGCTGCAGTACTACTACGCCCAGTTGCAAGACTTCTACAAACAGAACTACGTCGGTCTGGTGCACGTATTGCCGTTGGGCAATGACCAGTCCTTCAAGACCGACCTGCGCTACTTCGACAGCACCAGCGACGGCAAGAATGGCTCGAGCGGCTATGCGTTCAACAACAACGGCGGCTATGCCAGGCATGCTGGCGAAGTGGACAACAAAACCTACAGTGCTGCCTTCACTTATCAGTTGGGCGGCAGCAGCCTGATGCTCGGCCACATCGGCGTAGGGGATGACGGCGGCTTTGTCTGGGTCAACCAGGGCAGCCTGGCCGACCCGCACGCGCAAGGCGCCGGCGGCAGCGACTTCTATCTGTTCACCGACGCGGTGGTCGGCCAGTTCTCCCGAGCGGGCGAGCAGGTCAACTTTGGTCAGTATGCCTATGACTTCAAGGCCTACGTACCGGGGCTGAAGGCGTCCGTGGCCTATCTGGACGGTAAGGACATCAAGTCCAGCGTTGCCGGTGGTCCTGACCAGAAAGAAAACGAAGCCGACTTCCGTTTGGACTACGTAGTGCAGGCCGGTCCTCTGAAAGGCTTCGGTACCACGCTGCGTACCGGTACCTATCACGGAAAAAACACCGGCACCGCCGACCAGGACCAGACCCGCCTGATCTTCAACTACACCTACGCCATCTTCTAAGTCTTCATGTGCATCCGGGCGTGGATGGGTCCTACACTGCACCTCACTGTGCAGGTGGAGGAGGACCCATGACGGCCACGCCCATAACCCAAACGATTGAAGGCCAACGCCTGGCGACCGAGGATGCCGAGCGTTGGCGCGATTGGGGCCCATACCTGAGCGAGCGCCAGTGGGGCACGGTGCGCGAGGACTACAGCGCCGATGGCGACGCCTGGCGCTATTTTCCCCACGAACATGCCCGCAGCCGTGCCTACCGCTGGGGCGAGGACGGCTTGGCCGGTTTCAGCGACAGAGCGCAACGCTGGTGCCTGGGGCTGGCACTGTGGAACGAACGTGATGCGATCCTCAAGGAACGTCTGTTCGGCCTCACCAATGCCGAAGGCAACCACGGTGAAGACGTCAAGGAACTGTACTTTTTCGTCGACGGTGTCCCGAGCCATGCCTACATGCGCATGCTCTACAAATACCCCCATGGGGCTTTTCCCTACAGCGACCTGATCAGCGAAAACGCCCGTCGCGGGCTGGCGGATGCCGAGTATGAAATCCTCGACACCGGCGTCTTTGAAGACAATCGCTATTGCGACGTCAGCGTCGAGTACGCCAAGCATCAGCCTGACGATATCTTCATGCGTGTCACGCTGCACAACCGTTCGGATCAGCCGACCCGCGTGCAGGTGCTGCCCCAGCTGTGGGCGCGCAATGACTGGAGCTGGACCGTTGATGCACCCAAGCCGCAGTTGCGCCTGGACGGTGAACGAGTGGTGGCCCGTCATCACGAATTGCCAGATCGCCAACTGACTGCCTGGGGCCAGGACGGCATGGAGTGGCTGTTCTGCGAAAACGAGAGCAACGTTGTCACACTGGACGGGCTGGCGGCGCCGGGGCCATTCAAGGACGGCATCAACGATTACGTGGTGCACGGGCAGGAGACGGCGATTCGCCGTGACCGCGGCACCAAGGTCGCCGCGCGGTTCATCCTTGAGCTGGCGGGCCTGCAAAGCCAAACCCTGTACCTGCGCTTTGCGCCTATGCAGGCACCACCGGTCAATGCGCGCAAGCTGTTCGAGCAACGTCGTCAGGAAGCCGACGACTTCTATGCCGCGCTGCAACACGGCATCGCCGATGCCGACGCGCGCAACGTACAGCGCCAGGCCCTGGCCGGTTTGCTGTGGTCCAAGCAACTCTATTATTTCGACGTGAACGGCTGGCTCGATGGCGACCCCGCCCAACCGGCGCCACCGCCCGAGCGCCTGCATATCCGCAACACCCATTGGCGGCACTTATCGAATTTCGACATCCTGTCCATGCCCGACACCTGGGAATACCCCTGGTACGCGTCCTGGGACCAGGGCTTCCAGGCGGTGGCGATCGCGCTGATCGATCCGGGGTATGCCAAGCATCAGTTGTTGCTGCTGGTGAAGGACCGCTTCATGCACCCCAACGGCCAACTGCCAGCCTATGAATGGCGGTTCGACGACGCCAACCCTCCGGTCCATGCCTGGGCCACCTGGCGGGTGTACCAGCAAGACAAGGCGATGACCGGCGTCGGCGACATGGATTTCCTCGAGCGGATTTTCCACAAGCTCCTGCTGAACTTTTCCTGGTGGGTCAACCGCAAGGACGCCGAGGGTCGCAACCTGTTCCAGGGCGGGTTCCTCGGGCTGGACAACATCGCCTTGTTCGACCGTTCGACCGCCTTGCCGCCGGGGTATCAATTGGATCAGGCCGACGGCACTGCGTGGGTCGCGGCGTATGCGCTGGACCTGATGCGTATCGCCCTGGAACTGGCCAAGCGCAATGGCGTGTACGTGGATATTGCGGTGAAGTTTTTCGAGCATTTTCTGTACATCGCCGGTGCCATCAACCGCGTCGATGACAGCGCCGATGGCCTGTGGGATGAGCAGGACTTGTTTTTCTACGATGTGCTTCACCGCCCCGACGGCCAGAACGAGCCCGTACGCCTGCGTTCGATTGTCGGCCTGATGCCGCTGTTTGCCGTGCTGGTGCTGGAGCAACGTGAACACGAAGGGTTGCAAGGTTTGCGTGAGCGCTTGCTGGGTTTTATGAAGCACCGACCGGACCTGGCTAAGTTGGTCTCGCGCTGGAACGAGCCGGGGCAAGGCAATCGCCTGCTGCTGGCGCTGTTACGCGGCGAACGCACCAAGGATCTGCTGCGGCGCATGCTCGATGACCGTGAGTTCCTCTCAAGCTTTGGTGTGCGTTCCCTGTCCAAGGCCTTCGCTGAGCAGCCTCTGGCGTTGAAGCTCAATGGCGACACGCTGTGCGCGCGCTATCAACCGGGCGAATCCGATTCGCGCCTGTACGGCGGCAACTCGAATTGGCGGGGGCCGGTATGGATGCCGGTCAATTACATGCTGATCGAATCGCTGCGCGAGTTTCACCGTTACTACGCGGATGACTTCTCGGTGGAGTACCCGACGGGCAGCGGTTATCTGTCGTCGCTGGAGGAAGTGGCGGACAGCTTAAGTCAGCGTCTGACGGGGTTGTTTCTTCGCGATGAAAATGGCCTGCGCCCTTCAATGGCAGGGTATGCGCAGTTGGAAGCGGACCCGGCGAGTCGTGATTTAGTGTTGTTCCATGAATATTTTCATGGCGAGACCGGGCGTGGGTTGGGGGCCTCCCATCAAACCGGGTGGAGTGCGCTGGTGGCGTTGCTGTTGCAACCGAAAATCTAACGCGAAAAAAAATGGGAGCGGACGTGTCCGCTCCCATTGGGATTCAGGGTTGCCCTTGAATCAGGAAGGGAACAGCTCGCTTAGCTTCATCGCCAGCATCATGTCGCCTTCGGTGCGCAGCTTTCCGCCCATAAAGGCCTGCATGCCGTCGGTGGAGCCATCGACGATACCTTCCAGGGTTTCGCTGTCCATGACCAGGGTCACTTGGGCGTCCGGGTTTTCGCCTTCCTGCAGCTCGCAGGTGTTGTCTTTGACGATCAGCGAAAAGTTCTTGGTGTCGTCAATGCGGAAACCGAATACCAGGTCCAGGCCGTCGGCAGCGCTTGGGTTGAATTTGGCTTTCATTGCTTCTACAGCTTTAGCTACGTCAGTCATGGTTTCGATCCTTTAGGGTGGAGTCCAGTGACCTTGGGGTCACGGTTGGCCGCATTTCATCGGAAGGTGATGAGTTGCGGCGCCTTCAACAGTTGCAAGTGGGTATGACTGTTGAAGGAAGCCAGTGCCACCTCGCGCCCGCGGAATTTCAGCTGGTTGAGCGAGGTGTTAACAATTTGCCAGTTCAGTTCGAAGGCCTGGGCGGCAGGCATTCGGGTAATCAGGTGGAGCAGGGCGGTGATGGTGCCGCCGGAGGTAAACACCGCGACTTTGTGCGAGTTGTCCGCCGTTTCAAGAATGCGTTGCAAGCCCGCCTGGACGCGTTCGACAAACCCCAGCCAGCTTTCCAGGCCGGGCGGGTCATACGTTCCGGCCAGCCAGCGGTCGATGATCAGGGCGAAGATGCGCTGGAATTCGCCGCGGTTTTGCGCGGCGTTACGCAGGATGTCCAGTGCGTCGGGTTCGGTGGTGAGCAGGTCGGGGAGCAGGGCGCGAATAATCGCGTCGGCATCGAATTCATTGAAGGCGCTGTCGGTCTCCAGGTCGGGAACCGGCAGGCCGAGCGCTGTGTAGCGATCGAAGGCGGCGGTGGCGGTGTGCTGCTGGCGGCGCAGGTCGCCGGCAATGCAGCGGTCGAATACCACGCCGAGGTCAGCCAGGTGTTGGCCGAGCACTTGCGCTTGCTCCACGCCTACGGGCGACAGCACGTCATAGTCGTCTGCACCGAAGGAGGCCTGGCCATGTCGAATCAGATAGATGCTGCCCACGTCCGTTTTCCCGGTACGTTGAAAGTCTGGCGAGGTTATGAGGATGCCGGAGAGCTGTCAATGAAAAAACATACGCTTGTTTTAAAAGCTCGTTGGAGGCGCGTCGGCAAGGTTTGAGCGCTGGCTCGAAGACAGTGCCGCCGGTATGCTGGGGCAATCCGCGCGTGGCGCACTGCATTGGTAAGGAGCAACATGGATTTTCTGGCCGAATACGCGAGTTTTCTGGCGAAGACCGTCACTCTGGTGGTCGCTATTCTGGTGGTACTGATCAGCTTCGCGGCGCTGCGCAGCAAGGGTCGTCGTAAATCTGCCGGGCAACTGCAGGTCAACAAGCTCAATGACTTTTACAAAGGCCTGCGTGAGCGGCTGGAATCGACTTTGCTCGACAAGGACCAACTCAAGGCCCTGCGCAAGTCCGAAAGTAAAACCGAAAAAAAGAACAGCAAAAACAAAGCCGAGCCCAAGCCACGGGTGTTCGTGCTGGACTTCGACGGCGACATCAAAGCCTCGGCCACCGAAAGCCTGCGCCACGAGATCACCGCACTGCTCAGCCTGGCCACGCCGAAGGATGAAGTGGTGCTGCGCCTGGAAAGCGGCGGCGGCATGGTGCACAGCTACGGCCTGGCTTCCTCGCAACTGGCGCGTATCCGCCAGGCGGGCGTGCCGTTGACCGTGTGCATCGACAAGGTCGCGGCCAGCGGCGGCTACATGATGGCGTGCATCGGCGAGAAGATCATCAGCGCACCGTTCGCCATCCTCGGTTCCATCGGCGTGGTCGCGCAGTTGCCCAACGTCAACCGCCTGCTGAAAAAACACGACATCGACTTTGAAGTGCTGACCGCCGGTGAATATAAACGCACCCTCACTGTGTTTGGCGAAAACACCGAGAAGGGGCGCGAGAAGTTCCAGGAAGACCTGGACATCACCCATCAGCTGTTCAAAAACTTCGTGTCGCGCTATCGCCCGCAACTGGCCATTGATGAAGTCGCCACGGGTGAAGTGTGGCTGGGCGTGGCAGCCCTCGACAAACAACTGGTCGACGAGCTGCAGACCAGCGACGAATACCTGGCCACCAAGGCCAAGACCGCCGAGGTATTCCACCTGCATTACGCCGAGCGCAAGAGCCTGCAGGAACGCGTCGGCCTGGCGGCCAGCGGCTCTGTGGACCGCGTACTGCTGACCTGGTGGAGCCGCTTGACCCAGCAGCGCTTCTGGTAATCCATACCTGAAAATAGCGGCACCCTGTGGGGCGAGCTCTTTTGCGAAGGCGGTGTAGCCGACAAAGCAACTCTCGGCTCACAGGGTCGCTTCGCAAGCCAGCCCTTACCCCATAAGCCTTGCCGTGGCTGGGGTTACAGATTTTGTAATGATTTAGCTCTGAAGGAAATCTGCTCTTCGGTTGTAGGATTCAGGTCCTTTTCTAATCGCAGGACATGCATGAACACCCTCTCGGAGCCCCCCAGTCGTCTTTCCCCAAGACATCCGTTGCTGCCGTTACCGCTAAAGCCCCCCGTATTCCGTCGACTACCCTTGGTCCGGCCCCATGGACCGCACTTTGTCGTGCCCGGCATTTTGAATATTTCGAATACAGAGACTCTATAAATGGAATGGTTAGCGGATCCAACGGCCTGGCTCGGCCTGTTGACCTTGATTGTGCTGGAACTGGTGCTGGGTATCGACAACCTGGTGTTTATCGCGATCCTGGCGGACAAGCTGCCGCCGGAGCAGCGCGACCGTGCGCGGTTGATCGGTTTGTCCCTGGCATTGCTCATGCGCCTGGGCCTGCTGGCGAGTATTTCCTGGCTCGTGACGCTCACCCAGCCGCTGTTCGAGGTGTTCGACAAGAGTTTCTCCGGCCGTGACCTGATCATGCTCTTCGGTGGTGTGTTCCTGCTGTTCAAGGCCACCATGGAATTGCACGAACGCCTGGAGGGCCATGTGGCCCAGCGCACCGGCAATGTGGCGTACGCGATGTTCTGGCCGATCGTGGCGCAGATCGTGGTACTCGACGCGGTGTTCTCCCTGGATGCGGTGATTACGGCCGTCGGCATGGTCGACGAACTGGCGGTGATGATGATCGCGGTGATCATTTCCATTGGCCTGATGATCGTCGCCAGCAAGCCGCTGACGCGCTTCGTCAACGCCCATCCCACCGTGATCATGCTGTGTCTGGGCTTTTTGATGATGATCGGTTTTGCCCTGACCGCCGAAGGCCTGGGTTTCCATATTCCCAAGGGCTACCTGTACGCGGCGATCGGGTTCTCGATCCTGATCGAAGTGTTCAACCAGATCGCCCGCGCCCGTCGCAAGAAGTCGGCACAAGGTGTGTTGCCGGTGCGTGAGCGTACTGCTCATGCGGTGATGCGCTTGCTTGGCGGTCGCAGTCTGGCGGTGGAAGACGTGGGTGAAGAGGTGGCCGACCTGCTGGGTGAGTCGGACGCCGCGCAAGGCCCGCTGTTCGACCGCCGTGAGCGGGTCATGATCAGCGGTGTGCTGCAATTGGCCGAGCGGCCGATCCGCACCCTGATGACGCCGCGGGCCACGGTCGACTTCATCGACCTGGCCGATGATGCCGACACGATTCGCCTGAAGCTGATGCATTCGTCCTACTCGCGCTTGCCGCTGATCCGTAATGGCGCGGTGGATGAGCCCTTGGGCTTTGTGCACAAGAAGGAGTTGCTCAAGGAGTACCTGGCCGGCAACGAGCCAAACCTGGAGCACTTGGCGCGACGTGCGATCAACCTGCTGGAGAGTTTCTCGATCCTCAATGCCCTGGAGCAGATGCGCCAGGAATCGACCCATATCGCCTTTGTGATCAATGAATTCGGGGATTTCATGGGCGTATTGAGCATGACCGACATCCTTGAGTCCATCGCCGGTGAGTTACCGGATGCCAGTGAGATCGAGGGGCCGGATATTGTCGAGGAAGGCGGTGGCTTCCGTGCCAACGGCGCCTTGAACCTCAATCAAGTGCGTCAGCGTACCGGCTTCAAGGCGGTCGCGACCCAGGATTATCAAACCCTGGCAGGGTTGGTAGTGAGTCTGCTCGATCGCCTGCCAAGGGTGGGCGATAGCCTGGAACATGAGGGCTGGCGCTTGACGGTTGCGGCGGTGGAGGAGCGACGGGTGACACAGGTGGCGTTAGTACCGTTGGCGCATAGTCACTGAATACTTCCTCCAGGATCGCTTCCTGTTCCTGCGGTTCACCGATGCCCTTGAGGTTTTCTACCTCAAGGGCATTTTTGTACACCACCAGGGTAGGGGTTCCGTCCACGCCGTCGATTCTCGGGGTTTGGCTGGTGTCCAGCAGCAGGCTTTTGACGCGGTCGGCGTACCGTTCGGCAACGCGGTGGAAGCGTGGGCCAAGCCCGAGACATGCCTGGCAGTACGGTGAGGTAAACAGCACGATGACCAGCGTGTGTTTCTTCAGGATCCGATGGTACTCATCAAGGTCCTTGATAACCGAAGTGATTACGCCCATGAGAACCTCCTTGTGCACCCGGCTTTAATGTTGTCGTGGGTACGCTAAGTCACAGGATTCCCAGCGTCTACTGTCAACCTTCACAGGTAGACGCGCTCGCGTTGTCATTTTGCGGGGCCAACCGCCAATTCAGCCCGAGGAAGTTTCCATGGGCGGTCATGCCCGGTAACGGGGCGGTGATGCACCTCCGTGGCGCTGTCACCCCTGCGTGGGGCCTTCGGTAGCAATTTGATTTCAGATGCTGGCGCAACGCCTCATCTCCTGGCTCCGTCCATCTAGCTGATTAGAAACGAGTTTATGACGACGATAGGTTGCCCTTCAGATGTGTGGCACACTTTCTGCTGTCTATTCCGTTGTTACATACTAAGTTCCGGTATAGCGGAATACACAACCCTTGGAGTGCTTGTCATGCATCACCGACCTTCCGTGTTTACAGCGTGTGTTTTTCTCTTCGCCGCATCGGCTTCCCTCGCAGGCATCGTGCAGGCGGCGGACAGCAAGCTCGACAACGTGCTCAAGCGTGGGCACCTGATCGTGGGTACAGGCAGTACCAATGCGCCGTGGCACTTCCAGGGAGCGGATGGCAAGTTGCAGGGTTTTGATATCGACATCGGCCGCATCGTGGCCAAAGGGCTGTTCAACGACCCGACCAAGGTCGAGTTCGTGGTGCAGTCGTCCGACGCACGTATTCCCAACTTGCTGACCGACAAGGTCGACATGAGCTGTCAGTTCATCACCGTCACCGCCAGCCGTGCCCAGCAGGTGGCGTTCACCCTGCCGTACTACCGCGAAGGGGTGGGTCTGCTGTTGCCGGCCAACAGCAAGTACAAAGAGATTGAAGACCTGCAGGCGGCCGGCGACGGCGTCACCGTGGCGGTGCTGCAAAACGTGTACGCCGAAGAACTGGTGCACCAGGCGTTGCCCAAAGCCAAGGTCGACCAGTACGACAGCGTCGACCTGATGTACCAGGCCGTGAACTCTGGTCGCGCCGATGCCGCCGCCACCGACCAGTCCTCGGTCAAATACCTGATGGTGCAGAACCCGGGCCGCTACCGCAGTCCGGCGTACGCCTGGAGCCCGCAAACTTATGCGTGTGCCGTCAAGCGTGGCGACCAGGACTGGCTGAATTTCGTCAACACTGCGCTGCATGAAGCCATGACCGGTGTGGAATTCCCGACCTACAAGGCCTCGTTCAAACAGTGGTTCGGTGTCGACCTGCCAGAGCCGGCGATCGGTTTTCCTGTTGAATTCAAGTGATTCGGAACAACCGGGGCGCCCGTCATGGCGCCCCAACTAGGTACTGCTGACCATGAACTATCAGTTGAACTTTGCCGCCGTATGGCGCGATTTCGACACGTTGCTGGCGGGGCTCGGTCTGGGCTTGCAACTGGCATTGCTGTCGATCGCCATCGGTTGCGTGATCGGCCTGCTGATGGCGTTTGCCATGCTGTCCAAGCACCGTGCGTTGCGAATCTTCGCCTCGGTGTACGTGACGGTGATCCGCAATACGCCGATCCTGGTGCTGATCCTGTTGATCTACTTCGCGTTGCCGAGCCTGGGCATCCGGTTGGACAAGATCCCCTCGTTCATCATCACCCTGTCGCTGTACGCCGGCGCCTACCTCACCGAGGTGTTCCGCGCCGGGCTGTTGAATATTCCCAAAGGCTTGCGTGAAGCCGGGCTGGCGATCGGCCTGGGTGAGTGGCGTATCCGCGCCTACATCACCGTGCCGGTGATGCTGCGCAACGTGCTGCCGGCGCTGTCGAACAACTTTATCTCGCTGTTCAAGGACACCTCGCTGGCCGCTGCGATTGCGGTACCCGAGCTGACCTATTACGCCCGCAAGATCAACGTTGAAAGCTACCGGGTGATCGAAACCTGGCTGGTCACGACCGCGCTCTACGTCGCTGCCTGTTACCTCATTGCCATGCTGCTCCGTTACCTGGAACAGCGTCTGGCAATCCGTCGCTAAGGAGGTTTGCATGTACGAGTCCCCCAGCTGGCTGCATGAGTTGTGGATCGCCCGGGACACCCTCTGGGCGGGGTTTCAGACCAGCATCTATTGCTCGGCGCTGGCGATCATCTTTGGCACCCTGATCGGCATCTTTGCCGGCCTGGTGCTGACCTACGGAAAATTCTGGATGCGTGCGCCGTTTCGTCTCTACGTGGATGTGATCCGCGGCACTCCGGTGTTTGTGCTGGTGCTGGCGTGTTTCTACATGCTGCCGGCCCTCGGTTGGCAGATCAGCGCCTTCCAGGCCGGTGCGGTCGGTCTCACCCTGTTCTGCGGCTCCCACGTGTCGGAAATCGTCCGCGGTGCGCTGCAAGCCATTCCCCGTGGGCAATTGGAAGCGGGCAAGGCGATCGGGCTGACGTTCTACCAGTCCCTGACCTACGTCTTGTTGCCCCAGGCGCTGCGTCAGATCCTGCCGACCTGGGTCAATTCCTCTACGGAAATCGTCAAGGCTTCGACCTTGCTCTCGGTGATCGGCGTGGCCGAATTGCTGCTGAGCACCCAGCAAGTCATCGCGCGCACCTTTATGACCCTGGAGTTCTACCTGTTCGCAGGCTTTATGTTCTTTGTCATCAACTACGCCATTGAGTTATTCGGGCGCTACATTGAAAAGCGGGTGGCCTTGCCATGAACCAACCTCAAACAACCGAGCCGCTGCTGAACATTCGCGGCCTGCGTAAACAATACGGCACGGTCGAAGTGCTCAAGGGTGTCGACTTGTCCATGCAGCGCGGCAACGTGGTGACCTTGATCGGCTCCAGCGGCTCGGGCAAGACCACGCTGCTGCGCTGCGTCAACCTGCTGGAGGAATTCCAGGGCGGCCAGATCACCCTGGACGGCGAATCCATTGGCTACAGCGAGCTCGACGGCAGGCGCGTGCGGCACCCTGAGCGGGTGATCGCCCAGCACCGGGCGATGACCGGTATGGCATTTCAGCAATTCAACCTGTTCCCGCATTTGAGCGCGTTGCAGAACGTGACCTTGGGCCTGCTCAAGGTGAAGAAGATGGGCAAGGACGAGGCCGTGGCGCTCGCGGAAAAATGGCTGGACCGCGTAGGGCTGCTGGAGCGTCGCAACCACTTCCCCGGCCAGTTGTCCGGCGGCCAGCAACAGCGGGTGGCGATTGCCCGGGCGATTGCGATGAACCCCAGCCTGATGCTGTTCGACGAAGTCACCTCGGCGCTTGACCCGGAATTGGTGGGCGAGGTGCTCAGCGTGATCAAGGGCCTGGCGGAAGAGGGCATGACCATGTTGCTGGTCACCCACGAAATGCGCTTTGCCTATGAGGTCTCGGACCAGATCGTATTCATGAACCAGGGGCGTATTGAGGAGCAGGGCTCGTCGAAAGACATCTTCGAACGGCCGCAGTCGCCGCGCCTGGCGGAATTTTTGAAGAACATTCGTTTTTAATCAGGAGCATTTTTTATGAGCATTACTCGTTACGGCGCCGGCAGCACCGCCGGTGGCGGCCAACCCCGTCCTTTCGCCCGTGCGGTGGAAGCGGACGGCTGGCTCTACGTCTCGGGCCAGGTGCCGGCAGTGGACGGTGAAATCATTACTGGCGGCATCATCGAACAAACCCGGCAGACCATGCGCAATGTGGTGGCGATCCTCGAAGAAGCCGGTTACGAACTCAAGGACGTGGTGCGCGTGGGCGTATGGCTGGAAGATCCACGGGACTTCTGGAGTTTCAACAAGGTGTTCGGTGAATACTTCACCCCTGAGCACGCGCCTGCGCGCGCCTGTGTACAGGCGAACATGATGGTCGATTGCAAGGTGGAGATCGATTGCGTGGCCTACAGAAAAAGGGCTAAATGCCCTGATTTGAATGCTGCACAAGCGCCACTACGGCAGCTGTGCAGCATGACCACTATGACCGGACCGACACCGCCATGACCGAAGACACCATCAAGCGCCGCGCCAAAGGCCTGGACCGAGCATTCGATATCCTCGACTTTCTCAAGGAAGTCGGCCAACCCCTGCGCCCGAATGATATTGCCAGCGGCATCGGCAGCCCCAAGTCCACTGTGTATGAATTGGTCGCCTCCCTGCTTGAGCGGCGCATCCTGGAAACCGTGGGCAAGGACGGTCACGTGTACCTGGGTCGTCAGCTGTACTTCCTCGGCCAGGCACACCTGCGTCATTTCGACCTGACCCGCGAGGCCGACCACGCCTTGCAGGAGATCGTCAGCCAGACCCACGAGACCGCGCAGATGTGCCTGCTCAACGGGCGCAAATACACCGTGGCGCTGATGCGCGAGGGTGAACGGCACTTCCGGATTTCATCGGACATCGGCGAAAACGCGCCCATTCCCTGGACCGCCTCGGGGCGCCTGTTGCTGGGGCACTTGAGCGATCAGCAGATCGTTGACCTGATCGATCACGACGATTTCATCCTGCCGGACGGCCAGCGCCTGGCGCTGGACACTTTTCTGGCGCAAATCCGTCAGGCCACCCTTGATGGGTTCTTCTCCTTCGACAGTGTGGCCGACACCTTTACCCATTGCTTCGCCGCTCCCGTGCGGGACGCGCAAGGCATCAGCATTGCGACCCTGTGCATCGTCGCCCCGCGGGCCGATGCGCTGAAAAACTACAACGACTATCGCCGGGTGTTGATCGAAAGCGCCAACAACCTCGCCCGCCGCATCAACGAATAGGAGTTTTCATGTCTGCCCTCAATGCCGTTGAAAAAGGCGCCGCCGCCGTCGGTGCCCATTTGGTCCGCGACGTCAGCCTGCCGGCCCTGGTGCTGCATCGCGAGGCGCTGGAACACAACATCCGGTGGATGCAGGATTTCGTCAGTAACAGCGGCGCCGAACTGGCACCCCACGGCAAAACCAGCATGATGCCGGCGCTGTTTGAGCGTCAGATCGCCCAGGGCGCCTGGGGTATTACCCTGGCCAACGCCGTGCAGACCCGCGCCGCCTATGCCGGTGGTGTGCGTCGTGTGTTGATGGCCAACCAACTGGTGGGCGCGCCGAACATGGCGTTGATCGCCGAATTGCTGGCCGACAAGGATTTCGATTTCCACTGTATGGTCGATCACCCCGATAACGTCGCCGACCTGGGCCTGTTCTTCGCCGCCCGTGGTCTGCGTCTGAACGTGATGATTGAATATGGCGTGGTCGGCGGCCGTTGCGGTTGCCGCAGCGAGCAGGAGGTGCGCGATCTGGCTCGCGCCATCAAGGCCCAGCCGGCCCTGGCCCTTACCGGTATTGAAGGTTACGAAGGCGTGATCCATGGCGAACACGCCATCAGCGGGATCCGCGACTTCGCCGCCAGCCTGGTGCGCCTGGCGGTGGACCTGCAAGACACGGGCGCGTTCGACTTGCCCAAGCCGATCATCACCGCATCAGGCTCGGCCTGGTACGACCTGATCGCCGAGTCCTTTGAAGCGCAGAACGCCGCCGGCCGTTTCCTCAGCGTGTTGCGCCCCGGCAGCTACGTGGCCCATGACCACGGGATTTACAAAGACGCGCAGTGCTGCGTGCTCGACCGTCGCAGCGACTTGAGCGAGGGCCTGCGTCCGGCGCTGGAAGTCTGGGCCCATGTGCAATCGTTGCCCGAGCCGGGTTTCGCGGTGATCGCCCTAGGCAAACGCGACGTCGCCTACGACGCCGGTTTGCCGGTGCCGCTCAAACGCTACAAGGCGGGCATCGTGCCGGCGCAAGGCGATGACATGAGTGCCTGCAAGGTCACGGCGGTGATGGACCAGCACGCGTTCATGGTCGTGGCGCCAGGGGTTGAGCTGCGCATCGGGGACATCATTTCCTTCGGTACTTCCCATCCGTGCCTGACCTTCGACAAATGGCAGGTCGGCTGCCTGGTGGATGAAGAGTTGCGGGTGATCGAGTCTTTGCATACCTGCTTCTAGACCGCGTCGTGGCCAGCACAGAACACTCGGAGGCTCAGACATGAACAGCAATCCCCGCATCGCCCTGATCGGCGAATGCATGATCGAACTGCAACACCGCGCCGATGGCAGCCTGCAGCAAAGCTTTGGCGGTGACACTTTGAACACCGCTGTGTACCTGCGCCGCGAGTTGGGCGATATCGGCCACGTCGACTACGTCACCGCCCTGGGCGACGACCGTTTCAGCGACGCGATGTGCCAGCAGTGGGCGGATGAAGGTCTGGGGCTGGATAGGGTCCAGCGTCTGCCCGGACGGTTGCCGGGTTTGTACTGCATCCAGACCGATGCCAACGGCGAACGCAAATTCCTGTACTGGCGCAACGAGGCCGCAGTACGCGACTGTTTCACCACCCCGGCGGCCGCACCGATCCTGGCCGCATTGCCGGCGTATGACGTGCTGTATTTCAGCGGTATCACTTTGGCGGTATTGGGGGCGATTGGGCGTGAGCGCCTCTTGCACAGCCTGACCGAAGCTCGTCGGCGTGGCGCCAAGGTGGTGTTCGACAACAACTATCGGCCACGCCTGTGGGCGAGTGTCGAGGCAGCGCGCGCGGCGTATGAGGCGGTATTGGCCGAGGTGGATATCGCCTTGTTGACCGAGGACGACGAGTTGGCCTTGTTTGGTTACGCCGACAGCGAACAGGTGTTTGCGGCGTATCCGGCGATCACCGAAGTGGTGCTCAAGCGTGGCGCGGATGCGTGTCTGATCCGCTGCCATGGCGAGCGCTTTGCCGTGCCGGCGCTAAAGGTCGAGCAAGTGGTGGACACGACGGCGGCGGGGGATTCGTTCAGTGCCGCGTACCTGGCCAGTCGGCTCACGGGCGGTTCGCCAGAAGAGGCTGCGCTGGCGGGGCATCGGTTGGCGAGCCGGGTGATTCAGGTGCCGGGCGCACTGATTCCCAGAGGGTGAGTGAATGGCCCCAAGTCACCAAAAGGTCCTCGCCCCCTCAATCCCGGTAAAACACCTGCACCAGGTGATACCCGAACTTGCTCTTGATCGGCCCGTGAACCACTTTTACCGGTTTTTTGAAGATCACCGCATCAATCGCCCCGACCATCTGCCCGGGCCGCACTTCGCCCAAGTCGCCGCCACGCTTGCCGGACGGGCAGGTGGAGTACTTCTTGGCCAGCACATCAAAGGCCTCGCCCTTGGCGATGCGTTGTTTGAGCTGTTCGGCTTCTTCGCTGGTTTTCACCAGAATATGACGGGCTTGGGCTTTCATTGGTCTCTACCAGGTGTGCGACGGCGCGCGATTATGCCTGAACGGGTGGGGCAACGCTGATCATGCTGCGGATTTTAGTCGCCAGCAGGTCAATGGAAAACGGCTTGGCCACCATGTCCATGCCGTCCTCCAGGAAGCCTTGGCGCTCGGCGGCTGTTTCGGCGTAACCGGTCATGAACAGCACCTTGAGGCCCGGACGATGCTGGCGGGCGATTTCCGCCAGTTGCCGGCCGTTCATGCCGGGCAGGCCCACATCGGTGACCAGCAGGTCCACACGCAGATCCGACTCCAGCAGCGGCAGGGCCGTGCGTGAGTCCGCCGCCTGGTGTGCGGTGTAGCCGAGTTCGTCGAGCACATTGACCACCAGCATGCGCACCGCCGGGTCGTCCTCGACCACCACCACAGCTTCACCGGCCAGGGCCACCGGTGCTTCGCCGAGGCTGGCGGGCAGTTCGCTTTCCAGCGACGTGCCGTGCAGGCGCGGCAGGTACAGGCGCACACAGGTGCCCTGGCCCGGCTCACTCTGGATGGTCACGTGGCCGCCGGATTGTTGAGCGAACCCGTAGATCATCGACAGGCCCAGGCCGGTGCCCTGGCCGATGGGTTTGGTGGTGAAGAACGGGTCGAATGCCTTGGCCAGGATCTTCGGCGCCATGCCACTGCCGTTGTCGCTCACGCCAAGCATTACGTAGTCGCCGGCCTTGACCGGCTCGAGGGTGGTGATGTCGGTGCCGTCGAGGTAGCTGTTGGCAGTCTCGATCAGCAGTTCACCGCCGTCCGGCATCGCATCGCGGGCATTGATCACCAGGTTGAGCAGGGCGTTTTCCAATTGGCTGGCGTCGGTGTTGACCGGCCAGATGTCGTGGCCCAGTTGCACCTTAAGGTTGATATGCGCACCTTTGGTGCGCTGGAACAGCTCTTCCAGAGAGGCTACCAACTGGTTCGGGTCGAGTGGGCGACGGTCCAGCGACTGGCGCCGCGAAAATGCCAGCAGGCGATGGGTGAGGGCGGCGGCGCGATGCGCCGAGGACACCGCAGCATCGGTAAAACGACCGATGTCTTCACTGCGCCCAGCGGCGATGTAGCGCTGCATCAGGTCAAGGCTGCCGATAATCCCGGTGAGCATGTTGTTGAAGTCATGGGCGATGCCACCGGTGAGCTGACCCACCGCTTCCATTTTCTGCGCATGGCGCAAGGCATCTTCGGCGCGTTCGCGCTCGAACATCTCGTTTTGCAGACGCTGGTTGGCCTCGGCCAATGCATGGGTACGCTGTGCCACACGCTCTTCGAGGTTTTCGTTGAGGTGGCGCAGGGCCTCTTCGGTGAGTTTGCGTTCGGTTTCATCGTTCACAAAAATGTAGAAGCCATTCACCGAACCGTCATTGCTGAAGCGCGGCAGGTATTTCATCAGCGCATGGCGCGAACGCCCATCGCGATGCGGGGCAATGGTCATGAAACTGCAAGCTTTGCCGTTGAGCGCGGCGGCGATCATGTCTTCACGCTCAGCGTACGCCTCATCGCCGAGTACCTCGCGGATGGTCTTGCCGTACAGCTCCTGAGGCGTCATGCCGAACCACTCAAGGTAGGCGCTGTTGTTGAGGCGAAAGCGCTGCTCGTGGTCGACGTAGCCGATCAACACCGGCATGGCGTTGATGATCAACTGCAACTCGGTCTGGCTTTGGCGCAGGGCCTGCTCGGTGTGCTTGCGCTCGGTGAGGTCCAGCGCGGCGCCCAGGAAACGCGCGGGGCGACCCTGGTGATCCTTGTAGCAGCGACCACGGGCAAACACCCAGCGCACTTGGCCGTCGGCTTGCTGCAGGCGGTATTCCTCGGCGTACTCGGTGCCGTGGGTGATGCAATGCTTGATGCTGCGCGCCACCGTGCCGCGGTCTTCCGGGTGCACGCCGTGCAGGTAGTCGCTGATGGGCAGCAGGCCGGCGTTGCTGGGGTCGACGCCGTGCAGGTAGGCGAAATGGGCGTCGGCAATAAAGCGGTCTTCGCCGATATCCCAGTCCCAGGTGCCCACCGCATCGGTCGCCGCCAGTGCCAGTTGCAGGCGTTCTTCAGTGTTGTACTGGGCCTTGAGGCTGTCTTCGGAGCGCTGTTGCAGTTCGAGGGTCTTGCGGCGGCGTTCGTTGGTTTCGATGGCGGTGACCAGAATGCCGGCCACCGATCCGCGTTCGTCGCGGATTGGGCTGTAGGTCAGGTCGAGCCAGATCTCGGTGTCGCAGTGATTGCGTTGCAACACAAAGCGCTGCTCGCTGAACGTGCGGACCTGGCCCGTGAGCACCGCCTCGTAGACCGGAGCGGTAAAACTTTCCAGTTCCGGCCAGGTCTGGTGCGCCGGTTGGCCCATGGCCTCGGGGTGCTTGTTGCCGGCCAGCCGTGCGAAGCCATCGTTGTACAACTGGGTGAGGTGTTTGCCCCACAGCAGGAGCATCGGCATCGGCGAGTGAACCACGATGTCCACGGCTGTGCGCAGGCTTTGCGGCCAATCGTTGGCCTCACCGAGGGGGCTTTGCGCCCAGTCCAGCCGCGCAATCAATGCAGCGGCTTCGCTACCGGTGGATGTTCCCTTCATAAAAAGCCCTGAGCGTAACGCTTTGAAATATGACAAAAGCCGATTATCCCGCGAGGGGGGAATGGCTGACTACCCCTCGAAAAATAGCACGCATTGGCGGTTTGTCTTCAAATGACGGCTGCAGCGCTGAAACCTTTCATCTTTAAGCCAGTTCCGGACGGTCGCGAAACGCCTCCAGAGCCTGCGGGTTGGCCAGCGCGTCGGTGTTCTTCACCGGCTCGCCATGCACCACGTTGCGCACCGCCAATTCGACGATCTTACCGCTGATGGTGCGGGGAATATCGCTGACCGCCAGGATCTTGGCCGGCACATGGCGTGGCGTGGTGTTGGCGCGGATCACCTGGCGGATCTGCTGCTCCAGCGCGTCATCCAGGGTCACGCCGTCATCCAGGCGCACAAACAGCACCACCCGCACATCGTCCTGCCAGCGTTGACCGATGGCCAGGCTTTCCAGCACTTGTGGGACTTTTTCCACCTGGCGGTAGATCTCCGCCGTGCCGATGCGCACGCCGCCGGGATTGAGTACCGCGTCGGAGCGTCCGTGAATCAACAGGCTGCCGTTGGGGCGTTGTTCGGCGTAGTCGCCCTGGGCCCACACGCCGGGGAACTGGCTGAAATACGAGGCGCGCAGTTTTTGTTGCTGAGGGTCGTTCCACAAGCCAATGGGCATGGCCGGGAAGTGCCGCGTGCACACCAGTTCGCCTTTTTCACCGATCAGTGGCCGGCCCTGGTCGTCCCACACCTCGATCGCCATGGCCAGGCTCTTGCACTGCATCTCGCCGCGCCGCACCGGCAGCACCGGATTACCGATCACAAAGCAGGAGACGATATCGGTGCCGCCGGACATCGACGACAAACACAGCTCACCCTTGATCTCGCGGTACACGTAGTCGTAGCTCTGGGGCGACAGCGGCGAACCGGTGGAAATCAGCCCCTTGAGGCTGCTCAAGTCATGGCTCAGGCGCGGTTGCAGCCCGGCCTTTTCCAGGGTGGTGAGAAATTTGGGGCTGGTACCGAACACGCTGATCTTTTCGGCATCGATCAGGTCGATCAAGCGTTCCGGGCCGGGGTGAAACGGCGAGCCGTCATACAGCACCGCCGTGGCGCCGATGGCCAGCACCGACACCAGCCAGTTCCACATCATCCAACCGCAGGTGGTGTAGTAGAACAGGCAGTCCTCGCGGGACAGGTCGGCATGCAGGCCGTGTTCCTTGAGGTGGGTGAGCAGCACACCGCCAGTGCCGTGGATGATGCACTTGGGCACACCGGTGGTGCCGCTGGAGTAGAGAATGTACAGCGGATGGTCGAACGGCACCGCGACGAATTGCGGCTCACCGCCGGGTTGGTAAAAGTCGCTCCACAGCGCCACCTTGGCGTGGGTGTGATAGTCCTCCACCCGTGCCTCGGGCCGCGTATATGGCACCACAATCAATTGCTCCAGGGACGGCAACCGTTCGAGGATTTCATTGAGCTTGGCGCTTTGGTCGATGGTTTTTCCGGCGTATTGGTAACCGGCGCAGGTGATCAGCACTTTGGGTTCGATCTGGCCGAAACGATCGATCACGCCCTGGGTGCCGAAGTCCGGCGAGGAACACGACCAGATCGCCCCCAGACTGGTGGTGGCGAGCATGCCCACCAGGGTCTGCCAGGTATTGGGCATGCAGGCGGCGACGCGGTCGCCCTGGGCCACACCGGCAGCCCGCAGGCTGCGCTGCAGGCCGGCGACGTGCGCGGCCAGTTCGGCGTAGGAGAGTTGCTCGCGTTGGCCGTCTTCGCTGATGGCCACCACGGCCGGATGCCCGTCACGGCGGCGCAGCAGGTGTTCGGCGAAGTTCAGGGACGCACCGGGAAACCACTGTGCGCTGGGCATTTGGGTACCTTCGATCAGCGCCTTGGTGGGTGGGCTGCGAAAGTGCACGTCGAAGAAGGCGACGATGGCCTGCCAGAAGTCCGGGCGCTGGTCGATGCTCCATTGGTGCAGGGCTGGGTAGTCATTGAGCTGCACGCCATGGCGATCATTGATAAAGCACCGGAACTGGTCCATCCGCGTGTGGCGGATGCGTTCGGGCGAGGGTTGCCAGAGGATTTCGGACATCAGCAAGGTCTCTTATTCTTGTAAACATCTACCCGTCAACATAGCTCAACGATGGGAACGGGCATGCCCCTTCCCACAGCAGAGCTTCAGCGTCCGGTTTTATTGTGCCAGCCAGCCGCCGTCGATATTCCACGCAGCACCGCGCACCTGGCGGCCCGCTTCGCTGCACAAAAACAGCACCAGTTCACCCAACTGCGGCGGCGTGACGAATTCCAGTGATGGCTGCTTCTGCGCGAGCAAATCGTGCTGCGCCTGTTGCGGGTCCACCCCCGTGGCGATGCGATCATCAATCTGCTTTTGCACCAGCGGCGTCAACACCCAGCCTGGGCAGATTGCATTGCAAGTCACATTGCTGGTGGCCGTCTCCAGGCCTACCACTTTGGTCAGCCCGATCACCCCGTGCTTGGCCGCTACATAGGCCGCTTTGCCCACCGAACCGACCTGACCATGCACCGAGGCGATGTTGACGATACGTCCCCAGCCCTTGGCCTTCATGCCTGGCAGGCTAAGGCGCGTGCTGTGGAACACCGAGGACAGGTTGATGGCGATGATCGAGTCCCAGCGCTCTGCCGGGAAGTCTTCGACGGCGGCCACGTGCTGGATGCCGGCGTTATTGACCAGAATGTCCACGCCACCGAATTCGCGTTCGGCGTAGGCGATCATGTCGGCGATCTGCGCCGGGTCACTGACGTCCGCCGGGTGATGACCGACCTTGCCGCCGAACGCCTGCACCTGGGCGATCACCGCGCTGGCGTCGCCAAAGCCGTTGAGGATCAGATTGGCGCCGGCTTTCGCCAGGCTCAGGGCGATGCCCAGGCCGATGCCGCTGGTGGAGCCGGTGACCAGGGCGGTCTTGCCGTTCAATGTTGTCATGCAAACCTCACACAATGCCGGTGGCGTAGAAAGTACCGATTACCACGAACACCGCAAGGGTCTTGATAATCGTGATGCCGAAAATGTCTTTGTAGGCTTCGCGGTGGGTCAGCCCGGTGACCGCCAGCAGCGTGATCACCGCGCCGTTGTGGGGCAGGGTGTCCATGCCGCCGCTGGCCATGGCGGCCACCCGGTGCAGCACTTCAAGGGGGATATTGGCCGCATGGGCCGCCGCAATAAAGCTCTCGGACATGGCCGCCAGCGCGATACTCATGCCGCCGGAGGCGGAACCGGTGATACCGGCCAGCAGCGTCACGGTGATCGCTTCATTGACCAACGGGTTGGGGATGCCCTTGAGCCAGTCCGCCAGCACCAGAAAGCCCGGCAGCGAGGCGATCACCGCACCAAAGCCGTACTCCGACGCGGTGTTCATCGCCGCCAGCAGTGCACCGCTGACCGCACTTTTACTGCCCTCGGCCAACTTGCTTTTGATCGCCGAGAAGCCGAACACCAGCACCACGATAATCCCCACCAGCAACGCCGCCTGCACCGCCCAGATCGCCGTGAGCTTGGCAATTTCGGTGGTTACCGGCGTGCTCATGCCTGGCAGGCTGAGGCTGTGGGTCTTGCCATACCACTGCGGTATCCAGTGGGTGAACAGCAGGTTCATCACCCCCACCAGAATCAACGGCGACAGCGCGATCCACGGGTTGGGCAGGGTCAGGTTCTCGGCGGTTTCCGGCTCGTTGCGCAGCTCGGTGCCGTAGCCTTCACCCGCTCGCTGGGCTTTGTTGCGTTGGCGTGCCAGGTAGAGCATGCCGGCGCAGAACACGAAGACCGTGCCGATCAAGCCCAGCCACGGCGCCGCCCAGGCGGTGGTGTTGAAGAAGGTGCTGGGGATGATGTTCTGGATCTGCGGCGTGCCGGGCAATGCGTCCATGGTGAACGAAAATGCGCCGAGGGCGATGGTTGCCGGAATCAGCCGCTTGGGGATATTGCTCTGGCGGAACATCTCCGCTGCGAACGGGTACACCGCAAACACCACCACAAACAGCGACACGCCGCCGTAGGTAAGCAGGGCGCAGACCAGCACGATCACCAGCATTGCCTGACGCGTGCCGAGCAAACCGATTGCGGCGGCCACAATGGACCGCGAAAAGCCCGACAGCTCAATCAGCTTGCCGAACACTGCGCCGAGCAGGAACACCGGGAAATACAGCTTGATAAACCCGACCATTTTCTCCATGAACACCCCGGTAAACGCAGGGGCGACGGCGGAAGGGTCGGTGAGCAGGACCGCGCCGAGGGCGGCGATGGGGGCAAACAGGATAACGCTATAGCCACGGTAGGCAGCCAGCATCAACAGCGCGAGAGCTGCCAGGGCAATGATCACACTCATGGTGTGTCTCCAGATGGGATTGTTATTTTTGTGGGTGGTGCTGTGGGAAAGGCTATAGCGAGATACGTGCCATATCTTCAAAGTATTGAAAAATATGGAAATTTTAAGGGCTGACAAACAAAGATTCAGCACGTATCTCTTTTTTGAGACAAGCCAAGATCAAATATGAGAGAGCGCAAGGCCCTAATGAGGCGCTGTTATTCAGCAGATCTGCTTGCCGCGCCTGACTTTTCCCAAGCAAGCTCGCGCTCAAATATATGTCTCTTTATGGAGATAGTTGTCTCTTATGTGAGACTAGGCGATGCCCAGAGCAACCATTTTCTTGTAGAGTGTCGACCTGCCCAGCCCCAACCGCCTGGCCGCTTCCACCACATTCCCCTCACATTCCCTGAGCGCCGCGCCAATCACCTGCCGATCAAACCGCTCCCGCGCCGCCGCGAACGTCTCGCCTTCAACCGCCGCCACGGCACTGCCACGCGCCACCGGAGTGAACGTGCCTATCGCCGCGCGAATCTCCCCGGCATTCAACACCAGGTCATCACTCAACAACGCCGCGCGCTCCAGCACATTGCGCAACTCGCGGATGTTCCCCGGCCATGCATGCTGCGCCAACAGTGTCAGGGCTTCTTGGTCCAGCTCATGCCGGCTGTTCAGGTCTTCGAGGATCGCTTCGCTCAACGCCGGAATATCTTCCAGACGCTCGCGCAGCGGGGGCACCTGGATCGGCAGCACATTCAACCGGTAATACAGGTCGGCGCGAAACTCACCGCGTTTGATCGCCGCTTCCAGGTCCATGGACGTGGCCGCGATCACCCGCACATCGCTGTGCAGCATTTCGTTGGAACCTACCGGTTCGAATTCCTTCTCCTGCAACACCCGCAGCAGTTTGCTTTGCAACGGCAGCGGCATATCGCCGATTTCATCGAGGAACAGGGTGCCGCCCTGAGCGATCTGGAATTTGCCGGGACGGCCTTTGCGGTCGGCGCCGGTGAACGCGCCCGGTGCGGTGCCAAAGAACTCGGCCTCCAGCAAGTCGTGGGGAATGGCCGCGCTGTTGATGCTCACAAACGCTTTGTGCGCCCTGGGCGAAGCCCCATGAATGGCCTGGGCCAGCAACTCTTTGCCGGTACCGGTTTCACCGAGCAGCAGCACCGGCGACTCGGCACTTGCACTGCGTCGCGCCCGGCGTTTGACGTCGAGGCTGGCGGCGCTGGTGCCGATAAAGTGCGCAAAGTTGTACTTGCTTTGGCGTTTACGCAGCAGCGAGCGGGTAGAGGCCAACTCCTGCTGCATGCTCAGGTAGCGTTCGATCAGCGGCGACAGGTTGCGCAACTCATCGAACAGCGCAAACCCAATCGCCCCGATCACCGCGCCCGCGTCGTCATGGATCGGCAGGCGCATCACCACCAAGGGGCCTTTGGGCGTGTCCTGGATATCCAGCAGAATCGGCAGATCGCTGCGCACCACCTGGCGCAACAGACTGTTGGAGATCACTTGCTCGCACGGTTGGCCGATGGCTTCTTCGGCGCTGTTAAGACCGAAGCGCTTGGCGTATCGCTCGTTCATCCACACGATATTGGCGTCGCGGTCGACAATCACCGTGCCTTCGCTGGACTGCTCGATGATCTCGAACAGCGACTGGATGGCCAGGCCGCGAACCTGCTGGTAGTCACTGAGGCGGGTGCTCATGTCGACAGTCCGCACGCTGCAGTCAGCAACTCCCGAGTGTAGGGATGTTGCGGTGACTCAAAGACATCGTGGCTGGCGCCGCTTTCCACCACCTTGCCGTCCTTGATCACGATCATGTCGTGGGCCATGGCACGTACCACTGCCAGGTCATGGCTGATGAACAGGTAGGTCAGGCCGTATTTTTCCTGCAGTTCGCGCAACAGCGCGACCACTTGTTTCTGCACGGTGCGGTCCAGCGCGGAGGTCGGCTCGTCCAGCAGCATCAGCGCCGGCTTGAGCACCAGGGCGCGGGCGATGGCGATGCGTTGGCGCTGGCCGCCGGAAAACTCATGGGGGTAGCGATGGCGGCTGGCGGGATCCAGGCCCACATCCTTGAGCACCTGGATTACTTGTGCATCACGGTCGGCCAGGCTGCACGGCGCATGCACTTCGAGACCTTCGCTGATGATCTGCTGCACCGACATACGCGGGCTGAGGCTGCCGTAGGGATCTTGAAACACCACCTGCATTTGCTTGCGCCATGGACGCATTTGCTGGTGGTTCAGTGGGTCGAGGGCTGCGCCCTGGAAACGGATGCTGCCGCTGGAGTCGATCAAGCGCAAAATCGCCTGGCCCAGGGTGGACTTGCCCGAACCTGATTCACCGACAATGCCCAGGGTCTTGCCGCGCTGCACGCGCAGGCTGATGCCGTCCACCGCGCGCAAGTACGTCTTGCGCTGGAACAGCCCGCCGCCAAGGGGAAACTGCACGGTCAGGTCGTTCACTTCCAGAACCGTCTCACGCGGGTCGCTGCACAGCACATCGCCCGACGGTTCGGCGTCCAGCAACAATTGGCTGTAGGGGTGTTTCGGCGCGGCAAACAAGGTCTCGCAGTCGGCCTGCTCGACAATCTCGCCGGCACGCATCACGCACACCCGCTGGGCCATGCTGCGTACCAGGTTGAGGTCGTGGCTGATCAGCAGCAGCGACATGCCCAGGCGTTGTTGCAGGGACTTGAGCAGCAGCAGGATCTTGCGCTGCACGGTCACGTCCAGCGCGGTGGTGGGTTCGTCGGCGATCAGCAATTCCGGCTCGCAGGCCAGGGCCATCGCGATCATCACCCGCTGGCGTTGGCCACCGGACAACTGATGGGGGTAAGCCTTGAGGCGCTCCTTGGGGTTCTGGAGGCCCACCAGTTCGAGCAGTTCGAGAATGCGCGCCTGCGCGGCCTTGGCGCCCAGCCCCTTGTGCAGCAACAGGGTTTCGCCGATTTGCTTTTCGATACTGTGCAGCGGGTTCAGCGAGGTCATCGGCTCCTGGAAAATCACCGCAATGCGGTTCCCGCGCAGCTTCTGCAACGTGGCGGCCGGTGCACCGATCAACTCCTGGCCGCGATACTTGATTGAACCGGTGGTGTGGGTGCCGGCCTCGGGCAGCAGTTGCAGGATCGAATGGGCCGTGACCGACTTGCCCGATCCGGACTCGCCCACCAGCGCCAGGCACTCGCCGGGACGCACGTCCAGGCACAGCTTGTTGACGACGGTCTGGCCGCTGAAGGCGACGCTGAGGTCGCGGATTTCGATCAGGTTCATCGGGATTCACTCATGAACGTGGGTCGAAGGCGTCACGCAACGCCTCGCCGATAAAGACCAGCAGCGACAGGATCAGCGCCAAGGTAAAAAACGCCGTCAGGCCCAGCCACGGTGCTTGCAGGTTTTGCTTGCCCTGGGCAATCAGCTCACCCAGCGAGGCGCTGCCGGCGGGCATGCCGAAGCCAAGAAAGTCCAGGGCGCTCAAGGTGGAAATTGCCCCGGTCAAGATAAACGGCAGATAGCTCAACGTCGCGGTCATCGCATTGGGCAGGATATGCCGGCGAATGATCTTGCCGTCGCTCAGGCCCAAGGCGCGAGCGGCCTTGACGTACTCCAGGTTGCGCCCGCGCAGGAACTCGGCGCGCACCACGTCCACCAGGGCCAACCAGGAAAACAACGCCATGATGCCCAGCAACCACCAGAAATTCGGCTCGACAAAACCCGACAAAATGATCAACAGGTACAACACCGGCAAGCCGGACCACACCTCAAGCACTCGTTGCCCGATCAAGTCCACCCAGCCGCCGTAGTAACCCTGCAAGGCCCCGGCGGCGATGCCGATAGCCGCGCTGATGGCGGTGAGCGCCAGGGCAAACAGGATCGACACCCGGGCACCGAAGATCACCCGCGCCAGCACATCGCGGGATTGATCATCAGTGCCCAGCCAGTTCACCGCAGACGGGGGGCTGGGGGCAGGTCGGGTCAGTTCGTAGTTGGGCGTGTCATCGCTGAACGGGATGGGCGGGAACAGCATCCAGCCGCCTTCCTTCTTGATCAGCTTTTGCACGTAATCGCTGCGGTAGTCGGCCTGGAACGGCAGTTGGCCTCCGAACTGCTGCTCGGTGTAGCGCTTGAACACCGGGAAATACAGCTCATTTTTGTAGCTCAGCACCAGGGGTTTGTCGTTGGCAATCAGTTCGCCGCCGAGGGTCAGGATAAACAGGCCGATAAACAGCCACAGCGACCACCAGCCACGGCGATTCTTCTTGAACCGTTCGAAACGCCGACGGGCAACGGGAGACAAGTTGATCATCAAGCGTTCCTCGCGGCGAAGTCGATACGCGGGTCCACCAGGGTGTAGCAGAGGTCACCGATGAGTTTTATCAAGAGGCCGAACAGCGTGAAGATAAACAACGAACCGAACACCACCGGATAGTCTCGTGACACGGCGGCTTCGTAACTCATGCGGCCCAGGCCGTCGAGGGAAAAGATCACTTCGATCAAGAGCGAACCAGCGAAGAACACGCTGATGAACGCCTGGGGAATCCCCGAAATCACCAGCAGCATGGCGTTGCGGAACACGTGGCCGTACAGCACCCGTTGCTCGCTCAAGCCTTTGGCCCGTGCCGTCACCACGTATTGGCGCGTGATTTCATTGAGGAACGAGTTCTTGGTGAGAATCGTCAGTGTGGCGAAGCCGCCGATCACCAGGGACGTTACCGGCAGCACCAAGTGCCAGAAGTAGTCGGCAATCTTGCCGACGGCAGTCAGCTCTTCGAAGTTTTCCGAGACCAGACCACGCACCGGAAACCAGTTCAGCGACGTGCCCCCGGCAAACACCACGATCAGGAACATGGCAAACAGAAACGCGGGCATCGCATAGCCGATCACGATGGCCGTGCTGCTCCATACATCAAAGCTGCTGCCGTGGCGTACGGCCTTGCGGATGCCCAGGGGGATAGACACCAGATAGGTGATCAGCGTGGCCCACAGTCCCAGGGAAATGGTGACTGGCATTTTTTCCAGGATCAGGTCGATCACCGTCTTGCCGCGAAAGAAGCTGTTCCCAAAATCCAGTTGGGCATAGCTCTTGAGCATCAGCCACAGGCGTTCCGGCGCGGGCTTGTCGAAGCCGTACTGTTTCTCGATGTCCTGGATCAGCTTGGGGTCCAGGCCGCGGCTGGCGCGCGAACCACTGCTGATGCCTTCACCGGATGAACCGCCGACACCACCGCCGCCAATCCCCTGCAGGTGCGCAATGGCCTGTTCCACCGGACCACCGGGGGCGGCCTGCACAATCACGAAATTCACCAGCAGGATAATCACCAGGGTCGGGATGATCAGCAGCAGGCGCCGCACGATATACGCAAACATCAGCGGGCTCCTGCGCGTTTTTTCAGTTCGGCGCTCATCTGCTCATTGGTCAGTGGTACAGGGCTGATTTCCCACCAGGTTTCCAGGGCCTCGTCGTTCTTGGCCTCGACGGCCGGGCGGCCGAAACGGTTCCACCACGCGGCGGAGGTGCCGGGCGGGTAGTAGTTGGGGATCCACAGGTAGTTCCATTGCAGCACCCGGTCCAGAGCATGGGCGTAGGTGAGCATTTTTTGCTGGGTGTCGGCTTTGACCAACCCCTTGATCAGGCTGTCGACGGCGGGATCCTTGAGCACCATGTAGTTATTGGCGCCCGGATCGAAGGCCGCGCTCGAGCCGAAATAGTTGTACAGCTCCATGCCCGGCGACGTGGTCACCGGAAAGCCGGTGACGATCATGTCGTAATCCCGTGTCATCAAACGGTTGACGTACTGGGATGAGTCGATACGGCGGATATTCAAGGTGATGCCGATCTGCGCCAGGTTGCGCTTGTAGGGCAGCAACAGACGTTCCAGGCCCGCCTGGGCGTTGAGAAACGTAAACTCCAGCGGCTCGCCTTCGGCGTTGACCAGCTTGTCGCCGTCGGGTTTCCAGCCTGCTGCTTCCAGCAGGGCCAGGGCTTGCAGCTGTTTATCGCGGATCATGCCGCTGCCATCGGTGACCGGCGCCTTGAATACCTGGCTGAACACCTCCTCAGGCACTTGCCCGCGCAAGGGTTCCAGAATTGCCAGTTCCTCCTTTGTCGGGGGTTGGCTGGCGGCCAGCGGGCTATTGGAAAAGAAGCTCTGCTGGCGGATGTACATATTGCGCATCATCTGCCGGTTGGCCCATTCGAAGTCCCACAGCATCGCCAGGGCCTGGCGCACGCGGCGGTCTTTGAACATCGGCTTTTGCACGTTGAACACGTAACCTTGCGCCGGTTGCGGCATCTCTTTGGCCAAATGGGCGCGTTGCAGACGGCCGTCGTCCAGGGCCGGACCGTTGTAGCCGATGGAGTAGCCGGTGGCGGAGAATTCGCGATTGAAATCATAGGCGCCGCCGCGCAGCACCTGGCGGGCCACTTCGGTGTCGCCGAAGTACTCCAGGCTCAGGTGATCGAAGTTGTACAGGCCGCGACTCACGGGCAGGTCTTTGCCCCACCAGTTCGGGTCGCGGGTAAAAGTGATGGTATTGCCGCCGTCGATCTTGCTGACTTTATACGGGCCGCTGCCCAGCGGCGCTTCATAGCCGCCGCCATTGGCGAAGTCGCGAGTTTTCCACCAGTGTTCGGGGAACACCGGCAGGGTGGCAAGATCCAGGGGCAGGGTCCGATTTTCGTTGCTGGAAAAGTCAAAGCGCACTTGGCGCTCGCCTTCCACTTCAACCTGTTTCACGTCGGCGAACAGCGTGCGAAAGCGCAGGCTGCCTTGGGTCATCAACAAGTCGAAGCTGTAGCGTACGTCCTCGGCGGTGATGGGCTTGCCGTCGGCAAAGCGTGCCTTGGGGTTCAGGTAAAAACGCAGTGACAGGCCGTCCTCGGCGCGCTCCATTTTTTCCGCCACCAGGCCATAGACGGTATAGGGTTCATCCAGGGAGCGCTGGGCCAGGGGCGCATAGAGCCAACCGTCGACCTGGGACACGCCGATGCCTTTGTCGATATAAGGCAGTACATGGTCAAAGCGTCCGATCTCGATAGCCGAACGCTTTAAGCTGCCGCCCTTGGGGGCATTGGGGTTGGCATAGTCGAAATGGCTGAAACCGGCAGGGTACTTGGCCGCTTCGCCGTACACCGTGAGGTACGGTTGTGGCGCCGCGCTCACGGCGGCACTGGCCAGCAGCAGGGCAAGGGTGGAGCTCAATAGGGTCGAGAAGGCCAATCGCATTATCAGTCTTGAACGCCGCGTAAAGAAGAATAAGGATTTGTACGCTAACGGCATCAGCGTCGCCAGTCATCACATGCACAACGGCCCACCATAAGGCGGGCCGTTGTTTCAAGCATTAGCGCGGGCGGGCATCAGTCCTGACGGCTGGTGACTTCCAGCAGGTGGTAGCCGAACTGAGTCTTGACCGGGCCTTGCACGGTGTTGACTGGCGCGCTGAATACCACGGTGTCGAATTCTTTAACCATCTGCCCTGGACCGAACGAACCCAGGTCGCCGCCTTGACGGCTGGATGGGCAGCTGGAGTTGGCTTTGGCGATTTCTGCGAAATCAGCGCCGCCTTCGATTTGGGCCTTGAGTTCGTTGCACTTGTCTTCAGTGGAAACGAGGATGTGACGGGCGGTGGCTTTGGCCATGAGAGTAACTCCTTGAATAAAAAGGGTGAGCCTACCGGATTCAGGCGGTTATTTCCTGGCAAAGTTCCCGGCAGTCGCGTCAGTGGTGCTGCAGAAGGCTCAGGGCAGCACAATATAGTCGTTCCGCTGGACGATGGGGCGGTGCGGGCCCTGAACCAGGTGCAGGTAGCGCCCATCAACCAGATCGACAGGCAGGCAGTCGTCCACGTCCAGCACCCCGTCGGTATGGGCCTGGGACCAATGGCGCAGCATCTGTTGTTTGCCTTTGCGGGTGGCTTCCTGTTTGTTGCGGGCGACCACCAGCAGGTAGTGGTGAGCCTCGCCGAAGCTGTCGGCTTCATAGCCACCGAGATTAAGGAAGTACAGGTGATGCGCGTCCGCCTGGGGCGCCAAGTGGCTGAGTTCGACCTTCCAACCGTCGACGCCATCAACCGCCATCCAGGAATCGATATGCACGCCCTTGGGGCTGCCAAACCAGGCGTCGCGCAATTGCGGGTAGGTGGATTGCAGTGAATCTCCTGCGGCAAACACCACATCATGCACCTCGATCCTGGCCCGTGGGTGCTTGCCCCCGAGCATTACGACAAACAGCATTGCGGGTTCTTCCTGGCGGCTTGGCAAAGGGCAACCATACTTCGGTTGAACCCTTTTGTCCTGTCAGTGCCCCACGGTTATCACGCGAAATCCTTAGGAGGTTGTCATGCGTACCATCGATCTTGCGGGCGTTCCCGTGCCTGTCATCGGCCAGGGCACCTGGCGCATGGGTGAAGATCCAGGCCGGCAGCGTGCCGAAGTCGCAGCCCTGCAACTGGGTATCGATGAGGGCATGACCCTGATCGATACCGCCGAAATGTATGGCGAAGGGGGCGCTGAAACGGTGGTGGGTGAAGCCATTCGCGGTAGACGTGACCAGGTGTTCCTGGTGAGCAAGGTCTACCCGCACAATGCCAGTCGCACAGGCATCCCTCGCGCCTGCGAAGCGAGCCTTAAGCGTATGGGCACCGATTATGTCGATCTGTACCTGCTGCATTGGCGTGGTCAATATCCCCTCGAAGAAACGGTTGAAGCGTTTGAGCGCTTACGTGAAGCCGGAAAAATCGGTCGCTGGGGCGTCTCGAATTTTGACGTGGCCGATCTTCAGGAACTCGCATCCCCGGCCTGTGCGACCAATCAGGTGCTCTACAACATTGAAGAGCGCGGTATCGAATTTGATTTGTTGCCTTGGTGGCAGCAACACCATTTACCGTTAATGGCGTATTGCCCGATTGCACAGGGTGGTGAACTGCTGTCCAGCCCGACACTTAAGCAGATCGCCCAGCGGCACGATGCCACCCCCGCCCAGGTTGCCCTGGCTTGGGTCTTGCGCCAGGAAGGTGTGATTGCCATTCCCAAGGCGGTCACGCCGGAGCATGTGCGGCTCAACGCTGCCGCTGCCAAACTGGTGCTTGACGAACATGACCTGGACGCTATTGACCGAGTCTTCGGCGCGCCCAAGCGTAAGCACCCGTTGGCGATGGTGTAACCGACAGGCAGAAACGGCACCGTCCCTGGCTACCGTTTCTGCCGGGATCCGCCTTAGCCGATAGCGGTGCAACTGCTGGATGCACTGGCGTATGTCCACCAGCAGGGCGTTGTGCATGGTGATGTGAAACCGGCCAACATCATGCTGGGCGAGCAGGGTGTGCGTTTGTTCGATTTCGGCTTGGGATATGCCCCGGCGCAGCGGGCCGCCGGGTTACCGGGCCTGGACCGCAGCCGCATGAACGCCTGGACTCCGGCGTATGCCGCACCGGAACTGCTGGCCGGTGGGTGCCCGTCCGCCAGCGCCGACCTGTATGGCGCGGCGTGTGTACTTTTTGCGTTGGCCCAGGGGCAGCCCCTCGGCAAGCGCCCGCCCAATACACCTCTGGAAAAGCCTCGCCAATTACCCAGGCATTGCTGGCCGGCGCTGCGTTCGGCATTGGCCATTGACCCGGCGTGCCGAGCGCTCTGCGCCGCCGAACTGCGCGACGCGATGGGGCGCCAGCGTCACGCCTTGTTCGGGTGGCGTGGTTAATCGGGCAGCTCATGCAGTTGGCAGTACTCGGACCAGCTCAGGCCGGCCATTTGGGCCACTTCTCTGTGCACTTCCAAACGCTGATGCTCGAAGGCTTCCGGGGAGTCAGCCGTCAGCTTGAGGGTCAGCTCCCAGGCGAATAACCCCAGGCGCTGCGCCTCGGCTTCGAATGCTTCATGCAGGCGTTCGGCGCGGTACTGTGCCAGGGTTTCGCCCTTGGCCTGGGCGGCCAGTGGGTTGAGGGTATCCAGTTCTGCGGCCACCTCGGGGTGTTCGTTCAAGAAACGGTCAAGCGCGAGCTGGTGGTTATCGCCAGGGGGTGACAAGGGCGTACTCCAAATCAAAGGTGGGCAGATGCGTATCGGTCTTAGCGAAAACAATAACAGATAGGCGATCAGTACCCGGCCCTTCATCCATTGCCGAAAAACAGCGTGATGCCAGGTAAAGGGCTTTCGCTCCCCGTGCCAGGACGTGTAGCGTTAGCCGTGGAGTTTCCGGCCCTGCCGTCCAAGGGCAGAGGGCGACGGGCAGAGGAACGTGTCATGGCGCAAACGCTGTTCAAACTTTTCTTTACTCAACGCCTGGCGGCGCTGGCCAGTACCGAATCGCTACGCGCGATCCGCGAAGGGCTGTTGTGGATTCTGCCGTGCCTGCTGGTGTCGGCGGGTTTTCTGATCCTCTCCGAATGTGCCCGGGTGCTGGGCTTCGAGCCTCAGGTCGTGACTTTCCTGGCAGGGTTGCACAACCAGATCAGCTCGGTGATCCCGCTGTTGGTGGCGGCTTCCATCGGTTACATGCTGGCGATCCAGCACCGCTTGCCGCAGTTGCCGGTGGCGTTTCTATGCTTGGCCCACGTGGTGGTGGCGACCTTTATTCTGCGTGAATACCCCAGGGCATCAGCCACGTTCGTGCTGTTTATCGCCATCGCTTCACCGTTGCTCAATGTGCCGGCCATTGCCTGGCTGCACCGACACCGTTGGACCCGGTTGGTCAACGAAGACCTGGTGGGCCACAACCTCAGGGGCACTATCAATATGGTGGTGCCGGGAGCCCTCACTGCATTGGCGCTGGTGCTGGTGTTGTCGTTGTTGTTGCAGGTGCCCTATGTGGCGCAGTTGCAGGGCCCTCAGGTCATCAATGCGCTGGCGTCGCCCTACGGCAGCGGCTTGTTTGTGACACTGATGAACTCTCTGTTGTGGTTTTTCGGGATTCACGGCGTCTACGCCATGCAACCGCTGTTCGATGTGCTGGACCAGGCCGTGGTACTCAATGGCGTGGCGTCGGCGGCGGGCGAGCCGATCAAATATGTGTTGAATAGCGGCCTCTTGGGCAGTTTTGCCTTTATTGGTGGCTCGGGCGCCGCGTTATGCCTGTTGCTGGCGATCCTGCTGTTTTCCAAAAGCCAATCCATGCGCCTGGTGGCGATAGCGAGCTTGCCGCTGTCGCTGTTCAATGTCAGCGAGGTGCTGCTGTTCGGCTTGCCGATCATCCTCAACCCGCGTTTGTTTATACCGTTTCTAGTGGTGCCCGCCCTGAACGGGATGCTTGCGCTTGGCGTGGTGCAACTGGGGTGGGTATCTCCGGCGGTGGCCAGTGTGCCATTCACCTCCCCGGTGCTGCTCAATGCGTACCTGAGCACCCATGGCGACTGGGCCGCAGTGGCGCTGCAAGTGTCGCTGCTGGGGCTGGGAACCCTGGTGTATGCGCCTTACGTGCGGGCGCTCCATCGCCAGGTGACGGAGGGGGGCACGGTCTATCTCAAATCCCTGGACATGACCTTTCGTGGCCTGGAAGAAAAAGGCCGGTTGCGCGAGCTCGACCCCGTGCTCGCCTCCCACAAGGTCATGGCACGCCAGGCCAATGACCTGAGCCGGATCCAGCAGATCAGCGATTATGAGTTCTATCTGGAGTTCCAGCCGCAAGTGTCTATCCGCACCGGCTTGTGCACCGGTTGCGAAGCGCTGATGCGTGCCCGCGATGCCCAGGGCACGGTGCATTCGCCGTGGGAGTTCCTGCAGTGGCTGGCGCAGGCGGGGTTGATGCCGGACGTGGATGTGTGGGTGGCGTCCCAGGCCGTGCGTCAGTACCAGCGCTGGCAAAAACTCGGGTTCGCGCTGCCGATGACCATCAACATTTCCAGTGCCAGCCTAACCGACGCTGCCTATGGCGATCGCCTGGTGGAGATCCTGGCCCAGGCCCATGGGCAGGTGTCGGTGGAAATTACCGAAGACGCGCTGGTGAGTGATGTCCCGGCCACGCGCCAGACCATCCAGAAGTTGCAGGCCATCGGTGCCAAGGTCTACATCGATGACTTCGGCACCGGCTTCTCGGCCTTGAGTTACCTGCACCAGTTCCCTGTGGACTTCATCAAGATCGACCGCAGTTTTGTGGTGGCCCAACACGATCCCAAGGGCGCCCAGGTCCTGACCGGCATGCTGCGCTTTTGCGAGGCGCTGAACCTTGGGGTGGTGGTCGAAGGGGTAGAGACCGCCGAGCAGTTGGCCTTTTTGAGTACCGGCGCCGAGTTGTTTATCCAGGGCTGGTATTTCAGCAAGGCGCTGCCGGGCGATCAGGTCGAAGGCTTTGTGCGCGAGCGCGCGGCCTTGGCCGACGCTCAGGCCGACTCATAGCCGCGCCGGGTCTGTTCGATCTCCTCGACCAGGCCATCGATGCCGGCCAGGCGCGCACGGTTGTCGTGGTCCCAGGGGTGAAAGCCCGGTTTGAAGTAGTGCAGCCACGGCACCAGCATCCGTGGGAAAACGCCCCTGGGGCCGTAGAGAAACTTCAACATGCGCCAGAACCCTTTAAGGTGCCCGCCGCTCTTGCGGTCGGCAACGAGCAGGCGCAGGTGGAAGTCCAGCACCACCAACCAGAAAAACACCGTGGTGGTGAGCATGGTGCCGGTGCGCAGCAGGTAGCGCATGGGCCCTGGCTTGATCACCGTGTTCCACACATCGAACGCGACGGCCTTGTGTTCGGTTTCTTCCAAGGCGTGCCAGTACCACATCTGTTGGTAGCCCTTGAGGGAGTTACCGAAGCGCGACGGGTCGCTGAGCAGGATTTCGGCCAGCATCGCGGTGTAGTGCTCAAGGGCAATAGTGATCGCCAGGTTGAAGGCGGGTGGGCAGTGTTTTTTCTGCAGGTCGAGGATGAATTTCAACCGACGGTCCAGGGTGTGTGCCGGCAGGCCGGCGGCTTGCATCAGGTCGTTGTAGGCCACGTGTTCGCGGCTGTGCATGGCCTCCTGGCCGATAAAACCCTGGATTTGTTTTTTCAGCTCCGGGTCATCGATGCGCTGACGGTAGTGGCGCACGCTGTCCATGAAAAACAGCTCGCCCTGGGGAAATAACAGGGACAAGGCGTTGAAAAAATGCGTGATGAACGGGCCTTGTTCATGCCAGTTCTTGATGCGCTCGGCAGGCAAGGCAAAACGCAGGTCGCGGCGAATGGGCAACATGGTGTGGGCTCCTGTTCAGAGACGGGGTTCGTCGTTGGTTTCAAACACCGGCCGGGGTTGTTTGGGTGCCATGCGTTTGCTGGCCAATACCACCAACGCTTGATAGGCGGCCGGCAAACAACGCGCGAGCAGGTCGAGGAAGTAGGCGTCGCGGCCGATCAGCACGCGGCGCTTGTTGTGACGCACGCCTTGCAGGATGACCTTGGCGGCCTGATCGGCGTCGGTGATAAAGAGTTTTTCGAAGTCGGCGCGGGCTTGTTGCTCGCTGTGGATCAGAAAGCCGGTCATGTTCGGGTCGATGCGGCTGCTGCGGCAGATGTCGGTCCGGATCCCGCCGGGGTGTACGCAGGTGGCCGACACGCCGCAACGTTGCAGGTCGAGTTCCTGGCGCAGGGCTTCGGTAAAGCCGCGCACGGCGAACTTGGACGCGTTGTAGCCGCTCATGCCCGGTTGGGCGAACAGGCCGAACACGCTGGAGGTGTTGATCACGTGGCCGTCGCCGCTGGCCTTCAGGTACGGCAAAAATGCCTTGGTACCATGCACCACGCCCCAGAAGTTGATGCCGATGATCCATTCCAGGTCGGCGTAGTCCACGCCTTCCACCGTGCTGGACAGCGCCACCCCGGCGTTGTTGAACACCAGGTTGACCCGGCCATGCTCGGCGACGCAGCGCGCGGCCCAATCCTCCATGGCCTGGCGCTCGGACACATCCAGTAATTGGGTGGTGATGGTCACGCGAGACAGCGTGGAGGCCCTGATCAACGTCAGGGTTTCGTCCAGGCCCTGGGCGTTTTTATCCGCCAGCGCCAGATGGCAACCTTCCCGCGCCAACGCCAGCGCCAAGGCGCGCCCCATGCCGGACGCCGCGCCGGTGATGGCCGCGACGCGGCCGTTGAATGACTTCATGACAGGCTCCCCTCTGCATTGGGATGTGGCACTGCGGCTGGACGGGCCGGCGGATTGATCGGGAGCGGATCGACCACGTAGTCCTTGAGGGCGAACTGGCG
Source organism: Pseudomonas sp. FP2309 (assembly GCF_030687575.1). Classification (NCBI taxonomy): domain Bacteria; kingdom Pseudomonadati; phylum Pseudomonadota; class Gammaproteobacteria; order Pseudomonadales; family Pseudomonadaceae; genus Pseudomonas; species Pseudomonas sp. FP2309. The sequence goes on along the minus strand of NZ_CP117439.1, from coordinate 3,234,789 downwards.
GGTGACCTGCTTGAAGCGCCAGGTCGAGCCCGGCCACAGCGTGGTGTTTTTGCCGGTGCGCGGGTCCAGATACCAGCTTTGGCAGCCGCCGGTGTTCCAGATGGTGCGCTTGAGCTTGTCTTGCAATTGCTGGTTGTAGGCCTGTTCCACAGCCGGTTTGACGTCGACCGTGGCAATACGGCTGCGCTGCATGTGCTGGAGCGCACCGAGGATGTAGGTCACTTGCGCCTCGATCATCAGAATCATCGAGTTGTGACCCAGGCCGGTGTTGGGCCCGACAATCAAAAACAGGTTGGGGTAGCCCGGCACCGTGGTGCCCTTGTAGGCATGGGCACCGTCGCGCCAGGTGTCCATCAGGTCCACCCCGTCGCGGCCGATGATGCAGTCGCGGGGCAAGGGATCGCTGGCCTGGAACCCGGTGCCGAAGATCAGGCAATCGGCCGGGTGTTTGATGCCGTCGGCGGTGATCACCCCGTCGGCCTCGATGCGCAGCACCGGGTCGGTGACCACCTCGACATTGCTGCGCGACAGCGCCGGGTAATAGTCATTGGAGATCAGCACGCGCTTGCAGCCGATGGTGTAGTCCGGTGTCAGGGTTTTGCGCAGGGAAGGGCGGGCCACCTGTTTGTGCAGGTGGCGCAGGGCGATTTTCTGCACCATTTTCATCAGCCGCGGATTCAGCGCAAAACCTACCACTCGGGCCTCCAAAGCCCAGTAGAAGGCGTTGCGCACCAGGCGCTGGGTGAAGGGCAGATGCTTGAACAGCCAGCGCTCGCCCGCTGAAATCGCCCGGTCGGGCTTGGGCATGATCCACGGCGGCGTGCGCTGGAACAGATCGAGATGGGCCACCTGCGGCGCGATCTGCGGCACGAACTGAATGGCACTGGCGCCGGTGCCGATCACCGCCACACGTTTGCCTTTGAGCGAATAGTCGTGATCCCACTGCTGGGAGTGAAAGCGCCTGCCCTTGAAGCTCTCCAGCCCCGGAATATCCGGCAGCGCCGGGCGCGACAGGCCGCCCATCCCCGACACCAGCACCCGTGCACTCAATTGGCGGCCATCGCTGAAGCGCAACTGCCAGCGCTGCTGCTGTTCATCGAACACCGCGCGCTGCAGGCCCATGCCAAAACGCAAGAACGGCGCCAGCCCGAAGTGCTCGGCGCAGTGCTCCAGATAAGCGCGGATCTCTGCCTGTGGTGCGAACTGCCGGGTCCAGTTCGGGTTAGGCGCAAAGGAAAACGAGTACACGTGGGACTGCACATCGCAGGCGCAGCCGGGGTAATGGTTGTCCCGCCACGTGCCACCCAGGGTCTGCGCCTGTTCAGCGACCAGGAAATCGGTGAACCCGGCTTCCTTGAGTTTGATGGCCATGCACAGACCGGCAAAACCTGAGCCGATGATGGCTATGTCGATTGAGTCACTGTGGGCATTCATAGGCTGTCCTTGATGGGCATCGGATGTGCTCCTGTTTTTGTTGTGTCTTTTAGATAGAACACCATTGCAAAGAAAAATTGAATTAATTATTTTAAAAAAGATTTTAAATAATCTACCTGAAAATATCGTTTACGCCAGATCCTTGTTCCGCTTGTGCGATTTGTCCGACGGACGCGCATGGCATGGACTGGGTTCGGATCCAAGGTGTGGACGGTAGCTGAGGCCCAGATCAATTCCGGTCGGGTCGCCGGCAGCAGGGATGCGGAGGACCGAGCTATGGCTGTGGAATGGGTGGCCGCTGCGGCGGGCGCAAGTGCGCTGTTATGGGGCTTCAGTACCTGGATGACACGGCGCATTGAAGCGCGCGTGCCGATGATGGGGCGTTGCGTGGAGATCGATGGCGAGCGCTTTCATTATGTGGAGGAGGGCAAGGGCCCGCCGCTGGTGATGATTCATGGGCTGATGGGCAGCAGTCGCAACCTGACCTATGCGTTGTCCGGCCAATTGTGTGAGCACTTTCGGGTGATCACCCTCGACCGCCCCGGCTCGGGTTATTCCACACGCCATAAAGGCACGGCGGCCGACCTGCCGGCCCAGGCGCGGCAAGTGGCGGCGTTTATCCAAACATTAGGCCTGGATAAACCCTTGGTGCTGGGGCATTCGCTCGGCGGGGCGATCTCGCTCGCGCTGGCGCTAGACCATCCCGAGGCAGTATCAGGCCTGGTACTGGTCGCGCCGCTGACCCATCCCCAGCCCACCTTGCCCCTGGTGTTCTGGTCACTGGCGGTGCGCCCGGCCCTGTTGCGGCGCCTGGTGGCTCATACCCTCACGGTGCCCATGGGGCTGTTGATGCGCCGCTCGGTGGTCAAGGGCATCTTCGCGCCGGACCCGGCCCCTGACGATTTCGCCACCCGTGGCGGCGGGCTGCTGGGCATGCGCCCCGACAACTTCTATGCCGCCTCCAGCGAAATTGCCCTGGTCAACGATTACTTGCCGGACATGATCAAGCGCTACGGGCAACTGACCCTGCCCATCGGCCTGATCTACGGCGCACAGGACAGGGTTTTGGACGTTCGCAAGCATGGCCAGGCACTCGCCGACCGGGTGCCTGGGCTCAAGCTGCAGTTGGTGGACGGGCGCGGCCATATGTTGCCGATCACCGCCACGGCGCGCGTGGTCGAGGTGGTGCAGCAGGTGGCCAAACGCGTGAAGCCCGTGCAAAGCGCCAGCGTTCTGCATCCCCCTTTTGCCCTGACGAACAAATAAACGTGACCCTCATGGCGGGTATTCACGGTCTGAAACGCTGGGCGTAGAGACCTGACCAAGTGGCAGAAAAAGAGACTGCCCGGTCACGTCAAAAAGGCCTCGAAAAAGTAGTTGACGACCTAACGATTCCGCGCTATTTATTTAAAAAAATATTTCAATTTATATTTTGAAATGATTTTTGAAATGCCTAAGAGCGAATAAAAATGAAAAAAACGCCTTTTATCGCATGGTTGATTTCCCGGAGCATTCAACGCTCCCTGAACCTTTTTTCCCGGCCTGCTTCCCGCGTGCGGAGGCTGCCATGAACCAGACCCTGGCAACGCCCACCGTCTGGGCCGATGGCAAGCGTCATCTGTGGTGGCTGGGCATCATGCCCCTGGCCACGCCGTTACTGTCCGGGGCGCTGGCGATCAGCACCGGTATCCAGTCGTTGTGGTGGGTCGGCGTATTGGTGATCTTCGGCCTGATTCCTTTGATCGACGGCCTGTTGGGCGAAGACGTCAGCAACCCGCCCGAATCCGCTGTCAGCCACCTTGAATCGCAGCGCTACTACCGCTGGATCGTCTACACCGGGGTGCTCTTCGTGATCAGCTCGGTGGTGATCACCGGCTGGCTGGCCGCCGGCGGCATCAGTTGGATCATCCAGGGCGGCCTGACGCAGGCGGTCGCGGGTCTTGACCCGTCCAGCGGGTTGGCCCAAGTGGCGAGCTACATCACTGCCCGCACCCAGTTGCACGGCGAGCCGAGCCTGTTGACCTACCTGGGCATGGCCATGTCGACAGGTGCCGCCACTGGCATTGCCATCAACACGGCCCATGAGCTGGGTCACAAGCCCAGCGCGCTGGAGGTGTTCCTGGCCAAGGTCACCCTGGCGCCGACGTTCTACGGGCACTTCTACACCGAACACAACCGCGGCCATCACGTGCGGGTGGCCACGCCGGAAGACCCGGCCAGCTCGCGCCTGGGCGAGAGCTTCTGGGCGTTCCTGCCGCGTTCGGTGTGGTTCAGCGCACAGTCGGCGTGGAACCTGGAGCGCGAACGCCTGCGCAAACTCGGCCTGCCGGCATGGCACTGGAAGAACGGCGTGCTCAGTGCCTGGCTGTACAGCGTGGTGCTATGGGGCGCGATGATTGCCTGGCTGGGCGCGGCGGTGATTCCCTTTCTGGTCATCCAGGGCATTTACGGGTTCTCGTTGTTGGAAGTGGTGAACTACGTCGAACACTACGGCCTTAAACGTCAGAAGTTGCCCAATGGACGTTATGAACGCTGTTCGCCTCGACACTCGTGGAACAGTAATCGGGTTGTGACCAATATTTTTTTGTTCCAGTTGCAACGGCATTCCGATCACCACGCCAACCCCACGCGCAGCTATCAGTCGTTGCGTCACTTCGATGAGTCGCCGCAACTGCCTTACGGTTACGCGAGCATGATTGTCTGGGCCTACGTGCCGTATTTATGGCGCAGGCGCATGGACCATCGCGTGCTTAACCACTATGCCGGGGATATCACCCTGACCAATTTGCAGCCGTCACAGCGTTTGAAGTATCTGGCGAAGTACAGCAACAGCGCCAAGCCGTTCTAGTTCAAGTAACACGTGATTCATCCACTCGGGGTGTGAATACCGCGCAGGATTTTATCGCCCCGAGAATGTGGTTTGACCCGAACAACAATAATTAAGGGAAGGACGTACACCATGCACACACCTGCCAGGTTCACCGCCCATATCGTGCTCGCCGCACTGGGCCTGATCACCTATCACCAGGCCCAGGCCGCCCGTATCGAACCGGCCGGCAGCGCCTTTACGGCCCAAGGCCCCATCAGCTTCTCCAAGGGCGCGCTGATCAGCGCCGACTGCACCATCAAGGTGGCCGGCAAGGTCGCGGCCGATGGCGCCTCGGTCAATGTCGACAAAGTGGAGTTCGACGGTGGCCTCAAGTGCAGCCGGGTTGAGGCAATCAACTTGCCGTGGGTATTAGTTGCCAAGGATACGAAAAGCGGCGCCATGTCCAACATCAGCGTGGATGTGCATGCCTTCGGCCTGGGCGGCAAGTGCGGGCCGTCGACGGCCGAGGGCACGTGGGATAACGCCACCGGCAAGTTGGAAGCGGCCAATGTACCGATTGGCGAAGACTGCAAGATCAAAACGGTGTCGATCAAGATGCCGCCCAACTTCAAAGTTGTTGAATAACGCTCGTCCTGTTTGTAGCGGTAATTGAATTGAGATTTGGCTGGAAAGGGAAGTTCTGCAGTTTCACCGTGACCTCTCGTTCATGGCCATTACCCCCCGGCGAATGACTCGCCATTACATGTGAGGAATAACAATGAAAAGTTTGAAAACCCTCGTGTCGTTGACTGCCTTGACTGTTTGCATGGGTGCGGCTTCCATGGCGAACGCCTATAGCATCTCTCCGGTCAGTACCAGCTTCACCGCGCCAGGCACGATCTCGGTGAAGTCGCCATCTTCCTTCCAGGCCACCGTTAACTGCGGGGCCACGTTTACCGGGAATGTGGATGCAACCGGTGTTGCCAAGATCACTGGCGTGGCAGTGACCGGCGGTGGCCTGTGTGCGCTGCCTAAAATCACCGGTTTGCCTTGGACCTTGACCGCCACTGGGGCGGCTGTCGGCTCGGTGACAAACGTTGGCTACACCATCGCGAGTTCCATCCTGTACCCAGCCTCCAATTGCGGCCCGTCTACCATCGCGGTGGGTTACAGCGGCGGCGTGCTGACCGCCTCCAACCAGACCCTGAGCGGCAGCTGCACCGTGGTGAGCCTGAGCGTGACCCCAAGCCCTGCGCTGACCATCGTGCCTTAAAGGCAGCACACAACGAAGGGCTGATCACCCGTTGAAAAAACCGGCGCCTGTACCGGGCGCCGGTCCAAACGTTGAAAGCCGCAAGACGAACCGGCAGGGCTGGCTCAGAGAGATAACAATAAGGAGTGCCGCATGAATAATAAGAAACAACATGTGCAGGTTTTGCTGGGGCTGGCGATGATAGGCGGGGCGCTGGTGGCCGTGCCTGTCCAGGCCGGCGGTTTCTCCACACCGACCTACGGCGCGCCTGGATGGGGCCGTGCATTCGGGGGCGGTTCGCTGTTCAAGAACGACCCGAGTTCGGCGTACAACAACCCGGCGGCGATGGCGTTCGTCGAGCACAACGTCGCGCAATTCACCGTCGACTACGCGCGGATCAAGATCAAGTACAAGGGCGACGCTTCGGATTATGCCGGTAACCCGATTTCCAGCACGCCGCTGGATGCCAACGGTTTCCCCGATGTCGCGGCAACCACCGTCAATAACAACGATGGTGGCCAAGGCGGCTTTACTGCCTGGTTGCCGACCGGCTTCATGGTGATGCCCCTGGGGGATCGCTTCGCGTTCGGCTTGAGTCAGGTCGTGCCCCAAGGGATGCGCTCCACCTGGGATCAGGATTCGAAACTGCGCGACTTCGCCGTGGACACCAAAATTGAAACCGTCGGCTTGACGGGTTCGCTGTCGTTCAAAGTCAACGACCAGTTCTCCATCGGCGGTGGTGTGATCGTGCAGCACAGCAAGGGCTTCGTCAGCCAGAACGTCGACTTGTTATCGGCCGCAGCGGTGTCCGATTCGGTGCTGGGCGGGATCAACTTCCCGTCGGACGTGGGTAATGCGCTGATGCGCGTGAAAGTCGACAATATTTCGGCGGGCTGGTTTACCGGCGTGGTCTGGAAACCCACCGACCGAGACACCCTTGGCCTGAACTATCACGCCAAGATCAAGAACAAGATGACCGGCAAATACAACATGTACGCCGATCAGTTTTCCTACAACCTCATGACCCAGCCGAGCCCGTTCGGCGGTAGCGGTACCTTGGTCAATACCGCTTACCCAGGGCTGGAACTGAAGCCGGACGGTGCCCATGCCAGCGTCCAACTGGACATCCCCGCCACGGCGGGCCTGGACTGGGTGCACCAGTTCAACGACCGTTTCACCCTCGGCGCCAGCGTGACCTGGACAGAGTGGTCCTCGTTCAAGGACCTGACGCTTGAGTCCGGTGGCACCACCATTGTGTCCATTCCCTACAACTACAAAAACACCTGGATGTACTCCCTCGGCGGTGACTACCGCGTGACCGACGAGCTGACCCTGCGCGCAGGTGTGGCCCTTGACCAGACCCCAACGCGCAATTCGACCCGCGACCCCCGCATTCCGGACGGTGACCGTACCTTCCTGTCGCTGGGGGCCGGCTACGACGTGAAAGCCATCAAGGGGCTGAGTGTCGACCTGGCGTATTCGCACCAGTTCGTCCAGGAGGTCAAGCTCAAGACGCAAAACGTCGATCGCCTGGGCGGCGCCAGCCTCAACGGCAAGGCCGAGTCGTCGGGTGATGTGGTGAGTGTGTCGGCCACCTACGCGTTCTGAGGCTTCACCGAGGATGATGGAGGAGGGCACCAAGCGCATCTTGCTGCCTTCCCCAGTGGTTCATCCTCATTCCACGCAGGTCTTAAGCGATGAGTCAGGCTGATCCGTTCGGCCGCTGTTTTTTCGTCCGAGCATTAAATAAAAATTTCAAAACAAAATTTGAATTTGCGTTTCCAAGTTTGTAGTGTGGTTTCAAGCCGTCGCTCATACCGAGCGGTACGCGCGTTGGCCATGCCCTGAATCGAGTCGAGGTATCCCATGGTGATCTGGTTATTGGCGGGTTTCGCAGCAGCGATTGCCCTGGCGTATCGACAAGCGGCCGCGGCCCTGTGGCTGGGCATCGGCCTGATATGGATAGCGGCCGGTTATTTGTTCAACGTGGTGGCGGGGTTCGGCATTACGGTTGCCGCGTTACTGGTGCTGTTGCCGGCCGTGTTGCTGGCAATCAAACCGCTGCGTCGCACGCTGTTGACCGGCAAGGCCCTCGGCCTGTTTCGTACGATCATGCCGGCGATGTCCGACACTGAGCGTGCGGCCATTGAGTCCGGAACTGTGTGGTGGGACGCCGAGCTGTTCAGCGGCAACCCCGACTGGCAGCGCCTGCTGCAAGCCGCACCGGCGAGCCTGAGCGCCGAAGAACAAGCGTTTCTCGACACAGAAGTGGAAACCTTGTGCGACATCGCCAATGACTGGGAAACCACCCAGGTCTGGCAGGACATGTCCCCCGAAGCCTGGCAGTACACCAAGGACGCGGGCTTTCTCGGCATGATCATTCCCAAGCAGTACGGTGGCAAAGGCTTCTCCCACTACGCGCACTCCCAAGTGGTGATGAAGCTGTCGACACGCTGCTCGGCGGCGGCGATTTCGGTGATGGTGCCCAACTCCCTGGGCCCGGCCGAGCTGCTGCTGCATTACGGCACTGATGCCCAGCGCAATTACTACCTGCCGCGCCTGGCCCGGGGTGAAGACATCCCCTGTTTTGCCCTGACCAGCCCCTATGCCGGCTCGGACGCCGGGGCGATTCCCGACCTGGGCATTGTCTGCAAGGGCCTGCACGAAGGCGAAGAAGTCCTGGGGTTCAAAGTGACCTGGGACAAGCGCTACATCACCCTGGGGCCTATCGCCACCGTGCTGGGCCTGGCGTTCCGTGCGCAAGATCCGGACGGCTTGCTGGGGCCCAAGGGTTCTCTGGGCATCACCTGCGCCTTGATCCCCACGAGCCACCCCGGCGTGAACAGCGGTCGTCGCCACTGGCCGCTCAACGCCGTCTTCCAGAACGGCCCGACCACCGGCAAGGAGGTGTTTATCCCGCTGGAATGGGTCATCGGTGGCCGTGAGCAAGTCGGCAATGGCTGGCGCATGTTGATGGAATGCCTGGCCGCCGGACGCGCGATTTCGCTGCCCTCGGCCAACGTCGGCCTGGGCAAGGTCGCGGTGCGCGGTACCAGCGCCTATGCGGCGATGCGCAAGCAATTCGGCCTGCCCATCGGCAAGTTCGAAGGGGTGCAGGCGCCGTTGGCGCGCATGGCCGGGCATCTGTATGCGTGCGATGCGGTGCGCAAGGTGTCGGTGGCGTCCCTGGATGCCGGTGAAAAACCTTCGGTGATTTCGGCTATCGCCAAATACCACGTCACCGAACGCGCGCGGATCATCGTCAATGACGGTATGGACATCGTCGCCGGCAAGGGCATCTGCATGGGCCCCAACAACTTCCTCGCCCGCGCCTACCAGCAAAGCCCCATCGCCATTACGGTGGAAGGCGCGAACATCATGACCCGCTGCCTGATCATCTTTGGCCAGGGCCTGATTCGCTGCCATCCCTATGTGTTCCGCGAAATGGAAGCGGCGCGCAACCCGGACCGGCGCAAGGCCCTGCACGACTTCGACAGCGCGATGTTCGGCCACCTGAGTTTCGTGCTGGCCAACACCGTACGCGCGGCGGTGCATGCGCTGACCGGTGGCCGCCTGCTGTCCGCGCCGGCCAAGACCGAGCCGGCGCTGGCGTCCTACTATCGTCAGGCCAATCGGCTGTCGGTGGTGCTGGCGTTGATCTCGGATGTGTCCATGGGCGTACTGGGCGGCGCCCTCAAACGCAAGGAAAGTATCACCGGGCGCCTGGGCGATATCCTTTCGCAGCTGTATATCCTGTCCTGCGTGCTCAAGCGCTTTGAGGACGATGGCCGGCCCCAGAGCGACCTGCCGCTGGTGCACTGGTCGGCCCAGGATGCGCTGTTGCGGGCCCATGAAGCCCTCGCCGAAGTCCTCGATAACTACCCCTCCAAAGCCGCTGCGGCGGTGCTGCGGGGCCTGACGTTTCCGTTCGGCATCCCACTGCGCAAGCCGTCGGATCATTTGCTGGCCCAGGTCGCCGACGTGGTGCAGACGCCGGGCGAGACCCGTGACCGTTTGCTGGCCAATTCCTACATCCCACGGCCGGAGATCGACAAGTTGGCTTATGGCGAATTGGGCTTGCGTCTGTTGCCGCAAGTGGAACTGATCGATGCGCGGCTCAAGCCCGCCGTCAAGCAAGGGCTGATCGAACCGCTGCCGATCTCGACCGCGGCGTTTACGGCCTGGCGCGTCAAAGCGCGAGCGCAGGACCTGATCAGCGAGGACGAGGAAGGGTTGCTGGCGCGCTACGTGGAATTTGCCGATCACGCGATCCAGGTGGACGACTTCCCGCAGGACTTCGGCTTGCTGGAAGCCTTGCAGCAGCGCAAGCAGGCGTTGGAACCAGTGGCCAAACGCCGCGCCAGCCAGGGCGAAAACGCCTCGGTCAACTGAGGACAAACGCCGCCATTGTGGGAGGGCGCTTGCCCCTCCCGCAGAACCCAAGTCACGACAGTGTTTTGAGTGGATCTATCTATGAGTGACAGTTACCTAGCGTTCGTCAGTTCCCCCTGGGGCCGCCGCGTGGCGCAGGCGATCGGCTTGCCCCAGCCCGTGCCGTTGCAGCGTCATCGCAGCGGCCAGCCAGGCTTGGCCAACCCGGTGATCGTCGCCGGGGCAGGGCGCCTGGTCGGCGAAGTGCAACGCCTCTTCAGCGCCACCGACACCGTGGCCGCCAGCCCGGCCACCGTTCAGGCACCGTCCACGGTCAAGGTGCAGGGCGCGGTGTTCGACGCCACCGGTGTGACCGACCTGCACCAACTGGATGAGCTGTACGTGTTCTTCCACGCCAACGCCAAACGCCTCGGCCAGCATGCTCGCGTGGTGGTGCTCGGTACCGCGCCGGAACATTGCCAGGACCTGCCCCAGGCCGTCGCCCAACGCGCCCTCGAAGGTCTGGTGCGCTCGCTGGCCAAGGAGCTGCGCCGGGCGATCACCGTGCAGTTGCTCTATGTGGCACCGGGTGCCGAAGACGCGTTGGACAGCAGCCTGCGTTTCTTCCTGTCACGCCGTTCGGCTTATGTTTCGGGGCAAGTGGTGCGCCTGGACAAACCCGTGGACGGCCAGCCAGGCGTCAATTGGGACAAGCCTTTCACCGGCCGCCGTGCGCTGGTCACCGGCGCGTCCCGTGGCATCGGCCTGGCCATCGCCCAGGTGTTGGCCCGCGAGGGCGCCCATGTGGTGTGCGTCGATGTACCCAATGCTTTGGAGTCGCTGCAACAGGCCGCGAGCCTCGTCGGCGGTTCGGCGCTGCCGCTGGACATCACCGCACCGGATGCCGCCGCGCTGTTGCTGGCCCACGTCAGCCAGTACGGCGCCTTCGATGTGGTGGTGCACAACGCCGGCATCACCCGCGACAAGACCCTCGCCAAAATGCCTGAGCAAGACTGGCGCAGTGTGCTGGCGGTCAACCTTGAGGCGCCGTTGCAGCTGAGCAACGCGTTGCTCGCACACCAGGGGGTGAACCCCGGCGGGCGCATCGTGTGTGTGTCGTCGATTTCCGGCATCGCCGGCAACCTCGGGCAAAGCAACTACGCCACCTCCAAGGCCGGTGTGATCGGTCTGGTCCAGGGCCTGGCCCCGCGTGCGGCCGCGCAGCAGGTGACGGTGAATGCCGTTGCGCCTGGGTTTATCGAAACCCAGATGACCGCGAAGATTCCGCTGATGATTCGCGAGGCGGGGCGGCGCATGAACTCCATGAGCCAGGGCGGACAGCCGATCGACGTGGCCGAAACCATTGCCTGGCTGGCGCACCCGGCCTCGGGTGGGGTCAATGGCCAAGTCGTGCGGGTGTGCGGCCAAAGCCTGTTGGGAGCCTGATGCCATGGACTACGTGACCCAGATCATCGACCCACCGCCTTCGCGCACGCGCCTGTTGCTGGACGGCGTACGCGCCCTGCGCAAGCCCAAGCCCGACGGCGATCCGGTGCTGCCGAACGCGCGCCTGGTGCGCTCGGCGGTGGAGTTGTCCGCCGAGGGCATCGCGGCCTACGGCCGGGCCTGCGGTTTTCGCCTCGAGCAGGGCGTGCCGCTGTCTTACCCCCACGTGCTGGCCTTCCCGCTGCACTTGATGCTGCTGACGCGGCCGAGCTTTCCGTACCCAGCGAGCGGCATGGTGCACCTGGCCAACCGCATTCGTCAGCACCAGCGCTTGCACGAGGGCCAGGCGCTGCGCCTGGAAGTGTATGCCGAGCGTTGGGTGGCCCATCCCAAAGGGCAGGCGCTGAGCATCGCCACGCGGGCGTTCAGCGCGGGCACCCTGGCGTGGGAAAGCGACAGCCTGTACTTGCGTCGTGACGTGCCGACCCCTGTCGGTGAACCCTGGGACGACGTTCTGCCGTTGCAGGAACACGGGTTGTTGCGCACCAGGCGCTGGGTGTTGCCGGCGGATCTGGGCCGACGTTTTGCCAAAGTCTCCGGCGATTTCAACCCGATTCACACCTCGGTGGTAGGCGCCAGAATCTTCGGCTTTCGCCGCGCCATTGCCCACGGCATGTGGACCCTGGGCCGCGCACTCGCCGCCCAGCAACCGCCGGGTGGGTTGGCCCAGGCCGAGGCCCATTGTGATTTCAAGTTGCCGATTTATTTGCCCGGCCAGGTCGCGCTGTGGAGCCATCCGGTGAGCGGCCCACGGCGTGAATTTGAGGTGCGCAATTTCGCAGGCGACAAACCCCATATGCGTGGGCTGTTCATTTGGAATGAGAGCGTTCAATGAGTGACTACCGTTTCAACCCGGCCCCCACTCGCCGTGTGGCGATCATCGGCGGCAACCGAATTCCGTTCGCGCGCTCCAACACCCTGTACGCCCACGACAGCAATCAGGATCTTCTGGTGGCGGCACTGCAAGGCCTGGTGGACCGCTACAACCTGCACGGCCAGCGCCTGGGCGAGTTTGCGGCCGGCGCGGTGATCAAGCATTCGCGGGACTTCAACCTGGCGCGTGAGTCGTTGCTCTCCACCACCTTATCCCCGGAAACCCCCGCCTACGACGTGCAACAAGCCTGTGGAACGGGGCTTGAAGCCGCGTTGCTGGTGGCGAATAAAATTGCCCTGGGCCAGATCGAGGTGGGCATCGCCGGCGGCGCCGACACCACCTCCGACGCGCCCATCGGCATCAATGAATCCCTGCGCCACACCTTGCTCGCCGCCAACCGCGCGAAAAGCCTGGGCGACAAACTGAAGACGCTGCTCAAGGTGCGGCCGTCGATGTTGTTCAAACCGCTGCTGCCGCGCAACGGCGAGCCGCGTACCGGGTTGTCCATGGGCGAGCACTGCGAAGCCATGGCCCAGCGCTGGCAGATCAAGCGCCTGGCCCAGGACGAGCTGACCCTCACCAGCCATCAGCGCCTGGACGCCGCCTACCGACGCGGCTTCTTCGACGACCTGATCAGCCCCCATCGCGGCCTGGCCCGTGATAACAACCTGCGCGCCGATGCCAGCCTGGAAAAACTCGCTGGCCTGTCACCGGCCTATGACCGGCACAACGGTACGCTCACGGCGGGCAACTCCACGCCGCTGACCGATGGCGCCTCGGTGGTGCTGCTGGCGAGCGAGGAGTGGGCTGCGGCGAACGGCTGGCCGGTGCTGGCCTATCTGCGCACCGGCGAGACGGCGGCGGTGAATTTTGTCGACGGCAGCGAAGGGCTGCTGATGGCGCCGGCCTATGCCGTGCCGCGCATGCTCAAACGCGAAGGCCTGAGCTTTGCCGACTTTGATTTCTTCGAGATTCACGAGGCGTTCGCCGCCCAGGTGCTGTGCACCCTCAAGGCCTGGGAAGACGCCGACTACTGCCGCGAGCGCCTGGGCCTGGAGACGCCGTTGGGGCCCATCGACCGCGCCAAAATGAACGTCAACGGCGGCTCCCTCGGCTGCGGCCATCCGTTCGCCGCCACCGGCGGCCGGCAATTGGCGGCGCTGGCCAAGATCATCCATGAGAACGGCGGCGGCCGCGGGTTGATCTCGATCTGCGCAGCGGGCGGGCTGGGCATTACCGCCATCGTCGAAAAGTAGCAGAGCCCACCAAAACAACAATAAGGAGACTGCCATGAACGCTATCAGCCTGGAACACACCGAACGGGTGTGGTTGAACGCTTACCTGCCCGGCGTCCCGGCAGACATCGATGCCGCCATCGAGGACTACCCATCGTTACGCGAAGTGTTCGTGGAACACCTGGAAAAATTCCGCGAGCGTGTGGCCTATGTCAGCATCGGCACCGAAATGAGCTACGCCGACTGGCACGTCCAGGGCATCGCGTTTGCCGCCTGGCTGCAAGGCCAGGGCGTACAGCCGGGCGACCGTGTGGCGTTGATGATGCCCAACTGCCTGCAGTACCCGATCTGCCTGTTGGGTACGATCCTGGCCGGCGCGGTGGTGGTCAACGTCAACCCGCTGTACACCGCCCACGAACTCAAACACCTGCTCAAGGACAGTGGCGCCGAGACCGTGGTGATCTTCGAAAACTTCGCCCACACCCTGGAAAAGGCTGTGGCCGGCAGCAGCGTCAAGCGCGTGGTGGTGGCGGCCATCGGTGACTTGCTCGGTGCCTTCAAGGGCGCCGCGATGAACTTCATCCTGCGCCACGTGCAAAAGCAGGTGCCGGCGTTTCACCTGCCTGGCGCGGTGCGCTTCAATCAGGTGCTCAAGCAGGGGCGCGCGCTGAACCACCTGCCGGTGAGCATGGCGCTGGATGACCTGGCCTTCCTGCAATACACCGGCGGCACCACCGGTGATGCCAAGGGCGTGATGCTCAGCCACCGTAATATCATCGCCAACCTGCTGCAGGCCAAGGCCTGGGTCGGTGACCAATTGGACCAGGACAAGCAGGAAACCAACGTCACCCTGTTGCCGCTGTATCACATTTTTTCGCTGACGGTGAACTGCCTGATGTTCATGTGCCTGGGCGGGCGCAACATCCTCATCGCCAACCCACGGGACGTGAAACGGGTGCAGATGATCCTGCGCAAGGAGCGCTTCAACGGCATTGCCGGGGTCAACACCCTGTTCAACGGGCTGCTGGAAAATAAGGACTTCTGCGCACGAGACTTCTCGGACCTGCGCATGGTCATCGCCGGCGGCATGGCCACCCACACTGCCGTGGCCAAGCGTTGGAAGGAGGTGACCGGGCTTCCGATCATCGAAGGCTACGGCCTCACCGAGTGCTCGCCGGTGGTGAGCATCAGCCCCATCGATATCGCCCGCATGCGTGAGATGGACTTCACCGGCAGCATCGGCGTGCCACTGCCCTCGACCTGGGTGCGGTTTGTGCGCGAGGACGGTGGATTGGCTGACATCGGTGAGCCAGGCGAACTGCAAGTACGCGGGCCGCAGGTGATGCAGGGCTACTGGAAACGCCCGCAGGCCACCGCCGAAGTGCTGGATGCCGAGGGCTGGTTGTCCACCGGGGATATCGGTGTGATGGACGAGCGCGGGTACATCCGCCTGGTCGACCGCAAGAAAGACATGATTCTGGTGTCGGGCTTCAACGTGTACCCCAATGAAATCGAAGACGTGGTGGCGCTGCACCCAGGCGTGGCCGAGGTGGCGGCGATTGGGGTGGAGGATGGCGTGACCGGCGAGAGGGTCAAGATCATCGTCGTGCGCAAAGACCCGAGCCTGACCCAGGAGCAGATCCTCGCCCATTGCCGCGAGTACCTGACGGGCTACAAAGTGCCCAGGTATGTGGAGTTTCGCAGCACCGAACTGCCTAAAACGACGGTGGGTAAAGTGCTGCGCCGGGCCTTGCGCTGATGTGAAACAACAGGGTTTGGCGTGTTAGCTCATACTTCTTCGATTTTCACCCAGCGCTCTTCACGGGCGGCCACGCGAATCGCTGTCGCCAGCCGCTCCACTGCCCATGCGCCGTCAAAGTCAGTGCCATCGGCACCTCTGCCCGCCACGGCCATGATCAATTCCTGCACCTCCAGTGTTTTCAACTCGTTGTAACCCAACTGATGGCCCGCCGCCGGGCTGAACGCGGCGTAGCCGGGCAGGGCGGGGCCGGCCAGCAGCCGCTGGAAGCCGTCTTGGCCGACACGGCACAGGCGCAGTTCGTTTAAACGCTCCTGATCGAAGGCCAGGGTGCCTTTTGTCCCACTGATCTCGAAACCCAGGTGGTTCTTGTAGCCGTGCTTGAGCCAACTGCTGCTGACCGTGCCGCGCGCGCCGTTGGCGAAACGCAGCAGTGCATGCACCTGGTCATCCACCGCGATGGTTTTGACGTCGTTGCCGCCTTTAACGGCAGGGCGCTGGGCATGTACGGTCTGGGTATCGGCGCACACGCTGATCACATCCCCCACCAGATAACGCGCCATCGACAGCAGGTGGCTGCCCAGGTCCGCCAATGCGCCACCAGCGTGGGCCACTTCACAGCGCCATGACCACGGCGACGTTGGGTCAGCCATAAAATCCTCGCTGAATTCACCCTGGAAACTGATGATTTCACCGAGTTCGCCGCCTGCAATCATTTGCCGCGCCAGGGTGATCATGGGGTTGTGCTGGTAGTTGTAGCCCACCCGGGTGACCACGCCGGCAGCGCTGGCGGCGCGGCGCATGGCGTCGGCCTGTTCCAGACTGACCGCCAGGGGTTTTTCGCAATACACCGCTTTCCCCGCCGCGATCGCGGCCATGGCCATGGGGTAGTGCAAGTGATTGGGCGTCGTGATGGCCACCACATCGACCTTCGGGTCGTCGACCAATGCTTGCCAGTCACCATGGGCTGCGGCAAAGCCCCAGGCCGCGGCGCAGCGTTTGGCCCGCTCGGTATCGGCATCGGCCAGGGCGGCCAGCTTGAGGTGTACCGGCAGTTCGAAAACCGCCCGTGCATTGTTGAAGGCCAGGGCGTGGGCGCGGCCCATGAAGCCTGTGCCGATCAAACCGATTCCGAGTTCACGCATAGCCGTGGTCCTTTGGATTATTGTTTTTAAGGTGCCTATTAATGGAATAAAAATTCTCTAAACTCAATAGATGGAATAAAAATTCATTGCGCGCCCGGCAATCAGCCTGGCGAATACGGCTATATTCACCACATGGCCAAACGCCGCCAGTTAACAAAAGATAACGTAGCGCCGATTGTCAGACGATTCGAAAGCCCGATAGGATGGCCCCTGCTTCCTCCAGGCGCTCTAGATTGCAGGTTTCAGAGCCCGGGAAGGCGAGACGACCTAACAAAAAATAATAAATGGGAGAAGGTCTATGAGTGAGCCTGTCATGGGTTGGGTTGTTTGCCGCCCACGCGCCGCACGCCGGGTTGCGTTGCTGGCCACAGCGCTCTCGTTGCTGGCGGGGGCTGTGTTGTCGACACCTGTGCTGGCAGCCAGCGATACCGCCGCGCAGCCGGTGTTTGCGATTGAATCCCCCAAGGCCGCCAAAGGCCTGATGATCGATGTGGTCCACGCGGGCAAGCGCCTGGTGGCGGTCGGTGATCGCGGGCATGTCCTCTATTCCGATGACCAGGGCAGCACCTGGAAACAAGCCAAAGTCCCCACCCGACAGTTGCTCACCGCCGTGTTTTTTGTCGATGACAAGCAGGGCTGGGCCGTGGGCCATGACGCGCAGATCCTCGCCAGCGCCGATGGCGGCGCCACCTGGGTCCAGCAATACCAAGACCTCAAGCGCGAAGCGCCCTTGCTCGATGTATGGTTCAACGACGCCAGCCACGGCCTGGCCGTAGGCGCCTACGGTGCGCTGATCGAAACCACCGACGGCGGCAAAACTTGGGAAGACGTCAGCGACCGCCTCGACAACGAGGACCAGTTCCACCTCAACGCCATCGCCCATATCAAGGACGCCGGCCTGTTTATCGTCGGGGAGCAGGGCAGCATGTTCCGCTCCAGCGACGAGGGCCAGACCTGGGAAAAACTCGAAGGCCCTTATGAAGGCTCACTGTTCGGGGTGATCAGCACTGCACAACCGCACACCCTGTTGGCCTATGGCCTGCGCGGCAACCTGTACCGTTCGACCGATTTTGGCAGCACCTGGGAGCAGGTCGAATTGACTGCCGCGCGTGGCGCCCTGGAATTCGGCTTGTCCGGGGCCACCTTGTTGGAGGATGGCTCCATTGTGGTCGTCGGCAACGGCGGCAGCGTGGTGGTCAGCCACGACGACGGCCAGACCTTCGCCGTGTTCAACCGCCCGGACCGTATTTCACTGTCGGCGGTCACCGCGGCAGGCAATGGCAACTTGATTCTGGTCGGGCAGGGCGGTGTTCGTGTCGCCGCGCCGACCGGCGCCGAACCGACAAAACAATAAGAAGGCGGGGAAAGAATGAGCAGTCATCACAACGATAAAGCGACCTTTCTTGAGCGCCTGATCTTCAACAATCGCCCGGCAGTCATCGTCATCTGCCTGCTGGTGAGCGTGTTCCTGTTCTGGCAGGCGACCTTGATTCGCCCGTCCACCAGCTTTGAAAAAATGATCCCCCTGAAACACCCCTTCATCGAAAAAATGATGGAGCACCGCAACGACCTGGCCAACCTGGGCAACACGGTGCGCATCTCGGTGGAGGCCAAGGACGGCGACATCTTCACCAAGGCGTACATGGAGACCCTGCGTCAGATCAACGACGAGGTGTTTTATATCTCCGGCGTCGACCGCTCGGGCCTCAAGTCGCTGTGGAGCCCCAGCGTACGCTGGACCGAAGTGACCGAAGAAGGCTTCGCCGGGGGCGAAGTCATCCCGCAGAGCTACAACGGCTCGGCGCAAAGCCTCGACCAGTTGCGCAACAACGTACTCAAGTCCGGCCAGGTCGGGCGTCTGGTCTCCAACGACTTCAAATCGAGCATCGTCGATATCCCGCTGCTGGAGTCTTACCCGGACCCGCAGGACCAGGGCAAGTTGCTGGCCCTGGACTACCGCAAGTTCTCCCATGAACTGGAAGAAAAAATTCGCGACAAGTTCGAAGCCCAGAACCCCAACGTCAAGATCCACATCGTCGGCTTTGCCAAGAAGGTCGGTGACCTGATCGACGGCCTCGTGATGGTGGTGCTGTTCTTCGGTATCGCGTTCGTCATCACCCTGGTGCTGCTGTTGTGGTTCACCAACTGCCTGCGCAGCACCATCGCGGTGTTGAGCACCACGCTGGTGGCGGTGGTCTGGCAACTGGGGCTGATGCACTTCTTCGGCTTCGGGCTCGATCCCTATTCGATGCTGGTGCCGTTCCTGATCTTCGCCATCGGGATTTCCCACGGCGTGCAGAAGATCAACGGGATCGCCCTGCAATCGAGCGAAGCCGATAACGCACTGACGGCGGCGCGGCGCACCTTCCGGCAACTGTTCCTGCCGGGGATGATCGCGATCCTGGCGGATGCGGTGGGCTTCATTACCCTGCTGATCATCGACATCGGCGTGATCCGCGAACTGGCCATCGGCGCGTCCATCGGCGTGGCGGTGATCGTGTTCACCAACCTGATCCTGCTACCGGTGGCGATTTCCTATGTCGGTATCAGCAAACGAGCCATCGCAAAAAGCAAGGAAGATGCACACCGCGAGCATCCGTTCTGGCGCCTGTTGTCCAAATTCGCCAGCGCCAAAGTCGCGCCGGTCTCGATCCTGCTGGCGCTGGTCGCTTTTGGCGGCGGCCTTTGGTACAGCCAGAACCTCAAGATCGGCGACCTCGACCAGGGCGCGCCGGAACTGCGCCCGGACTCGCGCTACAACAAAGACAACAACTTCATCATCAGCAACTACTCCACCAGCTCCGACGTATTGGTGGTGATGGTCAAGACCAAGGCCGAAGGCTGTTCGCGGTATGAGGCCATGGCGCCCATCGACCAGTTGATGTGGAAGATGCAGAACACTGAAGGCGTGCAGTCGGCGATCTCGCTGGTGACCGTGTCCAAACAGATGATCAAGGGCATGAACGAGGGCAACCTGAAATGGGAAACCCTGTCGCGTAACCCGGACGTACTGAACAACTCCATCGCCCGCGCCGATGGCCTGTACAACAACAATTGCTCGCTGGCGCCGGTGCTGGTGTTCCTCAACGACCACAAGGCCGAGACCCTCGACCGCGCGGTGCATGCGGTGCAGGACTTCGCCAGGGAGAACAACAAGGACGGCCTGGAATTCATCCTCGCCGCCGGCAACGCCGGTATCGAAGCGGCCACCAACGAGGTGATCAAGGAGTCCGAGCTGACCATCCTGATCCTGGTGTACCTGTGTGTGGCGACCATGTGCATGATCACCTTCCGCTCGTGGGCGGCGACCTTGTGCATCGTGCTGCCGCTGGTGCTCACCTCAGTGCTGGGCAACGCGCTGATGGCGTTCATGGGCATTGGCGTCAAGGTTGCGACCTTGCCGGTGGTGGCGCTGGGCGTGGGGATTGGCGTGGACTACGGCATCTACATCTACAGCCGCCTGGAAAGCTTCCTGCGTGCCGGCCTGCCGTTGCAGGAAGCCTATTACCAGACGCTCAAGTCCACCGGTAAGGCAGTGCTGTTCACCGGTCTGTGCCTGGCCATCGGCGTGTGCACTTGGATTTTTTCGGCGATCAAGTTCCAGGCCGACATGGGCCTGATGCTGACCTTCATGCTCCTGTGGAACATGTTCGGCGCGTTGTGGCTGTTGCCGGCGCTGGCGCGGTTCCTGATCAAACCCGAGAAGCTCGCGGGGCAAAAGGGCAATTCGTTGTTTGCCCACTGACGCGCAAGCGTCGCCGCCCAAACGCCCGACCTGACCGTCGGGCGTTTTTGTTTCCACGGTTACCCACCCGCGCTCAAGGCGCCAATGGCAGGAACCAACGTTCGGCCAGGGCTTTACCGAGCATCCCACGGTGCACAGCCACCACCGCCTGCGGGCTTTGGGCGTTATCCAGCAGGGTGTAATAGCTTTGCCGACGCTGGGCGGCGGTCTTGAGGTGCGCCACGCTGTAGTCGGCTTTGGGGGTGTGTGCGGTGCCGTAGTGAAAGTGCGCGTACCACAGCGGATAGCCCCGGCGATCATTGATCGCATATTCCTGGATAAAGTCTTTGCGCGCGCCGGTCAGCGCAATGCGCTCGCCCAGCATGGCGACCTGCACCAGGCCCTGATCGAATAAAAATTGCAGGTTGCCGCTGGTCGGTGGCAGCTCAAGGCTCAGCGCCGTGCGCAGTTCGTGGCCTTTGCGGGTCAGGCGCGCCACCCCTTGGCGCAGGTCCTCAAGCAGGCGCTGGTCGGCCGCCAGTCTTGCCTCTGCGGGCTGCGCCCCAAGCGCCTGGTCGAGTGCCTGGGCGGCGTTGTCGAGGCGAGTGGCCTCGTTGCTCATCAATTCCTCGATTTCCTGCGGGTGGCGGCACAGTGCTTTGTAACGCTCGGCGCCTTGCAGGTGGCCTTCCAGTTGTGTGAGCAGCTTGCGCGCCTTGCCCTTGAGTTCGTTCAAGGGCCTCGCGGCGGCTGGCGGTTCCGGTGTGCGCACCATGCGCACTTCATCCCACAGGTCCTCTTCGCGGCGTGAGTAGGTGGCGATGACCTGGTTGTTGTCCTCCGAACGCACCTCCACCACATCAATTGGCAGGCTGCTGCCGGCGGGCGCCAGATCGCCGATGAGCATCGCGCCGCTGCGAGTTCTGATGAGTTTTTTCTGCGCTCGGCCCGCCCTGATCTTGGGGCGTTTCGGCGGTTTTCTGACGGTTTGCGCGGCGGGTTTGACTTCATTGGCCAACTGTTGCGTGGCGTCTTCGTAGAGTTTTTCGACAAGGGTGTACAGCGCATTGAAGTGGCCGCTTTCCAGTTCCTCGGCATTGACCTCGCGCAGCCCCTGCAAGCCATCCAGCGCCTGTCCGTAACGCTCTACCAGGCTCTCCAGGGTTTCACGGCGCTCCACCGCCGTCAGCTCCAGGGTCTTGAGTTCGGAGTGGGAGCGTACGTGCACGCTCAAAGGGTCGACGATCGCGTTGAGGCCGTCCATCAGGTCCAGCGCCGCGTCCTTGATGCTCAATACCCGCAGGGCCAGCAATTGCAGCTTTACCACGCCGAGGGCGCTGAGTTCGTTTTCCGGGCGGTCGCGGGTCAGGCGCTCGAACACCGCCACGCCTTCCGGACCCTGCTCATACAAAGCCGCCAGTTGGCGGTCCCTGAGTTCAAGGTTGCGCAGGCTGCGCTCATTGATCTGCGCCAGTTCCTTGATAAACGCCAGGTAGCTGACGTAGTGCTCCATGATCACCTGCCGCAACGACAGGCCACCCCCGATAAAGCGGCGATTGCTGGCGTAGAGCTGCTCGCGGTCCTGCTCAGCGCGCACCACGGCTTTGCGGGCATTGTTGAGGGTGTTTTCCCGCAAGGCCAGCACTGTGTCGGCGCTCAGTGCAATACCGTGTTCGATACGTTCATCGAGTGTGTCCAGCAGTTGTTGGAATACGCGTGTCTGGCGCTCCAGCGCGGTGTCGAACTGACGCTGCAGGCCGGCGCGCTGTTGAGCGGTGAAGCGAGGGTCCTGCGCGGCTTTTTCCATCACGCTTTGCGAGACGTCCGCCGCGCGCTGCAGTGCCACTTGCTGGGCCAGGAAGTCGTTGTACTGATCGGTCAGTTGGATCTTGCGCTGGGCCTTGCGCTGGCGCTGCGCGGCCACACGTTTGAGCGGCATGCCGCCGCGCAGGCGCAGGGTGAGGTCGAGATCCCAGCGACCTTGATCGTCGGCCTTTACATAGGGACCCAGGTTGCGGCTGTCGAGCGGGTCGACGATGAGCACATTGCCGTCTTCCAGCAGGTTGACCCGGTAGAGCTGCCGTTCAATCAACACGTGCCACCGGTTGTCCAGCACGTATAAGCCTCTTCGCGGGCCATTGAGGACTGGCGACGGCAGGGTGGGCGGACGTGGCACTTGCAATCGTGCCAGCCGTGCCTTTTGCGTGGCCGTGAGTCGGCGCCGGGCACTGGCGAAGTCCAGTTCCAGGGCGGAACTGCGTTCACCGGGAAATTCGCCGGGTATCACCACCACGCCTTCGGTAACCGTCGGGGCCTTGGGGCGCGGCCACTGTTGCGGCAAGCGGCGCGGTGCGGGCATGCGCAGGGCCTGTTTCTTGACTTTTAAGGCCAAGGGGGTGGCGCTCTCCACGCCCGGCACCAGCTCACCCAGCACATTCGCCAGGTTCATTAACACATCGGCGGCCGCCAGTTCCCGCGTGGTCGGATCGGCGCTGCCAAGCATCGGTACGTCGCGCTGCAGGCTCGCCGTCAGCGCCAGCAGCCAGGCGGTGAGCAGGGCCGGGCCGCGCAACAGCGGCAGCAGCAGGGTGTTAAACAGCACGCCACCGATCTCCAGCATCGCCGCCCAGCGGCTGCTTTGGGTCGACACCGATTGATGCGTGGCCTGGTCGACCAGTGCCCGTGCGTTGCTGCCATAGAGGTACTCCATCACTTGCCCGTTGAGCAGGTATTGCAATAACTCGTTGCTCGCGCCGTCGTTGGCCAGCCGCGCGGGTGGCGGGGCCTGCAGGTTGGAGAACTCATCGCCCTGGCCGAAGCGCACGTAATGCGGGTGCAGGAAACCGCCGTTGTCATAGATCGGGCGCGCCTCGTCGCTGAGCCAGGTCAATACGCTGGTCTGCAGCGGCCCAGGCTGCGCGATGGCGTTCAGCAGGGCCTCGCGCGTTGGGAACTCACACAAGGCGTCGGGATACAACGGGCGGTAAAGCAGGTGTGGGCCCTGGCTGTTATCCAGTGGTTCGATGATGAACATGTTGGCGACTACATCCGGCACGGCTTCAGCTTTGCGTAACAGCGCCAGGCAACGAATCACCACCGTGTGTTCATCCACCCGGCGTTCGGCGGCGCCAGGCTCGACCAGCGCCGCGACGTAGCGTGCACCGGTCGCGCCTATCGCGCCTTGTTGCTGCAGGTGCAGTTCCAGTGCCTGTAACGGCAGTTGGTGGCGCATCTGCTCGGTGAACAATCGCATGCGCGCCTCGACGGCCGGGGCGTCGCCGAGCAATTGTTGCTTGAGAAACTCGGGATAGTGCCGGCCAATATTGACGGTTTCGATCAGGCCGTTGGTGCCGGTCACGAAGTTGGCGGTCAGCCAGTCGGGCAGGTCCAGGCCGTCACGATGGGCCAGGGTCAAGGTGCCGCGCGGCCGGCCCACCAGGTTCTTCAGTGCCAGTTCCGTGAGACTCATGTGGGTGATTTCGACGACGCCTGGGGCGCCGGGATAGCCCGCGTACTCGGTGAAGGTGAGCGTGATTTTATCGGGGTCGTAATGCTCCGGCGACGCGGGCATCGCCCCGGCGGGGAGCGTCCGTTGTTCTTCGCTGCGCAGGGCCTGGCGCAGCCTGTCCAGGGTGAAGGCTTGAATGTCGGTAATGTCACTGAGAAAGGTGCGACCCTTGTTGAGGATCTTGCAGGCGGCCAGCCCCATGCTGTGCTGGCGGTAAGCCTGTTGCTGGGTTGGCGAGGCGCGCTGCAGCCAGTCGGGCAGTTGCGGGCGCAGCAGATGCTCGAACTGCGGCTCGCCGCCCGCAGGCGTGTCGATCAAGTACTGCGCCGGGTCGCTGAGTTCAGCATGCAGCGCCCGCAGCGTCGTCAGCCCCAGCGTGCAGGGCAGGCGCAGCGCCTCAAGGCTTTTGAGTTGGCGGTTGAGGATCAGCGCGGCCTGCTGGTCGAACACATCACCCTGGATCTCGTAACGGCGCCAGCTCAGCGTATCGATACGGTAATCGTCGGCCAGTTGCGCGCCCCAGTACTGGCCGAACGCATCAACCGAGGGAAAGTGCTCGACACGCCCACCGGGTTTGCACAGCAGCACGATCACCTGGGTATCGACCGTGCGCACCAACAGCAGGTGCGAACCGAGCAGCACCGAGTCTCCCGTATCGCTGTGCAAGGTGGTCTCCAGAGCATAGGCGTGGGTCTGCGCCAGTCCATGGCGGGCCATGCGTTGATCGCCGTCGGGGCAGTTGATCACCTGTTGCAGGGTGTCGCGTTCAAGATCGGTCAAGTCCGCTTGTTTCAACACGCTGATTTGCAGGCTGTCCAGCAACAGGGTGCTGAGTCGCCGCCAGCGGCTGTGGGACGCCTCGTCGTTTTCATTCCAGTAATCGCTCAATGCGTTTTGCAGGGCGATGGGCACCGACCATGGCAGCTCCCGGATCAGCGTAATGATCCGCTGCATGTCCAACGGCAGGCCCGCCGCGCTGTTCAGGCGCCGGGGCGGTTGCCCGGACAGGAAGGCGGCACGCAAATCCAGCTCATTGACGGGAAGGGGGGTGCCGCTGGCCAGGTAATTGAGCACGTGTGTCATAAGCGGCTCAAAGCGCCAGCCGCCGGAGGCCTCCGGGGTGGCCAGTTGGATCTTGGCAAGGTCCAGATTCAGGCCGGGATAGGCGTCGGTCAGCATTGCGGTCAACAGGTTTTGCACCACGGTGTCAAAGCGCGGGCGACTGGCGAACAGCGCGCTGATGGTGTTGGCCACGCTGGGCAAGGGTGTCGGCATATTGGGGCTCCAGGTTAAGTAGTCGGGCATCGCAGCGATGCGCGGTTACTTAACGCTGATCCGGCGAGCGAGGAGAGGTAGCCGGCTACCTCAAGGCCCAAGGCCGCAGTGGGTGCGCGAACCAAACTCGCCTATCATGGGAACTTTCCCCCTTAGATGACTGACTAGTAATGACTGCAGACAACCTGATCGCCGTCCTCGAAACCAGCGATATGCTCCTGATTGACGGCCTGCACGCTTTCGAGTTTCAGCTCGACCAGCAACTGCTGATCACTGCCATGGACGGCCGCGCTGAAAAACGCTGGTGTTTCAGCCTGGAGCAGGTGCAGGCCGCGATTTTCGATAGCACCTTGCAAAGCTGGACTTTGACCGGTGAATCGGGCGAGCACCGCTTGATCTGCATGAGTGCCTTCACCGGCAACAATAACGACGAGGACCACGCCGATGATGATGCGTAAATTCTGGCCCCTGCTGATGGCAGGCAGTGTCGGTGCGATGTCGGTACAGGCCGCACCGGCCGACATCCATGAGTTGCTGGTGGGCAGCTACACCGCCGGCACCAGCGAAGGCATCTACCGCCTGCAGTTCGACAGCCGCACCGGCCAGTTCCAGGGCCAGCCGGTACTGGCGGCACGGGCGGCCAACCCGTCGTGGCTGACGGTCTCCAAAGACCAGACACACTTGTTTGTGGTCAACGAGAATGGTCCCGGCCAGAAAGACGCCGTCGGCCGCGTGAGCAGCTACAGCATCGACCCCAAGACGCACCAGTTGACCTTGATCAACCAGGTGCAAAGCCTGGGCAACGAGCCGACCCATTCCAGTCTTGCTGCTGATGGGCGCTACGTGTTCGTGGCCAACTATTCGGTCCTCGAAGATCCGGGCGGCAGTCTGGCGATCCTGCCGGTGGACGCCAGCGGCAAGCTGTCACCGCCCGTGCAGTTGAGCGGGCACCCGGCCAGCCGCGTGAACCTTGAGCGCCAGGCCTCCAACCACGTGCATTCGGTGGTGTCGTCGCCGGATGGCAAGTACGTATTTGTGCAGGACCTGGGGGCCGACAAAGTGTTTGCCTACCGCTACGACCCCAAGGCCAACCACGAACAACCACTGACCCCGGCAGACCCAGCCTCGGTGCAACTGCCGCCGGGCAGCGGCCCGCGTCACCTGTTGTTCAGCGCTGACGGCAAACATGCGTGGCTGACCACCGAGATGAGCGCCCAAGTGGCGGTGTTCGATTACCGCGACGGCAAGCTGACCCAGACCCAGTTGGTGGACTATGCCGTCGGCCAACCGGTGTCGGACAAAGCCGGCGCGGCGCTGCATGCGTCAAGCGATGGCAAGTTTCTCTACGTGAGCAACCGCGGCACGGCCAACCATATCCTGGTGTTCAGCATTGACCCGGCCACGGCGCACCTCAAGCAAGTGCAGCAGCGCTCGGTGGAAGGCGACCACCCCCGCGAATTCGCCCTGGACCCCAGCGGCAAATTCCTGCTGATTGCCAACCAGAAAAGCAATGAGATCGTGGTGGTCGAGCGTGATCCCAAGACCGGCCTGCTGGGTAAAACCGTGCAGACATTGGCCATCGATGCCCCCAGCGACCTCAAGTTCCTGGTGCGTCAATAAGCCACAGGCCCCGCAACACGGGGCCTGAGTCTTTGTATTAATTGTATTAATAGCGGCTACTGTTTCAAAGCATTTCTAAGGTGTCACCCTCGGGCGTAAGTTCGGTTCCAAGGCCTTCACCGGCCACCCAACCAAACGCACACGAGGGTTACCGACATGAACTTCAATCTCTTCTCCGTTATCGCTGCTTCCGCCGTTTCCGCCACGGTGGCCTTGCCCGCTGCAGCCAGTGTGGAAGTCAGTGGTAAACGTTCCAGCACCAGCGCCTACACCCAGAAATACTTGCAGCAAAGCGCCAACTTCTATGCCGCCCTGGATCACAAGACCCAGCACTGAGCTTCAGGCCGCAGTCAGCCCCCGGCACATTCGGCCAAAGATCGATGACTACCTTGATTTACCGGCCTATAGGACCTGTGGGTGCGAATACGGAAGCGTCTTTCTTGTAAAGTCGAATCTTCCGACATTAATCACCGATAACCAATCTTTACTCTTTGGGCTTTCGCAGCTCAGGGATTGGAGACATGGCTTCCAGCGTTTCACCAAGCGTTTTTTTCGACCATACCCGCCACATTTTGTGGGTCCGCAACCTGGCGGCCCAGCTCGATGTCCTGGCCTTCGACGGCCAGGAGTACCTGAGTCAGCCGTTCCTTTATCGGGTGGAGTTCACCAGCACCGAATGTGACCTGGCCGCCGACAGTCTGCTCGGCCAGGACGCCAGTTTCAGCCTGCACGCCGCGCCCCGAACGCTGCCGCTGTTTAGCCTGAACCCGCCGCCGATCAAACCGCTGCGCACGCTGTATGGCGTGGTCACGGGCTTCAAACGCCTGTCCGGGTCCAACGATCAGGCTGTCTACGAGATTACCTTGCAGCCACGTCTGGCCCTGCTCGACCGTGGCCGGCAGTTCCGTATCTACCAGCATCAGTCGGTGCCTGAAATCGTCGAGAGCATTCTGCGCGGTCGTCACGACCTGGAAGGCCAGGACTTTTTCTTCAGATTGGCATGCGAACACCCCAAGCGTGAACAGGTCATGCAATACGGTGAAAGTGACCTGAAATTCATCGCTCGCCTGCTCGCTGATGTCGGCATCTGGTACCGCTTCACCAGCGACGAGCGCCTGCGCATCGACGTCGTCGAGTTTTGCGACAGTCAAATCTTCTATGAATTCGACATCAAGCTGCCGTATCGCCCGCAATCCGGGCTGGGCAGCAGCGGCGAGGATGGGGTGTGGGCGCTGCAATCCAACCACCAGGTGGTGGAACAGCAGGTGCATGTGCGCACTTACCACCACCGGCATGCCAACGCCTACCTGAACGCCGAGGTCGACCAGACCCGTGGCGCGACCACCACCTACGGCGAGGCCTACCACTACGCCGAACCCTACACGGCCCTGGGTGACCCGCTCGATCAGCACGAAGACCTGCAAGGTGGATGCGGCTATTTCTACGCACGCCTGAGCCACGAACGCTACCTCAATGAGCAGACGCAACTCAGCGGTGTGAGCAGCAGCGCCACCCTGGCGCCGGGCCAGGTGCTCACCATCACCGGCGGCGCCCCCCAGGCGTTTAGCCCTCGCGTTGTGATCACGGGCCTTAAAACCAAAGCCGCCCGCGACCGCAGTTTCGTCGCCAGTTTTACCGGCATGCCCTATTCGGAAACCGTGTGCTTTCGTCCGCAAGTGGAGCAAAAGCCGCAAATCGCCGGGACTGTACCGGCCCGTGTCAGCAGCCCGGAGGCCAATGACCCCTACGGCCACATCGACCTCGAAGGCCGCTACAAGGTCCATTTTCTGTTCGATCGCGATAGCTGGAAGGCCGGTGAAGAAAGCGTGTGGCTACGCCTGGCGCGGCCCTACGCCGGCGACACCCACGGCCTGCATTTACCGCTGCTGGCCGGCACCGAAGTGGCGGTGGCCTTCGAGCAGGGCGACCCGGACCGCCCCTACATCGCCCATGCCCTGCACGACAGTGAGCACCCCGATCACGTCACCCTGCGCAACTACAAACGCAATGTGCTGCGCACGCCGGCCAATAACAAATTGCGCATGGATGACACGCGCGGGCAGGAGCACGTGAAGCTGAGTACCGAGCACAGTGGCAAGAGCCAGCTCAATCTTGGGCATCTGGTGGATGCCGGGCGCGAAAAGCGTGGTGAAGGTTTCGAGCTGCGTACCGATGGTTGGGGAGCGATTCGTGGTGGCAAGGGCTTGTTTATCAGTGCTGACGTACAGCCTCGGGCCAACGGCCAGATGTTGGAAATGAGCGCTGCCATGGGGTGTTTGCAACAGGCCGCCGATCAGTTGGGTAGCTTGTCGGTCGATGCCCAGGCCGCTCAGGCGGACCCGGCAGATGTGCAGGCGCAATTGACGTTGATGCGTGAGGCGCTCGATCAGCTCAAGGCTTCGGTTTTGTTGCTCAGCGCGCCTGAGGGTATCGCCTTGACCAGCGGCAAGCACATGCAGCTGGCGGCGCAGAACAATCTGATGCTCAACGCCGGTGGCGAGGCCGATATCAGTGTGGTCAAGCGCCTGTTCATCGGGGTGGGGCAGGGGCTGAGCCTGTTTGTGCGCAAGCTGGGCATCAAGCTGATCGCCAATCAGGGGCCTGTGCTTGTCCAGGCACAAAACGACACTCTGGATCTGATCGCCCGCAACGGGCTGAGCATTACCAGCACTGAAGACGAAATCCATATCGTGGCAAAAAAGAAAATCGTCTTGAACGCAGGCGGCAGTTACATCTCCCTGGATCAGCGTTGCATCGAGTCGGGAACCTTGGGGGACTACAACGTCAAATCGGCGCACTTCGATTACAGCGGTCCGGCGAGCATGACCGCCGCACAGCCTGAGTATCCACAGAGCCTGTCCCGACAACCCTTGTGGTTAAGCGTGCCGAGAACCCCCAACGCCACCCACCAGGGTTGGGCAGGCATGCCTTACACGCTTTATGCCGACGATGCGGTTATCAAGCAGGGCGTGTTGGATAACACCGGCCAGATAGCAATCAATCACCAAGTCGTAACCCGGCAGTACCGCATGGTCATGGCCAACGGGGCGAGTTTTCAGATCCCGGTGCCCGGCGATTATCGCAATAACGAACAAGCGATCCTGGCCAACGCGGGTTTTCACAACCATCGTTCGCAGCCTGATAGCGAGTTGAGCCAACCCATTTCGCACACCGATCACCGCGCCTCTTACGCCGAGGTGGTGAGCCCAGCCAGTGACCAGGAAGGGGAAATCGCATGACTCAGACCGACATTGTTGTACCCGTGGCCCTGCAGCACACCCAGCAAGCGACGTGCACGCCACGGTGGTACGTGCAGAACACCGAATACCCGCCCGCGAAGGCCACCTACCAGCCGTTGATCAATGGGGAAGAAACCTTCAAGGCCGTGCACCTGGCAATTGCCCAGGCCAACAGGACCATCGACATCATTTGCTGGGGCTTCCAGCCGTCGATGTATTTTATTCGTGACGGCGTAAGTCCGAGCATCGGCGAGTTGTTGATGGCCAAAGCGAGGGACGGTGTGGAGGTGCGGATACTCGGCTGGGAGGCGCCGTTCAACAGTGCAGGCGTGGGAGGCGAGGCCAACCTGCCGGGTAAAGGCCCGTACCGTATTAGCGATCGAGCGCTGCAACCCTCCACTGACGATCAATATGCCTATGACCGGCAGTGGTTTTCCCGCTGTGCATTTGCCGGTCACCTGGCGCCTGCGATGCGAGCAGCGCGCAATGTGCCGGTCTTCGTCGGGCGTGGTTTCAGCGTGTTCGAGCGGGCCGAAATTGCTTATCAGGCCAACTATAAAAGCCACGACCCGCACCTCAGCGTCGGTACGCTGAGCGCGCTGGCCATTGCGCCGACCCACCATCAGAAAACAGTCCTGGTCGACTATGAAATAAAGGACCGTGCCGTTGGCTTCGTCATGGGCCACAACATGCTTGATGAGTATTGGGACAACGACAATCACACCGCGCGGAACCGTTCCGAGGGCAGTAAGCCTGCACCCAATCTTGGCCCGCGGGGTGACACGCCTCGCCAGGACATTTCCAGTCAAGTCAGTGGGCCGATTCTGGAGCACTTGCACCATAACTTTGCGACTGCCTGGCGTGCGGAAACAGGCGAAGACTTGCTGGCGTCCCGACAGGCCAAGCAGACAGGACCACAGCTGACATGCACGCCCGGTGTCACGCGTCAGTTGGCGCAACTCGTGCGCACTCAACCCCAAAACCAAAAGCGCGACATCGCCACGCTCTACCTGAACGCCGTCAATAACGCGACCCAGTTCATCTACATCGAAAACCAATACTTTCGCTGGCCGCCGTTGGCCGAGGCGATCAAAAAAGCCGCCGCCGCGCAAACGCTTGGAGGCCGTGATCCAGGTGTGCACGGCAACTTGCATCTGTTTGTGATCACCAATGCCAGTAAAGACGGTGTAGGCCCGGGGTCAT
This sequence comes from Pseudomonas sp. FP2309, assembly GCF_030687575.1. Lineage (NCBI taxonomy): Bacteria > Pseudomonadati > Pseudomonadota > Gammaproteobacteria > Pseudomonadales > Pseudomonadaceae > Pseudomonas > Pseudomonas sp. FP2309. Next base: position 3,203,835 of record NZ_CP117439.1, on the reverse strand, counting down.
TGAATACCCATCGCATGCTCGAAAGTCTTGGGCGCGGTGACACCATTCCTGAAATTACCAAGCTACAACGCATTGAACAGGCGAAAGCCAAAGCTGCCGCGCAAACACCTGACCTGGCGGAACTGCTGGAGCAACAGGCGTTGCTTATGTTCACCAGCCTGGTCGACACCGTGGGCGGCGGCAACCTCAGTGATAAGGCCCGGGAGGCCGTGGAGGATACCGCCAGAAACAACCGGTATCGGCAGGCGGTACTTAACGACGAAATCAGGAAGATCGAGAGCGACACACTCACCCCGCAGCCGCGTCCGGGTTTGAAAGTTCATGTGTGCTCGCTGGTCGCGGCCGACTCGCCCGCCGGCAAGCCATGGATGCCGGTGTACATCCACTCCAAGCTGATGATCATCGACGACGTGTTTACTACCCACGGCTCGGCCAATGTCAATACGCGCAGTATGCAGGTCGATAGCGAGGTGAATATTGCGCATGAGTGGATGAGTGTGACCCAGGCGTTAAGGCGGCGGTTGTGGAATCTGCATACGGATAAGAGGGGGGCGCAGGATGAGCCGAAGGAGGCGTTCGATGCTTGGCAAGAGATTATCGACGAAAACAAACAGCTCCAAAAAGATGGCGAGACTCCCAACGCTTCGCTCGTCGAATTTTATTACGGCGAAAAGTCCGTGACGGACCTTGACTGATGCGCAGATTCCTATTGCTCACAAGCCTGCTGCTGGCCGCCTGCGATAACGGCAGCGCCCCTAAACACTTGACCCAGGACTTTTCCGTGAACCCACTGATCGAGATCAAAGCCAAGCTGGCCTTTACCTGTGTACATGAACAGATCCCTACGCCGTCCGCCGAAACCGATGAGCTATTCCAATACGCTCGCTGGTTGCAGAAGAACAACCTGCTCAAGGAGGATAAAAGCGTCGACGCCGAGATCGAGCGCCTGTACCGGATTGCTGCCGAGAATGGCCATTACAAAGCCAATATCAACCTGCAAAACGGCACGATGCGCGGCCACTTCACGCTCCGTGGCGCGGACCACCTGCGTCTTAGCCAGCAATTGATCGACGCGAATGTGGCGACAGGGTACTACTTTATCGGTCTCTTTCTGAAGAACGGCTCGGCCGGACTGAAGCAGGACACGGCCATGTCGTTACGTTACCTCCGTAAGGCGGCTGATGAGGGGAGCGCCCAAGCCCAGTACGAGGTGGGCGACAAACTTGATCCAATTAACATCGCACCGGAAATAGCAGCACAGATGTATCGTTGCGCCGCTGAACAGGGTCACGGCAGGGCGGCTATCGCCTTGGGTATCTACCTTAAAAACAGGATGCGGTATCGGGAGGCACTTGAGGTCTTCCAGATGGGGGTTGTAGGAGGTAACGAGAGCGCTGCTGGTCGCCTGAGAAACGCATTTCGCGGGCCTCTTCCTGACAATAGACCGCACTACCTTGCCCTACAGGAAGACCCTGAGCGCGCAGAGCGTTATAAAGCTATCTGGAGTCTGCTAGCGGACTACTCCTACGCCGACCCCAAAGTCCCCGAAATCAACGAAATTCTCCCCTTGCCGCCCGCCAAACTCCCGGCCTGGGACGGCAAGTTGCAATGGCTGGAAGCACGTCTGGCCAATATCCCCCCGCCAAAACCCAGCGAAGCACTGATCCGGCAACTGGCCAGGGCCAAAGGCCTGGAGCCGGCAACCGGCAGGGCCACGCCCGACTCTCCTGCCTTCATTAAGGCCAGCTACCTGGAACCGACCTGCTGCAGCGGCCAGCCGTGTCCGCAAGCAGGCTACTGGCAGGCGGTGGGCGTCACTCACAATGTTTACTCCAGGCTTAAAGGGGGGGATATACGCCGTTTCGAGCAGGGCGAGATAATGCCCACACTCAACGTCCAGAGTCGCGAAACCCGTTTCTTGCTTCCAGACAAGATCACGGTCAGCGAGATGAGCATCGAATGGCGACTGTTGGGTGAGGCGTGAGAAACAGTCGAATTTTATTACGGCGAAAAAACGTGACGGACCTTGATTGATGCGCAGATTCCTATTGCTCACAAGCCTGCTGCTGGCCGCCTGCGATAACGGCGGCGCCCCTGAACACTTGACCCAGAATCTTTCCGTGAACCCGCTGACCGAGATCAAGGCCAAGCTGGCCTTTACCTGTGTACATGAACAGATACCCGCGCCGTCCGCCGAAACCGATGAGCTGTTCCAATATGCTCGCTGGTTGCAGAAGAACAACCTGCTCAAGGAGGACAAAAGCGTCGACGCCGAGATCGAGCGCCTGTACCGGGTTGCTGCCGAAAATGGCCATTACAAAGCCAATATCAACCTGCAAAACGGCACCATGCGCGGCCACTTTACGCTCCGTGGCGCGGACCACCTGCGTATGAGCCAGCAACTGATCGACGCGAACGTGGCGACGGGGTACTACTTTATCGGCCTCTTGCTGAAAACCGGCTCTGCGGGGTTGAAGCAGGATACAGCGATGTCGCTGCGCTATTTTCGAAAGGCAGCCGATCAGGGTAGCGCTCAAGCCCAGTACTTAGTGGGGGAGAAGCTCGCACCGATAGATATCGCGCCGGACGTTGCTCGGCAGATGCGCCGCTGTGCGGCTGAGCAGGGCCAGGGTGACGCAGCTTCCGACCTCGGAGTCAATCTTCAAGGCAGGGGGCAGTACCGGGAGGCACTTGAGGCATTCCAGTTGGGGGTGGCAGCAGGTGATGAAACCTCTGCCGGTTGGCTGGGAGATGCCTTTCGCGGACCTCCTCCCACCGATACGTTTTACTACCTTGCCCTAGAAGAGGACCTTGAACGCGCAGAACGCTATAAAACAATCTGGCGCGTGCTTGCGCGGTACTCCTACGCCAACCCCAAAGTCCCCGAAATCAACGAAATCCTCCCCTTGCCACCCGCCAAACTCCCGGCCTGGGACGGCAAGTTGCAATGGCTGGAAGCACGTCTGGCCAATATCCCCCCGCCAAAACCCAGCGAAGCACTGATCCGGCAACTGGCCAGGGCCAAAGGCCTGGAGCCGGCAACCGGCAGGGCCACGCCCGACTCTCCTGCCTTCATTAAGGCCAGCTACCTGGAACCGACCTGCTGCAGCGGTCAGCCGTGTCCGCAAGCAGGCTGGCAGGCGGTGGGCGTCACTCACAATGTTTACTCCAGGCTTAAAGGGGGTGATATACGCCGTTTCGAGCAGGGCGAGATAATGCCCACACTCAACGTCCAGAGTCGCGAAACCCGTTTCTTGCTTCCAGACAAGATCACGGTCAGCGAGATGAGCATCGAATGGCGACTGTTGGGTGAGGCGTGAGAAACAGTCGAATTTTTTTACGGCGAAAAAAAACGTGACGGACCTTGATTGATGCGCAGATTCCTATTGCTCACAAGTCTGCTGCTGGCCGCCTGCGATAACGGCGGCGCCCCTGAACACTTGACTCAGAATCTTTCCGTGAACCCGCTGACCGAGATCAAAGCCAAGCTGGCCTTTACCTGTGTACATGAACAGATCCCCGCGCCGTCCGCCGAAACCGATGAGCTGTTCCAATATGCTCGCTGGTTGCAGAAGAACAACCTGCTCAAGGAGGACAAAAGCGTCGACGCCGAGATCGAGCGCCTGTACCGGGTTGCTGCCGAGAACGGTCATTACAAAGCCAATATCAACCTGCAAAACGGCACAATGCGCGGCCAATTCACGCTCCGTGGCGCGGACCACCTGCGCCTGAGTCAGCAACTGATCGACGCGAATGTGGCAACGGGTTACTACTTTATCGGCCTCTTTCTGAAGAACGGCTCCGCCGGGTTGAAGCAGGACACGGCCATGTCCTTGCGCTACTTTCGCAAGGCTGCCGATCAGGGAAGCGCGCAAGCCCAGTACGATGTGGGAGACATGCTGGCGCCAATCGGCATTGCTCCGAATATTGCCCGACAGATGCGCCGATGCTCAGCCGAACAGGGCCATGGCAAGGCCGGCAGGGAGCTAGGAGTTGACCTGTCGACAGATGGACAGTATCAGGAGGCCCTTGAGGCATTTCAACTTGGGTTGGGTGCAGGTGTGTAGTGGTCAACTAATCCCGGACACGACGTTAAGTTTTTCCTCGGCCCGCGCTGGGGCCAACCCATCGTTGAATTGATGAGGCCTAATCCAGTTGTAGCGATGCATCAAAAAATGGCTGATATCGCGCTGTGCTTCCTGCGCAGTTCGATAGCCCACGGTCGGTATCCATTCTGTTTTCAAGCTGCGAAATACGCGCTCCATCGGTGCGTTATCCCAGCAGTTTCCTCGTCGGCTCATGCTCTGGCGCATACGGTATCGCCACAACCGCTGGCGAAAGAGTCGGCTTGCATATTGCGATCCCTGGTCCGAGTGGAATAGCAGATCCGAAGGCCTGCCACGCTGCTCGTAAGCCATATCCAGCGCTTTGATCACCAGCTCAGCGTCTGGCTTTTCCGACAGCGCCCAGCCCACGATCCGACGCGTACAAAGATCCAGGACGACAGCCAGGTAATGCCACTTTCCTTGCGCCCAAATGTAGGTGATATCGCCGCACCAGACTTGATTGGGCGCTGGCACGTCGAACTCGCGGTTCAATGTGTTCGGGATATCCAGTCTTTCTACTGTTGCTCGTTTGTAGGCATGGGAGCCGGGTTGTTTGCTGACTAAATCAAGCTCGCGCATCAAGCTCGCGCATCAAGCTGCGCACTTTGAATCGACCGATCTGCTCACCGTCTTCACGCATCAGCGACAGGATGCTGCGACTGCCCGCAGCGCTACGACTTTGCGAGAACAGCTCACTGACGCGACTTCGCAATCGAAGCTGTTCAACATCGGGCGTGCGGCGCCGCAGGCGCTGGGCGTAGTAACACGAGCGCGTGACGTCAAACACCTTGCACAGCCAATCAACCGGCTCATGTGCACTCAACTGGTCAATCAGCGCGAACGCTCGTGATCTTCCGACATCAAGAGCGCGGTAGCCTTTTTTAGTATTGATTTCTCTCGCTCAAGCCGAGCAATCCGGGCTTCCAGCTCCTGAATTTTTTGCTGTTCCGGAGTCAGAGCCTTGCTCTGCGGGGTGATGCCTTTATGTTCTTTCTGAATCTGGTCAACCCAGCGGCGCAATGCCGACTCACCAATGCCGAGTGAACGGCTGGCTTCGATGTAGCTGTAGTTTTGTTTGAGCACGAGGTCGGCAGCCTCGCGTTTGAATTCGGGAGTAAAGGAGCGGCGTTGTTTGGTCATCTGACACCTCGATCTGGCGAGCATTCTCGCCTAAATGGGTGTCCGGAATCATTAGACCACTACAGTGACAGCACCTCGGCTTCCTTTCTGAGTAAAGGTTTCCTTGGACCGAAGTCGGATGATCGTTTGTACTACCTAGGCCAACAGGAAGACCTTGAGCGCGCAGAGCGTTATAAAGCTATCTGGAGTCTGCTAGCGGACTACTCCTACGCCAACCCCAAAGTCCCCGAAATCAACGAAATCCTCCCCTTGCCACCCGCCAAACTCCCGGCCTGGGACGGCAAGTTGCAATGGCTGGAAGCACGTCTGGCCAATATCCCCCCGCCAAAACCCAGCGAAGCACTGATCCGGCAACTGGCCAGGGCCAAAGGCCTGGAACCGGCAACCGGCAGGGCCACGTCCGAACCGAGCTAATCCAGCACCCCTGCCACCGTGAAATAGAGCAGGACTCAAGGTTTTACCATCACCGCGATAAACAGCGGCGTTTCCAGAAAACGTTCCAGCCAGCCCTGCAATCGCCGGTACGGCGTTCCGGCAAACCACTCCCGATCCACATGGGCAAACTGGCGCACAAATGGCGCCAGTGCCACATCGGCCAGGCTCAGGTGATCGGCCAGCAAGAAGTCTCGTTGCGTCAGCAAGGCTTCCAGCTTCTGCAAGAACGCCTCACCTTCTGCCCGATAGAACGTCATGGGCTGTTCCGGGTAGCGCTCGGCGTACTTGTATCGATTCAAATGATGTTTAAAGCCTTCGTCGTTTTCGGCGATCAGTTGCAGAGTGGCCGGGCCGTCCTGTAGCAACCAGCCATCGGGATCGTTCTGCGCCAGTGCCCATTGCATGATCGCCAGGCTCTCATCAATCACCTCGCCGCCCACGCTCAGCACCGGCACCGTGCCCTTGGGCGACAGCGCCAGCATGTCGGCCGGCTTGGCCTTAAGGCTCACCTCGACAATGCGCACCGCAACCCCGGCGTAACGCAGGGCCATGCGTGCGCGCATGGCATACGGGCAGCGTCGAAACGAATACAGCACCGCCTCGCTCACTTGACCTCCAGCGTGCTCAACCCGTTGCCCTGACGCTTGACCTGGATCTGCACCGGGACGCGCTCGTGCATTTCCTGCACGTGGGAAATCACCGCCACCTTGCGGCCCTGGGCCTGCAAACCGTCCAAGGCGTCCATCGCCAGTTGCAGCGACTCGGGGTCGAGGCTGCCAAACCCTTCGTCGATAAACAGCGACTCGATCTTCAACGTGCTGGAGGCCATCGATGCCAGGCCCAGGGCCAATGCCAGCGACACCAGGAATGTCTCGCCGCCGGACAGCGAATGCACCGAGCGCAGTTCATCGCCCATTTCCGTGTCCATCACCAACAGGCCGAGCATGCTGCCGCCGCGCTTGAGACGGTAACGGCGCACCAGTTGGCGCAATTGCACGTTGGCGTGGTGCACCAGCAGGTCGAGGTTGTAGGCCTGGGCGATCTTGCGGAACGTATCGCCGGTGGCCGAGCCGATCAGCGCATTCAGGCGTGCCCAGCGTTGCCACTCTTCGTAGGCGGTGGCGATCTGCGCGGCGAGCGCACTGTTGGCCTCCTGGCGCCGCTGGTCTTCGGCCTGGCGTGCGCGCAGTTCGGCGACCTGCTTCTCGCGGTCGGCCAATTGTGTGTTGAGGGCGGCGAGGGCGCTGTCCAGTTGCTCGGCTTCGAGGTTGCCGTTATGCAAGGCCTGGTGTTCGGCCAGGCGTTGTTCGCGTTCCTGCAACAGGACCTGAGCCTGTTCGACAGCTTTTTCGCTGTGTTGCAGCTGTTGGCGCAGCGCGTTGATCTGCGCGTCGTCGAAGGCCAGGAGGCGGTTCAGGCCGGCCTCATCGAGTTCTGGGTGCAGGGCGCGCCAGTCGCTGAGGCGGGTGGCGAGGGTGTGCAGTTCGGCGTGCAGCGCCTGTTGGCGTTCCTGCAAGGCCTTGAGGTCGGCGGCCAGTTGCACCAGCGCGTCTCGTGTTTGCTGCAGTTGCTCGTTCGCCTCGGTTTCACCCTGGCGTGACTGCGCGACGGCGTGGTCCAGGTGCTGCTGCCAATGCTCGGCGCTCGGGTGATCGCCCAACAGGGCGCTGAGGGTTGCCTGGGCGGCCTGTTGCTGACTGGCCAGCTCGCTGACCTGCTGGGCCAGCGCCTGCAGTTGTTGTTGCCGGTGCTGCTGGTGGGTCTGTTGGTGCTCGATGGCCTGTTGGCGCTCTTGCTGTTCGGCCAGTTCGTCGCGCTGATGGCCCAGTTGCTCCAGGCGTTGACTGACCTGCTGATCCAACTGCATGAACGTCGCTGCCGGTTCGCTGCGCAGCCCCTCCAGCGTCTCGGCCGGCAACAGGCTGGCGAACGCGCTGAGTTCTTCGTCGAGGCGTTCGCGGTCGTTGGACAGCTCGCGCTGCTGGTCCACCAGCAACTGGCGGGCCTGCTGGCTGGCGTCCTGGGCGGCTTGCAGTTGTTGCTGCATGCGCCCGGCATTTTGTTGCAGGTTGAGCAGGGCGCCCTGGCGTTGTTCGTCCGCGGTAATGCTTTGCGTGAGCTGGGCCAGTTGCTGCGCCAGCCAGGCGCTGCGTTTGGCCGCCTCCTGATTGAACAGTGACGCGGCCAACGGGTGCGCATCCAGGCTTGGCTTGAGTGCATGCTGTTGCGTTGCCAGGTGTTCCTGTTGTTGCAGGAACTCCTTTTGCTGGGCAATCAAGCCGCCCACTTCGGCGCGTAACTCGGTGAGTTTTTCCTTGAGGGTGTCGACGGCTTTTTGCGCGGCCGACTCCTCGGATTCATCGTGGCGGCCGAGGCTTTGCAGCAAGGCTTCGGGCTGGTGGTACGGGTGTTCCGCGCTGCCGCACACCGGGCAGGGCTGGCCTTCCTGCAACTGCTCGCGCAACTCCTCGACGCTGGCACTGCGCGCCAGGCGCTGGCGTTCCAGCAGTTGCCGGGTCACCGTCAGCGTCTGCTCGGCCACCGTGAGTTCGGCTTTGGTGTGCAGGCCGGCCGCGTTGAGTTGTTCACGTTGTTGCTGCGCGTCGGCGAGTTTCTGCGTCAGCGCGGCGGCCTGCTGGTCCAGTTGCTGCTGGCTGTCCCACAGGCGCGTCAGGTCTTCAAAGGCACGCTGTTGCTTGCGATTGTCTTGCAGCAGGCTGGCGAGCAGTTGGATCTGCTCGGCCACCGCCTGGGGTTCGGCGCCGGCTTCCTGGTACAGCAGGTCCAGGGCTTCGCGCTGCGCGGTGAACTTTTCTGCTGTACGGGTCGCGCGTTCTTCCAGTTGCGCCAGTTCTTCCTGGCCTTTTTTCAGGCGGCTGCCAATCACCATCAACTGTTGCAGGCGCTCGCGTTGATAGGTCCAGCCATCACTCAACGGCGCCAGGGCGGCGCTGCGCTCAAGTTCGGCCGCAAGGCGTTGCAGGCGCCCGGCGACGAGGGCCTGCTTCTCTTGCAGGCTGTTGAGCAACGTCTGGCCTTCCGTGCAGGCCGTTTGCTGTTGCTGATGCTCCTCGGTGCGCCTGGCCAGGTCCTTGGTCAGGTGGGCGAGGGTGCTTTGTTGCTCGAAGGCCTGGCGCAACAGCGGGACGGCGTCGGCCTGGCTTTTCAGGGCCTCGGCCAAGGCCGCCTGGGCGGATGCCTGCTGTGTCCGGGCTTGCTCCTGGCGGGTAGTGAGCGTCTGTTGCTGCTCGATATGCTGCTCAATCTGTGCGGCCAACGGCGTCAGCGCGCTGTCCAGTTCAGCCTGACGGGCGAAGTGATGGCGTTGCGGCGCCAGTTGCTCCAGGTGGTTCAAGTCCTGGCGTTGCGGGCCCTGGCCTGCCCATTGCGCCTGGGCGCGTTGCAGTTGTTCGGTCGCACTGAGTTGGCGCTCCTGCCATTCACGCAGTTCCTTGAGCCACGTGTGTTGCAACTCCAACTGCTTGAGTTGCGCTTGCTGGGTCTTGAAGCGTTGGCTGGCGTCGGCCAGTTGCTGGTCCAGTTCGGCACGGGCCTCGGCTTGCAGCGGCACCACGCCGGTGGCTTGGTCCTGCAGTTGCTTGTGCGCGTCCTTGGCCTCTTTGGCCTTGTCGAAGGCGCGGCGGCCCAGTTGGGTGTACAGGGCGGTGTCGGTGAGCTTTTCCAGCAGTTCGCTGCGCTCGTTGTCGTTGGCCTTGAGAAACGCGCTGAACTCGCTTTGCGCCAGCAGCACCGCACGGGTGAACTGCTCGAAGTTCAGGCCCAGGGCCAGTTCGAGCTGGGTTTTGTATTCGGTTTTCTGGCTGGCCAGCAGTTGGTCGCTGTCCAGGTCGATCAGGCTCTGGCGGCTGTTCTGCAACTTGCCGCTGGCCTTGTCGCGGGCACGGTTGGCTTCCCAGCGTGCGCGATAGCGTCGGCCGCTGACCCCGACAAAATCCACTTCGGCATAACCGCCGCCGGTGCCGCGGCGCAGCAGGGTGCGCGGGTCACCTATGGAAATATCGCTGTCGGCATCCGGCATCTTGGCCTGGCCGGTGTCACCCAGGCGCGGCACGGCGCCAAACAATGCCAGGCACAAGGCGTCGAGCAAGGTACTTTTACCGGCACCGGTGGGCCCGGTAATGGCGAACAGCCCGGCGCTGGCCAGGGGTTCGGCGGTAAAGTCGATTTCAAACGGACCTGCCAGCGAGGCGAGGTTTTTCAGGCGGATGGCAAGGATTTTCATGGCTGTTCACCCGCCTGTTGCACTTCCTGGAGCAGCACGGCGAAGTCCTTCAAGGTCTGTTCATCCACCTCACTGCCGTAGCTGTCCTGCCACGCGCGGCTGAACAGCTCCTGGGGCGTGAGTTGGTCGAGTTCGATCAGGCGCTCATTGTCCGCCTCATCGGTGCCGCGTTTGCCGGCGTAGTCGGCGGCGATACGCACCAGGCGCACGGCCTTGCCCTGCAAGGCGGTTTCGATTTGCTGGCGCAGGTCCGGTTGTGGCTCGTCCAGGCGCACGCGCACTTCGAGCCAGGGGTGGCGCTGGGTTTCGGCGAGCAGGTCGATGTCGGGCAGGTCAGTCAGTTGTCTGAGGATGTCCGCCAGCGGAGCGGCTTCCAGGCGTTGCAGGTCGACCGAACGGGGGATCAGGATCGGTTCGACACTCACCAGGCATTGGCCCTGGAAGGCCACATCGAGAATCTGATGTTTGTAGCCGATCTCCGAAAATGACAACGGGATCGGCGAACCGCTGTAGCGAATGCGTTCCTCGCCGTTCACCCGCTGCGGCTTGTGCAAATGACCGAGGGCAACATAGCCGACACTTTTGTCGAACAGTGTGGCCGGCAGCGCCTCTGCATTGCCGATGATCAGGCTGCGCTCGGAATCTTCCGACACTGAACCGCCGGCCATATGCGCATGGCTGATGGCGATCAGCGCCTGGCCTTTCTGGCGTTTGGCATTGGCGGCGGCGATCAGCTTTTCATGCACGTGGCCAATCCCGCGCAGGTAGTCGTCACCCAGCTGCGCGCCAGTGACCTCCGCCGGGCGCAGGAATGGCAATGCCAGGCACCAGGCGGCGATCTTGCCTTTGGCATCCGGCAGCGGAATCAGCAGGCGCTCGGCGTCCAGCTGGCCGTCATCGAGCCACAGCACGCGGCCGAGGGCATGGGTGCGCAAACGCCGCATCAGCGGCGCGGGCAGCTCGATGCGCGAGCCGGAATCGTGGTTGCCGGCGATCATCACGATGGTCAGCTTGGGGTTCTGCTCATGGGCGCTGATGATGAAGTCATACAGGCGCTCCTGGGCTTTGAGCGGCGGGTTGACCGTGTCGAAGATATCGCCGGCGATCAGCAGCGCATCCGGCTGCTGCGCGGCGAGCTGGCGCAATAGCCACTCAAGGAAACAGGCGTGTTCGAAGTCGCGTTCCTGGCCGTGCAGGTTTTGGCCAAGGTGCCAGTCGGAGGTGTGGAACAGACGCAAGGCGAACTCCGTGGAGAAGATGAAAAGGAGGGGAGTTTACCCGGAATGCGAACCCAACGTCCCACACGGCGTGGGACAACGGTGAGGCTTGCCCGCCAGTCAACGTTAGGCCGGCAGGCAAGCCGCTCTCACAGGGTTATGGGGCGTGGGTCGGCTTGGGTTTCAGGCAATCCAGCGCGCGGTCGGCCAGGGTTTTGGCCATGTCGATCAAATGCGCGGTGGCGCCGGCCATCTGGCGATCATCGCTACTGGCGGACGCTGTAGCGGCTGCGCAGCGTAGCAGGTCGCAGATCTGGGCGAGTGCGTCTTCGAAGCTGAGGTCGGGGTCGATGATGAAGGTCGGCGTCGAGGCCGGTTGCAGGTAATGGCGCAGGGCGCGCTCAACGAGCTCACGGGGTGGGTCGGGGACGATTTTGTTCATGTAGCAGCTCCTACTAAGTGGGGGAGCCATCCTGTGTCGTTTCCACACGACAGATTAGGTGGCAGCCGTACGCGGGGTGGAAAACCGAGTAGTAGGACTCGGCCAGACCGAAGTCTGCCCGCGTACAGCCGCCATTGAGCGTTTGCATACGATCATGACGCCTACTAGTTCCCAGGTTTCCACACCCGATCGCTGATATGCAGCGACGGAGCGAAGGCTAGCCAGTGGCGTGAGCAGGCGCAAGGCCGTGGGATTGTCTAGGAAACGTCCTGCAAATTAAAGGGACACGGATTGCTGGCCTTTAACAATGCATGTCGATCAGGCGACGCAGATCCACCCGTGCGGGCTTGCTCGCGCAGGGGCATGCAGCCTGAATCAGGGTTATTTGGGATACAGCGGCGGCAGGCTGGTGGTATCCAGTGCCGGGTCTTGCTCGCGCTCGGCCATCGGGATGGCCTTGATCGCGCGCCACAGGTCTTCCCCCAGCCAATAATGGCCGCCCTCGCTGTACAGCGCACCGTTCAACCCATCCAAGGCGTCCGACAGCGGCACGAACCGCGCCGCCATGTCGGCCAGGGTTTCCGGTTGCTGGCGCGCCCAGGCGTCCAGTGCCTGGCGCGTGGCCTGGGGGTCGTTGGCCTGGGTTGCACGCTTGAGGTCGTCGAGCAGCGTGCGCGGGCTGGGGCCGGTTTGCGCGGCGCGCAGGACGGCCGGTTGCGAGCGTGCGCGCCACCACAGGCCGAAGCCGAGCAGGGTGGTGCAGGCCAGCAGCAGGGTGCTCAGTTGCCACAGCCACAGGTGGCTGTCGTCGGGTGCGGTGATGATGGTCGGCGTGGCCGGCGTGTCGATCGCCAGGCTCGGGTTGTTGGCAATTTGCAGGGTGCGGGCGGGCAGGCTGGTGCGTTCGAGGTGGTCCTCATGGGTGTTCCACCACACCACCTCCACGGCCGGCAGTTCCAGTGGGCCGACGCGATTAGGCACCAGGGCCTCGCGGTCTTCGCGACTGCCGATCAGACCGCGGTCACTGGTCTGGGTGCCGAGCACCGGCTGGTCGGGGTAGCGGCGCAAACCACTGATCTCGGTGCTGGGCAGGGCCGGCAGTTGCGCGCTGGACAGGCCTTCGGCTTTGAGCGTGAGGCTGCGGGTCAGGGAGTCGCCGACCTGCACGTGCTCAGGCTCGGGGTTCCAGCTTTCGGTCAGGGTCAGGCTGCGCGCCGGTAGCCAGGGCGTGTCGGCGGGGTACAGCGCCGGCTTGGGTTTGACTTGCAGCGCCAGCGGCGCCGAACTCACGTGGATCAGCTTGCCGGGCTTGGTGCCTTGCAGGGTGTTTTCCTGGGGTGGGCGCGACTCCACCAGCGTGGCGCTGAAGGTTTGCGTTGGAATAGCCAGGGCGCCACTGTGCTGCGGGTAGATCGCGTAGCGGGTTTCGATCACGCCATGGCGGATGCTGTTGATGACTTTTTCGTAGGTGCGCGATTCGCCCAGTTGCTCCACGCGTGCATCGGGGATCTGCAAGGGTGTGAGGCTGCTGTCGTCATACAGCGACACCGAGTGGTACACGCGCACGGTCAACAATGCCTGGGCCTGCACGTACACGTCTGTCTGGTCGAGATTGGCTTCGACAAACACCGGCGCCAGTTCGGCGTTGCTGTCCTGGCTGGTGGTTTCCAGCACCTGCAGGCTGATCGGCTGGGTCGTGTACTCGCCCACCTGCAGCGGTGGGATCACCACGGTGCCGTTTTGCTTGGGCAGCAAGGTGATGATCCAGCGCGTGGTGGCGTGGTTGTCGCCGCCCAGGGTGGTGAGTTGGTTGAGCTGGCGCGTGCCGCTGACTTCGAATTGCGCATCCAGGGGCGACAGGTCCGGTTTGCCGAACTGGGTCACGTCGCTGGATTCCACTGTCAGTTCCACCGTTTCCCCGGAATTGAGGCGGCTGCGGTCGACGCTGGCGACCAGGCTGGCCGCCTGGACGTGGCTGGCCGATAACGCGAGCAGAAGCAGAAGGGGGGTGCGGCGGCTCATCGAGTCTTGTCCTGATGTTGTTGCTGTTCGTACCAGAATTTGCGTCGCAGCAGTTCGCCGGGGTTGTCCGGGATCTCCCGCAGCCACTGTTCCAGGGCCTGGCGATGTTCACCGTCGAGCCTGGCGTCGGTGGGGCGCAGCGGCGGTGTGGTGGTTTGCTCGTCCCCCAGTTCGCTGCCCGGTACTTCGTTACCGCCGGTTGGCGGCGTGGCGCCGGCCTGTGCGTCGCCGGGGCTGGCTTCGCCCTGGCCCTGGGATGACTCGTCGCCGCCGCGGGTGGTTTGCCCGCTGGCGCCCGGTTGCGCAGTTTGGCCGGGTTGACGGGTTTCGTCATCTTCGTTTTTGGCCGGCTGCTCGGGCTCGGGCTGGGCCTGTTCCTGCATCAGGGTTTCCACTAGGGCCTTGTTTTTCAGGGCTGGTTGCAGGTCGGGTTGGGCTTCAAGGGCCTGTTCATAGGCGTCGATGGCCGCTTCCAGCTCGCCGGACTTGGCCAGCGCATTACCGCGGTTGTAGTGGGAATAGGCGTCATCGCCCTCGGCAAAGCGTTTGATGGCCTCGGCATAGTTTCCCGCTTCGTACAGCGCGACGCCCTGCCATTGCGTGTCTTGAAAATGTTCGGCGGCCTCGGCGGGGCGTTTTTTCTTGAGCAGGTATTGGCCTTGCTGGTCGGGGCGCAGCCATAGGTCCTGGAACTCGAAGGCATAACTGGGTTGCGGCGCGGCCATCAGCAGCAACGGCAGGCAGAACAGCCAGCCACGCCGACCGGCGCACGCTGCCAGCAGCAACAGCGGCAAGAGCAGCCAGTAACCTTGGTCGGCCCAGCTGTCCAGGTGCAGTAACTGGCCGTCGTTGCGCAGGGCTTGCGGTGGGTCGAGCACGCCGAGCTGGCGCAGGTCCTTGTCGTCGAGGCGCGCCGCACGGTAGCGGCCACCCATTTCGCTGGCGAAGGCCTTGAGCGTCGGGCTGTCGAGGCGCGGGATCAGGATCGCGCCTTGTTCGTCCTTGAGGAATTCGCCGCTTTCCTGGGTCACCGGCGTGCCGTCGCGACTGCCGATGCCGAGGATCGACAACGACGGCGCCTGGTTGCTTTGCAGCAACAGGCGAATGCCTTGGCGTTCCTGTTTGGAAAGCGACGAGCCGATCAGCAGCAGGCGCCCCTGGCCCAGGCCGCTCTGGTTGAGCAGGCCGAGGGCTTTGTCCACGGCCAGGTCGGCGCGGTGGCCGGGCTCGGGCATGATCGAGGGGCGCAGGGCTTCGAGCAGGTTGCGGCTGGTGGCCAGGTCATCCGACAGCGGCACCAGGGTGTGGGCGCTGCCGGCATACACGACGATGGCGGTCTGCGCATCGGTGCGCGCCTGCAGCAGGTCATACAGCTTGCGCCGCGCCTGTTCGAGGCGATTGGGCGGGCTGTCGGTGGCGAGCATTTCCGGGGTCAGTTCCAGCAACACCACCAACGGGTCGGACGGCTTCTGGCTGATTTGCTCCACCCGTTGCCAGCTGGGGCCAAGCAGTGCCAGCACCGCCAGTAACCAGGCAATCCCGAGCACCACCCACGGCGATTTACTTTCACGGCCACTGCCGCCGCTGAGCAGCACGGCATGGAACGCCGGGGGCAGGATCATCTGCCAACGGCCGGCGCGTTTTTGCCGGTGCCACAACTGCCACAGCAACCAGCCGAGCAGCGGCAGCAGCAATAGCCACCAGGGGCGGAACAGGTGTGGCCACAGGTCGCTCATCGACGCCTCCGCAAGCGCAGTCGTTTGAGGCGTTGGCGCCATTGCGGGTGTTGTTGCAGGAAGATCCCCTTGCTCGACAGTTTGTTAAGGACGCGTTGCAGGGCGTTGTTCGGCCAGCGCTCTTGAATCACCAACAGCATGCTCAGGATCAGCGCCAGGGCCAGCGGGCCGCTGTACAAGGCCTGGGCCGGACGGGCCTGGGTCGGTTGCTGTTCGACGGGTTCGAGCCTGTCGAGGGTTTCCTTGATGGTTTGCAGTTCTTCGCCATCGCGGGCACGGAAATACTCGCCGCCGGTGGCGGCGGCGATGGCCTTGAGCGCCGGCTCGTCGAGGTCCAGGCTCGGGTTGACGCCGAGGATGCCCAGGGAGCCGGTTTGCTCAGGGTCGGCGCCGATGCCGATGGGGTATATCTTCACGCCTTCTTCGGCGGCCAGGCGCGCGGCGGTCAACGGGTCGATCTGCCCGGCGTTGTTGGCGCCGTCGGTGACCAGGATCAGCACGCGGCTTTGCGCAGGACGCTGGCGCAGGCGTTTGAGCGCCAGGCCGATGGCGTCGCCAATCGCAGTGTTTTTGCCGGCGATACCGATGCGCGCTTCATCCAGCCAGCTGCGGACGGTGCGCCGGTCGAAGGTCAGTGGTGCTTGCAGGTAGGCCTGGCTGCCGAACAGGATCAGGCCCACGCGGTCGCCGTCGCGGCCTTCCAGGAAGTCGCCGAGCAGGTGCTTGACCAGGCTCAGGCGGCTGACGTCTTCGTCCTGCCAGTGCATGTCGGGAAAGTCCATGGAGCCGGACACGTCCACCGCCACCAGCAAATCGCGGCCACTGGCGGCAATCGGCAGCGGTTCGCCGAGCCATTGCGGGCGTGCGGCTGCGGTCAGCAACAGCAACCACAGCACCACGAACGGTGCTTGCTGGCGCCAGCCCGGCAGGTTCACGCGGGCACGGCGCTTGGCCAAGCCTTCGAGGTCGCTGAGGTAGCTGATGTTGAGGGCCGGCTCGCCGCTGTCGGCCGCAGGAAGCAGCAAGCGCATCACCCAGGGCAAGGGCAGCAGGACGAAGATCCACGGCCAGGCGAATTCAAACATGTTTGCGAATCCAGGTATCGACCGCCTGGGTCAGCCCGGCGATGGCCTTGTCGTCGAGCTTGCATTCGGGCTTGTAGGCGCCTTCGACCAGTACCATCCAGCGCGTCAGGCCGGCGGCCGGGCAGCGGTTATCAAGGAAGGCCAGCCATTTGCGCCCATTGAGCGTGTGGCTCTGGCTGTAGGGGTAGTCGTTGCGGCACAAACGCTTGAGCAGGCCATTGAGTTGTTGCAGCCAGGCTCCCGCAGGCGCGCCGTCGTAGGGCTTTGGCATCAGCGCCAGTTCCGCCAGGGCGGCGATGCGCAGCGGGTCCAGCGGTTGTTCGGCGCGGGCGAGGGGGCGCCGCGTGGGCAAAAAGCGGCGCAGCCACCACAACCCCCAACCGAGCAGCGGGATCACCAGCAGCAGTAACCACCAGCCCGGCGCGGGCGGCCAGAAGCCGATGGGCGGCGGGGCGATCAGCGGTTGCAGTTGGTCGAGGTTACTCATTGTTTTTTGGCCGGGCGTTGCGGGTTGAGGTATTCGCGCAGTTGCTCGACCATTTCGCTCTGGGTGCTCAAGGGCATCAGCAACACGCGCAACTTCTGCGCGAGCAATTCCCAGCGGGCGATGCGCGCTTCGGCCTGGGCTTTGTAGGCCTGGCGCAAGTCGACGTTGAGGGTGTCCAGTTCCAACAATGCGCCTCGTTGCGCGAAGCGCAGCAGCCCGGCGGCGGGCAGGGCGTGGTCCAGCGGGTCGGAGACCGGTAACAGCAGCAGGTCGCAATGGCGCGACAGCAGGCTTAATTGTTGCTCGGCGCTTTCGGTGAGGGCGCGCTCATCGCAGATCACAATCACCAGGCTGCCGGGGCGCAGCACTTCGCGCCCTCGACGCAACGCCATGCCCAGGGCGTCGGCTTCGGGGCGGGTTTGCGTGTCGAGGCTCTGGTTGACCCGCACCAGGCGGTTCAGCAGTTGCAGCAGGCTTTGCTTGCTGCGTCGCGGTTTGATTTCGTAGTGCTCGTTGTCGCCGAACACTAACCCGCCGACGCGGTCGTTGTGCCCCAGGGCAGCCCAGCCAATCAGGCTCGCGGCCTGGGCGGCGAGCACTGATTTGAACATCTGGCCCGACCCGAAAAACAACCGACAGCTTTGCTCCACCATGATGAAGATCGGGCGTTCGCGCTCTTCGTGGAACAGCTTGGTGTGCGGTTCCTGGGTGCGTGCCGTCACCCGCCAGTCGATGGTGCGCACATCGTCGCCGGCCTGGTAGACGCGCACTTGGTCGAAATCGACCCCGCGCCCACGCAGCTTGGAGTGGTGCAGGCCGATCAAGGGGCTGCGCTGGCTGGGCGTGGAAAACAGCTGCACTTCGCGCACGCGGTGGCGCATCTCAATCAGCTCACTGAGCGTGACGCGGATACCATCGCCGGCGTTCATCGACTTCAAGCGACGGCAACGACGTCGAGAATGCGCTGCACCACGCGATCCTGGTCAATGCCGGCGGCTTCGGCCTCGAACGACAAGATAATGCGGTGGCGCAGCACGTCGAACAGCACGGCCTGGATATCTTCCGGGCTGACGAAGTCGCGACCGGCCAGCCAGGCATGGGCGCGCGCGCAGCGGTCCAGGGCAATGGAACCGCGCGGGCTGGCGCCATAGGCGATCCACTCGGCCATCTCGGGGTCGAACTTGGCCGGCGTGCGCGTGGCCATGACCAATTGCACCAGGTATTCCTCCACCGCGTCGGCCATGTACAGGCCGAGGATTTCCTTGCGCGCGGCGAAGATCGCCTGCTGGCTGACGCGGCGTTCGGGTTTGGTTTCCCCATTGAGGGCTTCGCCACGGGCCTGTTGCAGGATACGGCGCTCTACGGCGGCGTCCGGAAAACCGATTTTGACGTGCATCAGGAAGCGGTCGAGCTGAGCCTCGGGCAATGGGTAGGTGCCTTCCTGCTCGATGGGGTTTTGCGTGGCCATCACCAGAAACAGCGGCGACAGGTCATAGGTACTGCGGCCCACGCTGACCTGGCGCTCGGCCATGGCCTCGAGCAATGCCGACTGCACCTTGGCCGGTGCGCGGTTGATTTCGTCCGCCAGCACCAGGTTGTGGAAGATCGGCCCTTGCTGGAACACGAAGCTGCCGGTTTCCGGGCGATAGATCTCGGTGCCGGTGATGTCGGCGGGCAACAGGTCGGGGGTGAACTGGATACGATGGAACTGCGCTTCAATGCCCTCGGCCAACTCTTTGATGGCCTTGGTCTTGGCCAGGCCCGGCGCGCCTTCTACCAGCATATGGCCGTCGGCAAGCAAGGCGATCAGCAGGCGATCGATGAGTTTTTCCTGGCCGAGAATCTGCGTAGAAAGAAAGGTTCGCAGCGCGAGCAGCGCTTCACGATGTTCCATCGATGACGGTTCCTGGAAAGATGAGCCCGTGTGCGGTGAGGCAAACACCGGGCTGGGGGGCATTACTTTAATGCATCGAGGGGTACGGCGACTAACGACGTAACGGGTATTTTTGGCAAAACTTGTAGGATTTTTGTGTAGGCCGCGATGGGGGGGGCGCTCACCCCAACGACAGGCCCGTTCACCCCAAATAGCACCATGCCGCTCGCAAACCCGCTTAGAGCCGGGTGTAGGTGCCCGTGCCCTTGAGGATGTTCTGCAAGGTTTCTTCCACCTCGGCCAGGTCGGATGCGGCCGTGGCGTGGGTGATTTGCAACTGATCCTTGCCGCCCAGTGCATCGGCATCACCGGCCGCGAGCTGTACCAGCAGGGTGGTGGCGCCCAGCGTGACCTTCAGCCCGTCCAGGGTCGAGGGCTCGTAATCCCAGGTCAGTTCCACTTCATCTTCGTCCGGATAACGGGTCAGCATGAACATCTCGCCGTTCTTGCCGTGGCAGCAAAGCATGGCCATGTTGTCTTCTTCGTCGTCACACGGGGTGGCCATCAGGGCGTCGGTTTTCAGCTGCAGCATGGGGAATCCTGGGTGGGGTGGGGCGTTGCGCGAGGCAATTGTGCCATTGTGGCGAATGTTCTGCTGCATCCTGTGTCACGCGTTGGGCATGACCTGGCGGGTAAAATCAGTCATTTTCAGTACTCAGAGCGGTGAAAATCGCCTGTTTCGGCGCCGCAAAACCAGGGTTGCACCCGTCGCAACCTGGACCCTGCTTACCGATGACCGAATATGTCGCAGCGCTGCAAGAGTGGTCTTCCTACACTCGCTAAGCTGCGCAACGGATGTGCATTGGCCAGGCGTCTGACCTGCCCGTCGTACCGTCACCCGGCTGGATGCGCATCTTATGGAAGTTGTATGTGACCTGACTGTCCTGTCCAGCTTCACCCACCTGTCACCCTGATTCGTTTATGGTGCTTAACTCGTTACCAGCGATCAGCGCTGACGGTCTCCCCGCAAGGGGATAACACGCGACGCTTCCATCAATAACAAGCCCAAGCGGAGTACCACAGATGGCGTTCTTCACCGCAGCCAGCAAGGCCGACTTCCAGCATCAACTGCAAGCGGCACTGGCGCAGCACATCAGTGAACAGGCACTGCCACAAGTGGCGCTGTTCGCTGAACAATTCTTCGGCATCATTTCCCTGGACGAACTGACCCAGCGTCGCCTTTCCGACCTGGCCGGTTGCACCCTGTCTGCCTGGCGTTTGCTTGAGCGCTTCGATCACACCCAACCGCAAGTGCGGGTCTACAACCCCGATTACGAACGTCATGGCTGGCAGTCGACCCACACCGCGGTCGAAGTGCTGCACCATGACCTGCCGTTCCTGGTGGACTCGGTGCGTACCGAGCTGAACCGTCGCGGCTACAGCATCCACACCTTGCAGACCACCGTGCTCAGCGTGCGTCGCGGCAACAAAGGCGAGCTGCTGGAAATCCTGCCAAAAGGCACCCAGGGCGAATGCATCGGGCAAGAATCGCTGATGTACCTGGAGATCGACCGCTGCGCCAACGCCGCCGAGCTGAGCGTGCTGAGCAAAGAACTCGAGCAGGTATTGGGCGAAGTGCGCGTGGCCGTGGCCGATTTCGAGCCAATGAAAGCCAAGGTCCAGGACCTGCTGGCCGGTCTCGACGCCAGCCGGTTCGAGATCGATGGCGAAGAAAAAGCCGAGATCAAGAACTTCCTGGAATGGTTGGTGGGCAACCACTTCACCTTCCTGGGCTATGAAGAATTCGTGGTACGTGACGAGGCGGACGGCGGTCATATCGAATATGACGCCAGCTCCTTCCTCGGTCTGACCAAACTGCTGCGCGCCGGCCTGACCGCCGACGACCTGCGCATCGAAGACTACGCCGTGGCGTACCTGCGTGAACCGACCGTGCTGTCGTTCGCCAAGGCCGCGCACCCAAGCCGCGTGCACCGTCCGGCCTACCCGGACTACGTGTCGATCCGCGAGATCGATGCCGACGGCAAGGTGATCAAGGAACACCGCTTCATGGGCCTGTACACCTCGTCGGTGTATGGCGAAAGCGTGCGGGTCATCCCCTATATCCGCCGCAAAGTCGCCGAGATTGAGCGCCGTTCGGGCTTTCAGGCCAAGGCGCACCTGGGCAAGGAGCTGGCGCAGGTCGTTGAAGTGCTGCCCCGCGATGACCTGTTCCAGACCCCGGTCGACGAGCTGTTCAGCACCGTGATGTCCATCGTGCAGATCCAGGAACGCAACAAGATCCGCGTGTTCCTGCGCAAAGACCCGTACGGCCGTTTCTGCTACTGCCTGGCCTATGTGCCGCGCGATATCTACTCCACCGAAGTGCGCCAGAAGATCCAGCAAGTGCTGATGGATCGTTTGAAAGCATCGGACTGCGAATTCTGGACGTTCTTCTCCGAATCGGTACTGGCCCGTGTCCAACTGATTCTGCGGGTAGACCCGAAGAACCGCCTCGACATCGACACGCTGCAACTGGAAAAAGAAGTGGTGCAGGCCTGCCGCAGCTGGCAGGACGACTACTCCAGCCTGGTGGTGGAAAGCTTCGGCGAAGCCCAGGGCACCAACGTGCTGGCGGACTTCCCGAAAGGCTTCCCGGCCGGTTACCGCGAGCGTTTCGCCGCGCATTCGGCCGTGGTCGACATGCAGCACCTGCTCAGCCTGACCGAAGCCAACCCGCTGGTGATGAGCTTCTATCAGCCGCTGGGCCAGGTTTCCGGCCAGCGTGAGCTGCATTGCAAGCTCTACCACGCCGACACCCCACTGGCGCTGTCCGATGTGCTGCCGATCCTGGAAAACCTCGGCCTGCGCGTGCTGGGTGAATTCCCCTATCGCCTGCGTCATGCCAATGGCCGTGAGTTCTGGATCCATGACTTTGCGTTCATCGCCGCCGAAGGCGTGAACCTGGATATCCAGCAGCTCAACGACACCCTGCAGGATGCGTTCGTGCACATTGTGCATGGCGATGCCGAGAACGATGCGTTCAACCGCCTGGTGCTGACCGCCGGCCTGCCATGGCGCGACGTGGCGTTGCTGCGTGCCTACGCCCGTTACCTGAAACAGATCCGCCTGGGCTTCGACCTGGGTTATATCGCCAGCACCCTGAACAACCACACCGACATCGCCCGCGAGTTGACCCGGTTGTTCAAGACCCGCTTCTACCTGGCGCGCAAGCTCACCGCCGACGATCTGGACGACAAGCAGCAGCGCCTGGAACAAGCGATCCTCAGCGCCCTGGACGATGTTCAGGTGCTCAACGAAGACCGCATCCTGCGTCGCTACCTGGACCTGATCAAGGCTACCCTGCGCACCAACTTCTACCAGACCGACGCCAACGGCCAGAACAAGTCCTACTTCAGCTTCAAGTTCGACCCACGTGCCATTCCCGAGCTGCCCAAGCCGGTGCCGAAGTTTGAAATCTTCGTCTACTCGCCACGGGTTGAGGGTGTGCACCTGCGCTTCGGCAATGTTGCGCGCGGTGGCCTGCGCTGGTCCGACCGTGAAGAAGACTTCCGTACCGAAGTGCTGGGCCTGGTAAAAGCCCAGCAGGTGAAGAACTCGGTGATCGTGCCGGTGGGCGCCAAAGGCGGTTTCCTGCCGCGTCGCCTGCCGTTGGGCGGTACCCGGGACGAGATCGCGGCCGAAGGCATCGCCTGCTACCGCATCTTCATTTCCGGCCTGCTGGACATCACCGACAACCTCAAGGACGGCGCCCTGGTGCCTCCGGCCAACGTCGTGCGCCATGACGACGATGACCCGTACCTGGTAGTCGCAGCGGACAAGGGCACCGCAACCTTCTCCGACATCGCCAACGGCATCGCCATCGACTACGGCTTCTGGCTGGGCGACGCGTTTGCCTCCGGTGGTTCGGCCGGTTACGACCACAAGAAAATGGGCATCACCGCCAAGGGCGCGTGGGTGGGTGTGCAGCGCCATTTCCGTGAGCGCGGCATCAATGTGCAGGAAGACAGCATCACCGTGGTGGGCGTCGGCGATATGGCCGGTGACGTGTTCGGTAACGGCCTGTTGATGTCGGACAAGCTGCAACTGGTCGCGGCCTTCAACCACTTGCATATCTTCATCGACCCGAACCCGAACCCGGCGACCAGCTTCGTTGAGCGTCAGCGCATGTTCGAGCTGCCGCGTTCGGCCTGGAGCGATTACGACACCAGCATCATGTCCGAGGGCGGCGGTATTTTCTCGCGCAGCGCGAAAAGCATTGCCATCTCGCCGCAGATGAAAGAGCGCTTCGACATCCAGGCCGACAAGCTGACCCCGACCGAACTGCTCAATGCCTTGCTCAAGGCGCCGGTGGACCTGTTGTGGAACGGCGGGATCGGCACCTATGTCAAGGCCAGCACCGAAAGCCATGCCGACGTGGGCGACAAGGCCAACGACGCCTTGCGCGTCAATGGCAACGAGCTGCGCTGCAAAGTGGTGGGTGAGGGCGGTAACCTGGGCATGACCCAACTGGGTCGTGTGGAATTCGGCCTCAATGGCGGCGGTTCCAACACCGACTTTATCGACAACGCCGGTGGTGTGGACTGCTCCGACCACGAAGTGAACATCAAGATCCTGCTCAACGAAGTGGTACAGGCCGGTGACATGACCGACAAGCAACGCAACCAGTTGCTGGCGAGCATGACCGACGAAGTCGGCAGCCTGGTGTTGGGCAACAACTACAAGCAAACCCAGGCGTTGTCCCTGGCTGCGCGCAAGGCTTACGAGCGCGCCGCCGAGTACAAGCGCCTGATGAGCGACCTGGAAGGCCGTGGCAAGCTGGACCGCGCCATCGAGTACCTGCCGACCGAGGAGCAGCTCACCGAGCGCGCTTCGAACGGCAAGGGCCTGACGCGTCCGGAGCTGTCGGTGTTGATCTCCTACAGCAAAATCGACCTCAAGGAAGCCTTGCTCAAGTCCCAGGTGCCGGATGACGAGTACCTGACCCGCGACATGGAGACCGCGTTCCCGCCAAGCCTGGTGGCCAAGTTCTCCGAGGCCATGCGTCGCCACCGTCTCAAGCGCGAGATCGTCAGCACCCAGATCGCCAACGATCTGGTCAACCACATGGGCATCACCTTCGTTCAACGCCTCAAAGAGTCGACCGGCATGAGCCCGGCGAACGTGGCGGGTGCGTATGTGATCGTGCGTGACATCTTCCACCTCCCGCACTGGTTCCGTCAGATCGAAGCCCTGGACCACCAGGTGTCTGCCGAGGTGCAACTGGAGCTGATGGACGAGCTGATGCGCCTGGGGCGTCGTGCTACGCGCTGGTTCCTGCGCAGCCGCCGCAATGAGCAGGACGCCGGGCGCGATACCGCGCACTTCGGTCCGCACCTGGCTGCGCTGGGCCTCAAGCTCGACGAACTGCTGGAAGGGCCGACCCGCGAAGGCTGGCAGACCCGTTACCAGGCTTACACCGAAGCCGGCGTACCTGAGTTGTTGGCCCGTATGGTGGCGGGCACTACGCACCTGTACACCTTGCTGCCGATCATCGAAGCCGCTGACGTCACCGGGCATGACGCCGCCGAAGTGGCCAAGGCTTACTTCGCCGTCGGCAGCGCGCTGGACTTGCCATGGTACCTGCAGCAGATCAGCGATCTGCCGGTGGCCAACAACTGGCAGGCCCAGGCCCGCGAAGCGTTCCGCGACGATGTGGACTGGCAGCAACGGGCGATCACCATTGCTGTTCTGCAAATGGCCGACGCGCCACAAGACATGGAAGCCCGTGTGGCACTGTGGCTTGAGCAGCACCAGGACATGGCTGATCGCTGGCGCGCAATGATGGTGGAAATTCGTGCTGCGGTCGGCACGGACTACGCCATGTATGCAGTGGCCAACCGTGAATTGCTCGACCTGGCGTTGAGCGGTCAGTCGGTGCTGCAACCGGCTTGATCAGGCGGTAACACAAAAGCCCCCGTATCCTCAGATACGGGGGCTAATGAGAGGGTCACCCCCAACACCCTGTGAGGGCTACGCTTTCACGGGGTGTTTTTTGTTGGAACACCCGCAATCAAATAAGGGTGGATCTGGGGAGGGCTTTCTCGCTCCGGTTCAGTGGCGCTTGAGTAATTTGCTTTCCAGGTGATCCAGGTGCTGGGTCATCAGTGTCACCGCGGTGTTCGAGTCCCGGTGCTCAATCGCATCCACAATCGCCACGTGCTCCTGCCACGCGCAATACGTGCAGGCCCTGGCTTCCAGTTGCGCGATAATCAGCGACGTCAACGGCACGAGGCTGTTGAGGAACTGCGCCAACGGACCGTTCCCCGCCATCACCGCCAGTTGCAGGTGAAACTCCCCCGACAAGCGAATCGCCGGTCCACGTTGGTCGCGCTCTATGCAGTCGCGTTCGCGGGCGATCAACTCGCGCAGTTGGCGTATCTGTGCGGACGTGGCCTGGGCACACGCCAGTTTCACCACGGTGATTTCGGTCATGCGCCGCGCTTCGAGGATCTGCCGCGCCTGCTGGGCATCCGGCGCCGCCACTTGGGCGCGCTGGTTGGGGCGCAGGATGATTACCTGCTGATGGGACAGCTTGGCCAGCACCCGGCGGATCACGCTGCGACTCACACCAAAGCTTTCACCCAGGCTTTCCTCGGTAAAGCGGCTGGCGGGCGCGATGCGCTGCTCGAGGATTGCGTCGAACAGCCGTGGATAGATGTCATCCACCGAAGGCTTTTTACCGGCCACCAGGCGCAGGGCGGGGAGGAGCGGCTCGCGTTGCAGGGCGTGGGCGGTCATGGTCGTCTCCATAAAGTCAGCTGCCCAGATGGTCATCCGGGATGTTCAGGGCGATGCCCATGCGCAGGCCTTCCTGAAGGATGTGCCGACGCATCTCGGCACTGGCCAGGGCGCTGTTCTTGTTGCGGATGGCGCGCACCACCGCTTCGTTTTCCTGAAGGCGTTCGGCCAGGTGCTCGGGGGAGTTGCGCAGCACTTGGGCGCTTTGCTTGAGCGCGTTGCTGGTCTGCTGCACCACGTTCTGGAAGATCGGGTTGGAGGTGAGGGCGAACAGTTCTTCGTGGAAGCCGAGGTAGGCGTTCATGCCCGCTTCGGCGTCACCTGCGTCGAGGGCTTCGCGCATGTCCATCAGGGTCAGGCGCAGTTGCCCGACTTCCTTGCTGCTGATGGACTGGGCCACCAGGCCAACAATGAACGGCTCCAGGGTGTAGCGCAGTTGCAGGATGTCTTCGAGGCTGGCGTCGGCCACCGCGTCGCTTGACTGTGGTTCGCTGACGCTGGTTTCCAGCACCACCACGCCTTTGCCGGGCATTGAACGCACCAGTCCGAGGGTTTCCAGCACGATCACCGCCTCGCGCAGGCTGGGGCGGCTGATACCCATCTGTTCGGCCAGTTCGCGCTGGCCGGGGAGCATCTCGCCGCGGCGCCACTGGCCCCGCGCCAGGGCGGCGCGCAGTTTTTCTACGACTGAATTGACGACGGTTGAGGTGCTGATCACGTCGTACGCTCCTTAAAAATGAATGAGGGGCCGGCTTCCCGGCCCTGTACTGTCAAAACTCCTGATGCGCCGGCAGTACCGGCTTCTTGGCCTGGAAGGCGTACCCTTGCTGGCCGTCGAGCACCTTGTTGGCGCGCTGGATGTCGATGTCCTTTTCCCAGCGGGCGATGGCTACGGTAGCGACGCAGTTGCCGATCAGGTTGGTCAATGCGCGGCCGATGCCCATGAACCAGTCCACCGCCAGTACCAGCACCAGGCCCACCACTGGAATCGCCGGAATGGCGGTGAGCGTTGCCGCCAGAATCACCAGCGCGGAGCCCGGAATGCCATGGGCGCCTTTGGAGGTGATCAGCGAGACCAGCAGGATGGTCAGCAAGTCGGTCATCGACAACGGCGTGCCGGTGGCGTTGGCGATAAACACGATAGCCAGGGTCAGGTAGATCGAGAAACCGTCGAGGTTGAACGAATACCCCGTTGGAATCACCAGGCCCACGGTGGAGCTGCCGATGCCCAGGTGTTCGAGTTTGCGCATGACCTGCGGCAGCACGGCATCGGAGGAGGCAGTGCCCATGACGATCAGCAGTTCTTCACGCAGGTACTTGAGCAGCGGCAGCATGCGCAGCCCTGACAGGCGCATCACCGCGCCGAGGATCAGTGCGACGAACGCCAGGCAGGTCAAGTAGAACAAGCCCACCAGGCTGCCCAAGTGTTGCAGCGAATCCAGCCCGTAGGTGCTGGTGGTGAAGGCGATGGCGCCGAACACGCCGATCGGCGCCAGACGCACGATCATGCCCATGATGCGGAAAATGACGTGGCTCAGCTCGTTGATCAGCCGAGTGATGCCGGAAGCCGCTTCGCCCACCAGGTTCAGCGCGCTGCCGAACAGTACGGAGAACAGCAGCACTTGCAGCACGTTGTTCTCGGCAAATGCGCCGATCACCGAGTTGGGGATCAGGTCCATCAGGAATTGACTGGTGCCTTTGATGTGCTGACCTTTGTCGGCCAGTTCATTGAGGCCGGCGGAGGACAGTTGCTCCAGGTGGATGTTGGCGCCTTGGCCGATGCCGGTGCTGAACGCCAGAACCAGGCCGATCACCAGGGCGATGGTGGTGAGTACCTCAAAGTAGATCACTGACTTGAGGCCGATACGCCCGACTTTCTTCAGGTCGCCGGCGCCGGAAATACCGCTGACCACCACGCAGAACACGATCAGGCCAATCAGCATTTTGATCAGCTTGATAAAGCCGTCACCCAGGGGTTTGAGTTGCGAAGAGAATTCGGGAAGGGCCAGGCCGCAGGCGATGCCGAGCATCAGACCAATCACGACTTGCAGGAAAATCGAACGCGAGCACCATCTGAGCATGGGAGGGATCTCTATTCGGTGCCCTGGTGGTTCCAGGGCTTAATTGTTGTGGTCATACCGGTAAGTCCAGTGCGTCGCCAGTCTAGGCCAAGTATTTTTGAAATAACAAGTCATTATTCGTCGAATGACGGGTTCCGGTCTGACCAGTTGGTCGCTCAGGGTCAGGCTTGAGCCATTGGCGGGGTGCGAAATTTTTCGCTTATGATCCGTTTTCGGCACATGAGGTGATGGATGGACGCATCAGGACTGATTACCGACCCGGCCGGACGCACCCATTGCGCGTGGCGCACGTCGGCAGCGGAGTATCCGCATTACCACGACCATGAGTGGGGCGTGCCGGTGGCGGTTGATATCCAGCTGTACGAGAAGATTTGTCTGGAAGGCTTCCAGGCGGGCATGGCGTGGATCACCATTCTGCGCAAGCGTGAGCACTTCCGGCAGGCGTTCGACGGCTTTGATTTTCGCCGGGTGGCGCAGTACGGCGAGGCAGATATCGAACGCTTGATGCAGGATGCGGGCATTGTGCGTAATCGGGCCAAGATTGTTTCTGCCATCAACAATGCGCGCAGGGCCTGTGAGCTGGTGGATGAAACCGGCTCGCTGGCGAGGTGGCTATGGACGTTTGAACCCGGCCCGCAAGAGCGTCCGGCCGTGGTGGACCTGGCTTATTGGTCGGGCAATCCCACCTCGCCGGCCTCGGTAAGGTTGTCCAAGGCCTTGAAAAAGCGTGGCTGGACGTTCGTGGGGCCGACCACGATGTATGCGTTGATGCAGGCGATGGGGATGGTCAACGACCATCTTGAAGGCTGCTTGTGCCGTCAGCGCATTGAAGCGCTGCGGCGCGAGTTCAAACGCCCCTGAATGCCTGGCTGGACGCGGTCAAACCTGTGCCCGCCGTTGGGGCGATTTACTGCGACAGGGGCGTCAGCACTAACGACCAAACTGCCGCAAAGCCCCTTAGGCAATCTGCTGAAGAATGCTGCGCACCTTGTCCAGCGCCGGGTCGATGTCCAGGGTTTCGATGGCGCCAAAACCGATAATCAGCCCCGCACGCACGGGGGCGTCGTGGAAGAACACTTCCAGCGGATACAACCCTACCTGCGCCTGGCGCGCCAATGCCACCAACTGTGGAATATCCACCGGCACCGTGCACAGCGCGGCCAGATGGAACCCGGCCACGCTGGGCACGGCCTCGAACCACGGCGACAGATCCCCGGCCAGGCGTTGCAGGATGCGTTCACGGCGCCCGGCATACACCGTATGGCAGCGCCGAATATGCTTGAGCAGATAGCCTTCGCTGATGAACTTGGCTAGCGCCCATTGCGCCAGCGTGGAGCTGTGCTGGTCGGTCAGTTGCTTGGCTTTGATCAGCGCGCCGTGGATCGCCGGCGGCAGCACCAGGTAGCCCAGGCGCAGCTCGGGCAGCAGGGTTTTGGAGAAGGTGCCGACGTAGGTGACCACGCCACGGGTGTCCATACTTTGCAGCGAGTCGGTGGGGCGACCTTCGTAGCGGAATTCGCTGTCGTAATCGTCCTCGATAATGATCGCCCCCAATTCGAACGCGCGCGCCAGCAACGCTTCACGACGCGCCCGGCTCATGGGCATGCCGAGGGGGAATTGGTGGGATGGCGTCACATAGATCAACCGCGTCCCGTCGGGAATCTTCTCGACCACAATGCCCTGGTCATCCACCGGCACGCCGGCGACGCGGGCGGCCATGGCCATGAACAGCTGACGCGCGGGGCTGTAGCCGGGGTCTTCCATGGCGACGATGCTGCCCGGTTCCAGTACCACGCGGGCGAGCAGGTCGAGCGCCTGCTGCGCGCCGTTAGTCACGACGATGTCGTCATCGCCGCATTTGACGCCACGGGAAAACGCAATATGCCCGGCAATCGCACTTCGTAGCGACGGCAGGCCTTCGGGCTGGCTGTAGAAGCCACTGTTCTGCGCAATGCGCCGCAGCGCATCCTGGGTGCAGCGGCGCCATTCATCCTGGGGGAACTGCTGGCGGCTGGTGGCGCCGCCGATAAATTCGTAACGCAGGAGGCTGTCGTGGGTGGGGTGGCGCATGGGGGTGGGCAGCGACTGCCATTTGGCCAGGTTGGCGGCGCAGGCCAGGTCGGTGGCGGTGAGTTCACGCTCAGGTGCCGGTGCCCACGCATTGACGAAGGTGCCCCGACCGATCCTGCCGACCAGCAGGCCTTCGTACGTCAGGTTGGCGTAGGTGTCGGAAACGGTTTTGCGTGAGATACCCAACTGCTCGGCGAGCAGGCGGCTTGGCGGCAGTTGTGCGCCTGCGCACAGTCGCCCGGTGGCGATGGCTTCGCGCAATTGCTGATAAAGCTGGGCGGCGAGGTCCTTGCGGCCGGTGATGACGATGTGCAATTCCATGTTTCATCCTGAGACAGATCGATCTGCGCCAAGGTTACGCGCAAATCGATCTGAACAAACCAGGCGATGTCAGGACAGGAAACCACCGTCCACATTCAGCGACACGCCGGTGGTGTAGCTGGACGCGTCACTGGCCAGGAACAGCACCGCACCCGCCATTTCGCTCGGGTCGGCCACGCGCTTGAGGGGGATCTGCGCCAGGGCCATTTTCAGGATGGCGTCGTTCTTTACCAGGGCTGAGGCGAACTTGGTGTCGGTCAAGCCCGGCAGCAGGGCGTTGCAACGGATGCCGAACTCGGCGCATTCCTTGGCGAACACCTTGGTCATGTTGATCACGGCGGCCTTGGTCACCGAATAGATGCCCTGGAACACGCCCGGCGAGATGCCGTTGATCGACGCAACGTTGATGATGCTGCCGCCGCCGTTTTCGCGCATCAGCTTGCCGGCTTCCACCGACATGAAGAAGTAGCCGCGAATGTTCACGTCAACGGTTTTCTGGAACGCACCCAGGTCGGTGTCCAGTACGTTGCAGAACTGCGGGTTGGTGGCCGCGTTGTTGACCAGGATATCCAGGCGACCGAACTGCTCGCGAATGCCGGCGAACACTTGAGTGATCTGCTCCATCTCACCGATGTGACAGGCCACCGCCGTGGCTTTGCCGCCGTCGGCGATGATCGCGTCGGCGACGTGCTGGCAGCCTTCGAGCTTGCGGCTGGATACGATCACGTGGGCGCCTTGCTGGGCCAGCAACTTGGCGATGGCCTCGCCGATGCCACGGCTGGCGCCGGACACAAACGCAATTTTGCCGTCGAGGTCGAACAGATGAGTCTTGGACATGGGGGTTCCTTGTTTTTGTGCGATCAGAGGGCTGATTGACGAATGACGTTCAGGCTCATCTGCTCCAGCAGTTTGTTCATCTGAATGAACTGCGCAAAGCGTTTGTCCTGGGTCTGGCCATGGAAAAAGCGGTAGTAGATCTGCTGCACGATGCCAGCCAGACGGAACAGGCCGTAGGTGTAGTAGAAGTCGAAGTTGTCGATCTGGATGCCTGCGCGTTCGGCGTAGTAGTCGACGAACTGGCGACGGGTAAGCATGCCGGGGGCGTTGCTCGGCTGGCGGCGCATCAATTGCACCGGTGCCGGGTCGGCGGCTTCGATCCAGTAGGCGAGGGTGTTGCCCAGGTCCATCAGCGGGTCGCCGAGGGTGGTCAGTTCCCAGTCGAGCACGCCGATGATCTGCATCGGGTTGTGCGGGTCGAGGATTACGTTATCGAAACGGTAGTCGTTGTGCACGATGCTCGAGGTGGGGTGGTCGGCGGGCATCTTGTCGTTGAGCCAGGCGGTTACCGCTTCCCATTTGGGCGCGTCGGGGGTCAGGGCTTTTTCGTAGCGCTCGCTCCAGCCGCGGATCTGGCGCGCCACATAACCTTCGGGTTTGCCCAGGTCGCCCAGACCGCAGGCGGTGTAGTCCACCTGGTGCAGTTCGACGAATTTGTCGATAAAGCTTTTGCACAGCGCCTGAGTCGCCGTGGCGTCCAGCCCCAGTTCGGCGGGCAGGTCGGAGCGCAGGATGATGCCGTTGACGCGCTCCATCACGTAGAACTCGGCGCCGATCACCGACTCGTCGGTGCAATGCACATAGGCTTTGGGGCAATACGGGAAACCGTCTTTAAGCCTGTTAAGAATGCGGAATTCGCGGCCCATGTCATGGGCGGACTTGGCCTTGTGGCCAAAGGGCGGGCGGCGCAGCACGAATTCCTGGCCGGGGTATTCCAGCAGGTAGGTCAGGTTGGACGCGCCTCCCGGAAACTGGCTGATCGTGGGGGTGCCGCTCAGGCCTGGAATATGGGCCTTGAGGTAGGGATCGATCAGGCTGGCATCAAGTTCTTCGCCAGGGCGAATCTGGGTCGATTGGTCGTTCAGCGCCATGCTTATCCCTTCTGCTTATTCTAGAGGCCTCGGACTATTTCCTAATCTAATGCGCACAGCCGCCCAGCGACAAGGTCGGGGCGGCTTAATAGGTTAGCGTGTTGGAGGATAATCAGCGTGCCTGATCGGTCATTTTACGGGCGGCGGCAACGCCACCGGCGTGAGCACCTGGCGCCCCGCGAAGTGCTCCACCAGGTTGTCGGCCACCCGTTGCACGGTGTCATGAGCCGCCTCGGGCGACAGGCCGGCGACATGGGAGGTGAGCACGGTATTGCCGAGGCGCTTAAGGGCGTCGGGCACCTCTGGCTCGTCATCGAACACATCCAGGGCGGCGCCGCCGATGCGGCGTTGTTCAAGGGCAGTAATCAAGTCGGCAGTGACCACCACGCTGCCGCGGCCGATATTGACCAGATAACCATTGGGGCCCAGGGCGTCGAGCGCGTTGCGGTCGATCAGGTGGCGCGTGCCGGCACCGCCGGGGGTGGCCAGGATCAGGAAGTCCGAGGTGCGCGCCAGTTCCACGGGGGTGGCGCAGTAGGTGTAGTCCACGTCGTCCCGTGGCTGGCGATTGTGATAGCTCACTTGCATGCCGAACCCCAGGGATGCGCGCCTGGCGATCTCCAGGCCCACGGCACCCAGTCCGAGAATGCCCAGCTGCTTGCCACCCAGCGAGGGGCGCATGACCTTGGGCCATTCGTTGCGGCGCACGGCGGCGTCGGTCTGCGGGATGCCGCGCACCAGAGACAGCAGCAGCGCCATGGCGTGGTCGGCCACCGAAGGTGCATTTACCCCGGCGCCGTTGGTGACGACGATCCCGCGATTGCTGGCGGCCTGCAGGTCGACATGTTCATAGCCGGCGCCGATCACGCAGATGATTTCCAGCAGCGGCAGGGCGGCGATTTCCTCGGCGTACAGGCCCAGCGGGCCACGGGTCAGCACCGCCTGGACCTGGTCGCCGTGGGCCTTGATGGCCTGGGCGCGTTCGAGGGGCGTGGGCGCCAGAATCACGTGAAAGTCATTGCTCTCGATAATGGGCAGGTAGTCGTTGATGGTTTCAACCAGGACCAGAACAGTGGCGGGCATGGGCGGCTCTTGCTATGGGCTTCGATGCCTGGATTATGCGGGATTTTGTAAGCAGAAGCGCCCGCAGGCGAAAGAAGTCGGCCCGGCACGCCAGCGCTCGCGCGGGGCGGCGGGCGCTGTGCGTGGATTTGGGCGTCAGCGGGTTTGTCGTGCCTTGTCTTGTTGCGCCTGGGCGATGTCGCGGAAATCGTAAGTCGGGAAGAACTCGGTGCGGTAAGCGCCCCAGGCGGTGTTCTCCAGGGCCAGATTCACCGCCGACAGGCGCGAAGCGGGAAAGCGCAGCACCACGACCTGGCCGATACCCATGGTGATATTCCAACTGACCACCTCGACCCCGGCAGGCGGAAATACTTTATAGAACTCTTGTTTATCGAGTTGGGCCCGCAGTTCGCTTAATGGGCGCGATTGGTCGTGTTTGAGAAAAACCGTCAACATGATGGCATTGTCAGTTGTAATAGCCGGTTCTGTTACGCGGCTGGGGGATTGGACTTGTGCGTGGGCCCCGGCAGTAATAAGGGCGCAGAGGAAGGCAGTGGGAAGTACGCAGGATTTAAACAAGGCGTGCATAGGTGGTCACCTGTTGATGAACAGTGGGGTGCAAGTTTTCAAGGGGTGTGCCGGGCTTGGCTGTTATTGCGCATAGGCACTGGAAGGGGTGGTTTGAACCGTACCTGTATAGGGGGCATGAACGACGTAGATACGCACGGGCGCATTGGTTTCGATCATGTCGCGGGGCACTTCGCGGGAGTAGGTGAACGCCTGGTTATTCAGCGCCTCCAGGCGGCGCACGACCGTGCGGTTGGGGCCTTTGTCGGGCACGAGGATATGGGTTTTCCCGTCGCCGGTGACCATGAAGTAGCCCCCGCCGCCGTGCTCATACTTCGATAGGCCTGTGTCCGTGTAGAAAAACTCATAGCGATTGCGGTCGGGGTCCCACATGGAGATGCCAACTACGCCGGGGTATTTGTCTTTGACGTCGATGTCCGGGGCACCTTCAAGGTAGACCTTGGTTGTCAGCCAGCGGGGCGATGAGGCGAACGCGCGGACATCAGGCTCGGTCTGTATCGATTGTGCATGGGTGATGGAGGGGACGAGCAGTGCGGCGAGAAACAGGCGTGCAGCCATAACGCGGTATGTTTTCATGGGGAAATCCTGACCTGAAGTGGGTCACTTATTGTTATTTAAAATTGATCAATATCGATCGGCTACTCATAGAAAGAGTGCACGGAATATAAGTGTGATGAAAAACGCGCTCAATGCCTGTGAACAGGTCTGTAACAATGATTCTGCAAAACAAGGTTTAAATAATAATTACGTCTGAAGTGTAAGTAGGTGGTTTCCGAAAGTGCGCTTTAAGTGATTAGGTCTGTAGATGTTTTCTTGTATATGTGCAGCCAAAAGCACGCCCCCTTGAAGGCGTCGAGTCGATTGTAAAAACCACTGCACCGCATCACCGTTCCTCAGCTAAGTCTTTGCTTATTCACGAGAATCCCGGACAATCCGGCCCCTTCTATGGTCGGGACGCTGCCTGTCAGGTTTTTCTGACTCGTCCCGGCCGTGCAAATGCGGAGATCCGACCAGATGAATGATCAGGCCAATAGCGTCGACGAACGCTATGAGACGACACCTGCACCCCTCTCAAGCTGGAGCCGCCAGGACACCACCTGGATGCTCGGTCTGTTCGGCACCGCCATTGGCGCCGGTACTTTGTTTCTGCCGATCAACGCGGGCCTGGGTGGTTTCTGGCCTCTGGTGATCCTCGCGCTGCTGGCGTTCCCGATGACCTTTTTCGCGCACCGTGGCCTGACCCGCTTCGTGCTGTCCGGCCGTGCAGGCTCGGACATCACCGACGTCGTCGAGGAACACTTCGGCATCAAAGCCGGTGCGCTGATCACGTTGCTCTACTTCTTTGCGATTTTTCCGATCCTGCTGATCTACAGCGTGGCGTTGACCAACACGGTCGGCAGCTTCATGGAGCATCAGTTGCATATCCTGCCGCCGCCGCGGGCAATCCTGTCCTTCGTGCTGATCCTGGGCCTGTTGGCAGTGGTGCGCTGCGGTGAGCAAGTGATCGTCAAGGCCATGAGCCTGATGGTGTACCCGTTTATCGTCGCATTGCTGTTTCTTGCCGTGTACCTCGTGCCGCATTGGAATGGCGGCATTCTCAGCACCGCGAGTGTGGTGCCGGCACCGTCCGCGTTGCTCAACACGTTGTGGCTGGCGATTCCAGTGATGGTGTTCTCGTTCAACCACTCGCCGATCATTTCGGCCTTCGCGGTAGACCAGAAGCGCCAGTACGGTGATCGCGCCGATGAGCGCAGCTCGCAGATCCTGTCCCGCGCGCACCTGTTGATGGTGGTGATGGTGCTGTTCTTCGTGTTCAGCTGCGTGCTGACCCTGTCGCCGGCACAGCTGGCCGAAGCGAAGGCGCAGAATCTGTCGATCCTGTCGTATCTGGCCAACCACTTCAACAACCCGACCATCGCATTCGCTGCGCCATTGATTGCGTTCGTGGCGATTGCCAAGTCGTTCCTGGGCCACTACATAGGCGCCAGCGAAGGCCTTAAGGGGTTGGTGCTCAAGAGCGGTCGTCGCCCAGCGGCGAAGACGCTGGACCGCATGACGGCGGCGTTCATGTTGGTGGTGTGCTGGATCGTCGCCACGCTCAACCCAAGCATTCTCGGCATGATCGAGACCCTGGGCGGGCCGGTCATCGCGTCCATCCTGTTCCTGATGCCGATGTACGCCATCCGTAAGGTGCCGGCCATGGCCAAGTACCGTGGGCAGGCGTCCAACGTGTTTGTCACGGCGGTAGGCCTGGTGGCGATTACGGCCTTGGTGTATTCGTTTATTGCTTGATGCCCAGCACGGTCTTTCAGGCCGTGAAGCGCTCGCGCATGTGTTTTGTGGTGACACAAAAAGCTGTGTTCCAGGCATAAAAAAACGCCGCGCATCTTTCGATACGCGGCGTTTTTTACATCAACACCTTAGGCTTGAATCACCGGGATGTTGGCGCTTGCTGCGATCTTGCGGAACTCAGCGATCTGGTCGAAGTTCAGGTAGCGGTAGACGTCACTGGCCATGGTGTCCAGTTTCGCTGCGTAGCCCATGTACTCTTCGACGGTCGGCAGGCGACCCAGAGTGGAGGCCACTGCCGCCAGCTCAGCCGAAGCCAGGTAGACGTTAGCACCATCACCCAGGCGGTTCGGGAAGTTACGGGTCGACGTCGACACCACGGTGGAGTTCGGTTCTACCCGTGCCTGGTTACCCATGCACAGCGAGCAGCCCGGCATTTCCATGCGTGCGCCAGCCTTGCCGTAGATGCCGTAGTAGCCTTCTTCGGTCAGTTGGTGAGCGTCCATCTTGGTCGGCGGCGACAGCCACAGACGGGTTGGCAGCTGACCCTTGACCTGTTCCAGCAACTTGCCGGCCGCGCGGAAGTGACCGATGTTGGTCATGCACGAACCGATGAACACTTCGTCGATCTTCTCGCCGGCAACGCTGGACAGCAGACGAGCGTCGTCCGGGTCGTTAGGGGCGCAGAGGATTGGCTCGTTGATTTCCGCCAGGTCGATCTCGATGACTTCAGCGTATTCGGCGTCGGCATCGGCTTCCATCAGCTCAGGGTTGGCTACCCAGGCTTCCATCGCTTGGGCGCGACGTTCCAGGGTGCGTGCATCGCCGTAGCCTTCGCCGATCATCCAGCGCAGCAGGGTGATGTTGGAGTTCAGGTACTCGGTGACCGACTCTTTGGACAGCTTGATGGTGCAACCGGCAGCCGAACGTTCGGCCGAGGCGTCGGACAGCTCGAAAGCCTGTTCCAGCGTCAGGTCGTTCAGGCCTTCGATTTCCAGGATGCGGCCGGAGAAGGCGTTTTTCTTGCCTTTCTTTTCTACGGTCAGCAAACCGGACTGGATCGCGTAGTAAGGAATGGCATGAACCAGGTCACGCAGGGTGATGCCAGGTTTCATCTTGCCTTTGAAGCGCACCAGGATCGATTCCGGCATGTCCAGTGGCATCACGCCAGTGGCTGCGGCGAACGCGACCAGACCGGAACCGGCCGGGAACGAGATGCCCATCGGGAAACGGGTGTGGGAGTCGCCACCGGTACCGACGGTGTCCGGCAGCAGCATGCGGTTCAGCCAGCTGTGGATGATGCCGTCGCCTGGACGCAGCGATACGCCGCCACGGGTCATGATGAAGTCAGGCAGGGTGTGGTGGGTGGTCACGTCGATCGGCTTGGGGTAAGCCGCGGTGTGGCAGAAGGACTGCATCACCAGATCGGTCGAGAAGCCCAGGCACGCCAGGTCTTTGAGTTCATCACGGGTCATAGGACCTGTAGTGTCCTGGGAACCGACGGTGGTCATCTTCGGTTCGCAGTACGTACCTGGACGAACGCCTTTGCCTTCCGGCAGACCGCAGGCCTTGCCGACCATTTTCTGCGCCAGGGTGAAACCTTTGCCGGTGTCGACAGGGGCTTCAGGCAGCTTGAACAGGTCGGTAGGGCCCAGGCCCAGCTCGGCACGCGCCTTGTCGGTCAGGCCACGGCCGATGATCAGCGGGATACGGCCCCCGGCACGGACTTCGTCCAACAGCACCGGGGTCTTCATTTCGAAGGTGGTGAGGACTTCGTCGGTGCCGTGTTTGCAGACTTTGCCAGCATGGGGGTACAGGTCGATCACGTCGCCCATGTTCATGTTGGTCACGTCGAATTCGATCGGCAGTGCGCCCGCATCTTCCATGGTGTTGTAGAAGATCGGAGCGATCTTGCTGCCGAAGCAGAAGCCGCCGGCGCGCTTGTTCGGCACGTAAGGCACGTCGTCGCCGAAGAACCACAGTACGGAGTTGGTCGCCGATTTACGCGAAGAGCCGGTACCGACCACGTCACCGACGTAGGCGATAGGGAAGCCTTGACCGCGCATTTCTTCGATCTGCTTCATCGGGCCGGTCTTGCCTTGCTCGTCTGGCACGATGCCTTCACGGGCCATTTTCAGCATGGCCAGGGCGTGCAGCGGGATGTCTGGGCGGGACCAGGCGTCAGGCGCAGGAGACAGGTCGTCGGTGTTGGTTTCGCCGGTCACCTTGAACACGCGCAGGCTGATCTTGTCGGCCAGGGTAGGGCGGTTGCGGAACCACTCGCCGTCAGCCCAGGATTGGATCACGGACTTGGCGTGCTCGTTGCCGTTGCGGGCTTTTTCAGCCACGTCGTGGAACGCATCGAACATCAGCAGGGTGTGCTTGAGTTGGGCGGCGGCGACAGGCGCAAGCGTGGCGTCGTCCAGCAGCTCGACCAGCGTCACGATGTTGTAGCCGCCTTGCATGGTGCCAAGCAGTTCAACCGCGCGCTTTTTGTCGATCAGAGGGGAAGTGGCTTCGCCCTTGGCCAGGGCAGACAGGAAACCGGCCTTGACGTAGGCAGCTTCGTCAACGCCTGGTGGAATGCGGTTGGTGATCAGGTCAACGAGGAATTCTTCTTCGCCAGCCGGGGGATTTTTCAGCAGCTCGACCAGGCCTGCGGTTTGTTCGGCGTTAAGCGGCTGGGGAACGATACCCAGTGCTGCGCGCTCTTCGATATGTTTGCGGTAGGCTTCAAGCACAGTTATTACCCTCATCAGTGGTCCCACGGGACGCTCATCCAGAAATGAACGGCACGCATGCGCTCGGGGGCTTTTTGGGCCGCAAAGCCAGCGCTGCCGACATTCCTCACAGAAGCTGCTTTCAAAGTTTTACGCCTGCAGAACGGGGCTGATGAGGGTTGGCGCTGGTTATCTACCTACCGGGTAATAACCATCGCCAACACCGTTCTGAAGGAACGACTGTGCTCGTGACGCTTTGAAAACAGCTTCCAGCGGATTATTGGCGCCTTACAAGGCCGGGTGATTCTACGGCAAAAAATGTCTAAAGGTAAGTTGCCACCGCAAGTTTGCTGGGTGATCACTCTTAGACAAAGGGCTAACATGGCGCATTGTTTCGCTGATTAGCGTGCCGTTGCCCATGCCCAACCCAACCATCAAAACCCCCTGTGTCGGCCTGTGCTCCACGGTTTACGGTGATCTGGTGTGCCGCGGCTGCAAGCGCTTCCACCACGAAGTGGTCCAGTGGAACGGCTATCACGAAGAGGAAAAACGGGCGGTCTGGCTGCGCCTGGAGCAATTGCTGGTGCAGGTGATGGCCGGCAAGCTGGAGGTGTTCGATCCCGCGGCCCTGCGCGGCCAGCTTGAGCAGCGCAAGATCCGCTTCGTGCCGCACCAGTCGCCTTACTGCTGGGCCTACCAACTGATCGCACGGGGCGCGCGGGTGATTTCCAATCTGCAAGCTTATGGCATGGTGCTGCTGCCGGAGTTTCGCGACTGGCCGCTGCCGGACCTGCGCGATGCCATCGACCGCGAGTTCTTTATCCTGTCCGAAGCCCACTACCAGCGCTATATCGCGCCGGGGTTTCTCGAAGAGGCGTTGGCTGCGCCGCAGCCCGATACGTTCGATTGATCCTTTAATCCAGCCTGCCACTCGTCGGCACTGTCATTTCTGACAGGTTGACCTTGCGCCTGCACGGGCGCTTTCTGTCCTCACGGCGCGCACAGGGCGCATCGCATACGAGGAGATTCAAAATGGCTGACACCCCTGTTGTTACTGCTGATGACTACCTGGATCCACCATTCGTCCCCTACGCGGTGCGGCCCGTCGTGGGTGCGACATTCGGCGTGGGGATTCGCCATATTGAAAACAGTCTGCACGTGTCGTTGTCGCGATGGGCGGCGCTTCAGGCCGGCGATGTTTATGAAGTCCATGTCGGTCATGTCATGGCGTCCGGTACGGTCCTGGATAGCCAACTGGACCAGAGCCTTTTCCACCTGGCAATCCCCCGTGAAGCCTTGCCTACCGGTTTTGTACCGCGCTGTTATGCGCGGGTGGTGCGAGCAGGCAGTGAGCAGGTCAGCACGTCTGAAGAGCAGACGTGGTTTATCAAGGACACGCGCCCAGGCGGTGTGGATAAAGACCCCGGCAAGCCGTTCCACTCCGAGTTGCGTGTGCATTTGCCGGAGGATCTGCAAAAACCGGGCGTCGTGCTCGACCCCGACCGCGCAGCCGAAGGCGTGATATGCACCATTGACCCTTACCCCAAGATGCGCGTGCGCGACACCATCGAGCTGTTTTGGAATGGCTATCCGGTGACGCTGAAGTTGGATGAGGGGCACGTCAATAAAACCAAGCCCATCGCCCTTCTGGTGCCACCTGCGGTGATTGCCAACGGCGGCAGCGGCGAGGTGAAAATCCGCTTCCGGGTATTTGACGAGGTGCGCAACTATTCGGGTGAGCTGCAGCAATGGTCCGACGCCGTGAGGCTGGACAGCGACCTTGACCCCAACCTGCTGATGGCGCCGTACTTTCTGGTGGATGGCATCGAGTTCTCCGATGTGAATCTCGACACCCAGACCGGCAGTGCATTCGCCGTCGAACTGATCGTGCCCGGCAGGCTCGCGAATGGCAGCGCCGTGCCGCGTAACGTACAGGTGGTGGTGAAACTCAGCGGTGTGCGTGCTGATGGCACGACGCTGAACACTACGCTGCCGACCCTCATCAGCAACCCCAACCGTGCAGCCGTTGCGCCGGTCGATGAAAGCATTATCGAGGAGCTGCTCAACGGCACGTTGAAAGCCACCTACGAATTGCAGTACCCCAAAGGCACCGTGCTGGGCACGTCCCGCGTCATGGTAGTGAGCGTGTATGGCACCGTCACCAACATGCCTGCCGTCAGTGTGCTGGAAGCGGATATCGATCTGATCGACCCGAGCCTTCCGTTCATCACCGTTGTGTTTCCGGACTACACGCCTTATGACGCGAATTACAGCGAAACCCTGCGGCTGGAGGGCACACGCCCTGGCGGCGGTCTGGAAGTGTACGAGCAGACCCTGCTGGCCGGCGCACCACCACCGCCTGCGCGCTCGCGAACAGTGCCGCGCAGTGAATTCGAGCGCTTTATCGGCCTGGCGAACGTGAGGATGGTGTATCAGGTGGACGATGGCACGGATGACGATGCGCAGACGTTCCGAGAGTCCGACGCTTTTTATGTAAAGTTCGGCGAGCCGTCAGCCGAACTGCCCAAGGCGTTGATTCAAGGCGTCGACTCAGCCGGCAACCTTGATCCGGACAGCCTGGTCAACCAGGCCATCGTGACGCTGCCTTATGTCAACACCGTCGCTGGCGACCGCTTTGTCTGGCGCATGGTGGGCGATAACGAGGGCGGCAGTACCGGCAACGCGCAATCTCCGATTGTGCTCAACGGCAGTACGGCGGGTAAGGCCGTTGCGTTCCCGTTGGCCAAGGCTTTTATCGTCGCCAACCTCAATGCCGAGTTTCGCTTTACCTACACATTGATTCCGGCAGACGGTGGCCCGGTTCTGCGTTCGGAGGTGTTGCTGGTCAGCGTGGGCATGGCGCTGGGTGAGTTGCGCGCGCCGCAAGTGCTGGAAGCCACTCAATCGCCCGACGAACTGGCGCCAGGGGCCGTCGTGGGCGGGGCCACCGTACGCGTAAGCTTTCCGCGAATGGCAGCGACCGACAAGATTCGTATGCTGTGGACGGGCCTTGCCGGGCCAGGCAGCTACGAGGAAACCAAGGATGGCACCAGCGACAATATTGTCGACTTCACTGTGCCGCCGGAGGTGATCGGGGTCAGCCTGCTACCAGGTGGGCGCGACATCAGCGTGCAATATTTTGTCATTCGTAATGGCCAGGAGGCTCCTTCGCCGGTGCTGACATTGCGGCTTCTGGCGATCAAGCCTATTCCGGTGGCCACGATCGAGAACATCGGTGACCGCGAAGTGCTGGATGTAAACCAACTGACGGGCGCTGAACGCACGGTGATCGGGATCTGGCGCTTTATCCATAAAGAGCAACGGATGTGGATGGAGTACCACGGCGTAAATGAGGACGGCTCGGCCTATTTCGAAAAAACCTACACGGCGAACCTGGTGACGGCCGACGGCGAAGCCCAAGGCATCATGCCGCCTGCACCGGTGGATAAACTGCGCAAACTCAAGGACGGCTCGGTCCTGACGATCACCTTCAAGGTCGCTTATGACCGCAGTTCGACCGAAGCCAATGCTATTGCTTTCCCCTCGCGCACATACACGGTTCACACCGTGCCGGAGTTCAACCTGCAGTTTCTGGATCAGCCTTACTCGGTCGGTCCCAATGGGCGCCTGGATAAGGTCAGGCTTGATGCCGGCAGCGATATCACGGCGCCGGTGAAAGTCACGCTGACGTTGCCGGAGGGTTTCAGCTTTCAGGATGGCACGGCAGGGAGTAAGGAGTTCACCACGGATGCCAATGGGAAGCTTGCGATCGCGGGTATCAAATGTTCGGGTAATGCGGGGACGTACCCTATAACGGCGAAGCGCGGAACGAGCAGTTCGAGTGCCGAGATTGATGTTAAGCGCTTGTTGGCTGCAGGGGCGTATACCTATTTGCCAGGAAGACCGGAAGCTATCGCGCTGGCGCCGGACAATTTGTACGCTTATATCACTATTCGTGCGGTTGCGCTGATTGCAAAAGTTGATTTAAGTTCAGGTAATATTGTTAAGGAAATTGATGTTGTGAAGCCGGGTGGTAGGTTGAAAGTCTCCCCTGATGGGTTAAAAATTTATGTCGCTTCTCAGGATGCTGTACTCGTTATTAGTGTGAGTGAGGATAGGATGGTGAAGTCTATACCTGTGCTCTACGGGACTTATGATTATCCAATTGATTTTAGTCCTGATGGGAAATATGCAGCTGTGTTATCTCATTTGCCGTGGCAGAACATAGGGGGCATCGAACGGTATTCTTGTAATTTAAACAGCATTGATACTGAAACTGATACGGTAAACAAAGTTTGTCATTTGGGCTACGGCCGTTCAGCCGGCGGGGTTTATTGCACAAACGAAAAAATTGTTTATACGTTAAGGGCCAGGTACTTTGGAGTGATGCGTACCAACCTTTTATCAGGGGTGACGGATGTCATTTATTCGGAAGCTTCGACTGGCAATGTTCACGACCTTATTATCAGCCACGATCGTGAGAGCATATATGTTTGCACTCACGCGAACGGGAATAATGTCTTTCAAATGAACATGTCTACATTGGCTACTAATTTCCGTTCAGTTAATTTGCCAGCGCCGCAAGCGATTGCCATAAATTCGCTGTCTACTCTTATGGTGGTCTGGTCGTTTGCTGCTGACACATACTTGGTTGATCTTAAGAGTATGGTAATAATAAGGCGTATGGCGGCTACTCGGTGGGGGGGCGCCGTGTTCAGCCCTTCCGAAAAATATGTTTACTTGTGCGAGATTGAAAAGAACAGGCTAAGTGTCGTGCCCGTTTCTTGAGATAATTAAACGTACTGGCTGTTGTAGTAAATAACAATTCGGTAAGTAGGGTCGCCCCAGTTAGAACTGAAGTGGCCCTGTTTACTTTGCGCGAATTAAAATCTGAACACCCTTCACTCTTCCAAATGATCAATCAACCCCTGCGGCTTGAGCACCAGCACATCGCCTTCCACCTTATCCAGAACCACTTCCGCCGTATTGCCGATCAATGCCCCCGAAATGCCCGTACGCCCCACGGTGCCGATGATGGTCACTGCCGCCTGCAGCGTGTGGGCGAAATGCGGGATCAAGACATCCGCCGGACCTTCCTCAATGTGCAAATGCCTGTCATCCACATCGAACTCCGTCTGGAATGCCTTGCACTGCTCGCGATAGCGCGCCTGGATGGTTTCGGTGAGCTGGAACGTCGGGTCTGCCGCCGACAGCATCGGCGACGGATGGGCGCTGATCACGTGTAACTGCGCCTTGGCCAGACTGGCTATATCGAAACCGTGGTCGATGATCGAGGTGTGCAGTGAGCGGTGTTCGTCATCGGTATTGCCCACGTCGATGGCTGCCAGAATCACCTTGCCGGCCCAGGGGGTAGAGGTCTTGACCAGCAGCACCGCTGTCGGGCAGTAACGCAGCAGCTTCCAGTCCGCCGGGGTCAGCAGCGCCTTTTTCAACGGGCTGTCGGGAAAGTGCTGCTTGATCACCAGGCCGCAGCCCTCGGCCTGCTGCGCCTCGATGATGGTTTCATGCAGGTTTTCGTTCCAGGCCTGTTCGGTGGTGACGCTGTAGCCGTCTTCCTGCAAACCCGTCTTGAGCAGGCTGAGTAGCGCCGAATGCTCATGCTTTTTGTCGCAGACCAGCAAATGCAGCTTTGCACCGGTCACCCCGGCGATCAGCTTGGCGCGTTTGAGGGCCAGGCTATCCGAATGCTCGGGCTCGATGACCACCAAAATGCTGCGAATGGCTTGCATGCTCGGAATCTCCAAAAGGGGTGGGCGTTCATTCACTATAGTTGCCCCGCGCCGCACGTCATGTTGATGCACATCAAGGCCAGTGGCTGGTGGTCTGCGGCGTGGTCGGTA
The DNA here is from genome assembly GCF_030687575.1 of Pseudomonas sp. FP2309. Classification (NCBI taxonomy): domain Bacteria; kingdom Pseudomonadati; phylum Pseudomonadota; class Gammaproteobacteria; order Pseudomonadales; family Pseudomonadaceae; genus Pseudomonas; species Pseudomonas sp. FP2309. The sequence continues at coordinate 3,159,331 of NZ_CP117439.1, read as the reverse complement.
TAATCGCCGGCCTTTTGTGATCCTTTTGCCCGTGAGCCCGATGAACCTGCCAGAAATCCACGAATTCCTCGGTTGCCGCACCCCTGATGCCTGGGTCCAGGCCGCGCTGGCCGATCAGGAAACCTTGCTGATCGACCACAAGAACTGCGAATTCAAGGCCGCCAGCACCGCCCTGAGCCTGATCGCCAAGTACCACGGCCACGTCGACCTGATCAATATGATGTCGCGCCTGGCCCGGGAAGAACTGGTGCACCACGAGCAAGTCATGCGCCTGATGAAAAAGCGCAAGATCGAACTGCGTCAGTTGCACGCCAGCCGGTATGCCTCGGGCTTGCGCAAGGTGGTGCGCAGCCACGAGCCGGTGAAATTGGTGGATACCCTGGTGGTCGGCGCTTTTATCGAAGCGCGCAGTTGCGAGCGGTTCGAAGCACTGGTGCCACATTTGGACGAAGAACTCAGCAAGTTCTACTTTGGCCTGCTTAAAAGCGAGGCGCGGCACTTTCAGGGTTACCTGAAGCTGGCCTATCAATACGGCGACGCCAAGGACATCGCCCAGGTGATCGAGCGCGTCAGGGCAGCCGAACAGGAGCTGATTGAGTCACCCGACGTCGAGTTCCGCTTTCACAGTGGCGTGCCAGCCTGAGGCCACGGCCACGCCGATCACGGCGGCGATCCCGGCCAGCAACAGGGTCACCGTTTGCGTGCCCAGTGGTGCGGCCAACACCGCCACCGTCAAGCCTGCCAGCGGTTGCGGCAGGTTATTGAGCAGGGTGATCACGCCCACCGTCTTGCCGAAATCCTCCACGGGAATCACCCGCTGACGCGTGCTGCGCAGGTACACGTTGAACATCTTGTCGAAGCCGGTCACCAGCAGGAAACCCAGCGTATAGGCCCCCGCGTTGGGGCTGATCGCCATGATCAATGCCCCTGCGGCAATCATCGAATACGACACGCCGCCCATGACTTTCAGCGGCAACGAAGACCGCGCCAGATAAAACAGAATCACGATCGTGACCCCGGCGCCGGCGGCTTGCAGCAGGGCGTAGGCGTCTTTGCCGGCGGCGTACTGGCCCGTGATCATGGCGGCGGATGTGGCCAGCGTCACGCCGATCAACAGGTTCACGCCGATGGCCAGGGTGATCACGCGCCTGAGCGCTGCCAGGCTGCGGATATGCCCGAACGCAATACGCAGAGGTTGCAGCCAGATATCGCGATGCTGTGCATGGGTTTTCAGGCGCACCGTGGTGTTGCGCTGCCAGACCCACATCGCCACGTCCGCCAGCACGAACAATCCGCCAACGCCCAGCACCACCCACTGCCACGCCCACACCTCAAGCATCAGCGCCGCCGCCAGCGGGCCCAGCACCAGGCCGCTCTGGTCGGCGATTTGTGAATAGGACAGGGTTTTGGCGTAGGTGTAGTGCTTGAAAATGTGCGGCATCACCACTTCCCGCGCCATGATGCCCTGGGTGGTCAGTACCCCACACAGCGCCGACAACAACACCAGCCAGTAAATGCCGTCGAACACCCCATGAAGCGCCACCGCGGCAACGCAGGCCATTGCCCGGTAAACCTGGCTGATGTGCAGGATGCGCAGCGGCGAGTACTTGTCGCACAAGGCGCCACACACCGGGAAGGCCAGGTAACGAGGCAGCGACTCGACAAAAAATGCCAGCCCGGCCCAGGACACGCTGCCGGTGGTCTGGAACACCATCAGCGGCACGATAAACAACAGAATCTGGTCCGCCAGGCGGGACAGGAACAGCGAAACAAAGAACGCCAGATAGTCCTTGCGCATACAGCTCCCTGTGAATGGCGTTAAAGAGTGTGGGCTATTTGTTAAAAACTCTTAAAAGCATGAAGCTTGGTCTTTGGGGGGCGACCGGTTGCGTCAGTTGCCCAGCTTGCCACCTATAATGGCGCCTCTTCAATCTGCGTCTGCACTGAGAACATATGGAAAACCTGGGGCTGGGCAAGGTCCTGCTCGTTGAGGACGACGAGAGGCTGGCGGGGCTGGTCGCGCATTTTCTGGCGCAGCATGGCTTCGAGGTGCGAGTGGTGCACCGTGGCGATGAGGCCCTGGCCGCCTTCCTGGATTTCAAACCCAAGATTGTCGTGCTCGACCTGATGCTGCCGGGGCAGAGCGGGCTGCAGGTGTGTCGCGGGATTCGCGCGGTGTCCGACACGCCGATTGTGATCCTCACCGCCAAGGAAGATGACCTGGACCACATCCTCGGCCTGGAGTCCGGTGCCGACGACTATGTGATCAAACCGATCAAGCCACCGGTGCTGCTGGCACGCCTGCGAGCGCTGCAACGCCGCCAGGCGCCGGAGCCGACGGTGCGTGGTGCCGTGGAATTCGGTCGGTTGACGATTGACCGCAGTTGCCGCGTGGTCAGCCTCGGGGACGACAGGATCGACCTCACCACCATGGAATTCGAGCTGCTGTGGCTGCTGGCCAGCAGCGCAGGCACCATCCTTTCCCGCGATGACATCCTGAACCGCATGCGCGGCATCGCCTTCGACGGCCTCAACCGCAGCGTTGACGTGTACATCAGCAAACTACGCGCCAAGCTCAACGACAACCCCCGTGAGCCGGTGTGCATCAAGACCATCTGGGGCAAGGGCTATCTGTTCAATCCGTTTGCGTGGGAGGTCTAGATGCTGCGCCTGTTTCTGCGCTTGTACGTGATCCTGGCCCTGGGCCTGGCGGGAGCGATCTGGCTGGTCAACTACACCTTCGATGAGTTGCTGCCCGAGGCCAACGAAACCTATAACCGCGAAGCCATGCGCGGCCCGGCCTACGCCCTGGTCGAGCAACTGCGCGGGCTGCCCGCCGATGCGCGTCAGGCGCGGCTGGCTGAGCTGCAACCGCATTACGGCCTGCCCTTGAAGTTGGTGGCAAAAGACGCGCTGGCCCTGACTGAGCGCGAACAGGCGCTGCTCAACAGCGGCTTGCTGGTGGTGCGTGGCGACTTCGTGGAGTTCCTCGCCCGTATTGATGGCGGCCCGCAGGTGCTGGAAATCAAACTGCCCGAAGAGCCCAAGTGGCTGTACCTGTGGGCCTATGGTTTTCTTGGGGTTTGCCTGGCCATCGTGCTGTATTTCTGGGTGCGTCCGCACTGGCGTGACCTGGAGCACATCCGCCTGGCCGCACAACGTTTTGGCGACAACGACTTGGGTTCACGCATTTTGCTGCCGCGCCGTTCCACCGTGCGCGAGCTGGCCGGGCACTTCAATCAGATGGCCGAGCGCATCGAACACCTGATCGCCAACCAACGTGAACTGACCAACGCAGTGTCCCACGAGCTGCGCACGCCGATTGCGCGTTTGTCGTTCGAACTCGACCAACTCAAGCAGCAGGCCGACCCGCGCCAGCGCGTCGAACTGATCGCCGACATGTACGCCGACCTCGGTGAGTTGGAAGAAATGGTCTCCGAGTTGCTCACCTACGCCAGCCTGGAACGCGGCGCCACCCAAGTCACCCGCGAACCCATCGAAGCCCATAGCTGGCTCGACAGCGTGATCGGCAGCGTGGCCCTGGAGGCCGAGGCTGCCGGTATTCAATTGTCGCTGCGCACCTGCGACGTGGACGTGATCCAGATCGAACCGCGCTTTATGGCGCGGGCCGTGATCAACCTGCTGCGCAACGCCATCCGCTACGCCGAACACCGCGTGGACGTGTCGCTGGTCAGGTTTGGCGACGGCTATGAAGTGCGTGTGTGTGACGACGGCCCTGGCGTGCCGGAGGAGGGCCGGTCAAAGATTTTCCAACCGTTTATGCGCCTCGACGCCAGCCGCGACCGCCGCACCGGCGGCTTTGGCCTGGGCCTGGCACTGGTGCAGCGGGTGTCGCAGTGGCACGGCGGGCACGTGCGCGTGATGGACTCGGAGTGGGGCGGCGCGTCGTTTCGCATGACGTGGGCGTATGCGGATTCGCCTTCAAGCGCGCCGTCAGGTGCGTAGGCAAGACCGCTACCTTGGCTTCAGCCAGAAAAGCGTATCTCTCGATAACGCGGCACCGCCAGATGCCAGGCGATGTTGCCGCGCCATTGGTTATGCAGGGCCTGGGCGCAGATCCTCGCTTGTTCCTGGCTGCGCTCGTCAAATCCCAGGGCTGCCAGCCGTGCGGGCAGCGCCGCCTGGGCCAGGGCGAACCGCTCGGCCCACTGCTCAATGCGTTGGGACACCGTCCGGGTTGCTTGCTCCACGCTATAGCCGTGGGTGCGCCTGAAATGAGTCAGCAGGTTGAAAACGTCCTCGTCGGGGTTTTCCATGATTGGAAACGACAGCACATCGTTGACCGCCTTGAACACGTTCAGCGCCAGGCTGCGCAGCTCCTGCCACGGCGGGCTGTAGTAGAGCTCGGCTGATAAATTGATGTTTTGCGCCAGGTACGTGAACTCCACGCAGACCTGAAACCCACCGGCGTTTTGCCAAAGGTGCTCGTAACCTTCGATACCTGGCTGTGTCCGGTGCCGCCGATGCATCAGTGCGATGGCGCACGGCGCGAGGTAGTTTGCATATTGCTCGGCCACGCGTTGCTTCCAGATCGGCGGCATGAGGCGGGCGGCTCTATGCACGATGTCCGCCAGTGCGCAGGCCAGGGGCGCGCGGCTCACGCTGTTTGAGGTGAACGCACGGGTGTGGACGTCACGAATCACGCGTTCGAGCACCTCGGGGTCGTCACAGTCCTCATCGGCGAAGTCGTCCTGGCAACTGAACCAGCCCACCAGGTCGGACAGAATCATCAAGATGTCCGCCGGCGCATCACTCCACATATAACCGGCGTTCCCGGCACGTAGATATCCAATTGATGCGCCGCGTGGGGGGTATTGCCCAGTCCCATACGGCTGAGCCATTGGCGAGTATGTCGTCTGCCGCGCAGGCACGTGTGCTGTGTGAGGCGGTTGAGCTGATGAACACGGCTTCATTGATACATGACGATGTGTTCGATGGCGACGGTTTGCGCCGGGGACAGCCGTCGGTTTGGGCGGCGTATGGTTCGACGGTGGCGATTATCTCCGGGATGTACGGTTACCTGGGCGGTCTTCAGCGCCTGGCTGAATTGGGCAATGTGGATGTCCTGAGCGCCGGCCTGGAAAGCCTCGAAGCCTTGCATATCGGGCAACACCTCGACGTGTCGGTCAGTGATGGCAGTGTGCTGCCGACGCTGGAGGAATACCGCCTGATTGCTCAAGCCAATACGGGCTGTTTTTTCGTGTTTTTATTGAACGCGTGCCAGTGTTTGAAACCGGTGGATGAAGCACTTTATCTCGCGTTGAAAGCCTTGTTGTATGAGTTGGCCGTTTACTACCGATACGTCAATGACTATTGCGATGTGAACCATATTCCGCACTTCGAAAAAAAAGGATTCGCAACGGATCTGGAGGGTGGGCCAAAGTCATTTTTAATGATCCTGGCCGGTCAGCCCCTGGCCAAAGGAAAGCGCTCCTCGGAACAAAAGAACGAGATCGTCCGAGCCTTTGGCGACGCGGGTGTACTCGATCGCGCAAGCGCCCTGATGGACGCGACGTACAAGCAACTTATCGAGCACTTGCTCGTCATTGGACAGCATTGCGCCAAGCCCAGGCTCAAAAGGTTGGAAGTGTTTATTCGTGATATTCACTTCCAGCCGGGGCCCGATGACGACTACTACAAGCGCGTGCTCAAGTAGCGGCTTATTGGTCCAGCGCGCTCAAGATGACATGGGCCACCTTCACCCGCTCCGCGTTCGGGTAGTTCCTGTTCGCCAGGATCACCACGCCGATGTCCCTGCTCGGCACGTACGCCACGTACGCCCCGAACCCGCCGGTGGAGCCGGTTTTGTTGAACAGCACATTGGCCGGCTGTACCTGGGGCGTGGCCAGCCACTGAGCCTTGTGCGGCTCCATCGCCATCGATGTGGAGTTGCCATCGATCAACGCTTGTCGGCTGATAGGGTAGGGGTAGTACTCCCAGCCCAGGGCCTGGGTCATGCCGTTGACTGTGTAATACCCGGTGTGGGCGGTGGCGATGGCTTGTTGCAGCGGCTTTTCCAGGGTGCCGGGGTGCATGTTGACCATGACGTAGTGCGCCAGATCGCGGGTGCTGGTCTTGATGCCATAGGCTTCGCTGTCCAGGGCGCCGGGGCCGACGTGCACCGGTTGTTGATTCTTGTCATAGCCTTGGGCATACAGCGCGGCCTTGTCGGCCGGCACGCGGACATAGGTGTTCGTCAGGCCCAGCTTGGGCAGCAAGGTGTCCTGCATCGCCACATTGAACGGCTGGCCCAGGCTTTGCGCGGTGAGGTAGCCGAACAGACCGATGCTCGGGTTGGAATAGAGCCGTTGAGCGCCAGGGGCGTAGGCGGGTTTCCAGTGCTGGAAGTAGCCCAGCATGGTTTCGGGGCTGTCGGCCGCGTTCGGAAATTGCAGCGGCAAGCCGCCCGGGGTGTAGGTGGCCAGTTGCAGCAGGCTGATGTTGTCGAAGGCGCTGCCTTTGAGCGCCGACAGGTGTTGGCTGGCCTTGTCGGTGAGTGTCAGCGCGCCGGTGGCCTGGGCATAACCGCCGAGGGTCGCGGTAAAGGTTTTGCTCAGTGAGCCGATTTCAAACAGCGGGTCCTGAGTGACGGGTTGCCGGGTGTCTTTGGCGGCGACGCCGTAGTTGAAGTAATGCACCTGGCCTTTGTTCACCACGGCCACCGAGAGGCCCGCAATACCTTGCTGCTGCATCAGGGGTTCAACGCTGGCATCCACCAACCCCCGCAGGTCGGAAGCGGCCAGGCAGCTGCCAGTGGCGAGCAGGGCAATCAAAGCGGTGACAGGGCGTAGGGCAAATTGACGGTGTTCAGGCATGCTGTTGCTTTCTCGCGAGTGATTCGTTCGTTAGGCGGTAGGGCTCTGAAAGCGTCGATCTTACGAAAAACACACCGCTGTCGTCAGCCAAGGTACTTGCGGAACCAGCCCAGTGTGCGCTCCCACGCCAGGTTTGCCGCCGCTTCGTCATAGCGTGGCGTCGAATCATTATGAAAGCCGTGGTTGGCGCCCTTGTAGATGAACGCCTCGTAGGTCGTGCCCGCCGCCTTCAAGGCCTGCTCGTAAGCTGGCCAACCCTCGTTGATCCGCGTGTCCAGCTCACCGAAGTGCAGCATGATCGGCGCTTTGATACGCGGCACGTCCTTGGCCTCGGGTTGCCGCCCGTAGAACGATACCGCCGCGCCCAGTTCGGGGTAGGCCACCGCCGCTGCGTTGGTGACGCCGCCGCCGTAGCAGAAACCGGTGATGCCGACTTTGCCGTTGCTGCTGTCGTGGTGCATCAGCCATTCGATGGCGGCGAAGAAGTCGTTCATCAGCTTGGTGGGGTCGACGGTCTGTTGCAGCGCCACGCCTTTTTCGTCATTGCCGGGGTAACCGCCGACGGACGTCAGGCCGTCCGGTGCCAGGGCAATGAACCCGGCCTTGGCGAGTCGTCGGGCCACGTCTTCGATATAGGGGTTCAGGCCACGGTTTTCGTGGACCACCACCACCGCCGGCAACTTGCCCGTGGCCTTGGCCGGGCGCACCAGATAGCCACGCACGCTACCGTTGCCCTTGGGTGACGGATAGGTGATGTAGTCAGCGACGATATCCGGGTCGGTGAATTTCACCTGTTCGGCCAGGGCGTAATTGGGGCTCAGCGCTGCGAGCAACGCCGAGGCGGTGAGGCCGCCGAAGGTGAACAGCGCGGCGCGGTCGAGAAATTCGCGGCGGTTGAGCTTGCCATGGGCGTAGCCGTCGTAGAGTTCCAGCAGTTCGGGGGCGAAGTCCTTGGCGGTGAGACGAGTCATCGGTGCAATCCTCGAGTAGCGGTGACAGTCAATGTAGACCAGGATCAGTCTTCGCGGCCATGGGCGGCGGTGGTGTCTTGCAGGGAAGCGTTGTGCATGCAAAGTCCTTATTCTTATTGTTGTGTCGCGGGCAGCTACTCTGTTTAGCAGGACGAGCGCCTGATGGGAATATATCCAACCTTTGCGGAGCGGTGCATGACACGACGATTGTTGCCGGTTGCCCTTGTTCTGGGGCTTATCACCAGCGCCCAGGCGGTGGAGTACAAGGACGTCAACCCTACCGCCAGCCAGATCAGTTTTACCTACGACCAGTTGGGCCAGCGTATGTATGGCACGTTCGGCGAATTCGAGGGGGCCTTGAGCTTCGATACCCAGTCGCCCGAGGCGGGCCATGCGATGCTCAAGATTCAGCTCGCCAGCATCAATGCGGGCAGCGAGGACGCCAATGACACCCTGCAACGCGCGTCCTGGTTCGATACGGCGACCTATCCGGTGGGCATGTATGAATCAACCGCGGTCAAGGCGCTGGGCAACAACCGTTTCCAGATCGCCGGCAACCTGACCATCAAGGGCACCACGCGCCCGGTTGAGGTGCAAGTGGTGCTCAAGGAACTGGACGGTATTGGCATATTTGATGGCGAATTCGACCTCAATCGCGGTGATTTCAAGATCGGCGAGGGGGAGTGGGCCGGTAACAGCGTGGTGTCCAACGACATCCACATCAAATTCAAGATGGTCGCGCCGCAGCGTTAGCGGGCGAATTTCTTCGCCCCAGCCACACAGGCGATCACGGCCAGCGTGACTAGCACCATGCCTGCGCTCACCTGTTCACGCAGCAGGCCGGCCGCCAGTGCCAGGCCGAAGAACGGTTGCAGCAATTGCAATTGACCGACGGCGGCGATGCCACCCTGGGCCAGCCCGCGGTACCAGAACACAAAGCCGATCAACATGCTGAACAGCGAGACATAGCCCAGGCTCAGCCACGCCGGCAGGCTGATGCCGCTGACACTCGACGGCGCCAGCAGCAGGCTCAACGGCAACACCACCGGCAACGCCACCACCAGCGCCCAGCAGATCACCTGCCAACCGCCCAGGCTGCGCGACAGTTTGGCGCCTTCGGCATACCCCAGGCCGCACACCAGCACCGCCAACAGCATCAACAGATCGCCAGCGGGCGCCGCGCTCAGGCCTTGGGCGACGGCGTACCCCATCACCAGCCCGCTGCCCAGGACCGAAAACAGCCAGAACACCGGGCGCGGGCGTTCGCCACCGCGCAGTACGCCAAACACAGCGGTGGCCAGAGGAAGCAGGCCGATGAACACGATGGAGTGCGCGGAGGTCACGTATTGCAGGGCCAGGGCGGTGAGCAGGGGGAAGCCGATCACCACGCCCAGGGCCACAATCACCAACGGCAGCCACTGGCGGTGCGCAGGACGTTTCTCTTTGAACAGCCACAGCAGAAGCAGGCCCAGTACGGCGGCCAGGGTGGCGCGGATCATGGTGAGGAACACCGGGTCGAATTCCATCACGGCCAGGCGGGTGGCGGGCAATGAGCCGCTGAAAATCACCACGCCGATGAAACCGTTGATCCAGCCTCGGGTGCTGCTGTCCGGGGCGCTGAGGGGGGATGTGCGTTCCATGGGAATTGACCTGCAAAGTCCGGTTGCGTGGCGCCCATCCTAGGACCGAAGATTAAGACAATCAAAAAATTGTCATGGATACATCGCCGATGCCCCGTGCACGTTATAAGTCGCTGGTCGACACGTTTGCCCAAGCCATTCGTTCAGGGCAAATGGCCCCCGGCACGCGCCTGCCTACCCACCGCCAGTTGGCGGCCAGCCACGGCCTGGCCCTGGCCACTGCCACCCGTGTGTACGCCGAGCTTGAAGCCATGGGCCTGGTCAGCGGTGAAACCGGGCGCGGCACCTTCGTTCGCGAGATTTCGCTGCCGCCGGGGCAGGGCGGTGGCCAGATGGCGGTGGCGGCGGGCCTGCTCGACCTCAATTTCAACTACCCCGCGTTGCCGGGCCAGGCTGACCTGCTGCGCAGCGCCTTGCGCCAGTTGGCGCTGTCCGGCGACCTCGAAGCGCTGCTGCGCTATCAACCCCATGCCGGCCGCGTGCATGAACGCGCGGCGGTGGCGCGGCACCTGCTGAGCCGGGGGGTTGCGTTGGACGCCGAGCAGGTGCTGATGGTCAGCGGCGCCCAGCACGGCCTGGCGGTGACGCTGATGAGCTTGCTCAAGCCCGGGGATGTGGTTGCCGTGGACGCGTTGACCTACTCCGGGTTCAAGGTGCTGGCCGAAACCCTGCACCTGGAAATCGTCGCGATCCCGGTCAGCGCCACCGGTCCGGATTTGGATTGCCTGCAATCGCTGTGTCGCAAGCGCCCGGTGCGCGCGGTGTACAGCATGCCGACGCTGCACAATCCGCTGGGCTGGGTGATGGACTTGGCGCAGCGCGAGCAACTCGTCGCCATCGCCCGACAGCACAACCTGATGATCATCGAGGACGCGGCTTACGCGTTCCTGGCCGAACACGCGCCACCACCATTGGCGAGCCTGGCGCCGGAGCGCACCCTGTACGTCGGTGGCTTTTCCAAGAGTGTCGCCACCGGGCTGCGCGTGGGGTTTGTCGCGGCGCCGATGGCTTGGGTAAAAGCGCTGGAACGCAGCATCATGGCCACCACCTGGAATGTGCCCGGCGTGATGAGTGCCATTGCAGTGGCCTGGCTCGAAGACGGTACGGTGGCGCGGTTGGAAGCGCAAAAACGCGAGGACGCCAAGGCGCGCCAGGTGTTGGCGGCGCAGGTACTGAAGGGCCTGGCGTACACCGCCCATCCGTCATCGTACTTTTTGTGGTTACCCCTGGCGGAGGAAGTGCGCGCTGATCAAGTGGCGATGACCTTGCAGCGCGCGGGCGTTTCGGTGTCCACCGCCGAGCCCTTTGCGGTGTCGGCCCACGTCCCCCATGCGCTGCGCCTGGCGCTGGGCTCGGTGGACCTGCCGACGCTGCGCGAGGCATTGGTGACGGTGCGAGCGGTGGTGGCGTGGTGAGCCGCGTGGCTCAGATTGATTTCAACCGATTGGTCCTGGCGCTTCCTGGCAATCTGGCACATCGCTATGCTATTGCCGACTGAACCACTGCCCGAGAAAAAAATGGATTTTAACTGGCACAGCGACCCCCTTACACGCGTCACCCCCGTGACGCCCCATTACAAAAACACCCAGAACGTACGGCGTTTCATGCTCGAACACTGCGGCCCGAGGTTTAAATTCGACCGGCCGTTCATGGCCTGGATTCGCAACGGAACGCCCAAGACCCTGGGCGATGTGGTGGATGAGTGGTTGCGCCGCAACGGTGGGAGCGGCGTCGCTCCCACCGCAGGCGTGCGTTGACTCAGCGGGTCTCGGCAGGCAATGGCGGCGTACGCGGCGGTACCTGACGCTTGCTGCCGGTTGCCTCATACGCTGAGGCAAAGCGCAGCAACGCCGAGTCGTCATACGCACGTCCGGCAAACGTCAGCCCTACCGGCATGCCGATATCCGCCATCACGCCCATCGGCACGGTGACGGTGGGCACGCCCAGGTGGCGGATCGCGAGGTTGCCGTTGGCCACCCAGATGCCGTTGCTCCAGGCGATGTCGGCGCTGGCTTCGTTGACATCGGCATCGGCCGGGCCCACGTCGGCGACGGTGGGGAACAGCACGGCGTCCAGGCCGAGTGTGTCCATCCAGTCCTCCAGGTCGATGCGCCGGGTTTGTTCAAGACCGCGCAGGCCGTCGGGCAGGGTGCTGATCTCGTTCCACGGGGTGATGCCGCGCTGCGCCATGCGCACGTATTCGTCCATGCCGGCGGCAAGGTCGTCTTCGCGGTTGGGCAGGGTGCCTGGGTCGTGGGGGAAGATCTGTGGGCCGTCCACGTCCGCCAGGCGATTAAGCGTCGGGTCATCGTTGGCACGCAGGAAATCGTCGAACGCCCAGGCCGACAGCATCCACAACTCATCGTGCAGGAAGGCCTTGGACACCAGGCCACGGTTAAACACCGTCGGCGCGCCGGGGCGGTCGCCTTCGCAATTGGACACCAGTGGGAAATCCACCTCGATCACTTCGGCACCGGCGGCTTCCAGCGCCTGGCGGGCGGCGTTCCACAGATCGATCACGCTGGCGCGGGTATTGATCTTTTGCCCGGTCGGTCCGCCGATACCGGGTTTTTCGCTGGTGCCCGCAGCGGGGTCGGCGTTGATGTACATGCGCGGGACGCCAAAACGTTTGCCGGCGAGGGCACTGCTGTCGGCGGCCAACTCGGCGTAAGCGGTGGGGCGCACCTGCGCGACGCTGGGGATCGACACCCAGGGTTGCAGGCGCCACAGGTCGCCACGGGGGTTGGGGTCTTCGGCGACCACCACTTCAAGCACTTCCAGCAGGTCGGCCATGGTGCGCGTGAACGGCACCACCACGTCCATGGTCGGGGTCAGCGGCCAGTTGCCGCGCACCGAAATCACCCCGCGCGAAGGCGTATAAGCGCACAGCCCATTATTGGACGCCGGGCCACGCCCGCTCGACCAGGTTTCTTCCGCCAGGCCGAAGGCGGCGAAGCTGGCGGCGGTGGCGGTACCGGCACCGTTGGACGAACCGGAGGCAAACGGCGCGGTGAGGTAGTCCGCGTTATACGGGCTCTCGGCACGGCCATACACACCGCGCTGCATGCCGCCATTGGCCATCGGCGGCATATTGGTTTTGCCCAGGCAGATGGCGCCGCCGGCGCGCAGGCGCTCGATGGTGAAGGCATCGCGTTGGGCGACGAGCTTGGCAAACGCGGGGCTGCCCGACGCTGCGGTCAGGCCTTTGACCAGGTAGCTGTCTTTGGCGGTGTAGGGAATGCCGTCCAATGGCCCCAGGGTTTCGCCCTTGGCACGGCGCGCATCGCTGGCCTGGGCTTCTTCAAGGGCATGGGCGTTGCGCACCACCACGGCGTTCAGCGCGGTGGCGGTGTGCGGCCCGTCGTAGGCGTCGATCCGTGCAAAGTAAGCCTTGACCAGTTCAACAGACGTGGTCTGGCCGGATTCCAGCGCAGCGCGCAATTGGGCAATGGAGACTTCGGTAACTTGCATGACGTTTTCTTCGCCGCCTTCAGTTGTGGTATCGCCGCAGTCTACGTACAGATATTTCACAAAACCAGCGCGGAATAATCGGCGCAGGCGGCGCGCATCACCTGCCAGGTCGCGTCATCAGCGGGAATCAGATGCTCGATACGCAACGAGGTCAGGGTGATGTCCTGAGGCATGCCGAAGGTGGTGAAAGTCGACAGAAACGTCAGCTCGCCCCGGCTTGAACGGATGCGCGTCAGCACCAGCGGCGGCAATTCGCTGGGCAATTCGGGGCAGGCCGGCACCGGCAGATTCGCCAGCACAGCGGCCAGCGCCGGATTGCCCAGTGCCTCGCGTGTCGCCCGCTGCCAGGCCAGGCGGCGGATCTCTTCGGCGTTGATCAGGTGGTCGCCCAGGCCTCCCGCCTGCAGCAGCGTGGTCAGCAGATTAAGGCCATCGGCCGCGTCCGGCTTGATCCCCACCAACTCAAACAGCACGCCGGTGCTGGCGTTAGCCGCCAGTACGCGCCACTCGCTGTCCAGCAGAATGGCCGGCGCCGGGTTGTTGGCGTGCAGCACATGGCTGAGCGCTTCGCGAATCGCGGTCATGGCCGGCGAGGCGAGGGCAGTGGCGGCGTAGCGCGGTGCGTAACCGGCGGCGAGGAACACGCGGTTGGCGTGATCCAGCGGTGCTTCCAGTGCCGTCAGCAGTGTGTGCAACGTGCCCGGCCCGGCCTTGGCGCGGCCGGTCTCGATGCAACTGAGGTGGCGCTGGGAAACGCCGGTGAGCAAGGCCAGATCGAGTTGGCTCAGGTTGGCCTGTCGGCGCAGTTGGCGCAGTTGTGCGCCGGCGGTGGCACGCGTGTCCATGACGTTTTCATGACCTCCGAGGTCATTGCGAGGGGCCAGACCTTATCACTAAGGTGGGCCTCGATCACGTCAAGGAACAGACCATGCAACGATCCTCTCTCGCCCTGGCCGCTCTGCTTGGGTTTTCGCTGTACACCCTGGTGACGATGTTGACGGCCGAGCAATCGCTGCTGGCCTTTGGGCAGGAACTGATGTCACGGCCGGACACCGCGCAAGTGCTGATCGACCTGTATTTGATGGCAGCGCTGGCGGGGGTGTGGATGTACCGCGATACGCGCCGACGTGGGCGTTCGGCTGCTTCGGTGCTGCCGTACCTGGTGCTGACGGCCGTGTTCGTGTCCGTGGGGCCGCTGCTCTACCTCGTGGTGAACGGAGTGCGCGATGAATGAGCTGCTGCGTTTGTATGCCCTGTGTGTGCTGGTGCTGTGCCTGAAGATGTTCGCGGTTTCCTGCTACCAGGGGTTTTTCCGCCTTCGGCGGCTGGCGTTTACCAACCCTGAAGATGCGGCATTCCTCAAGCGCGCTGTGCGGGCTGTCGAGCTTCCGCAGGTAGGGCGGGCGAGCAAAGCGTGGGCCAACGACTTGGAGAACATCCCCGTGTTTTTTGCGCTGGGCGGGCTGTGCGTCGCGCTGCAGACACCCGCGGTGGCGACAGCCTGGTGCTTCGGCGGCTTCACGTTGGCCAGGCTGGTGCACACGCTGACTTACCTGGCCGGTTGGCAGCCGTGGCGCACACTGGCGTATGGGCTAGGGGTGGTGTGTTTGTTCGCGCTTGGCGCGCTGACAATTGGCCGGCTGGCCTGAACAGAGCCCGCCCGATAACGCGTTGCAGATACGCCGGTGCGGCTGGCCGCGTCATGCCGAGAGCGGGGAAAGCAGCAAGCCGGACAGAAAACGGACCAGTTCTTTGAGGGTGTTGACGTCTTCGGACGGCGGCGGCGCGAGGGGGTAGAGGGTCGCCAGAAACGCTTTGTCCTGTTCCGAAAGCACTAAGTTATCCCCGGTGGCGTCTTGCTTCCAGAGCACGCTGGCGGGGAAGTTGTAATGCATGATGGAGTTGGCGTCGTACGCTGAGTATGTGTGTTCGGCCCTGTTCAGTTTTTTAAGGACATTCAAGTAAATCTTTATTTTGTCCAAGCCCGTACTGTCTTTGTAAATGGTGTACGTTTTCGGCGTGTTGAAATCCAGGGTTCTGTCCGGATGTTGATGCTCGTGTTCCAGGCCCAGCGCGTGCCCGAATTCATGGAGTACGGTCATGGCTAACATCGTTTCAGTCGTGTGTTGGATATCGAAGTGCATGGTGGGTTTGTGTTTGGGCACTTTCAAGGCGTCTGTGCCCAGACACGACCAGTTCCCTTGTATGTCCTCGTGCGTCGATATGCGGATATCAGCGTCAGGGTCCTTAACAAACTTGAATTGTATGTTGACCAGCGGTGAGTAAGTGGCGGCGCATTGTTTTATAAGGCGTCGAGCGCGCGACGGCACGTCCATGAAGGAGACCGTAACCACTCTGTTTTGCGGCCATAGCTTGCCCGTGTTGGCGATGCCGCGTTTGGCACGCGAGACTGGCGTGGTGTCGTGTTGTTCAGTAGGGGGCTGGACTTGGCGCGGCGGACCGATGTGCCCATTAATTGCAAAATTACCGTTGATCACAGATCGTCCTCTTTCATAAGGCAGCTCACGCCCCAGGCTGATGTTGAATCGCTTGGAGTCTGTGGTGTGATCAACGATCCAGTTCCACTTCCACTTCACGCAGCAGGCCACCGCCCCCGCAGGCGGCGGTTGTCAGGATGCGCCGTTAGCGCGGCCCACCGTGCGATCCACCAACCGAATACGGTCGCGCCCGGCACGTTTGGATTCATACAACGTCGAATCGCCCTGTTCGATCAACGCTGTCAGGCTCGCTGGCGGCTGGTCGAACAGGTTCGCGCCTATGCTCAACGTCACTGGCTGCGGCGTGCTGAAGCTTTGCGCAGCCAAGTGTTGAAACTGCTCGCGCAAGGCACTGCCCAGTTCAACGATCTGCTCGGCAGAGGCCTGGTTGAGCAAAATCACAAACTCGTCCCCACCCAAGCGCGCCGCTACGGCGCCCCGAGGCACGATGCCACGGATCATTTCACTCAGGGCGATCAGCAGGCGGTCGCCAGCGGTGTGGCCATGGAGGTCGTTGACCGATTTGAAGTTGTCGATATCGATCAGCAGCAGCGCGCCCGGCTGGGCCGGCGTGATCTGGGCCAACAGGCGCGGTGCTCGCAGGTCGAGGGCACGGCGGTTGTACAGGGCGGTGAGTGGATCGCGGGCGGCCAGGCGCGCGATCTGTTGTTCACGGCGGTAGCGCTCGGAGCCGGTCATGGACAACGCAATCAGCATGATCGCCATGGCGCCTTCCACCAGGGACACCTGGATGATCTCGCCCTTGAATGCGGCCAAGTCGATCAGGGTGCCGGGGATCACCACCGACAGCGCCTTGGCCAGATAAAAAAGCCCATGAATCAGCAGCACGAAACGCAGCTGCACCGCGCCCACGCTCAACGACCGGCCATGGGGCCGCAACAGGAAACTGGCGCGCAGGGTGGGCAGGGCGACCAACAGTGACTGCACTGCCAGCATGGCCTTGGACCATGCCTGGTCGGCGGGTAGCGCGAGCATGCCGAACCAGACCAAGGGCATCAGGAACCATGCCGGCGACAAGCGGCTTTGGGTAAACCGGGCTACGCCGAGTAAAAACAGAAAGTGCGCGGTCACCAACAAGCCATTGGCAAACCAGATACCGATCACTAGAGAACCGTTGATACGCAGCAGGGCCAGGGTGGAACCGACGGTGATCGTGGCGAAACCGGCGCTCCACAGCAGCAGCGACGGTTCACGCACGCTGCGCCATTCAACGGTGAGGTAGAGCGCGGCCGCAGCCGCAAGGGCCACGGTGAGCGCCAAAATGGTGGGTGGGTCGAGTGTCATGTGCTGCCGAATCTGCCTGAGGGACGTGGACACGCGCGATTATAGGCGTTGTGCAGGCGTTTTCGGAGCGTAAGTGGCGAACGGCTACTGCGGCAATCATGCGCCGTTCAGCGGCACCGTCACGCGAAACAGCGTGCCGCTTTGGCGGTCTGATTCGACTTCAATCAGCCCCTGGTGGGAGGCGACGATTTCGGAGGCGATAAACAGGCCCAGGCCCAGCCCTTCGGTAGGGCCTTGCTCAATCACCGCACGTTGGGAAAAACGTCCCATGGGGTTGAAAATGAAGGGCTGCACGTCGTTCGGGATCGGGTTGCCGTGGTTGTGCACGCTGAACACGCAGCTGTCTTGCGTGACGGTCAGCGCAACGTTGATGGGGGCGTGCCGATCACCGTGATGCACCGCGTTGCTGATGATGTTGGAAAACACCTGTTCCATTCGCGCGCCGTCGAACAGGCCAACCGCCGCCGTATGTGATTCAAAGCGCAGCATTGCCTTCGGATCAAACGCCTGGATCTCTGCCACGATGCGCTCGCAGATCGGCGCGAGGTCGACCTGTACGCGCCTTACCGGAATGCCCGGGCCCATCTGGCAGCGCGTCAGGTCGAGGAGGTCGCCCACGATTTGGCTGGCGCGCTGAACGCTGGTGTAGATTTGCCCGGCGACGCGGATGTCGCGGTCGCTGCCCGATGGCGCGCGTCTGAGCATGTCGGCGCCCAGCAGAATAGCGCCCAGGGGCGTGCGCAAGTCATGACCGAGAATACCCAGGAACACATTGCGCGAGGCTTCCACCGCGCGCGAATAGCTGGCGATGGATTCGGCGAGGGCCTGGTCAATCGCTTCGTGAAAACGGTTCATGTCTTCCACGTCCAGCGCCGTGTTGCCCTTGATGTGCCTGAGCCACTGGCGCAGCACACTGGTGCGCAGCGCGCGGTACTCGGACACCATTTGGTCGATGGAAAAACCCGCCATCAAGCGTGTTACGGCGTGGGTTTCGGCAGGGGTTTCGGTGTCTTGCTGCGGGGCCAGGCCCTGGGCTTTGTCCAGCCGCTCCTGCATCGTCTGCTTGGTGCGCAGGTCGTCGACGATGGCCTGCAGCATTTGCGCGGCGTGATCGCGAAGACCCTCCTGGTCCAGGGCGATACCTGGTGTCTGGATCGTAGCGGCGAAGTCTTCCCAGTCCTGCAGGATCGGTTCGAGGTTACTGAGGATAAAGTCCGACAGGCGCATGCGGTGATCCTTGCAAGTGGCAATACGCAGAGCGCGCGCGGAGCTGCCAAACAGGGATTTAAGCACGATTCGGCCGCGGTAGCGCTGCGCAGTGCGTTGACACTGTGCAGCGAGATGGCTAAACGCCTTTAGTCGACGGCAGCAAGACCGTCAGAATGCCCACCAGCGGCAGGAACGAGCACAGTTTGTACACGTACTCGATGCCGTGGTTATCCGCGAGCAGCCCCAGCAACGCGGCGCCGATGCCGCTGAAGCCGAACATCAGACCGAAGAACACACCGGCGATCATCCCCACATTGCCCGGCACCAGTTCCTGGGCAAACACCACGATGGCGGAGAACGCCGAGGCCAGGATAAAACCGATCACCACGCTGAGCACGGCGGTCCAGAACAGGTCGACGTAGGGCAGCGCCAGGGTGAAGGGCGCGGCGCCGAGGATAGAAAACCAGATGACTTTCTTGCGGCCGATCCGATCGCCGATCGGGCCGCCGAAGAACGTCCCGGCAGCGACCGCACCCAGGAACAGGAACAGGTACAGCTGCGAGTTGGCCACCGACAGGCCGAACTTTTCAATCAGGTAGAAGGTGAAGTAGCTGGTGAGGCTGGACATGTAGAAGTACTTGGAGAACACCAGTACGGCCAACACCACCAGGGCAAAGGTCACGCGGGCTTTGGACAGGCCGTGGGTGGCCTGGCCGCCTTGTTTGAGCTTGAACAGATTGAGGTGATTGCGGTACCAGCGGCTCAGGCCGTAGAGCACGAAGATCGCAAACACCGCAAACAGGCCGAACCAGGCGATATTGCCCTGGCCGTAGGGGATGATGATCGCCGCCGCCAACAAGGGGCCAAACGCGCTGCCGGTGTTGCCGCCGACCTGGAAGGTTGACTGCGCCAGGCCATAGCGACCGCCCGAAGCCAGGCGCGCCACGCGGGAGGTTTCCGGGTGGAAGGTCGACGAGCCCACGCCCACCAGCCCTGCCGCCAACAGGATCAGCGGAAAACTGCCGACGAACGCGAGCAGCAAAATACCGATCAAGGTGCACACCATGCCGGCCGGCAACAGCCAGGGCTTGGGATGGCGGTCGGTGTGGTAGCCGATCCACGGCTGCAGCAGCGAGGCGGTCAGTTGAAAGGTCAGGGTGATCATCCCCACCTGGGCAAACGTCAGGCCGTAGTTGGCCTTGAGCATTGGATAGATCGACGGCAACACCGCCTGGATCAGGTCATTGATCAGATGCGCCAGGGCGCAGGCGCCGAGGATGCGCATGACCAGCGGGCTTACTTGGGGCGTACTGGGTGCAGCAGCGGGTGACGCGGTAAGTGTCGACATGCAGGCATTCCATACAAGGCAGCGAACAGGCGCAACCGGTACGTGTGCCGGTTGCCCATTTCAAATTGTTTCGGCATTCATGCTAGATTCGCCAAAAATGCCTGTCTCACGAAATCGGGGCGGCAACTGTCGCAAAAAGGGCGAAATGATCAAATCCCTGGATAAATTCCTGCAAGAGATCGACGAGGCCGAGTGGTCCGTGATCAGTTCGGCCACCGATTATCCGCAAAACTGGCTGATCCCCGAGCATAGCCACGAGAAGCACCAACTGCTCTACGCCACCGAAGGGGTCATGGTCGTGCACTCGGCGCAGCGCCAATGGACAGTGCCCCCCAACCGCGGTTTTTGGATGCCCAGCGGGCATGTGCATTCTCTGCGCTGCGTCGGCGCATTGAAAATGCGCAGCGTGTTTGTGCGCGCCGACAGCTTCGCCAATTTGTCCACCGAGACCAAGGTGGTGAGCATCTCGCCACTGCTGAGCGAGTTGATCAAAGCCTCGGTCAGCTTGAAACCGCCGTATGCCGAGGACTCGCGGGATGCGCGCATCATGCACCTGATCCTCGACGAACTGGCCCTCTTGCCGGCCTTGCCGTTATCCCTGCCGCAGCCTGGCGACGTGCGTATTCAGCGCATTTGCCAGGCCCTGCAACAGGACCCCGGCGATGCCTCCACCGTGGCGCACTGGAGTGAGCGCCTGGAGCTGGACCAAAAAACCATTCAGCGCCTGTTTCGCAAGGAAACCGGCATGACCTTTGGCCAGTGGCGCCAGCAGGCACGCCTGCTGCTGGCACTGGAGCGCATGGCGCTGGGAGAGAAGATTATCGATGTGGCCCTGGCTCTTGGTTATGAAAGCCCCAGCGCCTTTACCAGCATGTTCAAGAAGCAATTCGGCAAGACGCCGAGTCAGTTCCTCAAATAGGTTGCGTGTGCCGGCGATCATCGGCCAGCAGGCCGTTGAACGCAGTGACGTCCATCGGCCGACTGAGGAAGTAGCCTTGGCCCTCATCACAGGCCACCGCCTTGAGCATGGCCAGGTGTTCGGCGGTTTCGATGCCTTCGGCGGTTACGGTCAGCGCCAGGGCACGACCCAGTCCGACGATGGCCTGGATGATAGCCTTGTCGTCTGCGCTGTCTTCCAGGCGGGTGAGGAAGCTGCGGTCAATCTTCAAGCCGTCGAACGGGAAGGCGCGCAGGTAGCTGAGGGATGAATAACCGGTGCCGAAATCATCCATAGCAATGCGCACGCCCAGCTGTTTGAGGGTGTGCATGATCTCCAGCGCGCCCACCGCGTCTTCGAGCATCACGCTCTCGGTGATCTCCAACTCCACCCGCGCCGGGTCGATGCCCGAGGTGTTCAGTGCGTGGTGTACGCGCTGTACCAGATCACCGCGTTTGAACTCGATGGGCGACAGGTTCACCGACACAAACAGGTTATCCGGCCATTCGGCGGCACAGGCGCAGGCGGTGGCCAGCACCCAATCGCTTAACGACAGGATCAACCCCGACTCTTCGGCTATCGCAATAAAGGTGTCCGGTGCGATCAGGCCGCGTACCGGGTGCTGCCAGCGCACCAACGCTTCGGCGCCGACCATCTGCCCATCGGCAATGCGATAACGCGGTTGAAAGTGCAAGCGCAATTCGCCGTGCTTGATCGCGTACCGCAGGTCGCTCTCCAGGCGGCGGCGCTCGATGATCCGTGCGTTCATTTCACCCGAATAAAAGCGCCAGGTATTGCGCCCGGCGGCCTTGGCTTCGTAGAGCGCAATGTCCGCGTAGCGCAGCAACTCAGCGACTTCAACGGCGTCATTGGGTGCCAGCGCAATGCCGATGCTGGCGCTGATAAAGACTTCCTGCTCGTCAATGCAAATGGCCTGTTCGATGGCCGCAATCAGCCGCCCGCACAGGTTCTCGACTTCATCCTGGGTGCCGGCCTCGTTGAGGATCAACACAAACTCATCGCCGCCGACCCGCGCCACCAGGTCACCGTGGCGCACGCAAGCGGTCAGACGGCTCGACACTTCATTGAGCACGCGGTCGCCGGCGGCATGCCCGAGCAAATCATTCACGGGTTTGAAGCGGTCCAGATCCAGACTGAGCATGACCAAAGGGCGCTCCGGAGTCGGCAGCGCCTTGAGCTTGCCGTCGAGAAAGGCTTGCAGGCGCGTGCGGTTGGGCAGGCCGGTCAGCGCATCATGCTGGGACAAAAACTCGATGCGCCGCCGCGCCTCGACTTCTTCGGTGACGTCGGTGGCCGTGCCACGAAACCCCCCACACGGCATTTGCCGCGCCGCCAGCCGAGTGGTGCGTTCCTGGCCTTGGGCATCGAGGTAAAGGCACTGTACGTTGAGGTCCGGGCTTCGCTGGGGGTTGCAAAACCATTGCGATAACCGCCCGGCTTCGGTGATCAGCAGATCGTTCATGGCCGCACCCACCCACACGTCGCGGGCCAGCCCTGTGACACTTTCGAAACGCTCCGACAAATAGGTGAAGCGCAACTCGGTATCGATCTCCCAGACCCAATCGGAACTGGCCTCCACCACATCGCGAAAGCGCGCTTCGCTGGTGGCCAAGGCGCTCCGGCTGTTTTGCAGCGACGCGTGGCTGGCGTCAAGGGCAAGGGCGGCGGCCGTGCTGCGGCGCAAAATCACCCAGGTCATCAGGCACACTAGCAGGGCGGCCAGGCCCAGCAGCGGCAGGCCGACACCGATCAGACGCCTGCCGGGTTGTTCGGGCTGCCAGTACAAACTGCCGGCGCTGCCGTTGTCGCCGAGGGGCAAAAACGTGCCCTTGGCGATTTCTTCCGGCGTGGCGATGTGCAGTTTATCCACACCGAAGTCATCGCCGATTACGCCCAGTTTCGCGCTGTCGAGGATGTCGACGAAGATCAGCACCGACGGCTCTCGGTCATCGGCGACCACGGTCGGATCGGTGCCTGTGGTGATGGCGGCGGCGGCAACGAGCGCCGGGCTGCCGCGCACATTGATCAGGGTGCTTATCGGTGTTTCGCTTTCTACGCCGGCCCGCGCTTGTTCGAGCAGTTGGGTGATGGGCTGGTCGAGCCATTCGGTGAGGTCAAGGGTTTGCAGTTGGCCGTCCACCACCGCATACACCGTGCGCCCGGCGTCGTCGACCACAAACAGGCCCTGGAAACCGAAGTCCTGGAACAGCGTGGCGCCGATATTGCCACGGGTATAGGCCCACTCGTTGTCCACCTTGAGGTGCAAATGCTTGTAGGCATCGCTCCAGAACGCATAGTCCTTGACGGTCAGGCGCATGGATTTTTCCATGGACTGCATGGCTTTGCGGGTGTGAAACGCGCTTTCGGCCTGCTCCGACTGGTCCATGTCATGGGCGAGGTAAATCAGCGAATAGGCCGCTGCCGCAAAAACGCCCGCCAGCAGGATCATGAAATTGAACAGTGACGTGCGCGTCAGCGACAGGCTGGTGCGCGTGGACAGCGAACGAACGATAGGAGCAAGGGAGTTAGGCATTGTTTCGCGCAGGGCCACGCTGTCAGTCAGGGGTATGAAAGGCTATCGGCGGCCCGGGGCAAATATTTAGCGCCTCAGGCGCGGCTCAGACGCTGTGCGTGGTCGCTGACGCGTGATGCCGGGCTGCCCGGCAAGGCGTCGCTCAGCGATCATTCGTCGTCAAGTTAGCGAAGAAAATGCAACCAATCAGCCGCGCGAACAGGCTCAGGGTTTCCGGCAGGTTGGGGTCGTCAAACAGCATCGCTCTGGAGTCCAGCGCGCACAGTGCACCGAACAGGCGCCCGTCAGGCAGGAAGATCGGCGCGCCGGCGTAACTCTCGATGGCGAATTGCTTGACCACCGGGCGCGCCGCAAAGCGGCCGTTGGCGCTGATTTGGGGGACGAACAGGGTCTGGGGGTTGATGCAGAACTCGCTGCACAAGGTGGTTTCCAGCTCGAGCACGTCGTCGACATGGATCCCCATGTCCATGGTGTCATGCGCCGAGCAGACCACCCATTCGAGGTCGGTGAACTTGGCGATGCCGGCAAAGCGCATGCCCGTCAGGCGGGTGACCAATTGCAGGATGCTGGTGGTGGCTTCGATTTCGGCGATAGCAGCGCGTTCATCTGCGCTGAGCAGCGATTGTGGGGCGGTGACGCTGGAAAGCATGCTGAACACTCCAAAGGCGTGGTGGTTCAGGCCACCACGCGCGGTCAGGTCTTAGTTGATACGCGGGTGCTGCTGCACCAGAGTCTTGCGTTTGGCTTCAAGCTCGGCAATCTCGGCGTCGATGTCTTCGATCTTCTGCTCGATATTGTCGTGGTGTTCCTGCAACAGCTCCTTGGCTTCTTCCATATCCGACGCGGCCGGGGCCGCACCGCGCAGGGGTTTGTTGGCGGTTTCCTTCATGGTCAGGCCGGTGATCAGGCCGACCACGGCGAACACCATCAGGTAATAAGCCGGCATGTACAGGTCGTTGGTGCTTTCCACCAACCACGCTACGGCGGTTGGCGTAACGCCGGCAATCAACACCGAGACGTTGAACGCGCTGGCCAGTGCGCTGTAGCGCAGGTGGGTAGGGAACATCGCCGGCAGGGTCGAGGCCATCACACCGATAAAGAAGTTGAGGATTACCGCCAGGATCAGCAGGCCGGCAAAAATCAGCCCGATTTTGCCGCTGGTGATCAGCATGAACGCCGGGATCGACAGAAACAGCAAACCTACGCTGCCGGCGATGATGAACGGCTTGCGCCCGATCTTGTCGCTGATAAACCCAATGAACGGCTGCACGAACAGCATGCCGACCATGATCGCGATGATGATCAGTACGCCGCTGTTTTCTTTGTAGTGCAGGTTATGGGACAGGTAGCTCGGCATGTAGGTGAGCAGCATGTAGTACGTCACGTTGGTGGCCGCGACGATGCCGATACAGGTCAACAGGCTGCGCCAGTGCTGGGTCGCAACTTCCTTGAAGGACACTTTGGGACCGTGGCTCAGGCCTTCGCGGTCGCCTTGTTCAAGCTTGTCCATGTGCTGTTGGAAGGCCGGGGTTTCCTCCAGCGCATGGCGCAGGTACAGGCCGATGATGCCCAGGGGCAGCGCCAGGAAGAACGGCAGGCGCCAGCCCCAGGCTTCAAATTCAGCCTCACCCAGCACGCTGGAGATCAGCACCACCACGCCCGCACCCAGCACGAAGCCGGCAATCGAGCCGAAGTCCAGCCAACTGCCGAGGAACCCGCGCTTGCGGTCCGGCGCGTATTCGGCGACGAAGATCGATGCGCCGGTGTATTCACCGCCCACCGAGAAGCCTTGGGCCATCTTGCACAGCAACAGCAGGATCGGCGCCCAGATGCCGATGGAGGCGTACCCGGGGATCAGGCCGATGGCGAAGGTGCTTAGCGACATGATCACAATGGTCGCCGCGAGGACTTTCTGTCGCCCGTATTTATCGCCCAGCGCACCGAAAAACAGGCCGCCGAGGGGGCGAATCAGGAAGGGCACGGAGAACGTACCCAGTGCCGCGATCATTTGGACGCTGGGGGAGGCATCGGGAAAGAACACCTTGCCCAACACGTAGGCGACGAACCCGTAGACGCCAAAGTCGAACCATTCCATGGCGTTACCCAGTGCGGCGGCGGTGATGGCCTTGCGCACTTTGGTGTCGTCAACGATGGTGATGTCGTTCAACCCGATGGGTTTGACGCTTTTCTTACGTAATTTCATGCGAACCACTCTAAAACTGAACTGGGGTGGTGCTATCACAGCGATAGCACCGCTCTGTCAGTTCAGATACAAGCGGACACGAAAAAATTCACCGCTTCGGCTATTTTTTTGCACAGCGAGGTATTCGGGCGGGCGCGGCCTGACCACGCCGTGTCTATCCGTGTGCTGGAAAAGGTCGGTATGCCGTGCATCGGCGCGCTGAACGATGGGCCCGGTCAGCCGCCAAGTCGGGTGTTATGCAGATGTCATCCTACAACTGATCAAATCCGACACATTTGATACCCAAGCGATAGCGGGGTATAGCGCAATCTTTCCGATTGACACAGGGTAGGAGGCTCGATATAAAAGCGGCAGTTGTACGACGACATATGACGTTACATATGTCCTACCTAACAAAAATAAAAAGTGATGCCATGAATCTGAACGAGCCCATCAGTGCCCATCGTGTTGGCCAGGCGGTCGGCAACTATCGCTGGACCATCTGCGCGATGCTGTTTTTCGCCACCACCGTCAATTACCTCGACCGGCAGGTGCTTAGCCTGCTGGCACCGCAGTTGTCGACGCAATTTGGCTGGAGCAACACCGACTACGCCAACATCGCGGCGGTGTTTCAGTTTGTCTATGCGATCTCCATGCTGTTCGCTGGGCGCTTCGTCGACAAAATCGGCACCAAGGCGGCCTACGTGGTCGCGATTGCGATCTGGTCCACCGGCGCGATCATGCACGCGTTCTCCGTGCCGATGGGCGAGGGCATTGCCGCCATCAGCGGTGCGATCGGCCTGGCGGTGATCCCGGTGTCGATTGCCGGTTTCATGCTGTCGCGCGCGGTGCTGGCGATTGGCGAGGCGGGCAACTTTCCCATCGCCATTAAAGCCACGGCCGAGTACTTCCCGAAGAAAGAACGCTCGTTTGCCACCGGTATTTTCAACTCCGGCGCCAACGTCGGCGCGATTCTGGCGCCGATCTGCGTGCCTTTGATCGCGGGTATGTGGGGCTGGGAAGCCGCCTTTATGGTGATCGGCATGCTCGGCTTTCTGTGGGTGGCCGTGTGGGCCGCCGTGTATGAAAAGCCCGAGCAGCAAAAACGCCTGTCGGCCGAGGAACTGGCCTATATCCGCAGCGACCAGGCCGTGCAGCCGTTCACCGAGGCATCTGCCGGTACCGTCGCGAAGAAAGTCTCGTGGTTCAAACTGCTGACTTACCGCCAGACCTGGGCCTTTGCCTTCGGCAAGTTCATGACCGATGGCGTGTGGTGGTTCTTCCTGTTCTGGCTGCCCACTTACCTGTCGGCGCAGTACGCAATGAAAGGCGCGGATATCGTCGTGCCCCTGGCCGTGTTGTACAGCATGACCATGGTTGGCAGCATCGGCGGCGGCTGGTTCCCCAGCTACTTCATGGCGCGCGGCGATGCGCCGTACGACGGCCGTATGAAAGCCATGTTGGTGATCGCGCTGTTCCCGCTGGTGGTGTTGCTGGCGCAACCGCTGGGTTACATCAGTTTCTGGGTGCCGGTGTTGCTGATCGGCGTGGGTGCGTCTGCGCATCAGGCCTGGTCGTGCAACATCTTCACCACCGTGTCTGACATGTTCCCGCAGAAAACCGTGGCATCGGTGGTCGGTATTGGCGGCATGGCCGGTGGCCTGGGCGGTGTGGTGATGACCAAGATCGGCGGTTGGGTGTTCGACTATTACAAATCGATCAACGACATCCATACCGGCTACATGATCATGTTCGCCATCTGTGCGCTGGCCTACCTGGTGGCCTGGAGCGTGATGAAGGTGTTGGTGCCGCGCCACAAGGAAATCACGGACTTGTAATGCGCTGTTCAGCGAGACCCCGTGGCGCAGGTCGGCCGTTTTCGGCCAGCCTGCGCCACGGTCTGCTCGTTGAGTCAGGGTTTACGCGTCACCCGCCACACCGTATTGGCCAAGTCATCGGCAATGATCAGCGCACCTTTGGGATCCACCGTCACGCCCACCGGGCGGCCACGGGTCTTGCCGTCATCACCGCGAAAGCCGGTGGCGAAGTCAATCGGCTCGCCCGCAGGCTTGCCATTGCTGAACGGCACGAAGATCACCTTGTAGCCAACAGGGTTCGGACGGTTCCAACTGCCGTGCTCGCCGACGAATACGCCGTCGGCGAATTTCTCGCCCATGGCCGGGATGGAGAAGTCCACGCCCAAGGCCGCCACGTGTGAACCGAGGCTGTAGTCCGGTTTGATCGCGGCGGCGACTTTCGCCGGGTTCTGCGGTTGCGCGCGCGGGTCGACGTTCTGGCCCCAGTAGCTGTAAGGCCAGCCATAGAACGCGCCTTCACGCACCGAGGTCAGGTAGTCCGGCACCAGGTCCGGGCCCAGTTCGTCGCGTTCGTTGACCACCGTCCACAGTTGCCCGGAGTCGGGTTGGATGGTCAGCGCGGTCGGGTTGCGCAGACCGGTGGCGTAGGGCTTGTGGGCGCCGGTGGCGGCGTCGATCTGCCAGACCATGGCGCGGTCGATTTCCACTTCCATGCCGCGCTCGGTGACGTTGCTGTTGGAGCCGATGCCCACGTACAGCTGGCGCCCGTCGGCGCTGATAGCCAGCGATTTGGTCCAGTGGTGGTTGATCTGCGCCGGCAGGTCGGTGACTTTGGTCGGCGCGCCGCTGGCCTTGGTCTGGCCGTCGGTGTAGTCGAAACGCACCAGCGCATCCTGGTTGGCCACGTAGAGTTTGCCGTCGGCGAACGCCAGGCCGTAGGGCGCGTTGAGGTTTTCGGCAAATACGGTTTTCAGTTCGTAGGTGCCATCACCGTCGGCATCACGCAGCAGGGTCAGGCGGTTGCCGCCTTTGACCTTGGTATTGCCCTGGGCCTTCATCACGCTGGCGATCACATCCTTGGGCTTGAGCTTGGCTGCGCTGCCGCCCCGGCCTTCGGCGACCAGGATGTCACCGTTGGGCAGCACCAAGGTCTGGCGCGGGATCGCCAGGTCAGTGGCGATGGCGGTGACGCTGTAGCCTTCGGGCACCTTGGGCTTTTGCTCGCCCCAGGGGCTGGGTTCGGCGATCTTCATGCTCGGTACCAGGCTGCTTTGCTGCTCCGGCAGTTTTGGGTCCGGGCCACGGGCCTGGGTTGGATCACCGTCACCGCCACAGGCGCTGAGCAGCAGGGCGGCACTCAGCAGGGTCAATGTGCTGGATGGGTTCATTTGGCACCTCCGCAACGCAGGCCGGTAAAGGTCGCCGCGAGGGTCAGCACGGTGACGATCACCGACAGCACCAGGCCGGCGGGCATCATGGCGTAGGCGTCCTTGGCATGCTGGAAGGCATTGACGAGCCCCAGCACCCAGGCCGCCAACAAGAGCAGGAAGTAGGCGAGCGGTTGCCCGGTCTTGTGTTCGGCGCGCAACAGGTTGACGAGCGCGAACAACAACGCAAACCCAGCAAAGACCAGCGCGCCGGCAATCAGCCAGGCGGCGAAGTTGGCCCATTGAATCTGGTAGGTCTGGCCGTAGGCAATATCACTGAGCAAGGCCCCGAGAAACAACGGCACGGTGCCGGCGAGCAAGGTCGCGTGCAGTGGACCTGGCATGGGCCGGTAAGTGGAGAGGGTAGTCATGGTGGGGCGGCTCCTTGTTTTCCAACGTGTTATCCAACACCCCTGGGTGGGGCAGCACATAGGAAATGAGCACGCCGCAAGTAGGAAAGTTCAGCGTGATTGATGTCTAAATATTATGAACCCGCTTGATTGAGCCTGGGCCTAAGGCCGTATCATTCGTTCCTTTCCTCGAGTGCAGGCGCTTTCATGACTCATCCTCGCATCGGCTTCCCCTGCCAGTACAAGCACCCCGAACGCCTGTTGTCCGCCAGTGCCTTGAAATTGATCGAGGGGCCCTTCAATCCGCGCACCACCACACTGCGCTGGATGGACAGCGTCGACGCCCGTGTCGCCCGCGACAAACTGGTCGAAGTGGTCACCCATAACCTGGCCGCGCAATTGCGCTTGCTGGCCTATGTGGCTGAACTGCCACCGACCTTGCACATGCTGCGCCTGAGCAGTGATTTGCTGCCGTTCTACAGCCACCCGAAAGTGGCCGCGGTGTACAAAGACCCCGCCATCGAACGCCAATTGATCGACGGCTTCGCTGCCATCGGCGAACTGGCGCGTGCTGCGGATATTCGCCTGTCGTTCCATCCCGGCCAGTACTGCGTGCTCGGTTCGGAAAACCCCGGCGTGGTGGAAAACAGCCTCGCCGAGTTCGAATACCACGCCGACATGATCCGCATGATGGGCTATGGCCGGCGCTTCCAGGACCTCAAGTGCAACGTGCACATCGCCGGCCGTCTTGGGGTGGAAGGCACCCGCGCAGTCTGGTCGCGCCTGTCAGAGGCGGCGCGCAATTGCATCACCTTCGAGAACGATGAAAAGACCTACGGCCTTGATCACTGCCTGCAAGTGGCCGACCTGGCACCGGTGGTGCTGGACATCCACCACTGCTGGATCAACGAAAACCACTACATTGACCCCGACTCGCCGCGTGTGGCGCGGGTGATCGACAGCTGGCGCGGTGTGCGCCCGACAATGCACTACTCCCAACCCCAGGAAAGCTTGCAGGAACTGGGTTTTGACGCCGAACACAAACTGGAAATGGAGCCGCTGTTGCAGGTAGTCGCCAAGCGCGATCTGTACGGCCACAGCGCGCAGATGTGGAATCGCTGGACCAACGACTACGCACTGCAGTTTTTCGACCGCTTCGACATCATGCTCGAAGCCAAGGACAAGAACGTGGCAGCGTTGGCGTTCTACGAGCATTTCAAGCGTCACTCGGGCTAGAAAGTCGTCGATGCCTCGCTGGAACTCCTGAGCCCCCACAGGGGATACCTGTGAGGGCTGCGAAGGGCGTCAGGTTGCCGCGCTTATCAGGACTTGAAGCGGCCTACCAAGCCATTGAGCTCATCCGACAGATCGGATAAGCGTCCCGAGTCGTCCTGCGCCGAGTTGGCCAGGCTTTCCACCAGGCGCGCTTCGTCGTAGATCTGCTGGATATGCCGGTTGATCTCTTCGGCCACGCTGTGTTGTTCCTCGGCGGCGGCGGAAATTTGCAGGTTCTGGTCGCGGATTTCATTTACCGACAACTGGATGCCTTCAAAGCTGTCCCGCGCGCTTTCGATGGACGACACGCTGGCCCGTGACAGGTCCAGGCAACTGCCCATTTTTTGCGTGACTTCTTCGGTCTTGCTGCCCAGGGTGCCGAGCAGTTGCTCGATCTCGCCGGTGGAGTCGGACGTACGTTTGGCCAGCGCGCGGACCTCGTCAGCCACCACGGCGAAACCTCGACCCTGGTCACCCGCGCGGGCCGCTTCGATGGCGGCGTTGAGCGCCAGCAGGTTGGTCTGTTCGGCAATCGCGCGGATGGTGCCGATGATCTGGTTGATACTGCGGCTGCCGGCTTCCAGCTCGACCATCGCCTCGGACGATTCGGTCAGGCGACGTCCCAGGCGGTTGACGTTATCGGTGGTCTGTTCGATCTGCTGTTTGCCTTCGGCCACGCGGCGATGGCCGTTCTCGGCAGACTCCGCCGCGCCGCTGCACGAGCGCGCAACCTCGTTGGCCGTGGCGACCATCTCGTTGAACGCCGTCGAGACCAGTTCCACTGCCTCACGCTGGCGCCCGGCGGCTTCGTTCATGTTGTGCGCGACCTCGCTGTTGACCTTCGAGGCGTTCTGCAAATTGGCCGAGGCCGCGCCAATGTGCTGGATCAACTGGCGAATCGCGGCAAGAAACTTGTTGAACCAGCCCGCCAGTTCGGCGGTTTCGTCTTTGCCTTGCACCTGCAACGCGTGGCGCAGGTCGCCTTCGCCCTCGGCGATGGACTGCAAACCGCTGCTGACCTGACCGATTGGCTTGACGATCACTTTGGAAAACGCCGCCGCGAGCAAGCCGAAGACCAGTACCAGCACACCAACGATGACCGCCGTGACGTAGGTCATGCGCGTGGCTTCGGCCATCACTTCGTTGTGTTCGATCAGGCCGATGTAGCGCCAGCCCAGGCCGGGCGAGGTCCACACGTTGGCCATGTAGCGCACGCCGTCGATCTCCACGTCGGTGGAACCCTGAGGCGTATCCGCCAGGTGCGCATAGGGCGCGCCCAGGTCTTTGAGCGGCTTGAAGCTGTGGGCGGCGTCCCGTGGGTCCACCAACACCACACCGTCTTCGATCAGCATCACGTAGCCGCTTTCGCCAAGCTTGATGCTCTTGACCAACTCGGTGAGGTTTTTCAGCGACACGCTGACCACGAACACGCCCTTGGCTTTGCCGGCGTTATCCAGCAATGCGCGTGCGGTGCCCACCAGGGCCACGTCGTCTTTGTCGTAGTAGTACGCCGGGGTGCGCACGGTTTTGCCGGGGCTGGCCATCGCCGCTTTGTACCAGGGGCGCGCGCGTGGGTCGTACTTGGCCAGTTGCGGGTCATCCGGCCATTTGACGTAGGTGCCGTCCTCCAGGCCGATGGACAGGATGGCGGCTGCCGGGTGGGTCGCGCCGTAGCGTGCGAAGCGGTCG
Source organism: Pseudomonas sp. FP2309 (assembly GCF_030687575.1). Lineage (NCBI taxonomy): Bacteria > Pseudomonadati > Pseudomonadota > Gammaproteobacteria > Pseudomonadales > Pseudomonadaceae > Pseudomonas > Pseudomonas sp. FP2309. Next base: position 3,127,822 of record NZ_CP117439.1, on the reverse strand, counting down.
ATCACGCTTTGCGCTTGGGCAGGCATGGGCAGGCTGGCCGCGTCGGCGGGTTGGTAGTTCTTTAAGGTGTTGATGGAGGTGTACACAGGATCGGTCGCCATTTGATCGACGTTCTGCAGTGTGCCGTCGAAGAACTGGCGGATATTGCCGTCGATCTGGCGGATTTCCCGGGTGCTGCCGTCGATAAACTGGTCGACCGCCTGGGTCCGTGTGTTCATGACAGAAATCACCGCCACCAGGCTTACCGGGATGAACGCGACAGAGACAAAAGCCAGCACTAGCTTATTTTTTATTTTCATCGAAACGACCATCAACGTGGAGGGCGGCCAAACCGTCGTCTTGCGCAAGCCAAGCGCGGCGATTTGCTATGACTGATGTTTCGGCGCGTACCGGCTAAACCTTTAGGGTTTTTTGTACACAATACAAAACCCGATTGTTCTGTATCCAATCAGTACACATCACGCAGATAACGTTTCTGCTCACTTAATTGCCGCCAGTAGTCCACCGCGTCTTCTGCGCCAAGCCCGCCGTGGGTTTGCGCCACTTGGCGCAGTGCCTGGTCGACGTCCTTGGCCATATGGCTCGCGTCGCCGCAGACGTACAGCCTGGCGCCGTCCTGCAGCCAGCGCCACAGCTCGGCGCCGTGCTCACGGATGCGGTCCTGCACGTAGATCTTCTGGGCCTGGTCGCGGGAAAACGCCAGGCTCAAGTGGGTGAGCAGACCGTCGTGCTGCAGGCCTTGCAGCTCGTCCTTGTAATAGAAGTCGCTGGCGGCGTGCTGCTCCCCAAAAAACAGCCAGTTGCGGCCCTGATGCCCCATTGCCCGGCGTTCCTGCAAGAACGCGCGAAACGGCGCCACGCCTGTGCCGGGCCCGATCATGATCATCGGCACCTCACCGTCGCCTGGCGTGCGGAAGTGCTTGGACGGCTGCACGAACACCGGGACTTCGTCGTCACCAACGCGGTCTGCCAGGAAGGTCGACGACACGCCCTTGCGCTTGCCGTAGCGCACGGCGGCCACGGTGAGGTGCACTTGCTGCGGGTAGGCCTTGGCGCTGGAGGCAATCGAATACAGGCGCGGTTGCAGGCGCTTGAGGGTGCCGAGCAGTTCGTCCGCCGTGCAGTCGATGGGGTAGTGCTGCAGCACATCCACCAGTTGCCGGCCCCACAGCCAGTCTTTGAGCTCAGCCTTGTGCTCGGGGCGCAGCAACTGTTCAAGGCCCGCGTTGGCGCTGCGCTGCGCGATAAAGGCGAGGGTCTCGCTGCTGGGCCGGGCGATTTCGAAGTGTTGGGTGAGCGCCTGTTGCAGCGGCACGTCCCCGAAGGTGTCGATGTTCACCAGCGTGCCTGCGCTCAGGTGGGTCAGGTCAAGCAGTTCGCTCACCAGCTCGGGGCAGTTGCGCGGGCGCACGCCCAGGGCGTCGCCGGCTTCGTAGGTGAGCCCGGAGTCCGCCAGGTCGAGGGCGAACTGGCGGGTTTCCTTGTGCCGGCTGTCGGGGTTCAAGTGCCGGTTGAGCAACAGGCGCGAACCATGCAGCTTGGTTTTGCCGGCGGGGGTGGCCTGGGTGATGGGTTTGGCCGGGTTGAGGGTATGCTGGAGGCGCGTCAGCCAGGCGTCGGCGCGTTCTTCGAAGTCGGTGTCGCAGTCGACCCGTTCCAGCAGGCGCGTGGCGCCCAATTCCAACAGGCGCTGGTCAAGCCTTTTGCCGTGCCGGCAGAACTGGTCATAGTTCGGATCGCCCAGGGCCAGCACGGCAAAGCGCAGGGACTCCAGTCGCGTTCCAATGCTGCTGAGGCCGTGCCAGAACGCTTCGCCATTGTCCGGTGGATCGCCGTCGCCAAAGGTGCTGCTGATCAACGCCAGGGTTTGGGTGCTGGCCAATCGGCTGGCGGGGAAGTCTGCCATCGCGCTCAGTTCGACGCTGATGCCTGCTTCCCGCAGGCGCCTGGCGCAGCGTTCGGCCAGGGCTTGGGCGTTGCCGGTCTGCGAGGCCCACAACAAGGTGACGTCGGGGGAGGGCGCAGGGGCGGTTTCGCTGCGGCTGAACAAGCCCGCGAGCAAACCGTCCAGCCACAATCGGGCGTCCTGGGTCAACGGCGCACTGGCCGGCATCACTGGCACACCCTTGGCCTGGCGCGCGGCACCGGATTGCAGGCCGTTGAGGAAACCAGCGAGGTAGGTGCGTTCGCTGTCGCACAGGGCCGGTGCCGGCAGGTCGCGGATGCCGGTGAGTTCGGCGAAGGCGTCGAAGCGCGACATGGCGGGGGCCTCTGCAAGGGCATGGGCGGCGGCGGCCGGTTGCTCGAGAAAGCGGTGCTCGATCAGTTCGACACGGGCCAGTGCGACGGCGCAGCACTTGAACTCCGGCTGCAGCGAAATCGGGTCGACGGCGTCGTGGGTCACGGCATTGATCGCCAAGTGCTCGCCAAACACGTCGTTCCAGTGAAAGGGCGCAAAGCAGTTGCCGGGGCGTACCCGGTCGGTGATCACGGCGGGCAACACCGCGCGCCCACGCAGGGAGCGCACTTCCACCGGGTCCTTGGCACGGATGCCCAGGCGCGCGGCATCCTCGGGGTGGATTTCCACGAAGGGGCCGGGGTTGAGTTTGTTCAGGGTGGCGACCTTGCCGGTCTTGGTCAGGGTGTGCCACTGGTGCTGCACACGGCCGGTGTTGAGCACGAAGGGGAAAGCGTCATTTGGCAGTTCCGCCGGTGGCATGTGCGGCCGAGGGTAGAACCGGGCTTTGCCGGTGTCGGTGGCGAAGGTGAGTGTGCCGTTGTGCGCGTAGCGGATCGGGTTGCGCGGCGCTGCCTCGTTGGATGCGCAGGGCCATTGCAGCGGTTGTTCACGCAGGCGGGCGTAGCTGGCGCCGCGCATGTCGTAGCCGGTCTTGGGGTTCCAGGCGTGTTTGATTTCTTCAAACACCTCGCTGGCGCAGGTGTAGGTGAACGCCTCGGCAAAGCCCATGGCACAGGCGACCCTGGCGATGATCTGCCAGTCGGGCAGGGTTTCGGCGGGCGCATCGACGGCTTTTTGCATCAGGGTCAGGTTGCGTTCTGAGTTGATCATCACCCCTTCAGCCTCGGCCCATAGCGCGCCGGGCAGCAGGATATCGGCGTAGCGGTTGGTTTCGGTGTCGAGGAACGCGTCCTGGGTGATCACCAGTTCGGCGGCGCGCAGGCCGTCGATCACGGTCTGGCGGTTCGGCACGCTGGCCACCGGGTTGGTGCAGATGATCCAGCAGGCTTTGATCTGCCCCGCGGCCAGTTGCTCGAACATCGCCACGGTGCCGCCACCGGCCTGGCGCGGCAGGCGATTCTGAGGGATCTGCCACAGGTCTTCGATAAATCGGCGATCGGCTTCCACCAGCACTGAGCGTTGTCCTGGCAGGCCTGGCCCCATATAGCCCATCTCGCGTCCGCCCATGGCATTGGGCTGGCCGGTCAGGGAAAACGGCCCGCTGCCGGGGCGGCAAATCGCGCCGGTGGCCAGGTGCAGGTTGCACAGGGCGTTGGTGTTCCAGGTGCCGTGGGTGCTCTGGTTGAGGCCCATGGTCCAGCAGCTCATCCACTCGGCGGCTGTGCCGATCCAGTCGGCGGCTTGGCGGATATCGGCTTCGGCCAGACCGGTGATCTCGGCCACGGTGTGCGGCGGGTAGTCTTCGAGGAAGCCAGGCATCGCCTCCCAGCCGTCGGTGAAAGCTTCAATAAACGCCGGATCGGTGTGGCCGTTCTTCACCAGCAGGTGCAGCAGGCCATTGAGCAGCGCGAGGTCGGTGCCCGGTTTGATTGGCAGGTACAGGCCGGCCTTGTCCGCCGTGGCGCTGCGCCGAGGGTCGACCACGATCAGTTTTGCCCCGGCTTTGACCCGGTCCATCATGCGCAGGAACAGGATCGGGTGACAGTCGGCCATATTCGCGCCGATCACGAAGAACAGCTCGGCGCGGTCGAAGTCTTCATAGGAACCGGGCGGGCCGTCCGCACCCAGTGACAGTTTGTAGCCGCTGCCCGCGCTGGCCATGCACAGGCGCGAGTTGGATTCGATGTTATGGGTGCCGACAAAGCCCTTGGCTAACTTGTTGATCAGGTACTGGGCTTCCAGCGACATCTGCCCGGACACGTAGAAGGCCAGTGCGTCCGGGCCATCGCGGTCGAGGATATGCCGCAGGCGGCCAGCGGTTTCGCTGATGGCCTTGTCCATGGCGATGCGCACCGGGTCGTGCTCGCGGTGTTCACGCAAGTAGGCATTTTCCATGCGTCCGGACTCGGCGATGGCTTGCCCGCAGGTGGTGCCCTTGGTGCACAGGCGGCCGAGGTTGGTGGGGTGGGCCGTGTCGCCGATCACCTTGACCACTTTATTCTGCTCGACCTGCATGACGATGCCGCAGCCCACGCCACAATAAGGACACACGCTACGTACGCTTTGGTTTGCCATCTGTAACCCTCGAAACTTTTTACCCGCCAACAAAAAAGCGCCCTGCAACCCGCCGTTCGTAAACGGGGGTTGCACGGCGCCTTTGTCGTGTGTGGGGCAATCAGCGTTGACTGCTCTTGAGGTGTTCCTAGCAAGTCACGCGCCAGGTTTTTCCAAGCACTGGCATGCGCGGCGTTGTGGTGTGAGAAGACGTGTGTGGTGAGCGGGCTTGCTGTGGTGAGTGAGGCCAGCCCGCTCACTGCAACACGCTCAGAGGTGCGCTTTTTTGAGGCGGCGCGCACCAGTTGGAGGCGCAATCCGGGCTGATTGGGCTATTAAAATGGCGTCGGCAGCCATGAGCACGCGGCCTCGCCAGTTTGGCACAGACCCTGCAAGCTCCCCCGCAATCCCACTCGGTCAACGACGATCGACAGGCCCTAACAGGTCATGGGCATAAAGCGATGGATCCGGCGAAGTCGTCCGAACCGATCCCGCATAAGAACAGGCAAAGACGCCTGGAACCGCAAGGTTTCAGGCGTTTTTTTTTGCTTTTTTTAACCGTGATGAGTGTTGTCGGGTGCTGATATGAACTCCAAGATCGCCAGTAGCAAACAAACCCTGATCGTCGTCGGCAATGGCATGGTCGGCCACCACTGTGTGGAGCAACTGATCGAGCGCGGCGCGCTGGAACGCTACCAACTGCACGTGTTCAGCGAAGAGCCGATGCGCGCCTATGACCGTGTGCACCTGTCCGAGTACTTCACCGGTCGCGATGCCGAGTCGCTGGCGCTGTCCGAAGCGGCGTTGTACCAGACGCCGGGCATCACGCTGCACTTGGGTGTGCCGGTACTGGAGATCGACCGCGAGCGCCGCGAGGTGATCACCGCCCAGGGCTGCGTGGCGTACGACAAACTGGTACTGGCCACCGGCTCTTACCCCTTCGTGCCGCCGATCGAGGGCGCTGAAGGCGATTCACGCCTGGTGTACCGCACCTTGCAGGACCTCGATGCGATCCGCGTTGCGGCGGCCAATGCGCGGCGCGGCGTGGTGGTCGGCGGTGGCCTGCTGGGCCTGGAGGCGGCCAACGCGCTGAAAAGCCTCGGCCTGGAAGCCCATGTGGTGGAATTCGCACCGCGCTTGATGCCGGTGCAGTTGGACGACTTCGGTGGCCTGGCGCTCAAGGCCCAGATCGAACGACTGGGCGTCGGCGTGCACCTGTCCCGCGCCACCCAGTCGATAAGCGCGGGCGAGCAGTACCGCTACCGCATGAACTTTGCCAATGACGAATTCCTCGAAACCGACCTGATTGTGTTCTCGGCCGGCATCCGTGCCCAGGACGCCCTGGCGCGTCAGGCCGGCCTGGAGATTGGCCCGCGCGGTGGCGTGGTGATTAACGATGAATGCTTGAGTTGCGACCCGCACATTTATGCGATCGGCGAGTGCGCATCGTGGAACGGCAGCCTGTTCGGCCTGGTCGCGCCGGGCTACCAGATGGCGCGCGGGGTGGCTGCATTGCTGTGCGAGCAGGCCGCCGAACCCTTTGTCGGCGCCGATATGTCGACCAAGCTCAAATTGCTGGGCGTGGATGTGGGCTCCATCGGCGACGCCCATGCGCACACACCCGGCGCGCGCAGCTATCAGTTCATCGACGAGGCCAGCGCCAGCTACCGCCGCCTGGTGGTGGACGCAAGCGGCAAGCACGTGATCGGCGCTGTGCTGGTGGGCGACAACAGCTATTACGACACCTTGCTGCAATACATGCAGAACGCGATTGCGCTGCCGGCCGAACCGGCCAGCCTGATTCTGCCGTCCTCGGCCGGCGCGCCAACCCTGGGCCCTGGCGCGCTGCCGGAATCGGCCACCGTGTGCTCGTGTCACAACGTCAACAAAGGCGCGATCTGCTCGGCGATTGACGCCGGGTGCAGCGACCTTGGCGAACTCAAATCCCAGACCAAGGCCTGCACCGGTTGCGGTGGCTGCGCCGGGCTGCTCAAGCAAGTCTTCGAACACGAGTTGATCGCCCGAGGCGTCAGCGTCGACAAGAGCCTGTGCGAACACTTTGCCTACACCCGCCAGGAACTGTATGCCCTGGTGCGCGTGGAAGGGGTGATCACCTTTGAAGAACTGCTGGCCAAACACGGCCGTGGCCATACCGGTTGCGACGTGTGCAAACCGGCGGTGGGCTCAATCCTGGCCTCGTGCTGGAACCAGCCGATCATGGACGCCTCCCTGGTGCCATTGCAGGACACCAACGACACGTTCATGGCCAACATGCAAAAGAACGGCACCTACTCGGTGGTGCCGCGTATTCCCGGGGGAGAGATCACCGCCGACAAGCTGATCGTGATCGGCGAAGTGGCGAAGAAATACGACCTCTACACCAAGATCACCGGCGGCCAGCGCATCGACCTGTTTGGCGCGCAACTGCATGAGCTGCCGGATATCTGGGCCGAGCTGATTGCCGCCGGTTTCGAAACCGGGCATGCCTACGGCAAGTCCACGCGCACGGTGAAGTCCTGCGTGGGCAGCACTTGGTGCCGTTATGGCGTGCAGGACAGCGTGAAAATGGCGCTGCTGATCGAGGACCGCTACAAGGGCCTGCGTTCGCCGCACAAGCTCAAGTTCGCGGTGTCCGGTTGCACCCGTGAATGCGCCGAGGCCCAGAGCAAAGACGTGGGGGTGATCGCCACCGAGAAGGGCTGGAACCTTTACATCGCCGGCAACGGCGGCATGCGCCCGCGCCATGCCGAACTGTTCGCCACCGACCTCGACGACGCCACGTTGATCAAGTACATCGATCGCTTTTTGATGTTTTACATCCGCACCGCCGACAAGCTGCAACGCACCTCGGTGTGGCGCGAAAGCCTGGAAGGCGGCCTGGACTTCCTCAAAGACGTGATCCTGCACGACAGCCTGGGCCTGGGCGCCGAGCTCGAAGCGCAGATGCAATTGGTGGTCGACCGCTACGAATGCGAATGGGCCAACGCCCTCAAAGACCCGGAAAAACTCAAGCGCTTCCGCACCTTCGTCAACGACAAACGCCCCGACCCGGACATCCACTTTGTCCAGGAGCGCGGCCAGCGTCGGCCGATCATGGCCGCCGAACTCAACCTGATTCCCGTCATCGAGGAGATTGCCTGATGAGCCACTCCAATACGCAGCGCAACCTGGCTACCTGGAAAAGCGTGTGCAACGAGACCGACCTGGTGCGCGATTCCGGCGTGGTGGTGTGGCTCGACGGCGCCCAGGTGGCACTGTTCTACCTGCCCGGCGCGCAGGAGCAGACGTTATTCGCCATCGACAACCACGACCCGGAGTCCGGGGCGAATGTGATCGGGCGTGGTTTGGTGGGTTGTATCAAGGGGGATCTGGTGGTGGCTGCGCCGATCTATAAGCAGCATTACCGCTTGCACGATGGGCAGTGCCTGGAGGCACCACACCAGCGCTTGCGCGTGTGGCCGGTACGGTTGAACGGCGGGGTGGTGGAGTTGGCTGTGAGCTGATGCACTACGGTCTTCAGGTGGGGGGGGCACGCCCTGATGCCCAGCAGTCAACGGCGAGCACTGTAACGACGGCGAGGGCGGCAGGGTTCTGCGTCCAATAGGCGCTGTATGTGCCCCCTCGCCGCTGAGCTTGACTTAGCGATTGAAACGCTCAACCAACGCATACTGCGTGGCCGCAGTGTTGGTCAGTTCTTTGCTCAGGTCGGTGGATTGATGGGCTTGTAGCGACGTCTGGTCGGCCAGTTCGGCGATGGTGGTGATGTTGCGGCTGATCTCTTCGGCCACCGCGCTTTGCTCTTCGGTGGCTGCGGCGATCTGGGTGGTCATCTCGGTGATATGGGACACCGCTTCGCTGATCCCCACCAGCGCCTGATCCGCTTCGAGCACCCAGGCCACGCCTTCCTGGGCCTGACGGTGGCCGTTTTCCATGCTCTGCACGGCATTGTTGGAGGATGTCTGCAATTGGGTGATCAGGGCGTGGATCTGGGTGGTGGACTGCGAGGTGCGTTGGGCCAGTTGGCGCACTTCATCAGCCACCACCGCAAAACCACGGCCTTGTTCGCCGGCACGGGCGGCTTCAATTGCGGCGTTGAGCGCCAGCAGGTTGGTCTGATCGGCGATGCCTTTGATCACGTCCACCACGCTGCCGATTTCGTCGCTGTCCTTGGCCAATTGCGCCACGGTAGTGCCAGTCTCGCCGACCACCGCAGACAGGCGCTCGATGGCCTGGCGGGTGTCGCGCGCGACTTCGCGGCCGCGTCCGGTCAGCACGTTGGCTTGCTGGGTGGCGTCGGCGGTGCGCTGCACATGGCTGGCGACTTCCTGGGTGGTGGCGGCCATTTGGTTGACCGCAGCCGAGACCTGTTCTGTTTCGTGGCGCTGGCGGTCCAGGCCTTTGGAGCTGGCAGTGGCCAGTTGATCGGACTGCCCGGCCAGGGCGCTGAGTTGTTCGGCGCTGTCCTGCAGACGGGTCAGGCAGGTCTTCAAGCGTGCGTTCTGGCTGAGGAACGCGGTTTCCAGGCGTCCCTGGGGCCCGCGCGCGTCGCTGTACATCTGGGCGATCAGGGCATCCGAAGTGGAAGGCTCGACCCCCGCCAACAGGCGCAAGGTGCTGCCCTGGCGCCAGCGTGAACAGAGCAGGCCCACCGGCACGGCGACCGCCACGGCCAGCGCGACAGCAACCGGCGCGCTGAGAAACAGGCCGGCCACACTGCCGACCACACCCGTGGCTGCGTAGGGAACGCAACTTGCCAGCGCCGGCAGCCACGCATCCATGGGCGACACGCCGGACTTGCCCTGGCGCAGGCGCAGATACAGGGCCTCGGCGCGGCGGATTTGATCGGCGGTGGGCTTGACCCGCACCGATTCGAAACCCACCACCCGGCTGCCCTCGAAGATCGGCGTGACGTAGGCGTTGACCCAATAGTGGTCGCCGTTTTTCGAACGGTTCTTGACGATGCCCATCCACGGCAGGCCTTGCTTGAGCGCGCTCCACATGTGCGCAAAGACGGCAGGGGGCACGTCCGGGTGGCGCACGATATTTTGCGGCGCGCCGATCAGGTCGGCCCGTTCAAACCCACTGATTTCGACAAAATCGTCGTTACAATAAGTGATGCCACCCTGGGTATCGGTGGCGGAAATGAGTTTTTGTTGCGGCGCGAGTGAGATCTCACGTTGTGTTACGGGCTGGTTATTACGCATTCCGACTACTCCCTGATTCCTCACAGTCCATCGGCGCCAACTGGCAGAAGATTAATGCACATTGGCCATTTCGCCAGCCGTCGGTCAAAAGCCTGAAATAAATCGACGAAAAACCCCATAATGGCGGCCATTTTTGTTTAGCCCGTATTCTGGTGTACCCCCATGGAAATCAAGGTCAACTTTCTCGACAACCTCCGACTTGAAGCCAAGTTCGATGACTTTACGGTGATTGCCGACCAACCCATTCGCTATAAAGGCGATGGTTCGGCACCGGGGCCGTTCGACTATTTCCTGGCGTCGTCCGCGCTGTGTGCGGCGTACTTTGTGAAGTTGTACTGCCAGACGCGCAACATCCCCACCGACAATATTCGGCTGTCGCAGAACAACATCGTCGACCCGGAAAACCGCTATAACCAGATCTTCAAAATCCAGGTGGAGTTGCCGGCGGATATCTCCGAGAAGGACCGCCAGGGCATCCTGCGCTCCATCGACCGCTGCACTGTGAAAAAGGTGGTGCAGGCCGGGCCCGAGTTTGTGATCGAAGAAGTGGACAACCTCGATGCCGATGCGCAGGCCTTGTTGATGCCGGGCAGCACATCCGAAGGCGGCACCTTTATCGCGGGCAAGGACCTGCCGCTGGAGCAGACCATCGCCAATATGTCCGGGATTCTCGCCGGGCTGGGCATGAAGATCGAAATCGCGTCGTGGCGCAATATCGTGCCTAACGTGTGGTCGCTGCATATCCGCGATGCCCATTCGCCGATGTGTTTCACCAACGGTAAAGGCGCAACCAAAGAGGGGGCCCTGGCCTCGGCGCTGGGCGAGTTCATCGAGCGGCTCAACTGCAATTTTTTCTACAACGACCAGTTCTGGGGCGAGGAGCTGGCCAATGCGCCGTTCGTGCATTACCCGGATGAGCGCTGGTTCCAGCCGGGCCCCAACGACGAACTGCCGGCTGAAATTCTCGATGCCTACTGCCGCAAAATCTACGACCGTGAGGGTGAGCTGCGCGGTTCGCACCTGTACGACACCAACTCCGGCAATGAAGCGCGCGGCATTGTTTCGCTGCCGTTCGTGCGCCAGTCGGATGGCGAGGTGGTGTATTTCCCCTCCAACCTGATCGAAAACCTCTACCTCAGCAATGGCATGAGCGCCGGCAACACCCTGGCCGAAGCTCAGGTGCAGTGCCTGTCGGAGATTTTCGAGCGGGCGGTGAAGCGCGAGATCATCGAAGGCGAATTTGCCTTGCCGGACGTACCGGCGCAGGTGCTGGCCAAGTACCCCGGCATTGCGGCCGGCATTGAAGGCCTGCAAGCCCAGGGCTTCCCGGTACTGGTCAAGGATGCGTCCCTGGGCGGTGAGTTCCCGGTGATGTGCGTGACCCTGATGAACCCGCGCACCGGCGGGGTATTCGCCTCGTTCGGCGCCCACCCAAGCCTGGAAGTGGCGCTGGAACGCAGCCTGACCGAACTGTTGCAAGGCCGCAGCTTCGAAGGCTTGAACGATTTGCCGCAGCCGACCTTCGAAGCCCAGGCGGTGACCGAACCGAACAACTTCGTCGAGCACTTCATCGACTCCAGCGGCGTGGTGTCGTGGCGCTTCTTCAGCGCGCAGTCGGAGTATGAGTTCGTCGAGTGGGACTTCTCCGGCGAAGGCGAAGACTCCAACGCCCAGGAGGCCGCGACCTTGTTCGGCATTCTCGAAGGCATGGGTAAAGAGTCGTATATGGCGGTGTACGAACACCTTGGCGCCACGGCGTGCCGCATCCTGGTGCCGGATTATTCGGAAATCTACCCGATGGATGACCTGATCTGGGACAACACCAACAAGGCGCTGTTTTTCCGCGCCGACATCCTCAACCTGCACAGCCTTGACGAAGAGCAGTTGCAGGCGCTGGTTGAACGCCTGATCGAGAGCGAGCTGGACGACTACACAGATATCGCCACCCTGATCGGCATCGAGTTCGACGACAACACCGCGTGGGGTCAGTTGACCATCCTGGAGTTGAAGCTGCTGATCTTCCTGGCCTTGAAGCAATACGAAGAGGCCAAAGAGTGCGTGGAGATGTTCTTGCAGTACAACGACAACACCGCTGATCGCGGCCTGTTTTACCAGGCGTTGAACGCGGTGCTGGAGATGGAACTGGACGACGACCTGGAGCTGGCCGATTACGAAACCAACTTCCGGCGCATGTTTGGTGATGAACGGATGGACGCGGTGATCGGCTCGGTTGAGGGCAGCGTGCGGTTCTACGGGTTGACCCCGACCAGCATGCAACTTGAAGGCCTGGACCGCCACCAGCGTTTGATTGAAAGCTACAAGAAACTGCACAGCGCGCGAGCGGCACTCTCCAGCCGGTAACCGCGCCGTGGGCTCACCTGAACCTTTCTGGAGCGGGCATTTTGGCGAGCGGGAAAGCCCGCTCGCCACAAGCCTGGCGGGCATTCTTCAACAGTGTTTGCAAGCGAGCCACACAGGCCTCGCTGGCCGCCTGCATCGGTGCCCGCAACTCACTGCCGATCAGCCCCTGCAACGCCAGCGCAGCCTTAACTGGCGCGGGGTTGGGCTCCATGAACATTGTGTTGATCAACGGCAGCAAGGCAAAGAAGGTGGCCCGCGCCTCGGCCAGCCTGTTATCCCGCACTTGCTGGTATAGCGCTACGAACTGCTCGGTGTGTACATGGGCCGATGCCGCAATCGCTCCCGTGGCGCCCAGGCACAGCGCGTTGAAAAGCTGAATATCCTCGCCGCACAGCACATCCACCTCGCCACTGGCCAGCAGCGCCAGGGTATTTGCCAGGTTGCCGCCACAGTCCTTGATCGCCACGATACGCTCGTGGGCCACGATGCTCAGCAAGGTGGCCTGCTCAAAGGTCGCGCCGGTCCGATAGGGAATGTCGTAGAGAATGACCGGCACGCGGGATGCATCGGCCACGGTGCGAAAGAACGCCGCGAGACCGGCCTGGGACGGGCGAATATAACTCGGCGCCGGCACCAGCAACCCGGCTATCGGGCGCTCGAGGATGTGCTGCTGAAACTGCAGCAGCTCACGCTGGTTATTGCCCGACAGGCCTATCACCACACGACCGGCGGGTACTTGTTGCAACACGGCATCGAGCACCGCCAGTTGTTCATCTCGGCTCAGCGCAGCGGCTTCACCGGTGGTGGTGCACACCATGATCCCGGCCACGTGTTTGTCCAGCAGATGGCCGACCAGCCGCCGCAGGCTGATGAAATCGATGGCGCCGTCCTGAAACGGGGTGACCACGGGAACCCAGATACCTTGAAACGATGACATGCACTTTCTCCTGAAGGTGGACCGGTAAAGTCACCGTCAGAAGGGCAGGGGCTATTGTGCAAGGGAGGAGGGGATCCGCGCTCAATGTCCTGTCAGCTCATCTGACGGGACAGCGCGCCCCGGTCACATGAGCGACTGTTTCTTCGATTTGAGGGCGTGCGCAACGCAACCTTGCGCCTTGGCAATCAAGCCAATGACGGAAAGGTTAACGAACGTGGTTGCGGACATTTGCTGACACACCCTGAGTAAGGGGTCCATCATCAGGGGATGTCAGCAAATGTGTCAAGTGCGTGCAGCACGGTGAATTCGACGGTCAATACGTCGCTTTGTTCAGATGCGCTGCGCGTTAGGTTTCAAGGCTGCGCACCCGAGTCGGCCACGTCCTGTCAGCCATCGCGCGGACAAACGATCGGCGGCGACCATGAGTTTGATACAGTCTCCACGGCCAGCGGGTCATGAGAGAAAACGGGTGTGCAACGCTGGATTCTGCAAATCAATGGAGGGGGTAGCCTGATGGCTAAAAAACAGATTGAAGTCGTCAGTCAAAACCTTGAAGTGTCAATTTGGCAATCGGCTCAATGGCTGAATAAACCGAGCCTTTACCAAAGCTTTGCTGACCACTCTTTAGAGGTTTTTACGGACTTCCAAACCGATTTCTGGCGTGAAACTCATTATGGGTTCATTCGAGACAGCGGACATTTCCTGGGGTTTGAGACCACGGGGGGCTTTACCGCTCAAGTCAGAGTTAACGCCGATTTTCGCGAACTCTATGACCAGGCGGGCATTATGGTCAGGCTCAATGAGCAGACCTGGCTCAAGGCAGGCATTGAATATAACGATGGAATGCCAATGATCAGCAGCGTGCTCACACACGGCTCGTCTGACTGGGCGCCCAGCTGTTTTTCTGGCGACCCGAGCGATTTTTGGCTGCGTTTGACCGTTTCCGAGGGCGTGTTGCGCTTGCAATACTCCACCGACGGCGTGACGTGGCCATTGCTCAGGCTTGCGGCATTTCCACACGCCGAGCGCTACAGGGTTGGCCCTATGTGCTGCACACCGCAGCGGCAAGGGTTGAGGGTGAGGTTTTCTGAATGGTCTTTGAGCGCGCCGCTTGGGCGAGACCTGCATGATTTGAGCTAGCCAATCCGGGCAGGTCAGTCACGCACATGACGTGGGAAATGAGGCTCGTCCGGAGGCTGTCCGTCGCCACGCCTGCCCGCCGCAGTTTCCAGTGAGCGGACAAGCCAGGGAGCCTGACGTGGGTGATGCCTACGGGCGATCTGTCCAGACGGCGAGCTCATATCCATCCGGATCAAGGAAGTGAAACCTGCGCCCACCAGGGAACGCGAAGGTCTCGCGGCTGATTACCGCGCCAAGCGCTTTAAGTCGCTGTTGCGCCCCTTCAAGGTCATCCGAATACACAATAACTAAAGGGCCGCCGGGCCTTACGGGCTCCCCGGTGGTGAACCCGCCGGTCAGTCGGCCATCGCTGAATTCGCTATAGGTGGGGCCGTAGTCAACGAACGTCCAGCCAAACACGCTGCCGTAAAAGGCTTTGCTGCGGGCGATGTCACCCACGTTGAATTCGATATTGTCGATCTGGCGGTTTTTTCCGCGAACACTCATGGTGGCCTCCTTGGCTGACGTTTGAGAGGCGAGTGTAGCGGCTTGCGCCTCTGACTGGGTTACCATGCCGCCGCGAAATTCCCGCCGTCCTGCCCTGGCCCCCTATGTCCTCCAACGCGCTGTATACCGACCTGTCTATTTACTACGACCTGATGTGCGCCGACATCGACTACCGGGCACAGAGCCACAGCGTGCAGCGCCTGCATCAACTGTTCGGCAATGGCGGGCGCCGGCACCTGGACCTGGCCTGCGGCACCGGGCCGCACGTGCGTTATTTCCTCGACGCCGGCTTTCGCAGTACCGGGCTGGACATCAGCCAGCCCATGCTTGACCTCGCCCGACTGCGCTGCCCGCAAGCGCAGTTCAGTTGCCAGGACATGGCGAGTTTCCAGGTCGACGAGCCACAGGACCTGATCACCTGCTTTCTCTACTCCACCCACTACAACGCCGGGCTGACGCAACTGAGCGCGTGCCTGGCCAGCGTACACCGCGCGCTCGCCGACAACGGCGTGTTCTGCTTCAACGCGGTGGACAAGCGTCACATCGACAACCGTTTGCTGGTACGCCATAGCGTGACGTTTGAAGACAGCCTATTTTCCTTCGGCTCCGGCTGGCATTACAGCGGGGAGGGCGAGCAGCAGGCGCTGCGCTTGAGTATTGAAAAGACCACTGCGGGGGTGACCGAGGCCTGGCAGGATGAGCACGCCATGGTTGCGCTGAGTTTTGTCGAGCTTGAGCAGTTGTTGCAGCCACACTTCGACGTGCAGGTGTTTGAGCATGACTACGAGCGGATCACGCCTTGGGAGGGGGTGACGGGCAATGCGTTGTTTGTGTGTGTGAAGCGCTGAGTCTCTGGGAGGCTGAACCCTCGACGGTTCAGCCTCGAGGGTTTAACGCGAAAACACCGACGCTGCTTCTTGTTCCTCGGTGCCCACGTCATGCAGGGAAATTCTCGACGTTTCCGGCAATGCCAAGCCGCCGGCCAGCGCCAGTAATGCCACGGCGATCAGGTAAAACGCCGGTGACAGGTTGCTGCCGGTGGTGCTGATCAGCCACGTCGCCATCAGTGGCGCGGTACCGCCGAAGATCGTGTAAGCCATGTTGTACGTGATTGCCGAAGCGGTATATCGCGTGCGCGTCGGGAATGTCTCTGACAGCAGCGCCGCTGTGACCACCCCACACAACACGGCACCCACTGCCAGCAACATTACCCCGATAACAGACGCTGCGAACGACCCGGAACTGGCCATCAGGAACGATGGGTAGACCACCAGCATCAACAGCACACAGGCCGTCATCACCGTGACGCGACGCCCCACCCGGTCTGAATACAGCCCCGCGAGAGGGCAAATTGCCGCGGCGAAAATCAGCGCAATCAGCGACACCAGCAACGCGCCTGCCCGACTCAGCCCACCGGCCACTTGCAGGTAGGTCGCGAAGTAGGTGGTGAACATATAAAACGACAGCGCGGTCAGCGACACAAAAGCGCCCAGGCAGCAGATCGCGGCACCATGGTGGCGCAAGGTCTCCTTGAGCGGTGAGTGGGCCACTGCGTGCTCCTGCTTCACGGCCTGGAACGCCGGCGTTTCATCCAGCTTCCAGCGCAGGTACAGCCCCACCAGCCCCAGTGGCGCGGCGATCAGGAACGGCAAGCGCCAGCCCCAGCTGCCCATCGCCTCGGCGGACAACGACGCCTCAAGCGCATACGCCACCACGGCAGCAGCGGCGAACGCGGAGAACGTGGACACCGGCACGAAGCTGCCGTACCAGGCGCGTTTGTCACTGGGCGCATGTTCCATCAGGTAAGCACAGGCGCCGGCGTATTCGCCCCCGGCGGAGAAGCCTTGGGCGCAGCGAATCAGCGACAACAGGATCGGCGCGGTGACGCCGATCGCGGCGTAGGTGGGCAGCAGGCCGATCAGGGTGGTGGCACCGGCCATCAGCAGAATCGTCATGGCCAGGGTGCGTTTACGGCCGATGCGGTCGCCAAGCATGCCGAAGAAAATCCCGCCCAGCGGCCGGAAGGCAAACGCCACGGCAAATACCGCAAAGGTCTTGAGCAGTGCCACGCTGGCGTCGCCGCTGGGGAAGAACTGCTGGGCAATGGTGGTGGCAAGAAACCCGTAGACGGCAAAGTCAAACCATTCGACGAAGTTACCGATGCCGGCGGCGATGATGACCTTGCGCAGGGTTTTGGGGCTGACCTGTTCGGTGGAAGCACTCGTCATGGGTGAAGGCCTCGAAAGGGGTAGGGGAGATGCTTGATTATCGGAGGTGGGGCGCGGGCGCCGGGGTTCAAAAGAGTCGTCCGCGTAGTCAGCAGCGACTGGAGGGGCGGGTGCAGGAACTGGGCCAGATGCGGCGGGAGGTATTGAGGGGGCGGGCACCCGGTGACGCGAAAAGCACCGGCAGGGCATCCAGGAGGCAAAGAGTCGAAAGCCGCATGGTCTTACCTGGCATCTGCGCGCAAGGCCTAAAACCAAAGAGTGGCCATGAAGTACCTCAGGAGCGAAAGCACTCCCGCAAAGATGTGCAGCAGCACGGGCACCAATAGGCCAGCGCTGCGCACCCGCGCATAGCCCAGGATGATTGACAGCGTGCCGACCAGCAGGAAGTTTGTCCAATGGGCGTAGGGCATATGCATGAGCATATACAGCGCAGTCGTGAACAGGATTGCCACGTACCGCCAACGACGGTGACCCAGGGGGAACAGGCGAATCAGGAAGTGACGGTACAGGAGCTCTTCGAGCGTTGAAATAATCACCAACGTCATGGCGAAGAGCAGCAGCTTTTTCGTCATGGATTGGGTGCCCGCCAGCGGCGTGGGCTCCTGCCAATATCCGAACCCGACGTCCAGACCGGTACTGACCAGGTAAGCCCCCAGCACCCATGGCGCACACTGCTTGAGCGTGTTGCCCAGGTCGTGCCCCACCAGGGCACGCACCCCGCCTGAGTGCCTGCGCTCGACCCACGCGAATATCAGCAGCACCACCAATGAAGCACTGATGCTCATCCACAGCGTCGAGGCTTTGCCAACCGCGAATATGAGCACCAGTTGAACCGCAAAATACAACAGGATCGCCAGGCAAGCCATCAAGAGGCGACGCCGCCAGGAATAGGTGTCCATGTCAGCCGTGGAGAGCCCTGATAACGCTGTGTCCTTCACCCCATACGTCCTTTTATGCGATTGGTTGGCCGCCTATATTAACCAACGCGCGCAGCAGGGGCTGATATATCGACCTGAGCCTTGAACGCTCCCTCAGGTCCGGCCCGTCATGGATGAAAGCGCCTGCCCAGGGCATCGAGCCTGACCGCAATCGGTGGCAATTGTTCGCTGCTCCTGGCCAACAGCTCCACATCATCGGCCGTGCTCTGTGCGATGTTTTGCACCGACTGCAAGCGCCCGACAATCTCCAGGTTCGCTTCGGTCTGCTCGCGCGTGGTGGTGACAATCTGCCCGTTGAGCGCATCAATCCGCGCAATGTCATTGCCCACCGCTTGCAGCATCTGGACGGCCACCTGGCTGTCTTCCACGCAGCGTTCCACACCTTGGCGGCTGTCGTGCATCGCCTCTACGGCCTGACGACTGCCGTGCTGCAAGCCTTCGATGATGGTTTTGATTTCCTGGGTGGACACCGCCGTGCGCTGGGCCAGGCTGCGCACTTCGTCGGCAACCACTGCGAAGCCACGACCTTGTTCGCCCGCGCGGGCGGCTTCGATGGCGGCGTTGAGGGCGAGCAGGTTGGTCTGGTTGGCGATGCTGCTGATGACTTCCAGCACCGAGCCGATCTGTTCGGCTTGCACGGCCAGACCCTGGACGGTCTGGTTGGTGCCTTCCAGGCGGGTGGCCAGTTGGGTGATTTCATGTTGCGCGCGGCCGACGCTTTCCTGGCCGCGCAGGATTTGTTTGCTGGCGACACCGGCATGCTCAACGGCGTGTTCAACGTGCACGGCGATGTGGCCCATGGCGTGCTCCATGCGTTGCATTGAGCCGGTCATTTCGCTGATTTCGGCCAACTGGTGGCGTGCGCCTTTTTCCAGGGTGCCGCTGGCGTGGGCCAGTTCCTGGCCGAGTTGGCCCAGGCCGTGGGAGTCACGGGCCACGCCGTCGATCAGGTGGGTGAGTTGTTGCAGGAAATGGTCGAAGCGCTTGGCCAGGGAGACGCGGACCTTGCCGTCGCCCTCGGCGCTTGCCTCGGAGAACCGGGAGGTCACGGCGAGCATCTTCTCGAGCATGTCCTGGCTTTCCACCGCTTCGGCCTGGCTGTGCACGGCGAGGTAGAGCAAGGCGACAGTTTCCATCAGCACGTAGAAAGCATGCACGAATACCATGGTCCAGCCGCCGTGGTGTTGCATCACAAACACCGGGAAACCTTGGTGTTGCAAGGCGTGGAAGACCACGTGGTGCACGGCGATGGTGAGCGCCGCGACCAAAATCGGTAGCCAGTCCCGATAGAACGTCAGCACCGCCAGCAACGCAAAGATGCCAAAGTGCGATTCGATCACGCCCTGCGCCTGGTTGATATGCAGCGCCGCCATGACCATCAGGCCTGCACCCAATGCACAACGCATCATGCGGGTGCCGCCGATGGCCCGATACAACAGGGTGAGCACCAAGCTGGTGCCGCCGCCGATGACGACCGCCTGGATCAGGGTGTCGTGCCAGAACGCCAAGCCCAGAGAGAACAGGAACATCAGCCAGATCAACGCCAGCATAATGCGGTCGGCCTTGCGGTAATGCTCTATGAAACGCGGGCGGTGAGGCATGCACTCTTACTCCATGTGGGCTGGCCTGGAACAAAGCATGCTGCGTGCCATGATGGCACTCTGATGTTAAGTCGAACAGGTATCAGGATGTTTGCAGATGCAGGCGAGCCAAAAGGCCTATCGGCATTTCGAGAGCAGACTTTAAGCAGGGCAGCCCGAGTGGGCTGCCGCGAGAACGATCAGAAGCTGTACTTGGCCGTCAACATCATGTTTCGGGGGTTGCCGTAGCTGTCGCCACCGTAGTCCACCGAGTTGGAGATGGACGAGTAATAGCTGCGGTCAAAGATGTTGTTCGCGTTGAGCTGCAGGTCGAGGTGTTGGTTGACCCGGTAGCCGGCCATCAGATCGGTGACGGCGTACGCGCCTTGTTGCAGGCGGTAGCTGCTGCCATCGGCCAGGGCGATGTCGTTGTACATACGGCTTTGCCAGGAGATGTTGCCGCCCACGCGGAATTTCTCCAGCGGGCCCTGGAGGTTGTAGCGGGTGGTCAGTTTGAACAGGTGCTCAGGCGTGTCGGTGTCGTACTGTTTGTTGACCTTCTGCGGGTTGGCTGTGTCCTTGATGGTATGGGTGCGCGCGTAGGTGTAGCCACCGCCGACCTGCCAGTTTTCGGTCAATGCACCTTGCAGTTCGAAGTCGATACCCTGGCTGCGAATCTCGCCGGAGGCGTCGTAGCACTCGGTCTGCGGGCAGTTCTGCACCGTGACTTTTGTGGCGCGGTTCTCCTGGTCGACACGGAACAGCGCCACGCTGGCATTGAGCGCACCTCCCAGGTATTCGCCTTTGATACCGACCTCGTAGTTTTTGCCCTCAATCGGTTTGACCGGTGTGCCCGAGATGTCCTTGGAGCTCTGCGGCGTGAAGATATCGCTGTAGCTGACGTAGACCGAGTGATGGTCGTCCAGCTCGTAGATCAGGCCGGCGTAGCGGGTGAGGTTGCGGGTGACCTTGTAGTCGCCGGTGTTACTGCCATGGGCGTCATAGTCGTACCAGTCCAGGCGGCCGCCGAGGATCAGCTTGAGCGGGTCGGCCAGGCTCAGGCGCGTGGTGAGGTAAAGGCCGTCCTGGGTGGTGATTTCACGGGTGTCCGAGGTGTGGACGAAGTCCGGCTTGCCCGCGCTGAGCGGCCAGTTGGTGTTATAGGGGCTGTAGTCGTGGCTGGTCATGTCGTAGATGCGTCGGCTGGCGCCCACCACCAGTTCATGGCTGCGCCCGAACGCCTGGAACGGGCCGCTGGCAAAGGCGTCGACGCCGGCCTGGTTTTCATCGTAGGCGGCCTGGTACACCGTACGCGCCAGGGACTTGTCGGCGGCCCAGCGCGATTGGTAGGAGCCCGAGAACAAGGCTTTCTGCTCGGCGTAGTTGGCGTTGACCTGCAGCGCCCAGTCGTTGGCCAGTTGCTGGCGCAGTTCGGCGAACACCGTATTGATTTCCTGGTCCTTGTTCTCCCAGTCGGTGCCTGGGTTGTAGGAACGCGGCAGGTCCAGGTGGTGACCGTCCAGGCCGACCATCGAGGAGCCCCAGAAGTAGTTGGTCTTGTCCTTTTGGTTGGAGTAACCCAGGGTCAGGCGGGTGTCTTCGCTCAGGTCGGCTTCGGTGACGGCGTAGAACAGGCCGTGATACTCCTCGGCGTTGTCGATGAAGCTGTTGGCGTCGCGGTAAGAGGTGACCACGCGACCGCGCCAGGTGCCGCTGTCGTTAAGCGGGCTGGAAGCGTCCAGCTCGCCACGGTAGTCGTCCCAACTGCCGGCGGCGCCGGTCAGGGTGACCTTCTGCTCGTCCAGTGGGCGTTTGCGGATCAGGTTGATGGCGGCCGACGGGTTGCCCGCGCCGGTGACCAGGCCGGTGGCGCCGCGCACCACTTCGACGCGGTCGAACATCGCCAGGTTGGGTTGGGCCCCGACCGTTACCCCGTTATAGCCGCTCGGGATGCCGTCATACATCAGGTTGTCGATGTCAAAGCCACGCGAGGTGTAGGACTGCCGCCCAGGGCCGCTGGAGAAATTCAGGAACAGCCCGGGCGTGGCGTTGACCACATCGTTGATGCTGGTCATCGCCTGGTCGTCCATGCGCTGGCGGGTGATGACGGTAACGGCCTGTGGGGTTTCACGCAGGGTCAGGGGCAGTTTGGTCGCCGTCTTCATCGCGCCCGTGGTGTAGGACTGCGTGCCCTCGGTAATTTCGCTTAATTGCTGCTCGCCGGAGACTTGGGTGGCGCCCAGTTCCAACGTGGTGGCCGGCGCTTCTGGCTCGGCGGCGAAGGCCGTTTGTGAGGTGGCAAGACACACCGCGAACGCGATCAGACTCGGTGAAAAACCTTTACCTGCAGGTTGTTGCACAGACATGGAACTGACTCTCCCCGACGCGCCGTCCGTGGCGAATAATAAAACGGTTGATAATTATTCGCATCAGTCTGGCAGATTGAGCCTGTGGGAAAAAGCCTTTGGCGAGAATTGGTTAACGAATTTTTCACATCGAATGGGCAGGCGATTCGCCATCACCTGCCACGACTTTTCCGGATATGGGCGCGTTCAATCGCGCTTCGGTATCGCCACCCGACTCGTCGCTTTCACCTCCCGCAGCGCCAGGCTCGACTGGATCGACGCAATCCCCAACTGGCGCCTCAGCACGCTCTCGACAAACTCGCTGTAGCTGTCCAAATCTTCTGCCAGCACCTGCAACAGGTAGTCCGCATCGCCGGTGATTTTGTGACAGGACAGCACCTGAGGCAGCTCTTTGACCACCGCTTCAAACGCGTCCGGCGCATGGTCGGTGTGGATGGCAAAGCGCACATGCACAAACGCCATGATGTCCAGGCCGAGCATCTTGCGGTCCAGATTGGCCTGGTAGTCCTTGATCACGCCTTCCTCTTCCAGACGTTTGCGCCGACGCCAGCAGGGCGTAAGGCTCAATGCCAGGCGCTCGCTCAGCTGGGCGTTGGAAATACTCGCGTCTTCTTGCAACAACGCAAGGATGGCGAGATCGGTGTCGTCAAGAGCGACCTGCTTGGTTTTATTTTTCATATTTGTCTTTGTTAGAGGTAAAAACACCCGATAAAGCTAACAGCGTCAGAAGTAAAAGCAAAGAAAGCCCGGTCAAGCCAGAACAAAATAGGCCCTGTCTTTTACTGGCGGATGTATACCAATGCTGACTGTTTTTAGTGATGACCACCGTTTGCACCACGGCACCGAGTTGAAAGATGGCGTGCTCAAACCCTCCTTCGAACAACCCAGCCGCGCCGACACCGTGCGTGACCGCGTAAAGCATGTGGGGCTCGGTGACATCATCGTGCCGCGCACCTTCGACCGCGCCTGTTACGTCAACGCCCACAGCGAGCGCTACGTGGCCTTCCTCGAAACGGCGTGGGCCGAGTGGACCGCCATCGGCCGCAACCACGACGCATTGCCGCTGGTATGGCCGGTACGCGATTTGGCCAACCAACAAGTACCGGACTTCATCGACGGCAAGCTGGGCTTCTTTGCCATGGACGCCGGCTCGCCGATCACCGCCACCACCTGGAACGCGGTCAAGACCAGCGCCGATATCGCGCTCACCGGCCTGGCACTGATCGACGAAGGCCACAACAGTGCGTTCGCGCTGTGCCGGCCACCGGGTCACCATGCCGCCCGCGAATACATGGGCGGTTATTGCTACCTCAACAACGCCGCGATTGCCGCGCAACAGGCCATTACCCAAGGCGCCAAGCGCGTCGCGGTGCTGGATGTGGATTTCCACCACGGCAACGGCACGCAAAATATTTTCTACGACCGTGCCGACGTGCTGTTCATCTCCTTGCACGGCGACCCGGCGGTCTCCTACCCGTATTTTTCCGGCGCCGCCAGTGAGCGTGGCGTCGGCGCGGGGGAGGGCTTCAACCTCAATTACCCGCTGCCCAAAAACACCACCTGGGACCACTACAAAACCGCCCTGGCCGACGCCTGCCGGCAATTACGCCAGTTCGCCCCTGAGGTGCTGGTGATTTCCCTCGGCGTGGACACCTTCAAGGACGACCCCATCAGCCACTTCCTGCTCGACAGCGACGACTTCCTCAGCATGGGCCAGCTCATTGCCGGTGTTGGTGTGCCGACGTTGTTCGTAATGGAAGGCGGCTACATGGTCGATGAGATCGGCATCAATGCCGTCAACGTGCTGCACGGTTTCGAACGCCACACCGCCTGATCCCAATAACAACTAAACGCCACACTTTTTTCTGCCAAAACTCAAAAACATAACAAGAGGTTTTGTGATGAAAACAACCACGTCCGGGCTTTGCGAAAAGCCTGCGTTGCAACGCACCCTGAGCAACCGTCACATCCAACTGATGGCCATGGGCGGTGCGATCGGCACCGGCCTGTTCATGGGCTCCGGCAAGATCATTGCGCTGTCCGGCACATCGATCATCCTTATCTACATGATCATTGGGCTATTCGTGTATTTCGTGATGCGCGCCATGGGCGAGCTGCTGCTGTCCAACCTCAACTTCAAAAGCTTTGCCGATTTTGCCGGTGCTTACCTGGGGCCGCGCGCGGCGTTCTTTCTCGGCTGGTCGTACTGGCTGAGCTGGAGCGTGGCGGTGGTGGGGGATGCGGTGGTGGTCGGAGGATTCTTCCAGTACTGGTTCCCCGACGTCCCCGCCTGGGTACCGGCCGTGGGCATGCTGATGACGCTGTTCGCGTTGAATGTGCTGACGGTCAAACTGTTCGGTGAAGTGGAGTTCTGGTTCGCGATCATCAAGATCATCGCCGTGGTGACGCTGATTGGCGTCAGCGGAGTGCTGATCGCCACCTCGTTCGTTTCGCCCACCGGCGTGACCGCGTCCCTGGGCCACCTGTTGGATGCTCAGGCGGCGTTCCCCAATGGCCTGTTCGGCTTTTTTGCCGGCTTCCAGATGGCGATCTTTTCATTCGCCGGCACCGAGCTGATCGGCACCGCCGCCGCCGAAACCCGTGCGCCGGAGAAGACCTTACCCAAGGCGATCAACTCGATTCCGCTGCGCATCATTCTGTTCTACGTGCTGGCCCTGGCGTGCATCATCGCCGTGACCTCGTGGCAACAGGTGTCGCCGACCAAGAGCCCGTTCGTGGAGCTGTTCCTGGTGGCGGGCTTTCCGGCTGCCGCGGGGCTGGTCAATTTCGTGGTGCTGACCTCGGCGGCGTCCTCGGCCAACAGCGGGGTGTTTTCCGCCAGCCGCATGTTGTTCGGGCTCGCCGATCTGGGCGATGCACCGGGCATCTTCGGGCGCCTGTCGAACAGCAGCGTGCCGTTTATCAGTCTCGCGTTCACCACATTGCTGATGCTGATCGGCCTGGTGCTGCTGTTCGTGGTGCCCGAGGTGATGACGGCGTTCACCATTGTGTCGACGGTCTCGGCGATTCTGGTGATTTTCACCTGGTCGACCATTCTCGCGTCCTACATCGCCTACCGTAAAAAGCGCCCGGACCTGCACGCCAAGTCCCTCTACAAAATGCCCGGCGGTGTGCCGATGGCCTGGTTCTCGCTGGCGTTCCTGGTGTTTGTGCTGGGCCTGCTGGCGTTGCGGCCGGACACACGCCTGGCGCTGTGCGTGATGCCGGCCTGGTTTATTTGGCTGGCGATTGCCTATCAGATCAGAATGCCATTCTCAGGCCGAACGTCCCTCGGCGGCCATTGAGCTACACAAACACGATCTCGTAAGGCTCGCGAATCCTCTCCAGCAACTCCTGGGCCAGCATCGGCGCCAAGCCGATCTGGGGGTCGCCGCTCAATTGGCTGGCAAACGCATGGGTGGCGTGGAGTTTGCGCGCCACGCTCCAGGTGTCCAGGCGCACCTTGCGCGCCCGATGCCAGGGGATGACGGCACTCTCGCGCAGCGGCCAGTGCCAGGCACGGATCGGCAGTTCATACAGGTGCGCGCCTGCCACACTGCAGGCGTTGGCGGCCGCGCGGCCAACGGCGTCGTGGTCGTGGTTACCGTCGTTGCGCCAGGTGGTGAACACCATGTCGCCGGGTTGCAGGTAGCGCGCAATGAACTGGCTTAATTGGGGTTCGCGGGCGGCCAGGGCGTTATCGCAAAACCCGCCACGGATCCACTTCAAACTGTGCAGGGGCATGCCCAGGCGGCGCAAAGCCTCGGCACTTTCCTGCGGACGCACCACGCTCAAGCGGCTCGCCGGCCATACATGGGAGCCGGGGTGGCTGGCGCTGCCGTCGGTGATGGAGATCAGTTGCAGGGGATGCTCCAGCGTACTGAGCAATTGCAGGATACCGCCGCACGCCAGCACTTCGTCGCCGGGGTGCGGCGCGATGATCACCACGCGGGCTTTGCCGGGCACCAATGAGTCGGCTGATATTGGCGGGATTTGCGCCAGTTGAGGCGCGCTGTTCCAGATTTGTGCAGGGCCGCGACGGCCTTCGCTTAATGAGGCAGATTTCATGGGTGTCACATCCTTGTTCAAGGGTGCCGGGTCGTGCCCCGTTGAGGGGCCGTCCCGCGCTTATTGACCACAGACTCCGCTGTGGTGTTCGCAGGGCCATTCGATCGTGAATGACTGGCAAGGCGTCATGAGCATAGACAAGGATCGGCGGTTTTTACATTTTGCAATCGCGTTTTTTCAGGACGCCTGCAACAGGCTCTTCAAATAATCGCCGAATCCGCCTTCGGCTCGCGCTTCCAGGCGCGCGCTGGTGACTACTTGAGGGCCGTGGCTCCAGGCGATGGACGCGCCACACCGTTCGAGGTTGCGCACCAGTTGCACATCTTCATGGCACGCCAGCGGTTCGAAGCCGCCCGCGCGGATATACGCCCCTGCGCTCACCCCCAGATTGGCGCCGTGGATATGCCGATGTCCGTCCCGCGCCTCGTAGCCCTGGTGATAACGGATCTGCGCTGCCGGGTCGAAGCCTTCACTCCAGGCGTCCACCGTCACAGTGCCGCACACGGCATCGGAACCCAGCGCCAGTTGCGCTACCAGCCAGTCTGGGGCGACGCGGCTGTCGGCGTCGGTGCAGGCAATCCAGCGCGCCCCTTGGTTAAGCAGGTGCCGCGCGCCGGCGCCACGTACCTGGCCGACATTGCGCGCTTGCAGTTCCAGACGTTGCACCGGGTACGCCTGGGCGATGGCGGCACTGCCATCGCTGCAACTGTCGAGTACCACCAGGATCTGTACCGGTTCGCCCAGCAGGCCGGGGTGGCGCGCGGCGATCAGCGCGGCGTCCAGGCAGTCGGCCAACAACGTTTCTTCGTTATGTACCGGGATCAGAATACCGATCATCGCAGGCCCTCATGGCGGGCGACCGAGGTGCCATCGCGGCTCCACAGGTCGAGAAGAAAGTCGGGGTCGTCGAGGCTGGCGACTCGGGTCATGCCCAGTTGCTGCTCAAGCCGGGCGTGCACCTGCTCGGCCGTCTGCGGGCAGCCTTCGATAGGCGAACGCCAGTGGCAGGCGAGCAATTGGCCGTCGGCGGTCAAGCCGGCCAGGGCGCGTTCGATCAAAACGCGCAGGTCGTCGGCGTCCAGGTAGTACCCCAGCTCACTGAGGACGATCAAATCGAACTGCCCCTGCGGCCACTGTTCGGGCAGGCGATTCTGCTGCACCTGCGCATGGGGGAAACCCAGCAGGCGGCTGCGCGCCAGGCTGACGGCGGCCGAGGCGGTGTCGCAGCACAGCAGGCGATCACACCGTGGTGCCAGTTCAAAGCTCAACTCGCCGTTGGCGCAGCCCGGTTCGAAGATCGATGCATAGCGCGGCCGTGTCAGCATCGCCAGGGTCATGGCGCGCTTGCGGCGCTCATACCAGCGTTGGCGAAACGCCCACGGGTCGTCGTTTTCGGCGAACAGTTGATCAAAATACGGCGTGGCCACACTCATATGAACACCACTTCAAAAGGTTGCAGCAAACGCTCCACCACATAGGGCGCCAGCACTGGCGCGAGGCCGATCTGCGGGTCGCCTTCAAGCTGGCTGGCAAAGGCGTGGATGGCGTGACGCTTGCGGGCCACCGCTGCGCAGGTGAGGGGGATTTTGCGCGCGCGGTGCCAGGGCACCAGGCTGTCCTCGGCGGTTGCCCAATGCCAGGTCCACACCGGCAGTTCGTATAGCGTGGCGCCCACCGCCTGCACCGCCTTGGCACTGGCGCGGCCGACGGCTTCGTGGTCGCAATGCCCGTCCTCGCGCCACGTGGTGAACAGCACGTCCGTGGGTTTGAGGTAGCGCTGGATAAACTCAACCAACTGTTCCTCGCGCGCGGCGACGTTACTGTCGGCGAAACCGGCGCGCAGCCATTTGAGGCTGTGCAGCGGCACCCCCAGGCGATGCAGGGCCTGCGCCGATTCCTGCGGACGCACCACGCTCAGGCGCTCCACCGGCCAGCGCCGCGAACCTGGGTGACTGGCGCTGCCGTCGGTTACCGAGATCAACTGCATGGGCCGTCCCAACGCTGCCAACCCTTGCAACAGGCCGCCGCAGCCGAGCACTTCATCGTCCGGGTGGGGGGCGATGATCACCGCGCGGTGACCTTCGGGCACCAACTCCTGGACACTGATCAGCGGCAACTCGGCCATGCGCGGTGACGTTTGCCAATGCTGCAGCGGCGTACCCTGGCCGACGATAGGGTTGGGTTTCATAACTGCCACCTCCCTGTGGGTTCGCCGGCCACCTGTTCGCCGAGGGCGGCCAGGTCGCGTTCGGCATGGCTTTGGCGCAGGTACACCGGCAGGTCTGCCATCAACTGCGCAAAGTGTGGGTCCTTGCAATAAGGCCCGGCGCCGACGGCGCGGCCGACATGGCGTATCACCTGTTCCACGGTCGCTTCGATACAGGCGCGGGTCTGCTGAGCCAATTGCTGCGCGTTGGCGGTGGGGGCGCGATCGATCTGCTCGGCGGCGGCGCGTAAGACGCAGGCGGCACTGTGCAGGGCGCTGTCGACGGCACCCAAATGGGCCAGGGCATGGGGCTCCTTACGGCTGCTGCACTGCTCGCGCAGAGCCTCTGCCAGCCGTTGCGCCGCGCCATACCAGCACGCGGCGATGCCGACCCCGCCTTGCCAGAAACCAGGCCGGGCGAGGTAGTCGCCAGGGGCGCCGACGGCAAGCCCCCAGGCGCCATCGAAGATAACGTCGACACTGCCGCTGGCGGCCATGCCCACGGCGTTCCAGCCTTCATCCGTGACCGTCACGCCCGCGTGTTGCATCGGCACCGCCACCAACTGCTGACGGTCTTGTTCATCCCAGGCGGTCAGCAGCCCGTGGCTGACCACCGTCGCTCCGGAACACCAGGCCTTGCGCCCCTCCAAGCGCAGGCGCTGACCCTCACGGCGCACGCGCACCTTGGCAGTCGGCGGTTCGGCCGCCCACATGCCCCAGATGCTGCCCGAGGGCGGCAAAGGGCTGCGCAGCTCGGCAAAAATCGCCAGGGCGTCGGTGTGGCCTTCGAACAGTTTGCACAGGCGCAAGTCGTGCCCGGCCACCTCGGCCAGGCGACTGAAACGCGCCAATGTCTCACCGCTGCCCGGAAGCGGCAGCTGGTCGAGGCCTTCTTCCTGAAGCGCCTTCAGGGCCTGGCCCAGGGCCTGCGTGTCCGCATAGCCCCGAAAGCCCTGAAGGCATCCATGCAACGCCATCTCACACCTCGTCTTCGCGCTGCAGCTCAAACAGCAGCAGCGAACGTCCGGTCACCGCGTACTCGTGGTCAAAATCAAAGCGCTCCTGACCGCGCACCGCGATGTCATTGGTGTCGAGCATGCAGGTCCAGAACTCACCCTCGGGCACTGGCGGCAGACGGAAATTAACCATGTCGTGGTGCGCGTTCACTACCAGCAACAGCGTGGCATCGGCACCCGCACGGCGAATCCCGGTCTCCTGGGCGCGGCCGTCCATCAGCATGCCGAGGCAGCGGCCGTGAGCGTCCTGCCACTGTTCGATGGTCATTTCGTTGCCGTCGGGGGCGAGCCAGGTCACGTCCTTGACGCCGATGTCTTCGTTGTAGTCGCCGACCAGGAAGCGCCCCCGGCGCAGGATCGGGTACGCCAGGCGCAGTTTGATCAAGCGCTTCACGAACTTGAGCAGCGACTTGCCGTCCTCGTCCAGGTCCCAGTTGACCCAGCCGATCTCGCTGTCCTGGCAATAGGCGTTGTTATTGCCGTGCTGAGTGCGGGCAAATTCGTCACCGGCGACGATCATCGGCGTGCCCTGAGCCAGCAGGAGGGTGGCGAAGAAGTTGCGCATTTGGCGCAGGCGCAGTTC
Source organism: Pseudomonas sp. FP2309 (assembly GCF_030687575.1). NCBI lineage: Bacteria > Pseudomonadati > Pseudomonadota > Gammaproteobacteria > Pseudomonadales > Pseudomonadaceae > Pseudomonas > Pseudomonas sp. FP2309. The sequence goes on along the minus strand of NZ_CP117439.1, from coordinate 3,098,295 downwards.
GTTGATCTGCGGGTCGTCGGTAGGGCCTTCGACGCCGTGGTTCCAGGACAGGTTGTTGTTGCTGCCGTCCTGGTTGTTCTCGTCGTTGTCTTCGTTGTGCTTGTCGTTGTACGACACCAAGTCATGCAGGGTGAAACCGTCGTGGGCGGTGATGAAATTCACCGAGCTGTATGGCCGGCGGCCCCGATGGTTGAACATCTCGCCCGACGCGGTCATGCGCCCGGCAAAGTCCGCCAGTTGCCCGTCGTCGCCTTTCCAGAACGCGCGCACGGTGTCGCGGAAACGGTCGTTCCATTCCACCCAGCCCGGCGGGAAGTTGCCCACCTGATAACCACCGGGACCGCAGTCCCAGGGCTCGGCGATGAGTTTGAGCTGGCGCAATACCGGGTCCTGGCGGCAGGCCACGAGGAAGCTGTGGCGCTCGTCGAAGCCGTCACGGTAGCGGCCAAGAATGGTTGCCAGGTCAAAGCGGAAACCATCGACATGCATCTCGTTGGCCCAGTAACGCAACGAGTCGGTGACCATTTGCAGCACGCACGGGTGGCTCAGGTCCAGGGTGTTGCCGGTGCCGGAATCGTTGATGTAGAAGCGCTTGTCGTCCGGCATCAGGCGATAGTACGAGGCATTGTCGATGCCGCGCATGGACAGGGTCGGACCGCGCTCGTTGCCCTCGGCGGTGTGGTTGTAGACCACGTCGAGGATCACTTCCAGCTTCTGCTCATGCAGGTGCGCGACCATCTCCTTGAACTCGGCGATCTTGCCGCTGGCCAGGTAGCGCGGGTCAGGGGCGAAAAACGCGATGCTGTTATAGCCCCAGTAGTTGGTCATGCCTTTTTCCAGCAGGTGCTGGTCGTTGACGAAGGCGTGTACCGGCAACAGCTCGACCGAAGAAATGCCCAACTGGCGAATGTGCTTGAGCACATCGTCTTCCATCAGCCCGGCGCAGGTGCCGCGCACCGATTCACCGACGGAGGGGTGGCGCATGCTGATGCCGCGCAGATGGGTTTCATAAATGATCGTGCGGTCCCACGGCACCCGCACCGGCTGGTCGTTGCCCCAGGTGTGCGCCGGGTCAATGACCTTGCATTTAGGCACGAAGGGCGCACTGTCGCGCTCGTCGAAGCTGAGGTCGTCGTCGGGGTGGCCGATGGTGTAGCCGAACAGCGCCTCGGACCATTTCAACTCGCCCACCAATTGTTTGGCGTAGGGGTCGATCAGAAGTTTGTTGTGGTTGAAGCGATGGCCGTTGGCCGGGTCATAGGCACCGTAAACGCGGTAGCCGTAGATCAACCCCGGATGGGCGTCGGGCAAGTAGCCGTGGAAGATTTCGTCGGTGTATTCAGGCAGTTCGATACGTTCGAGTTCCACTTCGCCGGTGTCGTCGAACAGGCACAGCTCTACCTTGGTGGCATTGGCCGAGAACAGCGCAAAGTTGACGCCCAGGCCGTCCCAGGTGGCGCCGAGGGGGAAGGGCAAACCTTCACGAATCCGCGACGGCTCATTGCCCGGCGTCGATGGGGTTTTATGGGGTTTGCTCATTAAGTGTTGCTCCTGCAAGGGTCTTTTTCCGGGCCGAACGCGGCCGTGCCGACGGTGGGTCAGCTGAGAAGTCTGAAAAGTAAGGTCACCTCCTGCCGACGTTGTCGGGAGGAGGTTCATGGCGTCACGGGGTTTAGGGTTTGGGCTTTTTCGGTGCCGGCGGTTTTTTCGCCGCTGGAGCGGCAGGTTTGCTCACCGCCGCAGGCTTGGCTTTCGCCGCAGAAGGTTTGGGCGCCGTCTTGGGCTTGGCGGCCGGTTTTGGCTTGCTTGGCGTGAGCGCTTCCGCTTCAGCCAGCTTGCGCGCCATCTCCCAGTGCCGCGCGTCCTCGCCGTGAGGCTTACCCTCGGATTCCCAGATCTGGTGCGCCAATTCGCGTATGCGTTTGTCTTCAGTACTCATCGCAATGCTCCTCACAGAAAATGTTCAGCTTTATTGATCATCAATATTGATAAAGACATTGACCGGGAAATCCCCCAGGGCAGTGTTGATCAACAGCTCCTTGTCTGGTGTGACTGCGCCCGTTTGAAAAAGTCCCTTCCAGTTTTGAGTTGGTGCGGCGAACGGTAATTTCACCCGGGTATTGCCCCAAACCCGCGCATTGATATGGGGATGCACGCCTGCTTCCAGCAGCGCATGAGGCCAGCGCGGCACCACTACCAACAGCCGTGTACCCGCGTGCTCGCGGCTGAAGGCGACCACTCGTTCGGCGTGCTGACCCACCACCTCCAGCGGTGTGTAGCTGGCGTTGTGAAACAGCTCAGGATGGGCCTTGCGCAAGGCCAGCACCTGGGCAATCACCGCTTGTTTGATACGCCCGTCGCGCCAGTTGAACAACAGTTCGCCACTGTCCGGTGGGGCGTTGAGCGCCTGTTGCCGCGCATCGAAATCCACTGGCCGACGGTTGTCCGGGTCCACCAGGCTGAAGTCCCAGAACTCGGCGCCCTGGTACACGTCCGGTACGCCCGGTACGGTGAGTCGAAGCAAGGATTGCGCCAGCCCATTGAGCGCGCCGGCCGGCGCAATGGCCTGGGCCGCCGCCGCGATCGCCGTGCGCAAGGGACGGCCGGCATCGCTGAGCAACAGGCTTGAGAGGAAACGTTCGACGCCTTTCTCGTAGGCCTCGTTAGGCGCGCTCCAACTGCTGTGCAACTTGGCTTCACGCAGGGCCTTTTGCTGCCATTGCCACAGGCGCTGCTGATACCCCTCGACATCCGCGTGCGCGTCCAACGGCCAACTGCCCAGCAACACTTGATACAGGATCAGCTCATCACCCGCCGAGGGTGCCGTCGCGTCGGTGCGCAACGGCGCTGCCAGGGTTCGCCAGTGCTCCACTTGCTCGGCATACCACGACGCACATTCGCTCAATACCGCCAGGCGCGCGCGGGTGTCTTCGCCACGCTTGTGGTCGTGCGTGGCCGTGGCCAGCAGGTTGTCGGGGAAGGCCCGCAAGCGTTGCGCGTTGACGGCATGGAACTGGGCCAGGGGCGCACTGAACTGTTCGGTGCTGAAGCCCACGTCGTTACGCGACAGCAACACGGCCGAGCGATAGAACGCGGTGTCTTCCACGGCCTTGGCCGCGGCCGGCGAGGTCAGTTGCTGGAAGCGTACACAGGCATGCTTGAGGATCTTGCGCTCGCGGCCCACCGGGCGATTGCGCCAGGGTTGGCCGCCGAGCCATTTTTCCAGGTGATCGAGCACCGGCCAATCGCCTTCGCTCAGGGTGGTGCGTGCGCCCTCCAGGGCCTGCTGGAACACCTTGTCGTCGGCCGCGCTACGGCCACGGGCGCTGATGTAGGTGCGGTACACCGGAAAGTGCACGATCAGTTCCTGCAGTGCGCGACGAATCGCGCCAAGGGTCAGGTCGCGGGTCATCACATCGTCGCGGGCCACTTGCAGCAGGGCCTGGGCCACGCTCTCGAAGTCGCCGCCCAGCGAGCCGTTGAGGATTTGCTGGCGCGCCAGCCGGGCTTCCTCGATAAACGCCGAGGGGCGTTCGCTGTGGCGTGTCCACAGCTCGGCCAAAGGCGCGAACCCGTCAGGGTGGTGTTGCAGCAGTGACAGTTGATCCATGAATTCGTAGCCGGTGGTGCCGTCCACTTGCCAGTCTTCGCGCAGGGTTTCGCCTTCGCCAAGGATCTTCTCGACGAAGATCGGCAGGTGCCGCCCCGGCGCCAATGCATCCACGCGGCGACGCAACTTGCGGCAGTACCCGCGCGGGTCGGCCAGGCCGTCGATGTGGTCGATGCGCAGGCCATCCACCAGGCCCTCGCCGATCAATTCGAAGATCTTGCCGTGGGTGGCCTCGAACACCGCGCTGCGCTCCACGCGCAGGCCGCCCAGTTCGTTGACGTCGAAGAAGCGCCGCCAGTTGATGTCGTCTGCCGCGGTGCGCCAGCTGGCCAGGCGGTAGCTTTGTTGTTCCAGCAACTGGTGCAGGCGAGCGAAACCTTCGGGTTGGCGTCCGTCGAACTGCGCCAGGCGCTGTTCAATCGCTGGCAGCACGTCGCTGGCGCGCTCGGCCAAAGCCTGTTTGAGCCAGGCGGCTTCGGCATAAGCGTCGTGCTGGTAGGTGAGCGCGGCGAAGCCTTCAGCCAGCGGCTTGAGCGGTTCATCGCGGCCCAGGATCAGCGCGTAATCCCGTGGGCAGATCGGGAAGCGGTGCTCGTAGTGTTCAACGTAGAACGCGCCGTGTTCGGCATCAAACTGCAGGGTCAGGGTGCCAGCTTGCAAGGCATCGCCGTAATCGCTGCCCAGAAACGGCATCAACAATTGGCCCTTGAGCAACGGGTCGGGGGAGTGCCACTGGATATCGAAAAATTCGCTGTAGGGGCTCAGGCGGCCCCATTCCAGTAAGTCCAGCCACCAGGGGTTATCAGCTCCGCCCACGGCCATATGGTTGGAGACGATATCGAGGATCAGCCCCATGTCATGTTCGCGCAGCGCGGCAACCAGACGGCGCAAGGCCGCTTCACCGCCCAGTTCGGGGTTGACGCGGGTCGGGTCGACCACATCGTAGCCGTGCATGGAGCCAGCGCGCGCACTGAGCAGTGGCGAGGCGTACAGGTGGCTGATGCCTAATCGGGCGAAATACGGCACCAGCGGCACCGCGTCGTCCAGGGTAAAACCTTTGTGGAATTGCAGGCGCTGAGTGGCGCGCAGGGGCAGTGCGTTCATCGGTCACGCTCATAGGCTTGGTTGCGCGCGACGGCCAACAGTTCGAGCCGCCGCGCCGCGCCGGCGTTGTCGAGCAGACTGGAGGCTTCTCCCGTCAGGCGTCGGCGCCAGTTAGGGTGAGTGTCGGTGGTGCCGGGCAGGTTGGCCTGCTCCTCGACGCCCAGCGCATCTTCCAGGGGCAACAGCACCAGGGGCGCGCGGGTGTGGCCGAGGTAGCGCACGCTGGCGTCGATCATGTGGTCGGTTTCGTTGCGGATCTCATCGACGAAATTCTGCGGGTCCTGACTCAGTGCCTGGCGCAGCGCCTGGCGTTCACGCAGGCGATGTTCGCTCCATTGCTCCACGGTGGGCGCATCGATCAGGCCCAACTGGACGTTCCAGTCGATATCGCGGCTGTGCCACCAGCCGTTGAGCGTGGGCAAGTCGTGAGTGCTGGTGGTGGCCAGGGCGTTGTCCGGCCAGTCGAGGATCGGGTTGAACTGGCCGTCGTGGCCTTGCTCGAACAGCAGCACGCGCATGCCCAGAATCGAACGGCCGATGAGTTTTTCGCGCAGGCCATCGGGCACCGTGCCCAAGTCTTCACCGAGCACGATGGCCTGGTGACGATGGGACTCCAGTGCGAGCAGGCGCAGCAGGTCATCCACCGGGTAATACAGGTACGCGCCGTCGCGGGGCGAGGCGTCCATGGGCATCACCCACAGGCGTTGCAGGCCCATGACATGGTCAATGCGCAGGCCGCCGGCATGGGCGAAGTTGGCCCGCAGCATCTCGATGAACGCGCGAAAGCCGTTGCGCTTGAGGCCTTCCGGCGAGAACGCGGAAATGCCCCAGCCTTGGCCGGCGCGGTTGAGAATATCCGGCGGCGCGCCCACGGTCAGGCCTGACAGCAGCTCATCCTGGCGGCTCCATGCCTGGCTGCCACCGCCATCGGCGCCTACCGCGAGGTCGGCGATCAAGCCGACGCCCATGCCGCTGCCTTTGGCGGCTTGCTGGGCGCGTGCCAGGCAACGTGCGATCAGCCATTGGGTAAAGGCGAAATAACCAATTTCGTCGCGGTTGTCCTCGGCGAATCTTGCCAATGCCGGGCTCTGCGGCGTGCGCCAGTCCTCGGGCCAGTGGCGCCAGTCGAGCGCTTCACCGGCAGCGGCGCGCGCCGCTTGCACGGCTTCGAAGCGGCAGTGGTTCTCCAGCGCTTCACCGCCGGCCTGGCGGAAACTCAGGAAGTCGGCGTGTTGCGGGTTCTGGCCATGGCGGAAGTCTTCATACAACGCACGGAACACCCGCTGCTTGGCCTTGGCGGCGGCCGGCCAGTCGATCAGCTCGAGCTGTTCCAGGGCATGCAGCTCGTCTTCCAGGCCGAGGGCTTCAATGGCGTTGCGCACTTCACGCTCGCCGAGGATGCAGCCGGGCGAGGCATACAGGCTGTTAAGGAACAAACGACTGGACGGCGAATAGGGGCTGTAGCGGCCGGTGTCGGCGCTGAACATCGCATGCATCGGGCTGATCGCCAGGGCATCGGCCCCGCGCTCGGCGGCCGCGCGCGCCAGGTGTTCCAGGGCCAGGGTATCGCCAAAGCCTCCGTCGCCCAGGCGGCGCAGGGAATACAATTGCGCACTCAGCCCCCAGGCGCGGGCCGGCCGGCTGTCGACCGCTTCGGCGACGCTGTAGCAGTGGGTGGGGGCGACGGCCAGGGTGAAAGTCTGGTCGTTGATGTGCACTTGGTGGTAACCCAGGGCGATCACACCGGGCAGCACGGCGTTGCCGTCCAGTCGCAGCTCCAGAGTCTCGCCGTCTTCCAGGCTGACCCGGCACAGGGTATCGGGTTCGAAATAGTGGGCCAGATCCAGGCCCTCGCCGCTGTCGATCGTCAGCAACGGAGGCAGGTGTTTGTCGTGTTGTGCCTGCTCCAGTTCCAGCAGGCTGGCGTCGATCTCGGCATCGATGTCGGCCGGGTGGCCCAGGCCTTTGAGGACGGCGCGCAGAGCGTCCGGTGTTACGCGTTGCGGACGGCCGTTGGCATCGATCCAATCGACGGCCAGGCCCGCGCGGCTGGCGAGCAGTTCAAGGTTCGCTTCGCTCAAGGGTGTTCTCCAACAGGGAAAAGGCTCACGCGTGCGCTGTGCGGCGGCAGGTGCGCGCCTTGGTCGGCAGGCGTGGCGAAAATAATCTGCGCCGGCGCGGTGTGAGCCACGGCGCTGGCACTGAGGTTCAGGTCGATCTGCAACACGCGGCCGTTGCCCAGGCGCCAGCGCGCAGTCACGGCACCGTCTGCCAGCACCTGCGCGCCCAATGCCACGCTGCCGGGCAAGTGCGGGGTGATGTGACGGTGGCGCAGTTTCAGCAGATGGCGATAAAGCTCAGTGTGGGCGTTCTCCACAAACACCGGCGCTGATTGCCGGAACGTCTCCAGCGCGTTGGGATCGGGGATGCGTTCGCGCCGCTCAGGGTCGTGGAAGGCGGCGAAGTCGGCAAACTCATTGCGCCGGCCTTCGCGCACCGCCTCGGCCAGTTCGCCGTGGTGGTCGGTGAAAAACAGAAAGGGTTCGCGGGCGTTGACCTCATCGCCCATGAACATCAGCGGAATCATCGGCGACAACAACAGCAGCGCGGTCGCCGCTTCGAGTGCCTGGGGCGAACAGAGCTGATGCAGGCGTTCGCCCAGGGCACGGTTGCCGATCTGGTCATGGTTTTGCAAAAACAACACAAACGCGCTCGGCGGCAGGTGCCCGCTGGGTTCGCCACGGGCATGGCCATGGCGGGTGGTATGGCCTTGGTAGATAAAACCTTCGCTCAGGCAACGGGCGAGTTTGGCGGTGGTGTCGGTGGCGAAGTCGCTGTAGTAGGCGTCGGTTTCGCCGGTGAGCAACACGTGCAGGGCGTTGTGGCCATCGTCATTCCACTGCGCGTCGAAATCCCGTTCCAGCAGGCCCGCCTGGTTGAATTCGTTTTCCAGCACCAGCCACACGTGGCGACCGGTCTCGACCTGTTCACGCACGCGCTGTGCCAGCTGTTGCAGGAACCCGGGGTTGTCGATGGCGTGCACGGCGTCCAGGCGCAGGCCGTCGAAGCGGTACTCCATCAACCACATCAGTGCGTTGTCGAGGAAGAAGTCGCGCACCTCCCGGCGGTCGAAATCGATGCCCGCGCCCCACGGGGTGTGCACGTCTTCACGAAAGAAGCCCTGCGCGTACTGGCCCAGGTAATTGCCGTCGGGGCCGAAGTGGTTGTAGACCACATCGAGAATCACGGCGAGGCCGTGCCCATGGGCGCTGTCGATCAGGTGTTTGAGTTGTTCCGGGGTGCCGTAGGAGGACTGGGGCGCATACGGCAGCACGCCGTCGTAGCCCCAGTTTCGTTCGCCGGGAAACTGCGCCAGGGGCATCAGTTCAATGGCGGTGACGCCCAGCTCGGCCAGGCGTGGCAGGTGTTTCTCGACCTCGGCGTAGCCCCCCAGCGCGCCGACGTGCAGCTCGTAGATCACCGCCTCGTGCCACGGGCGGCCTTGCCAGTTGGCATGCTGCCAGGGGTAAGCGAGCGGGTCGACCACCACGCTCCAACCGTGTACATCATCGGCCTGGGCCCGGGAGGCCGGGTCAGGCACCTCCCGTTCGCCGTCGACGTTGTAGCGGTAGCGCGTGCCGGCCGGGCACTTTATTTCTGTTTCAAACCAGCCGTCTGCCTGCGGCAGCATGGCCACGGACTGACCGCTTTCCAATTCAACGCTCACATAAAACGCGTCTGGCGCCCACAAGGCAAAACGCGTGTGTTGCGCGTCCAGCATGATTGCGCCGTGGGGCCAGGTTTCCAGAGTCCGTAATGGCATCTATAGAGACCTCCCTTGATTACTTGGCTTGTTTCCCCAGTGCTTTAACCACCAGTTGTTCGTACAGTTCGGCGTAGGGTTCGACCGCCTGGCACCAGTTGAAGGGTTGGGTCATGGCACGGCAACGCATGGCGTTGAGCAGACCGGGGAAGGCGAATACCTTGAACGCGCGGCTCAGGGCTTCTTCATAACTTTGCACGGTGGACTCATTGAACAGGAACCCGGTGACGCCATTCTCGATGGTGTCGGCCAGACCGCCGGTGTTGCGCGCAACCGGCAGTGAACCGAAGCGCTGCGCGTACATCTGGCTCAGGCCGCACGGTTCATAACGCGAAGGCATCAGCAGGAAGTCGCTGCCGGCAAACATGCGCCGTGCATCGGTCTCGTTAAAGCCGATACGCACACCGACCTGGCCGGGAAAGCGCAAGGCCAGTTCACGCATGGCCTGTTCTTCTTCCGGTTCGCCACGCCCGATGATCGCGATCTGGCCGCCGTTCTCGACGATAAAACTGGCGACCGCTTCGGTCAGGTCCAGGCCTTTCTGATAAACCAGGCGCGAGACCACAGCGAACAGCGGGCCGCTGGAGTCATGCAGGCCGAACAGCTCGCGTACATGGGCGGCGTTGATCGCCTTGCCTTCCCAGTCGCCGATATTGAAGTTATGGATCAGATGCTCATCGGTGGAGGTTTCCCAGCTTTCATCGATACCGTTGGGGATTCCGCTGAGCAGGCCTTGCTGGGTCTTGGCGGCGAGGAAACCGTCGAGGCCGCAGCCGAATTCCGGCGTGGTGATTTCCTGGGCGTAGGTGGCGCTCACCGTGGTGATATGGCTGGAGTACGCCATGCCGGCCTTGAGGAACGACATCTTGCCGTAGAACTCCATGCCTTCCTGCTGCAAGGCGTGTGGCGGAATACCCAGCTCCGGCGTGGAGGCCAGGCTGACCACGCCTTGATAGGCCAGGTTATGAATGGTGAACAGGGTGGGCGTGCGTGACCCGCGCCAGTGCATATACGCCGGAGCCAGGCCAGCGGGCCAGTCGTGGGCGTGCACCAGGTCCGGGCACCAGTGGATCTGCGCGAGGTTGGCGGCCATGTCGGCGGCGGCCAGGCCCAGGCGGGCGAAGCGAATATGGTTGTCGGGCCAGTCGCGGCCGTTGTTGGCGCCGTAGGGGGTGCCTTCGCGCTCGTACAGCTCAGGGCAGATCAGCACATAGATGACCAGTCCGTCCTTGAGGTCCATGCGCCCGATCTTGCACGGCGGCAGCGCGGCGTGGCCACCCAGTTCGCCGATGATGTGGATCGGGTTATCGCTTTCCATCACCTGCGGGTAACCAGGGATCAGCACGCGCACATCGTGCAGATGGGCCATGGCGCGTGGCAGGGCGGCCGACACGTCGCCCAGGCCGCCGGTCTTTACCAGGTCGGCGAATTCGGACGTGACAAACAGCACTTTCTTTCGATTGGGGTTATGACTGGACACCGGCCGCACCGTGTTGAGGTCGACTGAAGGGGTCGACCCGCCAACTGGCTGACTAACACGTTCTCCCTGAATACTTACTGCGGCACTGATCATAGTTCTCTCCACGTGTTGGTCGGCTAGTGGCCCGCTGCCACTAGCTCCGATGACCGCTTCCTGCGGCCAAGCGCGCAAGCGCATTACAAACTGGCAAGGCGTATGCCAGTTGTACGGATAGCTTTAAAAGAATGGATGGACGGGCATGTAGCGTGAATCGCGGTGTGCTCGCCTTGCCTTAAAACTTGACCAAGGGCCGAGTTGAAAAGTTTAGTTTTTTTGCGGGGTTTTTGTTTTCGAACGGACCCATCGGTCATGAGTCTAGGACAGATCCCAGAGCCTGTAGGCCTTTTGAGCGGTTTTTGTAGGACAAAAATCTTGTAACCACAAACGATAAGGGTATTAGCGCCCTTACGGGCCGGGCGTCGCGGCCTGTTTGTGGCGAATGGGCTCGTCCGCATGGGGTTGCACGGCAGCCCCAAAAAGAGTCGGGGCGTTGATCCAGATCAATCAGCGCCCCCGCAATGGCGCCTTTTCACGCCCTGGTACGGGCAAGCCCGCTCGCCACAAAGGCGCGGGCGCCCTCTAATGGTGCGTCAGCACAGCACACGAATGGGCGCCTTGTTCGCCCAGGCTTGGATGTCCTCAATCATTTGCTGATAGAACTGCCGGTAGTTTTGCTCACTCACGTAGCCGACATGGGGCGTGGCCAATACAGTGGGTAAGTGGCGGAACGGGTGATCCACGGGGAGTGGCTCTTCGCCATATACGTCCAATGCCGCGCCGGCCAGGCGACCGCTCTGCAGGGCCTCAATCAACGCCTGCTCGTCCACAATCGGCCCGCGAGCGGTATTCACCAGCCGCGCGCTCGGTTTCATCCAACTCAACGCCTCGGCATCCACCAGGCCACGGCTGCGTTCGCTGAGTACCAGATGCACGCTCAGGATATCGGCCTGTTCGAACAGCTCCCTTTTACTGACCCAGGTCACACCCGTTTCGCTGGCGCGCTCCGGCGTCAGGTTTTCACTCCAGGCGATCACTCGCATGCCGAAGGCCTGGGCAAATCGGGCCACCTTCTGGCCAATGCTGCCCAGCCCGAGAATGCCCAGGGTTTTGCCATACAGATCGCCACCCAAGCCCACCTGCCAGTGGCCCGCGCGCAGAGAATTGGCTTCGGCCAGCAGGTTGCGGGTCGACGCCATGATCAGCGCCCAGGTCAATTCCGGCGCCGCGTGCTTGTAGCTGTCGGTGCCGCATACCGCGATGCCCAGGGCCTTGGCCGCTGGCAGGTCGATGGCCGCATTGCGCATGCCGCCGGTAACCAGCAACTTGAGGTTGGGCAGGCCCTGCAGCAGTGCCCTGTCGAACGGGGTGCGTTCGCGCATCACGCAGATCACCTCGAAGGCCTGTAACCGCGTGATCATCGTCGCGGTATCCGCCGGGTAGTCGTGCACAAAGTGCACCGCGCCCAGGGCCTCCAGCACCGACCAATCCACCACACTACTGGCCACCTGTTGCCAATCATCAATGACTGCGATCTGTATCGACATGCACGAATGCCTCGAAAAGGGTTGGATTAAAGCGCGTTCAGGCCCTGCAACAGCGCTTGGTGAAACTTCGCCGGTTCTTCCATTTGCGGCGCGTGACCCAGGCCCGGAAACTCCACCAGCGTCGCGCGGGGGATCAACTGCGCCACCTGTTTGCCCAGCACCTGGTAATTGCCGATCCTGGCCTTGACCGCCGGCGACGCGATGTCCTTATTGATCGCGGTGGTGTCGGACGTGCCGATCAATAACAGCGTAGGCATCTGCAGGTTCTTGAACTCGTAGTACACCGGCTGGTTGAGGATCATGTCGTAAATCAACGCCGAGTTCCATGCGACAAGCTTGCGCCCCGGACCTTGGGCCAGACCGACGTACATGTCCACCCAGCGCTCGTACTCCGGCTTCCAGCGGCCCACGTAATAGGTGTTCAGCTGATACTTGCGGATGCCCTCGGCGCTGACCTTCAGTTCACGCGCATACCACTGGTCGACGGTGAGGTAGGGTACGCCCAGGGCTTTCCAGTCTTCCAGGCCGATCGGGTTGACCAGCGCCAGTTGCTCGGTCTGCTCGGGGTACATCAGCGCGTAACGGGTGGCGAGCATGCCGCCGGTGGAGTGGCCGAGGAGGGTGGCCTTTTGAATGCCGAGCTTTTCCAGCAGTTGATGGGTGTTGGATGCCAATTGCTGGAAGCTGTACTGGTAGTGGTCGGGCTTGCTGGAGCTGCAGAAGCCGATCTGGTCGGGCGCGATGACGCGGTAACCGGCGTCGCTCAAGGCTTTGATCGAGCCTTCCCAGGTGGCGCCGCAAAAGTTCTTGCCGTGCATCAGCACCACGCTGCGGCCATTGGGTGTGCCTTTGGCGGGCACGTCCATATAGCCCATCTGCAAGGATTTGCCTTGGGATTGGAATTGAAAATGTTCAAGCGGGTAGGGGTATTGGAAACCTTGCAGTTCCGGGCCGTAAGTGGCGGCGAACGCGGGTGCGGTGCTGGCCGTCAGCAGGCCGGCGAGACAAAAAATACGCAGTGAAGGCATGGGCGGGGGCTCCGAAAAAGGCTGTCCGGATGCTGTTGCGAAGGGATTAACGGGGGATTAAAACCCACTGCAAGGTCACGGCGGCGAGCACACCATAGCGTGCGCCTTTGGCCAGGGTTACCAGCAGCAGGAACCGCCAGAACGGCTCACGCATTACGCCGGCCACCAGGGTCAGCGGGTCGCCGATGATCGGCACCCAACTGAGCAACAGCGTCCAATGCCCCCAGCGTTGGTAATGGTTGCGGGCTTTTTCCAGTTGCCTGTCGCTGATCGGAAACCAGCGGCGTTGCCTGAAGTGCTCCACCCAGCGTCCCAGCCACCAATTGACCACCGAACCCAAGACATTGCCCAGGGTGGCGATGCCCAGCAGCCATGCCAGGCTGTACTGCCCGCTGAGCAACAGGCCGACGAGCACGGCTTCCGATTGCAGCGGCAGCAACGTCGCGGCGCCGAACGCGGCGAAGAACAGCCCCAGGTAACCCATCAGCACCGATCAGTGCGCCGGGTAGTCGGCCACCACCACATCGTTGCCGTCGCGGGTCAGGCCGATGACTTGAAAGGCCTGGCTGCGGCCGTCCACTTCCATCCCCGGCGAGCCCATCGGCATTCCCGGTGCAGCGATGCCCAGCAGATCGTCGCGCTTGCGCAAGGCCAGGACCTGTTCGGCGGGCACGTGGCCTTCGACGAACTTGCCGTCGATCACGGCGGTATGGCATGAGCCCAGGCGCGGGGCGACGCCCAGGCGTTGTTTGACTGCACTCATGTCGGCTTCGACGTGATCATTGACCTTGAAGCCGTTGCTCTCCAAATGGCTGATCCACTTTTTGCAGCAGCCGCAGTTGGCGTCACGGTGCACGTCGATAGGGATCAGCTCCGCAGCCTGGACCAGCGTGGTGGTGAACAGGGCTGAAAGCAGGGCCAATCGCAATGGGTTTTTCATCGAGGTCTCGTCCAATACCGGGCAGTTGAGCCGGGCATTCTCCGCGCTTTTATGCGCAGGACGGCACGGTAATGTTTCAAAATTATACGGCGGGAGGGTTTTCCAGCCGCTGCTTGAGCCGGTCCAGCGCAATGTCTGACAGTTCGACCATGCGCGCGTGCAGGCTGGTCAATTGCAACTCGGTTTCATAACTGAGCACACGTTTGAACAGCGTGCCATCACGAAAGGGTTGCAGGAAATAGTGAATCGAGCCGTCGACGGCCAGGGAGGTAAACACGGTTTTGAATTCATCGGGGCGGCGCGCGATCTGGACGCGGTAGCTCATGGGAACGCGCACGCCCAACAGGTCGATGGTTTCGGTAAAACGCGCACCGGCGAGCAGGGGGCCGCAGGTGCCGGTCTCGGCGCTGAGGGAACTGGGGTGCCATTCGTGCCAGCGTTCCGGCTGGGTCACATAGTCGTAAACGGTATCGATGGGGGCCTTGATAAAGCGTTCCTGACTGATCCGCTTCAAGCGGACCGAAGGCTCGACAGCGTGCATGGCACACCTCCTGTGCGGCGACTATGAGCTGTCAGAATAGCCTTGCTCCCGTGCTTTGCACGGGAGTCTCCAAGGGATTTTTCAGCGCACTTTGAAGCGGCTCATCAACGCAATGACCCGGCCGTTGGCACTCAGCAGGCTTTGCGTATTGGTTTCAGTGGCATGGCCGCTTTCCACCAGCTCTTCGACCATATGTCGGATCTGCACCATGCTGCGGTTGATCTCCTCGGTCACCGCGCTTTGCTGCTCGGCGGCCGTGGCGATCTGGGTGCTGAGGTTGTTGATGTGGCTCACGGAACTGGCCATTTCATCCAGGCCGGTGTTCACCCGTGCGGTGGCATCGGCCGCCGATTGGCAGCTGGCCTGGGTATTTTCCATGGCCGCCACCGAGGAGCTGACGCCGCTGGTCAGGCGCGTCAGCATTTCATTGATCTGCGAGGTGCTGGCCTGGGTGCGTGCCGCCAGGGCCCGCACTTCGTCGGCCACCACGGCAAAACCACGGCCTTGTTCGCCGGCCCGCGCGGCTTCAATCGCCGCGTTGAGCGCCAGCAGGTTGGTCTGGCCGGCAATGGCGCCGATCACACCCAGGGTCTCGGTGATGCGCGCGGCGTCCTGGCGCATGTTTTCCACGGTGTGGGTGGCGCTGGCGACTTCGCCGATCAGGGCGCTGACGCTGGTGGACGCTTCCCCCACGACCACGCGGGAGCGGTCGGCATGTTCATTGGCGCGTTGGGTGAACGAGGCGGTTTCGGCAGCGTTTTGCGCGACGTTGTCGGCGGTGGAGCTCATCTCGTTGATGGCCGTGACGGTCTGGTCGGTTTCCGAGGCGTGGCGCACCAGGATCTGGTTGGTGTGGGCCGACGTTTTCTGCAACTGCTCGAGCCCTGACGACATGGCGCCGGTGGCCTGGGTGACTTCGCCGATCATGTTTTGCAGGTAAACAATAAAGCGGTTTACCGAGTGACCGATCGCGCCCAATTCGTCTTCGGCGCGGATGGTGATGCGCCGCGTCAGGTCGGCATCGCCGGCCGACAGCGCGTCGATGTTGGTTCTCAGGGTTTTCATGCGCTGCACCAATTGGCGGATCGCATAGAGCGCCAACAGCACCAGCAGCAACACCATGGGCACCTGCAACAGCGCCAGGCTGCCGAGCACGTCGTCGCGCTGGGCGGTGATCAACGAGGTGGGCAGGGCGGTGGCGAGGAACCACGGGGTGCCTTCGATGGGGCGCATGTAAAACGTGCTGGCCACGCCGCCATTGTCGAATTCACTGCGTTGCAGCGCCTGGTCGCGGTGGGCCAGGGCCTTGCTGACCTGGGCGGCGAATGCCGACGTAGCGGTCAGTTCGCTGATGTTCTTCAACACCACCGGGCTGCTCAGGCGCGTGCTGTTGCTGATGATCTTGCCGTCGCCTTCGACGATCAGCATTTGCCCGCCGATGTCTTTTTCCTTGGTGGCGACCAGCTCATTGAAAAAGCCCAGGGTTACGTCGATGGTCGCGACGCCGTACGCGGCGCCGTCGCGCTGGATGGCCATGGCGCAGTTGGTGCGCGGCTCCTGGCTGGCGTCGTCTTTGTAGGCGGCGGCCCAGGCGCATTGACCGCGTGGCGAGGCGAGGCCGCCTTTGTACCAGCTCTGGTCGTAGTAGTTAGGTGCGGGGTCGCTGTTCCAGAAGGTGTTGACCATCAGTTTGCCGGACGCGTCGCGGTGCCAGAACGTACTGTGTTTGTTGCGCCCCGGTGTGCGCTGGTTGGGCAACGGCCAGATGCCGCCGCCGAACACTTTCAGCTCGCCGTACTGGTCCACCAGGCCGGGCAGCACCTTGTCGATCGCTTCGCTGTCGAGCAGGGGAATGGTCTGGGTGATGGTGCGTTGCTGGGCCTGAACTTTGTTGAGTTCGCCCTTGATCTGTTCGGCCACCTCGGCGACGCGGTTGAGCACCACCTGTTCTTCGGTGTGGCGCAGCGTCGGGGCGACCAACTGGCCGATACCGACCACGGTCAACACGAACAGCACCAGGACGAACAGCACCAGAAACAGGGTGTAGCGGGCTTGGATAGAGCGCAGTGGGGGCATGGGGTCGTCCTTACGAAGCGTTCATTGTCGACGCGGCTTTATTAGAGCTTCGTAGGGCTATCGGCCTGGCACACGGGAGCTTTAGGTACCCTCGTGCAAGAAACGGCAGGCGCCGCCAAGCGGCGCCCTTCTTATATATCCAGCATCGCCATGACCGCTTCGGGGTAACGCAGCCCGGCGCTGGCATGGGCCGGAAAGATGGCTGCCAGCGCCGCCAGTTCGGCCGGGCTGAGGGTGATCGACACGGCCGCCACGTTCTCTTCCAGGTACTTGCGCTGCTTGGTGCCGGGGATGGGAATAATGAAGTCGCCCTGGGCCAATACCCAGGCCAGCGCCAGTTGCCCGGCCGTGACGCCTTTGTCTGCCGCGAGGGTTTGTACCTGCTTCACCAAGTCCAGGTTCTTCGCAAAATTTTCGCCTTGGAAGCGCGGGTTGGTGCGGCGATAGTCATCGGCAGAGAAGTCATCCGGGCTTTTCAGTGCCCCGGTCAGGAACCCCCGGCCCAACGGGCTGTAGGGCACAAACGCGATGCCCAGGCGCTGGCACGCGGCGAGGCAGCCGTTGTCTTCCTGATCGCGGCTCCACAACGAGTATTCGCTTTGCAGGGCGCTGATCGGGTGCACCTTGTGTGCCCGCTCCAGGGTGGCGGCCGACGCCTCGCTCAGGCCCAGGTAACGCACCTTGCCCTGATGCACCAGCTCGGCCATGGCGCCGACGGTTTCTTCGATGGCTACCTGCGGATCGATACGGTGCTGGTAGTACAGGTCCAGGGTGTCGATGCCCAGGCGCTTCAAGGTGCCGTCGATGGACGTGCGAATGTATTCGGGGCGTCCATTCACGCCGCGCAGCGCCGGGTTGGCCGTGTCGCGGACGATGCCGAACTTGCTCGCCAGGAATACCCGGTCACGCTTGCCGGCAATGGCTTTGCCGATCAGTTGCTCATTGCTGTGGGGGCCGTACATGTCGGCGGTGTCGAAGAAGGTCACGCCCAGCTCCAGAGCGCGGTGCAGTGTGGCGGTGGCCTCGGTGGTGTCTGCCCCTGGACTGTAGAAATCGGTCATGCCCATGCAGCCCAAACCGATGGCAGAAACCAGTGGGCCGTTTTTTCCAAGTTGACGGGTGTTCATGGGTACAGCTCCTGTTGAGGTGAGGCGCCATTGTCACGCTCGACAAAAACGCGATAAACAGGCTAAAACGTCTATCACTATTCGTAATATCTAAATAATCCAGTGAGGGGCCGAGCTGTGGACCGTTTCAACGCGATGCGCGTGTTCACCCGGATCGTTGAACTCGGCGGGTTCGCCAGGGCCGCCGACAGCCTGCAACTGCCGCGCGCCTCGGTAACCGTCTTGATCAAGCAACTGGAGGCGCATCTCGGCGTGCAGTTGTTGCAACGCACCACGCGCCAGGTCAGCCCGACCCTGGACGGCGCCGCGTATTACCAGCGTTGCGTGCAGTTGCTGACGGACCTGGAAGAAACCGAAGCAGTGTTCTCCACCCAGCGTCAGAACCCGCGCGGCACCTTGAGTATCGATATGCCGGCGGGCATTGGCCGCTATCTGGTCATCCCGGCGTTGCCGGCGTTCACGGCGCGTTACCCGCTGATTGCGCTGGAGATCGGTCTGAACGACCGCCCGGTAGACCTCATCCGCGAAGGCGTGGATTGTGTATTGCGCGGCGGCCTGGCGCTGGACGAGTCCTTGGTGGCGCGGCCGCTGGCAATGATGGACCAGATTACTCTGGCCAGTCCCGCGTACCTGGCGCGCATGGGCGTCCCAGAGACGCTTGACGACCTGGTCGACCATCAGATGGTCGAGTATGTCTCCAGCGCCAGCGGCAAGCGCTTTGGCCTTGAGTTCGAGCTCGGCGGCGAGCTGCGCGCGGTCAACCTGCCGAAGATGGTGGCGGTCAACAGTGCCGACGGTTACTTCTGCGCCTGTGAGGCTGGCTACGGGTTGATCCAGGCGCCGTATTATCACGCCATGCAGCGCCTGGCCGAGGGCTCGCTGGTGGAAGTGCTGCCGCAGTTGGCGGTGCCGAAGATGGCCCTGACTGCGCTGTACCCGCCGCACCGGCAGTTATCGCAGCGGGTGCGCGTGTTCGTGGATTGGCTGGTTGAGCTGTGCGCTCAACCGGGCACGGGGTTGCAACGTCAGGCCTGAGCCTGGCGGCGTGACGTGAGACGCCATAGGAGCCAAGGCGGTTCATCCTGTAATATGCGCCGCTGCCGACTGCGGTCCGCTCATATTCCTAAGGTGCAGGAGCCTGTCATGACTCAAAAGCAACGCTTGAAATACTCGATTCTGATTTCCCTCGTGGTGCTGGGGTCGATGTTCGGCCTGTCTTACCTGCAGAACACCGGGGTGATCAGCGAAAAAACCTTCCAGTACATCGCCATTGCGATCGCCGTGACGGTGGTGGTGATCAATGGCGTGATGCGCCGCAAGGTCAAGCCTAACCTCTGAGTCAGGTGCGACCTTCGAGTACCTTGGCAGCCTCTTCATGGAGGCTGTAGCTTTTATCGACGTTGAGGGTGATCACGCCTTCGCTGCACAGGCGCTTGAGCACCTCGCGCACGCTCAGGAACGACAACGGGATGCCCAGCGCCAGCAGGTGGCTGTGCACGCCGCGGACCCCGAGGGGGCGCCCGTTGTCGGCCGCGGTGAGCAGGGCGTCGATGACCTTCAGCCGAATCAGGCTGGTGCGTAAGCCAAAACACTTGAGCAAATGCCGAATCCGTTGGTTGCCTTGCTGTTCCGGCGCTTTACCAAACGCGTGTGCGCCGCTGCCGAAATTGGCATCGGCAGCCGTTGAATGTCCTTCCGTGGGCACTGTCGGGTTGTACATGCAAAAAACTCCTTATCAGAGCCTGATCAGGAAAATGATGGCGCTCTTATGAAATAAGACGAACGAGCGAGCGAAATCATGAAGATCAGGATGTAGAAATTTCGTCAGTGTCGGTTTTGTCACAAAGGCGTCGCCCGAAATAAACCCGCCTTATCGCTAAATTGTGTCGTTTAAATTGCGTTCTTACGGTGGGGTCGTTGCCCCGCGTAAGGGTGTTCAATTTGACGGTGGAGTCTGCGTGATTATTTCCAAGGGGTTGTCCAGGGCAGGGGTGGCGGGTGTGTTGCTGGGGGTGAGCCTGGCCGCATCGGCACGCGAACCGTTGACGCAGGCGTCGGCCGATATCCGCCGCACCAGTTTTGGCGTACCGCATATTCGCGCCAGTGATGAGCGCGGCCTGGGCCTGGGCATCGGTTACGCCTATGCCCAGGACAACCTGTGCCTGCTGGCCAACGAAGTGGTCACGGTCAATGGCGAGCGAGCCAGGTATTTTGGCCCCGACCAATCGACCCTGGAAGAACGCAACAATCTGACCAGCGATGTGTTTTTTGCCTGGTTGAATACACCGCAGGCCGTCGCCGCGTTCTGGAAGGCACAGAGCCCGCAGATCCAGCAGCGCATTGAAGGCTACGTCGCCGGCTACAACCGTTACCTCAAAGAACACGGCGCGCCTGCGCAATGCCAGGCGGCCTGGGTACGCCCGCTGGTGGCCGAAGACCTGGTCAAATTGACCCGCAGGTTGTTGGTCGAAGGCGGTGTCGGCCAATTCGCCGAAGCCCTGGCGGGCGCCAAACCTGCGCAAGCCACCGCCGGCCTGCAAACCGACACCAAGGCCTTTGAGCTCGCCGCTGCCAACCAGCAGCGCTTCAGCCTGGACCGTGGCAGCAACGCGGTGGCCGTGGGGCGTGACCGTTCGTTCAACGGGCGCGGCATGCTGCTGGCCAACCCGCATTTTCCGTGGATCGGCGGCATGCGTTTCTATGAGATGCACCTGACCATTCCCGGCCAACTGGACGTCATGGGCGCCGCGCTGCCGGGCTTGCCGGTGGTCAATATCGGCTTTAACCAGCACGTGGCCTGGACCCATACGGTCGACACGTCCAAGCATTTCACCCTGTACCGATTGACCCTGGACCCCAAGGATTCCAAGCGGTACATGCTGGACGGCAAATCCATCGCCCTGGATGAAACCCCGGTGCAGGTGCAGGTCAAGCAGCCCGATGGCAGCGTCAAGATGCTGAGTCACACGGTCTACAGTTCGCAATTCGGCCCGGTGGTGCAATGGCCGGGCAAGCTCGACTGGGACGATCGCCATGCCTTCAGCCTGCGCGACGCCAACCTCGGCAATGACCGTGTGCTGCAACAGTGGTATGCGATGAACCGCGCCGACAGCCTCGCCGCGCTGCAAACCTCGGTGCACACCCTGCAAGGCATCCCCTGGGTCAATACGCTGGCCGCTGACGACCAGGGCCAGAGCCTGTACATGAACCTGTCGGTGGTGCCGAACGTCAGCGCCGCCAAACTGGCGCACTGCAGCGACCCGCGCGCAGGCCTGCAGATGATCGTGCTCGACGGCTCCCGCAGCGCCTGCGCCTGGGACGTCGACCCGCGCGCGGCCCAGGCCGGCATATTTGCGGCCGATCAACTGCCGCAACTGGCACGCACCGACTACGTGCAGCACGCCAACGACTCCGCCTGGATGGTCAACCCCAAGGCGCCGCTTACCGGGTTCTCACCGGTGATCAGCCAGGACCACATCGGCCTCGGCCCGCGCGCACGGTTTGCCCTGCAGCGCCTGCAATCCCTGGACAAACAATCGATCACCGTCGCGCACTTGCAACACATGGTGATGGACAACGAGGTGTACCTGGCCGGCCAGCTCATGCCGGATCTGCTTGAGTTCTGCGCCAAAAGACTCGGCACCGATACGGATGCGCTGACGCCACTGTGCACCAGCCTCAAAGCCTGGGACCGGCACGCGAACCTCGACAGTGGCGTGGGCCTGGTGCATTTCATCAACCTGGTGGAACACCTGCAGCAAATCCCCGACGCCTGGCGCGTGGCCTTTGACCCGGCCCATCCGCTAACCACGCCGCGCGGGCTGGCCATTGACCGTGCAGACGTGGCCAATGCACTGCGTGCCGCCATGCTGGCCTCCAGCACCGAGGTGGCCAAACTCGGCCTCAGCGCCACCAGCCGCTGGGGCGATGTGCAGGTTTGCGGCCAAACCCCGATCCACGGCGGCCCGCAGGAACTGGGCATTTATAACGCCATGCAGACCGTGCCCCGCGCCGACGGCAAACGTGAAGTGGTCAGCGGCAGCAGCTACCTGCAAATCGTCACCTTCGACGATAACGGCCCCCAGGCCCAGGGCGTGCTGGCGTTCTCCCTGTCCAGCAACCCTGCGTCGAAACACGCCAAGGACCAGACCCAAGTCTTCTCCGAAAAAAAGCTGCGGCCACTGCCGTTCACCGACGCCCAGATCGAGGCCGACCCGCAGTACCGGTTGCAGCGAATCCAGCAGTAGCGCAGGCACGCAAGCCCTTGATGCCACGGCGAAATATTTTTGAAATCAAGGGGTTGCAGGCATAGGCAAATGAGTACATAATGGCGCCCATCGAATGCATTGATGCATTAAAAACTTCAATGTATTCAATGAGTTAGAGTAGAGGCATGGCTTTATAGCCCACTCAAGTTTTTACGCGGTAAGTGCCAGCATCCAGGGCATTGATCGTTTGAGGCCGAGTAGCAAAATGGTTATGCAGTGGATTGCAAATCCACCTACGCCGGTTCGATTCCGACCTCGGCCTCCACTCTTGAAAACCCCGTAGATTTGTTTCTACGGGGTTTTTTATTGTCTGCGATTCAGCCGCGTTTGGCGTGTGCCCCTGGTTCAGCACGCCGCTTCGGCGCGCGTCACACGCTGGCGCCTGACTTCATCTGCATAGCCGCTGATTTTCTGCTGCTGCGCCATCAGCAACGCACAGACCTTCAGAAGTGCCTCGGCCTCGCCTGGCGCCTCGTTGCTCTGCGCGATGCGGGTCAATTCCATCACTGACCATCCCATCATGGCGGCGGCATCCTCCAGGTCGTAGAACAGTTCCTGCTGTGCGGTTCGGGGTCCGTCCAGGCCCAGGATCAATTCGTTCATTTACTTCTCCGTCCGCTGATCACATGGGCGCGCGTTGTACCCGCAACCCTACAAAGCCTACCAACACGTTACACGATAACCGTGAGGCGCTTGAGGTCACGCTGTCATATCAGGGGAGAACTTAATCTCGTCAAGTAAGAGAGCGATAGCATGAAGTTGAATTACCTAACCAAGGCTGCGGTTGTTGTTGCACTGTTGTCGACGCTGTCGGGCTGCTGGATATTCATGCCGCCGGGCGGTGGCGGTGGGCATGGCGGTGGCGGTCATGGGCAAGGCGGGGGGCCTGGCGGCGGTCCGCGTTAAGCGTCAGATACACAACAGAGGCGGGTCATGCACATGACCCGCCTCTTTTTTTGTCGGCGATAAATCCCAGACAAAGAAAAGCCCGTGATGGGGAGCACGGGCTAAAAGGGATGTTCATTAGGAGCTGGGTTAACCATAGGCGCCAGCGTGTGAAAGGTTTGTGAAAGCCGTGCAAACATTTAAATGCGAAGTGTATGCCTCGATCCAAGCCCAGCTGTACGGGGCGTCAGGAGTCCTGAACCACTACTGTCACAGGCAGTTCACTTCCCGTATGGATGCCGCGCCATGTTCATGTCTGCAAGTCTGCTCTACGCCTTTGTGCTGTTCGCCTTCGTTTCGTCGATCACACCGGGCCCCAATAACACCATGTTGTTGGCATCGGGGGTGAACTTCGGCTTTCGCCGTTCCATGCCCCATGCGCTGGGGATCAGCATCGGTTTTATGCTGTTGGTGATTTCGGTGGGCCTGGGCCTGGGCGAAGTGTTCAAGCTGTTCCCCTGGGCCTATACGGTCTTGCGCTACGTGGGCGCGGCGTACTTGCTGTACCTGGCGTGGAAGATTGCGACGGCGGGGGGCATGTCCGACAGCAGTCATGATCAGGGCAAACCCATGACGTTTTTGGGCGCGGCGGCGTTTCAGTGGGTAAACCCCAAGGCCTGGATCATGGCGCTGGGGGCCATTACCACGTACACGCCGGCCGAGGGCTATGTGACCAACGTGCTGGTGATCGCACTGGTCTTCGCCGTGGTAAACCTGCCCAGTGTGTGCGTGTGGGTGGGCTGTGGCAGCAGCTTGCGCGATGTCCTGCGCGAGCCGCGCCTGTTGAGGGTGTTCAACCTGACCATGGCCGGGTTGCTGGTGCTGTCGCTGTACCCGATGCTGTTTGCCGGCTGAGCGCTAGACCGGCGAGATGGTCGCGAGCAGGCCGATGCCGATCGTCAGCACCAGAAAACCGAACAGGAAAATCGCCATCTTGGTCATACGGCCTCCGAAGGGAAGGGGGTGGGGATGGCGCTATTGTCCGCTCAGGTGGCCGTTCAATACAGAGGCAGGTAGCAAAGAAAAAACCGTATCAGATGCCCGTAGCGCTGTTCTGCTGCGGGCTTTTGGCGCCCGCGCATTGTGCGAGATCAGTGCGTGAGACAGCCGACGCATTTCCCCCTAAGATGGCGCCCATTGCATCAACAATAAGAGTGGGCCAACCCTCGATGGAACGACGTCAATTCAGCGGTGGCATGAAAGGCAAGAACCTGCGCTACCTCAATGAAACCTCGCAGCCGGCGTCGCTCAGCCGCGTCGGCTTCCTGTTGCTCGAACACTTTTCCCTGCCGGCCTTCACCCAGACCCTCGACACCCTGGTCACCGCCAACCTGCTGCGCCCCGAGTTGTTCGCCTCGCGCACGTTCGGTTGGGACGACGGCGAAGTCGTCAGCGACCTGGGCCTGGTCATTCGTCCCGACGCCCGCCTGGACGCCCATGCGTTGCATGAATTGGACTTGCTGGTGATCTGCGGCGGTTTTCGCACCGAACTCAAGGCCAGCGAAGACTTCATCCACCTGCTGCGCGGCGCTGTTGAACACGGCATTCAGCTGGCCGGGCTGTGGAACGGTGCCTGGTTCCTCGGCCGCGCCGGGCTGTTGCAGGGCTACCGCTGCGCCATTCACCCGGAACACCGCCCGGCGCTGGCCGAAGTGTCCAAGGCCACCCACGTCACCAGCGAACCCTACGTGATCGACCGCGACCGCCTCACGGCATCGAGCCCGTCGGGCGCGTTCCATATGGCGCTGGACTGGATCAAGAGTCTGCACGGCAAGGCCCTGGTCGAAGGCATCGAAGATATCCTGGCGTTTGAAGAGTCGCGCTACCGGCGCATCAAACCCACCGAAAACGTCAGCGTCAGCGCACCCTTGCGCGAAGTGGTGAAGCTGATGGACGCCAATCTCGAAGAGCCGCTGGAGCTCGACCAACTGGCGGTCTATGCAGGGCGGTCGCGCCGGCAACTGGAGCGATTGTTCAAAGAGCAATTGGGCACCACGCCGCAGCGCTACTACATGGAACTGCGCGTCACCGAAGCGCGCCGGTTGTTGCAGCACACCGAGTTGTCACAGGTGGAAGTGCTGGTGGCATGCGGGTTCGTGTCGCCGAGCCATTTCAGCAAGTGCTACAGCTCGTACTTCGGGTATCGCCCTTCCAAAGAGAAGCGCTTGGTCAAGTGATCCGGGGGCGTTGCGCCTGGATAACCTCGCGCGGCAGATGTTTTTGTGGTGAGCGGGCTTGCCCCGCGCCGGGTCGCGAAGCGGCCCTGTCAGCAACGCTGCGTCCTGGCCGGAAAAGCCCGGCGCGTTCGGCCTGGGGTTAGAAGCGGCTCAGCCGATACGGCCCGGGTTCTGCCACGCCGTTATCCGACAGTCGCCCCACCATCTCCGCCGTCACCGCCGCCTGCGTCAACCCCAAATGCTGATGCCCAAACGCAAGCAGCACTTTGCCGTCGCACACCCGATCAATGATCGGCAGCGAATCCGGCAATGACGGTCGAAAGCCCATCCAGGGCGTGGCGTCCTGCGCATTCAGGTCCTGACGAAACAAGCCTTTGCTCAACCGATGCAACTGCCAGGCGCGGGCCATGTTCGCCGGGCGCTCGAGGCCGGCGAATTCCACCGTGCCGGCCAGGCGCAGGCCCCCGGTCATGGGGGTCATGATGAACTTGCGCTCCAGCGAGGTAACGGCAAACGGCAGGCGCTGGTGCTCGTGGGGCAGCATCAGGTGATAGCCGCGTTCGGTGTCCAGCGGCACTTGCTTGCCGGTGAGTGCAGCGGTGAGCCGGGCCGAGTGGGCGCCGCAAGCGATGAGTACCTGGCGCGCGGCGAGGAGGCCCTGGTCGGTGCTCAACGTTACTCGGTCAGCGTTGACGCGCGCGTCCAGCACCTGGCGCTTGAGGAACTGCACGCCACTGGCCTCGGCCGCTGCCACCAGCTCGCACACGGCCTGGTAAGGATCGAGGAAGTGTCCCGTTGCGGGAAAAAACAGCCCGCCCTGGATCCGCTCGCTTAATTGCGGTGCGACCTTGCGGATGGCATCCCCCGACCAATACGTCACTGGCACGTTTTGCTGCTGCATGCGTCGGTGCAGCGCGTCCAATGCGTCGCGTGAGTCTTCGCGCTCGAACACCAGTAACGAACCCTCTACGCGCAGCAGTTCAGCGCGATCGAGGCTGGCCAACAACCGCTGCCAGGCACCGAGGCTGGCCTCGTTCAACGCGCGAATACCTGCCACCGTGCGTTGGTAACGGGTCGGCCGCAGGTTCAGCAGCAGCCGCGCAAACCAGGGCAGGGCGCGGGGCAGGTATTTCCAGTCCAGGCGCAATGGGCCCATGGGGTCCAGGAGCATCGCGGGCAAACGCTTGAGAATCGACAGGTCGGCAATGGGAAACACCTGTTCGGTGGCCAGATGCCCGGCATTGCCATAGGACGCCCCCAGGCCGGGACCTTGCGCGTCGAGCACCATCACACGCCGGCCCTGACGCGCCAACTGCAAGGCGCAGGCCACGCCGATAATGCCGGCGCCCACGACGATGATGTCTTCGCGCGCCGGTCTCGTTGGCGTCTCGGTGGCGGGATCGACCGCGGCCTTATCACTCGAACGCGGGGGCTGACCCATCAGCCGTGGTTCCGCTCGGTCGACCAGTTGGCGTACCACCGGCGGAACAGCGCGTATTGGCTTTCGGCATAGCGGCGCTGGGCATCGCTGAGGGCATCGCTCGCATTGAAGTGCAGGTCGTAGCCGCTGTCGCCGTTGAGCACCATCAAGTGCTTGTAATACAGCACCAGGTCGCAGCCTTCATCGAAGGACGACAGCACCGCCAACGCCGCTTCCAATTCAAGGGCCAGGCGACGGGCCTTGGCATCACCCTTGGCCGCTTGTCTGCTCAGGGCGACCAAGTGCAGCACCTCCCTTGGCAGGGCATTGCCGATGCCGGTGATCGCGCCGGTCGCGTTGCAGTTGACGAACCCGTGCACGACCTGGGTGTCGACGCCGACCATCAGGGTCACGCTGTCGTCCTGAGAGGTGATGTGCTCGGCGGCGTAGCGCAGGTCGGCGCCACCGCCGAATTCCTTGAAACCAATGAGGTTAGGGTGTTCGCGGCGCAGTTCGAAAAACAACTCTGCGCGGGTGGCGAAACCGTAGTAGGGGCTGTTGTAGATCACTGCCGGCAAGTCCGGCGCCGCCTTGAGGATCGCCGAGAAGTGCGCTTTTTGCGCAGTCGCGGACGCACCACGGGACAGTACCCGCGGAATCACCATCAGGCCATGGGCACCCACCTTGGCCGCATGGGCCGCGTGGGCCACCGCTTCCCGGCTGTTCACCGCGCCGGTGCCGACGATGGTCGGTACGCCCGCCGCCACCAGGTGGGCCACGCCTTCCTGGCGCTCGGCCTCGGTCAGCAGCGGCCAATCGCCCATGGAGCCGCAGTAGACCACGGCGCTCATACCGATATCGACCAACTCGCGGCCCTTGGCGACCAGGGCATCGAAGTCTGGTTTGCGCGCCGCGGTGCACGGGGTCATCAGCGCGGGGATGCAGCCAGTGAAGATGTTGTCGCTCATGGTTCTAACTCCGTTCAGTCAACTAGAGGAGGCTCAGATGCCCCAGGCGAAAGGGTCCTGCGGGTCGATCAGCAGCGTGCTGTCGGCGGTCATGTAGGCGCGGCCGGTGATAAACGGAATCACGCGTTCGCCGTCCCGTTCATAACGGCCTTCGAATTGGCTGCCAGTGATACTGGCTTGCACCCAGGTCGCGCCGGCGGCGAGCTTGTTGTCGGCCGCCAGGCACGCCAGTTTGGCGCTGGTGCCGGTGCCGCACGGCGAGCGGTCGTAAGCCTTGCCGGGGCACATCACGAAGTTGCGGCTGTCGGCGTGGGCGTCGTCGGCGAACAGTTCGATATGGTCGATCGGCGCACCGTCTGCGCCGCGAATGTCGCTGTCTTCCAGGGCCTTGAGCATCGCCCAGGTGTAGTCGGTGAGGGCGTCGACGTTGTGCATCTCCAGGGCCTTGCCGTGCTCTGACACCAGGAAGAACCAGTTGCCGCCCCAGGCAATATCGCCGTACACCGTGCCATGCCCCGGTACGTCCACCGGCACCTGTTGTCGATAGCGGTAGGCGGGCACATTGCGCAGAGTGACGGCGCCGTCCGCGTGCAAGGTCGCGGCCACCGGGCCCACCGGCGTGTCGATGCGGTGCACGCCGGGTTGGATCTGTCCCAAGTGGTGCAACGACGCCACCAGCCCGATGGTGCCGTGGCCGCACATGCCCAGGTAACCGGCATTGTTGAAGAAGATCACCCCGCACGTGGCCCCGGGCGTGACCGGCGCGCAATACAGCGCACCGACCAGCACGTCATTGCCACGCGGCTCCAGCAGGCAGGCCCGACGCCAGTGATCGTGCGCGCTGCGCAGGTGGTCGAGCCGCTCGGCGATGGTCGCGCCCTTAAGCTCAGGAAAACCGTTCATGATCAGGCGCGTGGGCTCGCCGCCGGTATGGGAGTCGATCACATGCAGTCGCTTCATAAGAGGCTCCGATCGGTGGGCAGCCGGCGTTTGGGTCGGCATGCAGTGACCCTATCCTGAAGGCGAGCACGGCTCGGCGATTGATGTTTTTTGCCGGCATCGATGACGAATTCAGCACAGCGCGGGTCGCTCGACAGCGTGCGGGGGATCGGGCAATCTGCGTCGGTCGAGGCGATCAGCAGGGGATACACCGTCATGATGCACAGCGTGTTTGCGAGCCTTTGCCAGGGCGGCGAGACGAGTGCCCCGCATACCCTCGAGCAACTATTGGCGGGTGTGGTGCAGTTGTTGCCGATGCTGGATGTGATCCCCAACGCGACGATTTTCATCAAGGATCTGGACGCCCGATACGTCCTGGCCAACCGCACCCTCGTGCAGCGCTGCGGCCTCAAGCAACTGCAACCGCTGCTGGGCAAGACCAGCGCCGAAGTATTCCCCGTACAACTGGGCCCCGGTTATACCGAGCAGGACCGCCGCGTGTTGCAGCAAGGCTTTGTGCTGGCGGATCAGCTGGAATTGCACCTCTACGGCAGCCGCGAACCGGGCTGGTGCCTGACCCACAAATGGCCGCTGTACAACCACGAGGGCCGCATCATCGGCTTGGCCGGCATTTCGGTCGACCTGCAAAGCGCGAGTGAAAGCCACCCGGCGTATCCGCGCCTGGCCGCCGTGGACGCACACATCCGTGCGCATTTCCATCGCCGCGTCACCCTCAGTGAACTGACACGCCTCGCCGGCATTTCCGTCGCGCAACTGGAGCGCTACTGCAAGCGGGTGTTCCAGCTCACGCCCCGGCAGATGATCCAGAAGGTGCGCCTTGAGCACGCCCACCGTTTGCTGCAAGGCGACCTGCCGATCACCGAGGTCGCCTTGCAGTGTGGCTATACCGACCACAGTGCATTTACCCGCCAGTTCAAGGCCTCTACCGGGTTTACCCCGCAGCAGTACCGACTGGCGAGGCAGGGATTGGGCTAGCGGGCGCGATCGCAATGCAACGAATGGGCCGCGTACCCCTCATATGTCTACGAGTAACGTTTTACGACGACAGGTACCCGACTTATGACCGCGGCTGAAAACAACCATGTGAACTGGCTGGTGGAACAATCGATGCTGCATGCGGCACGCCAGCGCGCCAAGCTCTACTCGGGGCAGGGCCGGTTGTGGCAGCAGCCCTTTGCGCAAACGCGGCCGAGGGATGCCACGGCGCTGTCGTCGGTGTGGTTTACCGCATACCCGGCGTCGATCGTGACGCGTGAGGGCGGCACCGTACTGGAGGCGCTGGGGGATGAAACGCTGTGGCACACGCTATCGAAAATCGGCATCCAGGGCATCCACAACGGCCCGTTGAAGAAATCCGGTGGCCTGAGCGGTAGGCGGCACACGCCGACCATCGATGGCAACTTTGACCGCATCAGCTTCGAGATCGACCCCCAACTGGGCACCGAGGCGCAGTTGCAGGCGTTGACGCGCATGGCGGCGGCGCACAATGCGGTGATCATTGACGATGTGATCCCGTCCCACACCGGCAAAGGCGCGGATTTTCGCCTGGCCGAAATGGCGTACGAGGACTATCCCGGCCTCTACCATATGGTGGAAATCCGCGAGGAGGACTGGCCGCTGCTGCCCGACGTCGCCGAGGGCCGTGATGCGCAGAACCTCAGCCCTGTGCAGGTGGATGCGCTGCGGGACAAGCACTACATCGTCGGCCAGTTGCAGCGGGTGATCTTCTTTGAGCCCGGCGTCAAGGAAACCGACTGGAGCACCACCCCGGTGGTGATCGGTGTGGATGGCAAACCGCGGCGCTGGGTGTACCTGCATTACTTCAAGGAAGGCCAGCCGTCGCTCAACTGGCTGGACCCGACCTTTGCCGCGCAGCAGATGATCATCGGCGATGCCTTGCACGCCATCGACGTGATGGGCGCGAAGATCCTGCGCCTTGACGCCAACGGTTTTCTCGGCGTGGAGCGCAAGCTCGATGGCACGGCGTGGTCGGAGAGCCATCCGCTGTCGATTACCGGCAACCAACTGCTTGGCGGGGCGATTCGCAAAGCGGGCGGCTTCAGCTTTCAGGAGTTGAACCTGACGGTGGATGACATCGCGTCCATGTCCCATGGTGGCGCCGACCTGTCTTATGACTTCATCACGCGCCCTGCGTATCAACATGCATTGTTGATGGGCGATGCCGAATTCCTGCGCCTGATGCTGCGCGAAATGCACCGCCAGGGCATCGACCCCGGATCATTGATCCACGCGTTGCAGAACCACGATGAACTGACCCTGGAGTTGGTGCACTTCTGGACGCTGCACGCCCATGACAGTTTTCTGTATCAGGGCCAGACCTTCCCCGGCAACATCCTGCGCGAGCACATCCGCGAGCAGATGTATGAGCGCCTGACGGGTGAGCATGCGCCGTACAACCTTAAATTCGTGACCAACGGCGTGTCGTGCACCACGGCCAGCATCATCACCGCAGCCCTGGGCATCCGTGACCTGGAGACGATCACACCGACGGATATCCAGCAGATTCGTCAGATCCATTTACTGTTGGTGATGTACAACGCGATGCAGCCGGGCGTATTTGCCTTGTCCGGCTGGGACCTGGTCGGGGCGCTGCCCCTGGCGGCCGACGACGTCGCGCACTTGATGCAGGACGGCGACACCCGATGGATTCATCGCGGCGCCTACGACCTGGTGGACCTGAACCCCGATGCTGAACTGTCCGCTGGGCAGATGCCGCGCTCGAAAAGTTTGTACGGCAGCCTCAACAGCCAGTTGCAGGACCCTGAATCCTTCGCCTCGCAGCTGCAAAAAATCCTCGCCGTGCGCCGTGCCTACGACATTGCCGCCAGCCGCCAGATCCTGGTGCCGGACGTAGAAAATCCCGCCCTGCTGATCATGGTCCACGAACTGCCGGCCGGTAAGGGCACGCAAATCACCGCACTCAACTTCGGCGCCACGCCGATCACCGAAACCGTGAACCTGCCTGATATTGCAGCAGGCATGGTGGTGGACATCATCAATGAACGGGTGGAAGGGGATCTGACGGCGGACGGGGCATTCACCATTACGCTGGATGCCTATGAAGGGTTGGCGTTGCGCGTGGTCAGCAGCACCCCGATATAGCCCTCTCGCGACGCCGACGGCGGCTCACCACCCGGGCCGTTTGTCGACAGTGCCTCCAGAAACTGCCGGTGCTTGAGCGTTTTCGAAGCATCGGCCGCCTGTTGTTGCGCGGCGGTGAACGTGGCCGTGCAGTCGGTCAAAGTGAACGCCCTGCAGACTCCCGCTATGCCCTTCGTGGCGGAGTGCACGCGGCGGCGCACTATTCACCTTGCGAATCAATCGCGTAGCGGTGCCGTTTTATCCGGTACATATCCCCGTCAGCGTGGCTGAGCAGCGTATCGGCATCTTTGCCGTCGGTCGGGTAAAGCGCCACGCCGATGCTGCAGGACGGCATCTTCACGTCGCCGAATTCAGCGTCCAGCGGTTCGGCCATAACAGCGAGTATCTGCGCGACTTTCCCGGGAACCGCGTCGTCGGTCTGGATGTCCGTCAGGAGCACGGTGAATTCATCACCGCCCATGCGCGCAACCACGTCGCTGTCGCGGACGCAGCGCTCCAGCCGGCGCGCTATCACACACAGCACCCGATCGCCCATGGCATGGCCATATTGATCGTTGACGCCCTTGAAATCATTGACGTCCACGAACAGCAGCGCCAGGCGGCGGTCGTGACGCTGCGCGCTTCGCAGGGCGCAGTCGAGTCGATCATTGAACAGCGCCCGGTTGGTGAGGGCCGTCAACGGGTCATGATGGGCGAGAAAGCGCAGCTCTTCTTCGGCCTGGGTGAGGGCGGTCACGTCCCGCGCAACGCCGATGCGCGCCCCCACCTCCTGGGACCAGAACGCCGCCCACAGAATGTGCACCATACTGCCGTCCTTGCGCAGGTAGCGGTTGCGGAAGTCGACGTGGGGCTGGCCGTTCATCACCCGTATGATCGAGGCCCGCGTGCGCGCCAGGTCTTCAGGGTGCATGTAGTCGGTAATCGCGGTGCCGATCAACTCGTTGGCCGAGTAGCCGAGCAATGCCTCACAGGCATCGCTGACAAAGGCAATCTGGTTATCACCGTCGACGACGAAGACGGTGTCCAGCATCAAGTGGATCAGTTTGGGATAGAGCGCGTGCAGATCAACGGGCATGGGGATTCGGGCGTCAGGTTCAGATGGGCCGATCATAGCCCTATCAGCCAGGCGCGCGGCGAGCAATTTAGCGCGCCGATTAACCCGATGGCGTTGCGTCGATGAACAGACGTGCTCACAGCCAGGATGGCCGGGGACTCAAGGGGAGATCGGATCACTGGCGGGGAACGTTTCTTCGATCGCTTCGTCGAGTTGACTTTCGCTTATGGCGCGTTCCATGAAGGGCACGCCCGATTCACAATGGCAGTCAGCGGCGGGGCAGGGTTGCCCGTCCGGGTGCCTGTCAGCACAAGCCTGACTGCAGTAATGTTTGCCGTCGCGCTGATGGTCTGCGTTGGCTTCGCATGTGCAGGCGTTGCAAGCGCATTGAATAAACGGGGCAGGGGTTGACATGGTGTCTCCTGAATCACTTGCCAGGGTTAAGGCGCGAACACCTCGACGAACCGAATCCGGACAGCAGGGGAGCACGGCTCCCCTGCGTCAGTAAGGCGGCTATTGACGTCCGCCGCCATGGCTGTTTTCGCCACCTTTGCGTCCAGCCTCGGACGCTTTCTCGCGGTCATTGGCGAAATTGCCCCCGCTGTTTTGACCGCCTTTACTGCCGGCCTCGGCGGCACGTTGGGGGTCGTTCTTGAAGTTTCCGCCGCTGTTCTGGCCACCTTTACTGCCAGCCTCTGCAGCGCGTTCCGGGTCATTTTTAAAATTGCCTCCGCTGTTTTGGCCCCCCTTGCTGCCGATCTCCTGATAGAACTCCTTATCATGGCTGGCCGCGGTGGCTTCGCCACCTTTTTGACCGGCTTCGTTAACTGACATACCGCTTTGTTTATCCTGAGACATTTCAGATACCTCAATGTAATCAATCATCAATGAATGTGAATATAACCAGTGGGCAATGGCCGTAGTTATACGGTTGTGGTGAAGTGCTGCATTAACAAAGTTGCCGGGCTAACAGCAACAGGTCGCAGAACGCAAGTGCGGCTTAGTGTCGGCCGTCATCGAGTTCGTCTCGGTTACGTGATGGATATCACCCTATCGACGGCGTCGCACTTAGGGTCGGCTACGCCGTTGCGAAGACCACACCGAAACGAGCCGAAAGGGCGGCCGCGCCGCCCCTGTACGCTCGCTTACGATCCTGCTTTACGGCCGCCGCCGTGGCTGTGCTGGCCGCCCTTGCGCCCCGCTTCCGAGGCTTTCTCGCGGTCGTTGGCAAAGTTGCCTCCCGACGATTGGCCGCCTTTTTTACCGGCTTCGGATGCCTTTTCGCGATCGTTGGCAAAGTTACCTGGGTTTTTATTGCCTGTAGTCATGATAGCTCTCCAGTCATTAACTTAACGCTTCGTTAGTTGCCCGGTTTTTCACAACGGACATGTACTCGGATGTCGCACTGCGAAAAAACGTTTTAAGTATTTTACCGTGGGGCGACAAACGGTAGTCGGCGAAAAAAACTTATACAACATCGAGTTTTTTTTACCGCTTCGTATAAGTTTTCAGATGGGCGTAGCTATTAATTTGATAGCAGGTGCTGTTCGCTTCGCTTAGTGCGCGGCCGTTCGTCCTTTAACGGGCACTTGAATCTTATGGATGATTCCAAGTGGGTTTACAGATGTATAAAGGAGATGCTTGCTATGAACACTGATTCATCCAATGGCCAAGAGCTCACGGTGGACAATTCCCCTGAGCCGAATGAGGACGGTTGCGTCTTGGGCACAGCCGGGCGCGACGAAGATCCGAATGCAACCACTGACTGGGACCACCCCGACGATCCTAATGCTGGCCAGGCCCTTGAGCCGCCGGGCGGTGGCAATCAACGCGATGTCACACCTGTGCCCAACGGAACACCTGGCATCGACAGCGTTCCCGCTACGCAGGCAGGCGAAGATTGAGCGTGCCGTGACGAAGCGCGCTTTAAAAAGGCGCCGCATTTTGCGGCGTTTTTGTGGTCAACAATGCAATGCCGTTTCTCGGGAGGTAAACCTTGGCCAGCAAGAAAAAACCTACCGTCGACAAACTTGATTTGCCGGCGCTTTCGTCAAGCAGGAACGACCTGTTTTTCGCGGCCATGCAAACCAGCCGTAGCGCGATGATCGTGACGGACCCCGCTCAGCCCGACAACCCGATTATTTTCGCCAACCAAGCGTTTCTGGCCCTCACCGGGTTTGAACACCACGAGGTCATTGGGCGCAACTGCAGGCTGCTGCAAGGGCCGGACACTGACAAGCGCGCCTTGCGTAAGGTGCAGGCCGCGTT
Organism: Pseudomonas sp. FP2309; assembly: GCF_030687575.1. Lineage (NCBI taxonomy): Bacteria > Pseudomonadati > Pseudomonadota > Gammaproteobacteria > Pseudomonadales > Pseudomonadaceae > Pseudomonas > Pseudomonas sp. FP2309. The sequence goes on along the minus strand of NZ_CP117439.1, from coordinate 3,063,800 downwards.
GGCGCATCAACACGAGGCGTGCGTGGAGCTGCTCAATTATCGCAAGGACGGCTCGACCTTTTGGAATGAGCTTTTCATTTCGCCGATGTTCAACGAACGGGGGCAACTGGTGTGCTTTTTCGCGTCTCAGCTAGACGTAAGCCGCCGACATGATGCCGAGTCGCGGGTGCGGCGCGCGCAGGACCTGGAAGCGCTGGGGCAACTGACCGGCGGCATTGCCCACGATTTCAACAACCTGCTGCAGGTCATGGTCGGCTACCTCGAACTGATCCAGCAGAGCGCAAAGCGCCCCGGCAGCGACTCAGAGCGCATCGTCAAAAGTGCCGGTCGTGCCAGGGCGGCAGCAGAGAAGGCGCAAAGCTTGACGCAACAGTTGCTGGCGTTTTCACGTAAGCAACGACTCGATAGCCGCGTGATCAATCTGAACGTTTGCCTGAACCGCCCTGATTTCATTCGACGAGCGTTGCACGACGTTAATCTGCGGTTGGACCTCGCGCGTGATCTGTGGAACTGCCGCATTGATCCCACGCAGGCTGAGCTGGCGGTCCAGCACTTGCTATCCAACGCGCAGGATGCGCTGGAGGGGGTCACCAACCCGACCGTGGTCGTCAAGTCTCGTAACGTTCAGGTACCGGGCGATGCAGAGGGCCAACGGGATGGATTGGCACCAGGTGGCTATGTGAGCCTATCGGTCGCCGACAATGGAAAAGGGATGACCACGGATATCCAGGAAAAAGTTTTGCAGCCGTTCTTCACGACCAAGGAGGAGGGCAAGGGCTCGGGGCTGGGGCTGTCAATGGTGTATGGCTTCGTTAAACAGTCAGGCGGCACCGCCCGGATCGAGTCATCCGCGGGAAAGGGGACAACGGTGCGCCTGTATTTTCCAGCCGACGATAACCAGCTCTGGGTCGACAGCCCCCCCGCAGCCACCCCCACGCTTCAGGGGGGCGAGCGCATTCTGATTGTAGAAGACCGGCCTGAGGTCGCCGAGTTGGCGCAGGTGACGTTATCTGAATACGGTTATCAAACGGACACCGCGCACAACGCCACCGAGGCGCTGAGCCTGCTCGAGCGCATGCCTTACGACCTTGTGTTCAGTGACTTGATCATGCCGGGCACGATGAATGGGGCGGCACTGGCTCGTGAGGTGAAGCGCTTGTACCCGCACACGCGGGTCTTGCTGACGACCGGCTATGCCAAGGATTCGCTGGAACGCACCGATATTCAAGTGCACGAGTTCGAGCTGCTTCCCAAGCCTTATCAGCATGCCGATCTGCTCACAAAAATCCGCACTTTACTCGACGTGCCGCCCCCGATCGGCGCTGAACACTAGGCGTGAATAAAGCTGTTCGCGCACTCCGCCTTGATGAGCGGCTGTTCGATCGCGTGGACCAGCCCCGCGGCGACGGCTTGTTGCGGGTCAAGAATGCGGGGCTCTGCGGTGAGGTAGCGTTCGGTCTCCAGTTTTTCACGGGCCTCCTGAGTGCGCTCGGCCACGATCCGGGCATACAACTGCAAGTCGTAGTCGAGGCTCATCGCGTATTCGGACATGCGCGAATGGTCGACGGCACCTTGAACATGCCAGTGAAACGGATGGAACAGGAATTTGCTGTGCGGGCACGCCGTTCTGCGCTCGCCTGCAAGGAAGATGATGTTGCCCATCGATTCCACAGTGCCGAGGTTATGGGTATGAACCGGTATAGGCAAGGAACGCAGAACGTTGTACATCGTGAAGCCGTAGCTGCATTCACCGCCCATGGTGGCGATGTTCACCACCAGGCCGGATGCGCCTTGCTGGACGGCCAACGTGGCTTTTTCGATCAGTTGGCTGCACGTCGAGGCGGTGACCGGCCCGGTAAAGTGAATAATGTGTAAAGCCATGGTATTCCTCATCAATCATGGCAGCGGCGCGCTGCTTCCCTGCATCAGCCGCGTGAGTCGTGATGCCCTGCTTCGATCGGCACACCTAGTCGAGGCGTTATGACTGCCTTTCGCACAGCGGTGGGGTTTGCGACGCACCGGTGGTGGCTTCCGCCAGTTCGGCACCTCGCTGATGTTCGTAACAGGTGGACGTGTTCGAGTGCACAGTGGATCTTGCCTCTGTTCGCTCGTGCATAGCGGATCGGTGATACGGTTCGCTACGCGGATGTTCGATTGACGTACGCATGGTTGTGTACCTGAGTCGGAGTTATCGGAAACCGTCCTCAACGTGCCTAATCCGCAAAGACCAAGGCAGGTCTGTGGTCATTGAGTTTTCGCAGGCGCTCGTGACTCGTCGCTTGAGCAAGGGAGGGGTTGGTCAGCATCGCCTCTTCGTGAAGTGCCGCTTCCAGCGCTTCCAAATGCCGCGACAGTATTCTCACCGATCCGCTCGGGTTGGCGGGATCGAACGGAATTTTGCCGTTTGCGATCAACACCATCGCCAGTTCCCATGCGCGCTGTGAATTGTTCATCACGCCATCTCCTCGTCATGATCGGGACGGTCCAGCAGGTCGAATGCGTCGCAGCGCAGGGCATTGGCTGGGTCTAAACGCTTGCGTTTTTTCTCCATGGCGAAGTGGCGGCAAGCGAGCATTTTTGTCGGGGCGTCGTGGGATTGCATGACTTGGATCCTTTTTCCGCAGGTCTCTAGAGTGTGTGACCTGCCCGTGACGCCCTTGTATCCATTTACATTTTTCCGATATATCGATTAATTCAACGATTCAGTTGCGTCGAACGTATCGTGTTTTTAGATCGCCTCAGCGCCATTTACGGCATCAGTGTTCCGGCGTTTGAACTTAACGAGGTAAGCGACACAGTTTTTCGATGACGGTAATCAACGAATCGTGGGCGACCGGTTTGCTGATATGAGTACTGAAGCCCGACTCGACCGCTTTTTTCTGGTTGCCACCGGCACCGTAGCCTGTGAGCGCGATGGCGGGCACTCTGCGCAGGTGGCCGATGGTGCGCAGCTGACGCATCAGCTCATGACCATTCATCTTCGGCATACCAATGTCCGAGATGATGAGGTCGTACTGTCCCTCATGGGCTGCTTTAAGTGCGTTCTCAGGATCACTGAACGCACTGACCTGGGCGCCTTCCATCGCCAGCAACAGGTTCAGCACATCGAGCACCTCGGTGGAGTCATCCACCAGCAGCACCTTGATACCCTCAAGTCGCTCATCCTCGCCCTGTTCGCTATCAAAAGGGAGCAGGTCCTGTTGTTCGCACAGGGGCAGCCATACCGAGAAGGTGCAGCCAAAGCCTAACCCTTTGGAGTGGACACTGACTGAGCCATCGTGCGCCTCAACCAGTTGGCGTACCAGGGACAAACCTATCCCCAGGCCCTCGCGCTGATGGGTCTGATGCTGGTTTTCCGCTTGCCCGAACAGGTCAAAAATCTTCTCCAGGCTGTCCTCGGCCAAGCCGGTGCCACTGTCGATCACGTCCAACTGGGCACGCCCGTCCGAGCGGCTGAGCACTAACTGCACCTGACCGCCCTCCGGGGTGAACTTGAGCGCGTTGTTGACGAGGTTCCAGATCACTTGCTCAATGCGCGTGGGGTCGACATCGACGATCATTGGCCCTTGATCCGAGGGCGTCTGCAGTGTCACCTGGCGCCGGCGGCCATCGGCGAGCACCACGGCATGGACATCCTGCAGCATGCGAATCAGGTCGATCGGCTGTTTTTTCAGCTTGAGCTTGCCGGTGCGCACCCGGGCAACGTCGAGCAGGTCGTCGATGATGCGGGCCTGACTCGACACGGCCTCGCAGATCGTATTCACGGCTTTGATCGCCGGGTCCGCCGTCTTGGTCGCGGGCAAGCGGCGCAGCAATTCCGCATTCAGCTGGATCAGGTTCAACGGGTGCTTGAGCTCATGGGACATCACCGCGAAAAATTCGTCTTTCAAATGGCTCTTCGTCTGAGTTTCCATCAGGCGCTGGCTCTGCTCATCCTGGGTGCGTTTGTGGCCCGTCAGGTCGCGGGCGATCTTGACGTAGCCCTGCAAGCTGTCGCTCTTGAGCTGCGTGACTTCACCGCTGCAGTAAAACCGGCTGCCGTCCTTTCGCACATGCCAGCGCTCATCTTCACCGCGACCCTTTTCGCGGGCCGCGCGCAGCTCGCTCTCGGGGGCGCCAGCTTCACGATCCTCCGGTGAAAAAATCAAGTCGTAATAGGTGCCCAACACTTCAGCCTTGTTGTAGCCGAAGATCAGTTCTGCTCCGGTGTTCCAATCGGTGATGGTGCCTTGGTCATCGAGGATGATGATCGCAAAGTCATGGGTGCTTTCGGCGACCAGACGCATGCGTTCTTCGCCCAGGCGCAGTTCCTCTTCGGCCTGGCGCCGCTTGGTGATATCGATGAATGTCAGCACAGTGCCGTCGATGTGGTCCTCGCTGGAGCGGTAGGGCAACAATCGCGCGATGTACCAACGGTCCTCTTTACTGCTGATTTCCCGTTCGATCATGCTCAGCGACTCAAACACCGTCGCAGCGTCATCGGTCATTTCCGGGTAATCGAGGCGGTGCGTGATGTCCATCAGTGAACGCCCCGTGTCCACAGGCAGCATGCTGAAAATATCGGTGGCGCGTGGCGTGAACCAGCGGATGCGCATGTTGCGGTCGACAAAGACAGTGGCGATGTCGGTGGAGGCAATCAGGTTGGTCAAGTAATCGTTGACCTTATCCGTCTCCTCCACCTTGGTCTTGAGTTCGTAATTGACGGTCAACAGTTCTTCATTGATCGACTGCAGCTCTTCCTTACTGGTTTCCAGCTCTTCCGTGGCCGAGCGCAACTCTTCGTTGACCGCCTGCATTTCTTCGTTGGAGGCTTTGAGTTCTTCGCTGGCGATTTCCGACTGTTCAATGGTGTCCTGCAGGTGCAATTTGGTCCGTTGCAGTTCCCTTTCCAGGTTGCCCATGATTTCGTTTTCAGCATGGCTGGTAGCGCCTGCCGCCGACGTTTGAGGGCCTATTTCGGTTTCCTGAAAGATCACCAGTACGTAGTCGCTTTCGGTTCCGTCATGGCGAAAAGGGCGGGCAGTAATATCCACCAAGCACGCACCTTCGTCACGTTGGATTCGGACCTTGCGGGAGGTTACAGGCAGATTTGATTGCTGCACCTGGAACAAGGTGGTGCGGATGTCCAGACGCAGGTCAGGGTGCACCAGGGCCAGCAGATTGTGGGTGGCCTCGCCGGCGACATAGCGCAGGAATCGCCCGGCGCCCTCGCTCATGTGCAGGATGTCGGCTTGGACATCGACGATCACGCTGGGCGGCGCGGCTTGTTCCAGGGCCCGCAGATGGATATCCGCGAACGAAACTTTGTTGGGCGCTTTGGTTTCAGTCGCCGTCGGCGTGGTGGTCGGGCGCAAGTAACCGCTTCGCGGCATGGTCGGGGCGCGGCGCATGGCGGAAGAGCCGGCGCGCACCCGAAAAATGCGGTTTCGTTTGTCCACCGGCACAAACAAATCCAGGCATCCGTCGGCCGATTCCGAGGAGCCGAGGAAAAGATACCCACCAGGCCGCAGCGCAAAGTGGAACATCTGCAGGATGTCGCGCTGCACTTCGCGGTCCAGATAAATCAACAGGTTACGGCACACGATCAGGTCGATCTGGGAAAACGGCGGATCGGCCAGCAGGCTGTGCTTGGCGAACAGCACCTTCTCGCGGATTTCTTTGCGCACCCGATAGTGCTGGTTCTTCTCTTTGGCAAAGTACTGGCGCAACCGCGGCGGCGGCACGTCGGTGATGATTGCCTCGGGGTACACACCGTTGCGGCCGTGGGTGATAGCGCGTTCGTCTATATCGGTGGCAAACACCTGCATCTTCGCGCCGCTTGCATCCAGAGCCAGTTGTTCGGCCACTAGCATGGCAAGGCTGTAGGCTTCTTCGCCGGTGGAGCAGCCGGCCGACCAGACGCGTACCTCTTCACGGTGCGGCACGCTGTCTTCGAGTGATTTCACCAGGTTGGGAATCACATCCCGCTCTAGCGCTTCGAAGGCCTCGCGGTCGCGAAAGAAGTTGGTCACACCGATCAGCATGTCGCCCAGTAAGGCCTTGGTTTCCTCCGGGTTGTCCTGGAGGTAGTTGTAATAGGCTGCGAGGTCCGGTTGGGCGGTCACTTGCAAGCGCCGCTCGATACGGCGCAACACCGTGGCGCGCTTGTAATGCTTGAAGTCGTGGCCGGTACAGGCGCGCAGCTGAATCAGAATGTCCAGCAATAACTGCTCCGCGACGGCTGCATCGCGTTCGGTGGCAGGCGGGGAGGTTTTGATTTCGGGATCGTCGGCGGTGGGCAGGATGATTGACTGAGCGTTGCGCCATAGGTCCATCAACTTCTGCGGCATTTCCACCACGGGAAGCACCAGATCGACCATTTGCGTTTCGATGGCAGCCAGTGGCATACCGTCAAACTCGGCATCTTCGGGGGTTTGGACAAGCGTTATCCCGCCTTGCTCTTTGATTCGAGACAGGCCGACCGCGCCGTCCGATCCAGTGCCGGAGAGGATCAGGCAAAACGCGCGCTCTTTGTGCGTGTCGGCCAGATCGCGAAAAAAAAGGTCGATCGCAATATGCGAACCGCCTTCACGTACCGCTGGCGATACCGACAGATAGCCATCGTTCATGCTCAGGACGTGGGCGGGCGAGATGACATACACCCGATTTTTGTCGATGGGCGTGGCGCCATTGACCTGAGAAACCGGCATGCCGGTCGACTCCTGAATGATCTTGTCCGCCACGCTTTGATGGTCGGGGGAAAGGTGCAGGACTACGACGAACGCCATGCCGCAGTCTTTGGGCATATGCTCGAAAAACGCCTTTACCGCCCGCAGTCCACCTGCCGACGCGCCGATTCCCACCACCGGGAAACTCAAATTGCTGGGGGTCAGGTCCTTGCGTTGCGGTACGTTAGGAGACCGCAGGGGGGCAGACTTCATGAATACCAACCTTGGTTAATTGCGCAAGAGAAGCACGTAGGGAGGAAACGAACGTATACGAGGGTGAGGACTTAACCAGGAACAAAATATAGCTGAAACCTATCCTCAGCAAAATGCTCCGGTGCCACCCGTCCGTTCTGCGATGTCTTACTCTCCGATTGAGGGGCACCCCGTCGGAAAGGTTTATTCGGATTGACGAATGGCAGCGCTGCGTGGGCGACAGTGCGAGGCGACACATCACCTTGCTCCACAAACGAAAAAACCCGCCGGACGGCGGGTTTTAAAGCGCTCCACGGACTGTACTGGCCGTCAGTGGAACAAGAGATGGTGCCCGAACCCGGAATCGAACCGGGACGCCCTTACGAGCGGGGGATTTTAAGTCCCATGCGTCTACCAGTTTCGCCATTCGGGCGGTAGCGCGGTGAAGCAGGGTTGGGAATATATAGATCCGGGCGCGTATGCGCAAGGTCGCATGGCCGCTTTCTTGCGCGGTGGCGTGAATGAAAAAGCCCGCTAGATCAGTGATCTACGCGGGTTTTAAACGCCGGGTTGGCGGGCCCCTCACGCTGGCATCCGCTCCCATGATCAACCGCAGCGCCCTGTAGCCCGCGACATGTGGTCGGCCCGGTGGGCGGGCGCGGGTGTAAGGTAGGGCGTGCAATCCGTGGAAATCTCAGAAAAGCGAGGTGACTATGAGCGCTCCAATGCTGAAGAAACTGCATCTGAATGGGTACGACATTGTGCAGGTCAATTACGGCCCTTGGCGGGTGTGTACCCACAGCGACCGCTTGGCGTCGTTCAATTCCCGTGAACAGGCGCTGGCCTACGCCGCGACGCTGCCGGGTTATAGGGCACGCCGCAGGCCGGTTTCCAACGACGATTGAGCCTGCAAAAAAGAGCCCCGGTTCAGCCGGGGCTTTTGCGCGTTGAGCTTGTACGTTTGCGGGCCTGTTCAATCCAGATCCCCGGCGCTACGCTGCCAGGCTCCCATCACAAAAAGGACAACCTGATGAGCGTCGACACCTTGCCGCAAGAGGGCAGCTGCCGCTGTGACCGCGTGCGTTTCAGCGTGAGCGCGGCCCCGGTGATTACCATGGCTTGCCATTGTCGCGGCTGCCAGAAGATGACGGCCAGCGCGTTTTCCCTCAGTGCGTTATTTGCCGCCGAGGCGTTTACGGTCACGCAGGGATGCCCGGTGATCGGCGGGTTGCACGGCGTCGACCGTCATTACATGTGCCCCCACTGCATGAGCTGGCTGTTTACCCGACCCCACGGCATCGACGCGTTCGTCAATGTACGCGCGACTGCGTTGGAGAACGCCTCGGGTTACGTACCGTTCATGGAAACCTGGACCTCTGAAAAGCTGCCCTGGGCTAACACCCCGGCGGTCGAGCATTTTGCGCAGTTGCCTGAGCCCCATGACTTCCCGCGCCTGATGCAGGCCTACGCCGACTACAGCGCGCGCTGAACTCAGTCGATCAGCGCCAGCAGGTCCGTGACGCCCACATCCACACCCGCCTGGGAGAGCAGGGTGGTCACCTGGCCTCGGTGGTGGGTCTGGTGGTTGAAGAAATGCACCAGCAGGCTGAAAAACGGCTTGTCGGCGGCTGCGCCACGCATGTTGTGGTAGTACAGGCGTTGGTCCAGGTCCGAGCCGCACAGGGTGTTGGTCCAATCGATGATCAGTTGATCCAGCCAGGTGCGACGGGCCGCCAGTTCGCCCAGGTCGGCGAAGGCCAGTTGCTTAAGGTCGCCGGGCACGGCGATGGACGCCAGCGGTGCCAGCGCCGCAAAGCCGGCCGGGTGTTCGGCAAAGCGCTTGAGCCAAACGGTGTCACCCAGCGCCAGGTGGTTCAGTGTGCCAAGGATCGAGCCAAAAAAAGCGCGACGATCCAAGTGCAGATCAGCGTCAGGCAACGTGGCGGCGGCGTCATAGACCTTGCGGTTCATCCACTGGTTGTAGGTCGCCATCAGCACGATCTGTTCGGTTCGGTTCACGGTTTATCCCTGGTTGTCGGCGTACCCGCGGGCCGCTCGTGGTGGTGTGGCAGTGGCGGGCTATGGTTGTTGAATGCCCATATTACGCTTGGGCGAGGTGAGCATGAATACGAGTCAGGCTGCGGCCAACGATCAGGTCCACGCCGCCCGATTCCCTGACATGAAAGCCCGATCCGGCCTGCCGCGCCTGATCGCCGCCGACCGCATCGGCAGCCAGCAATCGGTGAAGAAGCTGATCGCGACCAGGGTCAGCAGCACGTAGATGAACGGGTTATTCAAAGCTTGCAGGAACTGCACGATGGCGTGAGGCGGCCTGTCATGGGCGGCTTCGTTGACCTTCCCGTTGCAGGCGGGCAGCGGCATCCAACTCGGTCAGGCCCTCACGGGTGGCACGGACGTTGGCCAGGGTGGCCGATAGACCATTGTGGGCTTCACGGGCGGCCCGCTGACCGCGCGTTAGTTAATTGGCGCGCAGCGGGCTACAACGGGAAGTGTTCATAAAGAACTCCAGAATATTAATCAGGAAGTTGTTGTTTTCAGCAGTGTCAGGCGGCGCGAGTGCTCAGGTAAAAGCCGAGCGCCGCGCCGACCAGCTTGGCGCGCAGGGCGGCGGCAAGTGTGCGTACATCAGGCAAAGCAGGCGGGTTGAAGGGGCATAACACGCCTCGGGACCGGACACGCAGCCGGTAGTGAAAGTGCTTGGTTATATAACTTCAAATGCCGCACGCCGCGAGAACAGCGAGATAAATCAATACCGCGCCGCAAGCGGCATAACTGATGCGTTGCCACAGGGGCGAAGCAGTCCTGCGCAACAGGTTCACCAGTGCGGCAATCAGAAAGCACGACAACACCGAGGCGAGCATAAATCCTGCGAAAAACATCAGCGTCTGCCCATGGCTGGGCGTGGCCCCCACGATGCCGGACAAGGCGCTGCCCAAGGCGCCCCAATAAACAATGTTCTTTGGGTTGGCCAGGGAAATCGCTGCGCCCACCGCCAGTGCGTTTTGCCCGGAGCGGGCGGTGGCGCTGTCGGCTACTGGTAACTGCCAGGCGTCGATCAGGCTGCGTACGCCGAGCCAGGCCAGGTACAGCGCGCAGATCACCGTCAACGGCACGCGCACGGTGTCATGCTGAATCAGCAGGGCGATGCCGGTGAGGCCGATCACCGCCCAGACGGCATCGCCCACCAGCGAGCCGATTTGCACCAGCAGGGCCGGTGTAAAACCGTGGAGCAAGCCGCGCCGCAGGGTCTCCGCCAGCACCGCGCCGGGAGAGAGGCAAAACACAAAACCGAATACCAGCGCGTAGAGAAAAATGCTCAGCATGCCCAGGTTCCTTCAAAGGTGGCGGGCAGTGTGAGGCGGCGGGGCGGGGTTGTCTTGAACCAGATTGCTCAGATCAGCCTTTCAGCACGCTTTGGTAGCGGCCAGGTGTGATGCCATAGGCGGCGCGAAAATGCCGGTTGAGATGGCTCTGGTCGGCGAACCCCAGGTCGTGAGCGACCTCGGAGGCCGGCGCGCCGTTGCGCAGCAAGCTTTTAGCGCGACGGGTACGCAATTGCATGGCCCACTGCCGAGGACTGAGCCCGGTTTCCTTCTGGAAGGCGCGTAGCAGATGGAATTTGGAAAGCCCTAACTCATTGCCGAGCTGGTCCAAGGGCACCGATTGATGCAGATGCGCGGCAAGCAGCTCCTGGGCGCGGCCGACCGCGCCTTTGCCCGTTGCGCCGGTGCCGGGCAGGCGCACGCCGCTGAGGGCAACCACGTCACCGAGCAGGCTCACCAGCGCTTCCTCATGCCGTGCACGAAGCAACGAGTCAGCGCAAAGTGCGCCTTGCACCGCAGTCGCCAAGCGTTGCGCGAGCAGCGGCTCAACGCACAGCGAGCGATCGAACTCCAAGTGCGTCAGGCCCAGGTCCGCTGCCAATTGATCCGCCGTGACGTAGAGGCTGACGAAGTGCCAGGGCGCGCCATCGGCCGCACCACCACCTTGAATCTGGCCGGGGTTGTACAGGGTGATGCTGCCCGGCCCGGCGCTGAACTCGCGGCGGTCCAGCCAGACTTTTTCCTCACCGATCAGGTTCACGCCGATCACGCATTCGTCATGGCTGTGACGGGCAAAGGTCAGGCCGGTGCATGTGGTGTCGCTGATTTCGTAGTTACCCAGCCAGGCGTGTTGCAGGGTGCTCATTGCGCAAGCTCATTAAGACAATGCGCATGAGCATACGCTGGCTGCGGGGGTCAGATCGACCGTTGATTGACCCGTTGTGACAGCTCAGCGGCGCTTTCCTTGCGCTCGGAGTAACGGTCCACCAGGTCCGGGCGTTCGCGTAGCAGGACAGTGAATTTCACCAACTCCTCCATCACATCCACCAGGCGGTCGTACAGCGCCGAAGGTTTCATACGGTCCTGGTCATCGAACTCCAAAAAGGCTTTGGGCACCGAGGATTGGTTGGGGATGGTGAACATGCGCATCCAGCGGCCCAGCACACGTAGCTGATTGACGGTATTGAACGATTGCGAGCCGCCGGAGACTTGCATCACCGCCAGGGTCTTGCCTTGCGTCGGGCGCACCGCGCCCAGGGCCAGCGGGACCCAGTCGAGTTGCGCCTTGAACACTGCCGACATTGAGCCGTGCCGTTCCGGCGAGCACCACACCTGGCCTTCGGACCATTGCATCAGGTCCATCAACTCCTGAACCTTGGGGTGATCTCTCGGCGCGTCATCGGGTAACGGCAGCCCGCCAGGGTTGAAAATCCGCGTGTCGGCGCCAAAGTGGCGCAGCAGGCGTGCGGCCTCTTCCACCAACAGGCGGCTGAACGAACGCTCTCGTGTCGAGCCATACAACAGCAGGATGCGCGGCGGGTGGGTGGGCCCGCTGTGCAGTGGAGCGCACAGAGAGGTGTCGAGGTTGGGCAGGGTGGTCATTGTGCTCTCCGGCTACCGTGTGGCGATACGCTCGAGTTCAGCCTTCAACTCGGTCGGGGAGAGGCTGGCAAACGGCAGCGCGAAAAACGCTCGGCAGCGGGTTTCGATGGTCTCCAGTGTGGCGTTGAACGCTGCGTTCACGCGGGCTTCATCGCCGTTAACATCCGACGGGTCTTCCAGCCCCCAATGTGCCTTGGTCGCGGGCCCGAAATACACGGGGCAGGCTTCACCGGCCGCTTTGTCGCACACGGTGATCACGATATCCGGCGGGCTGCCTTCAAAGGCGTCATTGCCCTTGCTGTACAAGCCCTCGGTGCTGATACCCGCTGCCTGCAGCGTGCTGAGGCTGCGCGGCAATACCTGGCCTTTGGGGAAGCTGCCGGAGCTTACGGCCTCGAAACCCTCGGGTGCCAAGTGGTTGAACAGTGCTTCGGACAAAATACTGCGGCAACTGTTGGCGGTGCACATGAACAGGACTTTCATTGGGATTCTCCGTCAGACACTCAGACGTAAGGCGAGGGCGGCAAGGGTGATCAGCAATACAGGCACGGTCAGCACGATCCCCACCTTGAAGTAGTAACCCCAGGTGATGGTGATGCCTTTGCGCGCGAGGATATGCAGCCACAGCAACGTGGCCAGGCTGCCGATGGGGGTGATTTTGGGGCCCAGGTCGCTGCCGATCACGTTGGCGTAGATCATCGCGTCCTTGACCACGCCAACGGCATGGCTGGACTCGATGGACAGCGCACCGATCAACACGGTCGGCAGGTTGTTCATTGCCGAGGACAGCAGAGCCGTCAGCACGCCGGTGCCCATGGCCGCGCCCCAAATGCCGTAAGTCGCAAAGGTATCGAGCCAGGTCGCCAGATAAGTGGTGAGGCCGGCATTGCGCAAGCCATAGACCACCAGGTACATCCCCAACGAAAACACCACGATCTGCCACGGCGCTTCTTTCAGCACTTTGCGCGTGGAAATCTTATGACCCTTGGCGGCGATGACCAGCAACAGCACGGCGCACACTGCGGAGATAGCGCTGATGGGGATGCCCAACGGCTCCAGGGCAAAGCAACCGATCAACAGGATGCCCAGCACCCACCAGCCGGCACGGAAGGTGGCGCGGTCGTGAATGGCACTGGCCGGCTCGGCCAGGTCCGCCGGGTCGTAAGTCTGCGGGATATCGCGGCGAAAGAACCACAACAGCACGGCGAGGGTGGCCGCGACGCTGACGAAGTTGACCGGCACCATTACGGCGGCGTATTCGTTGAAGCCGATCTTGAAATAGTCCGCCGAGACGATATTCACCAGGTTCGACACCACCAGCGGCAGGCTCGCCGTGTCCGCGATAAAACCTGCGCCCATCACGAACGCCAGGGTCGCCGCCGGGGAGAAGCGCAGCGCCAATAACATCGACATGACGATAGGCGTGAGGATCAGCGCCGCACCGTCATTGGCAAACAGCGCTGAAACCAGCGCCCCGAGCAGCACCATATAAGCGAACAAACGTCGGCCGCGACCACGGCCCCAGCGCGCCACATGCAGCGCGGTCCAGGCGAAGAAACCGGCTTCATCGAGCAGCAGGCTGATGATGATCAGGGCGACAAAGGTTCCGGTGGCGTTCCAGATGATGTGCCACACCACCGGGATGTCCGCCAGGCTGATGACGCCGCAGGCCAGGGCCAGGATCGCGCCGAGGGTGGCGCTCCAGCCGACGCCGAGGCCCTTGGGCTGCCAGATGACCAGGATGATGGTGAGGATAAAAATAGCAATCGCGACAAGCATGAATAAACGCTCCGATGGCTCAGCAGCAGGTGCTGGCCCGTTGTGGTCTGTCGCCCATTGCATCCAGACGCTGGGCGTCGGTGTGCAACCATGGCTGGTTGGCTTGCAGGGTGATGTCCAGCACGTGGGTCACCCAGTGGGGCAGCGCCGGATTGATGCGGTAGTAGACCCATTGGCCTTGGCGACGATCCAGCAATAATCCGCAACTTCGCAGGTGCGCCAGGTGGCGCGAGATTTTTGGCTGGCTGTCGTCCAGAGCATGGATCAGTTCGCACACGCAAAGTTCGCCTTCGCGCAGTATTAATAGGGTCAACCGGGCGCGAGTGGTATCGGCCAGGCATTTGAACAGGGTGGGGGGAGAGAGCGGCGCTGACATGGTGAGCGGTTTCGTATATGCGGTTGGCCGAATATACGTATTACCATATATGTAGGTCAAATCCGGTTTTGCGTTGACATGGATCAAACGCCGCCAAATGAACCACAAGTGCTTGAAATTAAAATGAAACACGAATGTCCTAAAGTGCCTGCCATTGCTGACGAAGGAAGAACCCGCGTGACCCGTGCCACTCGCAACCTGCGCAAGACCCTGGATTCCGTCGCGGAAAATAACGAAACCGCGGCGTTCGACCTGATGCGCGCCGTGGAAAAACTCGGCGATGAAGTGCTGCGTCAGCGCTTGCTCAATACCATCCACCGGCTCAACCAGGACGCCCACGAATTGCGCGAAGCGCGCGATTCCGTGGAGCAGGTGTCGGTCAGGCTCGCCTGAGCAAGATCATTCAAGACACACCCCTGATCCGGCTGGCATGCTTGTCGACTGTCTGTCGATGAGCCGTCTCCATGCCTGCTTCCTTACCGCATTACGCCTTCGCTCGCGGCGCCATCGCCGTTATTCCCTTGTCCCTGGCCTGTGCGCCCTGGGGGCTGCTCGCCGGCTCCATGGCCATCGATGCGCAATTTACTCCGCTGCAAGCCCAGGGTTTATCGGCGATCGTGTTTGCCGGCGCGGCGCAGTTGGTTGCCATCGGTATGGTCAAGAGCGGCGCGAGCCTGATCTCCATCGTGCTGACCACGTTGCTGCTGACCTCCCAGCATTTGCTGTACGGCATGCATTTGCGCCCGATTGTTTCGCCGCTCAAGACCCGCTGGCGCATGAGCCTGGGTTTTCTGCTCACCGACGAATTTTTCGCACTGGTCAGCCACTACGACCGTGAGACGTTCAATCGCTGGTACGCCCTGGGCGTGGGCCTGACGTTCTATATCGCCTGGAACCTCTTCACCCTCGCCGGCATCGTGCTGGGTAAAAGCATTCCGGGCCTCGATCAGTTGGGGCTGGAGTTTTCCATTGCCGCGACTTTCATCGCCTTGATCACTCCCGTGGTGCGCGATGTGCCGACGGTGGTTTGCGTCGCGGTAGCGCTGCTGTGTTCCGTGTGGCTGAGCTTCCTGCACTGGGAATCGGCGGTGGTGGTGTCCGGGGTCTTGGGCATGAGCGCAGGGTTTGCCTGCAAGCGACTGGGAGTAGGGCAGCGATGATTTACCTGATGATTGTGACCATGGGGCTGGTGGTATTTCTGAATCGTTACCTGTTTATCGAACCGCGTCTGCCGGTGCGTCTCAACCGTGGCGCGCGGGAGTTTCTGGGGTTTGCGGTGCCGGGCATGCTCACTGCGATTTGCGGGCCGATTATTTTCCTGGCTGACCACCGGCTCAACCTGAGCCCCGCCAACCCCTATTTGCTGGCTGGCGTCTGCGCCGTGGGGTTGATGTTCTGGACGCGCAATGTACTGCTCACCGTGCTGCTGAGCATGGCGTTGTTCTACCTGTTTCGCTGGTGGTTCTGACACGCAGACGAAAAAAAGCCTGCGGGAGAGCAGGCAGAAGGGAGACTTCTAAAAATGAGCCAGGCCACTATAAATGGCGGGTTCACTCTTCACAGTGAAACTATATTCATACGGCTCGGCGTTGAGTTCGCGCAGCGCTTGATCAGCATGGGCGGTGTCGGCTAATGGTAAAGTCGCGTTTTTTTCAAGGAAGCGATGGCATGCGGAACATGGTATTGGGTGCATTGGCACTGGCAGCACTGGCCGGTTGCGCGGGTTCGAAGATGAACGAAGCGCGCGCAGGCAGTCCTTATAAGACCCTGGCGTCGGACAAGGCGACCCTGGTGGTTGCCGAATGCATTCAGTTTGGCTGGCAGGACGAAAGTGTGTTCGGCGTCGACGCGGGTGGCTTCAAGGAGCCGAACGGCGCGGGGGGATTCACCGTTTACACCACGGGCGGGGACTACTTTGTCGACGTAAAAAGCGCCGGCGCCGGCGCGACCGTCAACTACTACGCGACTGAAGACAGCATGCCTGCCAAGCGCCGTTTGGCTGCGCTGGCAACCTGTCTGTAATCCGTTGCCTCAGTCATATTCGGAAACGCCCGGCAGGACAGCCACCGGGCGTTTCGCTTATTATTCACACCGCTCGCCCGAAGTGGTGGCTCTTTACCAGCACACGGACGTCGAGGCCGACGCCTCGGGCGAGCATCTTTTTTCTCTAGCGCGGCATGAACCCCAAATGCCAGCGACGGGGAATCTTCAGCGTCAATACCCCCAACAACCCTGCCAACACGCCACTGACCAGCAACGCCTTCAAGCCCATCTGCTGCTCCAGCAGTGCGCCGATCACCGCACCGACAAACATGCCGCCCCACGGAATCAACTGCACGCGCCAGCCGTTGCGGCGTTCACCGAGCATCCAGCGTCCCAAGCCACGCCCAAACCGTGACAGCGCCCCGGTGACGTAGGTCAGCCCCACCGGCAAACCATTGACCTCTTCTACTGCTGCATTGAGCATGCCCATCGCCGTGATGGCTGCCAGCAGCGCGGGCAGTGCATCGCCGAACGGCCACAATGCGCCCGCGCACAACAACGCCGCGATGCACAGCAGCAGCGGCAATGCATGGCGTCGACCGAAGCGACTCACCACCACCCCCAATGCGTTGCCCGCCACGAAGGTGGCGACCAGCAGCAACAGTCGCCCGGTCAGCCCGAGATCGCCCGCGCTGATCGCCACCGCCAGGCGCGTGGTGTTGCCGCTCATGAACGATACAAAGTCGCCGCTGGCCATAAAACCAATAGCATCGGTCATGCCCGCCAGCACCGACAGGCAGGCCACCAGGATCAATCCGACCCGACCGCGCCAGCGCTGTTGGTGGGCCAGTGCAGCATTGGCAAACGGCTTGTGAGACGAAGGCAGCATCGGGCCGGGCTCCTCAATGAGATTATCCGGCCACTACGGTAGGACGCTTTCAGTTCGCGCGCAATGACCTCAGACAGTGTCCAACTGCCAACCGAGGGGATTCCAACTGAGCACATGGGTGGGCCTGATCGCTCGCACAAACGCTTCATCATGGGACACCACCAACATCGCCGGTAAAGTCGCGGTTTAGGTCCTCCTGCAACAGAGCGCTATCGGCGAACTGAAAGTACAGGTGTTGCAGCGTGAGGGTGAAGGGAGACAAACCTAACCCGCCTCGGCGAGCTGTTCAAGGAACATGGCCAACGCCACCTCCTCGGCCTTGAGCCCCTTGCGCACCTTGGGCTTGGGCAATTTGGACAGTTGGCCCAGGCTGAAATGCTCGAGCACCGCCGGGTGGATATAGCACTTGCGGCACACGGCAGGAGTGTTGCCCAACTGTTTGGCGACGTCCTTGACCGTCGCGACAACGTGTCGCTTGGCATCCGATTCCGGCTGCCACTCCAGCTCGCGCAACACCGCCAATGCCAGCGCCGTACCGGCCCAGGTGCGGTAGTCCTTGGCGGTAAAGTCTGCGCCGGTGAGGCTGTGCAGGTAGGCGTTCACATCCTGCGAGCTGACGGTGTGGCGTTCACCGTTTTCGTCCAGATACTGAAACAGGTCTTGCCCCGGCAACTCCATACAGCGCTTGACCACCGTCGCCAGGCGTCGATCCCGCACGCTGAGCTGATGCTCTACGCCACTTTTGCCACGGAACTGGAACTTTATTTCGCTGCCCTTGACGCCCACATGGCGATTGCGCAGCGTGGTCAGTCCGTAGGATTTGTTGTCGCGGGCATATTGGGTATTGCCGACACGGATCAACGTGGCATCGAGCAGCATCACCACGGTGGCCAGGACCTTTTCACGGGTAAAACCGGGCGCGGCCAGTTGCGCTTCCAACCGTTTACGTAGCTTGGGCAGGGCTTGGCCGAAGGCTTGCAGGCGCGCGTACTTGTCGCTGTCACGCACTTCGCGCCAGCGCGCGTGGTAGCGGTATTGCTTGCGCCCACGGGCGTCACGGCCGGTGGCTTGCAGATGGCCACGCGGGTCGGCGCAGATCCACACATCGGTGTACGCCGGCGGCACGGCCAGGGCATTAAGACGCTTGATCTCTTCATCGTCGGTGATGCGTACACCCTTGGCATCGAAGTAGTGAAATTTGCCGCGCACTTTCTTGCGGCGAATGCCCGGTTGGGTGTCGTCAACGTAATGCAGGTCGCGGGGCAGGTCGGTCGGCAGGGTGGAGTCGGGCATGGGCGGGTTCCTTGGCATCAGATCAGGCCGGTATGTCTGATTGACCGCAGCGCTGTGCGCTCGTGCCAAATACTTAGGCCAGCACCGCCACGGCCTTGATCTGTGCCCACAGCTGCTGCCCTGGGTGCAGGTGCAACTGATCGCGCGAGTAGCGTGTGATGCGCGCCAGCAATGAGGTGCCATCGGCTTCCAGGCGCACCAGCACGTGAGCGCTGTTGTCCGCAGGCATTTGCTCGATCACGGTCACCGGCAGGCGGTTGAGGATGCTGCTGTGTTCTTCGGCTTGCAGGCTCAGGCTCACGTCGCGCGCCTGCACCTTGACCCGCAGCGATTTGCCCACGGCCAGCGGGGCATGGGCCACGCGCATCGGTAACACACTGCCCGGCAGTTGCAGGGTGAGCAATTGATAGTGCGCATCGTAGGCACTCACGGTGCCGTTGATCACCACGCCAGCGTCGTCGCGCCGGGCCAGGGGCAGGTCTAGCCGTGCCAGGGTTTCGCCGATGGGTCCGCTGGCCAGGGCCTTGCCTTCATTGAGCAGCACGATGTGATCGGCCAGGCGCGCCACTTCATCCTGAGCGTGGCTGACATACAGAACGGGTATGTCCAACTCGTCGTGCAGGCGCTCCAGGTAAGGCAGGATCTCGGCCTTGCGCTGGCTGTCGAGTGCGGCCAGTGGCTCATCCATCAGCAGCAAGCGCGGGCTGGTGAGCAACGCGCGGGCGATGCCGATGCGCTGGCGCTCGCCGCCTGAGAGGTGCAGCGGGTTGCGCTCGAGCAGATGAGCGATGCCCAGCAATTCGGCGGCCTGGGTCATGTCCACCCGACGTTGCTGGCGAGGGATGCGCTTGAGACCGAATTCCAGGTTGGCGCGCACGCACAGATGCGGGAACAGGCTGGCCTCCTGGAACACATAGCCCAGCGCCCGCTTATGCGGTGGCACGAAAAGCCCATTGCGGCTGTCTTGCCAGACGTCACCATTAACTTGGATAAAACCGTTGTCCGCGCGCTCCAGGCCGGCAATGCAACGCAGGCAGGTGGTTTTGCCGGAGCCGGAGTGCCCGTAAAGCGCCGTTACACCGCGTCCCGGCAGGTGCAGGTCCACATCCAGGGCAAAGCCCGAGTACTGGAGTTGCAGGCGCACATCGATCATCGACATCAGTTCCAGCCCACGTTGGTTTTACGGCTGGAGTACAGCGCCAGCAACACGATGAATGCGAACACCACCATGGCCCCCGCCAACCAATGGGCCTGGGCATATTCCATGGCTTCGACATGATCGTAAATCTGCACTGAGACCACGCGGGTCTTGTCCGGGATATTGCCGCCGATCATCAGCACTACGCCAAACTCACCGACGGTGTGGGCGAAACCGAGAATGGCTGCGGTGATAAAACCAGGGCGGGCCAGGGGCAGGATCACGCTGAAAAAGGTGTCCCATGGACTGGCGCGCAAGGTGGCGGCAACTTCCAGCGGGCGCGAGCCAATGGCGGAAAACGCGTTTTGCAAAGGCTGCACTACAAACGGCATGGAATAGATGACCGAGCCGATCACCAGCCCGCTGAAGCTGAAAGTGAGTGTGCCCAGGCCCAGCCACTGGGTGAACTGGCCGAAGAAGCCGTTGGGGCCCATGGTCAGCAGCAGGTAGAAACCGATCACCGTGGGCGGCAGCACCAACGGCAGGGCAACGATCGCACCAATGGGCCCACGCCAGCCTGAGCGCGTGCGCGACAACCACAGCGCAATGGGAGTGCCGATGACCAACAGGATCACCGTCGTCAGTGACGCCAGTTTGATGGTCAGCCAGATGGCGGAAAAATCGGCACTCGATAGCGGCATTTAGAGCTCGTAACCGTAGGACTTGATGATGGCCGCGGCTTTCGGACCTTTCAGGTAGTCGACCAGTGCCTTGGCAGCGGTGCTGTCTTTGCCTTTGTTGAGGATCACCGCGTCCTGTTTGATCGGGTCATGCAGGGCGGCCGGGACGATCCATGCCGAACCGCCGGTGACTTTGCCGTCTTTGTAGATCTGCGACAAGGCCACAAAACCCAGTTCGGCATTGCCGGTGGAGACAAACTGATAGGCCTGGGTGATGTTCTGGCCTTCGACGAGTTTGTCTTTGACCTGCTCGCTCAATCCTTCCTTTTCCAGCACTTGGGTCGCGGCCAAGCCATACGGCGCCGCTTTAGGGTTGGCGATGGACAGGTGCTTGAAGTCGTTCTTCTTCAGCACTTCGCCCTTGGCGTCTACGTAGCCTGCTTTGGCTGACCACAGCGCCAGGGTGCCGATGGCGTAAGTGAAGCGCGAGCCTTTGACGGCATCGCCTTCGTTTTCAAGTTTTTTCGCGGTGGTGTCATCGGCGCTGAGAAACACTTCGAACGGCGCGCCGTTTTTGATCTGGGTATAGAACTGCCCAGTCGCGCCGTAGGCGGCGATCAGTTTATGGCCGGTGTCTTTTTCGAAATCGGCGGCGATCGCCTGGATCGGCGCGGTGAAGTTGGCGGCTACCGCCACCTGGACTTCGTCGGCATGGGCCGAACCAAACGCGAACGCGGCGACCAGCACGGCCAGGCGTGAGGCGTGAATCATCATGAAGCAGCTCCTTGGTGTGCTCGGCGTGTCATGGGAGAAGGCTAACCGCTATGTAGGCGAATATATAGCGGTTGGCCATTGCCGGTACAGCGCGAAGTGGCCGCGGGTGCCTGGATCAGGTGAGTTTGGCCAGCGTTTGCTCGGCCAGCTCGCGCGTCAGGTCATAAGCGGTGATGTCTTTGCCCAGGCGCAGTGCCTGGCCCGACCACAGGTTACTGAAGCCTGCCTCGTCCTTTGCTTTAAGCGGCACCAGCGCACCGCCGGCGCGCGGAAACGCCGGGGCCGCCGGGTTGATCGGGCCCAATTCGCGCATCACGCGGTTGACGATGCCACGGGCCGGGCGGCCGGTGAACAGGTTGGTCAGCGCGGTTTCGCTGGCCTGGGCGTGGCGCAACGCGTAATGGTGGGCGGCAGTGACATTCGCTTCCGGGGTAAACAGGTACGCAGTACCGATCTGCACCGCCGAGGCACCGAGCGCGAATGCCGCGACAATCCCGCGCGCATCGCCGATCCCGCCGGCCGCAATCACCGGCACCTTCACCGCGTCGACGACCTGCGGCAACAGGGCGAACAGGCCGATCTGCGTGTTGAGGTCGTCGCTGAGAAACAGCCCGCGATGCCCACCGGCCTCGCTGCCCATGGCAATGATTGCGTCACAGCCGTGCTGTTCCAGCCAAATCGCCTCCTCTACCGTGGTGGCGGATGAAAGCACTTTGGCGCCTGTGGCTTTTACTCGGTCCAGCAAGCTTTGCTCCGGCAGCCCGAAATGGAAACTGACCACCTCTGGACGAAACGCTTCGACCACCTGGCAGGCGGCGTCATTGAACGGTGCGCGGTCGGTCACCGGCGTTGGCGCGGTAAAATCGGCGCCCAGTTGCTGGTAATAAGGCTCAAGCAATGCCTTCCAGCGCTGATCCCGCGCCTCATCCACTGGCGGCGGTTGGTGGCAGAAGAAGTTCACGTTGATAGGCCCCGTGCAGGCCTGGCGGATGGTGGCCAGCGCTTCACGCAGTTGCTCGGTGCTCAGCGCGGCGGCCGGCATCGACCCCAATGCGCCAGCCTGACTGGCCGCGATGACCATGGCGGTGGTGGTGCCAACGGCCATCGGCGCCTGGATGATCGGTACCTCGATACCGAGCAGGTCGAGAATGCGCGTGTCGGGCCAGGTGCTCATGGGTGTGTGTCTCCAGCGTTCGTCGGATTTTTCGCTGTTTTAGCAGGGCATCTGGCTCCCGGCCAGTCTGTTTTATTCACTGGACGACGCAGGTTTTTCGTGCGGCGTTAACGGTCGCGTTCACGCTCGAGCAATTGACGCTTGCGCTCGACGCCCCAGCGGTAACCCGAGATATCGCCATCGCTGCGTACCACGCGGTGGCAGGGGATAGCCACGGCCAGGCGGTTGGCGCCGCAGGCCTGGGCCACTGCGCGAAACGATGTGGGGGCGCCGATCTGCTCGGCAATCCGCGCGTAGCTGGCGGTGCTGCCCACGGGAATGTCTCGCAACGCCTGCCACACCCGTTCCTGGAACGCGGTGCCGCGCACGTCGAGGGGTAAGTCCAGGCCCAGGGCGGGGGCTTCGATAAACCCCACCACCTGTGCGATCAACTGTTCGAAGCGGCGATCGGCGCCCACCAATTCGGCCTTGGGGAATTGATCCTGCAGGTCACGCACCAGTGTGTCCGGTTCATCGCCCAGCAAAATTGCGCACACGCCGCGCGTGCTTTGCGCCACCAGAATTGCCCCCAATGAGCATTCACCGACCGCAAACAGGATCTGGTTATGGGTACCGCCGGCTTTGTAATCGCTGGGCTTCATGCCGAGCACGTGGTTGGCAGACG
The DNA here is from genome assembly GCF_030687575.1 of Pseudomonas sp. FP2309. Taxonomy (NCBI): domain Bacteria; kingdom Pseudomonadati; phylum Pseudomonadota; class Gammaproteobacteria; order Pseudomonadales; family Pseudomonadaceae; genus Pseudomonas; species Pseudomonas sp. FP2309. Next base: position 3,041,205 of record NZ_CP117439.1, on the reverse strand, counting down.
CGTAAAAGCGGCTATTGGAATTAAAGCCTGCGTCATACAGCGCATCCGTCACCGTATGTTGGCCTTTGAGCCCATCGCGCAATTTGCGTGAGCGGTGGGCGCTGGCGTAGGCCTTGGGGGTCAGGCCAGTGACGGCCTTGAAGACGCGGTGGAAGTGAAACGGACTCAGGCCTGCCTGGGCGGCCAGGGTGCCCAGATGGGGCGGGGTGTCAGCCTGCTCGATATATCGGCAGGCGTCGGCCACCCATTTGGCATGCTGCGCGGCGCGCTGGGTCTGGTCGCCGGCGGCGCGCCTGCTGGGGCGATAGCCTGCCGCTTCAGCCTGTGCCGGCGTGTCGAAAAATTCGATGTTTTCCGGGCGCGGCAAGCGTGAGGCGCTGCTGGGCCGGCCATACACGCCGGTGGTTTTAACGCCATAGACGAACAGCGTATCGGCCTTGGGGTCGCGGGCGACGATCGCCGCCCAGCGCGGGTCTTGTTCGGTAGTCATGGTGGGCACTCTTGACGGATCCTCAGCAGGTTAGCCGTGCCGTGGTCGTCTGGCACTCCGAAGCTTGCGGTCAAATCAGCCGGCGGTACGCAAGGTCAGGTTGATGCGTTGCGCGCCCATGATCGGATGCGTGCCTTCCTTGATCGGCATCACGCCGTGAAAGCGCAAGCGATCAACGCCGCCCCAGATCACCACGTCGCCGTGAAACAACGAAATTTTCTTCGCTTTGTCACTGCGCGCATGGCCACCGAACAGGAAAATCGCCGGCAACCCGAGGGACACCGATACCACCGGCGCGCTGTAATCGCGTTCGTTTTTATCCTGGTGCAGAGACATTTTTGCGCCGGGTACATAGCGATTGATCAGGCAGGCATCCGGGGCGAACTCGCGAAACCCTGCTTCAGCGGCCGCCTGTACGGCCAATTCGCGCAAGGCGTCGGGAAGGGCGGGCCAGGGGCGCTGATTGCGTGGGTCGAGCGGGCTGTAGCGGTAGCCCGTGGTGTCGGTGGTCCAGCCCAGCGCGCCGCAACTGCTCAATGCCGCCGACATGGTAAAGCCCCCCGGCGTGACCATTTGCCGAAACGGCGATTGAGCCAGCCCGCGGCGTAACTCGGGTAGAAGCCTTTCAATCCAGCGCAGGGCGTAGCCCCTTAGCACGTAGGATTGCTCGCCAATTTGCTCGCGTCCTGCAGGTTGTTGCAGGGCGTCATCGGCGAACAGGTCGGCGGTGGGGCCGGGCATGGTCTTACAGCGCCTTGCTCACGGTGATGTCAGTGATTTCATCGCTGGCATCGTGGATTTTTGCCAGGGCTTGCTTGGCTTCTTCCACGCTATGGGTCGTCAGTTGGGCGAACTCAAAGCGGCGTTCGCCGTTGAGCTTGTACTTGATCACGTATTTAGTAGTGGCAGTCACGGCTATGTCCTGTGGCGTATGCAAATCAGCTCAGCTTGGTGCTGGTGCGACGTACGATGCGAATCTTGTGGGACAGCGCGGGCTTGCGAGTGACGCTGATCGCGCGGCGCGTGACCACGTCAAGAGTGATGTTCCAGAAGCCCGTGCTCGGCGCGGTGATTTTGGCGGGGAATGTGTCGAACGCGCCGCCGTGGTAGGTGTGGCGACCGCCATTTTTGAAGCTGCGGAAATTCGCATCGCTCATCAGACGGATATTACAAGTCTGCGAGCATTCGATGACGACAATATCTCCCTCGTTGAGGTGCTCGCGCTGGTGGATAAATTTCATGAGGGTGTCTCCAGAAGGGCTTTTTCTGAAAAATCAGAACGATACGTAGGTTAAGATGGAGTTTATCAGCCCCAGCGCGTTTATTATCGACTCGTCTTCAGTCACGTCGACAATTTAAAACAGTTATTTACCGAGTTATCAGGGATAAATCCTACGTGGGCGGGAGAAAATTACCATCCCCGTGGTCGTAGGATCTTTATCGGAGGTTTTGTATGAAGTGGAGTGTGTTGGTGCTGGCCTTGGCGATCGGTGGGTGTGCTTCGGTTGCAGATATCAAGCAGACCCCGCCGACGCTCGCCGTCATTTCCGGGAAAAAACCCCAGGAATACGCCGCGTGCGTGGTACGCAAATTATCAGCTACTCGTCGCCCGCCGCAGATCGAACCGCATAAGGACGGTGTGCGTGTGATCGTGCCGCAGAAATTTTCAGCAGACCCGTCGGCCATTTTTGAAATTGAAGAGCGCTCCAGCGGCAGCAGTATCAAACTCTACGAGAGCATGTCCAACGTGCCGATCCGCCCGGCTGATGTGAAGAAGGCCGGGGAAGAATGCATTTCCGGCTGATGCCGCTGTGGAAAACCAGATATGAAGCGTGAACACGTCAAGACTCGTCATGGCGAAGGTGAAATCTCGGCCACCCATGTCATCCAGAACCCTGCTCATCTAGGCGAGTGGATTGTCTTTTTCAAGAAGAGCGGCGGGCGCAGTTATTTCCTGGTGGATGACCAGGATGAAGTCGAGTCGTTTGCCAGCCTTGACCAGTTGACCGAGCTCCTTCGGGAGCTGGGTATCAAGTTTGCCGAGATTCACTTGTAACGCAGGGTTACTTGCAGACCACCACGACACTGCGACTTTTAAAGTTGCCTACGTCCTGGCCCAGGGTTTTGTCGCTTTCCTTGAGTGCCGGGGTGCCTTCGGTGCCGACGATACGGTAGCCGGTACCCGCGCAGGAAGCGTCGGCCTTTTCGTAGCAACTGGCCCACGAGTTGGCCTCGCCCGAGCAGTCGATGGTCAGGCCTTGTTCGCCGTTTTTCAGGTAGACATCAGAGGTGGTGGTGCAGCCGGCAAGCGCCAGTACCGCAATCAGTGCCAGAAGTTTGTTCATGTAGGGTCGTCGTCAAGGGTGTGAAAGGGCGCTGACACTTGTCGTGGGGCGTTTTCGGAAGATTATAGCGAACTGCCATGTAGGTACAGACAAACACCAAAAAGCCCCTGAAATCGGGGCTTTTTGCGTGATGCTTTAAGGCTTACTTGGTCTTCGGCCGCTTGCTCGATGCGTGGCCTGCTTCATCCACAAACACTTCGGCGACGGCAATCGCCATGCTTTCGCTTTCGAAAACACCCGCAACGCTGTCCCCGTGGAAGTTGATCAGGTGCCAGCCGTCCGCTCGCTTGGTGATCAGGTAGCCGTTCACGCCTTTTGGTTCTGACATCTATTAACAATCTCGTGGTGTGGTTCAAGGGCCTAATGATAGCGCCAAATGTCGTGGGGCCGCGCAAGTTATTCCAGGTCAATGTTCCGGGCCGCAAAGCGTGTTAAAAGGGTTCTTGGTGGTTTCAGCAGTGGGAAGTCGACGTGTTTTACCGTGCCGTTAAGACACGGCTCGTAAGATCAGCGGAACTTACGTCGAGTTTTTTTCTCTATGATGACATCGCAACGCCAGTAGCCCACCCCATTGTAAGGTGGCTGCGGCCTGATTAGACTGCGCCGAATTCCGTACGCACAGCCCTTTGTAAGGACCCATATGATCAAGAAATGCTTGTTCCCAGCAGCCGGTTACGGCACTCGCTTCTTGCCAGCGACCAAGGCCATGCCCAAAGAAATGCTGCCGGTGGTGAACAAGCCACTGATTCAGTACGGCGTGGAAGAAGCACTGGATGCCGGTCTGAACGAAATCTCCATCGTCACCGGCCGCGGTAAGCGCGCGCTGGAAGACCACTTCGATATCAGCTATGAGCTGGAAAACCAGATCAAAGGCACCGACAAGGAAAAATACCTGGTCGGCATCCGCAAGCTGCTCGACGAGTGCTCGTTCTCATACACCCGCCAGACCCAGATGAAAGGCCTCGGCCATGCGATCCTGACCGGTCGCCCGCTTATCGGTGACGAACCGTTCGCCGTGGTGCTGGCGGATGACTTGTGTGTGAACCTGGAAGGCGACGGCGTACTGACTCAGATGGTCAAGCTGTATCAAAAGTACCGTTGCACCATCGTTGCCGTCCAAGAGGTTGATCCTCAAGAGACCAACAAGTACGGCGTGATTGCCGGCGACGACATTGGTGATGGCCTGATCCGTGTTCGTGACATGGTTGAAAAACCAGCGCCTGAAGATGCTCCGTCGAACCTGGCGATCATCGGTCGCTACATCCTGACGCCGGATATCTTCAAATTGATCGAAGAAACCGAGCCGGGCAAGGGCGGTGAAATCCAGATCACCGACGCGCTGCTCAAGCAAGCCAAAGACGGTTGCGTGATTGCCTATAAGTTCAAGGGCCGTCGCTTTGACTGCGGTGGTGCTGAAGGCTACATCGAAGCCACCAACTTCTGCTACGAGCACTTCTACAAAACTGGCAAGGCTTACTGATTCACGCCTGTCTGCCGCTAAAAAGCCACCTTCGGGTGGCTTTTTCGTTTTTCAGCACCCTGTAAGTCGGTATGCTGACGGCCTGCCGAGGAGAGTGAAATGGCCTACGATTTTGATCTATATGTAATTGGTGCCGGTTCCGGCGGTGTTCGCGCGGCGCGCTTCGCGGCGGGCTTTGGTGCCAAGGTGGCCGTGGCAGAAAGCCGCTACCTGGGCGGTACCTGCGTGAACGTGGGGTGCGTACCCAAGAAACTGTTGGTGTATGGCGCACATTTTGCCGAAGACTTCGAGCAGGCCAGCGGCTTTGGCTGGTCGCTGAGCGAAGCACACTTTGATTGGGCCACGCTGATCGCCAACAAAGACCGCGAGATCAATCGCCTCAACGGTATCTACCGCAACCTGCTGGTCAATAGCGGCGTGACCCTGCATGAGGGGCATGCGCGTCTGGTGGATGCGCATCAGGTGGAGATCAATGGCGAGCGCTTCACCGCCAGGCACGTCCTGGTCGCTGTGGGTGGCTGGCCACAGATTCCCGAGATTCCAGGGCATGAGCACGCTATAGGGTCTAACGAAGCGTTCTTCCTTAAAGAGCTGCCCAAGCGCGTATTGGTGGTGGGTGGCGGTTATATCGCGGTGGAATTCGCCGGTATTTTCCAAGGCCTGGGCGCCCGGACCTCGCTCTTGTATCGCGGTGATCTGTTCTTGCGTGGTTTTGATGGTGCGGTGCGCAAGCATCTGCAGGAAGAGCTGACCAAGCGCGGCCTGGACCTGCAGTTCAACGCCGATATCGCCCGCATTGACAAGAGCGCTGACGGCAGTCTCAAGGCCACCTTGAAAGACGGCCGTGTACTGGAAACCGATTGCGTGTTCTACGCCACGGGGCGCCGTCCGATGCTGGATAACCTTGGGTTGGAGAACACTGGCGTCAAATTGGACGAGCGCGGGTTTATCCAGGTCAATGATCACTACGAAACCAGCGAGCCGTCGATCCTGGCGATTGGTGATGTGATCGGCCGGGTACAACTGACACCGGTGGCGCTCGCCGAAGGCATGGCCGTGGCGCGTCGCCTGTTCAAGCCTGAGCAATACCGTCCGGTGGATTACGCGATGATCCCGACGGCCGTGTTCAGCCTGCCGAATATCGGCACGGTAGGGCTCACGGAGGAAGACGCGAAGAAGAACGGCCATAACGTGCTGATCTTCGAAAGCCGCTTCCGGCCGATGAAGCTGACGCTGACCGATTGCCAGGAAAAGACCCTGATGAAACTGGTGGTCGACGCCGACACCGATAAAGTGCTGGGCTGCCACATGGTGGGGCCGGACGCCGGTGAAATCATCCAGGGCCTGGCGATCGCGCTCAAGGCGGGGGCGACCAAGCGGCATTTCGATGAAACCATCGGCGTGCACCCAACGGCGGCGGAAGAATTCGTCACCCTGCGCACGCCTGTGGCCGACTGATCAGGCGTGCGGTGTTGCCTCTGGCGCTGTCGCAATGGCGGCTGCCAGGCGCAATGCCTCGATACTCGCCTGGGCCTTTACCAGGTCCAATTCGAGCGTTTTGTTGGTGTGTTGTTGCTCGGCCAGCGCCTGGTGGCGTGATTCGCTTTCCAGCAGTGCGACACGCAGGCGTTCCTGAAGCAGGGTGCGCTCGCTGTCGATCTGATTCACTTGCTCGCTCAGTTTCAGTTGCTGGGCCTGGCCTTTGCGGGTTTCTCCCTGCAGTGCGGCCAACTCCTTTGTGGTCACGCGTTGCTCGATCAGCAACCGCTCATTGTCGCGATGCAGTTGGGTGATCTCGTCCTGGCGCACCATGGCGCTTTGTTGGGCCTGGCGTAACTCGGCCTGCATCTGCTGCAACTGACCTTCGTGGCGTCGCTGTTCTTGCTCGCGCTGGTCCTTGATTGCGTTGCGGTAGTGCTCCAGCGCCTCGCGGGCATGCAGGTGCTTCTCTTCCAGCGAGCGAATCTGCTCATCCTTGTCGTTAATGCGTAATTCGTAATCACTGCACGCCTGGCTGAGCCCCGCGTTACGGGTTTGTTCGGTTTGCAGGCTGGTGCTGGCGGTTTGCAGTGCCGCGCTTTCCTCTGCCAGTGCAGCGGCCTGAATATCAAATTGTTGCTTGAGCTGACCGTGGGCCTCCTCAAGCGACGCCAGCTGAGCGAGCAGGGCGGCTTTTTGCTGCTCGAACTGGGCCAGGGCCAGATCAATCGGTTCTTGCGCTTTCTCCTTCAAGCGCTGGGCCAGTCGCGCCACCAGCTCACCCAGCTCATCGTCGATTGGCGCCTCGGTGATGGTCAGGCGGGTTTCGCTGTCGTCCAACTCCTTTAAGTAACGATGAATTGTGGTTTTCGAGCCGGTATTGCCCATCTCGATGCGCACGGCATCGATGCTGGGGTTTTCGCCGCGGGCAAGGATCGCCAGGCGTGCCGTTTGAACTACTGCTTTGTTTATGCCGCCGCGAGCCATGGGGTCTCCGTCGATTTAGTACTGTGGTATGTAGTATGTATATACGTACTATAACATGAATAAAAAGCTGTTTGAATTCATGGTTTAACAGACGGGATATTGGCGTATTATCTCGTGTGATCTGCGTTCTGAACGCATGTATACCTGCCAGCAGTACGAATAGGCCTCCCATGAGCGATCTGGATCGTTACCTCAACGCCGCCACCCGCGATAACACGCGCCGCAGCTATCGTGCGGCCATCGAGCATTTTGAAGTGAGTTGGGGTGGGTTCCTGCCCGCCACCAGTGACAGCGTCGCGCGCTATCTGGTGGCGCATGCTGGTGTGTTGGCGGTCAATACGTTGAAGCTGCGGCTCTCGGCATTAGCGCAGTGGCATACCAGTCAGGGCTTTCCTGACCCGACCAAAGCGCCGGTGGTGCGCAAGGTGCTCAAAGGCATTCGCGCCGTGCATCCGGCCCAGGAGAAACAAGCCGAGCCGTTGCAACTCCAGCACCTGGAGCAGGTGGTGGCGTCGCTGGACGCAGAAGCTTGCGCGGCCATCCAGGCACAGGATCAACCTCTGCTGCTGCGCGCCAAGCGCGACACCGCGTTAATCCTGCTCGGCTTCTGGCGCGGTTTTCGCAGTGATGAATTGTGCCGATTACGCATCGAGCATGTGCAGGCCACGCCGGGTGCCGGAATCAGCGTCTACCTGCCGCGCAGCAAAAGTGACCGTGACAACCTCGGCAAGACTTATCACACCCCGGCGCTGTTGCGCCTTTGCCCCGTGCAGGCCTACAGCGAATGGCTCAGCGTTGCCGCGCTGGTGCGCGGCCCGGTGTTCCGTGGCATTGACCGCTGGGGCAATCTGGCAGAGGAGGGCTTGCACCCCAACAGTGTGATCCCGCTGTTGCGCCAGGCACTTGAGCGCGCGGGCATCGCCGCTGAGCAATACACCAGCCATTCCTTGCGCCGGGGCTTCGCCACCTGGGCCCATCGCAATGGCTGGGATTTGAAGTCGCTGATGAGTTACGTCGGCTGGAGCGACATGAAATCGGCCATGCGCTATGTTGAAGCGACGCCTTTTCTGGGCATGACCCTGGCTACCCAGCCACTGCTTTGAGATTTCTTCTATTAATACAGTCAGCTGATAGGGAAAACCAATCGTGAGCATCAGGTTTGCCAATGAGCCATCGCCGGAAAGAGTGGGTAGCATTCACTTCATCAACTTAACGCCCTCTTACAAACCCTGACGGAGAGTCAACGATGCCTATCATCAACAGCCAAGTAAAACCGTTCAAAGCCACCGCATTCAAAAACGGCAGCTTCGTAGATGTGTCCGACGCTGACCTGAAAGGCAAATGGTCGGTCGTGTTCTTCTACCCAGCCGACTTCACCTTCGTTTGCCCGACAGAACTGGAAGACCTGGCTGACAACTACGCCGAGTTCCAGAAACTGGGTGTCGAAATCTACAGCGTTTCCACTGACACTCACTTTGCTCACGCTGCCTGGCACAACACCTCGCCAGCCATCGGCAAGATCCAGTACACCATGATCGGCGACCCGACCCTGACCATCTCCCGCAACTTCGACGTGCTGATCGAAGAAGCTGGCCTGGCCGACCGCGGCACCTTCGTGATCAACCCTGAAGGTCAGATCAAGATCGTTGAGCTGAACGACGGCGGTGTAGGCCGCGACGCTTCCGAGCTGTTGCGCAAAATCAAGGCCGCTCAGTACGTTGCAGCCCACCCGGGCGAAGTGTGCCCAGCCAAGTGGAAAGAAGGCGAGGCCACCCTGGCACCGTCTCTGGACCTGGTCGGCAAGATCTAAGTCTGTGAAATACCCAGGGCGGGATTCCGCACCTAAGTAAGCTGCATCCGCCCTCAAAACGCCCGGGCGAGATTCGCTCGGGCGTTTTTTTGTCTGCAATAAACCGAATTAATAGGAAATCGCCCGTATGTTGGACGCCAATCTTAAAGCTCAGTTGAAGTCATACCTGGAACGGGTCACCCAGCCGATTGAGATCGTCGCCTCCCTCGATGACGGCGCGAAATCCCAGGAAATGCTCGCTCTTCTGCAGGACGTTGTCAGCCTCACCACGCTGATTGCCCTGAAAACCGACGGTGACGATGCGCGCAAGCCGTCGTTCTCCATCAACCGCCCGGGTGCCGACATCAGCCTGCGTTTCGCCGGCATCCCGATGGGTCATGAATTCACTTCGTTGGTGCTGGCCCTGCTGCAAGTCGGTGGCCACCCGTCGAAGGCCAGTGTCGAAGTGATTGAACAGATCCGCGCCCTCAAAGGCGAGTTCAGCTTCGAGACATACTTCTCGCTGTCGTGCCAGAACTGCCCGGACGTGGTCCAGGCGCTCAACTTGATGGCGGTGCTCAACCCGAACATCCGCCACGTCGCGATCGATGGTGCACTGTTTCAGGCAGAAGTCGATGAGCGCCAGATCATGGCGGTACCGAGCGTGTACCTCAACGGTGTGAACTTCGGTCAGGGCCGCATGGGCCTGGAAGAAATCCTCGCCAAGCTCGACACCAGCGGTATTGAAAAGGCCGCCGAGAAAATCAGCGCCAAAGACGCGTTTGATGTACTGGTTGTGGGTGGCGGACCTGCTGGTTCTTCGGCTGCGATCTATGCCGCACGTAAAGGCATCCGCACCGGCGTTGCCGCCGAGCGCTTCGGCGGGCAGGTGCTGGACACCATGTCCATCGAGAACTTCATCTCGGTGCAGGAAACCGAAGGGCCGAAACTGGCCAGTGCGCTGGAAGCCCATGTGCGTCAATACGACGTGGACATCATGAATCTGCAGCGTGCCAGCAGCCTGGTACCGGCAAAAAATCCCGGTGAGTTGCACGAAATTCGCTTCGAAAGCGGCGCTATGCTCAAGTCCAAGACCGTAATCCTCGCCACCGGCGCCCGCTGGCGCGAAATGGGTGTGCCGGGTGAGCAGGAATACAAAGCCAAGGGCGTGTGCTTCTGCCCGCACTGCGACGGCCCGTTGTTCAAAGGCAAGCGCGTGGCGGTGATCGGTGGCGGTAACTCCGGCGTGGAAGCGGCCATCGACCTGGCCGGTATCGTCAGCCACGTGACCCTGCTTGAGTTCGACAGCAAACTGCGCGCCGACGCCGTATTGCAACGCAAGCTGCACAGCCTGCCCAACGTGGACGTCATCACCAGCGCGCTGACCAGCGAAGTTAAAGGTGACGGTCAGAAAGTCACCGGCCTGGCGTACAAGGACCGCGATAGCGGTGAGTTCAAGACGATCGACCTGGAAGGGATCTTCGTGCAGATCGGCTTGCTGCCCAACACCGACTGGCTCAAAGGCACGGTAGAGCTGACACCGCGCGGCGAGATTATTGTCGATGCCCGTGGCGAAACATCACTGCCCGGTGTATTCGCGGCCGGTGATGTCACGACGGTGCCGTACAAGCAGATCGTGATTGCAGTAGGTGAGGGCGCCAAGGCCTCCCTGAGCGCGTTCGATCATCTGATCCGCACGTCTGCGCCGGCGTAAGTCAGGCCCTGCAAATGAAAAACCCCATGAGTCATCATGGGGTTTTTTCGTTACAGCGGTGCGGGTTGAATGATCTCAACCCAGTACGCATCCGGGTCCTTGATGAACGCCAGGCTCTTCATGCGGCCGTCGCTCAGGCGCTTCTGAAAATCACAGCCAAGGGCTTCAAAGCGTTCGCATGCGGCGACGATATCCGGCACCGAGATGCAGATATGGCCGAAGCCGCGAGGGTCGGTATTGCCGTTGTGGTAGGCGAAGTCGGCATCGTTTTCGGTGCCGTGGTTGTGGGTCAGTTCCAGGATGCCCGGGATCGACTTCATCCATTGGGTACGCGCGGCGGCGTCGGCTGGAATCTGGGATTTGTCCACCAGAGCCAGGAAGTACAGGCTGAACTCGGCTTCGGGGAAGTCGCGTTTTTCAACCAGAGAGAAGCCCAGTACGCGGGTGTAGAAATCCAGCGACTTGGTGATGTCCTTGACCCGCAGCATGGTGTGGTTGAACACGAAGTTCGAGGTGGCGGTGTCAGGTTGGGCGGTGACGCCCGGGAAAGTGTTCAGTTCGTGCAGGCTCATGGGCCCTCCAGAAAAAAATGGGGCAAACGCGGCTCCAGGTGTGGGGAGCGTTCCCTTGGCTTGCGGGCGGCATCCGTGCAGCGCCGCCATGATACGCAAGGCCCGCCTGCTGCGCCAAATGAAAAAGGGAACGCAGGTCTTGCGAGTTGCGGGCGGTGGGGCTCAAACTTCGGCACTTGATCCTTGGGTGTTTTTCGCATGAGCGACGTTCGTAAACGGCTGTTAAGTACTGCATGTTTGCTGTTGGCCAGTTCCTTGGCGGCGGCAGCGGACCCTGAAGTTCATTGGCCCAGCGGCTGGCAAATCGAGGAAGTGGCAGCCGACGGCGAGGCACCGACAAAACCGCAGCCGGTCTCGCGACAGCGGGCGATCAAGAATGATGAAAATGGCAACACTGTGATGGTCATGGAGTTAACCGGCACGCCCATCGAGGTGGGGCATAAAGTTAATCTGGAGGGCGTTCTGCTTGAAATGCGCAAATCTATCCAGAAAGATTTTGCCCAGGGCGGTTATCAAAGCGTGTGCACCAAAATGCACGCAGCTACATTGAGCCGTCTTGAAGCGCTGGAGACTACCTGCGTGATTACCGAGAACGGACGGCACGTGCTGTCGCAAACATTAGTAGGGGCGGTGGATATCGATAAGGCGTATGTTTTTTCATACGCGGGCCAAGCCGCAGCCTACGACGCGAGCAAGGAGGAAGTCCGCTCGGTGCGCGAAACCCTCAAACTTTAAGTAGGGGTGACCGGTCGGCTCTGAAAAATGAAATGTTATTTAAGTTCGCTTTCGAACCGATGAATACAAAAAGCCCCGTCTAAGCGGGGCTCTTTATTAGTGCAGTGCGATCAACCGCGAAGCCAGGAATCTACAGTGGCGGCGCCGTACTGTTCTTTCCAGGCCTTGAGGCCGCGGTGGTTGCCGCCCTTGGTTTCGATCAGTTCGCCGGTGTGCGGGTTCTGGTAGACCTTCACCACGCGCGCGCGGCGTTGTTTAGGGGCGTTGGCGGCAGCAGCGCTGGTCTTGCTCGGGTTTGGATCGAGGATCAGGATGATTTCACGCAGGCCTTTGCCGTAGGTCTTCATCAATGCCTGAAGCTTTTCTTCGAATTCGATTTCTTTCTTCAAGCCAGCATCGTTCTTCAGGGATTCCAGCTGGGCGAGCTGCTCTTGAAGGGCTTTTTCTGCTGCGCGAAATTCGGCGAGTCTGGACAAAATCTTTACTCCAATAGTGTAGTTGGCTGTTATCAACGGCAGACAAAGCTATTAAGCCAAGAGCTTTAAGGCGACTCAAACAACAAGCCAGCCTACGAGTTCTGCACAGGCAGGAAAAATTGTAGTAGTTAATCCGCTACGAGTAAATCACGTCTTTTGTGCCATTAACATTATTTCAAGGTGTTTAGTGCAGGTTTTTCAATGGCTGACCAGGCATTTAATGAATTCATCAATCGGCAAAGGCTTACCAAACAGGTAACCCTGTAGGAAATCGACACCCTGCGCGGCGAGATAGTCGCACTGCTCAATTGTTTCCACACCTTCTGCAACGACACCCAGATCGAGCTTGCCGGACAGCTCGATGATGCTGTCCAGAATATGGCTAGATAGTGCATCTGCACCGATCATGGCGACAAAACTCTGGTCGATCTTCAAGTAGTCCACATTGAAGTTGCGCAAGTAACCCAGGCTCGAATGGCCAGTGCCGAAATCATCGATGGCAATCATCACGCCCAATTGATGCAAGGCAACGAACAACTGACGGGTGATATCGGTGGGTTCGATCAGTTCGCGTTCGGTCAACTCCAGTACCAGCGTCACCTGGCCCGGCGCGAAGGCAGCCAGGAACTCACGACAGTCATCCACCAGCGCCAGATCGTGGCAATGCCGCGCGGTGATATTCACACCGATATGAAAGCCTGGGTCGAAGCAGCCCGCGTAAGGCGCGAGCCGCGCAGCCGTCTGACGCAGCAGGGCGCGGGTCATTGGCACGATCAGGCCGCAATGTTCGGCCAGCGGGATAAACAGGTCCGGGCTGACCAGGCCTTCCTTGGGATGCTGCCAGCGCATCAGCACTTCGCAGCCGGCCCATTGGCGAGTGTCGCCGTGCACCACCGGCTGAAAATAGGCGATGAACTCATTGGCCTCCAGCGCCCGTTGCAGTTCATGGGTGGGGGCCGACGAGCGTTTTTGCAGCCAGTGCGCGAATACGCCGGCCAGCACGCCAAAAAACACCACCAGGCTGAACAACGCGGGATAACGATCGCGCATATATCGCCATACCTCACCCTCCGGCATGCCGGCGTCGACGCTGTACGGATAGCGGGCGGACGCCAGTTGGTGGTGGGCGACCGCAAACGTGGGCATCGGCAGGTTGCGCACGTTGCCATCTGCCCCGAGCCAATGGGGCCCAACCTGCAGGATCAGCTGTGTGTAACGGCTGATCAGGCGCAAAGCGTTGGTCAATTGGTAACCGTCGATCGAGGCAAATGCAGCTTTGTCTGCGTCGACCAGTCGGTAAACCAGCAGCGCGGTATCCGGGGTGACCGGGTTGCTTTTCATCAGCCACAACGTGCCTTCGACATAGTCACTCGGGTTGACATCGGACGCCTGCTCGCCGCCAAACAGCGAAGTGCAATAAATGTTCCTTTGCCACGACAAGGTCGTCGCGCGCACGAACGGTCGGCGCGTGACTTGCTCGCGCAGGGCCAGTTGCGTGGCGTTATCGCAGGGTTGGCCCGCCAAAGGCAGCAAAGCCTGAGCGGCGAGGGCGGTGTTATCGAGCATCAGGTCAAACTGGCGCACCGCTTCCTGAGCCGTAAGGGCGGTATTCTCTTGCAGCGAGCGTTCGGCCTGCCAGTGCAGGATGACTACGCCAAGGGCAATAGGCAGTAAGCCACTGAGCGCGGTGATCAGGCTGCGAGTGGCCCGTTTTTGCTTGCCGTTGACGGTCAGGGGCATGGGGGAACGGCCTGTCGCATTGGGAATAGGTCGATGATAGATGGCTTACCGGTAATAAGCTCGACGCATCTGCCCGCCTGTTCACAGCGCCAGGCTTTGGGCCGTACGAATAAACGCCAACGTCGCTGGGGAAGATTGGCGTCGGTCCAATACCGCCAACCCCACCCGACGCGGCACCGCGGGCAGCAGCGCACGCTGCACATAGCGAGGGTCGGGTGTGGCGGGCAAGGAGGCCTGCGCCACCAGGCTGACGGCATCGCCACGGCTGACGGCTTCCAGAGTGCTCAGCAACTGCGAGCAGCGATAACGGATGTTCGGGCTCAGGCGCGCGTCGCTGAACAGGCGTGTGACCAGTTCCGACGAGCCGGCCTCGGTCAGGGCAAACGGCGCGCTGCACAAGTCGTCGAGGGTGACCTGCTGGCGGACGGCCAGCGGATGATCGGCAGGCAGCAGCGCGACCATCTGGTCCTCGAACAGTGGGTAGGTATCAAAACGCTCCTGTTCGAGCACGACAAAGCCGATATCAATCCTGCGTTCGTCCAGCCAATGCATGACCTGCCTGTCAGGCCCTTCGTCCACGTGCACTTCGATGCCAGGGTGCGCCTGTGCAAAGCGATGGAGGATTTTGGGCAGCAGGTAAATGGAGGAGGTTGGCCCGAACGAACCGATGCGCAACGTCCCGCGCTTCAGGCCTCGGGCGTCTGCGGCCTCCTGCTGCAGCGTGTTGGCCAGGCCCAGCATGGCGCGGGCCCGGCCGAGTAACTGCTGGCCGATGTCGGTGGTTTCTACCAGGGTTTGATGGCGCCTGAACAAGCTCACGCCCAGTTCCTGCTCAAGCGCCTTGATGCCGTGGGACACCGCCGATTGACTGATGCCCAAGCGGTGGGCGGCACTGGTGAAGCCTTGCAGTTCGGCGACCAGCGAGAAGATTTCGAGTTGGGTCAGGGTCATGAGTGATTACTCATTTTACGATGATTGATCATTAGTCGAAGAATACGTCAATTCCGCTGCTGGCCGAGCCCTTCCATGCCCCTCGTTTCCGATCGCCTCACATACTGCAAGCTGGTCGCCGTCACCATGATCTGGGGCGGCACCTTCGTCGCCGGGCGTTACCTGGCCGACCAAGTCAGCCCGCTGCTGGCCGCCTGCGCGCGTTTTATCCTGGCGAGCCTGGCGCTGTTGCTGTTCATGGCCGCCGCGCGGGTCGCCCTGGTGCGCCCAAGCCTTGCGCAGTTGGCGCAACTGGCGGTGCTGGGATTTTTCGGGATTTTTTTCTACAACCTGTGTTTCTTCTATGGGCTGCAGTACATCAACGCTTCACGCGCGTCGTTGATCGTGGCGTTGAACCCGGCGGTGATCGGGTTGGCTTCCTGGCTGTTGTTCAAGGAGCGGCTGGGGCGCACCAGGGGCGTGGGCATTGCGCTGTGCCTGGGCGGGGCCGCTACGGTAATTGTCAGCCGCAACCCGCAGCTGATGCAGGAAACGCCTGACAGTTGGGTGGGGGATCTGTTGATTGGCGGCTGTGTACTGGGCTGGGGCGTTTACTCGGTGTTTTCCAGGGGGCTGAATGCAAGCCTGGGTCCGTTGCAGACCGTGACGTGGTCGGTGCTGCTGGGCAGCTTGATGTTGACCGTCAGTGCAGTGTCTGCCGGCGAAGTCACGCTACAGGCGCTGACACGCATTGATCTGCGCCAATGGCTAGCCTTGTCTTACCTGGGTGTACTGGGTTCGGCGCTGGCGTATATCGGATACTACGATGGCCTGCGGCGTATCGGCGCGACGCGTTCCGGCGTGTTTATCGCGCTTAACCCGCTGACCGCCGTGGTTTGCGGCGCGCTGCTGCTGGGCGAACAACTGACCCTGCCCATGCTGACCGGCGGGGCCGTGGTGCTGCTGGGTATCTACCTGTGCAACAAACCCCTTGCGCGGGCCAGGGCAATGGGGATTTGATAAGAGAACGGACAAACGCTGTTACGCTGTGTAGAATCGATTTACGCATACAAGAATATGGACTTGCGCTCACGCAAGCCTCGGCCGTCAGAGACTGATGTAACCATGAAGCGACACGGCTCCCCCCTCATCTTTGGTGACTTCCTCGCCCGCAGCGTGCGAGGCCTGTCCTGTGCGCCTCCCTCGTACCTCATCCTTGCTCGCAACTGACCGATTGCTACCCACAAGAATGATGAGGCACGCGCCATGACTGACCAATATGAAAACCCGATGGGCCTGATGGGCTTTGAATTTATTGAATTCGCCGCGCCCACCGAAGGCACCCTGGAGCCGATCTTCGAGATCATGGGCTTCACCAAGGTGGCGACCCACCGCTCCAAGAACGTCCACCTGTACCGCCAGGGCGAGATCAACCTGATCCTCAACAACGAACCCAACAGTATCGCCTCGTACTTTGCGGCCGAGCACGGCCCATCGGTGTGCGGCATGGCGTTCCGCGTCAGGGATTCACAGCAAGCCTACAACCGTGCCCTCGAACTCGGTGCCCAGCCGATCCATATCGAAACCGGTCCGATGGAACTGAACCTGCCGGCGATCAAAGGCATCGGCGGTGCGCCGTTGTACCTCATCGACCGTTTCGGCGAAGGCAGCTCGATCTATGACATCGACTTCGTCTTTATTGAAGGCGTGGACCGTAACCCGCAAGGCGCCGGGCTCAAGGTCATCGACCACCTGACCCACAACGTCTATCGCGGGCGCATGGTCTACTGGGCCAACTTCTACGAAAAACTGTTCAACTTCCGTGAAGCGCGCTACTTCGATATCAAGGGCGAGTACACCGGCCTCACGTCTAAGGCCATGAGCGCGCCGGACGGTATGATCCGTATCCCGTTGAACGAAGAGTCGTCCAAAGGTGCCGGGCAGATCGAAGAGTTCCTGATGCAGTTCAACGGCGAAGGCATCCAGCACGTGGCATTCCTTACCGACGACCTGATCAAGACATGGGACGCGTTGAAGAAGATCGGCATGCGCTTTATGACCGCGCCGCCCGACACCTACTACGAAATGCTCGAAGGCCGCCTGCCGGACCACGGCGAGCCGGTGGACCAACTGCAAGCGCGTGGCATCCTGCTGGACGGCTCGTCCATCGCAGGGGACAAGCGTCTGTTGTTGCAGATTTTCTCCGAAACCCTGATGGGCCCGGTGTTCTTCGAGTTCATTCAGCGCAAAGGCGACGATGGTTTTGGCGAGGGCAACTTCAAGGCACTGTTCGAATCGATCGAGCGTGACCAGGTGCGTCGTGGCGTGTTGACCACCGACTAAGCGTAAAAAGCCCGGCCGAGGGCAACCCCCGGCCGGGCTTTTATTGGCTGGCTGTCAGGCCCGGCGTTGACGCACCAGATGCTTGAACCCTTCGAACACCAGCACCATCACCGCAATCCAGATCGGAATGTAGGTCAACCACTGCCCCGGTTTGATCCCTTCGCCCAGCAACAGTGCCACCATCAGCAACAGCACCGGCTCGACGTAGCTGAGCAGCCCAAACAGGCTGAACGCCAACAAGCGGCTGGCGATGATATAGCTCACCAGTGCCGAGGCGCTGATCAGGCCCAGGATAGGGATCAACGCATACAGTCTGGGATACACATCCAGCACCGCAACGCCTTGTTCGCCGCTTTGCACAAACCACCACGCCACTGGCAGCATCAGTGCCATATCCAGCCAGAGTCCGCCCAGATGGTCGGTCTTGAGGTATTTGCGCACGATGAAATACAGCGGGTAACCGATGATCACCACCAGCGTCGCCCAGGAAAAACCTCCGGCCTGGTACAGCTCGTTGACCACCCCGAGACCGGCGAAGAACACCGCGATTTTTTGCAGATAGGACAGTTGCTCGCCCCATACCAGGCGTCCGGTCAGCACCATGGTCAGCGGCAGCAGAAAGTAACCCACCGACACATCCAGGCTGCGCCCGTTGAGCGGTGCCCACATAAACAGCCACAACTGCACGCCGAGCAAGGCGGACGAGAGTGCCACCCCGGCGATCATCCGAGGCTTGGACGCGAGGACGCGCAGCAGGTCGCGCACCTGTCGCCATTCGCCGCTGACGACCATGAACACCGTCATGCACGGCACGGTCAGCAACATCCGCCAGCCGAAAATCTCCAGGCCGCTCAACGGCGTGAGCAGCGACGTGAAGTAATACATCACGGCAAACAACACCGAGGCCGAAACCGATAACACCACACCTTTAGACACGCTGTCCTCGCGAAATCCGATTTGTACAAGAGAGCGGGCATTATGGTGCTTGCGGCGTGAAACGGCTGCTCTGTTTTGGGGCGTATGGCAAGAAAATTTCTCACTGCCCCTCAGCAGGGGCAGCGACCCATGAATTTACGTGCGCGCGCTGCGGCCCGATACGAAGTGGCTCACGTCATTGAAACCGGGGGTAGACGAATGCCCCGGCGTGACCAATGAATCGATGAACGCTTCATCCTCCGCCGTAATCTTCACCTCCAGCGCGCCGGTGTAGGCATCCCACTGCGCTTCGGTGCGTGGCCCGACAATCGCCGAACTCACCGCCGCGTTGTTCAGCACCCAGGCAATGGCAAATTGCACCATCCCCACCCCACGCCCTTGGGTGTACTGCTGAATCTGCTGGGCCATGCGCAAAGACTCCACACGCCATTCGGTTTCCAGGATGCGTTTGTCCTGGCGCGCCGCGCGGCTGCCCGGTTCAGGGGGGACGTCCGGCGCATATTTGCCGCTGAGCACGCCGCGGGCCAATGGGCTGTAGGGCACCACGCCCAGACCGTACGCCGCGGCGGCGGTGATCTGTTCCACCTCGGCCTGGCGGTTGACGATGTTGTACAACGGCTGGCTGATCACCGGCTTGTCCACGCCCAGGCGCTCGGCCACGCGGATCACCTCGGCAATGCGCCAGCCACGATAATTGGACAGACCCCAGTAACGTATCTTGCCCTGGCGAATCAGGTCACCCATTGCCGAGACAGTCACCTCAAGCGGCGTGTTGTGGTCTTCGCGGTGCAGGTAGTAGATGTCCAGGTAGTCGGTGTCGAGGCGGACCAGGCTTGCTTCCAGCGCATTGAAAATACGCTTGCGGCTCAAGCCGCTGCGATTGGGCATGCCGTCCGGTGGGCCAAAACCGACCTTGGATGCCACCACCCAGTCCTGACGGTGCCGGGCGATCGCTTCCCCAACCAGCTCTTCGGAGCGTCCGCCGGTGTAAACGTCCGCCGTGTCGATAAAATTGATGCCTTGGTCCCAGGCCTTGTCGATGATGCGCAACGAGTCTTCGGCGTTGGTCTGCTCGCCAAACATCATGGTGCCCAGGGTCAAGGCGCTGACCTTCAACCCGGACTGGCCCAATGTGCGGTAAATCATGCAAAACTCCTCAAGTCTGGGAAACGTGAGGCCATGCAATACCAGACTCAGAGGCTCTGGAACAAGCCCTGCGCGCATTTCTTCATGAACACAGCAACGCCTGGCAGCGCTCCTGTAGAAAGCCATGCAGCACCTTCACCCGTTCCGATACTTGCAGGCGATGCGGGCACATCAGGTTGAAAGGCGCCGGCTCCCCCTGCCAATCGTCGAACAGCGCTACCAGACGGCCTGCGGCAATATCGGCGACCACATCGAGCCTGGCTTTGTACGCCACCCCATGCCCGGCCAGCGCCCAGCGCCGCACGATTTCGCCGTCATCGCTTAGGAAATCCCCGGTCACGTCCACCTCCTGCACGTCGCTGCCCCGATGAAAGCGCCACGTCTTGCTGACCTGGCCCTGGCGCATGTACCGCAGCGCACTGTGGTGCGACAGGTCCAGGGGAACCTGCGGCGTACCGTGACGCGCCAGGTACGCCGGGCTGGCGCACGCGACGCGGTGGTGATCAGGCGCAATCGGCAGCGCGACCAGACTGGAATCCTGGGGCACGCCGAAGCGCAGGGCGATGTCCACCGTTTCGCGAAACAGGTCGGCGTTGCTGTCGTTAAGCATCAGTTGCAGACGGATATTCGGGTGCTGCTGCTTGAACTCATCGAGCCACCCCAGCACTACATTGCGCCCGAAGTCCGACGGCGCCGCCAGTTGCAGTAAACCGGTCAGGCCCTGGCTCTGCTGCTTGAGCGCCTGCTCACCCTCTGACAAGGCCGCCAGTGCCACGCGCACACTGTCCAGGTAACGCCGGCCTTCCTCGGTCAAGCGCATGCTGCGGGTGGAGCGCGCCAACAGGCGGGTGTCCAGTCGGGTTTCCAGGCGTTTGAGGGCAATGCTCGCCGCTGCCGGCGTCAGGCTCAGGCTGCGCGCGGCGGCCGACAAGCTGCCCGTGTCGGCGGTGCGCACAAAGACTTCAAGGTCAAGGATTGAGCTCATTTGTAAAAATCCTTTAAAGATCTTGTCGTTTTACCGGGATTTTTCATCGATTGCCAAGCTGGGAAGATGAACGCTCACTTTCTGACCCAGGACATTCCCCATGACATCTCCCCTGAGCGGCAAAACCGTCATCGTGATCGGCGGCAGCAGTGGCATTGGCGCAGCAGTAGCCGAGGCGGCGCATGCCCGAGGCGCACAGGTGGTGCTGGCCGGGCGACGGTTGTCGTCCGGCAGCGACAATGGCGTGCGCAGTGAACCGGCGGACGTTACCGACAGCGCATCCTTGCAACGTTTATTCGAAGGCGTGGGGCGCTTCGACCATTTGGTATATACCTCCGGCCCATCGGTTCGCGCCAAACCGTTGATCGACACCGACCTGCATGAGGCCCAGGACAACTTCGATGTGAAACTCTGGGGCGCATTGCGCGCGATCCAGCTGGCCCTGCCGTTTCTGGAAGCGCAAGGCAGCATCAGCCTGACGTCCGGACAATTGGGGCGTAAGTTGGTGCCGGGTCAGTTCATCAAGATCGGCATCAATGCGGCGACCGAGGCGCTGGGCAAGCAACTGGCCAAAGAGTTGGCGCCGCGCCGTGTCAACGTGATCAGCCCAGGGGTGATCGATACACCGGCGTATGCCGGGCTGGCGCAAGAGCAGCGCCAGGCAATGTTTGCCAAAACTGGCGGTGCGTTGCCGGTTGGTCGGGTAGGGCAGGCAGCGGAAGTGGCGGCGGGGTATGTGCTGGCCATGGAAAATGGCTACATGACCGGCAGTGTGATCGACATCGACGGCGGCGGCCTGTTGTAGCACGGGACCGACAGCGTGGCAGCCGGCAAACCCGGCTCCCACGCCGATATCACTAAGCCTTGAGGGTGCGCGTCATCCGCAGCGCCAGCACACTGCCCGCCACAATGACGCCTGCCAGCAGGTACAACGCCATGTCCGTCGACCCGGTGGCATCCTTCACAAAACCGACGATGTAGGGGCTGAGAAAGCCGGCCATCTGGCCCATGGAGTTGATCAACGCCAGGCCACCCGCCGCTGCGCCCGCGCTGAGCAGGGCGGTGGGCACCGGCCAGAACATCGGCAGGCCGGTAAGGGCGCCCATGGTGGCAATGGTCAGGCCGAGGATCGCAATGGCCGGGGTGGTGGCGAAGTTCACCGCAATCACCAGGCCGACGGCCCCCATCAACATCGGCACCACCAAGTGCCAGCGCCGCTCTTTGCGCAAATCGGCGGAACGTCCCACCAGCAGCATGAACACCGCCGCCAGCAGATACGGGATCGCACTGAGCCAGCCAATCACCAGGTTATCGCTGAAACCCAGGTTCTTGATGATCGAAGGCAGCCAGAAGTTGATCGCGTACACGCCGCTCTGGATGCAGAAGTAGATCAGGCCGAAGGCCCAGATGACCGGGTTCTTGAACACTTGCGCCAGGGAGTCGGTAGTGGTCTTGGGTTTGTTGGCCAGGTCCGTGGCCTGGTCGGCTTCCAGCACCGCACGTTCGTGGGGCTTGAGCCACTTGGCGTGGGCGAAGCTGTCACTGAGCAGGAAGTAGGCGAGGGCGCCGAGGATCACCGTTGGGATGCCTTGCAGCAGGAACATCCACTGCCAGCCCGCCAGGCCGCCTTGGCCGGCGGCGAAGTGGTTGAGGATCCAGCCGGAAAACGGGCTGCCGAGCAAGCCCGACACCGGGATCGCCGACATGAACAGCGCCATGATCCGCCCACGACGGAACGTCGGGAACCACTGCGAGAGGTACAGCACCACACCGGGAAAGAAGCCGGCTTCGGCGGCACCGGTGAACAGGCGCAGGGTGTAGAAGTGCGTCGGCGTGGTCACGAACAACAGGCACGTGGACAAGGTGCCCCACACGATCATCATCAACGCAATCCAGCGGCGCGGACCAAACTTGGTCAGCGCCAGGTTGCTCGGCACGCCGCACAGCACATAGCCGATAAAGAAGATCCCGGCCCCCAGGCCGTACACGGTTTCACTGAACTTCAGCGCATCGAGCATCTGCAACTTGGCAAAGCCAACGTTGACCCGGTCGAGGTAGTTGAACAGATAGCAGATGAAAATGAAGGGGATCAGGCGCAGGGTGATGCGCTTGTAGATGGCGTTTTTATCGTCATCGGTGGCCAGTGGGGCTGCGGCGCTCTGTGACATGGCACTCTCTCTTTATTATGATTTTTTGCGATGCGAGGGTAACGTTGATCGCCCCACGAGTCTCGGCCACCTGGCGGGCTGCTGTCTTTGTGCTAGCGCACAGTGATGCCAGCTTTGCGCTGTGCCGATGAACAACCATGCTTTCTAGGAACTTAGCCCCATGTTCGAGCTGGATCATGACCTGGCACAGGATATTGTCGATCGAACCATGGCGATTCTGCCCTACAACGTCAACGTCATGGACAGCCAGGGCCTGATTCTGGGCAGCGGTGAAGCCGAGCGCATCAACACCCGCCATGAAGGCGCGCAACTGGTGCTGGCCAATGGGCGCGTGGTGGAGATCGACGGCCAGACCGCCAAGCACCTCAAGGGCGTGCAGCCGGGGATCAACCTGCCGTTGATGCACGACCAACGGCTGATCGGTGTGTTGGGGATCACCGGCGAGCCGGAGCGGTTGCGCACCTACGCCGAACTGGTGCGCATGACTGCCGAAATGCTTGTCAGCCATCGGCACCAGCAAGCCGAGCAACAATGGCGGCGCCAGCGGTGCGATGACCTGCTGGCACTGCTCCTGGCCGACAGCGGTGACTCGCCACGGTTGGTCGATGAGGCACAACAACTGGGGCTCAAACCGCAGCTGGCGCGTAGCCCGTACCTGTTTGAGCTGGGCGCGGGCCAATCGGCAGAGGCCTTGAGCACCTGGTTGAGTTCGCGTTACCCGGACAGCTGGTGCGTCAGTTCGGCGCAGTTTTCATTGTTGTGGTGCCGGCCCGCGTCGGCGCAGGTGGACAACCCGCGGTTGCTGGACAAGCTCGAAGGCCTGGGCTGGAATGTTCTGCGCGTAGCGGTGGGTGGGCAGGCCGACGGGCTGGCCGGGCTGCGCCGTTGCTACCGGCGCGTGGGCGACTTGCTGGCCTACGGCCGTGACGTACTGCCCCGTTCGCGGCTGCTGACGCTCAACCGTTACCGCCTGCCGGTAATGCTCTGGCGCCATCGTAACGACGACGCCCTCGACGAGCTGCTCAACCCCTTGCGCAAGGTACTGGCCAAGGACAGCAACGGCCAACTGCTCGCCACGCTGCGCAGTTGGTGCGACCACGACGGGCAAAGCCAGGCCTGCGCCGACGCCTTGGGCATTCACCGCAACAGCCTGCGTTATCGCATGGAGCGCATCGCTGAACTCAGCGGCGTCGACCCCCTGACCCTGGACGGCATGCTCGCCCTGTACCTGGGCGTACAGCTGCTGCCGCAGTCTTTGTCGGAATGAACAACAAACCTGCGCCGTACCTGTGCATCGGACAGGCGTCAATCGCGAAGCCAACTGGCAGCATGGGCGTTATAAAAACCGGAGAAAGCCCATGAAAATCATCATCGCCCCCGACTCGTTCAAGGACAGCCTGAGTGCCGAAGGCGTTGCCCAGGCCATCGCCCAGGGGCTGGCTCAGGTGTGGCCGGATGCCCAGTTGGTCCAGTGCCCGATGGCGGACGGGGGTGAAGGCACAGTGGACGCAGTACTTGCCGCGTGCAACGGCGAACTGCGTCGCGAGCGGGTACGCGGGCCGCTGGGCGCCACCGTTGAGGCGCGCTGGGGCTGGTTGGCCGGCAGCCACACCGCGATCATCGAAATGGCCGAAGCCAGCGGCCTGCAATTGGTAGCGCCGAGCCAGCGCGACGCCTGCATCAGCAGCACCTTCGGCACCGGGGAGTTGATCCGCGCAGCCCTGGATGCCGGTGCCCAACGCGTCATCCTGGCGATTGGCGGCAGCGCCACCAACGATGGCGGCGCCGGCGCGATGCAGGCCCTGGGTGTGCAACTGTTCGATGCGCAAGACCAAACCCTGGCGCCTGGCGGCCTGGCCTTGGCGCATCTGGCCCGTATCAGCCTCGCACAGGTGGACCCGCGCCTGGCCCAGGTGCGCGTTGAAATCGCCGCAGACGTGAATAACCCGCTGTGCGGCCCCCATGGCGCCTCGGCGATCTTCGGCCCGCAAAAAGGCGCCAATCCATATCAGGTGCAGCAGCTCGATGCCGCCCTCGGCCACTTCGCCGATTGCTGCGCTCAGGTGCTGCCCAAAGACGTGCGTGAAGAACCCGGCAGCGGCGCCGCCGGTGGCTTGGGCTTCGCGGCCAAAGCCTT
This sequence comes from Pseudomonas sp. FP2309, assembly GCF_030687575.1. Classification (NCBI taxonomy): domain Bacteria; kingdom Pseudomonadati; phylum Pseudomonadota; class Gammaproteobacteria; order Pseudomonadales; family Pseudomonadaceae; genus Pseudomonas; species Pseudomonas sp. FP2309. The sequence goes on along the minus strand of NZ_CP117439.1, from coordinate 3,016,753 downwards.
TCTCGGCGCGCAGTTTCGTGCGGGGGTGGACGTCGTCGCCGAGCTGGTCGGCCTGGATGAAGCGGTGCGTGGCGCCGATCTTGTGATCACTGGCGAGGGCCGCTTCGACGCTCAGACCCTGCGCGGTAAAACCCCGTTTGGCGTGGCACGCATCGCCCGGAGGCACAATGTCCCGGTGATCGTCATCGCCGGCACCCTGGGCGATGGCTATGAGCAGATGTACGCCCACGGCGTGGATGCCGCGTTTGCATTGCCGGCCGGGCCGACCAGCCTGGAACAGGCGTGCAGTGAAGCGCCACGCTTACTGCGCGAGCGGGCTGCCGATATCGCGCGGGTATGGCGCGTTGCCGCCAGGCGCTGACGCATCTGCCTGAACATGGGACAATCCGCGCCTTTTCGACACGGAGAGTCCCCATGCTGCGCCCCGCACTGCTGGCCTTGCTGCTGAGCAGCACCGTCACCCTCGTTCAAGCCAATCCTGAAACCGTCCCGCTGCTACGCGAAACCAAGCAGTGGGTCACCGGTTGTGACAACCTGCGCAATTGCCACGCCCTCAGCGCGCCCAACGGCGTCGATGAAGAGGACGACAGCTCGCTGACCCTGCATATCTGGCATCAGGCCGGTTCGCAAGGCTTCCTGCGTTTGCGCTTCGACCACCGCGGCGAGGCGCTGGACCTGTCCACGGTACTGCTGGACGGCCACCCGCTGGATCCGGCCCTGACCCGAGAACTGCAGGTCGAGTTGGACGATCAGGGCGGCGATCCCGACGTGCAGTCCTATGGCGTCATTGACGATGCTGCGGCCCGGCAATGGCTGCAACGCCTGCGCAATGGTCAACGCCTGCAACTGCCGGGTGATGCACAGGCCCATGTGTCGCTGAGTGGGCTGAGCGCTTCGCTGCTGTTGATGGATGCGGTACAGGGGCGGGTGGATAACATCACCGCCTTGGCTCGGCCGGGTAAAGGCGCGGCCAGTGCCGTGCCGGCGCGCCTGCCGACTCCGGTGCTGCGCAAGTTTCCGGGGGCTCCGGCCTTGACGAGCGAGGAACAGAACGGCCTTGTCGCTGCGGCGTTGCGCCCGATCACGCCAGAGGTCAACGGCACCGGCGGCGACCCCGAAGCCAGCGTCGGCGCGCTCACAGCGCAACAAGCAATGACGGTGGTGCGTTATGACTGCGCGGCCTACAACTGTGAGTACGACGTGCTCAGCCGTGAGCGCCACGCGCCGTATGCCGAAACACCCCTGGCGATTGAACCCTTGCCACTGGATGGCGCAGCGCTGCAAGGCTCGTTGGGTTATGAGCCGGCCACCGGCACCTTGAGTTACTTCTACAAACAACGCGGCATCGGCGACTGCGGCGGTGGTGGGGTGTGGGTGTATGACGGCAAGGCCTTCCAGCTCAGCGAGTTTCGCATGATGCCGCGCTGCACCGGGGTGGCCTACGCCGATTGGCCGGCGTTGTGGACCACCGTGCCGGCGCCCTAGCCACCTGACTTGCAGTACCTGCGTGTGCGCCAGGCCCATGTCGGTTCATTCGGCATGGCCCGCCTGCGCACCTCGGTTTAGTCCTGCAAGGCAAACGCCACCGCAGCCCGCGCATGCAACTCGGTGGTGTCCAACAGCGGCAGGTCGCTGTGTTCGGACTTGATCAACAGGCCGATTTCCGTGCAGCCGAGGATGATCGCCTGGGCACCACGGGCGGCCAGTGACTCGATCACCCGTTGATAGATCTGGCGTGAAGTGTCGCTGATCACGCCCACGCACAACTCCTCATAGATGATGCGGTGCACGTCCTGGCGTTCATCCGCGTCCGGCACCAGCACGGTCAGGCCGTGCTCCGCCAGGCGGGCGGTGAGAAAATCCTGCTCCATGGTAAACGCCGTGCCCAACAGGCCGACCGTCAGCGTGCCGGCTTTCACGGCAGCCACGCCGGCGGCATCGGCGATATGCAGGAACGGAATCGACACCGCCGTCTCAATGCGTGGCGCCAGCTTGTGCATGGTGTTGGTACACAGCACCACACACTCCGCACCGCCGGCCTGCAAGCGGCGCGCGGCGTCTTCGAGGATCAGCGCGGTGTCATCCCAGCGCCCCGCATGCTGGGCTTGCTCCACCGGCCCGAAGTCGACGCTGTACATCAACAGTGGTGCCGAGCGCAGCGGGCCGAGCTGATCGCGCACGCGCTGGTTGATGATGCGGTAATACTCGGCGCTGGACTCCCAGCTCATGCCGCCGATTAGGCCGATAGTGCGCATGGAATGTTCCTGACAAAGGGGGCGTTTTACCTTACGCAACCGCTCGGCAATAGTCATACGCAGTTGCTGCCCAAATGACCGGTGCAGTTTTAAGCCATACGCTCAACCGCTGTATCTGCCATGATCCGGGCTCGCAACCGGGCTCACCCAAGGAACGCCGCAATGGACGATGTACAGCAACTGAGCGAGATGCTTCGTCATTACGCCGACAGCGAAGCGCATAAAAAACAGCAGTTGGACATTCAGTCAGCCCGCTGGACGCACAAGCTGGATGAGTTGTTCCAGCAGATCGAACACTGGTTGGAACCGGTGAAAACCGTTGGTTTGCTGGAAGTGGGCCGTCAAGTCTATACCGCCAGCGGCCCGAGCGTGCCGGTGGAGACATCGACCTTCAAGACACAGAAGCTGACCGTACAGATCACCGGCAAAACCGTCGAGTTCGTCCCGGATGTGATGGGCGCCGGTGGCTCGATTTCCATAGCGGTGCTCGGCCTGACCGCTGCCCGGCATGGCAGCGTGTCGCTGGTGCTGGCGGCGGATAAAAACGATTGGCTCTGGAAGAAGACCAATGGTCTGAAAGATCCGGACACCTTTGGTTTCGACGCGAATTTCCTCGCTGCGCAGTTACAGAGCCTGATTCCACGCGACCGCGCCTGAACCCGATACTTTAAAACGGCTCACCCAAGTGTCCTGTGTCAAATAAGGTGTATTTCCCAGGATTGGCTATACCTAGAGTTCACGCTTACGACGAAGGTCGCCAGGGAGCTCGATGATGAAACTAAGGCTAACGATCAGCACGCTGTGCATCGCCGCGCTCGGCATGACCGGATGTGCCAGCAAGGTCACGCAACCGGATGAGTATTCAGGATTTCTCTCCGACTACAGTCAACTGAAAGAGGCCAAGTCACCTTCGGGTGCCGAGGTGATGCGTTGGGTCGATCCCAAGCTGGACCTGAGCCGCTACAGCGCGGTGTACATCGAACCCACCCAGTTCTACCCCAAGCCCCAAGCCACCGCAAAAATCCCGGACAGTACCCTCAACGGTATCAACAGCTATTTCAATCAGGCGCTCAAGCGTGAGTTGGCCAAGTCACTGCCGTTGGCGAATGGTCCGGGTCCGGGAGTGATCGTGGTACGGGCGGCCATCACCGCCGTCAGCAGCAGGGCCGAAGGCCTCAAACCTTATGAGTTCATCCCGGTGGCCCTGGTCGCCGCTGCGGTGAGTACCGGCACCGGCATTCGTGACCAGGAAACCACCTTGGGCACCGAGGCACAGTTCCTGGACGGCGCCAACGGCAAAGTATTGGCCCAAGTGGTGCGTAAAGGCACCGGCAAGCCGCTGGAAAACGACTCGCAAGTGATGAAGGCCGATGACGTGAAAAACGTGATCGATGGCTGGGCGTCCGACCTGCATCAGTCTTATGTGAAGTTTAAAAAGCGCTAGAAGGTATTGCGCGCGTACCGGTTGTAAAAGCTGAGCAGGACGTCGTAGCGATGGGTGACGAGGGCGTAGTCGTCGCTCAGTTGCTGTGGCGGGGCGTGCTCCAGCCAGTGCTGATGCAGGGTGCGCAATGCGTCCAGGTACGCATCGGCGGACGCCTTGGTGTTGTACCAAAGGTATGCCACCCGCTCATCCGGCCGTGTTTTCGGCATTGCATTCATAAAGCGCCTGCTGTCCTCACTCGCTTCGCGCACCGCCTCGGTCAGGTCGGCCAATTGGTGCGGCGTAAGGTTGGCGTCGCGCACGCCTTGTTCGATTTGGCGCACCGCCTGGCGCGCGGCGATCATGTAGTTCAGCAGGTGCCATTGCAGGTCCCGTCCAAAACGGGCTTGCAGTAACGCCAACTGCGCCGGGCGAACCTCGAGGTCTTCACGTTCCAGTTGGCTGCGCAGTTGTGTGGACACTTGCAGATAGGCTTCACCCGCTCCGGCGACTTCCCCCTGCAGGTGCTTGTTCATGACGTCAGCGACCATCTGCTGAGTATCGGTGGACAGGTTACGGGACGGCATGGGTGTCACGCTGTCCGCCAACGCTGTGAACTTATTCAGCCTGTAGGCGTACACACTGGCGAGGCCGATCAAGCGACTGCCGGGTTCCAGACGTTCCAGTTTCAGCGTGAATAATGGGGAGCACACCGCCGCCTGAATCAGGCGCGGAACGGGCTCGCTGTCGTCGCCGAACGTATCGCCAGTGGACATTTGCGCCTGTGGCGCCTGGCTGTGGTAGTACGCCAGGCGCGTATCCCGGTCGACGCGGTTCACACAATCAATGATCGGTGCGAGGGCGCTGGCCTTGGCGGTGAAAGGGCTGTCGCGCTGGTCCAGCCACAATTGCACCTTTTGCAGGGGCTTGGTGGCGCCAGCCACTCCCAGCAGGCCCAAGCCCAGCGCCAGGCTTATAGGGAGCAACCATTTTGGATTCATCGCCGGGCCTCCTGGCCATACCACTGGGCCTGGGTCGCGGGAGCCTGGCATTGCGCCGCGTTGCGCGGCATGCGGCTGCACAGGCGTTCGGTCCACTGTTGCAGGCCCTGGTTACGGGTGACCAGGTGCTGGTTGTCGAGCATGTTCAAGCCGGCATAGAGCGTGACGCCGGCCACCACGCACAACGCGGTGCCCACGATGGCCCAGCCAGGATGACGGGCAGTCCAGGGCGAGTGGTGGTTTGTGAGGGGGCGCTTGATCCAGCCGATCAACGCCAGCACGGCCACCAGGGTCAAGCTGGCGAAGGGGCCGAACACATAACCCAGGGCCACCGCCACCACCAGCCCCGGCACCAAGTCGCGCAAGGGCAGTAACGGCAAGTGGGTAGGGCTGATCCAGCGGGGTAAGCGTTGGCTCAGACGTTCATCCTGCACCCGGTACTGGTGAGCAAACGGGCGCCAGGCCTGCCAGGCGACCCCGGCGCAGACCACCGCGCCTATGGACCAAAGAACGCCCTGGCCCAGGGTGGGTACTATCGCGCCTGCCAGGCGCTCGGCCTTGACCAGCACGCCCACCAGGCAACTGACGACCAGCGCGACGATCCAGGGCCAGGTGTCCATGGCGCTGTCCCAGCCTTGCCAGAAATACACCGTACCACCGGGCATCGCCTCAGCCACACGGACGTGGTCGGCGTAGATGTCGGCGCTGAGCGCTTGACAGGCTTTCCAGTCGTACTCATCGAACCGTTGGGCGAACGCGCGGCGCTGGCCCAGGCTCATCGGCGCCAGCAGCAAGCGCGCGGCGCGCTGTTGTGGACTGTCGGGCGGTTCTGCGGCCAATGCGCGTTGGCGCGCCAAAAACACCGGCCCTTGCTGGCGCCGCAACAGCGTGGGCCAATCGCCAGGCGGGCAATTGTGATCAGCGCCGCCATGCCAGCCTTGCCCCGCACAGACCGCTTCGAATACTGCGCCGGACCAGTAGGCATGATGGGAGAGCAGCCTGGCCAACCACGCGTTGAACCACTCGGCATGGGGATGGTTGTTCATCCAGAAATGCTCATGACGGGCCGCATAGATCGCCAGGAACGCGTCCTCATCCTGCTGATCGAGAGCCTGCTGCAACGGTTGCTGCAGCCGCGCGCGTTGCTGGCGTTCCAGGGTGTCTACCAACATGCCGGGCAGTTCCAGGCGTTGCCAGGCGGTCAGCCAGTTGAACGTCTCGAACGCCCATCGGCTGTCCTCGGCCGTGAGATCGCCGTCGACGCAGCGTTGCAATACATGGATTTCCAGGGACAACGCTGTGCCATCGGTCATTGCGCTCGCATAACGCTGCGCCAGGGGCGCGTCCCGTTCCTGGGTGCTTGCCTCATCCTCACTCTCCGGCGCCGGTGGGGTTTGGCTCCAGTCCAGCGCCGTTTCATAGGCGTCACGCAGGCGCTGGAAACCCTCCGGATCGTCGTCCGGTCGGGTCTTTTTCAGCAAGGCGGCGTATTGGCGCTTGATCGCGCGGGTATCGGCATCCGGCGTCAGGCCAAGGACATTCCAGCAAGTCATGTGCGGTACAACTCCCTAAGCAATCGCGCGCACATTACCTGTTTTACGGGGGGATAAACCAGCGCTCGTGCGAGGCGCCCGCGTGAGCCGGGCGCGGGGCATTATTTCAACGGTGTCAGCGGCGGCACCTTCCACTGACCGTTACCCACCTCTGGTTTGGGCAGATAGATGCGCAGCACCGCGAAGAATGGGCCGGGCGGGGCAGGCAACCAATTGCTCTGTTCCGCCTTGGGCGGCTCGTGGTGCTGTAGCGCCAGGGTCAGGCCACCGTCTGCGTCCAGTTTGAGGTTGGGCAGCATCCGCGAATTGATCAGGTAGCGTTTTTTGTGGTTCGGCACCAGCAATTTGGTCTTGGCGTCGTAGAGCGTCAGTGACCAGAACGCGTCGGCCGGTGGCAGTTGGCCCTTGGCGAAGTGCAGCGCGTAGCTGTGGCGCGCGCCGTTGACCGGCTTGCCCTCGCTGTCGAGGGTGTAGCTCAGCACCGCCGCTTCGTCGCCTGAGTTGCCGAAGAGTGCCAGGTCCGCACCGGCGTAGCGGTACAGGTAGTTGTTGTTCAGGCGATCTCGGCTGCCGTGCAGATCGCCGCTGCTGACCTGGTGGGTGTCGATCTTGTCCTTTTTGAACGCGGCGAATTCAGCGCGGGCATCGCTGATGCCATCTTCCAGCGCTTTACGCTGTTCGGCGCTGAGCTGATTGACCTTGAACGGTAAGCCTGGGGCGATGCCGATCCTGGCAAAGCGCGCCAGTTGGTCTTTCTCACTGTCCTGAGGCGCGGCGAAGCTCAGCATGAAGTTCAAGTAGCGAAACAGCTGCGGACCTTCGGTCATGGTCGCCATCGGCTTGGGCCAGTCGACTTTCGGCGGCTTGGTCGGGGCGGCCTGCTTTACGTAGCTGCTCAGGGGCTGCACTTTGTAGCCGCTCTGGATCTGCTTGACCTTGTTCAGGTCCTTGTCATCAAACAACTGCGTGCGATACAGGGCGTAGGCGATGTTGCTTTCGCTGTATATCACGCGGTCCACGTCGACCGGCTGCTGCCCCTTCCAATCCGGGCCGGCGATCATGTAGTGGCCGCCATTGTTGCCCGTGCTGCGGGTCCCCAGATAGGCGAAGTTCTGCGTGTACAGGTCGATCAACTGTACCGAGTAGTAGCGGTCGTCTTCGATCTTGGGCAGGGTCAGCACCAACGGCTCGCTGCGCAAGTCCATCCATACGAACGAGTAGGGCGTGTCGGGGTTCGGGGTCAGGGGCGCGGTGTCCTTGGGGGTGAACACCTGGGCGGTATGGCCGATACGGTTGAATGGCGCCTTGAAATGGGTTCCGCCTTTATCAACAGCCTGGGTGTAGAGCGTCTTGTACATCTCGACGACCGGGAAACCATACAAATAGGCTTCCTTGGCAATGGCTCGCGCTTCGCTTGGGGTGGCGGTGAAATCGGCCCAGGCGCCGGTACTCATGAGTATCGAGAGGCTCGCCAACAGCAGGCGCGCAGGTTTTCCAATCATGTTGTTGCATCCTTCCAGAGTGCTTTTGACTGACGGGGATTGAAGGCTGCGAGTTTCCTGCTTTATTTGTCGAACGTCACGTTAATCCCAACACACAGGCAACCAAGGGCTTCGCCGTGCCGTTAGAGGGCCTGGTACAGGCTCGAACGCGCAGCCGGGCGTATCAGGCGTCTGGCAGCATCGATGTGACTTTGTTGCGCAATTGATCAATCGAGAACGGCTTGCCGATTACCTGCATGCCTGCCGGCACGTCGATATTTTCGGCGTAGCCGCTGGCGAACAGGATCGGCAGGGCGGGGCGCTGTTCACGGACCTTGGCTGCCAGCTGCTTACCGTCCATATCGGGCAGGCCGACGTCGGTCATCATCAGGTCGATCACCTGGTCAGTCGTGTCAACGATCGCCAGTGCGGCTGCGGCATCAGCGGCTTCAAGCACTGTGAACTCCAACTCCTCAAGCACATCGACGATCAGCATGCGCACGATGGCGTCGTCTTCAACTACAAGGATGGTGTGGGGGGAGGGCATAGTGAGGAGTCCTGAAAAATGAGGGGGGAGGTCTTGCTCAGTCGAAAGACTATCCTCTACTGAGTTGTGTCTTTCTCGGCAAGTTCCCGATACCAGCCGCCTATTGTGCAGGCAGCCGGCCATGATGTCTCGCAGGAAGCTGAAATCATGGCCGGCAAGGGGGTTCGGGTGGTTAGTCATTACACCCCGGTTTGGCGGTTTTACAGGTCCGTCATAAACAGATCGGGCACACTGCTATTGAGTGAACGGGTCATTATGTTCAACTCCACCTCATCAAAGTTCGAAATCTTATAGTGGGGCACGGACGGGTCCGTACCGTAGTGGGGCATCACGTGCTTGGACAGGCCGCTCTTTAACGTGCTTTCCAATCCGGCACGCATCTGCGCTTCTGTAGTGAATGTCGCTTTGCCGAAGTTGGGGTCAAAGTAGAACCATTCCTTTTTACCTTGGCTCACCGTGACACCGGCGGTAATGCCATGGCCAGGGCCATTGATCAACAACGTGCGTGAACGACTGGCGTTGGCCAGTTCCGAGATGAGTTCGGTGTAGGGCACCAATCGCTCCTGCATACCCAGGTGGAAATTGCTGCCCAGGATGTTCTGCAGCTCACTCAGTTGCTCATGAAACCGCGCCACTTTAGCGGCTCGGGTCTGCTCGGCAACGGCCTTGGCCGGATCGGTTTTGCGCAACGCCAGGATTTCATCGGGGGTCAGCGTGGGCACCATCGAGGCGTAAAGGTTCCTCATGAAGGTCTCTTGCTTGCCGTGTTTGATCGCCGCGGCCATCACATTGGACAGTGCGGCGCACTCGCCCTCCGAGAGCACGGAGGCTTGGCTGAGGTAAAAGCCTTGGGGCAATGGGATGGTTTTGCCACCGGCGGCGGCTATTTCGTCTTTGAAAACCTGGAAGTTCTGTTGGCTGATGGTGATTCTTCGGTTTTCCATGTACCGGAACAACTGCCCGATTTCTTCCGGGGTGCGCCCGCGAGCGATAGCCAGTTCTGCCAGTTGAGCATTGGTCAGGGTTTCCGAGAATCCACTGATGGTGTCTGGTCGCCCTGAGTTGTAGCCCTTTTTGTACGCATCAAGGTCGAGTGTCTTCGCCGTCAGACGCGCGGTTTCGAGCCGCTCGGGCAGCACTTCAAGCTCATCGATTCGCTTGACCAGGCAGCCCAGTTCTTCCGGCGAGCGCTGTTCGGCAACCGCCAGGCGTTTCAATTCCTCCACCTTCATTGCCGGGGAATAACCAAAAATCGCCTCGGGCTTGCCGGTGTTCTGGCCTTTGATATAGGCCGCATTGTCTTTGGCTTTGGCGTTGGCGATCGCCGCGATAAAGTCTTTACGGTAGTTAGGATTGTTCGCCGCAGGCGCGAGTACCGAAGCGATCATTTTCCCGAACCAGCTATCGACGATCGCTTTGACTTCGCCTTCATGAGCGGCAACCGACGGCACGAAACCTTCGAGCGCAGCACCATAAGGCTGCTGTCGGACAGGGTCGTAGTTGTACCACTTGCCATCTCGAAGTACCGCACCGCCTGCAACGGTCTGTTCTGCGACTTTGAACGAGCCCACCGCCGCCACCTTGTGTTGTCGGCTGGCGGCCTTGAGCAAATCGTAGCTGCCACTGGCGCCCTTGAGCGTGTTGACGACTTCGATGCCTTTGGACAACAGGTACCCGCTGCCCTTGCCGGCCAGCCTGGCACCGCTGGCCGCCAGGTCGCCCAGGCCACTCAAGGGGTTAAGGACGCCGATGGCGGCGGCACCGATCACTTTGCCGGCCTTGAGCGCCTTGGCGCCGCTGGAAATGGCTGAGCGCCCGATGTTGATCAGTTTCCCCGTAGTTGCAGCGCCTGCGGTGAGAAAGCCGAACACATCCAGTGCCAGATCGACGGCCCCTTCGCCGTAGTTACCCTTCTGGAAATTGACGATGGCTGATCTGAAGGGGATCAAGTTGAGCAAGAATTCGCTCAGTGGTTTGGGGCCGCCCTGCAACTCGTCCAAGGTCGTCTGCCCACGCGCCTGTTCTTTGATCGCGGGGTCGTCCAGTTGCAGGTGTCGAACAAAGGCGTCGGCAATCAAATAGGAGCGGTTGCTGTTGAAGCTGTACATGGAGGCCGGGTTGACCGGACGCTCACGCGCCAGATCATCCGCCCCTACGCGCGGAACATAGGTTTTGGTCGTGGACATTCGCTTGGACTGCCGCGATTCCTGATTCTGCGCGCGGTTCAGGCCCGTTCGCTCGATCGTGCCTTTGTTGAAATTGATTTCATACGCGCGCGACTGCCCATTGAGCTGCGTCTTTATCACCAGCCCCGCTTCAGTTGAGGCGTTGGAGGAATCAAAAAAGCCCGTGCCCAACTCATACGAGCCCTCCTGGAAAAAGTTGATTTTCCCAAACTCAAAATGCTGGCGGTCTTCCAGTGGAAGCTGTGAGATCAGATGCCGGATCATGGTGTTAACGGCGGCCTTTTTTTCCCGGATCGCACCCTCAAACTGCAGTTCAAAGGCCTGTTGAACGCCGAACGTCGGGTTGTTGTTCAGCGCTTCTACGGGGATTTGCGGGTCATCGCAGGTGAAGGGTCTTGGGTTCGGCAAGTCCATCATGGCGATGTCCAGGAGCGAGTGCAGGCCAACCAACCCGGTTTGGCTCGCATCGCCACGGTACTGATCAGTGCCAAGTACTTTTTTTTCGAACAGCTCGCCCAAATCGCCAAAACGTTCCTTGAGTTTGGCCAGCGCCAGCGCTTTACGCGTCGGAATTTCGTTCTCCAGCGCCTTGGAGGCCGAGAGCCGAACTTCCAACTGCCGATTGAATGCAGTTCTGACCGAGTCGAGTTGCGCGGGGGTGTAGTCGATGCCCGCTTTTTTTACCAGCCACCCGTTAGCTTCGCCCCAGTCGAGCAACGCGGCGGCCTGGGCGCGCTGGGTAATCGCAGGGTCAACCAAGGCGGCGCTTTCGGCCTCGCCCATGACGTCGGCAAAGGTCATGTTGGCGACTTTTCCCGGCGTACGTGCTTCTATCGTGGCGGCGGCGATTGCCAAGTTAGCCCAGGCCTGGCTGCCATAAGTGACTGTGTCGGGAATGTTCTTGATCAGGAACACGGGTGCTCGCTGTGCCAACAGCAGGTGGGCTGCGGCTTTGGCCAGGCTGGCGCTGGTTTTGCCCGTGGCACTCAGGTGATTGGCAAGACCGTCTACCACGGTGGAGGCCCGCTTGCCCCAATGCGTGTCGCTTGCCAGATCGAAGCCGGCAACGGTGTTTCTGCGCGGCGCGCTGATCGACTCGGGGTCCAGTTGCAACGTAATGGCTGCCAGCAGGTAATCGGTGTCACTGCTGTCGGTGGCGATGCCCTGCATGCCTTCCCGGAGCGCGCGGCCCATCAGGCTGGCCTGGGGGGAATCGATCAATGTTTCGAGTATTTTGGCAGGATCGTTTTGCGCCTGGGCTGCAAGGGGCTGACGGTAACGCAGGAACTCCAGCACGCCGCCCGGGGTTTGCGAAACCGTGGGCCTGTCCCCCAGCGCGTGTACATGGCTGAGGGTGAGGGCGTGCAGACGCTTTTGTTGATCGATGTTCAACGGCATCGGCCAGGCCAACGCCCCACCCAGGTGACGGCCGGCGAGGGCGGGCCGATCAGTGGGCGGCGGGGTTTGTTGGGGCTTGACGTCCTCAGGTGCCGAAGCGTTCATGACTGGAGCCGGTGGCACGGGCACCGAAGTGAAGGGCACGACGGGATTGAACGGGCGGATAAGCGCGTGGGGGGAAATCTGGGCCATGACTCTGTACCTTTACGGGAAGGAAATCGCGTCCTCCTGGTGGAGACTCCCTGTATCCGAGACGCCGCAGTGTGTGGGACCCGATAATGGCGGGGTTCCGACGCGTCGCCGGCAAAGTGTCAGCAGTTGAGTCGATGTCAGGCCGTAAAACGCCCAGTGACCGTGCGATTGTGTGCACGAGGCAATGGCTCATTCACCTCCGGGCGCTTAGAAAAATAGCCCTTGGGGCGGACTTTGGGGCAAACTCGCGGTTTTTCCGTATTTGGCCAAGGCATGCCCATGACTCCCGCGTCGACAGTCGATGAAAAGAGCTTTCGTACCCTCCTGAGCCGAAACGTGGCGCTGCCTTTGGGTGTGGGCGTGCTCAGCGCGGTGTTTTTCGTCTGTCTGATCACCTATCTCTTGACGGTGATTCAGTGGGTGGAGCACACCGATCGGGTCATTAACAACCTCAATGAATCGTCCAAATTGACGGTGGACCTGGAAACCGGCATGCGTGGTTTTCTGATCACCGGTGACGAACATTTCCTCGACCCCTACGAAGTGGCCAAGCCACGCATCATGGCCGACCTGCGCAATTTGCAGGGCCTGGTGGCGGATAACCCACAGCAAGTGGACCGCCTCAAACGCCTGGAAGCCCTGCAACTGGAGTGGAACAAGTACGCTCAGTCAATGATTGACATGCAGCGTCAGAGCGGCGACTTCCGAGGTGCGGTCAAGGCTGGGCGCGGCAAGCGCCTGACCGACGAGATCCGCAAGGAATATGAAGATGCCGTGGCGATGGAGCAGCAGTTTCGCATCACGCGCAACCAGGACGTCACCCGCACGACGATCATCAGCGTCATCCTTTATCTGGTGTTCGTACTCGGCTTAAGCGGCTTCCTGGCGTATATCGGCAGAAAAAATCTTGTAGCACTTTCAGACAGTTACAGCGCAAACCTCGCGTCACAACAGAAGATCGCGCGACGCCTTGAACAGCAAGCCTGGCTGCGCAACGGCCAGACCGAATTGGCCGAACAAGTGCTCGGCCAACTGACCCTGAGCATGTTGGGTCGCAATATCCTGCAATTTTTTGCCCAGTACATGGGCTCGGCCGTTGCGGCGCTGTATGTGCGCGAAGAACACGGCGGCTTGCGGCGCGTGGCCACTTATGGCTTCTCCCGCGATCAGGAGCAACTGGAACAAGCTATCTATAGCGACGAAGGGATCGTCGGTCAGGCCGCCCAACTGGATCGTCTGATCCGCCTGGACGATGTGCCGGTGGACTACTTCAAGGTCAGTTCGGGCCTGGGCGAAGGCACGCCCCGCAGCGTGCTGGTAGTGCCGACCAGCGATGATGACCGCGTCAATGGGGTGATCGAACTGGGTTTCCTGCGTCCCCTGCTGGAGCGTGACGTGGAACTGTTGGAGCTGATCGCCGGCAATATCGGCACCTCCATCGAAGCGGCGCGTTATCGCCAGCGGCTTCAAGAAGTGCTGGCGGAGACCCAGCAACTCAATGAGGAGCTGCAGGTCCAGCAAGAAGAGCTCAAGACCGCCAACGAAGAGCTCGAAGAGCAATCGCGCATCCTCAAGGAATCCCAGGCCCACCTGGAAACCCAGCAAGCGGAACTGGAGCAGACCAACGAGCAGCTTGCCGAGCAGGCCCAGACCCTGTCGGAGCAACGCGATGCCATGGACCGCAAGAATGTCGAGCTCAACCAGGCGCAACTGGAGCTGGAGGACCGCGCGGATGAATTGCAGCGCTCCAGCAAATACAAGTCCGAATTCCTCGCCAACATGTCCCATGAGCTGCGCACGCCGCTCAACAGTTCGCTGATCCTGGCCAAGCTGCTGGCGGAAAATCCCCAGGACAACCTCAGCACCGAACAGGTCAAGTTCGCCGAGTCGATCTATTCGGCCGGCAATGACCTGCTGAACCTGATCAATGACATCCTGGATATTTCCAAGGTGGAAGCCGGCAAGCTGGAGGTGCGTCCGGAAACCTCCAGCGTGACGCGTCTGGTTGAGGGGCTGCGCGGGATGTTCGAGCCGTTGGCCGCCGATCGCAAGCTGGGCTTCCAGGTCGAGGTGCAGGCCGGCGCGCCGGGCATGTTGTTTACCGACCGCCAGCGCCTGGAGCAGATCCTCAAGAACCTGCTGTCCAACGCGATCAAATTCACCGAAAAGGGCGAAGTCAGCCTGTCCGTTTCACGCGCGCCGGGGGAAGGCATTGCGTTCACCGTGCGCGACACCGGGATCGGTATAGCTCCCGACCAGCAGGAGAGCATCTTCGAGGCCTTCCGTCAGGCCGATGGCACCACCAACCGTCGCTACGGCGGTACCGGGCTGGGCCTGTCGATTTCCCGCGACCTGGCCGCGCTGCTCGGCGGCTATATCAGCGTGAGCAGTGAGCCAGGCAAAGGCAGTACGTTTACCCTCGTGTTACCCGAGCAATACGTGGAGCGCGAGGAAGACGCGCCGCCCATCGAGCAGCCGCGCCAAGCCGTTGTGGCGCCAGCCCCGAAACCCGTCGCCATTTCACCGCTGCCGGTGGCCGACGCGAACCTCATCCCGCGTTTCGCCGATGATCGCGACAAGGCCCCATTCACTACCCGTTGCATTCTGGTGGTGGAAGACGAGCCGAATTTCGCACGCATCCTGTTCGACCTGGCCCATGAACTGGGCTACCACTGCCTGGTGGCCCACGGTGCGGACGAGGGCTACAAGCTGGCCGAGGAATACATTCCCGATGCGATCCTGCTGGACATGCGCCTGCCGGACCATTCCGGCTTGACCGTGCTGCAGCGCCTGAAGGAGCACGCCGGTACCCGCCATATCCCCGTGCACGTGATTTCCGTGGAAGACCGCGTCGAAGCGGCCATGCACATGGGTGCCATCGGCTATGCGGTCAAACCCACCACCCGCGAAGAGCTCAAGGACGTGTTCGCCCGCCTGGAAGCCAAGCTGACCCAGAAGGTCAAGCGCGTGCTGCTGGTGGAAGATGACGACCTGCAGCGCGACAGCATTGCCCGCCTGATCGGCGACGATGACATCGAGATCACCGCCGTCGGCTTCGCCCAGGAAGCCCTCGAACTGCTACGCACCAACGTCTACGACTGCATGATCATCGACCTCAAACTGCCGGACATGCTCGGCAACGAGCTGCTCAAGCGCATGGCCACCGAGGATATCTGCTCGTTCCCGCCGGTGATCGTCTACACCGGACGCAACCTGACGCGCGACGAAGAGGCCGAGCTGCGCAAGTACTCGCGCTCGATCATCATCAAAGGCGCGCGCTCGCCGGAGCGTCTGCTGGACGAGGTCACACTGTTTCTGCACAAAGTCGAATCCCAGTTGTCCCATGAACGCCAGAAGATGCTCAAGACCGCCCGCAGCCGCGACAAGGTCTTTGAGGGGCGCAAAATCCTGTTGGTGGACGACGATGTGCGCAATATCTTCGCCCTGACCAGCGCTCTGGAGCACAAAGGCGCGGTGGTGGTGATCGGGCGTAACGGCCGCGAAGCCATCGAGCGGCTCAATGAAGTCGAAGACATCGACCTGGTGCTGATGGACGTGATGATGCCGGAGATGGACGGTTACGAAGCCACGGCGTTGATCCGCCAGGAGCAACGCTGGAAGAAACTGCCGATCATTGCCGTGACGGCCAAGGCGATGAAAGACGATCAGGAGCGCTGCCTTGCGGCCGGTTCCAACGATTACCTGGCCAAGCCCATCGATCTGGACCGTCTGTTCTCGTTGATTCGCGTATGGCTACCCAAGATGGAACGCATTTAAGTGGAGCAACGTTTTTTGGAAAAAAGCAGCGACATTGAGCTGCGCCTGCTGATTGAGGCGATTTACCTCAAGTACAGCTATGACTTTCGCGACTATTCCGGCGCGTCGGTCAAGCGCCGCGTGGCCCATGCCTTGCGTCAGTTCGAGTGCGCGACTATCTCGGCGTTGCAGGAGCGGGTGCTGCATGACCCGGCGGCGTTCATGCAGTTGCTGCAGTTTTTGACGATCCCGGTGAGCGAGATGTTTCGCGATCCGTCGCACTTCCTCGCGATTCGCCAGGAAGTGGTGCCGCTGCTCAAGACCTACCCCTCGATCAAAATCTGGATTGCCGGGTGCAGCACGGGGGAGGAGGTCTATTCCATGGCGATCCTGCTGCGCGAAGAGGGCCTGCTCGATCGCACCATCATCTACGCCACCGACATCAATCCCGCCTCCCTGGACAAAGCCAAGCAGGGGATCTTCTCCCTGGAGAACGTACGCGCCTACACGGCCAACTATCAGCAGGCCGGCGGGCAACGTTCATTTGCCGACTACTACACGGCGGCCTACGATTACGCGATCTTCGACAAGACACTGCGCGAGAACGTGACCTTCGCCGACCACAGCCTGGCAACCGACAGCGTCTTCTCAGAAACTCAGTTAATTTCATGTCGTAACGTATTGATTTATTTCAATAAAAAATTGCAAGATCGCGCGTTTGGATTGTTTCACGAGTCGTTGTGCCATCGCGGCTTTCTGGTGCTGGGCAGCAAGGAAACCCTGGATTTTTCCGCTTACAGCACGCAGTTCGAGCCCTTGGTCAAGCAGGAACGGATCTACCGCAAATCATGAACGACGCAGTTGCCAGCCCGATTCGCGGGATTGAAGCCATCGTCGTCGGCGCCTCCGCCGGCGGTGTGGAGGCGTTGCTGAGTATTTTTGGTGAGCTGCCGACCGGTTTCGGCCTGCCGATCATCGCCGTGCTGCACCTGCCGGATGAGCGCCGCAGTCAACTGGCCGAAGTCTTTGCGCGGCGCCTGCGCATCCCGGTCCGTGAGGCACGGGACAAGGAAGTCATCGAGGCGGGCACCTTGTATTTTGCCGGGCCCGGTTATCACCTGTCGGTGGAGCACGACCGCAGCCTGTCCCTGAGCCAGGAGGAGCGGGTGCATCATTCCCGGCCGGCTATCGATTACCTGTTTGCATCGGCGGCTGACGCCTACGGCCAAGGCCTGCTGGCGATATTGCTGACTGGCGCCAACCAGGACGGCGCACGTGGGCTGGTCCATGTGCAACAGAGTGGCGGCACCACCGTTGTGCAAGACCCCAATGAAGCACGTATCGCCGTGATGCCCCTGGCGGCGCTGGCGCTGCATACACCTGACCACATTATGACTCTGAGCCAGATTGGCTCGTTGCTGGCTTTGCTGGAATCCTCCCCATGTTAAGTACTGTCCAGGCCAAGCTGCTGATCGTCGACGATCTGCCGGAAAACCTGCTGGCCCTCGAAGCGCTGATCAAGCGCGAGGACCGTCAGGTCTACAAGGCATTGAGCGCCGACGAGGCCTTGTCCCTGTTGCTGGAACACGAGTTCGCCATGGCGATCCTCGACGTGCAGATGCCCGGCATGAACGGCTTCGAGCTGGCTGAACTGATGCGCGGCACCGAAAAAACCAAGAACATCCCGATTGTGTTCGTCAGCGCCGCGGGCCGCGAACTCAACTACGCGTTCAAGGGCTATGAAAGCGGCGCCGTGGACTTTTTGCACAAGCCGCTGGATATCCACGCGGTGAAGAGCAAGGTCAACGTGTTCGTCGACCTGTACCGTCAGAGCAAGGCGATGAAGCTGCAGCTCGAAGCCTTGGAGCGCAGTCGCCGTGAGCAGGAGCTGCTGCTTACGCGGCTGCAGGCCACCCAGGCCGAGCTGGAGCAGGCGGTGCGCATGCGTGACGACTTTATGTCGATCGTCGCCCATGAAGTGCGTACGCCGCTCAACGGTTTGATTCTCGAAACCCAGCTGCGCAAGATGCACCTGGCCCGAGACAACGCCGCGGCGTTTACTCTGGACAAGATGCACGCCATGGTCGACCGCGATGAACGGCAGATCCAGAGCCTGATCCGCCTGATCGAAGACATGCTCGACGTGTCGCGCATTCGTACCGGCAAATTGTCGATCCGCCCGGCGCGCTTCGATCTGGCGCAATTGGTGCGCAACCTGGTGCAGAACTTCGCGCCGCAGGTGGCCGCCGCTGGCTCTTCGATGCAGTTGCAGGCCGAAGGGCCGGTGGAAGGCAACTGGGACGAGTTCCGTATTGAGCAAGTGATCACCAACCTGCTGACCAACGCCCTGCGCTATGGGGCCAAGAGCCCGGTGGATGTGCGCGTGTATGCCGAGCACGGTGAAGCGCGGGTGGAAGTGCGCGACCGCGGCATTGGGATCAGTGAAGAGAACCAGAAGCGCATTTTCCAGCAGTTTGAGCGCGTGTCAGCCAGCCAGGTGGCGGCGGGGTTGGGCCTTGGGCTGTTTATTTCCGAGCAGATCGTCACGGCCCATGGCGGCACGATTGAAGTTGAAAGCCGGATCGGTGAGGGCGCGCTGTTTCGGGTGTGCCTGCCCCTTGAACCTGCGGCGTGAAATCAATCGTCACTTCGACGCAACCTCTACGTGACCCCATGGTCGTACATGCAGCAATTGACCGGACAAAGGCTTCCCATGAGTGAAGATGCACAAGATGTCGTACTGATCGTCGAAGACGACGAATCCATCATGTTTGTGTTGGGTGAATACCTGGCAGGCTTGGGTTATCGCGTGTTGAAGGCGATGGATGGGGAGCAGGCCTTCGAGATTCTGGCGACCAAGCCGCACCTGGACCTGATGGTGACGGACTACCGTCTGCCCGGCGGTATTTCCGGTGTGCAGATTGCCGAGCCTGCGATCAAGTTGCGTCCGGAATTGAAGGTCATCTTTATCAGCGGTTACCCGCAGGAAATCCTCGACTGCAACAGCCCGATCACGCGCAACGCGCCGATCCTGGCCAAGCCGTTTGACCTGGATACCCTGCAAGAGCATATCCAGCGTTTATTGGCCTGAACCCTCTCAGGGCTGCGTCGCAGCCCTAGCTTTGAATCATTTCACGTACTTTTGCCGTCAACAGATCAAACGTGAACGGCTTGGTGATCAGTTGCATGCCCGGGTCGAGAAAACCACCGCGCACCGCAGCATGTTCGGCATACCCGGTGATGAACAGTACTTTGAGCTGCGGTCGAAATTGCCGGCCGATTTCCGCCATCTGCCGGCCGTTCATGCCAGGCAGGCCAACATCGCTGATCAGCAGATCAATGCGCTGCTCCGATTCGATGATCGGCAGGGCGCTGTCGGCATCTTGCGCCTCCACAAATCCATAACCCAACTCCTTGAGCACTGCGCTGACCAGCACGCGTACGGCCGGGTCGTCTTCGACGATCAGCACGGTCTCTCCGGCGTTGGCAAACGGCAGCAACGCGGGGTCGATCGGCTCTGGAGCGATCATTTCGCCGACAAAGCGCGGCAGGAACAGGCTCACGGTAGTGCCCCGTCCCACTTCGCTGTGAATGGTGACGTGGCCGTGGGACTGGCGGGCGAACCCATAGATCATCGATAACCCAAGGCCTGTGCCCTGGCCGATAGGCTTGGTGGTGAAGAACGGGTCGAATACCCGACCAATAATGCCTTCCGGAATGCCGCAGCCATTGTCGCTGACGCTCAGCTCTACGTAGTCACCAGGGCTGAGTGTGCCGTAGGCGGCAGTAAAGACGCTGTCCAAATGACGATTGGTGGTTTCCACCACCAGCTTGCCGCCGCTGGGCATTGCATCACGGGCATTGAGCACCAGGTTGAGCAGGGCGCTTTCCAGTTGATTGGGGTCGACTTCGGCGGTCCAAAGCTGCTCGGCCAGGCGCATGTCCAGAGTGATGCTTTCGTTGATGCTGCGCTGTAACAGTTCGCCCATGGAACTGACCAACTGATTGATATTGACCGGCTTGGGGTCCAGCGACTGGCGGCGGGAAAACGCCAACAGGCGGTGCGTCAGGCCGGCCGCGCGGTTGGCGGACGTGACCCCCAGGTCGATCAGACTGTCGAGGTCGTCCAGCTTGCCACGGGATACGCGCCTTCGCAGCAGCTCAAGGCTGCCGATGATCCCGGTGAGCATATTGTTGAAATCGTGGGCAATGCCGCCGGTCAATTGGCCGACGGCTTCCATTTTCTGCGACTGGCGCAGGGCTTCTTCGTTGTTGCGCAGTTGTGCGGTGCGCTCCTCGACTTGCTGTTCGAGGGTTTCCAGGGTGCGGTGCAGGCGCGACTCGCTCTGGCTTAGTTCGATCAAGCGGTCGCGGGCCTCATATTGCCGGCGCCGACCGCGCAGGGCGGCGCTGACCAGGCTGATCAACGTGACCGGATGGAACGGCCGCTCCAGGAAGGTCACGTTGCCCAGCAGACCGCTGAGGTGCGATGAGCCATTTTGCTCGCTGCCGCCATGATGGGTCAGCAGCACGATGGGCATGTCCGACCACGCCGGCTGCTGGTGCAGGTACTCAAGCAAGGGCTCCAGATCGACACCGCGCAAGGCTTCAGCGGCGATGATGAGCAGGCCGGCGCCTTCTTCCAGCGCCTCGCACAACATAGGCAGGTGCGTGGCGACGACGCCGCTGTAGCCCGCCTCATTGAGCATCATCAGGGCCAGCGTGCTGTCGCGACCCACCGGCGCCAGGATGATCGCGCGTTCGGAGGCGCCAGGTAGTGTGGGCACTATCCCTCTTCCTTGAGCAGAGGGGAGCCGGCACCCATGTAGATGGGGATGCCGCGCAATACGCCCTGGAAATTATCCAGGGGTTCGCCGACGGTCAGGCCGGTGTTGCCGATTCGGTATTCGCGAATCGTCGCCTCGTGGGTGCCGGTGCGTTTCTTGATAATCGAAATGGCGCGGCGAACCTTGCCCAATGCTTCGAAGTAACGCAACAGAATCACGGTGTCCGCCAAATAGGTGATGTCGACCGGCGTCTGCATGTCGCCGACCAGGCCGTGCTGTGCAACGGTCATGAAGGTGGCCGCGCCGCGACGGTTAAGGTACAGCAGCAGCTCATGCATATGCAGGATCAATGCGTTCTCTTCCGGCATCGCCGCCTGGTAGCCGTTGATGCTGTCGATGACCACGGTTTTGATCCCGTGCTCATCGACGCACCGGCGCACCCGGTGGGAGAACTCTCCCGGGGTCAACTCGGCGGCGTCGACTTGTTCGATCATCAGGTTGCCGGTGGCTTGCAGGGCTTGGAGGTCGATGCCCATGTTGCGCATGCGTTCGAACAACAGCCCCAGCTCTTCATCGAAGATGAACAGCGCGGCCTTCTCGCCCCGCGCCACAGCGGCGGCGGCAAAAATCATCGAGATCAGCGACTTGCCGGTACCGGCCGGGCCGAGAATCAGGCTGCTGGAGCCGGTCTCTACGCCACCGCCCATCAGCGCGTCCATTTCCGGGATGCCGCTGCTCAAGGTTTGCCGTACGTAGCCACCGCGATGTTCTGCCGCCACGAGGCGCGGGAATACGTGGATGCCGCCCTGCATGATGGTGAAGTCATGAAAGCCGCCGCGATACTTCTGGCCGCGGTACTTGACGATCCGGACACGGCGGCGCTCGGCGCCGTAGTTAGGCGTCAACTCTTCCAGGCGGATCACACCGTGGGCCACGCTGTGTACGGTTTTATCCAGGGATTCGGTGGTCAGGTCGTCCAGCAGCAGGACGGTCGCGTCGTAGCGTACGAAGTAGTGTTTGATCGCCAGGATCTGCCGGCGGTAGCGCAAAGAGCTTTGCGCCAGCAGGCGGATCTCCGAAAGGCTGTCGATCACCACGCGGGTCGGTTTGACCCGCTCAACCACCTCGAAGATCTGCCGTGTGGCCTCACCCAGCTCAAGGTCCGAGGAGTACAGCAGGCTTTGCTGGTGCTCGGCGTTGAGCAGGCTTTCGGGCGGGGTCAACTCGAAGATATGGATGTTGTCATCCAAGTCCCAGCCATGGGATTTCGCACCCTGGCGCAGCTCGCGCTCGGTTTCTGACAAGGTGATGTACAGGGACCGCTCGCCGTCCTTCGCTCCGGCCTGGAGGAAGTGCAGCGCCACGGTGGTCTTGCCTGTTCCAGGTTCGCCTTCAAGCAGGAACAGGTGGCTACGCGATAGCCCGCCGCAAAGAATGTCATCAAGACCTTCGACGCCGGTAGCCGCCTTTTCACTGAGCAGTGCTGTGGATGTAGACAAGTAGTGCCCTCGATTCAGGTACAAGTAGAGGGGCATGCCTGTCACGGCATGCCATGTTTACTTGACCGTTGGGCGTTGTAGCGGTTCAACCGATTGATCAATTTGATGCGCCGGCGTGCCTATAGACCCTGCTGCAGGGCGGGGTCATCCGGGTTTTGCTGTTCAAGCTGCGCGAGTAAAACCTGGACGTTTTGCAGTTGGCCGCTTTCTTTCCAGTAATTGACCAGCAGCACCCTGGCCTTGCGATTGGCGGGGTGGCGCTGGACGATTTCTTCCAACTGGCGCTGCGCCGCTTCCAGCTCCTGCTGGTCGTGCAGGGTGGTGGCCAGGTCATAGCGGTAATCCTGATTGTCCGGCTCCAGTTCCACCGCCTTGGACAGGCCGAGCAAGGCATAGGGCCGCTCGCCATGGTGCAGCAGCCACATGCCCAGGGCGTGTTGCAGGTAGGCCGATTCGGGATGCGCAGCCAACTGGCGCGCCAGCAATTGGCGGGACTCTTCAGACTTGCCTTGCTTGTCCAGCAATTCGATTTGCGCGACGCCCGCCTGCAGGTTGTCAGGCTCCAGGCGCATGGCCTGCTCAAGCGCCTTTTGCGCATCCGGCAGCAGGGCGCTGTGGATGTACAGACGTGCCAGTTGAATCCAGCCTTCGGCGGTTTCGGGCTGGGCCTTGAGGTATTTCACGAATTCATCCAGCACCTGCTGTAACGGCCCGAAGTACAGGCCCAGGGTGTCGGGCGACAGGCCCAGCAACGCATTGGCCGCCGCAAACCGCACGTTTTGCTCGGGGTCATCGAGCACCGGGCCGAGCAGCAGGGTGCGCTGGCCACTGGGCACCAGCCCGACAATGCTGTGGATCGCCGCTTCGCGCACCCTTGGCGATTCGCTGCTGAGGTCTTTGTCGGCGAGCTTCAACGCTTGAGGACTGGGGTAGTTGGGCAACTCGGCGTGTAAGGCGGCGCGGCGTTCCTCGGACAGGTCCGGCCGTCCCAATTGCTGATACAGCACGCGGGCGGCGCCAGGCTCGCCATTGCGCGCCTGCTTCAAGGCTTTGGCGTAACCATGGGCGATGGCGGGAGGCACCGCCGCCGGGGTTGCGCGGGAAAAATACCAAGTGATCAGCACAATAAAAAACAGCGCGCACAGGCCGACGATGGCGTAACGGCGTGACTTTGACATGCAGGCGTCCGAAAGCTGGGGTAGCGGTTGCAAAGCCGTCAGCTTCTGTCAGACCACGGCAGGTGTCAAACCCGCATCACGCGAGCCCGCACTCCACCGGCGCCATGGCAGCTGGGAGGCTGTTTTAGCCCAGGGCGGCCAGGCTCTCGGGGGTTTGAATAGCTGGGTTTTACCGATGGAATTGGCCAAAGCAGTCAGCCATGTTGAAAGGTTTGACCATTGCTGCTGCGCGGCGCTGAAGCGACTATTTCGCCCATACGCCCGTAACGGGCTCCATCGTTCAAGGAAACAATCATGCAGATTGAAAACAAGATTTTTCTGGTCAGCGGCGCAGCATCGGGCCTCGGTGCGGCCACCGCTGAGATGCTGATCGCCGCGGGTGCCAAGGTCATGCTGGTGGACCTGAACGCCGATGCGGTGGCGGCCAAGGCTCGGCAGCTCGGTGATAACGCGCGCAGCGCTGTCGCGGATATCAGCCAGGAGGCGTCCGCTGAAGCGGCGGTGCACGCCACTGTAGCGGCGTTTGGCGGCCTGCATGGGCTGGTCAACTGCGCAGGCGTGGTCCGTGGCGAGAAAATCCTCGGCAAGAGCGGCCCCCACGGGCTGGCGAGTTTTGCCCAGGTGATCAACGTCAACCTGATCGGCAGCTTCAACCTGTTGCGCCTGGCGGCTGCGGCCATTGCCGAAACCGAAGCGAATGCCGATGGCGAGCGGGGTGTGATCATCAACACCGCTTCGGTGGCGGCATTTGACGGTCAGATCGGCCAGGCGGCGTATGCCGCGTCCAAAGGCGCGATCGCCAGCCTGACCCTACCGGCCGCGCGTGAGCTGGCGCGCTTCGGTATTCGGGTGATGACCATCGCCCCTGGCATCTTCGAAACCCCGATGATGGCCGGCATGACCCCGCAGGTGCGCGATTCGCTCGCCGCCGGTGTGCCGTTCCCGCCACGCCTGGGCAAGCCGGCCGAATATGCCGCGCTGGTGCGGCATATCATTGAAAACAGCATGCTTAACGGCGAGGTGATCCGTCTCGACGGCGCCTTGCGCATGGCGGCCAAGTAAGGAGCATTACCCATGAACGATCCCATCGTTATCGTCAGCGCCGTGCGCACGCCCATGGGCGGTTTCCAGGGCGACCTTAAAAGTTTGACCGCGCCGCAATTGGGCGCTGCCGCGATTCGTGGCGCGCTCGAGCGTGCCGGTATCGCCCCCGACGCCGTGGATGAAGTGCTGTTCGGTTGCGTACTGCCCGCCGGCCTGGGCCAGGCGCCCGCCCGGCAAGCGGCGTTGGGTGCCGGCCTGGACAAGTCGACCCGTTGCACCACGCTCAACAAAATGTGCGGCTCGGGCATGGAGGCCGCAATCCTGGCCCATGATTCACTGCTGGCCGGCAGCGTCGATGTGGTGATCGCCGGCGGTATGGAGAGCATGTCCAACGCACCGTACCTGCTGGATCGCGCCCGTGGCGGTTACCGCATGGGCCACGGTCGCGTGCTCGACCATATGTTCCTCGACGGCCTGGAAGATGCCTACGACAAAGGCCGCCTGATGGGCACCTTCGCCGAAGACTGCGCCTCGCATAACGGCTTTACCCGTGAGGCCCAGGACGCGTTCGCCATCACTTCCCTGACGCGTGCCCAGGAGGCGATCACCCATGGTCACTTTGCCGCCGAGATCGTCCCGGTGCAGGTCACGGTGGGCAAAGAGCAGATAACCGTCCTGCACGATGAGCAACCGCCCAAGGCCCGGCTGGACAAGATTCCCAGCCTGAAACCGGCGTTCCGTGAAGGCGGTACGGTGACGGCGGCCAACTCCAGTTCGATTTCCGACGGTGCGGCCGCGTTGCTGCTGATGCGCGAATCCGAGGCGCTTAAGCGAGGACTCAAGCCGTTGGCGATCATCCACGGGCATGCGGCGTTTGCCGACGAGCCGGGTCTGTTCCCTGTGGCACCGGTGGGTGCCATTCGCAAGCTGATGAGCAAAACCGGCTGGAACCTGGCCGACGTCGACCTGTTCGAGATCAACGAAGCCTTTGCCGTGGTCAGTCTGGTGACCATGGGCAAGCTCGAGATCCCTCATGCCAAGGTCAATGTGCACGGCGGAGCCTGCGCTTTGGGCCATCCGATTGGCGCCTCGGGCGCGAGGATCCTGGTGACGCTGCTCTCTGCGTTACGCCAGAAAGGCCTCCAGCGCGGGGTCGCCGCCATCTGCATCGGCGGCGGTGAAGCCACGGCCATGGCCGTTGAATGCGTGTATTAAGGACTGTCGACCATGCTGCCAAATGACGAACAACTGCAGATCAGCGACGCCGCCCGGCAATTTTCCCAAGAGCGCCTGAAACCCTTCGCGGCAGAGTGGGACCGCGAGCACCGTTTCCCCAGGGAGGCCATCGGCGAAATGGCTGAGCTGGGCTTTTTCGGCATGCTGGTGCCGGAGCAGTGGGGCGGCTGCGACACGGGTTACCTGGCCTACGCCATGGCGCTGGAAGAGATTGCCGCCGGTGATGGCGCCTGCTCGACCATCATGAGCGTGCACAATTCTGTGGGGTGCGTGCCGATCCTGACCTTCGGTAATGAGCAACAGAAAGCCCAATTCCTCACACCCCTGGCCAGCGGCGCCATGCTCGGTGCCTTTGCGCTGACCGAGCCCCAGGCCGGTTCCGATGCCAGCAGCCTGAAAACCCGTGCGCGCCTGGATGGCGACCACTATGTGCTGAACGGCTGCAAACAGTTCATCACTTCCGGGCAAAACGCCGGGGTCGTGATTGTGTTTGCCGTTACCGACCCGGCCGCGGGCAAACGCGGGATCAGCGCGTTTATCGTGCCCACCGACTCACCGGGCTACAGCGTGGCGCGGGTCGAGGACAAGCTCGGCCAGCACGCCTCGGATACCTGCCAGATCCTGTTTGAAGACGTGAAAGTCCCGGTGGCCAATCGTTTGGGCGAAGAGGGTGAAGGGTACAAGATCGCCCTGGCCAACCTCGAAGGCGGCCGTGTGGGTATCGCCTCGCAAGCGGTGGGCATGGCGCGCGCTGCCTTTGAAGCCGCGCGCGACTATGCCCGCGAGCGCGAAACCTTCGGCAAGGCGCTGGTGGAGCATCAGGCGGTCGCATTTCGTTTGGCCGATATGGCCACGCAAATCGCCGTGGCCCGCCAGATGGTGCACTACGCCGCCGCCCTGCGCGACAGCGGCAAGCCCGCGCTGGTTGAAGCGTCCATGGCCAAGCTGTTCGCCTCGGAAATGGCCGAGAAAGTCTGTTCGGCCGCCTTGCAAACCTTGGGTGGTTACGGTTATCTGAGCGACTTTCCCCTGGAGCGGATCTATCGCGATGTGCGGGTCTGCCAGATTTACGAAGGCACCAGCGATATTCAGCGCATGGTCATCTCACGCAATCTATAAGGAGCCGATACATGAGTTATGAAACCATCTTGCTCGAAGTCCAGGACCGTGTTGGGTTGATTACCCTGAATCGTCCGCAAGCCCTCAATGCCTTGAACGCGCAACTGGTCAGCGAGCTGAACCAGGCGCTGGACCACCTGGAAGCCAATCCGCAGATCGGCTGTATCGTGCTGACCGGCTCGAAGAAGGCCTTTGCCGCCGGCGCCGACATCAAGGAAATGGCCGAACTGACCTACCCGCAGATCTACCTTGACGACCTGTTCAGCGACAGCGACCGCGTGGCCAACCGCCGCAAGCCAATCATTGCCGCAGTGAACGGGTTTGCCTTGGGTGGCGGCTGCGAACTGGCGTTGATGTGCGACTTTATCCTGGCCGGCGACGGGGCCAAGTTCGGCCAGCCGGAAATCAACCTCGGCGTATTGCCCGGGATGGGCGGTACCCAGCGTTTAACCCGTGCGGTGGGCAAGGCCAAGGCCATGGAAATGTGCCTGACCGGGCGGTTTATCGATGCGGTTGAAGCCGAGCGCTGTGGCATCGTCGCGCGTATCGTGCCGGCCGATGAGCTGTTGGAAGAAGCACTGAAGGTCGCCAGTCTGATCGCCGGCAAATCGGTGCCGATCAGCATGATGGTCAAGGAAAGCGTTAACCGTGCCTTTGAAGTGAGCCTGTCTGAAGGCGTGCGCTTTGAGCGCCGGGTGTTCCATGCCGCGTTTGCGACGCAGGATCAGAAAGAAGGCATGGCCGCGTTCGTGGCCAAGCGTGCGCCGGCGTTCAAAGACCGGTAAACCGGCTTACTGATACCGCCGACCAACTGTGGGAGCCAATGCGCTCCCACAGTTGTTTGTGGGGGGGGCGGTCAGAGTTGGTAGTTTTTCAGTTCGCGGGCAATCACCATTCGCTGAATCTCGCTGGTGCCTTCGTAGATCTGCGTGATCCGTGCATCCCGGTAGTAACGCTCCACCGGATAATCTTCCAGGTACCCATACCCGCCATGAATCTGCATGGCTTGGGAGCAGACCTTCTCGGCCATCTCCGAGGCGAACAGCTTGGCTTGGGATGCCTCCGACAGACACGGCTTGCCGGCACTGCGCAGGCGCGCTGCGTGGAGGATCAGTAAGCGGGCGGCGTTCAAGCGGGTTTGCATGTCCGCCAGCAGGTTGGCCACGCTTTGATGCTCGATGATCGCCTTGTCGAATTGCACACGGTCACGGGCGTAGGCCAGCGCCGCTTCAAACGCCGCACGGGCGATACCCAGGGCTTGGGCGGCAATGCCAATGCGGCCGCCTTCGAGATTGGACAGCGCAATTGCCAGGCCTTTGCCGCGCTCGCCCAACAGGTTGGCTTCGGGAACCGTGCACTGGTTAAGGGTGACGGCGCAGGTGTCTGAGGCGCGAATGCCCATTTTGTGTTCAGTACGGTCCACCACAAAACCTGGGGTTTGAGTGGGTACGAGGAACGCGGAAATGCCTTTCTTGCCCAGATCCGGATCGGTCACGGCAAATACAATCGCGAGCTTGGCACGCTTGCCGTTGCTGACAAATTGCTTGGCGCCATTGATCACCCACTGGCCGTCCCGCAGCTCTGCACGGGTGCGCAGGTTGTGGGCTTCGGAACCGGCCTGGGGCTCGGTGAGGCAGAAGCAGCCGATTGCCTGGCCACTGGCAAGGTCCGCCAGCCAGGTTTGCTTCTGTTCTGTTGTGCCGTAGTTGAGGATTGGCCCGCAACCCACTGAATTATGGATACTCATCAGCGCACCCGTGGCGCCGTCACCGGCAGATATCTCTTCCACCGCCAGGGCGTAGGCGACGTAATCAACATAGGTCCCGCCCCATTCTTCCGGTACCACCATGCCCAGCAGCCCCAGTTCGCCCATCTTCGCCACCAGGGCGTCGTCGATCCAACCGGCTTTTTCCCAGGCCTGGGCGTAAGGGGCGATTTCACCGCGGGCGAAGTCGCGCGCCATGTCGCGAATCATCACTTGTTCTTCAGTATATTCAATATCTTGCATGATTTATCTCACAACCTGCGCGAAGTTCTGGAAGAAGCTTTCCACATGGGCGACTGCCAACCCGTGCAGGGTGGGCGGGTTCCAGCGGGGGCTTTTGTCTTTGTCGATGATCAGCGCACGCACGCCTTCGATCAGGTCGCCGCGTTCGAACCATTGACGATCCAGGTGCAGCTCAAGAGCAAAACACTGCTCCAACGGCAGGCGGCGACCACGCCGCAGCATGTGCAGGGTGACGGCCATGGCCAGGGGCGAGCGGGTCTGCATCAGGTGGGCGGTGTTAAGCGCCCATTCATGGCTGTCGGCCACGGTGACCGCCTGCAACTGCTCGACGATGCTCGGGATATCCGGCAGGGCGAAGAAGTGGTCGATCGCCGGACGCAAGGCGGCCAGCGGCGGTTCGGGCAATTGTTGTACGCCAATCTTGGCGAGCATGCTTTGCAGGTCTTTGAGCGGGGAGCCGTGCCATCTGAGGTTATCGAGCCGTTGGTCCAGATCGGTCAGTTTGGCGCTCTCGAGGTACCAGTCGGCCAAACCGCAATACAGCGCGTCGGCGGCGCGGATTTGCACGCCGGTCACGCCCAGGTAAATCCCCAGCTCCCCAGGAATGCGCGGCAGAAAGTAGCTGCCGCCCACGTCGGGGAAGTAACCAATGGCCACTTCCGGCATGGCCAGGCGGCTGCGCTCGGTGACAACCCGTAGATCCGCGCCTTGCACCAGCCCCATGCCGCCGCCCAGGACAAACCCGTCCATGAGGGCCAGCACCGGCTTGGGATAATGGTGAATGGCGAGGTCGAGCGCATATTCCTCGACAAAGAAGTCTTCGTGGAGCGTGTCGCCAGCCTTGAAACTGTCATACAGCGAGCGAATATCACCGCCGGCACAGAACGCTTTCTCACCGGCGCCGCGCAGGACCACGGCGTACACCGTGGGGTCGTCCGACCACGCCTGCAATTGTTGGGTCAGGCGACGGACCATGTTCAGGGTGATGGCGTTCAGACCGGCGGGGCGATTGAGGGTCAGGTGCCCGATATGGTTGCGAACGTCGGCCAGAATCTCTTCCTGGGGCGACTCGGCATGGCTTGCTTCGGATGGAGCCTGAGCTGTCATCGATAACTCCCTGCTTTTATTGTTCTTTATCAAGATGTTCGCGGACGAACCATCTCACGATCGTAGCAGTGCAAATTTGCCCAGTACAACCCGGAATCATGCAGGTCGTTGTTGCATTTATGCAGGGAGCAGGGGCCAGCCTCAAGGCACCCGGCTTGCCAGCACTTCACCGATGCTGCGGCGGCGTGCATGGGTCTCGGCGGCGTGAATCAACTGTTCGAGTTCCGTGGGGGCCACATCGTAAAACTGCTCCATCTCGGCCAATGCCAACTTCAGGTCGGCGGCCGTCACGGCGGGATCTCGAGCCGCATTGCGGTGGTTCAAAAAGGGCGCCGGCGTCTCAGCGGCACCTTTGGGGTAGCGAGTGCGCGTGGCATTGTTGTAAGCCAGTGCGCAACTGAGCAAGGTGCCGGCCCCCAGCAGCACCGCGCCCAACTCGTACCAACCCAGGGCGGCCGAGGCGGGGTCGGCCAACACCAGGGTCATGGCCAGCCCTCCGGCCGGTGGGTGCAAGCATCGCAGCCAGCACATCAGCACGACCGACATGCCCGCCGCCAGGCAGGCCGCGCCCAGGGTGCGCCCGAGGACCCGCGCCACCAGCAGGGCGACGACGCCTGCGCACAGGTAACTGCCGATGATCGACCAGGGTTGTGCCAGGGCACCCGATGACACCGCGAACAACAACACGGCAGAAGCGCCCAGCGGGCCGAGCAGGTGCAGTGCCACCTCCATGCCGAACACCTGCGCGCAGAGCCAGACACTTAACAGCGTGCCCAGGGCCATGCCAATGGCAGCACGGCTCCATTCGGTTGGGCGGGTATTGATAGCAGCGGGTAACCAGCGAGCGAGCATCGAAAGGACATCCATAAACGGCAGGCAAAAAAAAGGCTTGTCTGGTTACCCGGAAAAGCCTTGTGAAGGTTCCTGCATTTGGGGGAGGAACTCGCGCAGTGTGCCGTGGCGGATAAAGCTGCGCCAATGCATATTAATGCGGATTAAATGCAAAAAAACTGAATTTAAAGGGTGTCAAATGAAAGTGAACACAGCGCGCAGGGCATAGGTGCGTCGCGTTTGCCCAGCACACGGTTCTCGGTTTCCTGGTTGAACACATGCCGGCGCAGGTTTTCCTGCACCCCGGGTTCGCTGGCCAACGGCCCTTTGAGCGCAACCAGCGCATTGCGTAGCGTCATCAGGCGATCCAGCGGTGGAATCGCGAGATAGCCTATGTGCACTTCATCGTGGCCCTGGGGATTTTCAGTATCAGGCGAAACATCTTTTGGCACGGCATTGTCCTCTCGCGAAGTGAGCCGCAGTGGTCGCTGCGGTTCGTAGCGTCCTTGTTGTTATCCATGGCCCGTGGCGGTAATTGCTTACCACACCGGCCATCGAGTTTACAGTCGGGCTTCGCGCACGGAAAAGTGAAATGACATCAGCCCTTACGCATAGCTGCGTAGGAGTTTTCGGTACCCAGAACTCCAGGTTATGGACTTTTAACCAGGTGCAGCAGTACGTAGGGGTTTTTGTCGAATTCGCCCGTCAGGGTCGGCTTAATCGAGGCAAAACGCGGGTCCTTCAATGCCTCGAAGTCCGCCTGGCTCATCACCAGCCAGGCGGGGCCCTGCAGCGGCGTCAGGTCGGAGGCCTGTTGGGTGAACAAGGGCACGTGGTCGCAGTCGAGGTTGACCATGTACTTGATGGCCTTGGCGTCTTTACCCAGCCCGTGCAAAACCACCGGCGCCCGCTGCTGCATGACCTCCTCGTGAACGCGCAGCGTAAAGGTACGAGTGTCGTAGAGGCTGCGCTCCAGCGGTTCGACCACCAGGATATAGGTGACCCACACCGCCAGCACCGCTGCTAATGCGGGACCAACCGAGCGCCACCGAGGCATGAACAACGCCAGCAGTACCAGGCCCTGCAGCAGTCCAAGTACACCAAACACCAGGCCCAACTGGTTTAACTGCTCGGGGTAGCGGGGGCGGGCGAGCAACAGCGCGGCGATCAGCAAGACCGGCAGCAACGCCCACAGGCCCAGCATCAAACCCCGCAGCCAGGCAAACATTCGCCCCTGAACCACCTGGAAGGGGTATGCCGCAATGATCGCTGCCATGGGCAGCATCGGCAGCACATAGCGCGCTTTTTTTGCCTGGGGGATCGACAGGCCGAGCATCACCAGTACGCCAGCCGCGGCGCAATACAGCACCAGTTGCAAGGCCGGGTCCGGCGTGCGCCGCCCACCCAGGGCGATAGCCAACAGCACCATCAGGGCGATGGGGTAGGCGAGTGCGTAATTGCCCAGCGAGCTGGTGAAGTAGTACAGCACGCCACTGGAGCCTTCGCTGCCGTCCATGCGGCCGAGGAACTGCATGCGGATCACGTCCTGCATGAAGCTCTCGCCGCCACTGAGCTTGGCCATCAGCAGCAACAGGCCGACACTGGCGATCAACAACGCCAGGGCCAGCAGACCGAAGCTCAATAACGGGCGCCACTGGCGATTGATCAGGTAATAACTGCACAGTACGCCGGTCGGCACAACCAGGCCGATCGGCCCACGAATCGCAAACCCTGCGATCAGCAGCAGGTACACCCAGTGCAGGCGCTTGTCCGCGCCAAAGTGATCATGGGCGTAACCCAGGTAGAACACCGCCAGGGTGATGGCAGCGAGCATCTGGTCCAGGGACACCGCACGGGTTTCGCTGATAAAAGTGCTGCTCAGCAACAGCGTGGCAATGCTCAACACGCCCCAGCGCTGGGAGTAGGGCGCTGTCAGGCGATACACAAGGATGACGATAGTGGCTGAAGCTATCGCCGTCGGCAGCCAGGCCGTCAGGCTGGTGACCTGGTCCAGCGGCATCGAGAGCAGCCAGGTCAGCAGCGTCGAGGTGGCCAGGTAATCGGCATAGGGCTGGCCATAGGTGGTGGGGAAAAAGCTCGGCCCATGGCGCAGCATCTCCTGTGCAAACACCACGAAGCGCGAGTCGAAACCGATAATCGCCTGGTGCCAGTTGCCGGCAATGAACAGCAACAAAGCCAGCAATCCCAGGGCAAGGGATTGCTGGCGGATCGTGGCGCTAGGCAGGGGCGTGTGGACCTTGTTCACGTATCAGGCTTCCACGACCTGCGGCAACCACTGTTGCTGCGGGATCGGCAACTGGCACGAATCGCCACGGCCCATCGGGAAATACTGGAAGCCTTTGCGCGCCAGGCGCTCGCCGTCGTACAGGTTGCGGCCATCGAAGATCACCGGGGTTTTAAGGCGCTGGTGAATCAGGTCGAAGTCCGGCGCTTTGAATTGCTGCCATTCGGTGCAGACGATCAGTGCGTCAGCGCCATTCAACGTGGACTCCGGGGTGCCCATCAGCATCAGGCGTGCTTCCTCGGCGTAAAGGCGCTGGGTTTCCTGCATGGCTTCCGGGTCGAATGCGCGCACCGTAGCGCCGGCGGCCCACAGAGCTTCCATCAGCACGCGGCTGGGGGCGTCGCGCATGTCGTCGGTATTGGGCTTGAACGCCAGGCCCCACAGGGCGAAAGTCTTGCCTCGCAGGTTGCCCTTGAAGAACGCGTTGATGCGCTCGAACAACTTGCTCTTCTGGCGCTGGTTGATCGCTTCCACGGCTTCGAGCAGATCGCTGGAGCAGTTGGCCTGCTTGGCGCTGTGGATCAAGGCGCGCATGTCCTTGGGAAAGCACGAGCCGCCGTAGCCGCAACCGGGGTAGATAAAGTGGTAACCGATGCGCGAATCGGCACCGATGCCCAGGCGCACGGCTTCGATGTCGGCGCCCAGGTGTTCGGCCAGTTCAGCGATCTGGTTGATAAAGCTGATCTTGGTGGCCAGCATGCAGTTGGCGGCATACTTGGTGAGTTCGGCGCTGCGCAGGTCCATGAAGATGATGCGGTCATGGTTGCGGTTGAAAGGCGCATAGAGGTCGCGCATCACCTCGCGCACTTCTTCGCGCTCGCAGCCGATGATGATGCGGTCCGGACGGCGACAGTCGGCAACGGCCGAGCCTTCCTTGAGAAATTCCGGGTTGGAGACGATATCGAATTCCAGGTGACGGCCGGCCACGCGCAGGGCTTTTTCGATATGTGCCCGCAGGGTATCGCCGGTGCCGACGGGCACGGTGGATTTCTCCACCAGGATCACCGGGTCGATGCGGTGGCGCGCCACGGCGTCGCCGACGGACAGCACGTATTTCAGGTCGGCCGAGCCGTCCTCGTCCGAAGGCGTGCCCACGGCGATAAACAGCACCTCACCGTGCTCGACGGCGAGCTTTTCATCAAAGGTGAAATGCAGACGCCCGCTTTCCAGGTTTTCCTTGACCATGGCGGCCAGCCCTGGCTCGAAGATACTCACATGGCCTTGCTGCAGCAGCTTGACCTTGTTCTGATCGACGTCCATGCAGATGACATCGTGACCGACTTCTGCCAAAACGGTGGCCTGCACCAGGCCGACGTAACCACTACCAAATACACTGATTTTCATGGGGCATTCCTGGGACTTGTGGCACTAGCACGACGAGAGTTGATGATCAGCACGCCGAGGATGACAAGCGCCACCCCGAGGCTCTTAGAAAGTGAAAAATGTTCGTTGAACACTGGCAGGCTGGCGGCCAGCAGGTACACCAAGGCGTAACTGATGCTCAGCAGCGAATAGGCACGCCCCAGGGGCAGGTGCCTGAGCGCGCCGAGCCAGCAGAGCATCGACAGGGCGTAGGCGAAGA
Source organism: Pseudomonas sp. FP2309 (assembly GCF_030687575.1). NCBI lineage: Bacteria > Pseudomonadati > Pseudomonadota > Gammaproteobacteria > Pseudomonadales > Pseudomonadaceae > Pseudomonas > Pseudomonas sp. FP2309. The sequence goes on along the minus strand of NZ_CP117439.1, from coordinate 2,982,265 downwards.
TCGCCAGCAGCACTACGCCAAGGGCGCCAGAATCAACCTGAGCGCTGAGCCATTCATGGGGCAGCGGCAAGCGCGTCATGCTCCAGCGCATGCCCAACTGGGCGGCACTGACCAAGCCAACGCTGCTTAAGGCCAGCGCAAAGCCTTGAACCCGGCTCATACCTGGCGTCCCAGCAGCACGACACCGGCGATGACCAGCAATACGCCGAGCCAGTGACGACGGTCGATGGACTCATGGAAGACAAACCGCGCCACCAAGGTGACCAACACGAAGTTCAGGCTGAGCATGGGGTAGGCGATGCCCACTTCCAGGCGCTGTAACACCAGCAGCCATACCAGCAAGCCCAGGCCCAGGCAGATCAAGGCGGCCCACAGCCACGGCGAGCGCAGTTTCAGCGCCCAGCCGTCGGGCAGGTCACGCCAGCTTTCCACGGCGAACTTCTGGGAGACCTGGCCCATGCAGGTCAACAGGCACGCGCTCAGTAACAGCAGCAGGGTGATCATGGTGAGACCTGCGGGAAGATCAGAATCATGATGTTGCCTTGCGCGTAGCGCTGCCCGTCAGTAGGCAGCAACGCCACTTCGGCGATTTCGTCGTCACCTTTGACCCGCATCACCACGCCAACCGGGCCTCTCTTGCGCGCCTCGCTCATCCACTGCTGTACCTGGGTGGTGTCCACCTTGTGGTGACCGGCATCCGGGTAGGCGAGGCCGTATTTGACTTCGCCGATCGTGTTGTAAAGGGTCACGTCCGGGCGTTGCAGGCGCCAGGACAGGGCCGACGCTGCGCCAAGGTCATTGCTGAGCAATGCGCTGGTCGGTTGCAGTTCCTGCAGATGGTCGATGATGAATTGATCCGGGGTCTTGTTGTAGACCACCGAGTGCGGCAGCGCGGCTGGCAGCAGGGCGACCATCAGCCAGCTGCCGAGCGCCGGCGCGGCCCACAGGTGCAACGGCCGTGCGGCTTGCAGCAGGTTGGCGATGATCCAGCCGAACAGGAACGCGAACACCAGCACCAGGCTCAGGGTTTCCTGGCCCTGCACGTAGACCGGCTTTTTGAGTTGAAACCAGGTCAACGCCAGCAGGGCCAGCACACCGATCGCCAGGTTCAACCCACCGTTGATACGCAGGACACGACCACGGCCGGCGGCCAGCTTGTCGGCGAGGGTGGAGCCCATCAGCAACGCCAGGGGCAACAGGCACGGCATGATGTAGGACGGCAGTTTGCCTTTGGCCAGGCTGAAAAAGGCCAGGGGCATCAGCAGCCACAGCAAGACGAAGCCGACCTTGGCACTGCGCTTGTCCAGCCAGGCCTGTTTGAGGGTAGACGGCAGCAGCGCCATCCACGGCAGCGAGAACGCCACCAGCAACGGCAAGTAATACCAGAAGGGCTCTGCATGCTGGGCATCGTCACCGGCAAAGCGCTGGATATGCTCGTGCCAGAAGAAGAAGTTCCAATAGTCCGGCTCCTGCAGGTGTACGGCCAGCGCCCAGGGCAAGCTGACGACAACCGCCACCACCACGGCAACCACGCCATACGCCAGTAACTCGACAAAGCGCTTCTGCCAGATCGCATAGGGCAGGGCGATCAGCACGGGCAGCAGCCACGCGAGAAAGCCCTTGGTCATAAAGCCCATGCCGCAGGCAAACCCCAGCAACGCCCAGGCGCCCAGACGGCCGTTGCGCGTGGCGCAGTCAAAGCAAAACCACAAGGCCACGCCGGTCAGGTTGACCCAAAAGGTGAACTGCGGGTCAAGGTTGGCGTACCCGCCCAGCGCCGCGACACTGACAAAGCTCATGTACAGCACGGTGCTGATCAGGCTTTTTTGCGGGTCATTCCACAACCGGCGCGATACCAGATACACCAGCAAGATGCTCAAGCCGGTACTCAGGGCGGAGGCGAAGCGCACGCCAAACAGGTTTTGGCCGAAGATCGCCTGGCCCAGCGCGATCATCCAGTAACCGGCGGCCGGCTTCTCAAAGTAGCGAATGCCCATAAAGTGCGGCGACGCCCATTTGCCGGTCAGCAGCATTTCCTGGCTGATTTGCGCGTAGCGGGTTTCGTCCGGGATCCACAGGCCGTGGGTGGCCAGTGGCACCAGGTAGAACAGGCCAAACGCCAACAGAAGCAGGGGCAACGCCCAACGCCGGCTCATGCTTGCTGTACGCCGAGCCAGCCTTCGCGGCCGCTGAGGGCGCCGCGTACCAGCTGTTGCTGGGGCAGGGTGGAGAGATCGGTGGGCAGCAAGTCGACCAGGGGGTGGAAGTGGATGCCGCGCTGCCCTGCCTGGGCGAGCAACTGGCGAAAGTCATTGGCCATCAGAATCCCTTCGACTTCTGCGTGGATGGTGTAGACGTTGAGCTTCGATTCGCTGAATCGGTCAAGAATGAAGCCGTTGAAGTCTTTGGCAGCCACCACCGGCCCAACGACTTCGTCGAAGGTCGGCAGGTCCACCGGAATTTGTGGCGTACCGGCGCTGCCATCGGCCAATGTCGGCCGAAACAGGCTGGTACCCCGGCAATCGCTGTTGTAGCGAAAGTTGAAACCTTGCTTGGCTTGCACCACGCGCTCATCGGCGCGCCAACCGGCGGCCGCCGAGCAGTCGACGTGGTCACCCAGGATGTCGCTGAGGGTGTCCACGCCACGTCGGATCTGCTCGATCAGTTGTGCGTCGCTCCAACGTCCGGTGTTGGCCTGCCAACCGTGGTGGTCCCACGCGTGCAGGCCGACTTCGTGCCCGGCAGCCTTGGCCTGGCGCATCAGATGCCCCAGGTCGCGGCCGATCGGTTTACCTGGCCAGGCGGTGCCGGCCAGCAGGATGTCCCAGCCATACAGGCCGGCCGCGTTGGAACGCAGCATCTTCCACAGGAACTGCGGGCGGATCAGGCGCCACAAGTGGCGCCCCATGTTGTCCGGGCCGACGCTGAAGAAAAACGTCGCTTTGACCCCAGCTTCATCCAGGGTCTCAAGCAGCCGCGGCACACCTTCACGGGTGCCGCGGTAGGTGTCGACGTCGATGCGCAAGCCTGCCTTCATCAGTGCTTGTCCGCGATTTCGAGCATGGCCTCGCGCAGGAAGAAGTCCAGCGTGTTGCCGATGGTCTCGCTCATTTCCACGGTCGGCTCCCAGTTGAGCAGGCGCTTGGCGTTTTCGATGCTTGGCTTGCGGTGGGCCACGTCCTGGTACCCGGTGCCGTAGAAGGCCTTGCTTTCCACGTCGCGGAAACCGGCGAACGGCGGGAAGTTGCCGCGTAGCGGGTGGGCTTCGAACTGACGCAGCAGTTCTTCGCCCAGTTGGCGGATGCTCGCTTCGTTTTCCGGGTTGCCGATGTTGATGATCTGGCCGTTGCAGGCATCGTTGTCGTTATCGATGATGCGTGCCAGGGCTTCGATGCCGTCAGCGATGTCGGTGAAGCAGCGTTTTTGCTCGCCGCCGTCGAACAGGCGGATCGGCGTGCCTTCCACCAGGTTGAGGATCAGTTGAGTGATCGCACGGGAGCTGCCGATGCGCGCCGAGTCCAGGCGGTCGAGGCGCGGGCCCATCCAGTTGAATGGACGGAACAGGGTGAAGTTCAAGCCCTTGGCGCCGTAGGCCCAGATCACGCGGTCCAGCAGTTGCTTGGAGACCGAGTAGATCCAGCGCTGCTTGTTGACTGGGCCGACCACCAGGTTGGAGGTGTCTTCGTCGAAGTACTGGTCCTGGCACATGCCATACACTTCGGACGTCGACGGGAAGATCACGCGCTTGTTGTATTTGACGCAGTAGCGCACCAGCTTGAGGTTCTCTTCGAAGTCCAGCTCGAACACACGCAGTGGGTTGCGGGTGTATTCGATCGGCGTGGCAATGGCCACCAGCGGCAGAACCACGTCGCACTTCTTGATGTGGTACTCGATCCACTCGGTGTGGATGCTGATGTCGCCTTCGACGTAATGGAAGTTGGGGTGGCTGCGCAGGCGCTCGATGGCGTCGGAGCCGATATCCAGGCCATACACTTCGTAACGGTCATCACGCAGCAGACGCTCTGACAGGTGGTTACCGATAAAGCCGTTCACCCCCAGAATCAGCACGCGGGTGCGACGTGGCTTGCGCCCGGACTCGGCGCCGCGCAGTACCGAACCGTCCACCAGGCCCAGTTCATTGGCCAGCGAAGGGCCGGCCAGGTACAGGCCGTTGTCGTTGCGTTGGCCGAACTGGACCACCAGGGAGTCCTCGCCGCAGGCAATGCGCAACGGGTTGACGCTGATCACACGGCCAGGCGCCAGGCCGTCGTTGCCCTTGACCACGTCGGCCTGCCACACGATCAGCTTGTGCTCACCCACGGCGCAGAAGGCACCCGGGTAGGGTTGCGTCACGGCGCGGACCAGGTTGAACAGGGTTTCGGCCGGTTGTTTCCAGTCCAGCTTGCCATCGGCGGCGGTGCGGCGGCCAAAGTAGGTGGCCTGGCTTTCGTCCTGGGCGGTTTCGGAAAGCTTGCCTTGGGCCAGTTGCGGCAATGCATCGCGCAGCAGGTTGCTGGCCGCGTCACGCAGCTTGGCGTGCAGGGTCAGGCCGGTGTCGCTGCGCTCGATGGTGACTGTTTGCTGGGCGAGGATTGCGCCGGCGTCGGCGCGCTTGACCATGCGGTGCAGGGTCACGCCGGTTTCGGTCTCGCCATTGACCAGCACCCAGTTGGCCGGCGCGCGACCACGGTATTTAGGCAGCAACGAGCCGTGCAGGTTGAACGCGCCCTTGCTGGCGGTGGCCAACAGCGGCTCGCTGAGCAGGTTGCGGTAGTAGAACGAGAAGAGGTAGTCCGGGTTCAGCTTGGCAATGCGCTCGATCCACAGCGGGTGGTTGGCGTCTTCGGGCGCATGCACCGGGATCCCGTTGCGGGCGCACAGTTGCGCGACGGAGCCGTAGAAGTTGTTTTCCTTCGGATCGTCGGCATGGGTGAACACGGCAGCAATTTCGTAGCCGGTATTGAGCAGCGCTTCGATGCCTGCACAACCAATATCGTGGTACGCGAATACAACAGCTTTTGAACTCATGACTGAACCTGATCGGCAGAAGTGGAAGTATGGGAGGACGCAAGGCCGTCAACGACGACCACGGGAGCCGGTGCCGCCGGAGTGTTGCGCAGCACTTTTTCGATAAAGAAGCGCGGGCGCGCGCGCACATCGCTGTACATGCGTCCCAGGTATTCACCCAAGAGGCCCATGCCGATGAACTGGCCGCCGGTGAACACGAACAGCACCGCGAACAGCACGAACAAGCCGTCGCCGGCCCAGTCGGCGCCGAACGCCAGGCGTAGGATGATCAGCGCGAAGGCGAACAGCATGCCGAGGGCGGCCAGGCTGAAGCCCACGATCGACAGCAGGCGCAGCGGCGTGGTGGTCATGCACGTGAGCAGGTCAAACATCAGGCTGATCAGGCGCATGGCGCTGTATTTCGATTCGCCGTGTTCGCGTTCGGCGTGGTGCACCAGGATTTCCGTGGTGTGGCGCGCAAAACCGTTGGCCAGGATTGGAATAAAGGTGCTGCGCTCGCGGCAGGCGAGCATGGCGTCGACGATGGTGCGGCGGTAGGCGCGCAGCATGCAGCCATAGTCGCTCATGGCGACCCCGGTGGAGCGCTGCACCGCCAGGTTGATCAGGCGCGATGGCCAGCGGCGAAACGCCGAGTCCTGGCGGTTGTTGCGTACCGTGGCCACCACGTCGTAGCCCAGGGCGGCTTGCTCGACCAGGCGCGGGATTTCTTCCGGCGGGTTTTGCAGGTCGGCGTCGAGGGTAATCACTACGTCGCCGCGGCACTGTTCGAAGCCGGCCATGATCGCTGCGTGCTGGCCGTAGTTACGGTTGAGGATCACCGCCACCACGTTGCTGCCATCTTGTGAGGCGGCGTCTTCCAGCATTTGCGCGCTGTTGTCGCGGCTACCGTCATCCACCAGGATGATTTCGTATTCGTAGGCCAGTGACTTGCAAGCTGCCATCGTACGACGCAGCAATTCAGGCAGGCTTTCTTGTTCGTTGTAGACCGGGATAACGATCGACACGCAATGAATAGGGTAGGGTTTCAAAGATTCATGACCTCGGGGTTAGAGCAACTTGGCGCGTTGAAACAGCAGCAATCGTTGGACGAACAGGTAGCGCGCAACGACAAAGGCGGCGCTAAAGGTGAAGCGTAATCAATAGGTTATTCGCTAAAGCGCGGTTTACCGTGAACTGCCGGGTTTAAGATTAAGCGTAAAAATGTCGTACAGATATGAAACGCGGATGAAAAACTCGTTTATTTGACAGGCAGACAGCTAGGGTTCAGCAAATCAACCAAGGCCGGCGCAGAGCGCAATCAGAACGGTCTGTAGGGCGTTTGGTTCAACCTGCGCAGGCGCGGCAGGCCCGCGAATTTATTCAACAAACTTCTCTGCAATACCGCCCAAGTGCCGGTAAAGTAAGCGCTCTCTTGCCAGGGTAATGGGATGAATAGCGTGCAGCTTTTACGCGGCCAGTTGCGGCCAGTGTTGATGGGGTTGTTGATGGGCCTCGCCTGCGTCACCACGGTACAGGCCGATGACGGCGTGGCGCTGACCAGCGTCGACCAGGTGCCGGATGGCGTGGAAGTGCGCGGCAAACAGATTGCGGCCTACACCTGGGACGACCGTCAGGGCAAGAACCTGCTGGTGCTCGCCGAGCAAGTCAGTGAGCGCGATGATGACGGCACCCAGTCGGCGTTCGTGTACGCGGCCCAGTACCTGATCGACGGCAATCGTCCCAAGCGCATATGGATGCTCTACGACGACGTGCAGCATTGCGAATTCGACGCGGCGTTGCGCTTCGACCGAGGCGCAACCAAAGTCACCGACCTGACTGGCGATGGTATTACCCAGGCCACCGTGGGCTATTCGCGCACCTGTGCCAGTGATGTCAGCCCGAATGAATTCAAGCTGATCATGCATGCGGGCAAGGCGCAGAAGTACCGCCTGCGGGGCGTCGACCGCTACGGTGCGGCGTGGTGGGACGAAGAGGCCGGCGCGCTGCGTGGCATGCCGTTGCCCAAGGATTGCAGCATTGCCGGGCAGCAGGCGCTGGTCAGCCAATACAAGGAGCAGGGCACCGAGTTGCCGCTGCCGGGCTGTTACGGCGACGAGAAGGACTTCGCCAAAGCCCCTGAGGCCTACCTGACGTTTATGCGTCAACACTGGTTCGCATTGATGCAGAAGCAGGACGCGGAGTGGAGCCAGGCCCAGACCCAACCGCAGGAGCCTACTGAAGATGTTGATACGGCGCCGTGAGTTGGTAAGAGGGCCGTTGCTGAGCTAGACTCGACCCTTGCCAATTCACTAAATACCTCGAATAAACAATAGGTTGCTCGAGGTATTTAATCCAAAGGCTGATCTGTTTTGACTGAGTCCATCCGCAACCCGCTGACCCTTTACCTAACCCGTCTGGCCCCCTCCAGCCAACTGACCATGCGCTACGTGCTGCAGGATGCCGCCGACCGCCTGGGCTTCGAGGACATCAACCTTGAAGACATCGACTGGCACCTGCTGCAACCCGAACATGTCATCGCGCTGGTAGCGGCCTTGCGCGAGGACGGCTATGCGCCCAACACTTCATCGCTGTATGTGAATGCGGTGCGCGGGGTCATGAACGAAGCCTGGCGCATGAGCCTGATCAGCCAGGAACACCTGCTCAAGATGCGCACGGTCAAAGCCGCGTCCGGCGCGCGTCTGGGCCAGGGCCGTAACCTGCGGCGCACGCTGATTCGCGAAATGATGGAAGCCTGCGCCGCCGACCCGCGCCCCCAGGGCCTGCGTGATGCTGCGGTGATCAGCATTTTGTATGGCTCGGGGATGCGCAAATCCGAATCGGTGAACCTCGACCTTGCGCAAATCAACTTCCAGGAGCGCAGCCTGCGGGTGATCGGCAAGGGTAACAAGGAACTGCTCAAATACGCGCCGGACTGGGCGTTCGCCAAACTGCAGGCGTGGCTGGCGTTTCGGCGCGAGCAGCTCAAGGAAGGGGAACAAGACGACAGTTTCCTGTTCAACCGTATCCGCAGGGGCAGCCATATCACCCGCGAACGCCTCACCAAACATGCGATTTACTACATTGCTCGCCAACGTGGTCAACAGGTCGGTGTGAAGATCATGCCCCATGACTTCCGGCGCTCTTTTATCACGCGGGTGATCGAGGAGCATGATCTGTCGATTGCGCAAAAGCTCGCGCATCACACCAATATCCAGACCACCGCCAGCTATGACGTGCGTGACGACAATGAACGGCGCAGGGCGGTGGACCGGTTTGATTTGTAGCGCTTACAGAATCGGTTTTCCACCCGTCACCGCATAGCGCGAGCCAGAGATGTAGCTGGCTTCGTCAGAGGCCAGCAGTACATAGATCGGCGCCACTTCCACCGGCTGTCCAGGGCGGCCCAACGGGGTTTGGCCACCAAAGCCCTGCACCTCTTCATCGGTCATGGTCGCGACGATCAATGGCGTCCAGATCGGCCCCGGTGCCACGCTGTTTACGCGAATGCCTTTGCTGCCAAGCATCTGCGCCAGGCCGCCGGTAAAGTTGGCAATGGCGCCTTTGGTGGTGGCGTAGGGCAACAACGTCGGCTTGGGCATGTCCGAATTGACCGAGCTGGTATTAATGATCGAACTGCCGGGCTTCATATGCGGCAGCGCGGCCTTGCAGATACGAAACATCGCAGTGATGTTGATATCGAAGGTCCTGACCCATTCCTCATCCTCGATTTCTTCGAGGGTTTCGTGGGTCATCTGGAAGGCGGCGTTGTTGACCAGCACATCAATACGACCGAATTGTTCGACGGTCTTGTCCACCAATGCCTGGCAGGTGGCCTTCTGCGCGATATCACCGGGAAGCAGCAAGCATTGACGGCCGGCTTCTTCAACCCAGCGTGCGGTTTCCCTGGCATCTTCGTGCTCATCCAGGTACGCGATGGCCACATCGGCACCCTCGCGCGCAAATGCGATGGCGACGGCGCGGCCGATGCCGCTGTCGGCGCCGGTGATCAAGGCGATCTTATTGGCCAGCCGGCCAGAACCCTTGTAGCTCTGTTCGCCACAATCAGGGTACGGATCCATCTTTTTCTGGCTACCGGGCACAGCTTGGGCTTGAGGGGCGAAGGGTGGGCGTGGGTAATCAGTCATTTCAGTCTCCATAGCATTCCAAAGGTGCTATGGAGTTAGTAATTCAGCCTCCGGCGATAGTTGTAATGGATAACCACCAGGCCCGACGAATGGTCCCGAACCTTCAAGAGGAGGGCGCGGCGCTCGCCAGATGCGCCGGCAGGCGGCGCAGGGTCCACACCACCGTGAGCATCGCCGCCACGGCGCACAGCGCAATGCCCACCAGCATCGGCGCAGGCGTGTGGTCGGCGAACACACCGACCAGGGTCATGGACACGGCGGCGGTAATCATCTGGATCGCCCCCAGCAGCGCAGAGGCGGATCCGGCCACTGCGCCATGGTCCTCAAGGGATAACACCCCGGCAGCCGGCAACAACAGGCCAAGAAAGCCGAAGCCGATAAACAGCAAGCTCATCATCAGCACCAGGTTGTCGATCCACAGCGTCGTCACTGCGAGCAGGACCATGACCGCCGCCACCGCTGTCACCGACCAGCGAATCAACGGCGCCAGGCCAAAGCGCGCACTCAGGCGTGCCGTCAGCTGGCTCATGGCGAAGAACGACGCGGCGTTAAGCGCGAAACACAGGCTGAATTGGGTGGGTGTCAGGCCGAAGTACTCGATGTACACGAAGGGGGCGCTGCCGATAAACACAAAAAACGTCGCCAGGCCAAAACCACACACCACTGACAACCCGATGAACACCGGGTCGCGCAGCAATGCGCCGTAGCTGCGGAACGCACTGCCCAGGGTCTTGCCCAAACGGCGCTCGGCCGGATGGGTTTCGGGCAACTGCACGATGGTCATCAACAGGCACAGCAGCGACACCACCGCCAGTACGGCAAACACTTCGCGCCAACTCCAGAGGGCAATCACTACGCTGCCGGCCAACGGCGCGAGGATCGGCGAGACACTCATCACCAGCATCAGCAAGGCCATCAACCGCGCGGCCTCATGGCCGGTGTACAGGTCGCGCACAATCGCCCGGGGCACCACCATCCCGGCGCATGCGCCAAACGCTTGCACGGCGCGAAAACCGATCAGCACTTCTATGGTCGGTGCCAGCGCGCAGCCGATGCTGCCCAGGGCAAAGATCACCAACCCCGCGTAAATCGGCGGCTTGCGCCCGAACACGTCGCTGATCGGCCCGTAAAACAACTGGCACACGCCGATGATCATGAAGAATATCGTCAGGCTCATCTGCACCGCCGCCGGCGAGGCCTGCAGGCTGGCGCCCAGGGTGGGCAAGGCGGGCAGGTAGCTGTCGATGGCGAATGGGCCGACGGCAGTGATCAGCCCCAGCAGCAGGGCGAGGTGCGCGATTCTTCGAGACATGGGGCAGTTCCGGGCAGAGCAGAGGTCGGTCAGCTTAAGGGATTCGCGCAATTGCGCAAACTTAGGCTTCACTACAGGCAACTGCTGCCGATAACAGGATTAGCGGTTCGTGGGCGGTTGGGCTCCAACCGGCGCTTCAGGTATGGGGATGTCAGTATGACGATCAAATTACGCTTGATGTTGTTGATAGCCACCGGGTTGCTCACGGCCGTGATCATGAGCCTGGCCGCTTACTTGGGGAACACACGCATGGGCGATGCGGTGCGGGACAACGAGGTCAGCATGACGGTGCTGCGCAACCACATGGAAGCCGACATGATGCACGACGCCCTGCGCGCCGATGTGTTGTCGGCGATGTTGGTGGGCCTGGGCAAAAGCACCGGTACCAGGGACGAGGTCACCAGTTCGCTGAAAGAGCACGCCGAGCATTTTCGCCAGGTGCTGGGCGACAATTTAAAATTGCCGCTGAACGACGCACTGATGTCCAGCCTGGAAAAAATCAAGCCCAGCCTGGATACCTACATCGGCGCGGCTGAGCGCATTGTCGCCCAAGCCCTGGTGAGTCCGGAGGCTGCTAGCGGCGAGCTGGAAGGTTTCAACACTGCCTTCAGTCAGTTGGAAGACCAGATGGCCGCACTGAGCGAGCTGATTGAAAGTAACACCGAACTGACCAGCACAGGCACACGGCAGACCCTCAGCACTGCCAATTTCACGCTGGGCGCGGTATTGATTGTCAGCTTGTTGCTGCTGTTGGCCCAGGGCCGTTGGGTCATCCTGAGCATCATGGGCCCGCTGCAAACCGCCAGCCGCATTGCCGCGAGTATTGCCCGGGGGAATTTGAGCGAGCCGATTATCGAACCGCGTCGCAAAGACGAGGCCGGCGCGCTGATTAGCAGCCTCGCCACCATGCAGCGTGACCTTCGCGGCATGATCGAGGTGGTGCGCAGCAATGCCCATGGTGTCAATAACATGAGCGAACGGTTGAGTCAGGGTTGCCATGAAGTCGCCGACAGCAGCCAGCAACAAAGCAACGCTGCCGGTACCATGGCGGCGGCCGCCAGTGAAATGACCGCCAGTATTGAAGAAATCACCCGGCACGCCGGGCGCGCCCTGGACATGGCCAACCAGGCCGAAGCCCTGGCCAAGGACGGTGGTCGCGTTATTCACCAGGTGGTTCAGGATATGGATGGCATTGCCCGCTCCGCGCAGCAATCGGCCCAGGTTATCCGCACACTGGATAAGGAATCCGAGGCGATCTACAGCATTATCCAGGTGATCAAAGGCATTGCCGACCAGACCAACCTGCTGGCTTTGAACGCGGCGATCGAAGCTGCCCGTGCCGGCGAGCAAGGGCGTGGGTTTGCGGTAGTGGCCGACGAGGTGCGCAGCCTGGCTGGGCGCACCAGCGCATCGACCCAGGAAATTGCCGCGATGGTCGGGCGTATCCAGCAAAACACCCGCGAAGCGGTGACTAGCATGGAAGAGGGCGTCTCCCAGGTAGACAAAGGCATCGCCGTGACCGCTGAGGTGGAGCGGGCGATCCGCGACATTCTGCAGGCCACCCTCAATACCACCGAATTGGTCAACGATATCTCGCGCACCATTGGCGAGCAGAGCCTGGCCAGCAACGAAATTTCCCATCAGGTGGAGATGATCGCCGGCATGTCGCAAAACAACAGCCGCGTTATCGGTCAAACCGCCTCGACCACCGACGAGTTGGCCGGCCTGGCAGGCAAGCTGTCGCAGTCTGTGGATCGGTTCAGCCTGTAACGCAGGCACGTTTTTCGGCCGGCCCCAGTGGGCCGGTTTTTTTTCGCCTGTCATTTGGCGATCCTCAACTGCGCTTGCGCAATGGCTCAAGATCGCGGCCCGGCGACTGCTGGCGGGGACCGACTGCTGCCACGGCGTACGACACTTTTATTCGTTCCTGCAAAAAAAGATTGAATATTCACACCTAATGTTATTTAAATAACAAAACAAGAGCGGCTCGACCTGCCTGGCCGTGCCGTAACAAGGTGGAATAGCAATGAGCAAGATCGCAGTCATCGGCAGCAATATGGTGGATTTGATCACCTACATCGACCGTATGCCGGCCCAGGGTGAAACATTGGAGGCGCCAGGTTTTGCCCTGGGTTGCGGTGGCAAAGGCGCCAACCAGGCGGTGGCCGCAGCCAAGCTTGGCACTGATGTGTTGATGCTGAGCAAGGTCGGCGACGACATGTTTGCCGACAACACCGTGGCCAACTTTGAGCGCTTCGGGATCGATACGCGCTATGTCCAGCGGGTACCGGGCGTTTCCAGTGGTGTTGCACCGATTTTTGTCCAGGCCGATTCCCACAACAGCATCCTGATCGTCAAAGGTGCCAACGCATATCTGTCACCGGCGGATATCGAGGCGGCGGCCGCCGACCTGCGCGAATGCAAGCTGATCGTGCTGCAGTTGGAGATCGATCTGGAGACGGTCTACTACGCCATCGAATTCGCGCATCGGCACGGCATCCCTGTGTTGCTCAACCCCGCGCCGGCCCTGTCCGGGCTCAGCGCCGAACACTTGGCGCACCTGGACTTCCTGATCCCCAACGAATCGGAACTGGCGTTGATCAGCGGCCAGGTGGTCGACTCGCCGGAATCGGCGCACGCCGCCGCCCGCAGCCTGGTGGCCGGCGGCATTCGCCACGTGATCGTCACCCTCGGCGAGCAGGGTGCGCTGTACGTGGGGGAGGAGGGCGAGTTCCAAGTGCCGGGCGTGCGGGTTGAGGCCCGGGATACCACCGGTGCCGGTGATGCCTTTATCGGTTGCTTCATTCACCACTGGAACCAAGACGCTGATATCCGCCACGCCATGGAACAGGCCGTCGCATATTCCGCCTGCTCGGTCATGGGCCTGGGGACGCAAACGTCCTACCCCGACCGCGAAACGTTCAAGCGCTTTCAGCAACAGCGTTAACACCCTTATCCAGCCCGGAGAACAATAATGAACAAACCTGCGCTGCAACAGACACCCGATGGTTTCTACCTGAACCGCACGCCGTGGTTCGCTTTTATCCTGCTGTGCAGCATTTTTGCGCTGTGGGCTGCGGCGGCGAGCATGAATGACGTGCTGATCGCCCACTTCAAGAAAGCGTTTTTGCTCAGCGATTTCCAGACGGCCTTTGTGCAGTCGGCGTTTTACCTGGGCTACTTTTTTGTGGCGATTCCGGCGGCCATGGTGGTGCGTCGCTTCAGTTACAAGAGCACGATTCTGATCGGGCTGCTCCTGTATATGTTCGGCTGCCTGCTGTTTTTCCCGGCAGCGTCCACGGCCAAATACGGCATGTTCCTGCTGGCGCTGTTTGTGATCGCGGCCGGCCTGTCGTTCCTGGAGACAGCCTGCAACACCTACTCGACGCTGATGGGCCCGCGTGAAACCGGGACCCGGCGCTTGAACATTTCGCAGACCTTTCACCCGTTCGGCGCCATGGCCGGCGTGTATGTGGGCAGTTTCGTGATGTTCAAGGAGACCGACGCGACCACCGAACAACTGGCACAGATGAGCGTCTCCGAGGCGGCTGTCCAGCAGTTGCAGATGATTCAGTCCACGCTGTTGCCGTACAAATGGATGATCGCGGTGTTGGTGCTGATGTTTATCCTCGTTGCCATTACCCGGTTCCCTGCGTGCAAAGGCAACAAACCTGCCAACAGCAAGCCCGGCAGTGTGCGTCAAAGCCTGGGGCGGCTGTGGCGTAACCCGCGTTTTACCTTTGGCGTGTTGGCGCAGTTTCTGTACGTGGGCGCGCAGGTTGGCGTGTGGAGCTTCACTATTCGTCTGGCCATGCAGATGGGCGATATGAACGAGCGCAGCGCCTCGTGGTTTTTGCTGACCACCTTTGCGGCTTACTTCGTGGGCAAGTTGATCGCCAACCTGTTGATGCGCCGTCTGCACCCGGCCAAGGTGCTGGCGATCTACGGGGTGCTGTGTATCGTGCTGCTGGCGTACACCATTCTGGTGCCAAACATTTCGGCGGTGTATGCAGCGGTCGGCGTGAGTATTTTCCTGGGCCCTTGCTGGCCGACCATCTACGGTCTGACCATCGATGGGCTGGGTGAAGACACTGGTGTCGGTGGCTCGTTGCTGGTGATGAGTATTGTCGGCGGCGGGGTGATCCCGATCTTTCAGGGCCTGTTGTCCGACGCCAGCGGCGGCAATATGCAATTGGCCTACAGCGTGCCGTTGCTGTGCTTTATCGTGATTGTGATGTATGCGCTCAAGTGCCTGCGCCAACCTGGCACTCTGCCGGTAAGTGCGCCCGGGGCGGTGGCCTCATGACCACACGTATCGCGCTGTACCCTGCGGTGTTTGGCGAGCAGGACAAAATCCTTCTGCAATCGGCGGCGTTCAAGGTCACCGCCTGGACCTATCCGTCCGGCGTGTTGGCCGTGAGCCTGGAGAACAGCCGCGGTCGACTGGTGGTTTTGCCTTATCAGGGGCAGATCATCTGGTCCGCCGTGTTCGACGGGTGCGACCTGACCATGAGCAATCTGTTCGAACAACCACGGCCCTGCCCGACGATTATCGACACCTACGGCTGCTTCATGTTTCACAGCGGCCTGTTGCGCAACGGTTGCCCGGCGCCCGATGACACCCACGCCCTGCACGGCGAGATGCCTTGCGCGCCGATGGACACGGCGTGGCTGGAAGTAGGCGAGGGCACCTTGCGCCTGGGCGGTTCGTATGAATACGCCAAGGGCTTCGGCGATCGGTACCGGGCCTGCCCCAGTGTGACCCTGCGCGCCGATTCGGCGGTGTTCGATATCGGCATGGACGTGACGAACCTTGCCGGCAAACCCATGGAGCTGATGTACATGGCCCACATGAACTACGCCTATGTGGAGGGCGCGCGGTTTGTCGAGCCGTTCGGCGTGCAGTGCCAGCGCCTGCGTACCAGCGTGCCGGCCCATGTGAAGCCGACGCCGGCGTGGAGCGCCTACATGGCGCAGTTGGCGGAGCATCCAGCCCAACTGGCCTGTCTCGAACAGCCGGAACTCTACGATCCGGAGATCGTGTTTTTCTTCGACAACGTGGCTACGGACGCCATGGGGCAGGCGCACTTCCTGCTGGATCACCCCGACGGTGCGGCGTTCTATACCCGTTACCGCCCGGAGCAATTTGCGCACGCCGCGCGCTGGATCCTGCACACGCCGGACCAACAAGTGGCGGCGTTCGTGCTGCCTTCCACCTGCGAACCCGAGGGCTATAACGCCGAGCACGCCAAAGGTCATGTGCGCCTGCTTGCGCCTGGTGCCAGTGCCGCGTTCAGTGTGACCACCGGTTATTTGAGCGCGCAGGAGCGGCAACGCGTATTGGGTTAAACCAGCAGTTGCGCGCCATTGGCGTGGATCACGTCCTTATAGCTGCGGGGGATTTTCTTGTCGCTGACCACGTACTGAAAATCCCCCAAGGTGGCGAAGTGAGCGGTGCGCACCGTGTCGAATTTGCTGAAGTCGGCGAGTAACACGCGTTGCTGGGCTTGGCGCATGACCTTTTGCTTGACCTCGACCTCGTTGAAGTTGAAGCACGTCACGCCCAGTTCCTGGCTCACGCCAGCGGCGGTCACGAAGGCCCACGTCAGGCGCACGCTGTCGAGAATGCTGCTCTCGGCGCTGCTTTCAAACACTTGGTTCTTGCGGTGAAAGGTGCCGCCGCACAACACGATGTGGCAATTGGGCTTGTTCTGCAGCTTGAGCAGCACGTTCAGCGAGCTGCACACCGCGGTGAACTCCAATGCATCGGGGATGAAATCAACCACAAACGGCGAGGTGGTGCCGCAGTCGAAAAATACCGTGTCACCGGCCTGGATCAACTGCGCGGCGAGTTTGCCGATGCGGCGTTTTTCTTCGACGTGCCGCGTGTCCTGCTCGGCTACCCGGTAATCGCCCACCTCGTTGCCGACGCGGGTGATATAGCCGCCCAGCAGCCGCAGGTGCTCGGTGAAGTGGTTGAGGTCGCGACGCAGGGTCATCTCGGATACGTCCAGCAGTGCCGCCATTTCCTTAAGGTGAATGGCGTTCTGGTCCTGCAGGGCTTGTTGGATAAGCTTCAATCGCTCGGTTTTTCTACTGTCCACGAGGCATCCAGGGCTTGATTGTTGGTGTTAAATAAGTAACATTAATTGTTATTATTGTAACGTATAAGCGTGAGCACTGTGACAAGCACCTCACAATCATTGGCAACATACAGGCAAGGGCCCATTAAATGAACAGTCTTCCACCCGCCGCATTGGCCAAGTACATCGATCACACCTTGCTGGCGCCCGACGCCTCCCGTGACCAAGTCCGGACCCTGTGCGAGGAGGCCCGGGAACACGGTTTTTATTCGGTGTGCCTCAATTCCGCGCAGGTGCCGTACGCCGCGTCGTGCCTGACTGGCAACAGCGTCGTCATTTGTGCAGTGGTGGGCTTCCCACTGGGCGCCGGCCTGAGTGACACCAAGGCCTTCGAAGCTCGGCAAGCCATTGCCGCCGGGGCAGGGGAGATCGACATGGTGCTCAATATCGGCTGGCTCAAAGACGGGCTGCTGGATGCCGTGCGTGACGACATCGCCCAAGTCCACGCCGCCTGCGGCGCGGTGCCGTTGAAGGTCATCCTGGAGACCTGCTTGCTGGATGACACACAGAAGGTCCAGGCCTGCGAAATCTGCCGAGACCTGGGGGTGGCTTTTGTAAAAACATCCACTGGGTTCAGCCGCAGCGGCGCTACCGTCGAAGACGTTGCCTTGATGCGCCGGACGGTGGGTGCCGGTGTCGGCGTGAAAGCCTCCGGTGGTGTGCGCGATTACCCGACGGCAGTGAAGATGATTGAAGCCGGCGCGACGCGCCTGGGCAGCAGCTCGGGGATTGCCATCGTGAGCGGAACGATGACGGCGGCGAGCGGATATTGAAGGGCGCTCATCGACGGTTTAAGGATTGGTATTTATTTAACTCAACTAAATAGATATTTAGTTGAGTTATGTGCTTGTTGTGTAAATAAAGGGCAGGGTATAAGCGGTGGGGTAGCAGATCATTGCTTTATAATCCGTCATCGCGCCCAACTCCCAGGAGCAACATCGCTATGGAAACAAGCACCACCCAGCCTTGGTATAACACACGTCCGGTACCTGTCTTCATGACGGTTTTTTACTGCTCTGTCGTCTTGCTGCAATCCGGACTCTGGGTGGGTTACGTAGGATTTCCAATGATTCGGATGGGCGACATGTCGATCCTGCTCTTTATCAATGTCTGTGCCGTCACGTTGCTGACCTTCGTCGGTGGCTTAATGCTGCTGTTCAAGAACAAGAGCAGCTCGTTGTGCTTCATCCTGGCTCTGGTCTTAGGGGCGGTGTCCACACTGAGCCTGCTAAGCAGTAATTCGGTGGGAGACGTTTTGTCGCTTCCCGTGTTCAAGGAATACGCCTTGGTGTTCGGCATCTGGATTTACAGCCTGCAACTGCGTACCTGCGACTATTACGTTGCTAAGCGCGTTGCCAGTTAGTTAGGCAGCGCCGTTGAGTTGGACGATGCCATCGGCCGTCGCAGGGCTTTGCATTTGAGAGCCTCAAATTTCTGAAGGGCCGTTCAGTCGGGTAGCGAGGCGTCGCTGAAGATCTATGGGTGGCGTTTTCTCGGACGCGAGCAATCTTCGGCCTGGCACGGCTTGAAATCTGGCCTCCAGAGCCTGCCAAGTCCGCATACGGTGTTACGCATAATGTATATTATGTTAAACGACAGGTCATGTCATAGATGTTCATGAGCTGTCTAAGCCACTGATTCGACAAACCCGCTTCTGCCGTCCACTCTCTCAACGGGCCATGTCCTTCGTGTTCATGACGAGTCATTCAATGTGGTGGCTGCCGATGAAGCTGATTCAGTGCCGTTTCTCTTCAGGTCAGCGTGTTCCGCTGCTCGTGCACGCTGGTAGCGCGGAGCCGTTGCCCATACTCGTTCCGTTCATCTACGTCCAACTCAAACTCAGGCACCGCGCTTACAATACGGCTGCGGCGCACCTGCGCGCGATCCAGGCTTTCTACGCCTATGCCAAAAGCCGAGATCTGGATATCGATGAGGCCATCTTGGCCTGCCACTTTGAGGCGATTCTGGCTTTGCTGGACGGCTACGCCATCTGGCTCCAAAGTGGCCGTCATGCCGATAATCTGATCGCCGAATTGGCAAAGCTGGCACTGTACTTTTTCAGCAGATCAGTTCACGAACACGTGATCAGTACCTGCGCCTGCTGAAGAAATACCTGTCCTGGTGCGTCACCCGTTACATCCCCCGCGCCCGTCAGAATTCAGCCACACAGGCCGACATCAACGTGGTATTTGCCGATGTTGCCGACGTCATTGAGCGGCGCTTTGAGAGCCATATCATCAATGCTCGTCCCGATCGCACTCGTTACCGCAGCCTGACAGATATGCAACTACAGATCGTTCGCACACTGATTCGCCCTGGCGCTGTGGAGAATCCGTTCCCGGAGCGTTTGCAACTGCGTAATTGGCTAATGATTGAATTGCTCTTGGAGACCGGCATCCGTCGCGGAGAGCTTCTGAAGCTCTACTCCACGGATATCAATAAAGGGTCTCAGCACGCCTATGTCAGCATCAATGATCGAGAACATGATCCCCGCGATCCGCGCGTTGAAGAGCCTGCGCTCAAAACACATGGGCGGACCGTAGGTATCTCCGCACAGTTGTATGAGGTCTACGAGCGCTATATCCAGAGCGACCGGCGCCCTTTGCGCGACGGCAAACCGATGAAATTGCTGTACCGCTATTTGTTCATCTCGGATCGTGGCCGCCCGCTGTCAATCCGCGCGTTGTCTAACGTTCTTGACCGGCTGTTTCTGACCATTGAACTGGCTCATCCAGGATTGTTGCCTACACTTTCTGCGCATGACTTTCGCCACACCTTTGCCGATCGGTTTTTGGCTTACCTTGTCGAGAAGCGTGGGTATGACCTCGAGCGGGCCACGGACGAACTCCGGCGAGTCTGCGGTTGGTCCGACACATCGACGATGCCACGCCGTTATGCAAGTCGTTATCTAGCCGAGTCGGCTAACCTCCACAACGCCCAGCGTGCTTCGGCAGCCTGGAGCCGACTTGACAGTTAAGGAGGTTCGTCGTGGCCAAATCAGCCGATCAAAAACAAGCAACACCACCCTCCTCTTTGCCAGCTTACGTGTTCAAGGGACCCGCTTACGTTGCAATTCGAACTCGCACTAATGACCAGCCACGCTACGTCGATATGTAGTGGTCAACTAATCCCGGACACGACGTTAAGTTTTTTCTCGGCCTGAGCCGGTGGCAGCCCACCATTAAATTGGTGCGGTCGAATCCAGTTGTATCGGTGCATCAAAAAATGGCTGATATCCCGCTGAGCTTGTTGGACGGTCGTGTAGCCCATGGCCGGTATCCACTCGGTTTTCAGGCTCCTGAACACCCGCTCCATCGGCGCGTTATCTGGGGATTCCATGACCATCCGGACACCCATTCCACCAACATCCGGACACTGATTCCACGTTGATCCGGACACTCATTCCACAAGTATCCGGACACCGATTCCACGGCCATCCGGACACTTTCAGGCAGGCAGCAACGCAGGATTATTCACTACCATCGGCCTCTTTTTTCGAAGCGAAGAGGTCGTCGTGGAGCGTTTATCCATGCGTAAAATCCGAGAGGTACTACGCCTAAAGTTCGACGCCGGCCTGTCCGTGCGCAAGATCGCCAAAAGTTTATCCATTGGCCATTCGAGTGCGGGAGACTACCTTTGCCGGTTCGCTGCCAGCGGGCTTCAGTGGCCCATCGATCTCTCAGATGCCGAGCTGAATCGACGTCTTTTTCCGCCGGCAGTACCCGCGCCAAGCGACCAACGTCCGACGCCGGACTGGGCTCATGTCCACGCCGAGCTACGCCGCCCCGGCGTAACCTTGGCCCTGCTCTGGCAAGAGTACCGACTCACCCATCCCCAAGGCTTCCAATACAGCTGGTTCTGCGAGCACTACCGCCTCTGGGCGGCCAAGGTCGACGTGGTCATGCGCCAGGAACATCGCGCCGGCGAAAAACTGTTCGTCGATTACGCGGGTCAGACCGTGCCGATCATCGACCGGCGAACCGGAGAGATCCGCCAGGCCCAGATATTCGTCGCCGTCCTCGGCGCCTCCAGCTACACCTTCGCCGAGGCGACCTGGTCGCAGAAACTGCCCGACTGGCTGGGCTCGCACGCCCGCTGTTTTGCTTTTTTCGGCGGCACCGCACAGATCCTGGTGCCCGACAATCTGTGCAGTGGCGTGACCAAGGCGCACCGTTACGAGCCCGATATCAACCCCAGCTACCGCGATCTGGCCGAGCACTACGGCGTCGCCGTATTGCCTGCTCGCTCACGAAAACCCAAGGACAAAGCCAAGGTCGAAGTCGGTGTTCAAGTGGTCGAGCGCTGGATCCTGGCGGTGCTGCGCAATCGGCAGTTCTTTTCGCTGGGTGAACTCAACACGGCCATCGGACTGCTGCTGGATCGCCTCAACCAAAAGCCCTTCAAAAAGCTGCCCGGCTCACGCCGTTCGGCCTTCGAGACCATCGACCAACCGGCGTTGCAACCGCTACCGGAACACCCTTACATCTACGCCGAGTGGAAAAAGGTGCGGGTGCACATCGACTACCACGTCGAGGTCGACGGTCACTTCTACTCGGTGCCATACCAACTGGTGAAGCACCAACTCGAAGTGCGACTGACTGCACAGACCGTCGAGTGCTTCCACGCCAACCAGCGCGTGGCCAGCCATCTGCGCTCGCCGCACAAAGGCCGCCACACCACCCACACCGAGCACATGCCCAAAAGTCACCGCGAACACGCCGAGTGGACGCCCCAGCGGCTGATCCGCTGGGCTGAGCAGACCGGGCCGAACACCGCTGGCGTTATCGCCCACATCCTCGAACGCCGAATCCACCCGCAGCATGGCTTCCGCGCCTGCCTGGGCATCCTGCGCCTGAGCAAGCAGCACGGCGAAGCGCGGCTGGAAGCCGCTTGCCAGCGTGCGCTGGCACTGGGCGCATGTAGCTATAAAAGCCTCGAATCGATCCTGCGCCAAGGCCTGGAGCGACTACCGCTGGCCCAGCAAAACCTGCCGTTACTGCCCGACGAACACATCAACCTGCGCGGCCCTGGCTACTACCACTGACCTGAAGAAGGAGCACGAACATGCTGCCCAATCCGACACTCGACAAGCTACAAACCCTGCGCCTGCACGGCATGATCAAGGCGCTTGGCGAACAACACGCAACGCCTGACATCAACGATCTCAGCTTCGACGAACGCCTCGGCCTGATGGTCGACCGCGAGCTGACCGAGCGTGAAGATGCGCGCCTGAGTACGCGTCTCAAAGCCGCACGACTACGCCATAACGCCTGCCTGGAAGATATCGACTACCGCAGCCCGCGCGGCCTAGACAAATCTCTAGTCCTGCAACTGGGCAGCGGCCAGTGGCTGCGCGACGGCCTGAACCTGATCATCGGCGGCCCGACTGGTGTAGGCAAAACCTGGCTCGCCTGCGCGCTCGCTCACAAGGCCTGCCGCGACGGTTATAGCGTGCGTTATCTGCGCCTGCCGCGCTTGATGGAAGAGCTGGGCATGGCCCACGGCGATGGGCGCTTCGCGAAACTGATGGGGGGTTATGCCAAGACCGACTTGCTGATCCTGGACGACTGGGGCTTGGCGCCATTTACCGCTGCGCAACGGCGCGACATGCTCGAACTGCTGGACGACCGCTACGGTAACCGCTCGACGCTGGTGACCAGCCAAATGCCGGTGGATAAATGGCATGCGCTGATCGGCGATCCGACCTTGGGCGATGCGATCCTCGACCGGCTGGTGCACAACGCTTATCGGATCGAACTGAAGGGCGAATCGATGCGCAGGCGCGCAACGAAATTGACGACGGCAGGGACTTCAGACTAACAATGCAAACCTGCGTCGCCGCGCTCCGACTGCCTGTCCGAATGAGCGTGGAACGAGTGTCCGGATGTTCGTGGGCTGAGTGTCCGGATGGCGTGGAATCCGCACGTTATCCCAACAATTTCCTCGCCGGCTCATGCTCTGACGCATGCGATATCGCCAAAGGCGCTGACGAAAACTCCGGCTTCCATATTGCGAGCCCTGTCGGAGTGGAACAGCAGACCTTGAGGCTTCCCTCGCTGTTCGTAAGCCATGTCCAAGGCCTTGATGACCAAGTCCGCATCCGGCTTTCCCGACAACGCCCAGCCCACAACACGGCGGGCAAAAAGGTCCAGCACCACCGCCAGATACTGCCATTTCCCTTGAGCCCAGATGTAAGTGATATCGCCACACCAGACGTGGTCAGGAGCGGGCACGTCAAACTCCCGGTTCCAAATATTAGGAATGTCGGGCCGCTCGACCGTCGCCTTTTTGTAAGCATGCGATCCCGGCTGTTTGCTGACCAACTCCAGCTCGCGCATCAGGCTGCGCACTTTGAATCGCCCGATCTGCTCGCCGTCGTCCTGCATCATGGCCATGATGCTACGGCTACCGGGAGCACTGCGGCCTTGGGTGAACAACTCGTTCACCCGACTGCGCAATCGAAGGCGTTCTACATCCGGTGTGCGGCGCCTGAGACGCCGAGCGTAGTAGCACGAGCGGGTCACTTCAAACACCATGCACAGCCAATCAACCGGCTCGTGGATGCTCAACTGGTCAATCAGCGCGAACGCTCGAGATCTTCCGACATCAAGAGCGCGGTAGCCTTTTTTAAGATCGACTTTTCCCGCTCAAGGCGAGCAATTCGGGCTTCCAGCTCTTGGATTTTCTGCTGCTCCGGGGTCAGCGCTTTGCTCTGCGGGGTGACGCCCGTGCGTTCTTGCTGCACTTGGTCGACCCATCGGCGCAAAGCCGACTCGCCGACACCAAGCGAGCGGCTGGCCTCAATGAAGCTGTAATCCTGCTTGAGAACGAGGTCGGCAGCCTCGCGTTTGAATTCAGGGGAAAAGGTACGGCGTTGTTTGGTCATCTGACACCTCGTTCTGGCGAGCATTCTCGCCTAGATGGGTGTCCGGTTTCATTAGATCACTACACGTTTTGTCGTCCCCTTGCGTACGCGCGATTCTAAGCTCCGTGACTGCAATGCCCAGAAGGATTAGCGCCGCCCCTGCAAGTCGTTCAGGGGGCAAACGATCTCCAGCGAGGAGATAACCAAAAGCCCCACTAAACACAGGTTCGCAAATAAGTATTAGGGCGACCTTTTCAGGGGTAAGCACAGCCTGAGCGCGATTCTGAATGGCGTAAGCCAAGGCAGTAGCGAACAGCCCCAGCGAAAGGATCGTAACTGTCGTGGGGAGCGCGCTGGGAAAAGAAAACTGGTTACCGGCCAAGCTCCATATCAAAGAAAGCGAGCCAACCAGCCCTAGCTGGATTGAAGTTGATGCCATGGAAATGGCGGGTGTTGCGAACGTTGAGACAATCACAATGTGTAATGCGAAGCATGCCGCACACCCCAAAATCAGTAGATCACCATAGTGCAGCGCGAATCCGTCAAGGCTCAGTAAACCGAGCCCAAATACGGCAATCACTGTTCCGGCAGCCTGCTTAGGACTTGGGCGTCCTTTGCCTATGAAATAAACAAACAATGGAGTGAAAACAGTGCACAAGCCCGTGATGAACCCGGCATTGGAGGGCGTGGTGAGGGCTGTCCCTGAAGTCTGCAGTGAGAAAGCGACAAAGAGGACTATTCCGGCAAATACCGCACTCGCCCAATCACGCCGATTCAGATATCGAAATGAGCGGATTGAAAATGGAAGGAGCGCTAAAGCCGCTAAGGTAAACATCCATGCGTTCAGCGTGGATGGGGCCATGTTTGTCAGCGTTTCGTGCTTAGCTACAAAGCTCCAGCCCCAGACAGCTGTGACCAGTAAAAGCGCGGTTGACCAGAAGGTTCGGTACGACATAGCTGTCCCCTAGGCAGGCATTTATACCGAATGCCTTACCAAGAACTGTATGTCAGCGGTACCCAGAATGTTCTACGATAATTTAGTAAAAGGATGTTGGCAATCATGAACGCTGATGCTGGCGGGTTGTCTTGGAACCTCAAATATCTACGAGGAGATTAACAAGCATCGCCGCGCCGAATGATCATTCCAGCAGATCTCTTTCCCAGCGATTTACCGTTCACCCGTTGCCACAGTGAAGGAAGATCCCTCACCACCCTTTCGGGGTATTTGCCTGAGTCAGGCAAGGTGATTTTGGCGGACGCTTACACTATTTCTACACTGGGCGCTTATGGAGCTTTGCCTGAAGTCGCAGGGCGAGAGAATCTCCGCCGCTTCAACGCGGCAACAGGTTCATCTCTAGGGAAAATAAAAGTGATCGGCACCTGTGCCCCAAAACGGCCATCACCTGGAGACTCAACGCTATTTGTATGATGCGATCTTGGCGCCGCAGAGGACGAGGATCAGTAACGCAGAGGTGAAGAGCAAAGAGAAGCTTAGGGACGTAGCATGAGCGATAAATCCAATCGCAGCCGGCCCCATCAGTATGCCTAGGTATCCGATTGCATTGATGACAGCCAGAGCTTGAGCGACGGGCATTACAGTCTGATGCCCGGCCTTAGAGCAAAATATCGGAACGAGATTCGAGATCCCTAATCCGACGAGTACGAACCCGAAAACCGAAACTATCCATTGGTCGATGCCCACCGCCAACGCCATGCCGCCCATTGCCAACATACTTCCTGCCAGTAGCACTGCCCGCGAGCCGACCTTGCTTACGATCCAATCGCCTAACAGTCTCCCTACTGCCATGGTCACCGAAAATGCGGCGTACCCAATGCCCGCAATATCAGGCTCCACGTCCCGGCTCGAAGTCAGATAGACGGCACTCCAGTCGAGCATAGAACCTTCAACCAGAAAAGCGATGAAGCACAGCCCCGCCAATAGCAACACCAGCTTGGTTGGCTTCATTTTGGCTGGCGCCCCCTCAAGCTCCGCGAACGGGAGCATGTGACGACCAAGAGATAAGAGCGCCACGCCCAATCCCAGGGCGAACATAAGGATTGACTGTACGGGATTGAGGCCTAGCCAAAGCAGTAGGCTTACCGTGCCCGCGCCGAAAATATTTCCGACGCTGGCTAGCCCATGAAAGCCAGACATCATCTGCTTGCCGTGGTGGCGCTCGACAAGCGAGCCTTGAAGATTCATGTTTACATCGGCTGTACCAATGGCGGCCCCAAACAGAAACAAAAAAGCCAAGAGCGCCCAATATGAAGTAGCAGTTGCCAGGCCAACAAGGGCAACAGCGGTAACAGCGCTTGCAAGATAGACAGTAGTTCTGCAGCCAATTCGATTCGCTAAACGGGCCACAAACGGCATCATGCACATTGATCCGGTACCAAGGCCCAAGAGTAGCAGACCAAGTTCCGCCTCACCTATCTGCGCCCTTTCCTTGGCAAATGGAACCAAAGGTGCCCATGCGCCCATACAAGATCCCGCTAGGAAGAAAGCATATCTGGAAGCAGATAGCGTACTAGAGGTAAAAAAAGCTTGTTCCGTACTATTCATCTAATAAAGCCTGTAGTTGGCAGACAGACGCCATGCCCGTAACTGACGTCGCAGACTGATAATGAAAAAGTTTGCTGACGCATGCGACGTTGAGAGCGAGGCCCATTTCTCACAGATGTAGCGCTCGAAAGTAAAGACGCCCCGTGGGTAGCCGAGTTTTTCGCTGGCAGCTTTGCCGATACGCTTCAGCGCACAGCCGCGTTGGCAATGGCTGCTTGCCGGCTTGTGATTAATTAATTTCTGGTGCGCCGGAAATCATTCCGCATGGCATCGTCAGAGGTAATTTCTCGAATCACGTGACAAGGATTTCCTACCGCAATAACATTCGCTGGGATGTCCCTAACGACTACGCTGCCGGCACCAATAACCGAATTATAACCAATAGTCACACCAGAAAGAATTGTCGCTGAAGCGCCTATCCATGCGTTATTGCCTATCGTGACGGGCAGCGCATATTCCATACCTTGATTCCGTCTATCAAAATCCACCGGATGACCTGCCGTATGGATTCCAACTCCCGGCGCAATGAAAACATTACTCCCAATGACTACTTCCGCTCCGTCTAAAATAACTAACCCATGATTCGCATAAAAGTTATCACCGATGGTGATATTTGTACCGTAGTCACAATAAAAAGGTGGCTCGATGATAGGACTTCTGCCGCACCCGCCAAAAATAGCATTGATGAGTTCTAACCTGACAAGGTCTTCATCTGGCGCTGTGGCGTTGAACAGACCGCATAGTGTCTTCGTCTTCTTCCTCAAACTAATAAGCGATTCGTCGAAATTTGCGTCATACAAAAAACCATCAACAACACCGGTTAATTTGTTCATTCAAGAAGTTTCCTTTCTAGGAGCAATTCGTTTCGGCCTCTTGCTCAGCACTGGAAACCGTACAGATGTACGATTTCTATCCTACCGCCAGCGCTGATTAAGGTCAATGAAATCGTACAGTTGTACGATTTGACGTCCTATGCTAATATCACCGGCTAAGATAGGAGCATGCATGACGACTGAGAAACGTAAGACTTGGCAGCAAGACCCTCATCGTAGGGAGCATATCCTCAAGGTAACCCTAGACTGCATCGAGCTTCACGGGATTGCATGCACAACGTACCGAAAAATTTCCGAACTCTCGGGCGTGCCTCTCGGTTCACTTACGCACTACTTCCCGAGCATGCAGGAGCTACTGCTGGAGGCGTTTCAGCTGTTGGCTCAATGCGTTTCTACTCGATTTGCAGCAGCAATTCGAAAAGCAAACAATAAAGAAGATGCTTGCCATGCGATTGTGGATGTTATCTTTGAAAGATCCACATTCGGCACTAGAACGATCCAACTGACTTGCGAGCTCTATAGTTTTGCGTGTCGTAGCCCTGTTATGAAGAATGTTATGAAAGACTGGATGCTTGAAATCAGAGGGTCACTCGAACTCTATTTCTCCCCCTTGTCAGCAGTCGCGCTAGATGCTTTGATTGAAGGAATAATTCTTCATCGATCAGTAATCCCCATTGCTCGTGAAGACGCTCACAAAATGATAGTTATGCTATCGGATTTGTAATAGTTATTAGTGGTAGACAGAGAGATGAAGGCGTTATCAGGCCTGCATATCCGTGCCTATCCGGGAAGTATATTACGTGTGAAGTTCGTTCGCAGTGTGGAGATGATTTCCTGAAGTTTGAGCGACCCGTGTTCAGCATCTTAGACGTAACCGTTACACTACTGTCGAGTTCGTTCACGACGTAAGCGTTCTTCCCTGCCTGCGTAAACATCGCATGGCGCGGGCCCGCCGAGCGCAAAAAACCGGCCTGTGTTTCAGCCGTTTTTTTATTTCAACGGTTTCAGAACGCAGCGTCTTTCAAACCGTCGAGGTACCGCTCGGCATCCAATGCCGCCATGCAACTGGCGCCGGCCGAGGTGATGGCCTGACGGTACACGTGGTCGGCCACGTCGCCGGCAGCGAAGATGCCTTCGATGTTGGTCGCGGTGACGTTGCCTTCACGGCCGCCTTGTACCACCAGGTAACCGTCTTTGGCTTCCAGCACGCCTTCGAACAACGATGTGTTCGGCGTGTGGCCGATGGCGATAAACACACCTTCGACGTTCAGCTCGTCGAAACTGCCGTCGTTGTTTTTCAGGCGAGCACCGGTCACACCCATGTTGTCGCCCAGGACTTCGTCCAGGGTCGCGTTGAGCTTGAGGATGATCTTGCCTTCAGCGACACGGGCGTGCAGCTTATCGATCAGGATCGGAGCCCATTTATGCGGCAGCAGCTCGGCGACGTCACTTGCACGCTGTGCTGGCAGTCGCGCCAGAACGTCTTTCAAGTAAGCATATGGGTCATGCCCGTTGAGCTTCGCCGACTGGATCACGCTCATCAACATCGGCGCGCGTTTGCCGCTGCGCAACGATCCGGCGAAGAGCCAATTCTTGCGTCCAAGAGCCCATGGCCGGATCTGTTGCTCGATGTGGTTGTTATTAATAGGCACCGCGCCGTCGTACAGATAACGTGACAATGCTGGCCAGCGTTTCAGGCTGTAATCCAGAGCCTCGGCAATGGCCGCGCTATCATGCACAAGCTCACGCTGGGCGATCATCCAGGCGTGCAGCCTATCCATCACGGGGACGGCTTTTTCTTGCCGTATTCGTCGCCGTAAATCTGGCTTCAGGTCGCGGATCTCACTTTCGATTTCGTATAGCAACTGGATAGAGTGCAGTACCTGCTCGGCGAGCGCGCTCTTGTTTCTGGCATGCAGGTCGAAGAACTTGCGCCGGGCGTGGGCTATGCAACCGATTTCTGTGACGCCCAATGCGAAACTGGCCTTGTAGCCACCAAAATCGTCGCACACCAGTTTGCCTTTCCAGTCTTGCAGGAAGTTGCGCGCATGCTCGCCCGAGCGGCTTGGGCTGAAGTCGTACACCACTGCGCTGATATCGGCTGATGCGGTGGTCGCGTAGGCCCAGACTTAGCCACGATGGGTTTTCTTCGCGCCCGGCATGAGCACCTGTACCGGTGTTTCATCGGAGTGCACCACGCGAATGCTTGGCCAGTGGAACCTACCCTGATTCAACCGGCGAGCCGCCAGCCAGATACCCAAGCCGTCGTGGACTAGAACCTTCATGCAAGTGGCACGACGGTTGGCAAATAGATAAGCACAGTGCGGCTTCGCCGCACCAAACACCGCAATCACCCTGGCTAACGCGGTTTCGGTGACCGCCGCACTGGTCGCATGGATCGGCCGCGCTGCGCTGGGTAGTTTCGAAGTCTGGCAGCAGGCATTCGAATCCGCACGACCTTACCTGCGGTGGTGGCGCGCCCTGCTCTACGAAGCCCTATTTGCGCTCTGGTGGGACCTGCTTCGGCGCTACCGACATCGACCACAGGATCGACTGCGCGTGAAACGCATCGAAGCATTAGGGCTCGCGCTCTTTACATGCGTCGAACTCACAATAGGCGGCAGGTTCCTTGTACCACCGCGTGGTTATCCCAGTCAGGGCTTCGATCTTCCTTTCCATACGGCCAACAGCGGCAGGGTGCCAATATCGGCGTTGTCCATGGCGCGGTCGGTCGCATCCCGGGAGGGGAATTTCCTCAACCAGAGGAAGCCACCCAGTAGGGTTCTGCCCGTGCCGCCCAGCCAGGTAGCTGGGCCTGGGCCGAGGTCGGTCGGGTCCATTGTTACTCCAGAAATGAAAAAGGCCCGCCGATATGGCGAGCCTGGGATTGGGTGCAGTTGGCTGGAGCAGATATCCAGCTCTATTGGGCCGGATCGCCTGTTCAGGTACCACGTCCGGAATTTAGTAAAAGCCCGGTGTTGTCACGGAAATTGCGCGTTGGACATACCGACTTAAGTTGACGATGCCCAGACCCGTTAATTCCACACCACCTTCCCTTCGAAATGCCCTTGTGACCGGTTTCTACATGCATCCTTAACCCACATCATGCTATACCATCAGTATTTCGGACTTGTAAGCTGACCGGAATTTCGAACTCTCGCCTGCTGCAAGCTGGCGATGGCCTTTTCGAAGAGAGCTTGGAAAAATGGTTGAGGAGCCACAAATGCACATGATCGCGACCGAGGAGGCTTTCGCCACTCCGGAATATCTGGAAGCTCTTGGCAAGTTCGCTTCGACGAGCACTTCTGACAACGTGCGCTATGCCGCCTATTTCCAGACGAAGCCGGAAGCGGCCAGAGGTCTTTGCGACGTTGAAACGCGTCTCGCAAACATGGATGCGAACGGTGTCGATATGCACCTCATGTCGTTGACGAGCCCAGGTGTTCAGCTATTCGACGCCGACCTTGGGACGAGTTTGGCCAAGCAAACGAATGATTATTTGGCCAGCTTGATCCGGCAGCATCCGACGCGCATTGCCGGTTTGGCCGCCATTGCGCCACAGGATCCCGTGCGGGCTGCTGACGAGGTCAAACGTGCAATGACCGAATTGGGAATGCACGGCATTATCATTAATTCGCACACAAATGGAGAATATCTGGACGAACGGAAGTTTGATCCTATTCTCGAGGCAGCCCAGCGCTGTCAGGCTCCTGTCTATATTCACCCGACCTTTCCGTCTGGCGACATGTGCAAACCAATGATGCCCTATGGACTTTCTGGCGCGATATGGGGATTTGCCGCCGAAACTGGCCTCCATGCCACTCGCATGGTGTTGGGGGGAGTGTTCGATCGGTTCCCCGAACTACAGGTCGTTTTGGGCCATATGGGCGAGTCGTTGCCCTTTTGGCTATTTCGCTTCGACAACATCTACAAAATGATGATGTCCCAAGGTCAGGTTCCGCCGGGCATGGTCAAGCTGGAGCGAAAGCCGAGCGAATACATTAAATCGAACATCCATATCACGACGAGCGGAATGTTCTGGGATCAAGTGCTCAAATTTGCGATCGAAGCTCTTGGCGCAGATCGTGTCATGTTTGCGATCGACTATCCCTACGAATCGTCGGAGATCGGTGCCGAATGGATACGCAACGCACCGATTTCCGCAGAGGAAAAGGAGATGATCATGTCCGGCAATGCGCAGCGGCTGTTCAAGATCAAACCATAGGAATCTCGGAGGACCAGGCGGCATCGTCAACTTAACGGAATCTGGAGTTTGATGCGCGATGGCGGGTGATGACAGAAAATAACCCACTCTATCATCGCCACCGCTTTCCCGCTGACTGTACCTTCACCCAAACCAATCATCCGTGTTTACAGAGAGCCGAAAGCTAGTAAGTCGATCACCGCGCCATGTAAGGGTGACCGACAAACTATACAGTCGGATCAGCCTCGTAGTGGGAAGAAGCCGTATCTCCCACTCTTTCTGCTTTTCGTGAAGTGCTGATAATTCAAATGAGGGATGAGCGCTATATCAGGATCCTTGTTCTCAAATACAATTACTTGAAAATCTTTGAACCTGCTTGTCCCATTCAACTGAGAGGAACCCTCAAAAAAGCTGAAGCCAGCAAAATTTTTTTATCATGAATATCGCACTATCTGTAGAGTTTTTTATCTTGACAATCGATTTTTCCTAGGAAAGACAGACGATAAGACAGTTCATAGACGCCACCTACAAAAGGTACAGTATGGTATCATTATCGCTTCATGCCGAAGGGCTCAGGCCCCGACGGCATGGCCTCTATCTCGGAAGATCAGTTCCGAGATGTGCCTGGGGCAAACTCTAACCAGCAGTCACTTGGCGATATCAATTTCGATTTGATCGGCGTCCCAGGCCAGCATCCGGGACACTTGCGCGATATCGTTAATTGATTTAATGCGCAAGGAGTCTAAGTCGCTATTGAAGAGCGCGCTCAGAAATAGCGGATGCAACGCCATTTCGACAAATCGTCTGCCTATCTCAATTGCCAAATTTTCGGAGATGGCTTGCTCACCTGATGCTAGGACTTCCGCAACGCTCTTGACCCCCTCGCTGAGTCCCCGCTGATATGCATCACGAGTCAACCGTGGAAAATGCATGGTTTCTGCAAGTATCATTTGCATAAGTCTAATCACGAAATTGGTGAGGTTTGACTCAACCAGCAGTTCTCCAACTTTCACTAGCTTGCTTTCAACGGTTCCTTGAATCTGCCCAGACGTAACCGGCTCATAAAATTTATCAAGACAGCTCTGAACTACAGCGTCGAACAATAATTCTTTCGTCGGAAATCGATTATATAAAGTAGTCTTACTTACACGTGCGCTCTCAGCCACCTGATCTTGCGCCGTCCTGCTAAAACCTTGATTTAAAAAAAGTTGAGTGGCTGCATCTAGAATCCGCAAATTTATTTCTGCGACGTTTGAAGCCTTGGGCCTTCCAAGCTTGGGCCTAGGTATAGACCTGTAATGATTATCATAATCTTTACCGCTCATTTTGTCCCCTTTCCAGCCTCTGTGAGATGTAAAAAACGAATTATGCCATATGTGCAGATCATCTACCTGTCAGCGGTCAGCAGGCAATAGGCTGCCTGCTGACCGATATCGCCGAACCCACAACCATAGCCCTTGACAGATAATGGTACTGATCTGTATCTTTAATGCGGCCTAGAGTGATTGTTCCGTGTTGAGAACCTCTTAAACGCCGGCGAAGACCGTGCGTATATTTGAAAAATTGGGGTCAGATGACGACTGCTTTGGATTGCTGCATCTGCACACATGGATATCCATTTGCAAAATTGAAGCTTGCGTAATTGCTTGAATCAAAAAGCCGGCGGCTGTTTCAA
Source organism: Pseudomonas sp. FP2309 (assembly GCF_030687575.1). Lineage (NCBI taxonomy): Bacteria > Pseudomonadati > Pseudomonadota > Gammaproteobacteria > Pseudomonadales > Pseudomonadaceae > Pseudomonas > Pseudomonas sp. FP2309. The sequence goes on along the minus strand of NZ_CP117439.1, from coordinate 2,949,518 downwards.
TAACTTAACTGAGATAATCCTGTGGCAGTCATAATTCAAAAAGAATGGTATCTATCACGTCTAGCTGTGATCACTCAGGTGACGATGAAGATAACCCATCACTCCATGGTTATTTCTCAACAAACACATATACCTCAGCTCTGCCTTGAATGCGCAAGAGTCAATAAGGTTTTTTTCCAAAATCGACTAATCCTGTCTGATCACCTCTCCATCCTTTCAGGGCCAACAAACTATCCCGAGCTTGCGAAACGTGTCAACGCGCAGACCATTCTGAGAGATCCATTTCAAACTCTGCCAAATGATAGTAAGGACGTTCTCTGCCATCTTAGCGAGTTAATAGCTCAATTAGCATTTGGCGAGCGGGTCTTAGATGAACTTGGTTTAGCTGCTCATCTTTCAAAAAACTCCACTTCTAAAGAAGAATTATGGTGGATGCGGGACGAACACGCTACGTATGCTAGGCGTTTATTCGAACTGCAGCGTTATTATTTACACACGTTATTTGCTACGACCGATGGTTTAAAGCATGAGAAGTAACTTAACGGAAAGTGCGTGCCACTCAATGCAGAACGTCATCCCTGCAGATTGCATAACGAACACGTCTTACCGTCGCATCATCTGCGAACACTGCGATTCGCTGTTCGAATCTGTAGCCTTGGGCCATGGTCAAAAAGCCGAATGCACGCGTTGTGGCGCGGTGTTAGAACGTGGCCATCGCTTGAGCATCCAGGCGCTGTTTGCGCTCGCTCTGACCGCGGCCGTGCTGTTCATGCTCGCCAATACCTTTCCAGTCATCAGCATAGGCATGGAGGGCCTGACCAACCAGGCTACCCTACTGGCGTCGGTGGAAGCTTTGGCACAGGGTCGCATCACTCTAATGGCCGCGGTCACCGGACTAACTATCATTCTTGCACCGCTGCTGCAGATATGCCTGTTGTGCTGGCTGCTCGGTTTTGCCACGGCCGGACGCGCAGCACCTGGCTTTCGCCGGTGTATGCGGGCACTGGAACACCTGCGCCCGTGGAGCATGCTCGAAGTCTGTCTGCTCAGCATCCTGGTGGCGATCGTCAAGCTGGCGGGCATGCTTGACGTGCACTCCGGCGTCGGGCTTTGGGCGCTGGGCATGGTCACGGTGCTATTGATACTGATCTCAGGCAAGGGCATTCGCCGGCTCTGGGATGACCTGGAAGGAAAGCTGCGATGAGCTTTCCGGCGTACGCGCGGCAATTGGGCTTGGTGCTCTGTCATACCTGCGGGCACATCTGTCAGGCAGGCGAAAACCAGTGCCCGCGCTGCCACTCCACTGTTCACGCACGCAAGCCCGACAGCATCGCCCGCACCTGGGCACTTTTGATCACCGCGCTAATCCTGTACATCCCTGCCAACCTGCTGCCAGTGATGCGCACCAATATGTTTGGCAACGTCAGCGAGAACACCATCATGAGCGGTGTCATCGAGTTTTGGCATGGTGGCTCGTGGGACATAGCTGTGTTGATCTTCTTCGCTAGCATGGTTGTGCCCTGCATGAAGTTCATGAGCTTGGGCATGCTGCTGGTGACCTGCCAGCGCAAAAGTCGCTTTGCCATGCGCGAGCGCGCGCGCTTGTATCGATTAATAGAGTTGATCGGCTATTGGTCGATGCTCGACGTACTGGTCGTGGCTCTGGTGGCCGCACTGGTGCAGTTCCGCTCCCTGAGTTCCATCGATCCTTTGTTGGGTATCGTGTTTTTCGGTCTGGTGGTGGTGCTCACCATGCTGGCCGCCATGAGTTTCGATCCCCGGCTCATCTGGGATGTAGAGGTTGAAGATGTCTGATAGTCCACGCTCCACCCCTGAGTCTCCTGCCGCTGCGCCGGTCGTCAAGACGCGTCGTTTCAATGTCTCGCTGGTGTGGATCGTGCCGATCATCGCCAGCCTAGTCGGCGCCTCGATGCTTATCAGCGATGTTCTCAATGCCGGCCCGCAGATCGAGATCAGCTTCCAGACCGCCATGGGCATTGAGGCCAACAAGACCCAAGTCCGATACAAGAACGTGGTGATCGGCCAGGTGACTGCCATTGCGCTCAGCGATGATCGCAGCCACGTAGTCGCCAATGTCGACCTGAACAAATCCGCAGAAGGCTTTACCGCAGAGGACTCGGTGTTCTGGGTAGTACGCCCGCGGATCGGCGCCAACGGCATTTCTGGCATGGATACCCTGCTCTCCGGCGCGTTCATCGGTGCCGACGCCGGCAGCGCCGAAGCGCGCAAGAAAGAGTTCGTGGGTAAAGAAACACCGCCGCCGATAACCTACGGTGAACAGGGCAAGCGCTTTACCCTGCATACCGAGGATCTAGGTTCGCTGGACATTGGCTCGCCGGTCTACTACAGGCGTATCGAAGTGGGCCAAGTTATTTCCTACCAGTTAGCCGAGGATGGCAAGGGGGTCGATGTGGAGATCTTCGTCCATGCACCCATTGACAAGTTCGTCACCACGGACACGCGCTTCTGGAACGCAAGCGGCATAGACTTGACCGTGGGTGCCAGCGGCCTGAAGGTCAACACCGAATCTCTGTCGACGATCTTGGCTGGCGGCGTCGCGTTCATAGAACCCAAATACAGTCCCAACGCGACACCGGCCACGGAGCGCTTGCGTTTCGACCTGTTCTCCGACCAAGAAACCGCGCTAGCGCCGCCTGACGGTGATCCACGCTACATCAGCATGAATTTCAACCAGTCTCTGCGGGGCCTCACGGTAAATGCACCGGTGGAGTTCATGGGCGTCAATATCGGTCGGGTGGTGTCGGTCAACCTGGACTATGACGCCAAGACCAAGAGCTTTCCAAGCGTGGTTGGCGCCGTGATTTACCCGGATCGCCTGGGCAAGGCACACGAGAAGCTGCTCAAGCAGATGGGCACAGAGGAAGATGAACGCTGGGCTCAGCTACTGTCCGCTTTCGTTAAGCAAGGCCTACGCGCCCAGGCACGCAGCGCCAACTTGATCACCGGCCAGCTGTATATATCGCTAAGCTTCATCCCCAACGCGGCTCCCGTGGTCTTCGACACAGCGGCCCGGCCGCTGCGTATACCTACGGTTCCCGGCAGCTTGGACAAGGTGCAGGAACAACTGCAGGCCGTGGTCGATAAGATCAGCAAGCTGCCGCTGGACGAAATCGCCAACAACCTCAATGGCACTCTGAGCGAGATGCAAAAAACCTTGCGCCAAGTCAATTCCGACGTTCTGCCGCAAGTGCGAGGTACGCTACAACAGACCCAGAAAACGCTCGCTGCGGCCAACTCGACGTTTGCCGAGGACTCGCCCGAGCGCCAGCAACTCAGCCAAGCAATGAACGAGGTCCAGCGCACAGCGCGCTCGGTGCGCGTACTTACCGACTTCCTCAGCCGCAACCCCGAGGCGCTAATTCGAGGCCGCACCAATCAAGGGGAGCCGGACGCCTACCGCAGCCCTGTTAGTAATTCACATGAAGTCCAACCGGAAGCTCAACCATGATCAAACGCACCTTGATGCTAGCCGCGAGCATGGGCATGAGTGCGTGCAACTCGCCGGCCGCCCATTACTACACGTTGCAGGACGCCGCTCCAAGCGCCCCGACGCGCTTGGCCAAACCGCCCTTCCAGTTCGAAATGCTGGGAGTGCATATGCCGGTTCAGGTCGACCAGCCGCAATTGGTTGTGCGCCAGAACCGCGGAAACCTAGTGATTCTGGAAAACGATCGCTGGAGTGCGCCATTGGCGGACGAGTTCCACGATGCCCTGACGGAGCGCCTAGAGCGCCACCTGGGCACTCGTGACATAGCCGGATTGCCAAAGGACGCACAACGCCCGGTGCTGTCATTGCAAGCCGATGTGCGGCGCTTCGACTCGCTACCGGGCCAATATGCCTTGGTCGATGTGGTGTGGAGCCTGGGAATGCGCGGGGACTCGCAGCAGCGCCGTACATTGACCTGCGCAAGCCTAATCCGTGAAACAGCAGGGATAGAATTGAACAGCCTCGTGATAGCACACCAGCGAGTTATCGATCAATTGGCAGCGGAGATCGCGATCACTGCTGGAGCGTGGGCGCGTGGCACCGGCGCCTGTCCTAACTGAGAACGCTGTGCGATTCAGGATATCGATCTCGATTCCTTAATATCCTTAATGCATATCCGTGGCCGCTCCAATCGAGTGAGCGCCCGGACACCAACTTGGTAAAATTAATGTAAGCGTCCCGTTATGTTTGCAAACTGCAGGTTCGTCGGTGAGCCTATGTCGCTCCTGTTGCTACAACAAACCGCTTGGCCGCGGGACTTTTTTTGATGAGCCCTTCATCAACCATCGTAGTAACAAACTCCTCAGACAGCGTCCTCCGTTTTGGAGAGGTGTTTTTCCATCCCCAATACTTGGCTATCTCGGGATAGATTGCAGCGCCCAGCTCGGCCTTGGTGCCCGATGCCATTCCAGACTTCACGAGTTTTCGCAAGCACATTAGGCTAAGGTGTTCGCGATCAAACAGTTTTGAGTCTAAATATTCGATCAACTTGTTGGCCGTATGAGTGGATTGAGTCGCTGCATTCTTGCAGCGCTTTATCATCTCTACCGCCAGTTCATCAATGCAGAACGAGCCGGACGACCGAATGGCGATTACTTTGCGAATGGCCGCGGGATTCAGCAAGTCTTCATGTGCTGGCAACTGTTTCGTCAGCAGTTCCGCAAATGTGATTGCCACTGCATAAAGATCAAAGCCTGGTCCAACGGACTGCATTTGAGGGGGTCGATAGGCCGGCGTATACCCACGCGGCACGCCGCCTTTATAAGTACTCACCCCCAAATCTATAAGTTTTATCATGTCGACATAGGCCGGCATCGTAAAAACAGAGTGAGGTCGCTGTTTTTTCTTATTAAAAAGAAACAGATTAGCTGGTTTGATATCCGCATGAATTACACGAGTGCCCCGTTGGTAGGGTTTGCCATGCATAGAGCTCAGGCCATGTAAAATCGCGCGGAGCACTTCGAAACACTCAAAATAAAACTGTATGTCTGATTTTTTATATCGACGCTTACTAATTAAACTTGAGAGCGTTGACCAAGGCGCCTCAAGGTGTTCCATGGTGTAAGCCTCCCAGCCATTTACACCCTTATAGAAATCAAATACCCGAGCGGTCTCCCCATCAATTTCACGGCAGAGTCGAACTTCATCCGACAGATTATGTTCACTGAATTTAATGGCGACCGTCGAACCGATCCAGTTATCGTGCGCACGCCAAACAGCACCAAAGCCGCTAACTTCGCCGATTGCCTTGTCGCCTTCAAGCGTGTATCTGGCCTCAATACCAGGGAACTGCGCCAATATATCTTCCTTGCGAAACTGTGCTGCCGCGTTGATGCGATTCCTTTCCTGATAATGCGAAAACTGAATAATAGCCTAGTGCTATCGCTCTTGGGTATCCCTGTCGCCCTGCCCCGTGCCCCGTGGCTTTGCGAGGCTGATCGGTTTTTCACTGAGCGGAAACATGTACTTTCACAAGTATTTTCCCCACCCCCTAGGTATGCTCCGCGTTTATTGCCGATCACTGATACCGGGATGCCAGCCCAGTCTCTGCTGCCCACGCAGTGTATGGAGCCGTATCCTCTCAAGGACGTTTGAACACGATGAGTACCCCTGCGCTGGATATCAGCAGCCTGACGCCATTGCCTTACCACCAGCATGTGGTCGACTACCTGAAAGCCCATGAACCAGTCGTGTGGGAATGGGCCTCGTCCTTGGGCGTTCAACAGGAACACGCCCAGGATGTACGTGCGCAATTGCTGCGTGACACCTATCGCTTGAGCCCCGAGACCCATCCGCAGGCCTATCAGGCCTGTGAAACCGCATTGCAGCGTCTGCAGATCAAGGCACCCGCCACCCTTTACCAGGCCGGCGACGGCGCGATGAACGCGAGCCTTTATTACCTGGCCGGCGAAGTGCATGTGGTGTTTTACGGGCCGATTCTTGAGCGTCTGGACGCCCAGGAATTGCTCGCATTGCTCGGGCATGAGCTGGCTCATTACCGGTTATGGTCGGAGCACGGTGGCGACTTTCTCACCGCCGAGCGGATTCTCAATCACGCCATGGCCGACATGAATACGCCGCCCAGCCTGGAACAGACTGCACGTCTCTATAGCCTGCACACTGAAATCTATGCCGACCGCGGCGCGGCACTGGTGGCCAATGGGTCGGAGGCGTCGATTACCTCGCTGGTCAAGATTCACACCGGCATTGTCAGCGTCGATGCGGCCAGTTACTTGAAGCAGGCCCGCGAGCTGGATGGCAAGGACGCGCAGCTGTCTCAGGGCGTTTCCCATCCGGAGACGTTTTTGCGCTCCCAAGCGGTGGACAACTGGTGGCAGCAACTCCCGCAGACGGATAACTGGCTGGATCGCCGGTTGCGCGGGCCCTTGTCGCTCAATCGCCTGGATGTGACCGACCAGGTCGAATTGACCACCCTCACCCGCGGCTTTATAGCCCATTTCATCGGCTCACCGGTGTTGCAATCCGAGGTTGTGCTCAATCAGGTACGTGGATTTTTCCCGGACTGGAAAGCCAACGAAACGCCGCTCGACCTGACGACGTTGAATGCCGAGCGCATCGACACCAGCATCCATGAATACCTGCACTTCATCATGCTTGACCTGAGTCTGGTGGACCGCGACTTGCGGGATGAGGCTCTGCTGCACGCCGCGCGCACCGCGAAGAAACTCGGCAGCGCCGATGACTTTATCAGCGTGCTCAAGCGCGATATCAAACTACCCAAACGTGAGCTCGACCCGCTCGTTCGCGCGCTCAAAGCGGAGGTCGACACATGGACCCAGTAATCCAACCCGTCACGTTCACTCAATTACTGCAGAGCCACGATGGCGCGGCCGTGCCCATCGACGATGTGTTGTTCCTGGCGCTGCCACTGCTGCGTCAGGTGGCACAGCTGCACGAGCTGGGACGTGTCGCCCAGCTCGGTTATCTCGATGTGCTGCAAGGGCCGGAACGCACGCTGCAACTGCGTAACCCTGAAGGCGTGCCGCCACGGCTGGCGCTGGAAGCGATCAAGCAGGTGCAGCCCAATCCGGAATCGGCGCTGAACGTCGTCGGCAAAGTCCGCCTGACCCTGGATTCGGAAAGCGGCGTGGCCATTACCGACCTGCAGGTCCAGGAGGACCTGCATCAGGCCATCGACCACCCGGTGTTCCTTCCGGACCTGCACAGTTGGGAGCATCGCCTCGGGCACCACGATGAGATCACCGACATATTCCAGCTCGGCCAGTTGCTGGCGTGCCTGGCGTGCGGGTTGGATTTTGCCGATATCAATGACCTCAAGACGTTTGCCCGGCACCGACGCAATCTGTTCCAGCTCAATGGCCGGCTCAACCCGGTGCTGGCCAACCTGATCGTCGAGATGACGGAGCTCAACCGCCACGAACGTGCCACGGATGTGGGCTCGCTGGCGCGGCGCCTGGAGTCCTGGCGCGAACAGCCGGCCAGCCTGGATGTCGAGCGTGTGCTGGCCCAGGCCGAAGGCCCGGCGTCGCCGCGTACGGTGGTGCTGGAACATCTGCGCAACCGCTTGTTTGACCTATCGCGGCGCAATCGCTTGCTGTATTTCCGGACGACCCAGGCCAATGTCAATCTGACCGTGGCCAGCGTGCCGTTGGTGATGCGCATTGAAAGCATCCGGCCTGAAGCGCTGTGCACCTGGCAGCCGACCTTCGGCGGGTTCTCCGAACAAGTGCTGAGCGGCAAGCCCGTTGGCCTGCAACAGTGGCTGCGCTTTGAAGACCAGACTTGGTTGCAGGCGTCGCTGGAGCGCATCATCCAGGAAACCCGGCGCGACCGTGCCGAGTTTGGCTTCAGCAACCTGCGCCTGGTGGTGGCCTTCATGCGCTGGCACAACCTCAAGGACACGCCGGAAGAACGCATCGTCACCCCGCTGCTGTGGCTTCCAGTGGAGTTGAGTCGCAAAAAAGGCGTGCGTGACCAGTTCGTGTTGCAGTGCGACGAAACCGAGGCCGAATTCAACCCGGTCCTGCGCCATCAACTGCGTCAGCTCTACGATATCCAGTTGCCGGAAACCGTCGACCTGCAAAAGACTTCGCTGGAAGACATCCACGCCGATATTGCGCGCCAGATCAAACTGACCGAGCCCGGCGTCGAGTTACGCCTGCAAAGCAAACCGCAAATCGAATTGATCCACCAAAAGGCCGTGCAGCATCTGCACCACTTCCAGCGCCGTCGTGCCCGCCAGCGCTCGGCGATGCCTTTGGTGAAACCGGATTTCAGCTACGACCGCGAAGATTTCCGTCCGCTGGGCCTGCAATGGTTCCAACAGAAGGTCCTGCCCAGCGAATTGCCGCTGCGCCTGGCCGTAGGCGCCAAACCTGTGCTGCGCAATCAACATCCTCAGATGGTTGCGAGCAGCGCCGAAAACAGCACCTTCGCTCTGCCCGAGAACCAGGGGCATCGCTACGCCTGGGACATCGACCTGACCCAGGTGACCCTGGCCAACTTCAACTATCGCAAGATGTCGCTGGTGCGTGACTATGCCCAGTTGATCGACGAACCGGCGCAGAACGAAGCGTTTGACCGGATGTTCTCCATCGAGCCGCGGGACGTTGAGGTCCAGGCCCCCGACCCTATCCCACTACCCGAACAGTGGAACGTGGTGGCCGGCGACGCGACACAAAATGCTGCCGTCAGCCTGGCCCGCACCGGGCGCAACTTCATTATTCAAGGGCCGCCTGGCACGGGCAAATCCCAGACCATCACCAACCTGATCGCGGACTATGCCGGTCGCGGCCTGCGAGTGCTGTTTGTCTGTGAGAAACGTGCGGCGCTGGACGTGGTATTCCATCGCCTGCAACAAAGTGAACTAGGCGACTTGTGCTGCCTGATCCATGACTCCCAGACCGATAAGAAAGCCTTCGTGGGTAACCTGCGCGAGTGCTATGAACGTTGGATCGCCGGCGATGCCCAGTCGCCGCAGTTGCAAGCGCGGCGCGACACCTTACTGGCCGGCCTGAGCCAACAGCTGGGCTTGATCGAGCGTTTTGAACACGCCATGACGGGCGTGCCGGAGTCCCTGGCATGCTCCGTACGCGAGCTGGTGCGTCATCTGATCGAGCTGCCGCCCGTGGTTGCCAAGCTACCACCCGAAGCCTTGGAGCGTCTGCCCGAGTGGCGTCATTGGCAGGCCCAAAGCGAGCTGACTGGCCGCGTGTATCAGGCGATCAAAGAACGTTTCGGCCTCGACAGCTTTGCACGGCATCCTTTCAGCCGCTTGGCCTCAAGCCTGATTACCCATGAACATGCCTATGGTCAACTCAAGGCATTCCTGGATGAAACCAGTGGGTTGATGGACAGTGTCGAACTGTTTCTGGAGTCATCGTCGAGCCTGCTGTCCGGGAATACTCGCTTGGCAGATGCGTGCGTACTGACCCAGGCCGCCGAACAACTGACCAGCGCCAACCTGGCCGCGCACCTCGATCTGCTGGAGCCAGGCTCATCAGGCTCTCAAGCGCTGCATGCCGAACAAGCAGCGTTGCAGGCACTGGCCGTGCAGCAACACAACGCCCGCGAATCCACCCACTACTGGCGTGAAAAACTTGCGCCGCAAGACACCCAGGCGGCCCTCGAGCTGGTACAGCGTTTGGAAAGCTCGCCGCTGCGTTGGTTGCAACCCGCTTGGTGGCGACTGCGCGGTGAATTGCAACGGCGCTACGACTTCAGCCAGCACGCGATTCGCCCGAGTTTGCGCAGTGTGCTCGACAATCTGGCGGGTGAGCACCGCGCCACGGCCGAGTTGCACGCCGAGCAGCAACGCTTGCAAAGCCGTTATGGCATCCCGGACATCGACCTGTTCGTGTACAATCTGCAAGCCCTGCTCCAGCAGCTCAGCGCATCACCACTGTTGCGCCAGTGGGTCGAGAGCCTGCGGGGTAACCCGGACGCCCTCCCCGGCGTGCGCCAGGAAGCCAGCCTGCGTCAGCCGTTGGCGCGCCTGGCCGAGCTGGTCGCGCAACATTGTGTGTTCGACCCCGCGCCAAGCCTGGGCGAGTTGGCGGAATACCTGCGCGATCTGCGTGAAGAACTCGACGAACTGCCCGATACCCTGCCCCTGCTCAATGAGCTGCACCAGGCCAATCCTGTCTGCCTGGCGGTCGTGCAACAGTACGCCTTGGCGCAACGTGCACTGGACGGCTTGATTGCCCAGGAAAACCTGACCCGCCTGTACCGCGCCAACCCACAGCTGGCCCGCTTCGATGGCCCGGCCTTGAGTTTGGCCGCGCGCCAGGTCAGCCAGGCAGAAAGCAACCTGCTCAAAAGCAACGCTCACGTGCTCAGCGCCACGCTGCACCAGCGGTTTCTGGAGCATGTGAAGCAATCGGCGATGTCGGTGACGCAACTGGACGCCCAGGCGCGTGAGTTCAAGAAGGTCTACGCCAAGGGGCGCCGTGAACTGGAGCATGAGCTGGGCAAGACCATGCGCTATCGCTCCATTCGTGAAATGGCCAGTGGTGACAGTGGCCGGGTGATCAACGACCTCAAGCCCATCTGGTTGATGAGCCCACTGTCAGTGTCCGACACCCTGCCATTGACGCCGGACCTGTTTGACGTGGTGATTTTCGACGAAGCCAGCCAGATCCCCAGCGAAGAAGCCGTGCCGGCCCTGAGCCGTGCGCAGCAGGTGATTGTGGTGGGTGACGAGATGCAGTTGCCACCGACCAACTTCTTCTCCAGTGCCGGCGACCAGGACGATAACGAACTGATTGCCATGGAGGACGGCGAACAGATCGCTATCAACCTTGATGCCGACAGCCTGCTCAGCCAAGCTGCGCGTAACCTGCCGGCGACCCTGCTGGCCTGGCACTACCGCAGCCGCCACGAAGCCTTGATCAGTTTCTCCAACGCGGCGTTCTATGAAGGGCGGTTGATCACCATTCCCGACCGTCGTATCGAGCGCCCTGCCCCGGCCCACGCTGCACTGGACTCCACGGATACCGAGGCCGTGATCCAAGGTGCCGACACGCTGTTGGAAAGCCCGATCAGCTTCTTGAAGATGAGCGACGGTGTCTATCTCAGCCGCAGCAACCTGGCCGAAGCACGCTATATCGCCAACCTGGTGCGTGAACTGCTGCAACGCGAGACCGGCTTGAGCCTGGGCATCGTGGCGTTTTCCGAGGCCCAGCAAGGCGCCATCGAGCAGGCGTTGGAAGACTTGGCCAGCAGCGACTCGGCCTTTGCCACACGGCTTGAGCGCGAGTATGTGCGCGAAGATGCCGGGCAATTCAATGGCCTTTTCGTCAAGAACCTGGAAAACGTCCAAGGGGACGAGCGTGATGTGATCATTCTGAGCATCTGCTACGCGCCAGGGCCGAACGGCAAGATGCTGATGAACTTCGGCCCGATCAACCAGCGTGGTGGGGAAAAACGCCTGAATGTGATCTTCAGTCGCGCCCGCAAGCGCATGGCGATCGTCTCCAGCATTGAGTCCGAGGCCATCACCAACACCCACAACGATGGTGCCGCTGCACTGCGTGCGTTCCTGCAGTTTGCCCAGGCCAGTGCCACTGGGGATACGCCGCGCTCCCAAGGCATCCTCGCCAACCTCAATCCAGGCGCCAAGCAATCCTTTGCCGTCAGCCTGCCCAAGGACCACCTGCGCAGTGCCCTCGCCACCGCGTTGCGCAAACGCGGGCATTCGGTCCAGGAATATGTCGGGCGTTCGCAGTTCCGTTGTGAACTGGCGATCAGTGACGCCAGTGGCGAACACTTCAGCCTCGGCGTGCTGCTGGATGGCGATACGGCGGCGGCTGCCGACGTGCGTGAGCGTTACATCTTCCGCCCGACGGTGCTGCGCAGTTTTGGCTGGAAGATCATCGACGTGCTTAGCCATGACTGGCTGCGCGATCCGGAGGACGTACTCAATCGCATCGAAAGGCTCCTGCGGGGTGAGGAAGCTCCTGCGCTGCCAGAAGCGGAACCGGTAGCGGACACCGTCGAGACCGAGGCCGAACGGCCTGCAACCACTGAGGCGTCACTCTTGATGCGCGAGTTCACCTTTGGTGAAGGCAACTCCAATAAGTTCTGGCGTATTGGTGTCGCAGAGGCCGAGGTGACGGTGCATTTTGGCCGTATCGGCACCAAGGGTCAGACCCTGATCAAATCCCTCGACAGCCCTGAACGTGCTTTTCGTGAAGCGGAAAAGCTGATCGCGGAGAAACTGCGCAAAGGGTATCAAGAGCAGGCGGGTTCAATCACCTCGGGGTGAGCTGAGTCGGTCCAGCATGAATCAGACAAGCGCGTTCAATTTGAGCGCGCTGCAGCGGTCCGCAAAAGGGGGCGGCTCCCTAGAGAGCTATCTCTCATGAGCATCAATTTATGAACATTCGGCTCAACAATTTGAGCAAGGCGCTGGACATAGCGATTTCGGGACTCTTCGTGAACCACGGCGATGTCTTTCCCTCCTATTTGAGGTTGCTCATCTCCAAGCAGACGCTGCTGCCGTTGTACTTGACGAATAAGGTTCATGAACATATATAGATGAACACCCACTCCCATCCATAGAAAGCTAACCAGCTAGAACGGCGCTTTGACCGATACATGAACATCTGACATCGCCCACTTGTTAAAGAGAAAGCACTCGGTAAGAGCCCTTCCTATCAGCGCATCATGCGCAGTTTATTAACCGGGAAATCGTCCAGCGTCGAAATACAGTTGCAGAAAGAGCCATCCGCCGCGTCATCAATACGCAGTACATCGGAGACATCGGTGCCTGTGCCCTACCCGTTCAGTTAAGGCAGTAGCTCGCCGCCACATTGCGAGGCGGCAGAGTCTCATGGGAAATCGGATGCCGGCACGGGCCATCAGTGAGATGGCTTTCCATCCTTTGAGAGCAGTTCTTTTGCCATCTCCATTGCCTGCTCACGGGAAGCAGCGAGAAGCAAAGGGTAGCCCCAGAACTTGGCAAAAACGATCGCGAATGCCCTGAAACCAAGACGTTTTGCAGAGTTGGGCTCGATCATGATCATAGCCAGAACTAACCTTCGCAATTCGACCTTGTGCTTTTTCATCCAAAGCGCGGTGCGTTTCTTTTCTTCCGGCGAGTGCTCGTGGTCTTCGGCAGGTACGGTATCGGTCAAAATTACGAAGGACTCCCCGCGCTGCAGATTGGCCTCGAATTCGGCGAAGTCCTTTTGGTGATCGTGTCCGGGTTCTTGCGTAAGGCTCATCCAGACATAAGGGAAGTCAGAACTATTCACCGACATGGCCGTTTCCTCTGCTTTTGATGCTCCGCCAGGTGGCCGCAATGGCAAACACGCCGGGCAACGTAATGAAGAACACTGCAGAAAAGGCAATGTGCCAACCGTCGCGCAGCCCGTCAGTGATTCCCCCGAGGGTATTCAGGGCGACAAGCAGGCTGCCCAGAACCAGGGTAACCCACTGAGCCTTACGGGTTGCTCTCAGTGCGATAAGCACCGTTACGAACCAAGAGCCATAGAACGCTGAAAACATCCACAGTACATCGGGCTCAAACGTAATCGCCGGTATCGCTCCGGGCGCTCTCGCAAAGTCGTTTACGTAGAAAAATAACTGGAAAGTGACAAAAAGTACGGCACCCGCGGCGGTGGTCAGCCAGAACAAGGCAACTCTGTTTGCGTTGTTCACGACCAGCGCTTCGCTGGGGTGCAGGGTAGTCTGAAGAGACATAGGAGCGTTCTCGATAATCAATGGGCTGTTCTAGGTATGGGGGCTTTTAACGGGTGAAGCGTCCGCCTGCGGGTCATCAATACTTATAATCCATCGTCACCATCAAGTTACGGGGGGCGCCATAACCTACGGTGTCGAAATCGCCCTTCTGCAACGCATACTTCTTGTCGAGCACGTTATTGACGTTGACTGACGCGGTGATCTGCTTCGTGACGGCGTAGCGCCCCAACACGGATACCAGCGCATAAGAACCTTGTTCCCCGCCCAACGAACTGGTGCCGGTGTTGGGCGCCTCGTAGAAGCGGCTTTGCCATTTAACGCCTCCGCCCAGCGTCAATTTGTTCCACTCTCCCGGCAATTGGTAGGTGCTGAAAAGCTGGGCAGTGGTGCGCGGTATTTGCGAATTCAAGCGGACGCCATCGCCATCTTGTGCCGTGAAATGGGCGATGCCTGAATAGATGTTCCAGCCACGCGCCAGCTCGCCCTGCAAGTCCAGCTCGATACCCCGCGACTTCGTCCCATCCGAACCCATATAGGCTTGGGCACCACTTGGCGTATAGGTTCCTGCGACCATCTGTGCAGCGTTGTCCAGCTCGGTATGGAACAAGGCCACCGACGCATTCAGACGTCCATCCAAGTAAGCGCCTTTTAGGCCGACTTCCTTGGTTTTTCCCTTTGTCGGCGTGAGCACGTTGCCCTTGCTGTCTCGATAGTCGGTTTGCGGATTGAATATGCCCGTGTAGCTCACGTAGGCCGAATAGGTCTTATCGATGTCGTAGATCAAACCAGCATACGGGGTGAATTCACTGCTCTTCTTGTAGTGCAACGACGAGGCGCCGACCGCGTCGTCGATTTCGTAGTTGCTGAAGCGGCCGCCGACAATCAGTTTCAGAGGCTCGGACAGCGAGAACCGGGCTGCGCTATAGACACCGCTCTGTTTGATCAGGGTGCGGGTCGGTATCGAAGCCATGGCATCGAAGTTGGGACGGGGAAAGGCCGGGCTCAGTTGATAGACATTGACCGGCGTGAAGCCTGCATAGAACGGAGCGATAGCTTCCTGGCTGGAGGTGCGGCGCGAACTCGTCGCCCCCAACACCAAGTCATGCTGGCGGCCGAGCAGTTCGAAGGGGCCGCTCGCCATCACGTCGAAGGTGTTTTGACGGCTGCTACCTTCGGACGCCAGTGCCACCGGAAGAGCCCCGTTGGGAAAAGAGCCCAGTCCCGTGGCGCGATCGGGGCGGCCGACCAGGCCGAGCAGTTCGGCATCGAATTCCGTGCGGTATTGATTAGCGACGGCCCGGAGATTCCAGCCGTTGTCAAAGCGGTGCTCGATCTCGGCAAACGCCGTCTTGAGGGTGTTGTCCCAGTGGCTCCATTTCTGCGCGTAGTTCTTGGAGCGTGAATACTCGGCCTGCGTGCCGTCGCTGAACCATAGCGGTAAACCTCCCCAGGTGGAGCCCTTCGGCGTGCTGTCCTGGTAGTCATAGCCCAGACTCACCGTGGTGTCGGGTGTCAGATCTGCCTCGATGATGCCGTAGAACGCCCTCCTCTGCGGTTTGTAGCCATCAATGTACGAGTTTCCTTCCTGGGACGTCCCGACCATGCGGGCGCGGATACGGCCATCCTCGGTCAACGGAGTCGATACGTCGGCCATTTCCCGGTGGGTATCCCAGCTCCCTGCACCGAGCGAGGCGGACGCCGAGAAGTCGCGGGTCGGTCGTTTGCGCACCAGGTTGACGGCGGCCGAGGGATTGCCGGTGCCGGTCAGCAAGCCAGAGGCGCCGCGCACGACCTCGACACGATCGTAGAACGCGGTATCGAGGGAGCTGATCCCGCTCCCGCTGACGATGTCGCCTACGACGGTTGGTATGCCATCGTACTGAACGTTGTTGATCAAGAAACCACGCGAATAGAAACTCGTCCGTTCGCTGTCGGATTGGTACGACGAGACGCCCGTGGTGTTATCCAGCACGCTCTGCACCGAGTTCAGTTGCTGGTCGTCCATGCGCTGGCGGGTGAGCACCGTCACCGACTGCGGTGTTTCTCGTAGCGAAAGTGGCAGGTGCGTCGCCACCGATGTCTGGCCCGTAGTGTAGGAACCAGTACCTTCGGTGGTCGCCGTATCCATCGGCCCCGTTACGGTGATGGCCGGCAAGGCTATCTCCTCTTGATGCTTTCCACCGGCCTTGGTCTGAATCTGCCCTGGCTCGGCCGCGAATGCGCCCTGTGCACTAATGAGAACTGCCGCAGCGACTGCCGAGCCCAGCACGGTGAGGGGCGCGCTCCTGGCTGCGCCCTTGTACGGCCCATTCAAATGAGAATAGACGGCGGGCTCTGCGTGGATATCTATTGGCCAACGAGGTTTCCCAGTAGTTGTGAGGGTGGTCATCAACAATACTCATTTGCATTTAGGTGGCGTATTTAACAATAGAGCTGGATGAGTATGCATGGCTAAATCAAGCCAGATTGTTATTCAATTAGGCCAATTTCACCTGCTTCAGGCCTTTGGCTGTATTGCGAAATAAATTGACCTTTTTACGCAATGTAGAAGTGTTTCCAGGCGGATAGGCTGCGCTTGATCGTGGTCTGCCATGCCTCAATCCAGCTTGCTTGGCGGGCCGATTCCCCATTTCTTTCCGAGGAAATTCCCCCTATGCACTCACTTTGCTTTGGTGGGTCGGCCCCGCACCGCCGGTCACGCGCCACCCCAATCTCCATTGTCATCGGGAGGAACGCATGAGCACCGCTGTTATCTCCCGTGCCAAACCCATCGTCGTAAGTGTTGTTGCGCTCGTCATGGTCTTCGGCATGCTGTATGCCTGGCGCACCACCCGCGCCGGTGGCGCGGAACATTACGCTATGCCGCCGATGCCCGTCTCGACGATCCGCGCCGAACCTCGCGGCGTGGCCGAGGAGTTGCAGGCCGTCGGCAATTTGCAAGCCGTTCGCGAAGTGCTGCTGGCTCCCGACACGTCGGGCCGCGTGACAGCCATTCATTTCGACGCCGGCCAGTCCGTGAAGGAAGGGACGGTGCTGGTTCAGCTCTACGACGCCCCCGAACAAGCGGATCGTGCCGCTGCCGCAGCCAAGGCCGATTTCGCCCAATCGCAACTCCGTCGCTCACAGGAACTGGCCCCTACCGGCGCAGAGCCACGCGAATTGCTCGAACAACGCAAGTCGCAAGCCGCCCAGGACGTTGCGGCGGTGCGGCAACTGGACGCGCGCATTCAGCAGAAGGCCATCCGTGCGCCGTTCTCCGGCCAGCTCGGCATCCGGCGCATCAATCCCGGCCAGTACCTCAATGCCGGCGATGTGATCGCCACGCTGACCCAGCTTGACCCGCTCTACGTAAACTTCACGCTGCCCCAGCAGGACTTGCCCAAGCTGACGCCGGGCGCACCGGTGCAGGTGACGGTAGATGCAGCACCAGGTCAGGTATTCAACGCCAAGATCAGCACCATCGAACCACGCATCGACGGCGAAACCCGCAATGTGGCCGTGCAGGCACTGTTGTCCAATGCCGACAGGCTGCTTAAGTCCGGCATGTACGCCACGGCGCGGCTGGCGTTGCCCGCGACCACCGACGCCATCGTGTTGCCGCTGACGGCGATCCAGACTTCGGCCTCCGGTGACAGTGTGGTGCTCGTGCAGGATGTCGACTCGCAGGGCATCGGCAAGGCGGTCGCCGTGCCAGTCGTCACTGGTCGCCGGCTCGGCGAGGAAGTCCTCGTGACCCAGGGCGTCAAGCCTGGCGACATCGTAGTTATGGCTGGTCAGAATCGACTGCCGCCCGGTGCGGCGGTGAAGATCAATGCACCTGCGCCTGCCGCCCCGGCGGTTGCCCCCGCCGCCAGCGCACGATAGAGGACGGCACCATGCATTTCACCGACATATTCATCCGCCGGCCCATTCTGGCGCTGGTCGTCAGCCTGTTGATCCTGCTGATGGGCGCCACCGCCTTGTTCCTGCTGCCCGTGCGGCAGTACCCCTATCTTGAAAACGCCACCATCACGGTCAGCACCACGCTTCCGGGTGCGACCCAGGACGTGATGCAGGGCTTCGTCACCACCCCGATCGCGCAGTCCATCGCCACGGCCAGCGGCATCGAATACCTCAGCTCGACCACCACGCAGGGCAAAAGCGAGATTAAGGCGCGGCTGGTACTCAACGCCAACGCCGATCGCGCGATGACCGAGATCCTCGCCAAGGTGCAGCAGGTCAAGTACCAGTTGCCGGCCGGTGTCACCGATCCGGTCATCGCCAAGTCCACCGAGGGCGGCACCGCCGTGCAATACGTCGCCTTCTATAGCAAGACCCTGTCGATCCCACAGGTAACGGATTTCGCATCCCGGGTAGCGCAGCCGTTATTCACAAGCATTCCCGGCGTGGCCTCGGCCGACGTCTTTGGCGGTCAGGCGCTGGCCATGCGCGTCTGGATCGATCCGGTACGCTTGGCGGCACATGGACTGTCGGCCGGCGAGATTTCGGCCGCACTGCGCGCCAACAACGTGCAGGCTGCGCCAGGCCAGCTCAAGAGCGCGCTGACGGTCACCAACATCAGCGCCGACACCGACCTGCGTAGCGTCGAGGACTTCCGCCAGATGGTCATCAAGTCCAGCCCTGGGGGCGGCGTGGTGCGGCTATCGGATGTCGCCACGATGGAAATCGGTGGTCAGAACTACAACAATCTCTCGTTCGCTAACGGCGTCCCCGCTATCTTCGTTGCCCTCCAGCCGACGCCCGATGGAAATCCTCTGGAGATCGTCAAGCAGGCCAACGAACTGCTGCCCAAGATCCGTGCGATGGCGCCGCCGGGACTGACGGTGGCACCCAACTACGACGTCGCACGCTTCGTCAACGCCTCCATCGAGGAAGTGAAACACACGCTGATCGAAGCCATCGTGATCGTGATCGTGGTGATCTTCCTGTTCCTCGGCACCTTCCGCGCCGTCATCATTCCGGTCGTTACCATTCCGTTGTCGCTGGTTGGCACGGCGGCGCTGATGCTGGCCTGCGGCTTCTCGATCAACCTGTTGACGCTGCTGGCGATGGTGCTGGCGATCGGGCTGGTGGTGGACGATGCCATCGTCGTGGTGGAGAACATCCATCGCCACATCGAGGAAGGACTGACACCCGTGCGTGCGGCACTGCTCGGAGCGCGCGAAATCGTCGGACCGGTGATCGCCATGACCATCACGCTGGCGGCGGTCTATGCGCCGATCGGCATGATGGGCGGGCTGACCGGCACGCTGTTCAAGGAGTTCGCCTTCACGCTGGCCGGTTCCGTGATCGTCTCGGGGATCGTTGCGCTGACGCTCTCGCCGGTGATGAGCTCGATGCTGCTCAGTTCCAAGCAAACCGAGGGACGGCTGGCGAAGCGCATCGAACACTCCATGGAAGGGCTGACCGCATTCTATGGACGCCTGCTGGCCCGCACGCTTGCCGCTCGCGGTGCCGTGCTGCTGGTCGGCGCGGTCGTGCTGGCCGCCATCGTGGTGCTGTTCACCGGCACCCGCCACGAACTGGCGCCAACCGAGGATCAGGGCGCCGTAATCGTCGTCACCAAGGCACCGCAGTATGCCGGCGTGGGCTATACCGCCCACTATGCCCAGCAGATCGAAAAGCTGTTCGAGTCGATTCCGGAGTTCGACAGCAGCTTCATGATTATCGGCGACTATGCAGGCGGCCAGAACAAGATGATCGGCGGCGCGATCCTCAAGGACTGGTCGGAACGCAAACGATCGGCCACCGACATCCAGGGCCAGATCCAGGCCGCCGGCGGCGCCATTGACGGCGAGACGCTGACCGCCGTGCAGTTGCCCCCGCTACCGGGTTCCAGCGGCGGCCTGCCGGTGCAGATGGTGCTGCGCTCGCCGGACGACTTCAAGACGCTTTACGAGACTGGCGAGAAGATCAAGTTCGCCGCCTATGCCAGCGGCCTGTTCCTCTACGTGCAGAACGACCTGTCCTACGACAGTCCGCAGGCGCACATCAGCATCGACAATGCGAAGGCAAGCGAAATGGGCGTGACCATGCAGTCCATCGCCGACACCCTGGCCGTGCTGGTCGGTGAGAACTACGTCAACCGCTTCAACTTCCACGACCGCTCCTACGACGTGATCCCGCAGGTGCGCGGCGGCGAACGCATGACACCGGAAGACCTCGGGCGCTTCTACGTCAAGGCGACCTCCGGCGCACTGGTACCGCTATCGACCGTGACGCGCGTCGAAATGCGTCCGCAGGCTAACCAGCTCACCCAGTTCGGTCAGATGAACTCGGCCACGCTGGAAATGCTGCCCGCCCCGGGCGTGACCATGGGTGACGCCGTGGCGTTCCTGCAATCGCAACCCCTACCACCCGGCACCAGCGTGGACTGGCTCAGCGACAGCCGCCAGTTCGTGCAGGAAGGCAACCGCCTGCTGGTGTCGTTCTGCTTCGCGCTGGTGGTCATCTTCCTGGTACTGGCGGCGCAGTTCGAGAGCCTGCGCGACCCGCTGGTGATCCTGGTGACGGTGCCGCTGGCGATTTGTGGCGCATTGGTGCCGCTATGGCTGGGCTACGCGACGCTCAACATCTACACCCAGATCGGACTGGTTACGCTGATCGGTCTGATCTCCAAGCACGGTATCCTGATGGTCACCTTCGCCAACCACATCCAGCATCACGAAAACTTGAGCCGTATAGAGGCCATCGAGAAGGCCGCGGCGGTGCGTATGCGCCCCGTGCTGATGACCACCGCGGCGATGGTCGCCGGCCTGGTGCCACTGCTGTTCGCAGATGGCGCGGGTTCGGCCAGCCGCTTCTCCATCGGCATTGTGGTGGTAATGGGCATGCTGGTCGGCACCTTCTTCACGCTGTTCGTGCTGCCCACCATATACAGCTTCCTCGCCGAGGATCACCGGGCGGCAGCGGAAAGTCCCCGCGCCCGCGAACTTGCCACTGCGGAGGCCCCCGATGTCTGACTCTAAAGCGATTGCTGCCATGACGACTGCTTCGCATCCAGCCATGTTTTTCCCTCGGCGCGCTGCCTTAATGGCCATTGCCATTGCGTTGATAACCGCAGGTTGCGCCAGCGGCCCCGACTATCGCGCTCCGGCCACGCCGGAAAACGCGGCAGGCGCCTTCGTCAGCAAGCCGGCCGATACGGAATCCGCTGCATCACTGCCGGCGGACTGGTGGAAGCTGTATGACGATCCGGCACTCGACAAGCTGGTGCAGGAAGCTCTGTCGGCCAATACCAACCTGCGCGTGACGCTGGCCAACCTAGACCGCGCAAGGGCCATCTACAACGAAGCGCGCGGTGGCCTGTTTCCCTCGACCAGCGTGTCGGCGGGCGCAGGCTATGGCCGCGACCAGTCCACGTGGACGGGTACCGGCCAGGCGCCCACACAATGGAGCTACAGCGGTGGCCTCGACGTTTCCTACGAACTCGATCTTTTCGGTCGGGTCAGGCGCGACATCGAGGCCGCACGCGACGACACCGATGCCGTCGCCGCAGCCCATGATGCCGCCAAGGTCGTCGTCGTCGCCGAGACGACACGTGCCTATGTGGACGCCTGCACCTATGGCGAATCCATCGGCGTCGCACACTCGTCCATTGACCTGGCTCAGCGCAGCCTGGATCTGGTCAGCGGCCAGGAACGCGCCGGCTCGGCGTCGCATCTGGATGTGGAACGGGCCGGTGTCACGCTGGCCCAGGCCCGGGCTGCCTTGCCGCCGTTAAAGGGTCAGCGGGATGCCGCGTTGTTCGAACTGGCCGCGCTGGTGGGCCGCACGCCGTCGCAAATACCCGAGTCGGCGCGCAACTGCACCCAGGCACCGGAGATCGCGGGGGCGCTGCCGATCGGTGATGGCACCGCGCTGCTGCGCCGCCGCCCGGACTTGCGCCAGGCCGAGCGCCAACTGGCCGCCGATACCGCCCGCATCGGCGTGGCCGTTGCCGACCTCTATCCGCGCGTCACGCTGGGCGCCTCCGGTAACTACCTGCGCAACGACTATCTAAAAGGCAATCGCACCTGGTCGTTCTCCTTCGGGCCGCTGATCTCCTGGAGCTTTCCCAACACGATGGTCGCTCGTAGCCGCATCGCACAGGCAAAGGCGCAAAACGCGGCATCGCTGGCCAGCTTCGATGGCGCCGTGCTGAATGCCCTGAAGGAGTCCGAACAATCGTTGAGTGCATACGGCGCCGCAATGCAGCAGCGCGAGGCACTGATCGAAGCGCGCGACCGGGCCGAAAAAGCCTTCCAGTTGGCAGACCAGCGTTACCGCGCCGGGTCTATCAGCTACCTCGACGTGATTGTCGCGCAGACCAGTCTGATCGACACGAAGTCGCAGGTAGCGGTTGCTGACCAGCGCGTAGGTGCCGCGCGGGTCAGCGTGTTCAAGGCGCTTGGCGGCGGATGGGAACAGGCCGCTGCGCAGTAACGCTTACGGACATGGGGCTCGGTGACGGCCCCAACATTGCGCCCATGTCCGAGACCAACGATTAGCCACGCCGCTCCGCATTGTCACAAGCAATCGGATATCCGGCATAGCGAAGGAATACAGAGATGGAACCGCACGATGCCCAACCCCGGATCATTGACCTGATTACATCATTCGGTAGCAAGAACCTGACGTCAGGCAAACACATGATGAAGCACACCGCAGCAGCCAATCCAGAGGCCGGAGCGCCGACATCGTCTCAGGAACAACGATTGCTGGCGAGCCGACTGCGACCGACGATCGCTCGTACCAGAGTCTTGAACGCGCTGGAGAAGGCGACCCCGAACTGTCTAAATGCCAACCAGATGTCTCGTATCCTCAGCTCGCAATTCGACAGCTTCGCGCCTGGATCGATCTACCGAACGCTGAATGATCTCTGGACCGCTGGGTTGCTGGTTCGCACAGAAGGCACACATGGGCGCGCGTTCTATGCAATCAAACCGGAGGCGCCAAGCGACCAGCACGACACACTGCGATGTCATTGTGGCGCGCGGCTGGTTTTCATTGAAAACCTGGCGTTGCATGAACACCTGCAGTCGCTGGCGTCCGAGGAGGGCTTAGCTCTCGACGAGGAGTCAGTCTTCACCATCACCACAACATGTGCGAAATGTCGGCACCACTGCAAGGAAGGGCCGCAGACGATGCAGGGCGGTCGGTGGTCCCGGGCCAAGACAGCCTGATCCAATCAGGGTGAGATTTCATCGGGGAGCATGATGCTGGGAACGGAAGCAAGCTCCACGCCACTCATGCGATCCGAGAGGTATCGTGCCGGAGGCTTGCCGACCGCCTTGCGGAACATGGTTATGAAGCCGCTGGCGTTTTCGTAGCCCAGCTCCAATGCCACCGTTTGCACGCTTTCACCCTTGGTCAAACGTTGAAGCGCAAGGATCACATGCAGCTGCCGGCGCCAGCGCCCGAAGCTCATTCCAATTTCATGCAGCAAAAGACGGCTCATGCTTCGCTCGCTCATGCCAATTCGAGTTGCCCAATCGGCCTTCGAGGTCTTGTCCGTGGGGTCGTCCAGCATCATTTCCACGAGGTGGCGCAATCGGGCATCACGCGGCATGGGCAGATGCAAGTCTTCCACCGGTGCCTCCACCAACTCATCGAGCAATACGGAAATCAGCCGGTCTTCCCTTCCCCCCTGCGCGTATGACTCAGGGAAACCGGCCACTTTCAGTAACAACTCGCGTAGCAATGGCGATACCGAAATCGTGCAACAGGTTTTCGGAAGGTCCGGTGCGGCGTCTGGCTCAACGAACAGGCAATAGCATTCCGTTTCACCTGCCCCCCGCGCCGCGTGCGGCAAGTCTCCCGGAATCCATATGGCGCACTGTGGCGGCACGATCCAGACACCGTCTTCAATCTCACAGTTGAGGATGCCGCGCAGGGAGTAGATCAGCTGTGCCTTGCGGTGCTGATGCGTCGCATTTTCCCAGTCCTTTGTTACCGAGGTGGCGCTCAAGGCCACAACGGGCCGCGAGACGCTGTCGACGTCCCAATTCACAGTTAGATCGGTGATTGCAATGCTAGACATGTTGTCTTGTCGAACCCAGGATGAAAGATGTGGCTTTGGCCTAATCGAAAAATACTATGATCAACTTATTCAATGACGTCTAGCCATTCCGAGGCCTGGATTAGGTCCAGCGAAGGCACTTACAGTAAAGGCTATCACTACATCTGAAATTGCTTGACCAGCCTGTTCAATTCGACCGCCAGCTTTGTGAGTTAGGACGTCACAATAGCTGTCTGACTTGAGCCCTCTGCCGCTTGATTTGAAAGATCACGGATACTCGCCAGGCTCCGATCTACCTCCCTTGCAACCTGGGCCTGCTCTTCATCCAAGACCATGCCCGACGTGGCCGATACGTAGTACACGAAGTTCAATGTCTCGGTGAGTTGATCGCTCCAGTTGTCGAACATCTCGTTTTGGTTGGCATCTGCCTTTGCGGCCTGCTCGATCAACCGCTGCACCCCCGTGTGCAGGCGCTGCACGCGGTCACCGGTTTCCAACTGCGTGGTGAATTGGCTGTCAGTGGCGGCCAGTTTCGAAAACGCGTCCTCCAGCTTCGTCTGGTTGGCCGATAGATCGGCTCGAGCGGTTCTATCACCGCTGAGAAAGCGGTTCGTCAACGCGCGATGCAACATTGATAAGCGCAGCACAGGTGTGACGTCCAACAGATAGCGCTGGCCCAATTGTTCCGAGCGAATAACCGCAAGGCTCTCGTTTATCTGATGGATGACGCGCGTACCGAGTAGAACCAGAGGGATGAAGACAATGATTGCGAGCACACCGAATTTCGTGGAGAAGCGTAATCGGTCAGCCAGGTGTACGGCAATTCGTCCTTTGCGGTATAGCGGGTCCTTGAGGTCAAGCACTTCGACATAAGACAGTTCAGCCATCAGAACCGCTTCTGGCATTCGGCCTTCTATCGCTCCATAGTCAGGTTCGTAATGTCTGATGGATAAATATGGTGGGCCAACCTATGATTGCCGAAGTCTAGCTAGCCGTAAGCGTATGGCCAATACAGATTGTGGGATCAACGGTCTGATCCGCAGATGTAAGAATCAGTGGCAAGCCTGACCTGACGCGGGTTCGCACTGGACGTTGTGGAACGTCAATCTTGGATAACCAGACGGGCCGGAAGGTGCAGTAATGTTTCTAAGTCTTGAAGTTCGCAGCTATGAGAGGGAAGACCGTCACCACCACCACGAGCATGCTCAATTGGTACTGCCGATTCGTGGCGAAATGAAAATTGACGTAAACGGTTGCGGCGGCTGTATTGATCAGTCATTGGCAGCGCTTGTGACACCTGGCTCGATCCATTCGCAGCAGACTAACCTCGATAGCCGTTTTTTAGTTTTGGACTGTGCGCCGTCGACTTTTGAAACGCTCCAGATCGAGCGTCTTGCTCAGAAAATATATGTGCCCATTTCCCCCGCAACTCGTCGGCTTATAGAGTTCGCTGAGCTAATCGGCAACGCACAATTGTCCATCGCGGCCTCCCAATTGGGGCCTCTGCTTTTGTCGTCCCTAACTCCGGGAATCTCCCGCTTTCCAGACCCCATGAAGCAGTTGATCGCTCGTGTTCAGGCGGATCCTGGAGCGAACTGGAGCAATGAAAGCATGGCTCAAGTAGCAAAAATGAGCATCAGTCAGATGCACCAACGTTTCCGGCTAATGTTCGAGATGAGTCCGCAAGCTTGGTTGACTGATTTACGCCTGCAAGAAGCTCAACGATGGTTGCGTGGAACCTCATTGACCATATCCGAGATTGCCTTGCGTGCCGGCTTTTGCGACCAGGCATCGCTGACCCGTGCCATGCAGCGCGTGAGGGCCACGACCCCGGCGGTTTATCGTAAAACGCAAAAACAGTCTGGGTAAAAAATCCCGCAGTTACCGACAATACTCCCCGAATCAGTTGCTCCAGACTTTCCCCATAACGCTTTGGAGCGCGGATGAAATGTTTGCTGATCGATTACTGCTAAAGGGCATTGTCTACGGAGTTTGCGCGGGCCTGTGTTGGGGAGTGATCTTCCTCGGCCCCCAGCTCACCCCGGGGCTGAGCGGCCTGCAATTCGCCGTTCTGAGATTTCTCTGCTACGGCGCAATTTCGGTGGCCTTGCTTATGCCCCGCTGGAGGCGTGTTTGCGCCAATCTCACTATCGTCGACTGGAAGTCACTCTTCTGGCTTAGCCTGATTGGGAATCTCATTTACTACACGCTAGTGGGCACCGGTGTGCAGTTGGTTGGGATTGCCACAACGTCTCTGATCGTCGGACTCATTCCGGTGTTCGTCACGCTGGCAGGTCGTCATGACGTCAACGCTATTTCTTTGCGCAAGCTCACTCCCTCGCTGTTCTGCGCTGTGGGCGGGGTCGTACTCATCAGCTGGCACGCACTGATCAACGGCGACAAGCCAGATATACTGACAAACCTCGCCGGAATTCTATGCGCAGCGGGCGCGTTAGTGACATGGAGTTGGTTCGCAGTGAGCAACGCTCGGCGGCTGGTTCACGTAGCCAGCGTTTCCGCCCATGACTGGGCACTGCTGACAGGGGTCATGACTGGCGCTCAGTCACTGCTTTTGGCGGTACCTGTCCTGGGCAGGCAGGTCGGAACGCATGGCAACTCCGAATGGCTACACTTTGTCATGGTAGCCGGTGGCGTAGCGTTTTTATCTTCGGTTGTGGGTAATGCGTGCTGGAATCAGGCGAGCCGACTTCTACCACTGGCACTAAGCGGACAGGTGCTCGTGATTGAGACGTTAGCGGCGCTGGTTTTTGGATTTCTATGGGAGCATCGGCTGCCCGACTCATATGAAATTGCGGCGATTGCACTTCTGGTCACCGGTGTCGTGTGGTGTCTGAATTGTCATCGCACTCCCCGTCACTCTCCGGCTATTTAACTCGTACAAAGAGCAGGCGGCTTCAATCACTGGGCTGGACTGAGTCGGTCCGCATGAATGAGGCAAGCGCGTTCGATCTGAGCGCGCTGCAACGGCCGTAAAAAGGGGCCGCCCCATAGGAGATGTCATACCTGAGAGGTCAACCAGGCACGCCAGCCACCGTACTCGCTGATATCGGCAGCACCTTCGAGGCCGTAACCTTCACATATGAAGCCGGTTTCCCAGCGACCGTCCTGAAGCTCTACCTTCCCCAACCCGAGAGGGGCTGGAATACCATTGAGGAAGGAGCCCAGTTCCGAACTAGGCAGTTGCCAGACCTCGACGGCGATCTCAACGCCTCCTTGCGCAACACGTACCATGCCCGGACGTTTTAGCGGCCCGCCAGCCAGTGCGTACAGCCGATAATTAGGGGCGCTCACGGTGGCCTCCAGCAGGGTCGCGCCACGTTGCTTGAGTTGCCAGTTGAGCGCCAGGCCGTCGAGATGTGCCCCGCACACAACCACGCGGGACTGATCGTTACGGGCCGCATTGCCTGGAGTTTTGCCATCCTGATAGGCATTGGCAAGGCTCAACAGATATTGATCCGTAAAGGCTCGGCCAAACAGCGTCACGCCCCAAGGCAGGCCGTTGACCATGAGGTCGCTCGGTACGGCCACGGCGGCATAGTCGAGCAGGTTCATGAAGTTGGTGTAGTAGCCCAGTTCCGAGTTGCGCAGCACCGGCTCTGCGGCGAGCTCTGCCAGAGTAACTGGCCTGCCTATGGTCGGAGTCAGTACGCAGTCGAGGCCTGACATTACGCGGTCGCACGCGGCCTTTAGTGCTTGCATGCGATAGTGGGCGCGAAAGGTGTCGACCCCTGTCACCTCGGGGCCTTTAGCGAGAACGGCGTGGATCACTGGCAAAACCGCCTCTGGCTGGGTTCGTGCCAGCTCTCCAACCACGCTATAGCGTTCAGCCACCCAAGGGCCTTCGTACAGCAACCGCGCGGCTTCCAGGAACGGTGAGAGATCCAGAACTACCGCCTCGCCCCCCAGCCCTTTCAAGCGCTCAACGGCTGCGGCAAACAGGTCGGGCCCCTCGGTGCATCCGAAGAACTGGAGGTCTTCCTCGCGGGGTACTCCGAACCGGAAAGCGCTGACATGTCCAAACGCAGAGCCATCGTTCCAACTCGGGTTGGCTCGACTGTATTCGTCTTGAGGATCAAGCTCTGCAGTGAGCGCCAGCAGCCGGCTGGCCTCGGCTGCTGTCGCGGTGAAGGTCGTCACACAGTCCAGCGTTCGACAGGCGGGAACAACGCCAGCAGTGGATATCAGGCCTTTGGTTGCCTTTAATCCTACAAGGTTGTTCAGTGCGGCCGGCACTCGACCGGAGCCGGCGGTATCGGTGCCGAGCGCGAAGCTGGCCAGGCCCAACGCGACTGTCAATGGCGATCCCGCGCTTGAACCGCCGGATGGATACTCGCGCAATACGCTGTTGATGCAGGCGCCGTAGGGTGAGCGTGTTCCATTGAGCCCTGTTGCGAATTGGTCAAGGTTGGTTTTGCCTAGGGGCACTGCGCCAAGATTGATCAATTTCTGAACAACCGTCGCCGAGTGTTCAGGTGTATAGGCATAGGCTGGGCACGCCGCCGTCGTTGGGATGCCCGCCAGATCAATGTTGTCTTTGATGGCAAATGGAACGCCGTACAGCGGAAGGTCTTCGATCCTGCTGGCCTCAAGCGCGGCCAGATAGGGTTCCAGCTCTTGAACACTGAGCAGGTGGATGAACATATTGAAATCAGGATTCAGTGCCTGTGCCTGCTCCCTGAGCGCCAGGATCAGGCTGCGGGGAGAGAGCTGACCGCTGAGGTAGCGCGCTCTCAGCACTTCAAGTCTCAGATCGTCTTTCATGCTTTTTCTCCTTGTGCGGGAACAGGTTCGAGAACGATTACTCGTTGTCCGGCGCGTATCGCGCAGCCCGGTTCTACTAGAACTTGGCGAACGATGCCGGCGCAGGGGGCCAGCACTGGGATTTCCATCTTCATTGACTCAAGTACGACTAACGGCGTACCTGCGCAGACTTCATCATCAAGGGCGACCTGGACTTGCCATAAGTTGCCTGCAATGGGGCTCTCGATACCGGTTTGGTGAGGCGGCAAAAGTGCTTCTTCAGTGGCCGCCGCCACCGCTTCGTTGCTCTCGAAGTGCGCCTGACCGCTATCAATCCAACGCTGCCGTTCTGCTGCGAATGCAGCCTGCTGTTGGTCTCGAAACGCCTGGATGCTCTCGGCTTCTTTCGCGAGGAAGGCTTGGTAATCGGCCAGTCTCAGTTGGCGCTCCTCGATCTGCAGGTCAAATCGGCCGAGCGGAAAGTCACGGCGGATGCGAGTCAGTTCGTCAGCCGTGACCGGATAGAACCTGATCTGGTCAAAAAAACGCAGCAACCAAGGCTTGCCCGAAAAGGCAGCGACTTCTCGATAGCGATTCCACATCTGCAGCGTACGGCCCACAAACTGATAACCACCGGGGCCTTCCATGCCATAAACGCATAGGTATGCACCGCCGATCCCCACGGAGTTTTCCGCTGTCCAGGTGCGGGCCGGGTTGTACTTCGTAGTGACCAGCCGGTGTCTGGGATCCAGCGGAGTTGCCACGGGCGCACCCAGATAAACGTCCCCTAGCCCCATGACGAGATAGCTGGCATCGAACACGGTTCGTTGCACCTCGTCGAGATTTGGCAGGTCGTTGATGCGGCGAATGAACTCAAGGTTGCTTGGGCACCATGGCGCATCCTTGCGTACGGTAGTCATGTACTTTTCGATCGCCAACTGGCATGCAGGGTCGTCCCATGACAAAGGCAGATGCACGATACGCGAAGGCACCTGCAGGTCGCCTGCAGCGCACACTGCACCCCACTCACCGGCAACGATCTGAAGCAGGGATTTAAGAGGGAGTTCCTCAGGCTGATAGTGGACTTGCAATGAGCGAATGCCAGGCGTTAAGTCGATCACCCCCACCAGCTGTTTAGCCTCCAGCGCCTGCATCAATGCATGCCCGCGAAAGCGCAGCACCAGGTCAAGTTCAGGTGCGCCGATCTCCAATAGAAGATGAGTATCACCGGCTACACGGGCCACCAGGCGGGTGTCGTCCTGACCGATATCCAAAACGATCGGCGACAGTGGCTCGATGGATTGATCCCACTCGGCATCATTTTGTTCAGCTGACAACGCTGCGGTCGCAAGCTGACGGGCGCGGCTAAGGTTGGTTGGAACGAAGCGGATCTTGTCGCCAGCTTTGAGCTGACCCAGCTGCCATAGATCTGCCTCAATCACGGTCACTGGACAAACGAAGCCGCCCAGGCTTGGCCCATCAGGCCCGAGTATCACGGGCATATCGCCGGTGAAATCCACGGCACCAATCGCGTATGGGTTGTCATGAATATTGGAGGGATGCAGGCCGGCTTCTCCCCCGTCGGCACGCACCCACTCAGGCTTGGGCCCTATAAGGCGAACACCCGTGCGGCTGGAGTTGAAGTGCACTTCCCAGTCGGTTGCAAAGAACGTAGCGATGTAGTTCTCGGTAAAGTATTCCGGTGCTCCATGTGGGCCATAAATGACCTTTATGCGACGGAGCGCGCCCAGTGGAGGCTGTTCAGGAAGCACCGCCCCGACAGTTTTGTCTGTCAGCGCCGCCAGGTGGAGCACATCGCCTGCCCGAAGAGCTCGACCACAGTGTCCGCCAAATTGACCCAGGGTGAAGGTGCTTTTGCTACCGAGGTAGTCCGGCACCTGAATGCCACCGCGCACGCAGAGGTAACTCCGTGCGCCGGCACCCGCGATCGTGCCTACGTTCAGAATCGAACCCGAACTGACCAGTATCACAGCGTTCATGGCGATGTCCGTGCCATCGAGCGTTACCGGCACGACGGCTCCGGTCACCACCACCACCGCATCGGTATTGAACCGAAGTGTGGGCCCGCTCATGGTGATCTCCAATCCGGCCGTACTGTCGGGGTTACCCAACAGCCTGTTGCCCAAGCGCAGGGCTCGGCTGTCCATCGGGCCCGAAGGAGGCACTCCAACAGCCCAGTAGCCCAGGCGTCCTGGATAATCCTGGACGCTGGTCTGGGTGCCGCCACTCAATACTTCAAAGGTTTGCGCCTGATAGACCAGCCCTTCAAGGCAGCGAGTCCATGGTTGGCCACTGGCGAAGGGTTGATCCAGCAGAATTTGACGAAGGTAATCGCGGTTGGTCTCCACCCCGTAGAGCTGACTTTCGCCCAATGCCTTGTACAGTTGGAGGCGGGCCTGTTCTCGACCAGGCGCCCAAGCGATGACTTTGGCAATCATCGGATCGAAGTAAGGCGGGATTTCGCATCCAGCTTCAACCCATGTGTCGATGCGCAGTGCTTTTCCATCGGCCGTGGGAAAGCGCACGGCAGTTAACAGGCCGGGGCTGGGCTGGAAATCCTTGCCCGGATCTTCGGCATAAAGCCGCGCCTGCACAGCGTGACCATTCGGCTGCAACTGCGCGCCAATCTCGCTCAGCGGCGGCAGGTCGCCTGCGGCCAGCTGGATCATCCACCGAACCAAATCCACGTTCCAGACCTGTTCGGTGACTCCATGTTCGACCTGCAGACGCGTATTCACTTCCAGGAAATAGAAACACTGGTCATCGCTGTCGAAGACGAATTCGACTGTACCGGCACTCCGGTAGTTGACCGCTTTCGCAAGCTTGATCGCTGCTTCGCAGAGCGCCTCGACCATGCCTTTGGGAAGATTGGGGGCAGGCGTTTCTTCAAGCACCTTCTGGTTGCGTCGCTGAACGGAACAATCCCGAACCCCCAAGGCCAATACCTCACCCGCGCCGTCACCAAAGACCTGGACTTCAAGGTGGCGCGCGCGCTGGATGTACTTCTCGATGAACACGCCAGCGTCGCTGAAGTTGTTTTGGCCCAGGCGTTTGACCGTCTCAAACGCCTCGCTCAGCTCTTGCGCCGAACGGCATACACGCATGCCAATCCCACCACCGCCTGCGGTGCTTTTCAGCATGATTGGATAGCCGACCCGGGTTGCCGCCGTCAAGGCGTCCTCGACACTGTCCAGCAGGTCTGTGCCTTCCAGCAGCGGCACACCATGCTCGCGTGCGAGCGCACGGGCTGTGTGTTTGAGGCCGAACACACGAAGCTGTTCAGGCGTCGGGCCGACAAACGCGATGCCGGCGGCTTCGCAGGCCTCGGCAAACGCGGCGTTTTCAGAAAGAAAGCCGTAGCCTGGATGAATCGCCTGGGCACCGCTGGCTTTGGCCGCGGCCAGAATCTTGTCGACCGCGAGATAGGTTCCAGCGGCGGCGCCTTCGCCAAGGCTCAGCGCTTGGTCTGCCTCAAGGATATGACGGCTGGCGACATCGGCCTCTGAGTAGACGGCAACACCTTTTACGTCGAGCTCTCGCAATGTTCGTAAAATACGGCAGGCGATAGCGCCACGGTTAGCGATTAGCAGGGTGTTGAACATGGATATCCCCTAAAGACGGCAGCTGTCCGCCTCAACTGGGTTGCGGGTCGTCCCGCAGTTTTTCGAAAGGTCGTGGGGCCGTCCCCAGACAGAGATCAGTCAGGCTTGCGAGGCTTGTCGTGATGATCGTCACGAGGTCGAACTTGGGCTGCGCGGCTTTGGCAAATCATGAACAGCCAAGCCCTCCCTGTGAGAAGCCAGGCCTTCATTCCCATATCAATAGCTCTGCTGGGGTGGGGTTATAGCCATTGCAGGGATTGTTCAGTTGAGGGCAGTTCGAGATGAGAACGATCACGTCCATCTCCGCCCGCAGTTGCACGTACTTGCCTGGTGCGGAGATACCATCCTCGAAAGTGAGGCCACCGTCTGAAGTCACCGGAACGTTCATGAAAAAATTGATGTTGGGGCTGATGTCACGTTTGCCCAGACGGCCATCGTGGCAGCAGGCACGTAGATAGTTGTCACGGCAGCTGTGCATATGGCGCTTGTCCAGCGCATAACGAACCGTGTTGCTTTCCTGCGCGCAGGCGCCACCGAGCGTATCGTGACGGCCACAGTTGTCCTCGACAATGGTCAGAAGCGCACGGCCCAGATTAGAGTAGAGGACGCTTCCAACCCCAAGGTACACATTGTTCTGCCGACGCAGTGTGCGCTGCACGTCGTAACGTTCACGGGGATTTGCAGCGCTGTAAAACAAGGTATCGATGGCCTGGTTACCTTCCAGATCCAGGATCCGGAGTGTTTGACCTGCTTTGACTTCGGTCAGCCAGGGTTCGCCAGCGGGAATAGTGGCTCGATAAATGGCGGCTTCCGGATGCAGATGAGTAGTCATGAAATAGTCCTCAGGCGAACAAGCGGTCGGTGTTGGTAAACCCACGCTGATTTTCCGGGCGCGAAGTGCGGCAATGCTCAGCAACACTGGCGTCTGCATTCATGAAGGTCAGTTGGACGGGCTTGGGGCAATACTCGGGTGCAGGATCCATCGGATGCTGCAAGGCGGTGATAACGAACAGCGTGTCCATGGGCGCATACAGTTCGATGCAATCGCCGGCCTTGGAGTTTCCCTCTGCAAAACTCAGCCCGCCGTTGTTGTCCACATCGACGCGGCTGAACAGATTCAACACCATCGACAGGTCAGTCAGGCCCAGCTCCCATTTCCCCATCTCGACCAGCAGGTTGTCCGCGCCGTTACGGAAGAAGCCATTGCGCAACTCCTGATAGCGACCTTGGCCGTACTTTTCCTCGACCTCGTCAGCACACAGGACACCACCAATGCTGTCGCTCCACCCGCAGGTGTCGCGCGTTATAGCGGCGAGTACACGCCCCATGTCCGAATACAGGCAATGACCTGCGGTCAGCTTGGCTGTGTGCTGTCCTTTGAGACTGTCGGGCAGATTCAGGCGCTCGCTTTTTTCGTTCGCGTTGAAAAGCATCACGCTGACGTTGGCGCCGCCTTCAAGATCAGTGAGGCGCAGCATTTGACCGCGTTTTAGAACGAAGGAAAGGTGGCCACCACCTGGCAATAGCTCTTCGGAGAAAACGGTACTTTCACTCATGGAAACACCTCAATATTGATTAATGGGCGCCTGGCAATGCCGAGGCCAAGGTCAATTGGGCCTCGCTGCGCTTTGCGTTCAGCGGCAGGTCATAGGTGATGCGAGCGCCATAGGCGTATGGGGCATGAGGGTCAACGCGAACTTTGTCGAACACCATCAATCGAGTGCCCAAGCTGAACCCTTCACTAATATCGTGGGTGACCATGAACACGGTCAGCCGTGTCTCACGCCAAAGCTCCAATAGCAGTGCATGCATGTCCTTGCGGATGCCGGGATCGAGTGCGCCGAAAGGCTCATCCAACAGCAGCACCCGAGGCTTCATGATCAGGGCCTGAGCGATGGCAAGGCGCTGTTGCATGCCACCCGACAGTTGCGACGGGTATTTCTGCAAAGCGTGGCCAAGCCCCACTTTTGATAACAATTGGGCTGCCTCCTCCCTGGCGGCCCGTTTACGCTGGCCGAACAGGCGTCCTATCAACGGCGCGTTTGGAAGTTCCAGTCCCAAAGCAACGTTGTCCAGCACGCTCAGGTGCGGGAATACCGAATAGCGCTGGAACACAACGCCCCGGCCAGGATCCGGTTCAGCGACCAGCAGACGCCCGTCCAGCAGTATCTCGCCCTTAGTGGCTCTTTCTTGGCCCAGCAATAGTCTTAAGAAAGTGGACTTGCCACAGCCTGAAGTACCGACCATGGTGCAGAACTCGCCTTCGGCAATGCTCAGATTCAGGCCTTCGAGCACCACATGGTCGCCGTATTGCTGCCACACGTTGTTGACTTGAATAAAGCTCACGGGCGTGCCCCCTCGTACCATGGGAACGCTCGGCGGGTGAGGGTCTTGAGACACCAATCCATAAGCCAGGCCAGGAGGGTAATCCACACCACATAAGGGAGAATCACGTCCATGGCCAAATAGCGCCGCACCAGGAAGATCCGATAGCCCAGCCCATCCTCTGATGCAATGGCTTCAGCTGCGATGAGAAACAACCAGGCAGAGCCAAGAACCAGGCGAAGCGAGATCAGCAAACGCGGAAGCAACTGTGGGAGTACGACGCGCAAGATCAGCGTCCAGGTCGACGATCCCAATGTTTGAGCCTTGATAAGAAGCTCTACGGGTATTTCACGCGCACGCTGTTCGAGATCCCGCGCCAGGATCGGGGTGATGCCGATCACTATCAGCATCACCTTCGAGACCTCGCCAAGGCCAAACACAATGAACAGGATCGGCAGTATCGCCAGAGGTGGCACCATTGATAGAACAACCATCAAGGGTGACAAAGTTGCGCCGAAGAGCGGCAACGTACCTGCAGCAATACCGAGGCACAGCCCCACCAACGCGCTCACACCCAACCCGATCGCCAAACGCTGCAAACTGGACGCCGTGTCCTGCCACAGAAGATAACTTCCGCTGCGTTTGTCCTCGGTAAAGGCCATGCGCTTCACGGCATCGGTCATTTGCACTGCGCTTGGCAGCAGCTTGTCATTGGGATTTTCCGCAAGCCGTTGTGCTGATCCTAAAAAGTAGGCGCTCAGCAATAGAACGAACGGAAGGATGACCAGCAACAACCGCGTTGGGCGATCCGGGTGGCGATTAATCAATTGCATAGCGCGCACCCCTGGTCAAAGCTTGCCGTCAACGGCCATCTGTACGTAGCTAGGATCGAAGCGCAGTTTGATGTTCCCTTTATCACCCCGGACGACGTCTTGAGCGAAGCTCATCCCCACGGCGCTACTGTCTTTTGCGCCCTCTCCGAGCAGCCCGTGCTCAAATGAAAAGTTAGCGACCTTGGCCATCGTTTGCGCAAGCTCGGGGCTCTTCGCAAAATCAAGCGCCTCTTGGGCGGTGTAGAAGAGCTGAGTCGTCGCGAGCTGTGACTTGAAGCCAGCCAGATCGGTGCCAGAGGCTTGGGCCATGTGCTCCAGCGCAGCCTCGCCCTCAGGCCCTTTGCTTTTCATCAGTGCCATCACCTCGAACCACGCACCGGTAAGCACTTTGCCCAGGGCGGGATTGTCCTTAAGCGTCTGGCTGTTGACGACCATCATGTCCAATATTTCGCCAGGGATCTTGCTGGAGTCGAAGACCTTGGTGACATTTGGCTTTGCCGTGATATCGGCAAGCATCGGGTTCCATGTCGTTACCGCTTGAACGTCTTCGGTGTTGAATGCTGCGGTTATATCCGCATCTGACGTGTTGACCACTTTGAGGTCTTTTTCCCGCAGATCCACGGTGTCGAGGGCTCGGGCCAACAGGTAATGTGAGACCGATAGCTCAACGAGGTTGACGTCCATTCCCTTGAGGTCGGCAATCGTTTTGCCAGTGCCTTTGATGACAATGCCGTCATTTCCGTTGGAGAAATCGCTGACAATCAGCGCAGTGCTGTCGACGCCACCTGCAGCGGGGATGGTCAGTGCGTCCATGTTGGTCATGGTGCAGCCATCGAACTGGCCGGCGGTGTACTGGTTGATCGACTCTACGTAGTCGTTGAGTTGAGTGACCTTGACGTGAATGCCATATTTCCTGGCCCACTTATCGACTACGCCCTGAGCCTGCGCGTACTCCCAAGGCATCCAGCCCGCATAGATCGTCCAGCACACATTGAAATCCGTCTTCGCAGCGGCGTATGAAGACGTGCTTGTAATCAAGGCGATGCCTGCAGCCAGGCAGACGGAGAGCAGAGGATTTCTCATGGTAGGACTCCAGTTGAGGATGAACGGGCAAGGAGCAGCGCAACACCTGTGCAAGCAGGTGGTCTGTCTCCCGGGCTTTTATCCCGCCGTGTAACCTCAACTAGAGGTCGTCAGCTCTCGGCCCAGACGCTCACTTTTCAGTGAACCGGAACCCTAGCCAACCATTTTCAAATTGTGGTGCGTTCAACTTTAGCTGCTCCCGCACACCTGAGGACTAGCGATAATCATGCCAATGATCAGCGATCAACCGGGTTTGTGC
This sequence comes from Pseudomonas sp. FP2309, assembly GCF_030687575.1. Taxonomy (NCBI): domain Bacteria; kingdom Pseudomonadati; phylum Pseudomonadota; class Gammaproteobacteria; order Pseudomonadales; family Pseudomonadaceae; genus Pseudomonas; species Pseudomonas sp. FP2309. Next base: position 2,912,920 of record NZ_CP117439.1, on the reverse strand, counting down.
CGTTGCCATTGAACTACGGGGGCTCAAACGGCCATGGATCGCGGGTTGCCGTGACGATAAAAGCTCTACCACTTTGAACTGTCGCACCACGCTGGGGCTCTGCGCGCCAAAATGGATCGTAACTATTTGCGCAAGCCGCCTGGTGCCACACCGGGTGGCAGGTTGATAGTCGCCCCAATCGACTGCCCCCTACCCCACCCTTTCAAAGCCAAAATCCCGAAACAATCAACCCCCCTTTGCACACAAGTGATGTGTGGGTGCGGTCCTTCATAGCGCCGTAGCACGCTCGTATATTGAATCCACCGTGGCGCGCCGGCTCCTGCAGCGTGCTGATGATGAGACCCCAATAAACGAGACTTCATTATGAACAATGCAATCCAGCCGCATTTAAACCCGGAAGTACCTGCACACGAGATCGATGCCGAATACTTCGAGTACAGCAAAGCGGCAAACCCGATCAGCGCAAACCTGATCACCCGCATCCCTTACCAGAGCTTCCCTGCTTCGCTCTATGATTCGGGGCCATCTCGAACCGTTGCGCTCGATTTGAGCGAACAACTGGCATGTGAAGGCCCGGCAACCGGTCCTGGTCTTTGCGCCAGTTTTATTCGACTCAACGCCGGCGATGAGGTGACATTGGCGCCCAACGCGACCTCACAGGTTCTGTATGTCATCGATGGCAGCGGCAGCCTTGCCTACGGTGACGAGGCGTTTGAATGGACGAAAGGCTGTTTTATCGCGCTGCCTGGGATGAACAGCACACTCCTCAAAGCGTCGGCGGATGCCCGGTTCTACTGGGTCCATGATGAGCCTCTACTGCGCTACCTGGGCGTGAGCCGAAGTGAAGACCGCTTCACCCCGACGCTGTACCCGGCGGATGTCGCATCGGCAAAACTCCGTGAAGCCGCCGAGGATCCACGTGCACAGGATCGCAGTCGCATCAGCATCCTGCTGGGTAACAGCCACTTCCCTCAGACACGTACCGTGACCCACGTGCTGTGGGCGATGTACGGCATCCTCCCGGCCGGCTCGATCCAAAAACCCCACCGGCACCAATCCATCGCCCTGGATTTCATCATTGACTGCCCTACCGGGTGCTATTCGCTTGTCGGGACGGAACTGGACGAGAATGGCCAGATTCGCAATCCAACACGGGTAGATTGGACACCAGGCCTGGCGTTCGTCACACCACCTGGCTATTGGCATGCCCACTTTAACGAGTCCGATCGCGAAGCCTTTTTAATCCCGATTCAGGACGCAGGTCTGCAGACCTATCTGCGATCGCTGGATATTCGGTTCAGCTGATGGACGCTCGGTATGACTCGTTCATACCGGGTTTTATCGCTGCCACACAGGTGGGTCAGCCAGGCGCTCAGCCATGAAATCAATGAAGCAGCGCACCTTCGAAGAAACGATTCGCTTCGGCGGATAAACAAACCAGACCGCACACGATTCCTGTGCGGACTTGACCTTCCAATCCGGCAGCCAGCGCACCAGTCGACCCTCGCGCAAACTGGCGCTGGCAAGCCAGTCCGGGAGCAATGCCATCCCCAGCCCGTTGCTCACCGCGATTAGGCGAGCGTCCAGATCGTTTATCCAAAGTGCAGCGCCAACGGGCAGCGACACTTGTTCGTTGGCGTTGGCCCATATCAAGGCTTCAGGGCTCTCACGCCCGGCGATCAGCGTGTTGACCGGCAATTGGTCAGGGCAATCCGGGTGAGGATAACGCGTGGAAAACGCAGGACTCACACACAGGAAAGTCTTCACCTCAGCCAACTTTCTCGCCTTGAGATTGGAGTCGGCCAACCTGCCGATACGAATAGCAAGGTCGATTCCAGTGGCGATCAGATCGACGTGTGACTCTTCAAGACTGAGATCCAGTGTGATGTCGGGGTAACGCCCAATAAACTCGCCCACCAGAGGAAGTATGTGATGACGTGCAAACGCAGGCGGCAGACTGACCTTCAATCGTCCTCGGGGGTTTTGATTAAGGGCGGACGTCGCCGCCCGCGCCTCTGACAATTCAAAGAGGACTTTTTGGGCGTGGTGCAAGAACGTTTGCCCACCCTCCGTCAATGCGAGTTTGCGTGTAGAACGATTGAACAGTGCGATGCCGAGATCTTGCTCCAGATCTTTGATGTAACGCGAAACCGTGGACGCTTTGATACCCAAACGCCCTGCAGCTTTGGAGAAGCTGTTCTCGTTGGCAGACTCTACGAAAGCCGTCAGTGCTGCTAGGTAGTCCAAGTGCGCCTCTCTGGATTGTTCGCCCTACCGCGTCGACTCACAGACCTATGAGCTTTCAGGTCCGCCCACTCACGGAGCCACCTTCGCGAGGAATCATCGCACAGCCGACGAGCGGTTAAAATGTAATAAAGAATTTCAAGTTTTTGGATGGTCTATTGGGTAGGTACAGCAAGAGACCACATTCATGACATTCGCACGTTTCTGCCAGGCGCTGTCCAACTGGGCAGGCAGCTCCAAAACCTTTCTCTTAGCTATCGTGTTGATAGGCGTCTGGGGCCTGACTGGGCCGTACTTCCATTACAACGACACGTGGCAGCTCATCATTAACACGTCGACCACCATCATCACCTTCCTGATGGTGTTCCTTATCCAGAACACACAAAACCGCGACAATGACATTTTGCATCTCAAAATTGACGAGCTGATTCGAGCCACCCAGGATGCGCAGAACGCAATTCTTTGCCTGGAAAAGCTGAGTTCAAAAGACCTGCGCAGGCTTCGTGATCAGTACAGCTCCCTGGGTGAAACTCATCTTGAACCTACTGAGACAGGCGGCGCGCCGACATTAGACGCTCGGCCTCATTCGACGCACAGTGAATGAGGTCCAGACCTGCTGCCTTTTCGATCTCGATAGAGCGCTTGGCAATCAATAGGGCCTACCTTCAGCAGGCGATACCCCACCGTTGGGAACCCAACCAAGGATCCCGGTAATGCAGAACCTCAAGATCGCGACCTTCAACGTAAACGGCATAGGGGCGCGCCTGCCAAACCTTCTGCAATGGCTTGAGAGAGAGCGCCCGGACATCGTATGCCTGCAGGAATTGAAAGCGCGGGACAGCGCTTTCCCGGCAGGCGAACTTGAGACGGCTGGCTATGGTTCGCTGCACCATGGCCAAGCGGCCTGGAACGGAGTAGCCATCCTTGCACGCGATTGCGAACCCCTTCTGATTCATAAAGGCTTGCCGGGTGCCGAGGACGATTCACAGTCCCGGTACCTGGAAGCGGCTGTTCAGGGTGTCATTGTGGGGTGCCTGTACCTGCCCAATGGAAACCCGCAACCGGGGCCTAAATTCGATTACAAGCTGGAGTGGTTTGAGCATCTGATTACGCATGCCGAGGCGCTGCAAGCCAGCGAACATCCGGTCGTGCTTGCGGGTGACTACAACGTTGTGCCCACCGACTTTGACATCTACAACACCCGCTCCTGGCTTAAGGATGCCCTCCTCCAGCCAGAAAGCCGCGAATGCTTTCAGCGGCTGTTGCGTCAGGGTTGGATCGACTCGGTGAGGCACCTGTATCCCCAAGAGCGGGTGTACACGTTCTGGGATTATTTCCGTCAGCACTGGCAGAAGAATTCCGGTTTGCGCATCGACCACCTGCTGCTCAACGCGGTCCTTGCGCCCCACCTGAAAAACGCCGGCGTTGATGCATGGGTGCGGGATCAGGCGCATGCCAGCGATCACGCACCGACCTGGATCGAGCTTTCATCCCGGCGAACCCAGTCAGCAAACAAGCCAAGGGCCCCGCGTAAATCACACTGAACCCGCCGCGACTGACTCCGAGAAACCAGCAGGGGTGCGAACGCATCCGGCGCGCCAGTCCGCAGCGCCCCATAAGCGTCTCGAAAGCCCTATGTCACACCACAAACCGGCTAACCAACTGATTCAGGTTAACCGCCAGTTTTGACATTTCACCGCACGCACTGGCCGTCTGGCTGGCACCCGCCGCGCTCTGCGTTGCCAGCTCGCGAATACTGACCAGATTGCGGTCCACCTCGCGCGCAACATGCGACTGCTCCTCAGAGGCCGTGGCGATCATGAGGTTACGCTCATTGATCTGAACAATAGCGCTCGCAATTTGATCCAGTGAGGTGCTGGCTTCCTGGGCGACGCCAAGTGACTCGGTCGCCAGATCTCGGCTGGTATTCATCGCTTTTACGGCCAGGTCAGAATCGTTCTGAATGGCGGCAATCATCTGCTCGATTTCCTGGGTCGACACCTGGGTGCGATGGGCCAACGCTCTGACTTCATCGGCGACGACCGCAAACCCACGACCTTGCTCTCCAGCCCGCGCGGCCTCGATGGCGGCGTTCAGGGCCAACAGATTGGTCTGCTCTGCAATCGCCCGAATCACCTCGACAACTTTATTGATGCTCTGGGCACGATCCGACAGCCCTTGAATCTGTTCGCTGGTGTTTTCCACGTTGCCGTTGAGCTTTTGAATGGACATCAATGTCTGAGCCACTCGCGCCAAACCGACCTCGGTGTAGCCCTGGGTACGCTTTGACTCTTCGGAAGCTGACTCCGCGTTGCGAGCGACCTCGTCAACTGCCGCGCTCATTTCCGTGACTGCTGTTGCCGCTTGGTTGACCTCGTCATTTTGCACGACAAGACCCCGGCTCGACTCCTCAGTAACCGCCGTCATCTCTTCGGACGCTGATGCCAGCTGGGTGGAGGAGTCCGATATCTGCATGATGGTGGCGCGCAGGTTTGCCTGCATCTTCGCCAGCGCGCTCAACAGCCTGCCAGCTTCATCAGTTCCGCTGACCACTACCTCCTTGGAGAGGTCACTGGCCGCGATACGCTCAGCGACGGACAACGCATCGTTAATTGGAGACGTAATACTTTTCGTCAGCAGTAATGCCAATCCCACCGTCAGAATGACCACGCCCGTGATAAGGCCGACAACCAGCCACAGGCCATGGTTATAAAGATCCGTCGCGGTTTGTCCTGCTTGGGCTGCACCTTCATCGTTAAAGGTGGTCAAGGCCTTGATCTGCTGCTCCAGCGTGTTCGTGACCGGGCGGATGCTGGTAGTCACCAGACTGGCTGCGGTGGCTAAGTCGCCCTGTCTCATCAACGGATCGAGAAGGTCCAGCTGTTTGGAATAGGCGTCGGCACTGTTTTTTACCGCCGTGTAAAACGAGCGTTCTTTATCACTCGCGATCAGAGGCTCATAGTTCGCCACTGCATCCTTGAATGCCTTGCGATGGCCCGCGAAGCTATCAATGTTCTTCTGAATGGACTGAGGGTCAGCAAGGCCTCGCTGGATTTCGAGCCTCAGGCGAAGGGTGGTGGTATTCATCAACGCTGTTTGGCGGATGCTGGCCATCCAATTGAGTTCAACGTCTTTTTCAGCATCCCTGAGCTTGCCCATTTGCAGGACTGCAAATACGCCCAGAACAACAACAAGCGCGATGATAGAAGCGAAAAACAGGGCAGCTCGTGGAGCTAAATTGAGGTTTCTAAGGCGCATACGAGATTCCGGTTTCCCACTGATGGTTGGCATGTTCAAAAAGTTATCGACCTGAAGTCGCAAACGTTGAGCACGCCGTTGAAAAGCCGGTGGTACGCCCGTGGGTGCCGTCCCTGGCAGAGGCCTATCGGCGTCGTGGAGGCATAGCAGATGGTGAGCTTCGGTCGCATCCGGCCTGAATGAGATAAGCGCGTTCACTCAGAACGCGCTGCAGCATGCGCGCCCCTCCTCTTCATTACGCGCCTCACCCACTCCCATTGCCGCGGCATGTTTTGCTAAGCGATCTGATGCGCGAACTTAGCAACGGCGTCGACCACCCGCCTGGCGCCGTCTTGAATTTCCACAATCACGTCGCCTGCCTGGGTAGCTAATTCGAGGCCCTGCTCAGCCTGGGCCTTGCTATTGGCCATCTCACTGACCGTCTCATCGACCAGTTTCTGGTTCTGCAACACCACCGATGCAATCTCTTCAGTCGCGCCGCTGGTGCGTCCAGCCAATTTGCGCACTTCATCAGCGACGACCGCGAAGCCTCGGCCTTGCTCACCCGCGCGCGCCGCTTCTATGGCCGCGTTCAAGGCCAACAGGTTGGTTTGTTGGGCGATGCTGCTGATCGTCTGGATGATCGAGCTGATCAACAGTGACTGTTTTCCGAGCGCTTCGACACCGTTGGAGGCAGCCTGCATATCCACTGCGACTTTGCGCATGGTGTGCATCGTGTCCTTCACCACGACGGCGCCGCGCTGGGCCGCCACATCGGTCTGTTGCGAAATTTCAAACGCCGTCAGGGCTGCCTGGCTGACGGCCTGTTCATGAGAGACCTGGTCAGTCACGACCGTCGCAAATTTGACCACTTTGCAGAGCGTTCCTTCAGTGTCATAAACCGGGTTGTACGTCGCTTCCAGCCATACGGTCTGGCCACGACTGTCGACGCGTTCAAAGCGGCCGGCGACAAACTCACCCTTATTCAAGGTTGACCAAAAGTCCGTGTATCGCTGGGATGAAACTTCATCCGGCTTACAGAAAATACGGTGGTGACTGCCTTTAGCCTGGCCCAGGCTGTAGCCCATCGCTTTCAAGAATTGCTCATTGGCCATGAGTACATGCCCGGAAAGATCGAACTCGATCACCGCCGTCGAGCGAAGTAATGCATCAATGAAGGACGCGTTTTCCGAGGCTTTTTCAACGCGTGAAGTGATGTTCGTCGCATGGCAGGTGATGTGACTTAACCGGCCGGCGCTGTCGACTATGGGTTGCCAATGGGCATCAAGCCACACGAGTGAACCGTCGGCATGCAGGTATCGGTATTCGTCAGAAATTGACTTGCCTGCCGCCACCGCGGCGCGAAAGTTGTGAAAGCACGGCAGCTTGGATACGTACTGCGGCACGATATCAGCCATGGCGCGCCCCAGGAGCTGATTCTGGGTGTAGCCCAACGCCTGGGCAAAGTTCTGATTGCAGGCGGTAATTGCAAACGCCGAGTCGATACTCAATGTCAGCATTTCGCGGTCCAGGCCATCGCGCAGTTGGCGCAGCTCCGACAGCTCGGCCGCCTGAGCGTTAAGTTGGTGCTTGATCTTGGTGTTGAACATGGAAAACCGCCTGTTGAATCATAGTAAGTCTGAAGCCGTAAACCTTTGTGAGCCCGCCCCGAACGATCCTAAGCAGCGCTGAAGAACGCCACTTTAGCGGTAAGGCGGTCTGCCAACTGGGACAGCTCCATGCTGGCGGTTGCCACTTGGCGTGAGCCGGCAGCCGACTGCACGGTGGATTCATGAATGCGATTTATATTTTGAGCAACATCATCGGCAACGCTGCTCTGCTGCACCGAGGCACTGGCGATCTGAGCATTCATATGGCTGATGGCGCCGACCTGCTCGCTGATCCTGGCCAGCGCATCCTGCGCGCTTCGGGTTTGTGTGACGGTCTGGCTCATCAACTCGCAACTGGTGCGCATGGTTTGCGATGCGGTTTCTGTGCCCAGTTGCAAGGTGCTGATCATCGTCCGAATTTCCTCGGTCGACTGCTGCGTGCGGTTTGCCAGTGAGCGCACCTCATCCGCGACCACCGCGAACCCGCGCCCATGCTCTCCGGCTCGCGCGGCCTCGATCGCGGCGTTCAGGGCCAGCAAATTGGTTTGCGCGGCGATGGCGTTGATCACGTCGATCACCGACTCGATATTTTCACTGTGTTTGGAAACCTCGTTTACGGTATCCGTCGTCTGTTCCAGCGTTATTGCAAGCTGTTCGATGGCACGTGTGGTGTTTGCCACCAATTGATTGCCGCTTTCCACTTCCGTATCGGCCAACCGCGAAGCATCCGCCGCCTGCGCGGCATACCCGGACACTTCATTCACCGTCGCAGCCATTTGCGTGATGGCTGTGGCCACTTGCTCGGCTTCGCGGATTTGCAGACTGATCTGTTGGTTGTTGGCCGATGAGGTGGCGGACAATTGAGTCGAGGCGTGATTGACCTCTTGGGCCGCTCCGCGCACCTGCTGGATGGTCTCCGCCAGGTGGCTGAGCGCGTCTTTCAACACGCCCATCACGCTGGCGGGGTAACGAGTGGAGATCGTTTGATTAATGTCCCCCGCCGCCAGCCGCTCGATGGCCAGTGCAACCTCGGTGGGCTCAGCGCCCAACGTGGATTTCACGAAACGAATGATCACCGCCGACAACAGGAGGCTCAGCAGCAGAGCAATACCTGTTGCGACCAACATGAGTGTACTGAACTGGCTGGCGGTGGCCTGAACGTCGCCAAGCTTGGCCTTGATTGACGCCTCTTCATAGTCGATCAACGCATTCACGCGTTTGAGCCACTCACTGTAATCCAGCGACGTTTGACGCATCAGCAGCGCCTGGGCGCCTGCAATATCGCCAGCCCGGCGCAGGGACAATACCGCCTGGGTCGATTTCAGGGTTTGTTGTTCAATGTCCTTGATCGCGGCGAGTAACCGAGCCTCTTCGCCCGTCACGTTCGCCGCCTTGAACAGCTGATCCATGGGCGCTGCCGAATCGGCGTAGTCTTTTTCCAGGGCTGTGACTTCGGCCAAGTGTTTTTCCAGGCCAAGGTCAGTCGTCACCAGCACCGCATCGCGGATGGCAATGGCGCGGTTGTGCACGCTGCCCCGGAAATTGATCGCATAGCGCTGCACCTTTGCGGCGTTTTCGCTGACGTCGCTTAAGGTGGAATCAATGAACGCAACGCGCTGAATGCCGATGGCAGTGATCAGTACAAGAAGCGCCAGGACGGCTGCGAAGCTAAGCCCTATACGTGTGGCCAACGAAAGCGTTTTCTTCATGGCTAGCTCGGAATGTGCCCTGTAGAGGATTGGGTTTGCGCGCATAGGCGAGTCAGCCTGTCAGCCGCTCACGGTAAGTGTGTGGACGATACGTGGGTGCGGAGTTGGCCAGCCAGTTAGCAATGTGTACCGAGCTGATAGCCTAGTGCTATCAATTAAGTCTCGGCGCCGCACTCAGCTTGAGCAACGATTTGACGTTCGCGCTAGCCATCGGCCGAGGATGCTACGAACTTTAGCGAAACCTGTACATTTTTTTGTTTATGTACAGCCTTCGGGAATGTCCACACTGGAATAAAGCCCTCTGCAATTGTCTGAACACCCGGTTTTTTCAGGCAATGTCCGGTGATAGGCAAGGTCCGCCAGCGACGCACGCACCCGCGCAATAACTGGAGCACTGCGACTTTGCTCGCGACGAGCACAACAGAAACGGCGAGCCATCCTTCCCCGGAGGGAGCTTTTCGGCAAACCGCACGACAAAAGACCAACGCCCATTGTCAGCGACTATTTTTCAGCCTATCTTGGATAAAACCTATACAGAGCAGTAACCGATGTACAAGAAAAGCGATTGGCCACTGACGCTTTACTACGATGGCGACTGTCCTCTCTGCGCCCGCGAGGTCCGCCTATTGAGTCGGCGCGCCTTGGAAACTCGCCTGGTGTTGGTTGATATCAGCCACGGCGAGTTCGATGCAACGGCGCTGGGTTTCACGCTGGACCAGATGCAAGGGTCGCTGCATGCCCGGTTCGACGATGGACGCTGGGTGACAGGCCTGGACGCCACACTGTGGAGCTGGCGCGCAGCCGGTTTGGGGGCGTGGGCCGCCCCGTTGAGCTGGCGACCGCTCAGGCCGTTTTTTGCACTCGGTTATCGCGCCTTCTGCCGCCTGCGGCCCCGCTTGGGATGGTTGCCGCATCCCGATGGCGGTCGACGGTGTCGTGACGACCGCTGCGCTGTAGCGCAGGACAAAAGGCCCTAAGGGCACCCACCCAGCTGAAAATCGAATTGCGAGGCATCCACGTGAACCCATCATTAGCCGAGAATTACCTCGAAATTCTGGTCGGCGTCGGCGAGAACCCTGACCGCGAAGGGCTGCTGGACACGCCCAAGCGCGCCGCCAAAGCCATGCAGTACCTGTGCAACGGCTATGCGATGAATCTCGAAGAAATCATCAACGGCGCGCTGTTCGAGTCGCAGAACGATGAGATGATCATCGTGCGTGATATCGAGCTTTATTCACTGTGCGAGCATCACATGCTGCCCTTCATCGGCAAGGCGCATGTGGCGTACATCCCCACCGGCAAGGTGCTGGGGTTGTCGAAGGTGGCGCGGATAGTGGATATGTTTGCCCGGCGCTTGCAGATCCAGGAAAACCTGACCAAACAAATCGCAGACGCCCTCCAGCAGATCACGGGGGCAGCCGGCGTAGCGGTGGTCGTTGAAGCACAACACATGTGCATGATGATGCGCGGCGTTCAGAAGCAGAACTCCGTGATGATCTCATCGGTGATGCTGGGAGCCTTTCGTGATTCAGCCACTACGCGCCAGGCGTTCCTGCAATTGATCGAGCGGCGCAATTAATCACGGTCATGCCTCTTCCCATCATCCGTGCACAGGAGAGACTCAATGAACGCCCCCTTTCAAATGAACTCTCTTGGCGAGGGTTACCGTGCCTTGGTAATAGGCTCAAGCGGAGCACTTGGCTCAGCGTTATGTGAATGGCTCAAAAACGATCCACGCTGTGGTGGTGTCCGCGAACTGGGGCGCCAGACTGATCCTGCATTGGATCTGGAGAACCCCGAGAGTATCGCTGAGGCCGCTGCCGAGCTGGCGGGCGAGGCGCCGTATCAGTTGATCGTGCATGCCGCCGGGTTGCTCCATCGAGACGAAATCAAGCCGGAAAAAAGTTACCGCGCAATTGAAGCACACGCGCTGCAGGCGGTGTTCCAGGTCAATACGTTGGGGCCGGCGCTGGTTTTGCGCCATTTTCTGCCCCTGTTGGCCCGTGACGGTGCGATGGCGATGCTGTCCGCCAAGGTCGGTAGCATCGGCGATAACCGCCTGGGTGGCTGGTACGCCTATCGCGCTTCGAAAGCTGCGCTGAACATGCTGGTCAAAACGGCCGCCATCGAACTTGCACGTACCCACCCTCAAAGCCGTTTGCTGAGCCTTCACCCCGGCACCGTGATTTCGGACCTTTCCAAGCCCTTTAGTGGCGCTGCCGCCGCAAGGCCGGCGAGGGTCGCTGCACGTGAACTCTTATCCGTGATTGACCGGTTGGTGCCAGCCGACAGCGGTGGTTTCTTTGCGTATGACGCAGAGCGCCTGCCCTGGTAGAGCGGTTCTGCAGGCGCTGCCCGGCCAGCGGCCTTCGCGCCCTGCTTACCCCTAACCACACGCTACCCATTCAAGGCTTGGCCGAGGGCTCGATGTATTTCAGCCGCCACCTGCCTCGCGCCCTCTTCAACCGTTCCTTCATTGCGGCATACCACCCAGCCCTGCTCTGCAATCGCCTGCTCGAACGCGTGGGTGCAGGCAACATGCTCTTGCAGGGTATGGATGACCGTGCTGCTCAGCCCACGGCGGCGTGCTGTGGCTCTGGCCCATGAAATCTGCGGCGCGGTGACCACCCCGACATGCAAGTCGGGCACTTGCACATGGCGATCCATGTTCAATTGGAGAATCTCTGCAAACGGTACCATCCGGCGAAAGGCCGCATCCGACGGGTACCAGCGATCCATCAGGATAATGCTGTCGGCCGGCTGTTCAGGCAGAACGTGGCGGGTAATCCATACACGGCTATCAGCAAAGCGCTCGCAGATCTGCCACTCCAAATCCCGGCTGGGCGCCCTCGCGAGTCTATTTACCAGGACCATTGTTTCAGCCCGGAAAGGATCGCTTTTTCTCTCGCAGAGCCGGATCACCTTTTTGTTGTCGGCTCTGAGCACGCGGGTAACGGCCTCCAACAGGGTGGTTTTGCCGACGCCCTTGGGGCCATCCAGAGAAACAAATAACGCACGGTTCATGCTTCACGTATCAATGGAAAGTGGGTGTGCACTGTACCCCGGCTGCCCGATAAAGGGTGAACCAGGGCGCTTGGCCGGAGCGGGCACCTCATGTGTCATCCGCATAGCCCATGCTCAAACGTCATAATCCCCGCCCCGCCTGCGTGGTAACCTCGCGCCACCACGAATAGACATAGATCGTCACATGACGATGACCAGAGCCAGGAAAGAACATGCCCAAAAAATCTCACTCAGCGCTGCGCCGCAACTTCCGCGAATTGCTTGCAAAGCCGACCTGCGTTGAAACCGCCTCCGTCTTCGACCCCATGTCTGCCCGTATCGCCGCAGATTTGGGGTTTGAGGTGGGTATCCTGGGTGGCTCGGTCGCCTCGCTGCAGGTGTTGGCAGCGCCGGATTTTGCCTTGATCACGCTGAGTGAGTTCGTTGAGCAGGCCACGCGCATCGGCCGTGTCGCCCAACTGCCGTTTATTGCCGACGCCGACCATGGCTACGGCAATGCCCTTAACGTGATGCGCACGGTCGAAGAACTTGAGCGCGCCGGTGTGGCCGCGTTGACCATTGAAGACACGCTGCTGCCCGCGCAATTCGGGCGCAAATCCACGGACCTGATCTCCATCGGCGAAGGCATCGGTAAAGTCCGCGCGGCCCTGGAAGCCCGTGTCGATCCTGAACTGTCGATCATTGCCCGTACCAATGCCGGGGTGTTGTCCACCGAGGCGGTGATCGAGCGCACAAAGGCGTATCAGAAAGCCGGTGCCGACGGGATCTGCATGGTCGGTGTCAGTGACTTTGAGCACCTGGAAAAAATCGCTGAAAACCTGACCGTACCGCTGATGCTGGTGACCTACGGCAACCCCAAGCTCAACGACGCTCAGCGTCTGGCCGAGTTGGGTGTGCGCGTGGTAGTGGCCGGTCATGGCGCCTACTTTGCGGCGATCAAGGCCACCTACGATAGCCTGCGCGCCCAGCGCCAGTTGACCCACAGCACTTCGAACCTCAGCGCGACCGAGTTGACCCACACCTACACGCTGCCGGAGAGCTACGTGGCATGGGCCAAGGAATTCATGGACGTGGAAGAGTAAGGCCCGCTGGGATCGTAGGGGTGCCCCTCGATCCCAACGGACGGTCAACCGCGGACTACCCCACCCAGCCTACCGCGGTCTTGGGAATCACCTCGGATTCATCCAGCTTGGACGCAAACATACTCACCGCCTGCACCGCATCACTGGTGCTGGTGCGGATTTGCAGGATCACTGAACCGGCCTGATCCGCCAGGTTCACGCCGCGCTGCGCGCCTTCCTGAGTGGCGCTCATGCTTGCCACCGCGTCCCGCGTCTCCGACAGGATCATGCTGATCATCTCGGCAATTTCCGCCGTCGAGCGGCTGGTGCGCCCCGCCAACTGGCGCACTTCGTCGGCCACAACCGCAAACCCACGCCCTTGATCACCCGCCCGCGCCGCTTCGATGGCCGCATTGAGCGCCAGCAGGTTGGTCTGGTCGGCGATGCCGCGAATGGTGTTGACGATGGCGGTGATTTGTTCGGAACGATCACCCAACTGCCCGACCAGGCGCGCCGAAGCGCCGATGTTCTCGGCAATCCGGCGCATCTCTGTCGCGGTTTCCTGGATCACTTGGGTGCCGTGCTCGGCAAACCGTTCTGTCTCGGAAGAAATATGGTAGGCCCGCGATGCGCCGCGTGAGTCTTCCTCGAACTTCTCCACGCGTTCAGTGATGTCGCTGGCGAATTTGACGATTTTGATCAGCTTGCCGTCGCCGTCGTACACCGGGTTGTAACTGGCTTCGAGCCACACCACCCGACCGTGTTTACCAAGGCGCTTGAATTGGCCGGTAAAGAACTCGCCATTGTTCAAGCGCCGCCAGAAGTCGGCGTATTCACTGCTGTTGATCAGCGCCGGTTCACAAAACAGACGGTGGTGCTTGCCTTTGAGCTCGGCCAGCGAATAGCCCATCACGTTCTGGAAGTTGGGGTTGGCATCGAGTACCTGGCCGCTCAAATCGAACTCGATCACTGCCATTGCCCGGTCCAGGGCCACGAGTTTGCTGTGGATCGCGGCTTCCTGCTCGACTTTACGGGTGATGTCCAGCGCGTATTTCACCACTTTCAGCACCTGGCCGCGCTCATCCAGCACCGGGTTGTAGCTGGCCTCCAGCCAGATGGTGCGGCCTTGTGAGTCCACGCGTTTGAAAGTGCCCGACACAAACTTGCCGGATTTGAGTTCGCTCCAGAACTCGCCATAGGCCGGGCTGCTGGTCAGCGAGGGCAAGCAAAACTCGCGATGGGATTTGCCGAGCAGTTGCTCACGACTATAACCCAGGGTTTTCAGGAAGTTATCGTTGGCACGCAGTACTTTGCCGTTCAGGTCAAATTCAACCACCGCCATTGAGCGTTCGAGTGCTGAAATCAGTCCTTTATATTCGGTGGCTTCGGCCGTCCTGGCCGCCAGTTCTGTTTTGAGTGTGGTGTTGAACATGACGTACCCTCAGCCGTGCGGAGAACCTAGTGTTAACCTAGCTGTCGGCTGCGTAATGCGCGACTTTACGCGGCAAAAATAATTATTTTCTGGCGTCAAAAAATGCCATGCGTGTTTGCCCCTGCCGAAGTTTTCGTGGACCATGGCCGCCTTTGCGATCCAGCCCATTCGAGAGGCGCCCATGGCCAACCACGACCTGCACTACACCCCTGATCCGGATGCCGATTCCATCTCCTCCGATGTGATCGGTTTCAACGGCATCCTGGTCTCCACCCAGATCCCCACCCGCGCCGACGGCAGCCTGGAACTGGGCGACATCACCGCGCAAAGCGAGTGCACCCTGCAAGCGCTGAAAGTCGCCTTGGAAAAAGCTGGCAGCAGCATGGACCGGGTGATGCACCTGACCATTTATCTGACCGATATGGCTGATCGAGCGGCGTTCAACGAGGTGTACAAACGCTTCTTTGCCAAGCCGTGGCCCGTGCGTGCGGCGGTTGGCGTGGCGGCGTTGGCCGTAGAGGGGATGCGGGTGGAAGTTACCGCGATGGCCGCCCAGGCCTGAGAAGGTGCCGGTCAGGCAATTCACGGCTACAATGCGCGCCTCGACCGTGACAAGCCTGACTAAAAAAACTATGTCCTTGCCCAAGCATCACCTGGAATTGCTCAGCCCTGCCCGCGATGTCGCCATCGCGCGCGAGGCTATCCTGCATGGCGCCGACGCCGTGTACATTGGCGGCCCAAGCTTCGGCGCGCGCCATAACGCCTGTAACGAGGTGAGCGATATCGCGCAATTGGTCGAATTCGCCCGCCGGTACCATGCGCGCGTTTTCACCACGATCAACACCATCCTGCACGACAACGAGCTGGAACCTGCGCGCAAGCTGATCCATCAGCTCTACGACGCCGGTGTCGATGCGTTGATCGTGCAAGACCTGGGCGTGATGGAGCTGGATATTCCGCCCATCGAGCTGCACGCCAGCACCCAGACCGACATTCGTACCCTGGGCCGCGCCAAGTTCCTCGACCAGGCCGGCTTCTCCCAACTGGTATTGGCCCGTGAGCTGAACCTGCAAGAGATCCGCGCCATCGCCGACGAGACCGATGCCGCCATCGAGTTCTTTATTCACGGCGCCCTGTGCGTGGCGTTCTCCGGGCAGTGCAATATTTCCCACGCGCAAAATGGCCGCAGCGCCAACCGTGGCGACTGCTCCCAGGCCTGTCGCCTGCCGTACACCTTGAAAGATGACCAGGGCCGCGTCGTGGCCTTTGAAAAACACCTGCTGTCGATGAAGGACAACAACCAGAGCGCCAACATCCGCGCCTTGGTCGAAGCCGGCGTGCGTTCGTTCAAGATCGAAGGCCGCTACAAGGACATGGGCTATGTGAAAAACATCACCGCCTATTACCGCCAGCGCCTCGACGACGTCCTCGAAGACCGCCCGGACCTGGCCCGTGCGTCCAGCGGCCGTACCGCGCATTTCTTCCTGCCCGATCCGGAAAAAACCTTCCACCGGGGCAGCACCGACTACTTCGTCACCGACCGCAAGATCGACATCGGCGCCTTCGACACCCCAACGTTCACCGGTTTGCCGGTGGGTACCGTGGAAAAAGCCGGCAAGCGCGACTTGCTGGTGGTCACCCATGAGCCGCTGTCCAACGGCGATGGCCTCAATGTGCTGATCAAGCGCGAAGTCGTGGGGTTCCGCGCCAACATCGCCGAGCCCAAGGGCGAATTCGAAGAAGACGGCCAGAAGCGCTACCGTTATCGCGTCGAGCCGAATGAAATGCCGGCCGGCCTGCACCAACTGCGACCGCATCACCCGCTGAACCGCAACCTGGACCATAACTGGCAACAGGCACTGCTCAAGACTTCCTCCGAGCGGCGTATTGGCCTGTCGTGGATCGCGCGCCTGCGTGAAGACCGGCTCGAAATCACCGCAACCAGCGAAGAAGGCATCAGTGCCGGCACCACCCTGCCCGGCCCGTTCGGCGTGGCCAACAAGCCGGAACAGGCGCTCGATACCTTGCGTGACCTGCTGGGCCAGTTGGGTACCACCGAGTACCACGCCACCCACATCGAGCTGGATGCACCGCAAGCGTTCTTCGTGCCTAATTCGCAGCTCAAGGCATTGCGCCGCGAAGTGATCGACGCACTGACTGCCGCCCGTGTTGCCGCGCACCCACGCGGCGGGCGCAAAGCCGAGACCACGCCGCCGCCGGTGTACCCGGACGCGCACCTGTCGTTCCTGGCCAACGTCTACAACCAGAAGGCCCGGGATTTTTACCACCGTCACGGCGTCAAGCTGATCGACGCGGCGTTCGAAGCCCATGAAGAAACCGGCGAAGTGCCGGTGATGATCACCAAGCACTGCCTGCGATTCTCCTTCAACCTTTGCCCTAAACAGGCCAAGGGTGTGACCGGGGTGAAAACCAAGGTGGCGCCGATGCAGTTGATCCACGGCGATGAAGTGCTCACGCTGAAATTCGACTGCAAACCGTGCGAGATGCACGTGGTGGGCAAGATCAAGGGGCACATCCTTGGCCTGCCGCAACCGGGCAGCGCCGTGGAGCACTTCAACCCGGAGAACATCATCTTTCAGGGCACGCACTGACGCTGCGCGGGCGGGGCCACCACCAGCCCCGCTGTAACCCCGCTGCCGCCAGCAGAATCGCCGCCACCCCCAGCCATTGCAGCCAGCCCAGGCGATGCCCGAAGGCAATCCAGTCGACGCAGATCGCCGCAATCGGGTAGATAAACGACAACGCGCCGGTCAACGCCGTCGGCAGTTTCTGGATCGCGCCGTACAGCAACACATACATCAGTCCGGTATGCACCACACCCAGCGTGGCCAGCGCCGCCCAGGCGTTGGTGGTGACCGGCAAGCTATTCCAGGGCACCAGCGGCGCCAATAGCAACGCGCCCGTCGTCACTTGGATCAACGCCATCAAATGCGGCGGTACGTCCTTCAAACGCTTGATGATCAGCGCCGCAACCGCATACAAAAATGCCGCACCCAAGGCCAGCGCGATGCCGGTCAGGTAATCGTCGCCACCGCTTTGTTGCCCGCCATGGGCAGTGACGATCGCCAACATTCCAAGAAACGCCACGCTCAGCCACGCCAGCTTTTGCACGGTGATCTTTTCGCCCAGAAACAGCGCCGCCAGCATCACCAGGATGAACGGCTGCACGTTGTACACCGCGGTGCTGATGGCGATGGATGCGCGTGAATAGGCTTCAAACAGCAGCAGCCAGTTACCGACAATCGCCACGCCGCTGAGCATCGCCAACCCCAGTCGGGTCCAACTGAACAGGTCCAGGCGCAGGTAACCCAGCGCCGCGCACACCAGCAACAACGTCAGGCCGCCGATCACACAGCGCCAGAACACCACTTCGATCACTGACACGCCCGACACCCATACAAACCAGCCAATGGTGCCCGAGATCAGCATGGCGGCGATCATTTCCCACGACCCGCGACGGATGGATGTGTCCATGATTGAAACTCCTCAAGTGAGGCGCAATTATGGCAATCTGCGCGGACGCGGCTCCAGCGACTAAATAAGGCCAGAAGCGCAAATCACCTTTAGTTATTAGGCGAAAACCATGATCGACACTATCGACCAACAACTGATCGCCGCCCTGATGGACGACTCGCGCCTGTCTCTCAAGGCATTGGCGGGTATTACCGGGCTGTCTTCGCCCAGCGTGTCAGAGCGTCTGCGGCGCCTGGAAGAGCGCGGCGTGCTGACCCACTACACCGTCGATATCGACCCCAGGCATTTTGGCTACCTGTTACAAGCCATCGTGCGCATCCGCCCTCTGCCCGGCCAGTTGCAGGAGGTGGAACGTCAGATCCAGGCGATCCCTGAATTCACCGAATGCGACAAGGTCACCGGCGACGATTGCTTCATCGCGCGCCTGCATGTGCGCACCATGGACCACCTCGACAGCCTGCTGGACCGGATCAATGCGTATGCCGAAACCAACACCGCCATCGTCAAGAAAACCCCGGTGAAGCGACGCTTGCCACCGCTGACCAACGACTGAACCGTAACAAACCGATTCCTGTGACGATCGCGCCTGTTGTGGCGAGCCCGCTCGCCATAGGAGCCTAGTCGTGAAGGGCCTTTGCGGCAGGCAGCAAACGCTGAAACTTGCGATAACGCGCCTCCAACACCGGCTGCTGCGTCAGGTCAGGTTTGTACCGGGCCTTGACCGGCATCCCCGCCGCCAGCAAATCGGCGCCCAGCCCCAGCGCCACAAACCCCAACTTTGCCGCGCCAATGCACGCGCTCAATTCACTGCCGTGCAAGGTGACGATTTCCCGCTGCAGGATGTTCGCCAGCAACTGCGCCCAATACGCACTGCGCGCACCGCCGCCCACCAGGGCACAGGCTCCCACGTCGGCACCGGTCGATTGCACCGCACGCAACGCATCGAGCAAACCGAAACCCACCCCTTCCATCACCGCATACCCCAACATCGCCGGGGTGCAGTCATGCCCGAGATTCATAAAACCACCGCGCAGTAAGGGATCGTTATGGGGCGTGCGCTCACCGGCCAGGTAAGGCAGAAACAGCGGCGTGCTCAGTGGCACCGGCTGCCCGCTCGGCAACTGCGTCTGCACCTGGTCCAGCAACGCCTGTTCATCCGCCACGCCCGTGAGCTGCGTGACCCAGCGCAGGCAACTGGCGCCGGCGAGCATGGCGCCCATGGTGTACCAGCGGTTGGGTAGTGCATGGCAGAAGCTATGAACCGCACTGCCCGGGTTGCCGGCGGCGTGGTCGGTAATCGCGACAATCGCCGCGCTGGTGCCCAAGGTAATAAAGCCGTCACCAACGTTTATCGCGCCGATACCGACGGCCGCTACCGGGTTGTCACCGCCGCCACCGGCAATCACCACCTGCGTCGACAAACCCAGCCCGCTCGCGGTCACGCGGGCACTGGCCGCGCCGCCTTCCACCAGCCGGGGCATCTGCGCAGGCGTGAGGCCCGTGGCGTGCAGCATCGGGGTGAACCACTCACGCTGCGCCACGTCCAGCCACAGGGTGCCGGCGGCGTCCGACATATCGCTGATACGTTCGCCACTGAGCCGCAGGCGCAGGTAGTCCTTGGGCGACAGCACGCAGTCGATCGCATTGAACACCAACGGCTCATGCTGTTTCAGCCACAGCAACTTGGGCGCGGTGAGCCCGGCCATGGGCAGGCTGCCGGTGACCTCGGCAAAGCCTGGACCGAGCTGTTCGGCCTCGGCCACCGCGCGTGAGTCGTCCCACAGGATCGCCGGGTACAACACGCGGTTGTCATCGCCCAATAACACCGCGCCGTGCATTTGCCCGGACAAGCCGATGCAGGCCACACGGGCGAACGCTTCATGGGTGCGCAGGGTTTCAAGTGCCTGCAAACAGGCTTGCCACCACTCTTGCGGCGCCTGTTCGGACCAGCCGCTATGGCGCCGAGCCACGCTCAAGCGCACGCCGGCATGGGCCAGCACGCGGCCATGGGTGTCCATCAGGATGGCTTTGAGTTCCGAGGTGCCCAGGTCAATGCCCAGGGAAACAGGACTGTTCATGCGTGTGTGATTCCAATCAATGACAGCCACAGGAGTTACGTAACTGCAGGGTCGGCGCGAGGCGCACGCTCTGGGGCGGTGCGTTGGGCGCCGCCATGCGTTGCAGCAACAGGTCAACCGCGCGGGCGCCGAGCGCCTTGACCGGCTGGGCGATCAGGCTCAGGCGCGGCACGAAAAAATCCGCCCAGTCAAAATCATCAAAGCCCACCAGGGCCATTTGTCTCGGCACGTCAAGCTGCGCGTCACGCAAGGCGTGCATCGCGCCGAGGGTCATGAGGTTATTGCCGGCCATGATCGCCGTGGGTGGCGAAGCCAGGCCCAGCAACTGCACCGTGGCCTGGCGCGCAGGCTCGGTGTTGGAGCCGCCGTTGACCAGCAACTGCGGATCGAAGGCGAGCCCCGCCGCGTGCAACGCCGCGCAGTAACCCGCCACCCGCTCATCCGTGGTACTGAACCCCGTGCGCCCGGCAATAAAGCCGATGCGACGGTGCCCGTGCCCGACCAAGTGTTCAATCAGCGCCTGGGTGGCCTGGGCATTCTCCACTCCGACCTGATCAAACTGCTCACTCATCATCCGATCCACCAGCACCGCTGGAATCTCGTTGGCGCGCAGATACTCCAGGGCCAACGAACCGTTGGAGGGGGCCAGCACAATTCCGTCGACCCGCCGGTGATGCAGCGCCGTGACCACCCGCAGTTCCTGCTCCGGGTCGTCGTGGGTGTCGACAAACAGCATCATGTAGCCGTGTTTGGCGCACTCGGTTTCAATCGCATGCACGGTTTCGCTGAAATAGTGGTTGGACAGCGCCGAGATCGCCACGCCGATGGTGTTGGTGCTCGAACGGGCCAGCGAGCGCGCCAGGGTGTTGGGGATGTACCCCAACGCCTGGATCGCCTGCTGTACCGCCAGCACCGTGGCCGGGCTGACTTTGCGGGTGCCGTTCAACACGTGGGACACGGTCGACGTCGATACCCCCGCCCTGCTTGCCACGTCGTCCATGGTCACCACGGCGCTGTTCCTCTTTTCAGATCAATGTTTACTCGACCAGCCGCTGTAGGTACCGACGTTGTCGCGGGTGATCAGTTTTGGCGTGAGCAGGGTAACGGCTTCGGCCGGGGCTTTGTCATTGAGAATGTCATTGCCCACATCCACTGCGGTCTGGGCCATGGACCAAGGGTCCTGGCTGGCGGAGGCCTGGATTTGTGTGTCGGTTTTCAGCGCGTTCTCGATATCCGGCGCGCCGTCCACCGAGGTGATGATGATGCCGCTGCGTTTGAGTTGCTTGGCCGCCAGGTCACTGCCGATGGCTTGCGGGTCGTTGATTGCAAACAGGCCGTCGATTTTCGGGAAGCGCGTGAGGTAACCCTGCATCACGTTCAGGCCGCCTTCGCGCGAGCCCTTGCCATCCTGATCATCGGACAGCACCTTGATATCCGGAGCGCCGGCCAGCGCGGCCTTGCAGCCTTTGACGCGGTCGGTCACGGCGGTCACCTGCGGGCCGTTCTGGATAATCACATTGCCCTTGCCCGAGAGTTTGTCCACCAGGTACTGACAGGCCAGTTTGCCGGCTTCGACATTGTCGGTCTGTACCGTGGCGTTCACGCCCTTGGCGTCCACATCCACCGCCACCACCACAATACCGGCGTCACGGGCTTTCTTGATCGCCGAGGCCATGGCGGACGGGTCGACAGCGTTGATCAGAATCAAGTCGACCTTGGACGAGATGAAGTTATCGATCTGTGAGAACTGCTTGCTCAGGTCATAGTCGGCCGACACCGACGTGACCTTGACGTTGGGGTTCAGCGCTTTGGCGCGTGCGGTGGCGCCGTCGGCCAGGGTCACGAAGTAAGGGTTGCCCAGCGAGCCCATGCTGATGCCCAGTGCTTTGAGCTCACGGGCCTCAACCGCTTGGGACATGAGGGCAGCCAGAGCGATGACGGGAACGATTTGTTTGAAGTTCATGCGGGTCTCTCTTGTGATTGTTGTAGGAGTGAACTCAGGTGCGCGCACCGGACTGGCGATAACGATCCAGCGCCACCGCGCCAATGATCACGATGCCCTTGATGATGTACTGCCAGATATCCGATACCCCCAGCAGCACCAGGCCATTGGTGAGCACCGCGATAATCAGCGCGCCGATCAGCGTGCCGCCGATGGTGCCGACGCCGCCGGTAAAACTGGTACCGCCGAGGATCACCGCGGCGATCGCATCCAGCTCATAGGATTGGCCCAGTTGCAGGCCATTGGCGGCAAACAGGCGCGAGGCGCTCATCACCGCGCCCAGCCCGGCCAAGGCACCGGACATGGCGTAGACGAACAGCAGCACCTTCCACACCTTGATCCCCGACAGCCGCGCCGCTTCCGGGTTGCCGCCCACCGAATAGATCTGCACGCCCATCACCGTGCGCCGCAGGATGAACCACGACAGCGCGACCACCGCCACGGCGATCACCACCAGCCACGGCACCCCCAGAATCGAGTCGTTGCCGATAAAGGCGAACGGCAGGTCAGGGTTGAACACGGTCTTGTCGTCGGCCAGCAGGCGCGCCAGGCCGCGCATGGCGGTCAGCGCACCGAGGGTGACGATAAACGGCGGCAGGCGCATGAAGGCGATCAGGCCGCCGTTGACCAGGCCCAGCAACAGGCCAAAGCCAATCCCGGCGGCGATCCCGAACATGCCGAACTGCGGCGACATCGACGCCTGCAACGCGACCACCGCAGACGCCGCCAGGATGGCCCCCACCGACAGGTCGATGCCCGCCGTGAGAATCACAAAGGTCATGCCCGCCGCCAGCACCACGTTGACCGAAGCCTGCTGGGTAATGATCGACAGGTTCTGCACCGTCAGGAAGTTCTCGCTGGCCAGGGCAAAGCCCACCAGCAACAACACCAACACCGGCAACATGCCCACGGTGCGCATCAGCGCCCGCGCACGCTCAGCCTTGCCCACTGTTGCAATCATCGAATCAGCCATTGGCAACCACCTGATCGCCACCGGTGGCGAGGTCAATAATACGTTCCTGGGAAATAGCGTGGCCCGAGGCCCCGCCGACTTCGGCCACCAACTGGCCTTCACGCATGATCAGCACGCGGTCGCACGTGCCGATGATCTCCGGCAGCTCGCTGGAGATCACCACGATCCCCACCCCCGCTTGCGCCAGTTGATTGATGATGCGGTAGATCTCGGACTTGGAACCGATGTCGACGCCACGCGTGGGTTCATCGAGGATCAGCACGTGGGGCTTGACCTCCAGCAGCCGCGCCAGCAGCACCTTTTGTTGATTGCCGCCGGACAGCGCACCGACATTGACCTTGCCCGACGCGACGCGAATCGACAGTGACTTGATCGCGTCATTCGCGCGTTGCGCACCATGGCCGCGATCGAGCACGCCGCCGGCATGGGCGTCCGGCACACAGGCACAGACATTGATGTTGTCGGCCACGCTCATGTCCAGGAACAGGCCCTGCGCCTTGCGGTCTTCGGTGAGGTACACCACACCGGCGCGAATCGCGTCCGCCGGGGTGCGCAGTTGGGTGACGGTCTTGCCCACCACTTCCAGGGTGCCGCTGGTGCGCGGGTCGGCGGCGAAGATCAGCCGCGCCAGCTCGGTGCGGCCTGCCCCCACCAGCCCGGCAATGCCCAGTACTTCACCGGCGTGCAGATCAAAGCTGCAGTGGCGCACGCGCTTGCCGTCGGCCATGTCGCGTACGCGCATCACCACCGCGCCGGGGTCATAGGCGGCGTGTTCCTTTTTGTAGAAACCGGACAGGTCGCGGCCGACCATCATTTTCACCAGCACCTCGGCCGACAGTGCGTCGCGGGTCAGTTCGCCGATGTATTGACCATCGCGCAGCACCGACACCCGGTCCGACAGCTCGTAGATCTCGGCCATGCGGTGACTGATATAGATGATCGCCAGGCCCTGGGCGCGCAGTTGCTTGATCAGCGCGAACAGGCGGTCGGTCTCGCGGGACGACAACGGCGTGGTGGGCTCGTCCATCACCAGGATTTTGGCGTGGGCATGCAAGGCGCGCGCGATTTCCACCAGTTGGCGCTCGGCAATCGACAGGCTGCTGACCTGTGTCGCCGGGGTGAATTCGGCGCCCAGGCGCTGCAGCACCTCCACGCAACCGTCCCTCATGCCTTGACGGTCGATGGTCCAGCCACGGCGTAACTCACGGCCCAGGTAGATGTTCTCGGCCACACTCAGGTTCGGGCACAGGCTCAGCTCCTGGTAGATCACGGCAATACCGAGGGCTTTGGCGGTGGCGGGGTTGAAGGTGGGAACGGTTTGACCGTCGATGCGGATTTCGCCGCCGGGGTCGGCCTGGTAGGCGCCGGAGAGGATTTTCATCAAGGTGGATTTGCCGGCGCCGTTCTCCCCCATCAAGGCGTGGATTTCGCCGGGGTAGACCTTAAGGCCGACACTTTTAAGCACGCGCAACCCGTTAAAGGTTTTGCTGATGCCCTGCATCTCAAGCAAGGGTTCAAGGCTCATGGCTGAGCTCCTGGTTTTATTATTTTTGTATTCGCCCCCTTTGAAAAAGAGCCGATTGCCACCGACTCTAATCAGATACATTTGCTTACGCAAGCGCTTGCGTCGCCCGTTTGTCGCTAGAAGAAACGTTTCACCCAGCGCTATAAGCGTAGCTTTCGCATTTCTAACGTTTTGGCAGCATTCGCGTCAGGGTGTTATCCCGCACCCAGTAATGGTGGAACAACCCAGCGGCCGCGTGCAGGCCAATCAGCCAGTAGCCGGTACTGCCCAGCCACTCATGCCAGTGCTTGAGTTGCTTGGCGTGGTCCGGGTCTACGGCCACCAGCGACGGCAGCGCCCATTCGAAATACGGCACCGGCTTGCCCGCGGCGTTGAGCATCAGCCACGCCAGCAACGGCGTGCCGATCATCAGTGCGTACAGCGCCAGGTGCATCAGGTGCGCCGCGACGGTCTGCCAGGCCGGTGGGCGCGGCAAAATGGCCGGGCGCGGCGCGAGGCGGCCCAGCAGACGCAGCCATACCAGCGCGAAGATGCCGAGACCAAACAGCGCATGGCCGGCCAGCAACAGCCCCTTGAGCGCGTGCCCTCGAGGCAACAGGCCCTTGAGTTCGATACAGGCGTAGACGCCGACAAACAGCGCCAGCATCAGCCAGTGCAGGGTCATCGACAGACGTGTGTAGCGCTGGGTCAGCAGATGTTCGCTCATGAAAGGGCAACCTTGTGCGGAAGTAGAGGCCGTGTCCGGCCTGGGAAAGTCGGCGCCAACCTGCCTGCACAGTCTTAAGGCAGTCTGAAGATCGACAATAACGCCGACTTTTCCCACCTTCAGACTTCGTTAAGAAACGCCGCTGATACTCCTCCCAACTTCACTTGGGAGGCACACCACCCATGCCCCGGATCGATTGGAACATTCCCTTGCCGCTGCTGTTCGGCCAGCCCGACAGCACCACCCTGCAACTTGCCCGCGCCCTGCCCCATGACCGTGAACGACCGGCCTTCGAGGCGTTTATCCAGCAACGTTTTCGCCTGGCCCACGGCGCCGATATCCGGCACTTCATGCCGCAATTGTTCGGCGTCAGCCAGGTCGACGGCGAGCTGTGCGCCGTCGCCGGGGTCCGCCTGGCGGGGGCCGAACCGCTGTTTCTGGAGCGCTACCTGGATCATTCGATCGAGCCACTGATCAGCGCTGCCGCCGAACGCGCGGTGGAGCGCAGCGCCATTGCCGAAGTGGGCAATCTGGCGGCCAGCGATACCGGCAGCGCGCGCCTGAGCATCATCGCCATTACCTGGCTGCTGGCCATGGCGGGCCTGGAGTGGGTGGCGTTTACCGGCAACGTCGGTCTGGTCAATAGCTTCCACCGTCTGGGTTTGAAGCCCGTCACCCTGTGCGCCGCCGACCCGCAGCGCCTGGGCGACGAGCGCCATCACTGGGGCAGTTATTACGAGAGCCAGCCCTGGGTGCACGTCGGCAATATCCGCGCCGGCTTCGTTCATTTGCGCAACATGGGCCTGTTTTCACGCCTGGGGTTGCCCACGCTTCTAGAGGACACTAGCCATGTCGCCTGAAACCCGTCGTTTCCATGCTGTACTGCGTGGCTATGCCGAACGCAACGACGGCGCTGTCGCCCTGTGGGGCGACACGCTGAAAATCAATTACACCGCGCTGTTTGCCGAAGTTACCTACCGCCAGGAACGCCTTCGCGATGAGGGGGTCAAGGTGGTGGCTCTGGCCCTGGACAACGGCGTCGACGCCATCTTGTGGGACTTGGCGATTTTGTTTGAAGGCCTGACCTGCCTGACCTTGCCACCGTTCTTCAGCCCTGCCCAGCGTGCCCATTGCCTGGAACAAAGCCACGCCGAGCGGGTGATCGCCGAGCCTCATTTGGACGCTGAGTTGCACGCTGGCGGGTATCGCAAAACCGGCGAGTTCTGGTGCCGCGCGTTTGAAGGTCGGCCGTCAATGCCGTCTGGCACCGCCAAGCTGACCTTTACCTCCGGCACCACCGGCACGCCCAAAGGGGTGTGCCTGAGCGCCGACAGCGTGCTGCGGGTCGCGCGTGAGTTGCACCAGGCCAGTCATGCCAGTGATCCACGCCATCACCTGGCGCTGCTGCCCATCGCCATCCTCCTGGAAAACCTGGGGTGCTACGCCGCGCTGTATGCCGGTGCCACCTTGAGTGTGCCGAGTCAAAAAAGCCTGGGCATCCAGGGCGCCAGTGCGGTGGACGCTGCACAGTTGCTCGGTTGCCTGGCGCTGCGCCAGCCCCACAGCCTGATTCTGGTCCCGCAATTGCTGCTGATGCTGGTGATTGCCGCCGAACAGAAGGCGTTCAGCCCCCACGGCCTGCGCTTTGCTGCGGTGGGCGGCGCGCGGGTGTCCAAGGCGTTGCTGCACCGCGCCGGACAACTCGGCTTGCCGGTCTACGAAGGCTACGGGCTGTCGGAATGCGCTTCGGTGGTGAGCCTCAATCGTCCCGAGGCGCAGCGCCCGGGCAGCGTCGGCAAACCCTTGCCCCACGTTGAGATCCGCCTGGCCGAGGACGGTGAAGTGCTGATCAAGGGCTCAACCCTGCTCGGCTACCTGGGTCAGGCCGAAGCGCCCGGAGAGTGGTGGCCCAGCGGTGACCTCGGCGCCTTTGATGCCGATGGGTTTCTTTACCTCAAGGGCCGCAAAAAGCATCAATTCGTCACCAGTTACGGGCGCAACGTCAACCCGGACTGGATCGAAGCCGAACTGACCCAGAGCGGCGTGATTGCCCAGGCCTTTGTCTACGGAGAGGCCCAGCCGCACAACCACGCCCTGCTTTGGCCACTGCGCGCCGATTGCACCGAGGCACAGCTGCAGGCGGCCGTGGACGCGGCCAACAGCGGCCTGCCCGACTACGCGCACGTGCACCGGTGGACGCGTCTGGATCAACCCTTCAGCGCCGCCAACGGCTTGCTCACCGCCAATGGCCGCCCACGGCGCGACGCCATCGTCGCCCGCTACCAAACCCTGCTTGCCCCTGCCTTGAACGAGGAAATGTCATCGTGAACTTTTTCGATACGCTCCAAGATGCCACCCAGCACGAACGCCAGGCCCTGTTCAGCCTGCCCATCATCCGCGATGCGCTGGAGGGCAAGGTCAGCCTGGAAAGCTACCGCGCCTTCCTGGCCCAGGCCTATTACCACGTTCGCCATACCGTGCCCCTGATGATGGCCTGCGGCGCTCGCCTGCCGTCGCGCCTGGAGTGGCTGCGCAAGGCGGTCTGCGAATACATTGAGGAGGAGTACGGCCACGAGCAGTGGGTGCTCAATGACATTGCCGCCTGCGGTGGCGACGCCCACGCGGTGCGTGAGGGCCGCCCCGGTTTGCCCATCGAGCTGATGGTCAGCTACCTGTATGACCTGATCTCCCGTGACAACCCGGTCGGTCTGTTCGGCATGGTCAATGTGCTGGAAGGCACCAGCATCGCCCTCGCCACCCATGCAGCCGGGAGCATTCGCGAGCGCCTGCATCTGCCGGAAACGGCGTTCAGCTACCTCAGCTCCCACGGTTCGCTGGACATTGGCCATATGCAGACCTACCGCGGCTTGATGAACCGCCTGGATGACCCGGCCGACCAGGCCGCCGTGATCCACGCGTCCAAGGTGGTCTACGCGCTCTACACCGACATGTTCCGCACCCTGCCGCGCATCACGGAGACGCAACATGCGCCTGTCTGATGCGCGCGTGGTGCTGACCGGCGCCAGTGGCGGCATCGGCCTGGCGATTGCCGCCGTGCTGTGTGCCAGTGGCGCCCAGGTGCTGGCGGTGGCACGTCATCGCGCCCCTTTGGAGGTGTTGCTCGCGCAGTATCCGCAGCAGCTGTGCTGGGTGAGTGCCGACCTGACCTTCCTCGCCGACCGGCGCAAGGTGCTGGCGGCGGCCGATGCCATCGGTGGCGTCAACCTGCTGATCAACACCGCCGGGATCAACCACTTCGCGATGCTTGAGCAACTGGACGACAGCGAAATCAGCGGCATGCTGGCGTTGAACATCACCGCGCCGATCTGCCTGACCAAGCTGTTGCTGCCGCAACTCAAGCTCGCGCCGAGCGCCATGGTGGTCAATGTGGGCTCCACCTACGGCTCCATCGGTTACCCCGGCTACGCCACCTACTGCGCCACCAAGTTTGCACTGCGCGGGTTTTCCGAAGCCCTGCGCCGCGAGCTGGCCGACACCCGCGTGGGCGTGTTGTACGTAGCGCCACGGGCAACGCGTACGCACATGAACAGCCCGGCGGCGCAGGCATTGAACGACGCGCTCAAGTCCAACGTCGACGACCCGCACACCGTCGCCTCGGCGGTGATCCAGGCCATCCTCAAGGATCGTCGCGACCTCTACCTGGGCTGGCCGGAGCGCTTCTTTGTGCGCCTCAACAGCCTGCTGCCAAACCTGGTGGACCGTAGTTTGAGCAAACAACTGCCACTGATTCGGCGCTTGAGTCACACACCTATCGATAAGGACCCCACCCCATGAAACGACTTTTTGCCGCCCTGCTGTTCACCCTGTTGAGCCCTCTGACCTGGGCAATGGACGCCGCCGACCAGCAACGCCTGACCGAAATCCAGACCCGTTGGGCACACATCCAATACAACCTGCCTGAGGAACAACGTTCCAAAGCCTTCGAACAGCTCGCCAGCCAGACCACGGCGCTTACCACGCAGCGCCCCAAGGCCGCCGAAGCGTGGATCTGGTCCGGTATCGTCACCAGCAGTTGGGCCGGCGCCCAGGGCGGGCTTGGGGCATTGAGCAAGGTCAAGGCGGCCAAGGCCGACCTCGAAACAGCGCTGGCCCTGGATCCCAAGGCCCTGCAGGGTTCGGCGTATACCAGCCTGGCGGCGCTGTACGACCGCGTGCCCGGCTGGCCCATCGGCTTTGGCGATGCGGACAAGGCCGATGCGCTGCTCAAACAGGCCTTGCAACTCAACCCGACGGGCATTGATAGTCTGTACTTCTGGGGCGATCACCTGTACCGGCAAAAGCGCTACGCCGAAGCGCGTGACGCCCTGCAAAAGGCCCTGCTCGCCGCACCACGGCCGGGGCGCGAAACCGCCGATGCCGGGCGCCGCAAAGAGATCACCGACCTGTTGGCCCAGGTCAATCAAAAACTCAACTGACAGGAGTCCATGTGCGCCTATTACTGATCGAGGATGATGTGGCGCTGGGGGAAGGCATCCAGCAGGCGCTGGTGCGTGAGGGCTACACCGTCGACTGGCTGCAGGACGGCAGCAGTGCCTTGCACGCCGTGCTCAGCGAAACCTTCGATGTGGTGGTGCTCGACCTGGGCCTACCACGCATGGACGGACTGGAGGTATTGCGCCGCCTGCGCGACAGCGGCGCCGTTGTGCCGGTGTTGATCCTCACTGCACGGGACGCCACCGAAGACCGCATCGCCGGGCTGGATGCCGGCGCCGACGATTACCTGATCAAACCCTTCGACCTGTCGGAACTCAAAGCCCGCCTGCGCGCGCTGCTGCGGCGCAGTGCCGGGCGCGCGCGGGTGCTGATCGAACACGCCGGCATCTGCCTGGACCCCAGCACGCAACAGGTCACCTACCACAACCAACCGGTGGTGCTGACCCCTAAGGAATACCAGTTGCTGCACGAACTGCTCTCCCCGCCCGGCCGCGTGATGACCCGCGATCAGTTGATGCAGTTGCTTTACGGCTGGAACGAAGAGGCGGAAAGCAACACCCTGGAGGTGCATATTCACCACCTGCGCAAGAAATTTTCCAGCGAGTTGATCCGCACCGTGCGCGGGGTGGGCTACCTGGTGGAGGAGCGTGGATGACCTCGATCCGGCGGCGCACCCTGACCCTGATCATCGGCCTGATGCTGACCGGCCTGCTGGTGATCAGTTGGCTCAACCTGCACGACAGCAACCACGAAATCGCCGAAGTCTACGACGCGCAATTGGCGCAGAACGCGCGGCTGTTGCAGGGCGTGATGAGCATGCCGCTGGGCGGCAAAGACCAGGCCGAGCTGTATCGCGCGTTTAACAAGGCCTTGGGCAACGCCGTGCCTAAGCTGGACGGGCATCCTTACGAAAGCAAAATCGCCTTCCAGGTATGGAACCCCCAGGGCGAGCGCCTGGTGTTTACCAGCAGCGCGCCAGCGCTTGCGGCGCCTCCCGAGACTGCCGGGTTCGGCAACGTCGAGGATGTCAGCGGTCGCCAATGGCGCGGTTTCGTGCTCAAGGACAAGGACAATGGCCTGCGTATCTGGGTGGGTGAACGTGACGACGTGCGCTCGGACCTGGTGGGCCGCATCGTGCGCCATACCCTGTGGCCCAACGTGTTGGGCAGCCTGATCCTGGCCGCATTGGTGTGGCTGGCCATCGGCTGGGGCCTCAAGCCTCTGGCCGATATGGCCGCCACCCTGCGCGCCCGCCACTCCGGCTCGCTGGAGCCGATGCAACTCACGCCCCTGCCCACGGAGCTGGAGCCGATGCAGGCGGCGTTGAACCGCATGCTGGCGCAAATCCAGGACATGGTCGGCCGTGAACGGCGCTTTATCGCCGACGCCGCCCATGAAATGCGCACGCCCCTGGCGGTGCTGCGGGTGCATGCGCAAAACCTGCTGGAAGCCGGTACCGAGACCGAACGGCGTGAATCCCTGGCCTTTTTGATCAGCGGCGTCGACCGCACCAGCCGCCTGGTCAATCAGTTGCTGACCATGGCGCGCCTGGAGCCCAGCGACGAGCATCTGCCTGTGCAGGCCATCGACCTGGCGGCGGCAGTGCGCGAAACGCTGATTCAACTGACACCCTGGCTGCTGAGCAAAGACCTTGAACTGGTGTTCGACGTGGACGACGCCGCCTATGCCGTGAGTACCGATGCGGTGGCGATCAATATCGCCCTGACTAACCTTGTGACCAACGCGGCCAACTTTTCACCGGAGCACGGCGTAATCACGGTGTGCTTGCGCAAACACGCCAACCGCTTCGCGCTGACCGTGGACGACCAGGGGCCCGGCATTGACGAGAACGAGCGCGACCGGCTGTTCGAACGGTTCTACAGCCGCGGCAATGCCCAGGGCGCCGGCCTGGGCCTGACCATCGTGCAAACCATCGCCCAACGTCTGGGGGGCCGGATACACCTGGAAAATCAGGCATCCGGAGGCTGCAGAGCCATCCTGGAGATCCCCGGTGATGCGCCGTAGGCGCAGCCGTCACGCGGCCACGGTTCCCAGCCACATCGCCCCGGTCAGCAGCAACTGTCCAGGGATCACGTAGGCCGCAAAACGCCGGCCGCCGGTGACCCAGGCCACCAAGCATTTGCTCAACGCGTTGCAACTGATGGCCAGCAACACGGGGGTGGACGCGGCAACCAGCGTCAACTGGCCGCTGCTGGCCAGCGCTGCAATCGAGGCGGTCGAGGCATGGGCATCGGCGAAGCCAGCCAGGGTGGCGCTGACAATGACCCCCATTTGGCCGAAGTGATAGAGCATCACCGACGACACAACGCCAATGCCCGTCAGTGTCAACACCATGATCAAGGCCAACTTGAGGTCGAACGCGCCGCCAACCTGAACCGGCTGGCCGGTGGGCGCGGTGCGCGCTCGCAGCATCACACCCAGCGCATACAGTGCGGTGGCAGCCAGGCCCGCCAGCAGCGGCCAGGCCAATTGGCGCAGTAAGGCAGGCTCCACGGCGCCCAGAATCAAAGCGGCCTGGGTCATCGTTGCCAGGTTCGACAGAATGGCGGCTGCCGCCAGGGTTCGCAGGTGGTCCGGCTCTTTGAGCGCCCTATGCCCCATGGCGGCGATGGTCACGGTACTGGACGCAAACCCCGAAGCGATGGCCCCGATGGCATACCCGTAACGGGGGCCCAGAATGCGTTCCGCCACGTGCCCCACCGCGCCTACTGCCATCAACATCACCGTCAACGTGCAGATGGTGCGCGGGTTCACCGCCTCGTAAGGGCCGATAAATCGATCCGGTGCCAATGGCAGCACCACCAACGCCACAACCAGCAGCAACAGGCCGTCGCGCATTTCTGCATCGGTCAATTGGCTGCGGGCGAAATTGTGCAGTTTCTGGCGGTAGACCAGCAAACCGGCCATCACCACGCCAATCGCCGTCGCCAGCGCAGGCGACGCGGCACACAGAGCGCCCAGCACCAGGACAGTCAACAAGGCGACTTCACTGGTGATGCCTGGGTCTTTGTCCTGACGCTTCCAGTAAGCCGTACTCACCAGCACGGCCAGGCACAGCGCGATCAGCCCAAGCAACAGCGCACCACCGACTTGTTGGGTGACATAGCCCAGCAAACCGGTGATGGAATAGGTACGCAAACCGGCAAACGCACGGTGTTCGCCCTCGCCTTTATGGCGCTCACGCTCCAGCCCCACCAGCATGCCGATGCCCAGCGCCGCGGCGGCGCCGGCAATGCCCAGGGTTTGCGTCATGCTGTGCCCCTATTACGCGCAAGTGTGCGGTGGGTTACCAGACTGCACCGCAACGGCACGATACGTGTTGATCATGGTCAACGACGCGCCGCACCGCTCGACCGACCGTCGCCCGGCGGCTCCCCCCTGCGCGCCCCTTGATGCAGGTCAATTCCGGCAAGGCGCCTGGGGCGATGATCAACCAGAGGCGTCACGACCCAAACCCCTTCGTTGCCACGGGAGATCAGCATGTCTGCTCAAGCACGTTTCCTTTTATTGGTTTCACCGTTGATGGAACACAGCCCTGCCCTGGAAAGAGCCGCCGCCCTGGCGAAAGCCGAAGGCGCCGCGCTGCATATCCTGGCCTTCGACTACCTCGACGGCCTGGCAACCGCGGGCCTGGTGAACGAGCAGGCATTGGAGCAGATGCGCCTGGGGTACGTGGAGCGCCACCACCAATGGCTGGAGGACCAGGCCAGGCCGTTGCGCAAGCTCGGGCTGACGGTCACCACCGAAGTCGCGTGGGTCGAACACCCGCTCAAGGAGTTGCTGCTGCGCCTCAAGGAAGAACCCATGGACCTGGTGATCAAGGCCCTGGAGCAGGAATCGTGGCTGTCGCGCCTGGTATTTACGCCGCTGGACGTGCACCTGTTGCGCGAATGCCCGGTGCCGCTGCATTTTGTGCGTCAGGTCAAACATGCGTTGCCGCGCAAAATCGTCGCGGCGGTCGACCCGTTTCATCGCGACGGCCGCTACGAGGGGTTGAACGACCGTATCCTGCATGAAGCGACAAAACTGGCCATCGCGTGCGATGCCGAAGTAGAAGTGGTGTATGCCCACGACTTGTCCGACCTGAGCGCCCAGGAGTATGGCTTAGGCAGTGGTGCGGGTTTTTTCTCTTCACAGGCCGCCAAGCTGCTGTTCGACGAGCAAGGCAAGGCTTTCGACGACCTCGCGGCGCGCAACGGCATCCCGCCCGAACAGCGTCACATGATCCTCGGCAGCCCGGCCCGTGTGCTGTCCAGCTATGCCGATGCTTACAACGTCGACGTTATCGTCATGGGCCGCGTCGGCCATCACGGCCTCGAGCGCCTGCTGGGCAGCACCGCCGAATCGCTGCTGTACAAGATGCCGTGCAGCGTCTGGATGGTCTCACCCGAAGTTATCGATTGAGTACCTGACGCAGCTGTCAAGGGCGGCGCTCTGCCGCCCTGTTGAATTTCTGCCCATCCAATTGAGTGCAGCGACACCGCACCGTGCGTGGTATCTGCTATTGTCAGGGCACTTCATGTCCTCCCCGTCGCCTTCAAGCGACTTTGTGTGAGCATGCTCTGCGCCCTCGCCTGACGACGACGGCGGGCCTGAACCCCATGGAACGCACAAGCGATGGACACTCCCCCGCCCTTACTGCCGCAGTCACGCGCGGAAAAAATCGTCGAGTTCAAACGCCAGAAAACCCTGCTCAAGACCGGTGCGCTGCAAGACGCCATCTTTAACAGTGCGTACTTTTCCAGCATTGCCACCGACGAAAAAGGCGTGATTCAGATCTTCAATGTCGGCGCCGAACGCATGCTTGGTTACGCCGCCACCGACGTGGTCAACCGCATCACCCCCGCCGACATTTCCGACCCCGCCGAGCTGATCACCCGCGCCGCCGCCCTCAGCCAGGAACTCGACACCCCCATCACCCCCGGTTTCGAAGCGCTGGTATTCAAAGCCTCGCGCGGGATCGAAGACATCTACGAGCTGACCTACATCCGTAAGGACGGCAGTCGCCTGTCGGCCATGGTCTCGGTGACTGCGCTGCGCAACCGCAATGACACCATCATCGGCTACCTGCTGATCGGCACCGACAACACCGCACGCAAGCAGGAAGAGGCCGAACGCAAAGGCTTCGAGCGAGCCCTGGAAGAAAAAAACCTGGAGCTCGAACACGCCAACCACATGAAGTCCGAGTTCCTCGCCACCATGTCCCACGAACTGCGCACACCACTGAATGCAGTGATCGGCTTTTCCGAGGCATTGAAAGACGGGCTGGTGGGCGACATGAGCGACACTCAGCGCGAATACATCGGTGACATCTTCACCAGCGGCCAGCACCTGCTGTCGCTGATCAACGACATCCTTGACCTGTCCAAGGTCGAGGCCGGGATGATGGACCTGGAGCTGGAACCCGTGGAACTGGCCGGGTTATTGGCCAACAGCCTGCTGATCGTGCGCGAAAAAGCGGCCCTGCAGCGCATCCAGCTCAAGCTGGACAGCCCGGTCGACCTGGGGACGCTGGTGCTGGATCTGCGCAAGACCAAGCAGATCGTCTACAACCTGCTGGCCAACGCGGTGAAGTTCAGCGAGCACGGCAGCGACGTCAGCCTGGCGGTGCGCGAGGTCGGCCGCGATCAGGTCGGCCAGATCGCCGGTGACTGGCCGGTGCATCGCTTTGTCCTGCAACCCAGCGCGCACCAGCAATTTCTTGAACTGAGCGTCAGCGACACCGGCATCGGGATTGCCCCGGATGACATGGGCAAGCTGTTCAAGGCCTTCAGCCAGATCGACAGCAGCCTGGCACGCAAATTCGAAGGCACCGGCCTGGGCCTGGCGATGGTCAAGCAGCTTGTCGACCTGCACGGCGGCAGTGTTGCCGTGGCGAGTCGCGAAGGACTGGGCGCGCGTTTTGTGGTGTGGTTACCCCTGCATCGCGCGAATGTGGAGGCCCCATGGCCAACATCCTGATCGTCGAAGACAACGAAGCGAACATGCGCCTGGCGCGCCTGCTGCTGGTCAACGCCGGCCACAGCGTGGTCTGGGCGGCGGATGCCGAAAGCGGCCTGACCCTGGCCCGTGAACAGCAGCCGGCGTTGATCCTGATGGATATCCAATTGCCAGGCATGGACGGCCTGGCTGCCACCCGCCTGCTCAAGCAAGACCCGCACACCGCGCAGATCCCGGTGATTGCCCTCACCGCCATGGCCATGAAGGAGGACCGGGAAAAAGCCCGGCTCGCCGGGTGCGACGCGTATGTGAGCAAACCCCTGCGCTACAAAGAGTTGTACCAGGTGATCGATACCCTGCTGAACCCGCCCAACACACCTCTATCATGAGTCCTCTCCATGGCCAGCCCACCCGCAACGCTGTTGATCGTTGATGACGAACCCCAGGTTCGCAAGCTGTTGGAAACCCTGTTGCAGCACGAGGGCTACCTGACCCTGAGCGCCGGCTGCGGTGAAGAGGCCTTGCGGTTGGTGGCCGAGCAACCGCCGGACCTGATCCTGCTGGACATCATGATGCCCGGCATGGACGGCTATGAAGTGGCCAGCCAGCTCAAGGGCAATCCGGTCACGGCGAGCATTCCGATCATCATGCTTTCAGCGTTGAGCGAGCCGACCGCGCGGGTCAGCGGCCTGGAAACCGGCGCCGAAGAGTTCATCAGCAAACCGGTGGAGCGGGTTGAATTATGGCTGCGGGTGCGCAACCTGCTACGGCTCAAGGCCCATGGCGAACAGTTGAAAAAGCCCAGCGACAATCCTCAATTGACGGTGCACGACCTGGCCCGCCTCGACTTGGAGAACGACCTGCGCGACGCCATTAAACACCAGGCATTCACCCTGCATTACCAGCCCAAGGTCGAAGTGGCCAACGGCAAGGTATGTGCTGTGGAAGCCCTGTTGCGCTGGGACCGACCCGGTTATGGCGCGGTCTCGCCCGCGGTGTTCGTGCCGGTGTTGGAAAACCTGGGGTTGATCGTGCCCGTGGGGCGCTGGGTCATCGAGCGGGTCTGCCAGCAAATCGCCGCCTGGCAGCGCAGTGATGTCGGTGCAGTGGAGGTGGCGGTCAACGTCTCCGGCCAGCAACTGATCGAGGGCGACTTGATTGCCGATATTGCGCGCATCCTCGCCAAAACCGGGGTCGAGGCGCATTGGCTGGAGGTGGAGCTGACCGAAGGCTCACTGATGGACAACACCCAGCGCACCATTGCCAGCCTGCAACGCCTGCGGGCCATGGGCGTGAAGATCGCCATCGACGACTTTGGCACGGGCTATTCAAGCCTGGCCTACCTGCGCCGCTTTCCCCTGGATACGCTGAAAATCGATATCGCGTTTATCCGCGAAGTCACCACCAACCCTCAGGATGCGGCGATCACCCGCACAATCATTGAGCTGGCCCATAGCTTGAAGTTGCGAGCGGTGGCCGAGGGCGTCGAAACGCAGGCGCAACTGGCCTTTCTGAAAGAGGCCGGCTGCGATCAGATGCAAGGGTATCTGTTCAGCCGGCCGTTGCCCGTGGCGAACCTGGAGCGATTGCTGACCAAGCAGCCACGCTGAAGATCAGTCTTGTTTGTCGGTGTGACCGACGTCTGCCGCTTCATCAGCATCGTTGAGCGGCACTTGCGCATCGTCCATCAACGAGCCGGGGTCTTCGTTGCCCGGATCGTTGAGTTCTTCCTCCATTTCTTTTGACATGAGCGTCTCCTCTAACCGCCTTGGGTGTCGATATCGGCATCGGTGTCAGGCTTGGGCTCGCGCTCAGGCTCGAAGTCTGGACTGTAGTCGTTTTCCGACGCCTTGGGATCACTGCCGGCCTTGGGGTCTTTTGGCGCATCGGCACCGGTGGCCGGTGCTGAATTGCCGCCGTCGATCGCCGGATCGTTGCGGTCACTGACTTGCGGATCGCTTGGGGTGCTCATGGTGCATACCTCTGCTTGGCCTCAGTCCTGTTTTGGCGCTGGCGAACGGCGTGAAGTTCCGCCTGATCGATCATCGGATCGGATTGTCGACCTGGATATAGAACGCATAAATGCCCAGCAGCAGCCAGAAGACCATGAACAGCCACGGCGCGCGCATCGAGAACAGCAGTGACTTGCGATAGCCCTTGTGGGTGGATTCCATTTCGGAAAACAACGGTGACTCGTCATAGGCCATGCCCATCACCGGTTCGCTGCGCAGCAGTTCGCTCTGCTTGTAGTGCCAGTGATCAATGATCTCGTACGCGGCACGGATGCCCGGCCAGGCGTTAAGGGAGCTGAGAATGCCCAGTGCCACCAGAAACACCGGCACTACCAGGGTGAACAGCTTGCCCCATTCCGGGTTGAGGTTGCCCATGCCCGACACGAAGGCAATCACCAGGAATGACTGCGCAGTGAGGTAGGCATCGGTGCGGTTGGCGAGGATCGTGGTTTCGTACTGGATCTCGCGGCGGTAGAAGTCGAGGCGGTCTTTGGGCGAGCCGAAAATCTTCGCGTTGTGTTCGCTGTGGTCGGTGGCGGCCGCTTCCGGGGTGTGAGGGGTGATGATTCTGGGCACGGCGGTGCTCCATAAGGTTACGAACCTCGTTAGAAGAATCGGGCACGGGTGAAGTTCAAGTTTGTTGACGCACCAATCCAGTGCAAGCGGTGCACCGTTCTCGTATCAATAGGACGCCGATTCTCTGTGGCGGGCGGGATCAGGGCTCGCCAGCGGTTACCGGTCTGCCAATAACGGGTTTCGGCACAGGCATTGCTTAACCCATTCATCTGCCCGAATACAGGAACATTCGTTACCCCCCGACCCAGAGCCGACCCTCATAAGAAAGTAAGGACCAGGCCTGCTGGCACCCTCAGCCACAGGCTCATAAAAACATGCGTTTTTTTAAGCGGCAGTGCCACCCAAGCAACCCTGGGCACTGACAAGGTACTGGAATGGCTCGATCTTTCTTTGATGAAATGAATGACGCAAACGGCGTGTGCCGTGCGCACTATCAGGACTTCTCCCGCTGGCTGGCCAACACGCCACCGGAACTGCTGGCCCAGCGTCGCCGCGAAGCCGATTTGCTGTTTCACCGTGCCGGGATCACCTTCACCCTCTATGGCGACGAGCAGGACACCGAGCGTCTGATCCCCTTCGACATCATCCCGCGCAGCATCCCCGCCAGTGAATGGAGCGTGATCGAACGCGGCTGTATCCAGCGGGTCAATGCGTTGAACATGTTCCTCGCCGACATTTACCACGACCAGCGCATCATCAAGGCAGGGATCATTCCCGCCGACCAGGTGCTGGGCAACGAGGGTTATCAGAAGGCCATGGTCGGCCTGGACCTGCACCGCGATATCTATTCGCACATATCCGGCGTCGACCTGGTACGCGACGGCGACGGCACCTACTACGTGCTCGAAGACAACCTGCGCACTCCCAGCGGCGTGAGCTACATGCTCGAAGACCGCAAGATGATGATGCGCCTGTTCCCGGAAGTGTTCGCCAGGCAGCGCATCGCGCCGGTGGACCACTACCCCAACCTGCTGCTCAAGACCCTGAAAAGCTCAAGCCGCCTGGACAACCCCAATGTGGTGGTGCTGACGCCGGGGCGCTTTAACAGTGCATTCTTCGAACACGCGTTCCTCGCCCGGGAAATGGGCGTGGAACTGGTGGAAGGCGCCGACCTGTTCGTGCACGACCTCAAGGTCTTCATGCGCACCACCGACGGGCCCAAGGCCGTCGACGTGATCTACCGCCGCATCGACGACGCCTTCCTCGACCCGCAGGCCTTCAACCCCGACTCGATGCTCGGCGTGCCCGGCCTGGTGGCCGCCTATTGCGCCGGCAACGTGGTGTTGGCCAATGCCATCGGCACCGGCGTGGCCGACGACAAGTCGATCTACCCTTACGTGCCGGAAATGATCCGTTTCTACCTGGACGAAGAGCCGGTGCTGCAAAACGTGCCGACCTTCCAGTGCCGCAAGCCCGATGAGCTGTCCCATGTGCTGGCCCACTTGCCCGAATTGGTGGTCAAGGAAACCCAGGGCTCCGGCGGCTACGGCATGCTGGTGGGCCCGGCCTCGACGGCGGCCGAAATCGAGGACTTCCGTCAACGCATCAAGGCGCGTCCTCACGCCTACATCGCCCAACCGACCCTGAGCCTGTCCACCTGCCCTACCTTCGTCGAAAACGGCATCGCCCCAAGGCATATCGATCTGCGCCCCTTCGTGCTCTCGGGCAAAGAAACCCGTCTGGTGCCCGGCGGCCTCACGCGTGTGGCCTTGCGTGAAGGCTCGTTGATCGTCAACTCGTCGCAAGGCGGTGGAACCAAAGACACCTGGGTGGTGGAGGGCTGAATCATGTTGAGTAGAACCGCCGCAGATCTGTACTGGATGTCCCGCTACCTGGAGCGCGCAGAAAACCTGGCGCGCATGCTGGAAGTCAGTTATTCGCTGTCGCTGATGCCCCAGGCGGGTCACACCGACGGCCTCGACGAACTGGCCATGTCGTTGCTTAGCAGCGGCACCCTGGACAGTTACCTTGAACGCCACCAGACCCTGGACGCCGAACGCATGCTGCACTTCTTCGCCCTCGACGAAGAAAACCCGGCCAGCATCTACAACTGCCTGCGCGCAGCGCGAGGCAATGCCCACGCGGTACGCGGGCGCATCACCGCCGATATGTGGGAAAACCTCAACGCTACCTGGCTGGAAATGCGCAGCATCGCCGCCGGCGGCCTGGCGCGGCATGGCATCAGCCACTTCTGTGACTGGGTCAAGCAGCGTTCGCACCTGTTCCGTGGCGCCACCTCGGGCACCATCATGCGCAATGACGCCTACCGGTTTATCCGTCTGGGGACCTTTGTCGAGCGCGCGGACAACACCCTGCGCCTGCTGGACGCCCGCTATGAAATGTTCGGCGAAGAGTCCGAAGAAGTCAGCGACCTGTCGGCCCGCGGGTATTACCAGTGGAGCGCCCTGCTGCGTGCGTTGTCGTCGTTCGAGGCCTACACCGAGCTGTACCCCAACGCGCTGAATGCGCGCTCGGTGTCGGAATTGCTGCTGTTACGCAGCGACGTGCCGCGCTCGCTGCATGCGTGTATCGAAGAGTTGAGCCATATCCTCGCCGACTTGCCTGGCAGTTATGGACGTTCAGCGCAGCGCCTGGCCGCCGAGTTCGAAGCGCGGCTGCGCTACACCGGCATCGATGAGATTCTGGAGGATGGGCTGCATGCCCGCCTGACGGAGTTCATCGACAACGTGCGCGAGTTGGCGCGGGCGATTCAAAGCTCCTACCTGGAGATGGTCTAAGGTCGCTTCAGAAACTCGAGCAGCCGCTCGTTCACCTGTGCGGCCTGCTCGTTCTGGATCCAGTGGCCGCAGTTGGCCAGGACGTGTTGTTCTAGGTCAGGCACTGACTCCGGCATGCGCTTGAGCGTGTGGGCTTCAAACACCCCGACCGGGTCGCGGTCGCCAATCAGGAACAGCGTCGGCTGCAGCACCTGGCGCCCGGCCAGGTGCTCGGTGCGTTGCCAGTTGCGTTCGAAGTTGCGATACCAGTTCAGCGGCCCGCGAAAGCCGTGTTCGGCGAAGGTCTGCACGTACACGTCCAGGTCCTCCTGGCGGCACCAATGCGGCAATGCGCCGGGGCTGCCAACACCGTCGAGCAACCGCGCATCGGCGGGCTTATGTTGCAGGAACACGTCCTGGTCCTGCATGAACAGCCGTAGCGTGCGTTCGATATCGGCGTTCAATTCCTGCTCGGCCACACCGGGCGTCTGGAAATACAGGATGTAGTTGAAGCGGTCGGCGTACAGCTCACGCATGATGTCGATCACCGGCCGGCGGGCCCGCCCGGCGAACGGCACAGACATGGTCACCAAGCGGCTGACGCGCTCGGGCTCGAGCAACGCCAGGTGCCAGGCCACCACTGCCCCCCAGTCATGCCCGACCATCACCACCTGCGTGTGACCAAAATGGTCCATGGCCTTC
Organism: Pseudomonas sp. FP2309; assembly: GCF_030687575.1. Classification (NCBI taxonomy): domain Bacteria; kingdom Pseudomonadati; phylum Pseudomonadota; class Gammaproteobacteria; order Pseudomonadales; family Pseudomonadaceae; genus Pseudomonas; species Pseudomonas sp. FP2309. Next base: position 2,871,401 of record NZ_CP117439.1, on the reverse strand, counting down.
TGGATATCGCCGCACAGGGTCAACAGGTCGTAATCGCTGATATCCGCCGGCGCGCCTGATGCGCCATAACCGCGCATTTGCGGGGCAAACACCCGGAACCCGGCCGTGGCCAGGGCGGGCATCTGCTCACGCCAGGAGTACCAGCACTCGGGAAAACCATGCAGCAGCCAGATTGGCTGACCGTGCTCGGGGCCGCAGCTGTGAACGTTCAGGTGAATACCGTTGACGGCGATTGTCTGTTCGGTCAGGGAAGTCATGGGCTTGGCCTGTGTGCTGTTTCGGCCAGGGTGCAAGATTGTGCTTCACGCGGCCAGCAATATTGATGCGGCAAATATCAGCCAACGGCCCACCAGCGTGGCAGCAACTGACGGACCCGTGCCTCGCCAAAGCGGTCATCGATCAACATCACCACGCCCTGATCCTGCTGGCTGCGAATCACCCTGCCCGCCGCCTGCACGACTTTTTGCAGGCCGGGATACAAATAGGTGTAGTCATACCCGGCGCCGAAGATCGCCGCCATGCGCTGCTTCATCTGCTCGTTGACCGGGTTCAGTTGCGGCAGGCCCAACGTGGCGATGAACGCACCGATCAAGCGGGCACCGGGCAGGTCGATGCCTTCGCCGAATGCACCGCCGAGCACGGCAAAGCCGATGCCCTGGCTGTGCTCGGTAAACTGATCGAGAAAAGCCTGGCGCTCGGCCTCGGCCATGCCCCGCGATTGCTGCCACAGCGGCAGGTGCGGATGCCGCTCGGCCAGCAGTTGCGCCACTTGTTGCAAGTAATCGAAACTCGAAAAAAACGCCAGGTAGTTGCCCGGTTGCCGGCTGAACTGCGCGGCAATCAGCTCGACGATCGGCCCCAGCGACGCGTGACGATGCACGTAGCGGGTGGAGATCTCATCAACGATACGCACCGGCAATTGCTCGGCCTTGAACGGCGACTCGACGTCGATCCACGCAGTGTCCGCGGGCAGGCCAAGCAGGTCGGCGTAATAGTGCCGGGGGCTCAATGTGGCGGAAAACAACACGCTGCTGCGGGCGGCAGTCAGCCTGGGACGGATGAACTCGGCGGGCACCACGTTGCGCAGGCACAGGCTGGAACTGCTGCGTTTGCCACTGAGCTGGCGTTTGGTGATGTCGAAAATGAACTGCTCGTTGAACAGCTCGGCCACCTTGGCAAAGTGCAGGGCCTCGAAGTAGAAGGCTTGCAGGTCGCCCGCCAGGGCCTCGGGGCGGTCGTTGAAGTAGTCGCCCATGGCGCTGCTGCACAGGCTCAGGGCCTGCAACAGTTTGTCGGGCCTGCCGGCATAGGCTTGGTACGGCGCGACCTGCTCTTTGTGCAGCGCATTCCACTCACGGTTCAGGCGCTGCAAAGGTTTCTTCAACGGTTCGGGGGCCATGTCGCGCAGGGTTTTGAGGCTGTACTGGTCGAGGCTGGCGCTGTACATCGAGCGTGCGCGCTCGACCAGATTATGGGCTTCGTCCACCAATACGGCGGCGCGCCATTGGTTGAGTTGGGCCAGGCCAAAGAGCATGGCGCCAAAGTCGAAATAGTAGTTGTAGTCGGCAACCACCAGGTCGGCCCAGCGCGCCATTTCCTGGCTCAGGTAGTACGGGCAGACATCATGGGCCAGGGCCACGTCGCGCAGGTTGCGCTGATCAAGCAAGCGAATGTCAGACGCGGCGATCCGCGCGGCGGGCAGACGGTCGTAGAAACCTTTGGCCAAAGGGCAGGAATCGCCGTGACAGGCTTTGTCAGGGTGCTCGCAGGCTTTGTCCCTTGCCACCAATTCCAGCACGCGCAACGGCAGATCGGGGGTGCTGGTCTGCAACACCTGCGCGGCATCCAGCGCGAGCTTTCGGCCAGGCGTCTTGGCGGTAAGGAAAAACACCTTGTCCAGTTGTTGGGGCGCCAGCGCCTTGAGCAACGGGAAGATCGTGCCGATGGTCTTGCCGATACCCGTCGGCGCCTGGGCCATCAGGCAACGCCCGGTGCTCACGGCCTTGTACACCGACTCGGCCAGCGAGCGCTGCCCGGGACGAAAGTCGGCATGGGGGAAGCTCAAGGCTTGCGCCGCCCCGTCGCGGGCTTCGCGGTGCTGCATCTCTTGCCGGGCCCACCCGAGGAACAGCTCACACTGGCGATTGAAGAACGCTTGCAGCTCATCGGCCTGCAAGCGTTGGTTAAGCACGGTCTCACCCTCGCCGACGATATCGAAGTACACCAATGCCAGTTCGATCTCGGCCAGCCCCAGCTTCTGGCACATCAACCAGCCGTACACTTTGACCTGCGCCCAGTGCAGCTGGCGGTGGTTGGCCGGCTGGGCGTCGAGGTCGCCACGGTAGGTTTTGACTTCTTCCAGGCGGTTGGCGTCCGGGTCGTAGCCATCCGCCCTGCCCCGTACGCTGAGCTGCTGGTATTGGCCTTCGAGCGCCACTTCGTGCTGGTAGTGCGCGTTGCGCCGTGACGCCACGGTGCGGTGCCCGACCATGCCTTCCTGGGCGCTGGGCGATGGGGTAAAGCGCAGGTCCAGGTCGCCGACCTTGGCCGTGAACTCACACAGTGCCCGCACGGCCACGCGGTAGCTCAAGCCGCTTGCTCCGCCCAGCGCACGTAGCAGACGGTGACCGGCATCTGGTTTTCACCGCAGAACGCCAGCCAACGCAATTGGTTGTCTTGCAGGCGGTCGCCGGGGCCTTTGACTTCGATCATGCGGTAGCGCTTTTGCGCCGGCCAGAACTGGATCAGGTCGGGCATACCGGTCCGGTTGGCACGGATATCCAGCAACAGTCGCTCAAACCAGTAGCGCAGATGCTCGGCGGGCAAACAGTCCAACGCCTGTTCCAACAGCGCTTCACTCAGCAGGTTCCAGAATACGAACGGCGACTGGATCCCCCATTTCTCTGCATAGCGTTGGCGGATGACCGCTTTGTAGCGGTCATCGCGCAGTTGCTCGAAACACGCGGCGAACAGCGGCGCGCGGCGTTGATGGAAGTCCTCGCTGTGCAGGTCTGCCGGCCCGCGCTGGAACGGGTGAAAGAACGCGCCGGGCAGTGGCGCGAAGATTACGTCCCAGCACAACAGGCCGAAGAGTGAGTTGATCAGGCCGTTTTCGACGTAATGCACCGGCCCATCCGGCTCACTCAGGTGCGCCAGCACGCAATGCTCCACCGACATCAGCGGCTGTGGCAGTACCAGTTCAAGGTCCAGCCGCGTGACTTCACGGGGCTTGAGCGCAGGCAGCCTGGGTTCACCAAGCTTGCGTCGCAGACGCGGGATCACCCGCAGCAGGTGTTGCGCCTCGGCAGCACTTTCCGGCGCCTGTTGTGCCGCGCTTGCCAGCGCCATGGCCTGTGCGTAGTCCTCCTGACGCTCCAGCACGCGGATCAGCCGGGCGCGGGCGCCGGGGTAGGCGCAGGTGCGGTAGATCTGCTCGGCCAGTGCCAGTTCGGCGCTGCGCTCACAGTACTGCCCGAGCTGGAACAGCAATTTTGCGCGGCGTTTTTCCAGCCACGGGTTGTCGGTGTGCAGTGCGGCGACCTGCGCCAGCACCTCTTCAAGGGCCGCGCCGCTTTCGAAGGCTTGCTGGCACTGGTGCAGGAACAGATAACCCTGCACGTCGGCACGCGTGCGCAAACCGCGGGATTCGCTGCAAATGTCGACTTTTTCGTAGGTGTAGATGCCCAGATCCGCCAGCACGAACTCTGACCAGTCCTGATGCAGGTTGCCGAAGAACATCAGGCGCAGGCGGTCGCACAGGTCCATCACGGTAAGGCTGTACAGCGTGTCGCTCAGGTCCGGGCACCAGCTGGCAAAACTGCGCGGCTCACTGAACTGCGCGGCCAACCCTTCGAGCCAGTCGGCCTTCTTGCCTTTGGGTTGGCTGATCCAGGGTGTGAACGCGGCGAGCAGTTCGCCTTTTTGCAGCAAGGCGAACAGTTCTTCAAACGCCAATGGGCACTGCCCATCGACCCAGCCCAAGGCGCGCAACGGCACAGTGGCGGCGTGAGGACAGCCGATTTCCAGGTAATTGAGTTTGGACGCGCGAAAATGCATGCCTTTGCGCATGACCATTCGCACCAATAACGCCTGGGAGGCCTGGGGCAAGCTGTCAAATTGCTGAATGAACTGCGTTTCGTCGGGTGCGAGCAGGTCGGCATAACGTTGCCCCAGCCAATGCAGGACTTGGCGGAAGTTATGCAGGTAATAGAGCGGATCTTCGAGGGTGCTGGCCATGGAGGGGGTCAATCAAATACTGGTTATGCATACAGAGTGCCGTCGTCAGCAGCGTGTTGCAATCGGTAATAGATAAATGGCGCACGCAACTTTTTGTATAAAAGTGATCAGATGGGGGAGTCGATGACGTAACATTTACGGCCCGCAGCCCCGGCGCGGGACTTTTCAAGGTTAAAGGTAAGGGTTATGAACATGAAGAATTTGGGTCTTCCGCTGGTTGCACTCACTTTTCTGCTACTGGGCGGTTGCGCGACGCAAACCGTGGTGACGCTGCAAAATGGCACGCAATATTTGACCAAAGACACGCCCAACGCCAAAACCGCCGATGGCTTCTATGAATTCACCGATATTGCCGGCAAGCGCATACGCGTCAAGGCCGATGATGTGGCGACGGTGCGCAAGGAAGACTGATCTTCAAACGTCAACGCCGATCAAAAGTGCGAGGGAGCATGCTCCCTCGCCACCGCGTTAGCTGATCACAATCCCCTCCCCCGACACACCGCTCACCCCCACCAACGTCACCGAATCCCCACCGAAGCTGATCACCGTGTCCGCGCCCACCCTCTGAATGTGATCACGGATGTCCGCACTGCCTGACACCTGGGTGAACACCAGCTTATCCGTGGGCTGGCAGCCAATGATCCGGTCCTGACCAAACTGCCCGCTGAACACAAAGGTGTTGTGCCCGCTGTTATCACGGATCGTGTCATTGCCCTTGCCGCCCTCGATAAAGTCCGCGCCCTTGCCGCCCTGGATCAGGTCATTGCCGTCGCTGCCAATGATGAAGGTGTTGCCCTGGTGCGGCTCGGCGTTGCGGTTGAGGTCCTGTACCCAGGTGGTGGCGCGGGCCGGGTCGGACAGGTTGGCGACGATGATCGTCGAATCGCGGGTCATCTGCTCATAGAAACCGGATTGCAGGATACGCGTCATGCCGTCGCCATACGCCGTGGGCAAATGGGACACCCACGTCGGCAGTTGGGTGATGGAGAACGGCAGCACATTCCACAACGTCGAGGCGTAATGGTCGTTGAAGCTGACGATATTGTCGGTGGTCGAGCCATGGGGTTTGTCATGCACGCCCAATGACGACCAGTTGAAGGAGGAGCCGTCCAGTGCGCGAAACACCGGATCGTTTTCGTAGCCGATATTAAGCACGTTGTCGCTGCTGCTCTGGGTCGGCGAAGCATAGGCGATGTAATTGGCATCCCGGTAGAACCCGGCCCATTTGCCGCTGCTCAGGTCCGCCAGGCTGTTGACCGCCAACCCGCCCAGGCTATGGCCGCTGACCAGCACATCCTGGCCGCTCAGGCCGCGGGCACTGGCGTAATCGGCGACGTGTTTGAGCAAGGTGCCAAAGGCTTCGCCTGCGTAGTTTTTTGCGTAGTCCCTGGGGCCCAGGGCCGCGAGTACGTCGCTGACCAGGTCGCCAATCGAATCGCTGATCAGGCTTTCCCTGGGGCCCGAGGTGCCGCGAAATCCGATGCCGATTTGCAACAGCTTGCCGGCGTCGTCGTATTTGCCGAGCACCTCAACCTGCGCCGTGGTGTAGCCGGGCTTCTCGCCGAAGAACGTGCCCCTGGCGTCGACCTTGCCGGCATAGCCCAGGGTACTGGCGCTGATGGGCGTCCAACCGGCCTGTTGTACGGCGTCCAGCGCGGCTTTTTCCGCGTCCGGGTTCCAGGGGATGCCGGGAATCACACCCTGAGAGTCGCTGCTGCCGAGCAATGCCCCGACCAACGTGGCCGGCAAGCCCAAGCCCAAGCCGTTGAGCTGGTAGCCCACGGCAAAACCGTTATCCAGGTTGTGATAGGTATACAGCGTGATCGCCATGGCATCGGCGAACAGCGCCTTGGAGCCCTCGGTGCCGAGGTTTTTGTAGTCGAACACACCCATGGTATTGCCTCTCTTTTTGTTGGCGTTATCGAGAAAGCGCTTTAATGCGGTGTCGGACCGAAGGCCTCGTCCACTTTGGCCAGGTCGGTGTCGCGCAGGTTACCGGCGTAGTAATGCAGCTTGGTCCAGGCCATCAGGTAGTCGTAACGGGCCTGGGCCAGGTCGCGACGGGTGCTGTAGAGCTGCTGTTCGGCGTTCAGCGCATCCAGGTTGACCCGCTCGCCGCCGAGAATGCTCTGCCGGGTCGAGACCACCAGCGCTTCGGCCGAGGCGAGGGCCTTCTGGTAGGCGCGCAGCTTGCTCACGCCGGACAGGCAGGCGCTGAACTGGCGGCGCAGTTCAATCAGGGTTTCGCGGGTCTTGCCTTCCAGTTCGTACTCGGCCTGCTCCATGGCGCGGCTGGCCTGGCGGGTGGACGCCGAGATGCCGCCGCCGGCATACAGCGGCAGGCTCACTTCTACGCCGATGGTGTTGGTGTCGTAGCGCTGGTTGTAGGTATTGCCACTGTCAGACTCCTGCTGGCGCGAGCTGGCGTAGGCCGTGACCTTGGGCAGATGCCCGGCGCGGTTGCGCTCCACTTCATAGCGCGCCACTTCCAGGGCCTGGCGCTGGGACGCGAGCGTCGGGTTGCTGCTGATTGCCAGCGCATGCCAGGCGTCGTAGTTGGCCGGGGCCAGGGCGAACGCAGCAAACGCCTGGTTAAGCGGCGCAAGATCCTGAATGTTGACGCTCTGCACGCCAATCAGCGCACCCAGCTCCCTTAGCGAGGCGTCCTGTTCGTCCAGCGCTTCGATCTCTTCGGCGCTGGCCAGCTCATAGCGGGATTCGGCCTCGAGAATATCGGTACGCGTGCCCTCGCCCTGCTGGAACAGGTGCCGGTTTTGCTGGAATTGCCGCTCGAAGGCCTTCTTCTTGGCGCGCGCGATGTCGATCTGGTCCTGGGCAAACAACGCCTGGGTGTAATAGGTGAGCACGCGCACCAGCAGCGCCTGGCTCTTGTCGCGAAAGCTCTCATCGGCAAACAACGCCTGGGCCACGCCCTTGCGGTAGTTGGCGTAGGCCTCGTAGTCGAACAGCGGCTGTTGCAGGCTGAAGGTGGAACCGTAACTGTTGTAGTTGCGGTCGTCGTGGTAATTGCCACCACGGCCGTCGGGCAAGGTGGCCTGTGAGTTGTTACGGCCCTTGTTGTAGTTGTACGACAGCTTAGGCAGCAGGCCGGCCCGACCGATGGTGCGGTTTTCAAGGCCCGCGTCGCGCTCCTTGATGGCGCCGAGGAACACCGGGTCGTTGCGCAAGGCTTGCTCGTACACATCGAACGGGCCCATGACGGCCTCGACGCTGCTGCAGCTCAACAATAAGCACGCGATAAACACCGGTTTCATGTTCATTCCTCGGTCAACGCAGAGCCGGCGCGGTCGAGCAGCGGCTTGAACAGGTAGTTGAGCAGCGAGCGCTCACCGGTGCGCACGAACATCTCGGCGGGCATGCCGGGTTTGATCACCAGGCCGTGAAGTTTCTCCAGGGCAGCTTCACTCACGGTGGTGCGCAACACGTAGTAAGGCGCGCCGGTTTTTTCATCGAGCATCTGGTCGGCGGAAATCAGGCTGACCTCCCCCGGCACTCGTGGCGTGCGGCTCTGGTTGAACGCGGTGAAGAGAATATCCACCGGTAACTGTGTACCGATCTTGTCCACCAGGTGCACCGGCAAGTGCCCTTCCACCTCCAGGCGAGTGCCTTGGGGCACGATTTCCAGCAGGGTCTCACCGGCGCGTACCACGGCGCCTTCGGTGTGCACGCCGAGGTTGACCGCAATGCCATCCGCCGGCGCGTTGATTTCGCTGTGCTGCAGGTCGAACCCGGCCGAGGTGAGTTGCTGCTCAAGGGTCAGGCTGCGCAACTGCGCATCGGCCAATTGGCTGCGCACTTCTTTCTGGTATTCCTCGCTGTGCTGCTGCAACTTGAGGCGCGATTCGAGGATGCCCTGCTCCACCCGGCCGCTTTCGCCGCTGTTCTGCGCCAGGTCCTGTTGCACCTGGGACAACTGGCGTTGATATTCCATCAGGCGATTACGCGGAATATAGCCGTTGTCGGCCAAGGGTTGCAGGTTGCTCAACTGGTCACGCAGCGATTGCGCCTGGGCGGTCAAATCGCTGCGGGCGCGGCGCATGCCGTTGAGCTGCGCCGAGGCGCCTTCGATGTTCGCGCGAATACCGGCCTGCTCTCGGGCAAAGGCTTCGCGACGGCTGCTGAACAGTTGACGCTGGCCTTCCAGCACCAGCGCCAACGCAGGATCGGAGTGGTTGCTCAGTTCAGCGGGAAACGTGATGCTGCCGCGGTTATCCCGCTCGCTCTGCCAGCGTGCCACGCTGGCCCAGGCCATGCGGTATTGGGCTTGCAGCGAGTGCACATCGGCCTGACTCTGGGTCTGGTCGAGCCGGAACAGCGGCTGGCCCTGTTTTACCGACTCGCCTTCACGCACCAGAATGCGGCTGACCACACCAGGACTGAGGGTTTGCACGGCCTTGCGCTTGCCCGACACCACCACCGTGCCCTGCACTGCAATGCCCTGATCCAACGGCGCCAGGCTGGCCCACAGGAAAAACCCACCAGCCCCGACCACCGTCAGCATCCAGCCCATGCGCACAAAAAAACCGGCGTCGCGTCGTTCAACAGTACGGCTGCTCATACACCCGGATTCCTTGCAGTCTGATACTGGCGACTGAAACTGACGCCGGGTTTGTCCTTCGGTGCATCCTGCTGACCGGACAGTGCGCGCAGCACCTCCTGGCTCGGCCCGAACGCCTGCAGGCGCCCTTCATTGAGCACCAGCAATTTGTCGGCCTGGGCCAGCGCCGAGGAGCGATGGGTCACCAGCACCACGCTGCTGCCCTGGGCCTTCATTTGCACGATGGCGCCGGCCAGCGCCGCTTCACCCACGGTGTCGAGGTTGGAATTGGGCTCATCGAGCACGATCAAACGCGGCCCGCCGTACAGCGCACGGGCCAGGGCTACTCGCTGTTTCTGCCCACCGGACAGACCGGTGCCGTTATCCCCCAGTACGGTGTCGTAGCCCTGGGGGAGCCGCAGGATCAGTTCATGCACCCCGGCCTGTTGCGCAGCCTTGACCACCCACGCAGGGTCCGCTTGGCGAAAGCGCGCGATGTTGTCGGCGATGCTGCCGCTGAACAGTTCAATGTCCTGGGGCAAATAGCCGATATGCGGGCCCAGGTCGTCACGGTCCCAGCGATGAATATCCGCAGCGTCCAGGCGCACGGTGCCCGCCAGCGTCGGCCATACACCCACCAACACGCGGGCCAGGGTCGACTTGCCCGAACCCGAGGCCCCCAGCACGCCAAGCACTTCGCCGGCGCCCAGGCTGAAGCTGACCTGATGCAGGGTCGCCATACGCCGCCCCGGCGGGCCTGCACTGACGGTTTCGAAGCTCACCTGGCCTTTGGGCGCCGGCAACGCCATCGGCTCGACCTGCGGCGGGAATTCGCGCAATAAGTCATCCAGGCGCTGATAGGCCAGCTTGGCCGAACTCCATTGCTTCCACACGGCGATCAACTGGTCGATCGGACTGAGCACCCGGCCCATCAGGATGGAACCGGCGATCATCATCCCTGCGGTCATATCGCCGCGAATCACCAGCAGCGCGCCCAGGCCCAGGACCAACGATTGCAGGCATAAACGCAGTGACTTGCTCAAGGAGGTGATCACTGAACCGGTGTCACTGGCGCTGTTCTGCAAGCCCAAAAACTGCGAATGCACGGCAAACCAGCGCTCGCGCAACGCGCCCAGCATGCCCATGGCCTGGATGGTTTCGGCGTTATGCAGATGGCTGGTGGCCAGTTGGGTCGACTGCTGGGAAAACACACCGGCCTCGCCCAGCGGCTTTTTGGTCAGGTATTCGTTGAGGCATGCGAGGCCGATCAGCAGCACAGCGCCCGCAGTGGCCAGCACGCCAAGCCACACATTGAACAGAAAAATCACGAACAGGTAGATCGGAAACCACGGCGCATCAAAAAACGCGAACAGAGCAGGCCCGGTGATGAATTGACGGATATGGGTCAGGTCCCCCAACGATTGCCCGGCATGCCCCTGGCCGCGCTGCAGGTTGCGTTCAAACGCTGCTTTGTACACGCGTAAGTTGAAACGCCGCTCCAACTGGCTGCCGATTCGGATCACGATAAAACTGCGGATCACTTCCAGCAGGCCGATAAAAGCAAAGAAACCGACGACCATCAGCGTCAACATTACCAGGGTGGTTTCGTTCTGGGACGACAACACGCGGTCATACACTTGCAGCATGTAAATCGACGGCACCAGCATCAGCAGGTTAATCAATGCCGTGAAGCAGCCAACACTGATCAAGATGCGCCTGTACTCACCCAGCGCCTTGAATAAAGGCGCGACGACATGGGGCTTGGCCATATGTTTTTATCTTCCTTGAAGCACATTTCGCGCAACAGTTGCCCGCCCTCCTTTATAGAGGTCAGCCAACTAATAAATTTGAGTTATAGGCTTATAGCGATAACTAAGGCATTCGTTTCAATTCAATCACGGCGCCTGACTTAGTGCGGGCCTGATAGCCGCCGTCCTTCTGGCGATTCAAGTGGGCGATGCCGCTGCCCTCAGCGTTGAACAGCCAAATGCCGTCGGGTGTCGGCGACCAGCTCATTGGCCTGTCTCCCAGCCATTGTTCGGCACAGGCGACATCGCCGCCCAGGGCGTTGGCCTGTTCCAGCAGGTCGAGGGCGCACACGTGGTCCTGCTGGTGCAACTGCCAGTGCCCGGCCAATTGGGCGCTGCTGGGTAATACAAGACTGCTCGCCATTGCGTGGGCTCCTGCCGACACGAACATCACCTGCATGACGCAGGCGATCAAACTGAAAAAACGCTGCATCTTTATGCTCGATCCCCTGAGGCGCGGCGCCGAAACGCCGCGCCGGTGTATCAGGCCACGATGTCGCTGACGGCCGCCTGGCCGACGGTGGTGATGAGGAAGTCCGCCGCGCCGTGCCCGGAGAAGTCCACCGCCAAAGTGCCCAGGTTGGTGCCTGCCGCGTAACTCAATACCGCGTCGCCGGCATGCCCGGTGAACGCATTGACGAAGGTCAGGCCGGTCCCTTGGGTGATGCCGCTGAGGTCGATCTTGTCCGAACCGGAGGTAAAGTCAAAGATCTTGTCCGCCGCCCCTGGCTTGGAGTCGGAGCTGGCACCGAACACAAAGGTGTCGCGGCCCGCGCCGCCCCACAGTTGATCGGAACCGCCGCCGCCATAGATCAGGTCGTTACCGGCCCCACCCTTGATGACGTTGGCGGCATTGTTGCCGATGATCAGGTCGTTGCCCGCGCCGCCGAATGCGTTCTCGACCGTCACGCCCTTGGCGATGGACACGTTGCCCACCAGGCCACCCACGTCGGAGAACGCCGTCTCGTTGAGGTTGATCTTCTGGTTTTGGGTGAAGCCGGAGAAGTCCAGGGTGTCGTTGCCGCCACCGTCCCACACCGAGAACACCAGTTTGTCGGCGTTGGAGCTGGCGCTGAGAAAATCACGCCCGGTGTTGGAGTTGAACCCGTAAGTAGTGTCGCCGGCGCGGGTGTTGTAGTTGGCGCCGTAGAGCTTCTGAATCGCGGCGATATCGTCGATCAGCGGGCCGGACGCATAGGCTTCGACCCCGCCTTTGCTGAAGTTCTGGTTGGTGTTGCTCTCACTCCAGTAACTCATGAGGCTGTAGCCGCGCGTGTCCTGTCCATAGGTCGCGTCGTTGTAGTTGGGCGCGCCTTCGCCGGCGTTGTAGTCGCCGGGGTGAGCCAGACCCAGGGTGTGGCCGATTTCGTGGGTCAGGGTCTGCCGGCCATAATTGTTCAGGTCCGGGGTCTTGTTCGGCGTGTAGCTGTTGTTGGTCAGGTACCACGAGGTGCCGTCGTAGCCCGCGCCGGTGCCGGGCAGGTAGGCGAAGGCCGCTGCGCCGTCCTGGCCGCTGCTGTAATTGCCGAAGGTCATATGGCCGTCACCGCCGGTGGCTTTCTCGGCGAAGGTGACCTTGGCCACGTCCGCCCAAGACTGCATGGCCAGTACGGCCTGTGCCTTCTGCTGCGCGCTGAACTGGCTGAAGCCCGAAATGCCATGTTTGTTCAAGGTGCTCGAGGACGCCGAGGTCAGGAACGTGTAGGTCAGGTCGATCTTGCCGTTGCCGTCAGAGTCCCGGTACGCGGCGCCATCGCGCAGCAGTTGGGTGGCTGCCTGGTCGACGGTGTAGGAGGGTTTGCCATTGATCGTGAGGTTGCCGCCACGGTCATACAAATGGCTGAAGCTATCGATTTGCGAGTAAGCGGTGCTGGCTTGCGCCGCCGACACGATAGCCTTGTCTTTTACTTTTGACATAAACGTACTTCCTTGTTTGCAAGTGCATCAGTCTTTGTTCGATAGGAACCCCGCGGGCGAGATCGTCCTATCACTCGCCTCTTTTGAAGGCGTAAGAAAACTGACACAACTTGAAATCTTTCGTCCACCTCTATTTCCAGCATAGAAAACACCGCTTCGGTAAGCAGTGTAAGTTTGCGCCGTATTCATTGGCCGGCTTTGAGTTTGTCCGACAAAAAACCATCGCCACGTATTTAAATATTAAATAGCACTAACGCCACTCAACTTAGGTGCCGCCACTAATAAATGGATCCAATATATTGACAGGGTGTCAATGGCGACATTAAACAGCCATTACTTCAACTAACGGTTAGCGCTGCACTATTGACTCAGTGGACATATTCTGGAAAACCCCTGAGTGCCCTGCGTGTTTTGTGAAGGTGCAAATGTGTGGTGAGCGAGTTTGCCCGGTCACCACGGAAAACCACCCTCCCATGCCCACATGCGCGCTTTGCGCCCAGGTCAACGGCCCATGCGAATGGTGTTCCAGATCCGCGTGCGAATCCGGTCGATGCTCAGGGGCATCGCTTCCAAGGCGAACAATTTGCCCATCATGGCCTCGCTTGGGTAGATCTTGGTGTCCGACTTGATCTGGGGCTCGACCAGGCTATCGGCCGCGCTGTTGCCGTTGGCGTAGTGCACGGCGTTGGTGATGTCCGCCATCACTTGGGGCTCGAGCAAATAGTTCATGAACGCATAACCGGCCTTTTCATCCGGGGCGTCGGCGGGCATGGCGACCATGTCGAACCAGATAGCGGCGCCTTCCTTGGGAATCTGATAACCAATCTTCACGCCATTGTTGGCTTCCTTGGCGCGGCTTTCGGCTTGCAGCACGTCGCCGGAGAAGCCGACGGCGACGCAGATATCGCCATTGGCCAGGTCGCCCGTGTATTTCGACGAATGGAAGTACGCCACATACGGCCGCACTTTCATCAGCAGCGCCTCGGCTTTTTTGTAGTCCTCCGGGTTTTTACTGTGGGGCGGCAAGCCCAGGTAATTGAGGGCGATCGGCAGCAGCTCCGGGCCGTTGTCGAGGATGGCCACCCCGCATTTGCTGAGTTTTTCCATGTACTCGGGCTTGAAGATCAGGTCCCAGGAGTCCACCGGGGCGTTGTCCCCCAGCACGGCCTTGACCTTGTCGATGTTGTAGCCGATGCCGGTGCTGCCCCACAGGTACGGAAAGCCGTGGGCGTTGCCCGGATCGTTGTTTTCCAGGGCCTTGAGCAGTACCGGGTTGAGGTTCTTCCAGTTAGGTAACTGGCGTTTGTCGAGCTTCTTCAACGCGCCGCCCTGGATCTGCCGGGCCATGAAATGGTTGGACGGAAACACCACGTCGTACCCGGAGTTGCCGGTCATCAGCTTGCCATCGAGGGTTTCGTTGCTGTCATACACGTCGTAGCTGAAGCCGATCCCGGTCTGCTTCTGGAAGTTCTTCGTGGTATCGGGCGCAATGTAGCTGGACCAGTTGTAGATTTTCACCGTCTCGGCGGCCTGGCTGATAGAGGCCAACAACATCAAGGGCAACAGGGCAATGGCTTTCATGGTTCGATTTCCTGGCGGTTTTAGGGCTGTTTTTATGGCAGGCGATCAAGGATCAAAGCGTTACAGAATCAGGACATAGGTCTTGCGCACGGTTTCCTGGATATCCCAGATGCCCGTGCTGTTGGCCGGCAACATCAGTGCATCGCCGGCTTGTATGTGAATGACTTCACCGTTGTCGGGGGTGAAGGTGCAGCGGCCCTGGATAAAGTGGCAAAACTCCTGGGATTTAATCTGTCGACGCCAGCGGCCTGGGGTGCAGGCCCAGATGCCGGTCTCGACGCCGTCGCTGCGTTCAACGCTCAAGGTCGAGGCCACGGCGATCGGCTCGCCCAGGGGCACGGCCACTGGCGACGCGTCGGGTAAATCGGTGTTCAGCGTGTCTTTGAAGTGCGTAATGCTCATGGGCGATTCCCGTGTGAATGAAGCAGTTCAGTGCATGAAACCTTCCATGAATCCGGCCACCCCGGTCGCCAGTTTGCGGCGCCAGGGCGCGGTGTTGGGGTTGGCTAATACCTGGTCTTCATGGACGAAGCTGCGAATGATCGCGTTGTAGCCCAGCCAGCGGCAGGGTTCGGGTTCCCAGGTTTTGAGCGCGTCCAGGCCTCTGTCGCGAATGACCCAGGGCTGCCGAGTCAGCGGCGTATCACGCCCCAGGATCAGGTCGGCCAGGGTGCGGCCACCGAGGTTGGTAGCCCCCACGCCCTCCCCGCCATAGCCTCCGGACAACGCGATGCAGTTATTGCGGTCGCAAAGCATGTGCGGTCGGAAATGGCGTGACATGCCGAGGTTGCCGCCCCACGAATGGGTAATCCGCACGTTCTTCAGCTGTGGGAACAGTTCACCGAACAGGTAGCGACGCAGCTCCACTTCGCTGTCGGTCAAATCGAAGTTATGGCGCAATTTGCCGGCGAACTGATACCCGCCGCGGGCACCGAACACCAGGCGGTTATCCGCCGTGCGCTGGCCATAGGTGACCTGGCGACTGCTTTCGCCAAAAGCCTGGCCATTGCGCAGGCCGATCTCGTCCCAGGTGCCGGCTGGCAGCGGCTCGGTGGCGACGATCAGGCTTTGCACCGGCAACTGGTAACGGCCCAGGGGCGGCAAGGTGTTGGCGTAGCCTTCGACCGCTGGCACAACCCATGACGCGCGCACGCTGGCTTTCGCCGTGCGCAGACTGCCGGATTGCCACTGCGTGACGGGGCTGTTCTCATAAATCTTCACGCCCATGCGCTCCACCAACCGCGCCAGGCCGCGCACCAGCTTGGCCGGGTGGATCGTGGCAACGTGGGGTGCATAGATACCGCCATAGGGCCGGGCGATGCGGATCTGTTCGGCCAATTGCTGCGGGCTCAGCCAGCGGTAGTCGGCTTCGGTGAGGCCCTGAGCGTAGAGTTTGTGCAGGTAGCCGCGCAGGCTGGTTTCCTGCTCGGGGTAGCGCGCGGCGCAGTACAGCGCACCGCCCTTGCGGTAGTCGCAATCGATGCCTTCACGGGCCAGCACCTGTGCCACTTCATCAGGAATGCCGTGGAGCAAATTGAATGAGGCGCGGCGCTGTTCAGGGGCCAGGCCGGCCAACAGACGGTCTTCGCCCAGCAGGTTGCCCATCAGCCAGCCGCCGTTGCGACCGGATGCGCCGAACCCCGCGGTTTGCGCTTCGATGATTGCGACAGTCAGTTCGGGCGCCTGGCGCTTGAGGTAGTAAGCCGTCCACAGCCCGGTGTACCCGGCGCCGATGATGGCCACGTTGACGTCCAGGTCATGCTCAAGGGATGGCCGCGCCAGCAGCGGGTCGTCCAGTTGGTCCATCCATAAACTGATGTTGCGCCATGCCGGCATGCCAAGCTCCCCTACCTCGTGTGGATAGGGCTGATGCTAGGGCTTGGGGTCAGGGGCTGTCTTGCGCGCGTGCACGCAGGGAAATTTGTTTGACGTAGGCCTTGGGCGACTGGCCGGTGTGCTGGCGGAACGCACTGTAGAACGCCGACAACGAATTGAAGCCGGCCGCGAAGGCCAAGTCGTCGACTTTGATCGGCGGCGTGGCGTGCTCCAGTGCGGTCAATAAATGCTGGAGTCGCGCCTGGTTGACGTAACGGTAGAAGCTTTGTCCCAGCACTTGGTTGAGCAGGTAAGAAATCTGATTGCGGCTGTAGCCGCATTCCCTGGCGACCCGCTGCAGGTCCAGCTCAGGGTCCAGGTAGGGTTGTTTGTGGACAAAGTACTGTTGCAGGTCATTGGCCATATGCCCCAATTGCTGGGGCGACAGGCCCAGGCGGCTGACCGTTGGGCGCAGCGCCTGGGTGGCTTGTTCATGGACCAGCGAGGCGTATTCATTGACCCGCCAGATCAGCCCGTCGCGCACGGTGATGGCTTCGCTGGTGCGAAACGACACCAACCCGCGGCCGCCCCGCAAGGTGATGCGGTACTGGATAAACGCCGTGTCACCATCGGCACGAATGCGGTCAGTGTGCTCAATCGCTTCGTCGGCCTCGCGGGGCATGCTCGCTTGCAGATATTCGCGCAGTTCGGCGTAACCGATGACACGGTTCTGGAAAAAGTCGTGGTATTGGATATCCGGGTGGTAGTAAGCCATTACTCCGTCCAGATCGCGGTGGCGCCAACACAGGTGGTGGCGCAACACCAGCTCGCCCGTGGCGTGGGTGTGCTGGCGGTCCTCGTTTGGGGCGATGTCGGGCATGGAAGGCTCGGCTGCAAGTAAACCGTGGAGACTGCCGAAATTCAGCGTTGCCTTCAATGGTGGTGCACATCTTCGGACTAGTGGCGATTTGCCCAGTTATCGGTAGGACGTGACCCACATCAATCTAATGGAAAACAACCGCTGAACGGACCGAAAAAACCCACCTCGCGCTTGCGAACGAATGCTATTTTAAAATTCGTCGGCCATGACCAGTGACGGTAATGGCCCCTGCCGCGAGCTAAAGGAAGCGCTCAATGAACAAGGTGGGCAACATGAACAAAGTGACGTTCCCCAACGCCTGCCAGCTGATGCGCTGGCATTTTCATCCGATGGGCTTCGAGGCCAGCATGGACGCGCCGGGCAGTATGATCGCCCGCCTGTTCGACCGGGCCAGCGGCGAAACCCTGATTGCCATTGCCGGGATCCCCTGTGCCACCGTGATGAACGCCACCGACGTGGAGCGCATCATCGAAGCGGTGGAGGATGAGCTGGCGTCCTTTGTGCCGCCGCTGTCATTGCGCGCCTGACGCCTGCGCCCTTAGCCGCGCTGGTCGTCAAAGAACGCCTTCTTGCCGTCGACTCGCTCCGAGGCTTTCGGCACATTCACCGCCTGGCCCTCGGGCTTTTCCACATACCAATAGCAATGGCTGACGGCCCGGGTGATCCCGACATAGGCCAGGCGCAGCACCTCATCCTTTTGCGCGCAGTCATACGGTTCACTGTCGCCTTCCTTGCCCAGACCCGCCATGCGGTAAACCTGGTTCTTGTAGGGCGAGCTGGTCACGTGCTGGCAGTCCCCCAGTAGAAAGACCGCATCGGCCTGCAGCCCCTTGGCACTGTGATAAGTCAGTTGCCGAAGCCTGCGCGCGGCAGGCGCCAAGCTGGAATCAGCATTAATTGCGGCCTGAATATGTTCTTGAATCAATAGTTTATCGCTGCTTTTTCGATACAGCATTAACACCGAATCACCCTTTTGATAATGCGCCAGCAATTGGCGCCCCAGAGCGGCGTCGTCGCGCTCAAGCACCTTGACGGGCTCCAGCGCCTTGGGCGTGCCACAGGCCTTGGCTTTTTTGCCGGGGATCGCCGGCGCGGCGCGCACGATATGTTCGGCCGCGTCGATGATGTGCTGGTGACTGCGGTAGTTCTCGCCCAGCATCACGCGGGTGGTGCTCGGCGATGGGAACTCCTGATTGAACGCCATGAAGTATTTGGGCGAACTGCCCCGCCAGCCGTAGATCGATTGCCAGTCGTCACCTACGCACAGCAGCGATGAGCGCTGTGCGCCGCGCCCGACGTGCATCGCCGGGCCACGGCTGCGGATTTCACGCAGGCTGGCGCGGATCCACGAAACGATCTGCGGCGACACGTCCTGGAACTCATCGATCATCAAGTGCGACAACGGTCGCAGTAATGAATCGCTGAGCAGCTTGAGGTTTTCCGGGGTGTTTTCGCCAAACAGCGAGAACATGCGGTTGTAGGTCATGATCGGCGGCGACTGGTCGAGCAAGTGGTCTTCCAGGGCCTTCCAGAAAATGCTCAGGGCCTCGAAGAAGTACCGGTCGGGATCGTCCTTGGCAAAGCTCATTCGGCTGACAGCGCTGGGCACATCCAGCCCGAGATTTTCGATAAAACCGGCCGCAGTGACAAAACTGTCCAGCAGCGGCGCGCCAGCCAGCTCACCTTTGACCTTGTAATCAAACCCGGGCCCGGCACTGGCATCGCCAGCCAAGCTGCTCAGAACGCGCTTTGATGATTCATAATTATCAAGCCATATCAGCGGTTTGCGACAGAAAGCTTGAAACAGGGTGCGCTTTACCGCCCATTCGGCGCGCACCGACAGTTTGGCATTTGGCCGGCTCAGTTGCGGGTTTTCCCGCGGATCGAAGCCCAGCACCACCCATGCGTCCAGCGCAGCTATATAGCCGTGGCAGTGAAACAGCGCGCCATTGATCTCCACCGTCTGGCGGTTGGGCTCAATGCCTTTGATCGGCCAGGCCCCGGCACGAAACCACAGGTCCTCGATCACATCGCACAGCTCTTCATCGCGCTTGGCCGCCAGCTCAGTGACCGCCACGCGCTTTTGCACGTCCGGGTGGTCGCGCTCCAGTTCTTTGAGCTGCAGGCCATGGCGCGCCAGCGGCGTGATCAGCTCACGAAAGCGTGCGTGCTGGCCATGCAGCCGGTGATAACAAGCATTCAGGTGCTGGCGCTGGGCGTCGTTGATGCGCAGGTCGAAGGGATTGCTGTCGGCCTCCTCGAACCCTGAACTCAGGTTCTCGAACGCCTGCAGACGCTCAAAGCCCGGCAGGCTGCGCACCATCGGCAAAATGCGTGAATGGAAGGTACGCACGATGGCCTGGGCTTCTTTGATGCCAATGGGTTGGCCCCACAGGCTGAGGATTTGCATAAGCTTGCTGATGAAATCTTTACGTGACTCACGGGTGAAGGTCACCACGGTCATCGAGCTCAACTCAAAGCCCAGGTAATGGGTGAGCAGCAAAATACGCAGAACCAGAGAGGTGGATTTACCAGCCCCGGCCCCGGCAATAACCGAGGTCGATGGCGTATCGCTGAAGATCATCTTCCATTGCGCGGCACTGGGCTGCGCGTGGGCCGGCAGTAAGCGCGCCACATCAGCCTTCATGCGCTTTTTCAGATCGGCGGTCAGAGGCAGCCGCCAATCGTCGAACAGGCTGTCGTCGACACCGGGTGCAGGATGCTCATCGGGACGAAAGTCGCGAATCAACAGGACCTGGCGACCCTCTTCCAGGCCATCAGCCTTGCCTTCACGGTAACCGTACTCCACGCCCGCCTCGTGGCCGCTGCGAAAACCGTCGGCCTGCCCGTGCAACCAGGAAAACCGATGCTGCGCACGCAGACGGGTCAGGCCGTGGCCGAACAGGCGGGCGGCGAGTCGTTTCAACAGCGGCATGTCGGCGAGCGGGCGCAGTTCGGGGGGCAGATCAAGCTTGTGTTGCGGCACGCGGACTCCTGCGATGGGCTGAGTTTTGACAAGTGCGCCATGGTCGCCGGAATCGCGGCTCAGTTCCAGCCAATTGCTGTAGCGTCATGCAGTTAGGCGATGAAGTGAAAGTCAAAACGCCGCTAAACAATCTATTTAGCTGATAGGAATCAGGCATTTTTTACGCTTTTTATCGATGAAGTGCTGGTGGAAGATGAACGCTATCAACAGGAGGCAATCATGCTTGAACTTCGACCTTTCACCGGCTTGGGCGGCGCCCATCATGGCTGGCTTGACGCTCATCACCATTTCTCGTTCGCCGAGTACCACGACCCCAAGCGCATGCACTGGGGCAACCTGCGGGTGTGGAACGACGATATCATTGCGCCGGGCACCGGCTTTCCACAGCACTCACACCGCGATATGGAAATCATCACCTACGTGCGCGAAGGCGCCATCAGCCATGCCGACAACCTTGGCAACAAGGGGCGGACTGAAGCGGGTGATGTGCAGGTCATGAGCGCAGGCACCGGGATCGCCCACAGCGAATACAACCTGGAAGCCACGCCGACCAAGATTTTCCAGATCTGGATTATCCCGAACGAAGCCGGGCTGCCGCCTTCATGGGGCGCCAAGCCGTTTCCCAAGGGCGAGCGCGAGGGGTTCGTGACGTTGGCCAGCGGCAAAAACGGTGACAGCGAGAGCCTGCGCATCCGTGCCGATGCACGCTTGGTGGCGGCCAACTTGAAAGCCGGAGAAAGCGCTGAATACCGCCTGGACAGTGGGCGCCGCGCGTATCTGGTGCCGGCCACGGGGCTGATTGAAGTCAATGGTTTGCGCGCGCAGGCGCGGGATGGTGTTGCGGTTGAGGATGAGCAGGTGTTGCGGGTGACTGCGATCGAGGACAGCGAAATCGTACTGGTCGATCTGGCCTGATCAGATGCCAGGTGGACCCTCACGAAGGTGGCGGGTGTGTCCGCCACCTTCGTTTCAAGCGCGCGCTGTCAGTTGGAGATTGCGCCATCTACCAGCACTTGGGCTTCTTCCACGAGCTTTTTGAGATGATCTTCGCCAATAAAGCTCTCTGCGTAGATTTTGTAGATATCCTCGGTGCCCGATGGCCGTGCGGCAAACCAGCCGTTTTCGGTCATCACTTTCAAGCCGCCAATCGCCTGGTTATTGCCCGGCGCGTGGCTGAGGATCTGCTGGATGCTTTCGCCGGCCAGTTCGGTGGAAGTCACCTGCTCGGGCGACAGTTTGCCCAGCAAGGCTTTCTGCGCCGGCGTGGCTTTGGCGTCGACCCGAATGGCGAACGGCTCACCCAGCGCGTCGGTCAGGCCACGGTAGATCTGGCTTGGGTCCTGGCCTTTGCGCGAGGTCATCTCGGCGGCCAGCAACGCGGGAATCAGGCCGTCCTTGTCGGTGCTCCAGACGCTGCCGTCCTTGCGCAGGAATGACGCCCCGGCGCTTTCTTCGCCGCCAAACCCCAGCGAACCGTCGAACAAGCCATCGGCAAACCACTTGAAGCCCACCGGCACTTCATACAAACGACGCCCGATACGCGCGGCCACACGATCGATCAAACCGCTGCTGACCACGGTTTTGCCCACCGCCGCATCGGCGCGCCAGTCAGGACGGTTCTGGAACAGGTAGTCGATGGACACCGCCAGGTAGTTGTTCGGCGCCAACAGCCCGCCGGACGGGGTGACGATGCCGTGGCGATCGTGGTCCGGGTCGCAGGCGAAGGCGACGTCAAAACGCTCTTTCAACCCGATCAAGCCCTGCATGGCATAGCTGGAGGATGGGTCCATGCGGATCTGGCCGTCCCAGTCGACACTCATAAAGCGGAACGTGGAATCGACTTCGGTGTTGACCACGTCCAGGTTCAGGCGGTAGTGCTCGGCGATCGCCGACCAATAGCGCACCCCTGCTCCGCCCAAAGGATCGACGCCCAGGCGCAGATCGGCGCTGCGGATCGCGTCCATGTCGATCACATTGATCAGGTCGGCCACGTAGCTGTTGAGGTAGTCGTGGCGATGGGTGGTCTCGGCCTTGAGGGCCTTGGCGTGGGTGATGCGCTTGACCCCTGCCAGCTTGTTCGCGAGCAGCTCGTTGGCCTTGGCTTCGATCCACTTGGTCACGTGGGTATCGGCCGGACCACCGTTGGGCGGGTTGTACTTGTAGCCGCCACTCTGCGGCGGGTTGTGAGACGGCGTGATCACGATGCCGTCAGCCAGGCCGCTGGTACGGCCGCGGTTGTAGCAAATGATGGCGTGGGAAATCGCCGGCGTCGGCGTGTACTCATCGCCTTCTGCCAGCATCACGTGCACGCCGTTGGCGGCCAGGACTTCCAGGGCGCTGGCACCGGCGGGCGTCGACAGCGCGTGGGTGTCGAGGCCGACGAACAGCGGTCCGTTGATGCCTTGGGCTTCACGGTACAGGCAGATCGCCTGGCTGATGGCGAGCACGTGCCATTCGTTGAAGCTCAGCTCGAACGAGCTGCCACGGTGGCCGGAGGTACCAAAGGCCACGCGCTGGGTGGAGATCGCTGCATCAGGCTGGCCAGTGTAATAGGCCGTGACCAGTCGCGGGATATCCACCAGCAACTGGGCCGGCGCCGGTTTGCCCGCAAAAGGACTGATTGTCATGCATAAACCTCGAAAAGAAGGATTTGGAAAAGGGCAGTTTACTGAGAGTTGGACTACTGCGCGACGTTATCGATCCTACAACAATGACAGAAATTTCAGCTCGTCTGCGCCTTGTGCAGTGCATCACTCAGCGCCGTCAGAGCAATGTCCAGATTAGGCTGCCCATGAAAGGTGTGGCTAAAACGCAGGTTCTGGTGGTGCAGGCCACTGACGCTGAACAACTCCCCCGGCGCAATCACCACCTGCTGCGCCAGCAAGCGCTGAAACACTTGGCGCATGTCCACCGCACGCGTGGAGGCCAGCCAGAACGCTGCCCCTGCTGCCGGCATGTGATAGGCCACCTGGTCGCCCAACTGCTGATCCAGACGTCGGCTCATCTGCGCGGCTTGTTCACACAGTTGTTGGCGCAGTGAACCCAGGTGCTGGTCGATTCGCCCGCTTTGATACAGACGCGCGATGGCACGCTGGCGAATCGACGACACGCGAAATGCACGCTGCAGGAACTGGCGCTGCAACTCAGTGCTCAGGTGCCGCGACAGCAGATAACCATAGGGCGCTTCGGAGCCGAGTAATTTATCGAACGAGGAAAATACGATCAGTCGCTCGGGGTTCACCAGTTCGCGCAGTGGCGTGTGCGTGCTATCGAAGCTCAGCGCGCCGAAGGTGTCGTTCTCCAGTAACCAGCAGCCGTGCTGTCCCAGCAATCGCGCCGTCTCCTGGCGCTCGCAGCGCGACATCGTGACGCCGGAAGGCAGGCTGACCTTAGATGAGAGCATCACCAGGTGCACCGTTTCGTCACGCAGCAGTTGCTCCAGGGTCGCGCGGTCCAGGCCGCCCGCGGGGGTCCACGGCAATTCGAGGATCCGCACCCCGGCATCCTGCAACAGGCGCAAGACCTGCCAGTCACAGGGCGATTCCACAATCACCGTGGTACCGCGCAGGCCCAACACGTCGATCAGGATGTCCAGCACACCGCGCAGGTCGGCACCAATGTACACATCATCGGCATTCCAGCAGTGGGTGGGCGATGAGGTGTACCGCGCGGCCAGCACAGCGCGTAACTCCCACACCCCATAAGGTTGCGACCACGGCTGCAAGTGTTGCGGATACTGGCGCACCAACTCGCGTTCCAGGCGCAACAGGGCCGCGTCCAGGGAGGCGAGCAGCGCCGGTTCATCGCCACTGAACACCACCATCCCGGGGCGCCGGGCCGCCGCGTAGAGACGGTCGAGCAAATCGCCGCCCGCCCACGCCGGCGGGTGTTTGGACATGGGCCAGGCGTAGTATCCGGACTTGGCCACCGAATAAATCCGGCCCTCCTTCTCCAGCAGCGCATAGGCGTACTGGATCGTCGAGATCGACACGTTCAGGCGCCCGGCCAGTTGCCGCAGTGACGGCAGCTTTACCGGGGTGTCGCTGCTGACTTCGTTGATCAGGTTGATCAGATAACGGTAGACCGCCTGATAGGCGAAATCCGCCTGACGCTCGCCACGCAGGGTCATCGCCCGGACAATTGCGCGGCCTGCGCCGGGCCATGAGCGGCACGGGTACGCCGCACACCCACGGACGGCCGTTTACGATACAGGTGCTGTAACAACGGCAAGGGCAAACCGCTGGTGTCGGTGAGCCACTGCTGCAGCATGTCGGCCGACGGCTTGCCCTGAAGCACCTTATGCAACTCCGGCAGCGCCACCAGCATGCCCGGATGACATTGACGCAAATAGCCTTCGAGGCGCTCGCCGTGATGGATGAAGGGTGAGAACAACAGGCAAATCAATTGCGTTTCATCCACGCCAAAAAACGCCTCGGCATAGGTACTTGCCAGCATCCGCCCTTCAGCGGTCCCCGCCTGGGCCAGCCATTCTTCGGGCACGTGCAGACGACGCAGGTAGGACGCTGCTTGCTGCATGAACCCTTCGACCCCTTCTTCATAGTCCAAATCACGCAGGCATTCGGCCTGCAACCCTTGCAAGTGGGCCATCAACAGCGGATTCGAGCAGGCCGGATGGCTGAAGTGAAAACCCAGCGGGTCGGGGGTAAAGGCCATGAATTCGGTCAGCAACGACGATGAGTCCAGGTCAACGTCTTCCAGCAGGTCTGCGATGCCGATGTAGCTCAGGTGGCGGTGGCTGCCTTCGCTGGGTGTTTCAGGGAGCTCATGGTGCTCGCCGAACACGTCATGGTAGTAGCCGGCACTCCACGCCTCCATCCGCGCGAACACCGCATTGAGGGAACGCGCCCGCCCTTTGGTTATCGGCATGCCGGCGGCTTGGGCGGCTTTTTTGAGCCAAGCGAGGAACTGGCCTTGCTTACGCGCAGAATCGCCGCTGACCAACGCGTGGACGCCGCCATTACAGGTGGTGACACGCTGATAGAAGTCACCAAGGGCCAGGTAGGTGTCGTTGCACAATGTTGCGCGACTGTCTCCGGCACTCATGTGCCCGATCATCAACCTCGCGCGCTGGGTGATCTCTCGCCCTGCCGCCGAGGCTGGACGCTGATGATTGAAGGGCTGAATCTCCTGGTTTTCCACCATCAGCAGTTCGACACGCGGGTCATCGTGAAGGAACAAACGGCCGTAGCCCCGGTTGAGCGTATCGAACTGGGCGTCGGTAATTCCTGCGTGCCGTAACGTTGCAACCCGCAACTGAAAGGTGCGCGGCGCCCGCCCCGCAATGGTCAACTGAGCGGCACGCAACAACGCGAGGGTGTAACTGCTGACTTCACCGCCGCCGTGAGCCAACAGCACTTTAAAGTCCCCTACCTGTTCCATCCCCCCCGCCGCCACGATTATTCGTTGGACTAACAGTTGGAGTGCCGTGCGTCCTGCGCGGCTCAAATGCCCGATCAAGCGTTGCAGAACTTGTTGATAAACATGGTTCATTGCCTGCTCGTGAATAGTGCTCATAGTTCTACTACCTGAGTTGGAAGATCAGTTTCAAGCAACGACTGACAGTGTTTGCTCGACCTATTGCATGGGTAGGAAAATTGCGCGACACCTTGTGCGTCGATGAATAAACCCTAGCACTTTGCAACACACCAACAGGGGCGCGCCTGGGCGCACATCCCCACCCTAAAATGACGCAAGTCTTTGATTTAAATTAGTCATGTTGAAAGTTGTTGAACGCCTTAAGACGCTTCCGACAGCTTCCTACAGAGTTTTAACCATGACTTTAGGGAAGCGTCCGACAGGTCGGCTCGAAAGCATTTTTCCATGGGTTCAATAGCAACCTCTGCATGAAATACTCACGCCGTGCACGCACAGGAGATAAACACTTAGTTGGAGTAACGGTGGATAACCGCGCCATAAAATCAATCATTGCTCAATCCTTGAGATGACACTGAAGGCGTAATTATCAGCGCTGGAATAATGATTAATAGATACAGAACCTGGCCGAAAACCAGTGCAGATGAACAGGCGCTGACACCTTGAGGAGGCACACACAAGGACGCCGCCCTGGGATTCAGGGCGGCGTCAGGGAGAAAACGCAGGATTTGCGGGCCTAAGGTGCCAGGGTGGCGCGTCAGGGGGTGCGCAGGTTAAGCCCTGACAAATGGCGCATTTGCCCCATCCGATCAGACGTCGGCGCATTCATTTGCGAATACTCCTACAGCTCAAACAGCTTCAACCTGCAACGCCACTCGCTCTCGGCATGGACATTCGTCCATGTAACGGTGCGCTTCGACGAACTGCTTGAACGGAAACACCGTGGTTTTCAGCGGGACGAGCACCCGGTCGGCAGTCAACTGGTTGATATCGCGCAGCGCGCGTTGCAATGCAACGTGGTCCTGGATGATCCCCAGTTCCGGTTTGCCGGTAAAGTTGCCGATGCAGTGCACAAAGAACTGAATGTTCTTTTGGAACGCCGCACAGGCGGGAAACGGCGTCTGGTTGCCACCCTGCAAGCCGTACAGCACCAGGCTGCCACGGGGCGCCAGGACATCGCCAAGCAGGGACATCTGTGGCCCCCCCAGACCATCGAATACCACGTCAACGCCGCGGTTGTCGGTGAACTTGTTGATCTGCATGAGCAGATCCTGCTCTTCGGTGACAATGACCTTTTCGGCGCCGAGCGACAGCAGGTATTCGCGCTCTGCGCTGTCCTTGGTCGCAGCAATCACCCGCACACCCAGGGCCTTGCCCAGTTGCACAAATGACGGCCCGGCGCAGTGGCTGGCGTCGGTTACCAGGGCGAATTGGCCCGGTTTGACCCGTGCCAAATCCACGTAGGCAAAATAGGCAATCAACAGCGGCGTGTAGTGCACGCTCGCTTCGATAGGGCTCAAGACGTCCGGGTAGCGGGTCAGGGCCGAACGGGGCATCACAATCTGTTCGCCATACACCAGGTAATCATTAGGGCTCTCGGCCGGAAAACTGGCCACTTTATCGCCCACCGCCAGATCATCGACTCCGTCGCCCAGGGCAACCACAACCCCGGCCATTTCATGACCAAGGCCCGAGGGAAGACGTGCATGGGAAGACGCCAGGTTCTGACGCCATAAAATGTCATACCAACTGACGCCGATCGCTTCGACACGCACCTGCACTTCGCCCGGTGCGGGCTGCGCGGCTGCATGCTCTTCGCATTTGAGCACCTCGGCCGGACCAAACTTGTGAAAACGGATCGTGCGGGACATCGCAAACCTCGTCAAAGTAACCTCTAATGCCATGAACTCTATCTGGGCTTTCCCGGTAAAACCACAGGTCGCTATTAATAGTCGACATGCCTGTCATTGATTCCGCCTGTAAGGAGCAGACCTCAGCAGTCGCGGAAAAACTCAATTGGATCGTAGGAAAACTCAATTAGCCGGTGCAGAGTACCAGCCTTTGCCCGTAAGATTCATGCCGGGCATTGTTCTTACGTGACCGCTCTCGTCAAGTTCGCTGACTCTTCCAGGACACAAGATGAACCGTAACGACCTGCGTCGTGTCGACCTTAACCTCTTGATCGTATTCGAAACCTTGATGCATGAGCGCAGCGTGACCCGCGCCGCCGAGAAACTGTTTCTCGGCCAGCCGGCCATCAGCGCGGCATTGTCACGCCTGCGCGGCCTGTTTGATGACCCACTGTTTGTGCGCACCGGCCGCAGCATGGAACCGTCGGCCCGTGCGGTGGAGATCTTCGCCCTGCTCTCCCCGGCGCTGGACTCGATCTCCACCGCCGTCAGCCGCGCCGCCGAATTCGACCCGGCGACCAGCACCGCGGTGTTCCGTATCGGCCTGTCCGACGATGTTGAATTTGCCCTGCTGCCTCCATTGCTCAAACGCCTGCGTGCCGAAGCTCCCGGCATCGTGCTGGTGGTGCGCCGCGTCAACTACATCCTGATGCCCGGGCTGTTGGCTTCCGGCGAAATTTCCATCGGCGTCAGCTACACCGCCGATCTGCCGGCCAACGCCAAACGCAAAGTCCTGCGCCGCAGCATGCCGAAACTGCTGCGCGCCGACAGCGTACCGGGCTCCCTGAGCCTGGACGACTTCTGCGCCCGCCCCCATGCCCTGGTGTCGTTCGCCGGCGATTTGAGCGGGTTCATTGATGAAGAACTGGAAAAGCTCGGCCGCAAACGTCACGTGGTACTGGCCGTACCGCAATTCAACGGCCTGGGCACCTTGCTTGCGGGCACCGACATCCTCGCGACCGTCCCGGACTATGCGGCGCAGGCACTGACCTCAGCGGGCGGCTTGCGCGCCGAAGACCCACCGCTGCCGGTGCGTAGTTTTGAACTGCATATGGCTTGGCGAGGCTCGCAGGACAATGATCCGGGGGAGCGTTGGTTGCGGTCGCGGATTCAGATGTTTTTTGGCGATCCTGAGAGTCTTTGATTCAAGCCGTCGCACACTTAAACGCTAGATGACCGGGCACTCACAACGGCCCGCAAAAGAGCTGCAGGCACTGCTGCTGAGCCAGATGGTTGGCGACCAGCAAGGTACGCCAACCCTCAAGATCATATGACAGCACCTGCCACACCAGCCACAGCCACAGGTAGCTGAGTTGGAACACCACCTAGGTCAATCCTTATCCGTACCGTCCATGACACGGCGGGCTTTGGCGACCGTGTCTGCGCCCAGGCGTCCTTGCTCCACCAGTGCATGGAGAGCCGTCAGGCAGATCGCCTGGCTATCCACCTCGAAGTAACGCCGCAGGGCGCGCCGGGTGTCTGAACAGCCGAAGCCATCCGTGCCCAGCACCTTGAACGGCGCACTGACATAGGGAGCGATGAGTTGCGCATAGGCCCTGACATAGTCCGTCGCCGCCACGACCGGCGCGGCCCCGCCCAGGCATTGCTCGACATGTCCCAGTGTCGTCTGCGCACCCGCCAGACGCGCGTGTTGGGCAGTCCTGGCATCGCGTTCAAGCTCGCTGAAACTGGTGACACTCCAGACCTGCACCGTCACGCCCCATTGCTCGCGCAGCCGGTTCGCCGCCGCCAGCACTTCATTGAGGATCGCGCCGCTTCCAAGCAGGCGCACCAACGGCGCGTCCGACCCGGCGTCCAGTGTGTCGAGCAGGTACATGCCCTTGATCACATCCGCCTCGGCACCGTCCGGCAGCGACCGTTGCAGGTAATTTTCATTGGTCACGGTGAGGTAGTAAAAGACGTCCTCCTGGGCGGTCAGCATGCACTTGAGCCCATGGTCCACAATCACTGCCAATTCACCGGCAAACGCCGGGTCGTAGGCTCGGCAGTTGGCTACGGTCGCCGCGACAACATGGCTTGAACCGTCTTGATGCTGCAACCCCTCCCCGGCCAGGGTCGTGCGCCCTGACGTCGCCCCGATCAGAAAGCCGCGGGTGCGCTGGTCAGCCGCGGCCCAGATCAAGTCGGCAACACGCTGGAAGCCGAACATGGAATAGAAAATGTACACCGGCAGCATCGCTATGCCGTGGGTGCTGTAGGCGGTACCTGCTGCGATCCATGAAGACATCGCCCCAGCCTCGGTGATGCCTTCCTCAAGGATCTGACCATCGCGAGCCTCGCGGTACGACACGATAGAATCCTTGTCCTCGGGTATATAAAGTTGGCCTTGGGGCGAATAGATACCGTACTTGTGGAAGAGATTGGCCATGCCGAACGTTCGTGCCTCGTCGGCCACAATCGGCACGATGCGCTCGCCTAACACCGGAGCCTTGAGCAATGTGCCCAACATGCGCACGAACGCCAGGGTGGTGGACATCGGTTTGCTTTCCCCCGCCGACGCAAAGCCTGCGAATTCACTGGCCGCCGGCGTTTCCAAAGGCACTGCAACGCTGCTTCGGCTTGGCAGATAACCGTGGAGGGCCTGACGACAGCTGTGCAGGTAGCGCATCACAGGGCTGTCGGCTTCAGGCTTGAACAACCGAGCAGCATGAACATCCTCGTCGCTCAGGGGCAGCGCGAAGCGGTCGCGGAACGCCAACAGCGCCTCAGCGTCGAGCTGTTTCTGCTGGTGCGCGATCATCTTGCCTTGCCCCCAGCGGCCCATGCCATGGGCCGCACAGGTCGATCAGTTGCGAGGTCATCGCCAGCAGTTGATCGTGCATGTCGCCCCACAAAGATCTTGTCGCCGACCGAAGCGACGAAGGCTTCATTCGCACAGGCCGCAAGGGCACCGGTACGGAAGCTGCCTCCGCGATCAGGCCACCGACAATCGCGCGTGCGCCGACCTTGGCCGGAATCCCGGTGAATTCCAACCGGGTACCTAACCGGTTATAGATGGAGGCCGAGAGGACATCCGCAGCCGCACTGATACTGGCCTGGGCCAGATTGTTCTTGAAGCTGGTCCGAGGACCAGCAACAAAACGCTTGGGCGCTCGTTAAAGAACATGCACCACGGCATCGCTCGATAGGTAGCCGTGAACTATCGATTTAGCGACGGGAAACGCAGGCATTGACCGGCGGTATCCGACCGCGCCAGGGTTGGGCCCGCTCCAACTGCGCCGCGAGGGCAAACAGGGTACTTTCTTCGCCAAAGCGAGCGGCGAAGTGGGCGCCCATCGGCAAGCCGGCAGCGCTCCAGTACAACGGCACTGACATTGCCGGTTGCCCGCTGGCATTGAACAGTGCCGTGAACGGCGAGTAGCTGTGAAACTGTTCAATCAGCTCCTCCAGGCTCAGGCGGTCGTCTTGCGGATGCAGCTCACCGATCGGCACCGGCTCGCGTGCCAGGGTCGGTGTGAGGATCAGGTCGTAATCCTGCATGAACACCGCCAACTGCCGACCTAAGGCATGAATCCACTCCACCGCCCCCGCGTACTGCGCCCCACTGACATCCCCCTTGCTGCGCAAAATAATGCGGGTGCGGGCTTCCAGCTCCTCAGGCTGCACAGCGAAACCGCGCATCTGCCCCAACACATCGACATAGTGGCGAGTGCTTGCACCGATGATGGTGAAGACCTGATCGAGAAACGCCGGCAGCGCCACCGGCAAGCTGACCAGTTCAACGCGGTGGCCCAGGGATTCGCACAACCTGGCGGCCTGGCGCACGGCTTCCACACTTTCGCTGGAGGTCGGCCAAGGCCCGAGTTGCTCAACGAGGGCAATACGCAGCGACCGGGGGTCACGCTGCAGCGCGGTGACATAGGGCTGCGCTTGCAGCGGCGCGGCATAAGGTGCGCCCAGGTCCATCCCGGCCGTGGCATCCAGCAGCGCGGCGCTGTCACGCACCGACAAAGTAATCGCATGGGGGGTGCCCATGCCGGCCCAGCCCTCGCCGACCATCGGCCCGGACGGCAACAGCCCACGGCTGGGCTTGAGGCCGAACACCCCACAGCAGGACGCCGGCACACGCAAGGAACCGCCGCCGTCGTTGCCATGGGCAAACGGTACGACACGGGCCGCCACCAAAGCGGCCGCGCCGCCGCTGGAACCGCCAGCGCTGTGGCCGATATTCCAGGGGTTGCGTGTGGCGCCAAAGCGCTTGGATTCGGTGGAGTACGACGTGCCGAACTCGGGTGAGGTGCTGGTGCCGAGAATCACACACCCGGCACGGCGGATACGGCTTACGTGCTCAGCTTCAAAGTCCGCGCGAAAGCCTCCCAGCGCTTGCGAGCCATTGGTCATCGCCGCGCCGTTGACCGGCGAAAACAGGTCCTTGATCAAGGTCGGTACCCCGGCGAACACGCCGTGACCCGGCCGCGATGCGAGTGCCGCCGTACGGGCGGCATCATAAAGCCGCTCGGCGACCGCATTGAGCTGAGGTTCGACCCGTTCAATACGATCAATCACCGCCTCCAGCAGCTCGCCAGGTTGCACGTCGCCGCGCCTGACACATTCGGCCAGGCCGGTGGCGTCTTCGATGTCCAGCAGGTTCTGGATGTCCATTTTTATCTCCTTTTAATTACGAATGACTTGAGCCGAATGCCGGCGCGTGCGCTTTGCGCCACGCTTGCAGACCTGCCAGCGCCCAGACCAGGGCAGAGGCGAAACTGACGATCGCCAACCATTGGATGGAGTGGCGCAGGTCGCCCGAGTAAGCACTGAGGACGGCCACCACCAGCGGGCTGACAAATTGGCCGAAGTACAGAAACGCGGTGAACCCACCCAGACCGCGCCCTCGGTTTCCGGCACTCAGGGCATTCATTACCGGCGTCATCGCGTTAGGTACCAGCAGACCGGCGCCCAGGCCGTGAATCAGCACCGCCAGCAACACCGTGTTGTAGCTTTGCCCGCGCATCAGCAGCCATAACCCCAGGCCCAGCAGGGTCAGCAACAATGCATTGCACCCGAGGATGCCTATGCGGCGGCGCAGCAGCGGCCAGGACAATGAACCGACCAGGGTCGCCAGCAACCCCAGGCCTGCCGACAGCCCGATCATCGTGCTCGACGTGACACCCAGGCTGACCAGCAGAATCGGCGCCTGGATCGGCACGATAAAACTCAGGACCATACCGCTGAGGATCAGCAGATAACCGAGCACCAAGGGTACGATCGCCACCCTGCCCTGGCCGGGCGTCGCGACGGTGTGCCGGGGCGCTGTGGGTTCCCATAGCACCTTCATCATCACCGGCACCAGCAGCAGTGGCAGCAGGTACAACAAAAACGGCAGGCGCCAGGAGTGTTCGCCCAACGCTCCGCCCACCACAAAGAACAGCGCGCCGACCAGGCCGATGGTGACCACCTGCCGATTGATGTAGCGCAGCCGTTCCTCGCCGTGCCAATAGTCGGCAATCAGTGTGGCGCAACAGGTCATCACCGCGGCCTCCGCCGCACCGAACAACAGGCGTACGCCAACGATGGCGGGCAAGTTATCCAGCAGCGCCGGAATGGCCCCGAGCACGGCATACAAAAGGGTGGCGATCACCAGCAACGCTTTACGCCCTACCCGGTCGGCCAACCAGCCAACCAGGGGCGCGCACAGTGCAATCGCCAGCGCAGGGCCGGTCACCGCCAACGGCACCAATAGATCCGCACGCGGTTCCAGCGGGCCGAACTCGGCGCCGAGCTTGGGCAGGATCGGCGCGACCATGACCGCGCCCATGATGGTCAGGCTGCTGCCCAGCATCAGCACCAGCCCTTCACGGCGTCCGGTGGCTTGCCGTAGTGATGGAGAATCGGAATAGGATGAGTTCATGGCCAGCCCCTTAGAAACTTTGAGAAATGCGCAGCGCCACGGTGTAGCCCTCGGCACGGTTGCGGGCATCGGTTTCCTTATAGACATGCAGCCACACGGGCGGCAGGCCCGGCTTGAAGTAACTCACGGCAGGACCTACAGCCAGCACCCGCGCGCGGTTGCCTGATTGCAGGCCGGGCGCATCGTCATCGCTGAACTGGCGGTAGTAGTAGCCGCCCAGGCCCAGTGTCCACGGCCCCACATGTTGGCCCACGGCAAACTCGTGCCGGTACTCGACACCGCTTTTGTAATCGGTCGCGGGGTTACGGGTATTGACGTCGACTTCAAAGCTTGACGAAACCTCAAAGCCACTGTCGGTGATGTAAGTGGCGTTGACGATCGATGAGAACGTCCAGTGATTGAGCCCTGGGGAGATCAACCGGTTCTTGTCGTAATCCCCCGTGGGCGTCTGGATCTGCAACTGCGTGTTGATAAACAGATTCGGCGAGAGGCTCCACTGCAGGATCACCGGCAACAGTTGCACGTCGGCCATTCGAAACGGATCGGCTTCCAGGCTCAGCGGCCCCACCGGCGTCTGTACCTTGATGGAAGCGTCCATCTTGAAAAACGGCACCACGGCGCCGAAACCATAGGTGGCACCCAATACGGTGTAATCGGTCATGCGCATATAGGCGAGGCCGATGGACAACACATCCAGTGAGAAGTGGTTGTCGACAGGGCGCCCTTGGCGATTCTTCTGCACGTTGGCCGAATAGAACGCCGTGCGCAGCCCCAGTGTCCCGAAAGGCGTGGCCGGCGGCATCATCCCCGCGCCGAAATCGTACACACCGACGGCGGTGGTCGGCGCGCCGCTCTCGGTGGCCTGGACACTGGCGCAGCAACCCAACAGCCCCAGGGTGAACAGCGTCATACGTGCGGCGCTTGCGTTATTGTTATGAATCATCGAATGCCCCTCCCATCAAGTGGTGTGGGCCATCCTAGTAACGCGCAACGTGAGCCGGTTATCCGTTTTCAGCAGAGTTGAGTGCGGCGCAGGGTTTGCGAAGGACTTTCGCCAAACATGGTGCGGTAATCGCTGGAGAACCGGCTCAAATGCCAGAACCCCCAGCGCGCCGCCACTTCCTGTACACCGTGGGCTTGGGTGCTGGTTCGCAGTTCGCGACGCACCGCATTGAGGCGCAACGCACGCAGATAGGCCACCGGGTTGATGCCCAGGGTTTCCTGAAAACAGTATTGGAGTTTGCGTCGGCTGGCGCCGATGTGGTTGCACAGGTCGAGGATCGACAGCGGTTCGTCGAGGTGACTCAACGCGTATTCGCGAGCGCGGTCGACCATCCTTTTACGCGCCGTGGGGTTGAGGGGGGGCGCGTGGTCCGGCGCGATCAACTCCAGCACATGCAACATCACCGCATCGCGTATGCCGCGCCGGATCGAATCATGCCCCAGCATGGCATGACGGCCCTGATCGCAGCCCGCCAGTTCATCGAACAACGCCGCGAGGTCACGTTGCACGGATGATTGGCCCAGGCGGTAACACTTGGGAAGATCGGTAATTCGAAACTGACTGCGTTGACGCTTCAACAGATGTTCCAGTGCGCGCTCGTCAATGGCCACCCCGAGCAGGTCCAGGTGCTGTGGGGTATGCAGCTCGGGAAGGTTATCACCGTGGGCAACCAACAGGCTGGGCTCGTGGATCGGATGCCCCGAGCAATACACCGGACCGCTGGCACTCAAGGGAAGGCTGAAGGTGATTGCGCCTTTCCAGGCAGAGCCATGTTTGACCATGGCCTGATTAGAGCGGTCGCGCACCAGTTGCATCCAGTCCGAACGGAACGCCACCAACTCACCGGTAAAGGTGCCGGGGGATAACTGATCGTAGCGAACCTGCCAGCCGTCCATATTGCGCGCATGTTCATCGATGTCGCTGGTCAGAAAACGCTGGAGGGGTAACGTCGGTGCAGGCACCAACGAGGCCGCAGGCATCAGCACATTATTATTGTTCATTGACCCAACCTTTTTTCAGTTGCAAGGCTTACAGGTCATAGCGCACGCAAGTTCCATTCCGAACCCAGGGCAGATCGTG
Organism: Pseudomonas sp. FP2309; assembly: GCF_030687575.1. Lineage (NCBI taxonomy): Bacteria > Pseudomonadati > Pseudomonadota > Gammaproteobacteria > Pseudomonadales > Pseudomonadaceae > Pseudomonas > Pseudomonas sp. FP2309. The sequence goes on along the minus strand of NZ_CP117439.1, from coordinate 2,836,361 downwards.
CATTTGTGCCGAAAACGGATAGTGAGGATTCAGGCCCGCGACGTTATCAGTGGGCAAAGACGTTCATCTATTAATTAAATGTTAGCCCTTCAAGGCTTGATGTTTTTCAGCTCATTGAGCAAGCCCAGCAACTGCTCCATTTTCTCGGTGCCAAACTGCGCTTCGATTTTCTGGTAGTTGCTTTCCATGCCTTCGCTCATGGAAACGAAGCATTGCTGGCCGCGCTCGGTGAGGCCCACGAACACCCGGCGTTGATCCTGGCTGGACTTCTGCCGACGCACCAGGCCGTCGCGCTCCAGGCGCGTCAACACTCCGGTCATGCTCGGTTTGAGGATGCAGGCCTGCTGGGCGAGCTGGTGGCTTTCGAGTTCGCCCTGCTGGCGCAGGATCCGAATGACCCGCCACTGTTGCTCAGTCAGTTCATGCTTGTTCAGGGCCGGACGGAAGAACGCCATTGCGGCTTCACGGGCTTGCAGCAGGGTCAATGTCAGCGAAGGTCTGGGGTTGGCCATGACGGCACCACTTAAATGGGCGAGTCGGCAGCTTAGTGTCGCCGGCCAGCGGCCGCAAGCGGCGCTGGCGCTGTGAAAAGTACAATCGGTTCCGCGTAAAAGCCATTCTGTCGCACGGCGGCGATGCGCATGATGATCCGTACAAGATCAACAAAACCAAGGCGCTACGCCCCTATGCCTGGCTCAACGCAACCCCGATTGGCGCTGGCGGTACTCCCCGGGAGTGAGCTGTGCGTAACGCTGGAAAAAACGACTGAAATAGGCCGGGTCCTTGAACCCCAGCTGATAGCAGATCTCGTTGGCCGAGCTGCCGGTAAACAGCAGCAGGCGCTTGGCTTCCTGCATCAGGCGCTCCAGGATCAGGCGCTTGGACGGCAGGTCGGCAATGCGTCGGCACACATCGTTGAGCCGCGCCTCTGTCACCCCGATGCCCTGGGCATACCGCGACAAGGGCCAGTGTTGCTGGTAATGCACTTCGATCAGCTCATTGAAGCGGTGGAAGATTTTCAAGTCTTCGTGCCTGGCGGGCGTGGCTTTCAACGAGTGGGAGCACAGCCGCAACAGGCTGATCATGATCAACCGCGTCAAGCTGTCCAGGGCTGCGCTGCGCCCGGAACGCTGGGCTTTCACTTCTTCGCTCAGTTCCTCGAACAGATAATCCAACCGGCGGATATCGCCCGCATATTGCGGCTCCAACTGCGCCAGGGCGACACACGCGGCCGACAATTGCGCACCGGCCGGTGCCAGGCTGGCGTCGGCTTCGATCAGCTGCCACACCAGTTGCTGACGCACCGTCAGCACGTGCCCGTCACTGTCGGCCTCGGTCACAAACGAGTGCGGAATCGTAGGTGGCGTGAGGAAGAACATCGGCCCGGACTCGACGTATTGCTGGTCGTCCAGATACACGCGCACGGTGCCGCTTTTTACGTAGTGAACCTGGAAGAACCGGTCATGCCGGTGAACGGGCATGTTGCGCCCGAAGAAATCCGCCAGGTTCGCCAGTTTGTCGTAGTGGACTTCGGCGTCGCTGTAGCGCTGGTCGTATACCTGGCCAATGTTGATGTTCGGAATGGGTTGACGGTCGCTCATCGCACGCTACTCGTTTTTATTGTGATGGCTGCAGTGCAGCGGCTCTCATCCTGCACCGATTTGGGCGGCACAACCACCGCACAAACAGTCTGCCACCCTTGACGATAGTTAACATCTTAATTATAACTGTTAACACATTAACTAAATGCGGGGCCGCCATGGCTCTGCCAGGAGAAAGCATGAGCCGCGCCTTGCATGACGTCGCGACTGGCACCCTTTTCGGTGTCGCGCTGAACTACCAGGGGCTGCTCAAGCAGCGCCTCGCCGAGTTCGAACAGCCGCCGTATCAGAAACCGCCGGTCAAACCGGTGCTGTTCATCAAGACCCCCAACACGCGCAACCAGCACGGCGCCGAGGTGGTGCATCCAGGTCAGGGCGAACGCTTGCAGCCTGGGCCGGCATTGGGCGTGGTGATGGGCAAGAGCGCCAGCCGCGTCAGCCCGGCCGACGCACTCGATTACGTCGCTGGATTCACCATCGTCAATGAGTTCAGCCTGCCGGAAGACAGCTACTACCGCCCTGCCGTCAAAGCCAAATGCCGCGATGGTTTCTGCGCCATCGGGCCCGAGCTGATACCCACGGCGCAGGTCTCGAACCCGCACAATCTCGCGATCACGCTGTACGTCAACGGCGAGATTCGCCAGCAAAACACCACGGCCAACTTCGTGCGCAACATTCCATTGCTGATCGCCGAGATCAGCGAATTCATGACCCTGCACGCAGGCGATGTGCTGATCACCGGCACACCGGAAGGTCGCGTCGATGTACAACCGGGTGAGACCGTCGAAGTTGAGATCAGCGGTCTGGGCCGCCTCGTCAACCCCATCGTGGCCGCGTCACAGGAGCTCGCATGAAACACGCCCGTATAGCATTTGAAGGCGAAATCCACCTCGCCCACGTCGAAGACAACAACGCGGTACGCCTGGCTGACGGCCGCCTGCTGGCCGAAGACCAGGTGCAATGGCTGCCACCGGCGACCGGCAGCATGTTCGCCCTGGGCCTGAACTATGCCGACCACGCTGCTGAACTGGCTTTCAAACCGCCGACCGAACCGCTGGCCTTCATCAAGTCCGTGGGCACGTACACCGGCCACAATCAGGTGACCTGGCGCCCGGATAACGTCGCTTACATGCACTACGAGTGCGAGCTGGTGGCCGTCATCGGCAAGCCGGCGCGCAACGTCAAGCGCGAAGATGCCCTGGATTACCTGGCGGGCTACACCGTGTGCAACGACTACGCCATTCGCGACTACCTGGAAAACTACTACCGGCCCAACGTGCGCGTGAAAAACCGCGACGCCACCACGCCTGTCGGCCCATGGATCGTCGATGTGGCCGATGTGCCAGACCCTGGCAACCTGACGCTGCGCACCTGGATCAACGGCGAGCTGCGCCAGGAAGGCAGCACCCGGGACATGATTTTCGACATTCCATACCTGATCGAATACCTGTCCAGTTTCATGACCTTGCAACCCGGCGACATGATCGCCACGGGCACGCCCGAAGGCCTGGCGAACGTCGTGCCTGGCGATGAAGTGATTGTGGAAGTCGAAGGCGTAGGCCGCCTGGTTAACCGCATTGTCAGCGAAGCGGCGTTCTTCAGCGCCCGTAAAGAGGCTTGAGCAGCATGATCAAACATTGGATCAACGGCCGTGAGGTCGAAAGCAAAGACGTGTTCGTCAACTACAACCCGGCCACAGGCGAAGCCATCGGCGAAGTGGCCAGCGGTGGCGCGGAGGAAGTCGCGCAAGCCGTGGCCGCCGCCAAGGAAGCCTTCCCGAAATGGGCGGGCACCCCGGCCAAGGAACGTGCGCGCTTGATGCGCAAGCTGGGTGAACTGATCGAACAGAACGTGCCGCACCTGGCCGAGCTGGAAACCCTCGACACCGGCCTGCCGATTCACCAGACCAAAAACGTGTTGATTCCAAGGGCCTCGCACAACTTCGACTTTTTCGCCGAAGTCTGCACGCGCATGGACGGTCACAGCTACCCGGTCGATGACCAAATGCTCAACTACACCCTGTACCAGCCGGTGGGTGTCTGCGCGCTGGTCTCACCGTGGAACGTGCCGTTCATGACGGCTACCTGGAAGACCGCGCCGTGCCTGGCCCTGGGCAATACCGCCGTGCTGAAAATGTCCGAGCTGTCACCGCTGACCGCCAACGAACTGGGGCGCCTGGCTGTGGAGGCCGGCATTCCAAAAGGCGTGCTCAACGTCATCCAGGGTTACGGCGCGACTGCCGGTGACGCCCTGGTGCGCCACCCCGATGTACGCGCGATTTCCTTCACCGGCGGCACCGCCACCGGCAAGAAAATCATGCAGACCGCCGGGCTGAAAAAGTACTCCATGGAACTGGGCGGCAAGTCGCCGGTGCTGATTTTTGAAGACGCCGACCTGGAACGTGCCCTCGACGCCGCGCTGTTCACCATCTTCTCGCTCAACGGCGAACGCTGCACCGCCGGCAGCCGGATCTTTATCCAGGAAAGCGTGTACCCGCAGTTCGTCGCCGAGTTCGCCGCGCGCGCCAAACGCCTGATCGTCGGCGACCCGCAAGACCCGAAGACCCAGGTCGGCTCGATGATCACCCAGGCCCACTACGACAAGGTCACCGGCTACATCAAGATCGGTCTCGAAGAAGGCGCCACCCTCCTCGCCGGTGGCCTGGAGCGCCCGGCCAACCTGGCGGCGCACTTGAGCAAAGGCCAGTTCATCCAGCCCACGGTGTTCGCTGACGTGAACAACAATATGCGTATCGCCCAGGAAGAGATCTTCGGCCCGGTGGTGTGCCTGATTCCGTTCAAGGACGAGGCCGAAGCACTGCAACTGGCCAACGCCACCGAGTACGGCCTGGCGTCCTACATCTGGACCCAGGACATCGGCAAGGCGCATCGTCTGGCCTATGGCATCGAAGCGGGCATGGTGTTCATCAACAGCCAGAACGTGCGCGACCTGCGCCAGCCGTTCGGCGGCGTGAAGGGCTCCGGCACCGGCCGTGAAGGCGGCCAATACAGCTTTGAGGTGTTCGCTGAGATCAAGAACGTGTGCATCTCGATGGGCAGCCATCACATTCCACGCTGGGGCGTCTGAGCACCACCCGAAGCCCCTAAGACAAAAACAATTTCAGGAGAATCATCATGGGCGAAGTCGTCCTGGCGGCGAAAATCTGCCACGTTCCCTCAATGTACCTGTCGGAGCTGCCTGGCAAGCACCACGGCTGCCGCGAAGCGGCGATTGCCGGGCACAAGGAGATCGGTCGGCGCGCCCGCGAGCTGGGCGCCGATACCGCCGTGGTGTTCGACGTGCACTGGCTGGTCAACAGCGCCTATCACGTCAACAGCGGCGAGCACTTCAAGGGCATCTACACCAGTAACGAACTGCCGCACTTCATCAAGAACATGGCGTACGAATACCCCGGCTGCCCGGAGCTGGGCGAGCTGATCGCCGCCGAGGCCAACGCCGCCGACGTGCGCACCCTGGCGCACAACATCCCGAGCCTGGAGCTGGAATACGGCACCCTGGTACCGATGCGCTACATGCATATGGGCGTACCGGGCGAGCAGACATTCAACGTCGTTTCGATTGCCGCCTGGTGTGCCTGGCATCGCCTGCAAGACAGCTTCACCTTCGGCGCCGCCGTGCGCCGGGCCATCGAGAAGAGCGACCGCAAAGTCGTGGTGCTGGCCTCGGGGTCGCTGTCGCACCGTTTCTCCGACGACCGCAATGCCGAAGCCAATATCCATAACTGGACGCGCGAGTTCGACAAACAGGTCGACCTGCATGTGGTGGAACTGTGGCGCCAGGGCCGCTGGAAAGAGTTCTGCGCCATGCTCCCGGACTACGCCGAGCATTGCTTTGGCGAAGGCAAGATGCACGACACCGCCATGCTCCTGGGTCTGCTCGGCGGGCCGGACTACGACAAGCCGGCCGAGATCATCACCGCGCCTTTCGGCAGCTCGGGCACCGGGCAGATCAACGCCATTTTCCCTGTTTGACCGCATGGCCGCGCGGCATCCCCGCGCGGCCTGAAGGAGCCGTTCATGCCTCACTTCATTGCTGAATACACCGACAACATCGAACAGCAGGCAGACCTGCCGGGCCTGTTTGAAAAAGTCCACGCCAGCCTGGGCGCCAGCGGCGTGTTTCCCCTGGGTGGCATCCGCAGCCGTGGCGTGCGCCTGGACACCTGGCGCATGGCCGACGGCAAGCATGACTACGCGTTCGTGCACATGACGTTGAAGGTCGGCCATGGCCGCGACCTGGCCACACGGCAGCACATCGCCGAGCGCCTGTTCGAGGTCATCACCCAGCACTTCACCGAGCTTCAGGCCCAGCGCCTGCTGGCCTTGTCGTTTGAAATGATCGAACTGCACGAGCAGCTCAACTTCAAGCAGAACAACGTGCATGCGTTCCTCAAGGCGCAGGTCGGTTAAGGCGCCCTGCCCGTTCACACCCTCGGCCTCTCAGATAAAAAGTATAAAACCATGAGCACAGCCCATACCGCCGACAACCTCGGCCAGGTCGTACGCGACCGTACTCACAGCACCATCACCTGGCGGCTGATGCCGTTGTTGCTGATCTGCTACCTCTTCGCCCATCTTGACCGCATCAACATCGGCTTCGCCAAGATGCAGATGAGCGCGGACTTGAATTTCAGCGACACCGTCTATGGCTTCGGCGCCGGCCTGTTCTTCGTGGCCTACGCGGTGTTCGGCGTGCCCAGCAACATGGCCCTGGACCGAGTGGGCCCCAGGCGTTGGATTGCCACGCTGATGGTGGTGTGGGGCGTGCTGTCGACCTGCATGTTCCTGATCGACAGCGCCATGGGCTTCTACGTGCTGCGCTTTTTGCTGGGCGTGGCCGAGGCCGGTTTCTTCCCGGGCATCCTGGTGTTTCTGAACCGCTGGTACCCGGCCGGTCGCCGCGCGCAGGTCACCGCCTTGTTTGCCATCGCGGTGCCAATGGCCGGGGTGATCGGCGGCCCGCTTTCCGGCGGCATCCTTGAACACTTTCACGACCTGGGCGGCCTGCGCGGCTGGCAATGGATGTTCGTCATCGAAGGCGCCCCCGTGATTTTGCTCGGGCTGGTGGTACTCAAGTGCTTGCCGGACAGCTTCGAGACGGTCAAGTGGCTGGCGCCGGAACAGAAGCAACACCTGCGCGAGCAACTGCACCGGGAAGAACACCGCAAATCGATCACCTCGTTCTCCGCCATTCTCAGCAACCCGCAGGTGTGGCTGCTGGTGGCGGTGTACTTCGCGGTGATGCTGGCAGTCAACACCCTGGCGTTCTGGATGCCGACGCTGATTCACGGCGCCGGCATCGGCAGCGACGGCAAGGTCGGCCTGCTCAGTGCGGTACCGTACCTGGCCGGGTGTTTTTTCATGATCGGCTGTGGGCGCTCGTCCGACCGCTACCGTGAACGCCGCTGGCACCTGTGCGTGCCCTTGCTGATGTCGGCCGCCGGCATTGCCATCGCCGGGCTCGCCCCCGCCAACCCGGCCGTGGTGCTGGGCGGCTTGACTCTCGCCGGCATGGGCGCCAGCGCGGCGTTGCCGATGTTCTGGCAACTGCCTCCCGCGTTCCTGTCCAATAACACCCAGGCCGCCGGGATCGCCCTAATCAGCTCGTTCGGCAGCATCGCGTCATTCTTCGCGCCCTACCTGATCGGCTGGATGCGCGACACCACCCAAAGCGCCAGCCTGGCCCTGTACGTCCTGGCGCTGCTGATTGCTCTTGGCGGCTTGCTGGTGCTGCGCACCCGGGCGGCCATCGTCAACCCTCAATAAGAGACTCTTGCCATGCTTGATCAATCGCTCATTTTGCAAGCCGCCGCGCGCCTCGACCAGGCCGAACGTTCACGCGAGCAGGTGCGTCAGTTTTCCCTCGAACACCCGGCGATCACCCTCGACGACGCCTATGCCATCCAGCGCGCCTGGGTCGCGCAAAAAATCAAGGACGGGCGCAAGCTGGTCGGCCACAAGATCGGCCTGACCTCACGGGCCATGCAGGTCTCGTCCAACATCACCGAGCCGGATTACGGCGCGTTGCTGGACGATATGTTCTTCGATGAAGGCACCGACATCCCCTTCGAGCGCTTTATCGTGCCGCGCGTCGAGGTGGAACTGGCATTTATCCTGGGCAAACCGCTCAAGGGTCCGAACGTGACGGTGTTCGATGTGCTCGACGCCACCGAATGGGTGATCCCGGCGCTGGAGATCATCGATGCGCGCATCCAGCAGGTCGACCCGCACACCAAGGCGACCCGCAAGGTGTTCGACACCATTTCCGACAACGCCGCCAACGCCGGCGTGGTCATGGGTGGGCGGGCCGTACGCCCCACCGAGATCGACTTGCGCAAGGTACCGGCGGTGCTCTACCGCAATGGCGTGATCGAAGAGTCCGGCGTCTCCGCCGCCGTGCTCAATCACCCGGCCAAGGGCGTGGCCTGGCTCGCGAATAAACTGGCCGCCTATGACGTCACCCTGCAACCCGGACAAATCATCCTGGGTGGCTCCTTCACCCGTCCGGTGGCGGCCAACCCTGGCGATACCTTCCATGTCGATTACGACATGCTGGGGTCGATCGCCTGCCGATTCGTTTAACGGGAGAGCACTCATGGACATGCCTATCAACACCTTCAAACGTCGCCTGCGCAGCGGTGAAACCCAGATCGGCCTGTGGCTGGGCCTGGCCGATGCCTATTGCGCGGAACTGGCTGCCAATGCCGGCTTCGATTGGCTGCTGATCGACGGCGAACATGCACCCAACAGCCTGCGCGGCATGCTCGGCCAGCTCCAGGCCGTGGCGCCCTACCCCAGCCATCCAATAATTCGCCCGGTAATCGGCGACACCGCGTTGATCAAGCAAGTGCTCGACATTGGCGTACAGACCTTACTAGTGCCCATGGTGGAAAGCGCAGAACAGGCGCGGGAACTGGTGAAAGCCATCCACTATCCGCCCAAGGGCGTGCGTGGTGTCGGTAGTGCGCTGGCCAGGGCTTCACGCTGGAACAGCATTGCCGGTTATCTCGACAAAGCCGACGAGCAAATGTGCCTGCTGGTGCAGATCGAAAGCCGCGAGGGCTTGGCCAACCTGGATGCGATTGCGGCGGTGGAAGGCGTCGACGGGGTGTTTATCGGGCCGGCGGACCTGAGCGCCTCGATGGGCCATCGCGGCAACCCCGGCCACCCTGAGGTGCAGGCGACAATCGAAGACGCCATCGCGCGCATCCGCAATGCCGGCAAAGCCGCCGGCATTCTCAGCGCAGACCAGGCACTGGCGCGGCGCTACATCGAACTGGGCGCGGTATTCGTGGCGGTGGGCGTTGACACCACGGTGCTGATGCGCGGGCTGCAAAGCCTGGCGGCGGCCTTCAAGGATTCACCGGCACCTGCCAGCGCGGCCGGCGCTATCTATTAGTGCGAACGAAAAGTGACCTGTAGAGACGGAGCCCTCCTGTGCCGGGGGACTCCTCGTCACAGGCTTATGACCGGCATTGCAGCCGGTACCCCTGGTTCAGCGCTTGAGGGTTTTCAGCTCATTGAGCAAGGTCAGCAACGTCTGCAACTTCTCCTCGCCAAACTCCGCCTGCAAGCGCTGGTAATTGGCTTCCATGCTCTGGCTCATCGAGTCGAAACAGGCTTGACCCTTCTCGGCCAGCCGCACCAGCACGCGGCGTTGATCCTGCTGCGCTTTGCGCCGTTCAACCATGCCCGCAGCTTCCATGCGTACCAGCACCCCGGTCATGCTCGGCTTGAGGATGCACGCCAGCTCGGCCAGGCGGTTGATCTCAAGCTCATCGTGCTGGCTCAGGATACGAATGACCCGCCATTGCTGCTCGGTCAGTCCGTGTTGATTGAGCGAAGGACGAAAAAAACCCATGGCGGCTTCACGCGCATGGAGCAAAGTGAGGGTCAGGGATTGGCGCGGTTTAGACATGGGCGGCTGCGTCGTAATTAGTTAACAGATTAACAACATTCTAGCATTGGCAATTGTTCCCCGTGTGCGGCTTTACCGCGCGGCCGGATTCGGGACTGAGTATTGGCAGCCACGGTCAAGCGCGGCGGCACACAGAATCAAGACACCTACCGCTCGGAAGGCACTTAATGTGTCGCAACAGGCACAGAGCTTCTTGTCGGCTCTGCAGTGAGTTTCCCTTCACTTTTCCAGGCTGCGCCATGATCAATATCGAAACGCCGACCTACTACTCGGCAACCAAGAAATACAATCTCAGCTTCCCCACCCTCGAACGGGACGTGGAAGCCGATGTCGTGGTGATTGGCGGCGGTTTCTCCGGCATCAACACCGCACTGGAACTCGCCGAAAAAGGCATCACCAATATTGTGGTGCTCGAAGCGCGCTACCTGGGCTTCGGTGGCACGGGCCGCAATGGCGGCCAGATCATGGCAGGGATCGGCCACGACCTGGAAAAGATCAAGCAACAAGTGGGCGACGAAGGCCTGCGCCAGATTTTCGAAATCAGTGAGCTGGGCGCCGGCATCATCAAGGATCGCATCGCCAAGTACTCGATCGACGCCGATTTCTGCCACGGCTACGGCTATATGGGCTTCAACGCCCGCCAGGAAAAAACCCTGCGCGCCTGGGAGAAGGACTTCAAGTCGATCAACACCCAGGACGAAATCCGCTTTATGGCGGGGTCCGAGGTCAAGCAGATCATTGGTTCCGACGCCTATACCAGCGCGCTGCTGCACATGGGCGGCGGGCACGTGCACTCGCTGAACCTGTTGCTGGGCGAAGCCAAGGCCCTGGCTGGCCACGGTGTGCGCATCTTTGAGCACAGCCCGGCGCTGGAAGTCAGTTATGGCGAACGTATCACCGTGCGCACCGGCCGAGGCTCGGTCAAAGCCTCCAAGTTGCTGTGGGCCTGCGACAGTTTCCTCAACAAGCTGGAGCCGGAACTGCACAAGACCACCGTCAATACCTATGCCTTCCAGTTGATGACCGAGCCGTTGCCAGAGGAGATGATCAACCGCATCAGCCCGATACGCGGCGCCTACAGCGATATCCGGCCGGTGATCGACTACTACCGGGTCACCAACGAAAACCGCTTGCTGTTCGGTGCCGCCACGCCTTTCGTCGAGCACATCCCGGCGGACCTCAAAGCCTGGAACCGCAGCCTGATGCTGAAGATTTTCCCGTACCTCAAGGACGTCAAGATCGACCTGGCGTGGGGCGGGCCGATGGCGACCGGGGCCAACCTGTTCCCGCAGATCGGCACGCTCAGCGGGCGCCCGAACGCCTTTTATGTCCAGGGCTACGCAGGCTTCGGGGTCACGCCCAGCCACATCATCTGCAAGGTCCTGGCCGAAGGCATGAGCGAAGGCTCGTCGCGCTACGACCTGATCAGCGCGGTCAAACATGCGCAGATCCTCGGCAAGGACCATATCCGCCCGCTGCTGCTCACGGCCGGCAAAAGCCTTCATCAACTTTCGGGCTACTTCAACGGTCGCCGTTGAGCCCAGCTGTTTCATTCACAGGAGAACTGTCATGTCCGTTACCACCCTGAAGAAAGACATCCAATTATCGGACCTCGATACCTGGGGAACCGTTGCCGACCTCGGCTCCGAGATCCTCGAAGGTGAAGTCAAAGCCTTTGGCAAAATGACCTTCGGAGCACCGACCGACGCCGTCAGCAGCGCTTATTTCGGCACCACCCGGGGCAAGTTCCGGATGGTCTACCCGTTCGCCGAACACGCCACGGTCGTCACCGGCGAAGTGCAGTTGACGGACGAAAGCACCGGCCAGAGCGCCCGCTACAAGGCCGGCGATAGTTGGTTCGTGACCAAGGGCACACCGGTGTTGTGGGAGGTGGTGAGCGAAAGTTTTGTGAAGCACTATTTCGCGGTAGTCTGATTACTCCCCTCTGCCGGCTTCGGCCGGCAGCGTTTGTTCCGGCGCAGGTGACTGACCATGCACGCCATCCCCACTCAGGAAGTCGCCGGCCATTGCCTGCAGGCTTTCACTCAATTGGTGCCTGCCAGCAAGGCAGCATTCTATTGCGTCGACCGCCAGCTGCAAGCGCGTGATTTCAGGCTGCAAGGCATGAGCAGTGAGATGCACCGCGACTACCTGGACAACTACCGCCAATTCGACCCATTGCAACCGCGCAATTGCCTGTCCAGCGGGCTGGCGGTGGTGCCCCTGGGTTTCGCCATGGCCCGCCAGTCCATGCGTGACAGCCGCCGCTATCAAGACTTCCTGCAGCGCTACGGTGTGGTCGATGTGGTGGAGATCGTCGCCCATCGCGCCGACCAGCCCCAGGCGGCTATCTCCTTGCTGCGCACGACGGAACAAGGGGTGTTTACCCCAGACCAACTGGCTCGGCTCAATGCCTTGCAGGCGTTGCTGCAAATGGCGGTGGTCAATATGCAGCCTTGCGACGATGCACTGGCCGGTCTTACGCCCAAAGAGCGTCAGATTGCCTGGTTATTACGTCAGGGCGCGAGCAACAAGCAACTGGCCCAGGAACTGGATGTCGGCCTGCCCACCATCAAGACCCACCTGATCCACCTGTTTCGCAAAACCGGTGTGACCAGCCGTACCGAACTGGTCGCCGCGCTGTTTCTTTAAGCTGCCTCAACCCTTTGGTTGATAGGCGCGCCAGGTCGCCAACCGCATGATCCGGGGTGTCCATTCCCTCAACCGGAGCCATGCAATGACTACCTCATCCGACTGGATCACCGTAGGCGCCCTCGCCGATGGTTTTGCCCCCGACGCGTTTATCCTGCCCAACCTTGCCGACCTCAACGGCAAGGCCTTCACCCTGCACTTCGCCAACGGCTGGCAGATCGAGCATCGCTTCGACACCGAACAGTTGCACTGGCACGCCGCCGACGGCCACTCCAGCGGCTCGGCCGTCTACCGCGCCACCTCGGTACGCCCGGGCCTGTACCTGGTTGATTTCATCAAGCATGAAGCCGGCCAGGCGTGGTCGATCAGCCTGGTGCTGGACACCACCACGTCGTCGTTCACCGCCGTGATCGGGCGCATGCCGGACCGCGAACATACCGAGCAAGGACTCTACAGCCGCGCCCTGGCCGGCAAGGCCCTGACCTCGGTAGAAGTAGATTTCCTGCACGGCAGCCTCGATCAAGCCTGGCAGCCCGGCCTATGCCCGCACGCGCCCACCCAGGAACTGACCGGCCTGCGCAACCTGTATCGCTACAGCCCCAGCGAAGTCTACGAGCACATCTACCTGAACGATCAGTTCTATGCCTGGCAGTGCCTCAAAGGCGTGGAGCAGGGCCTGTGCGATACCGATCGCTGCCACTACTACAAGATCGCCGATCAGCTGTACCTGTTTGTCTGGCGCGAAAAGATCATCCCGACCCTAGGCCTGGTGCTGATCGACCTGCAACAGCACCGCAGCGACGGCAAGATCTTCGGCTATGCCGGTGCGTCGTTCGATGAGCTGTCGAACTTTCCGGTCAGTTCCTACTGCCAAGTGCTCAACCGCACGGAGTATCCCGATGCCTGATCCACGCACCGTTGTCATCACCGGTGCCGGCACGGGCATCGGTGCCGCCTGTGCGCGATTGTACGCGGCCGAAGGCGCCAACCTGGTGCTGATCGGCCGGCGACGCGAGCCGCTGGAGCAGGTTGCGCAGGACAGCGGCGGCCTGGTGCTGGTGGGCGATGCGGCCTGCCCGGCCACCTGGGAGGGTTTCGTCGCGCAGATTGGTCAACGCTACGGCCGCCTCGATGTGCTGCTGGCCTGCGCCGGTGGGCATGGCGTGGGCAACGCCACCCAGACCAGCCCACACACTTGGGAGGCGGCCTTGCGCAGCAATCTGGACAGCGCGTTCTACAGCGCTCGCGCCTGCCTGCCGCTACTGATCGAAAGCGCTGGCAATATCGTGCTGCTCGGCTCCATCGCCTCGCTGGCCGCCGGACCCGAAGTATGCGGCTACACCACCGCCAAGCATGCGCTGCTCGGGCTCAGTCGCTCGCTGGCGCGGGATTACGGCCCACGCGGCGTTCGGGTGAACGCGGTGTGCCCGGGGTGGGTTACTACGCCGATGGCCGACCAGGAAATGCAGCCGTTGATGAGTTTCCATGGCGATACTCTGCAGCAAGCCTATGCCCGCGTGTGCGCCGACGTTCCGTTGCGGCGTCCCGCCAGCGCCGAAGAAATCGCCAAGGTGTGCCGCTTCCTGGCCAGCCCGGATGCCGCGATCATCACCGGGGCCAGCGTGGTCGCCGATGGCGGCTCGAGCATCGTCGACGTGCCCACACTGGCTTACGCCCATATGGAGCGTGCACATGCCTGAAGACTTGGATTTCAGCGGCAAAAGCGTGCTGGTCACCGGCGGCGCGCAAGGCATTGGCCGAGCCATCGTCGAAGCGTTTGCGCTGCGTGGCGCACGCGTGATGGTCGTTGACCTTCTCCGACCGCAGGCCCGGGCGTTGGCCGACGAATTATCGGGACGTGGGTGTCAGGTCGAAGCCATCGAGCTTGATCTGGCCGATGCGACGGCAGTATTCGACGCGATCAAGGGCATCGAACGAGACTGGGGGCGCCTGGATATCCTGGTGCACAACGCCGGTTATTTCCCGCTGACTGCATTCGAGCAGATCACCCCCGCTGTGCTGGAGCGCACGCTGGCAGTCAATCTCTGCGCGCTGTTCTGGCTGACCCAGGCCGCGTTGCCGATGTTTCAGCGTCAAGGTGGCGGCTGTGTGTTGGTCACCTCCTCGGTCACCGGGCCACGGGTCGCTTATCCGGGGCTCAGCCATTACGCGGCGTCAAAGGCAGGGGTCAACGGGTTCGTCCGCAATGCCGCATTGGAGCTGGCCACTTACCAGGTGCGCGTCAACGGCGTCGAGCCGGGGATGATTGCCACGCCGGCCATGGATAACCTGGGCGACAGCCAGGTCAATGCCGACATCGCCAGCCGCGTGCCGCTGGGACGGCTGGGTGCCGCTCAGGATATTGCCGGGGCGATGCTGTTTCTGGCGTCGGATCTGGCAGCTTATATCACCGGGCAGACCATCGTGGTGGATGGCGGCTCGACGTTGCCTGAGGTGAAATGACCTCTGTCGGCATGTAAACCGGATCAACTATGGGAGGGCGCTTGCCCCTCCCACATGTTGATCGTGGTGCATCCGTTCAATAGCGCTCGACTCCTTCAAGCAGCGACAGTGAATCACTGAACACCCGCAACAAGGCCGCAAGTCGTTTGACGTAGCCATGGGGCGTTGAATAGATCAGCTCCACATGCAAGCTGTCGACGATGCCCAGGTAGGCGTCGCCAAATACTTCAAGTGCGTCGGGTGGTACCGTCCTGTACCGCCCTTGCGCGGCGCGCTGAAAGTCTTGGCGAATGCTGGCCAGATAAGCCTCGAATCCTGCCGTAATGACGCTGCGAATTTGCGCCGGCGGAAAGTACGCTGTGCGCAACAGGAAGCGCAAGTGCGCCGACCCTTCATAGCGCTCACTCAATCGCTCAAGGTGCAATTGCCCCGGCACACGGGTGTGGGCGGTTTCGTCCTCGAAGCACTGCGCGATGTACTGGTGTTCATGGGCCAGGGCAATCTCGAAGACCCTCTGAAACAGCGCGTTCTTGCTTACAAAATGCGCATACAGCGACGCTTTGCGCATGCCCGCCCCGACCGCGATTTCGTGCAGCGATGAGGCGTCGTAGCCATGGGCGGCAAAGTGTTCGACCGCGACTGCGCAAATGTTATGGGCCGACAGCGTGAGCGGTTTCATTGACAGACAGACACCCTACACAGCACCGACCGCTTGCTGCAGATGAGTGGAACGAAAATCCTTGGGCGACAGCTCGAATTGCTTTTTGAATGAACGGCTGAAGTGCGCAGAATCGGTGAAGCCCCACTTGTAGGCAATCGAGGTGATCGACTCGCTCTTGAGGAAGGGGTTGGTCAGGTCGTCCGCGCTGCGTTTGAGCCGCGCACGCTGAATATAGCGACAGACGCTGTCGTCCTGCTCTTCAAACAAACGGTACAAATGCCGCACTGAAATGTTCAAACGACTGGCCAGGCCCACCGGACTCAGACCGGGCTGGGTCAGGGACTCGTCGATGATTTTTTGCACATAGCTGCGCAGGTTACTACCCTGCAAGGATGCAGTGCCGTCGCCCGTGGCGTCATGCAGTTCAAAGGCTGAACCGAGCAGGGAAATAAACGCCGCTTGCAGCGCCTCGGCCTCTTCAATCGAATCCTGCCCTTCCAGGCCCTCGCGGCACAGCTGATCCATTAACACGTGGAGCATGCGCCCACAGGCCTTGCTCGAAGAGATCTTGCCGAAGGTTTTCGAGGCGCTGCCCAGCTGCTTGCACACTTGATTGCGCGAGAGTGACAAAGAGGCATGTTCGATAAGGCCGAAGGGGCTGATCTCGATCGAACCCGTGGAATCCATCAGTAACATCTCGCCGGGGGCCAGCTGAATGACCTGGCCATTCTGGGTGATCTGGCAATAGCCGCTGCGCTGGCTGACGAGGAAGCAATGCTGGTCCATGTCGTGATCGGCATTGGGTCGCTCGCGCTTGATCAGGCCGGCATTGGTACGCAGGTTGGCCAGTGACAGGTCGCCGCGGGAGTGCTTGGAAACCTCACCGATGAACAGTGAACGGTTGAAGGCCAGTTCCGTGTCGAAATGACCGCACGCCGCTCGCAGATCCTGAGTCCAGGTTTCCAACCCACAGTGCGCAGACTGATAAGTGCTCATGGCATCTCCACAATGGTTTCTTGTTTTTGTCGGCCAATAGTTAACATGTTATCTATATAGGCGCAACAAGTGCGTGATACCGACTGTAGAAGCACTAATGATGCCAATTCCTCAACTCAAAGCGCGCCCAATACCCGCTGTAAACCTGCGAGGACCGTCAGCAACCCGGCTCGCTGCGCGCCGCTCAAGGGGATGTAGCGCCGGAACGCCGGCATGCGGTTGACCACCTCGCTACCGCCCATGTGTTCAAGCCGCACGTGCCATTGCTGCCCGCTCAAATCGAGGTGCAGGCGCTTGAAGTCCAACCCCATCAAGGCTTGATGCAGGCTGGGATCGTCGTTCAAGGCAGCCTGGAGCCTGGCCAGCAAAACCGGCGCTCCTGCCCGTTGCCGACAGGCCAGCCCCGTGCGTCGAATCGACCCGCTGTGGTGCAGTTCAAAGCGCGCACTGCCCCGCTCTGAGGCGGGCACCGTGAACATGAATTCGGTCATGACCAGGTGCATCAGCAATTGCGCTTCGGTGCGCTCGGCAACATCGACCTGAAGACCGATGTCCTCCAGGCAAAACCTTGCCTGGGCGCGCCCCGTCGAGGCGAAACTCGCCAGCCCAAGATTACGCCGCACGTACTCAAGCGTGACCCCCGGCCGGTAACCGGCCGGGGCCCGTTGGGCGCTGAACAGCTCAGACAGCTTTTGCAGCCTGCTCGAGATAACGGTTGTGAGGGTTGCCAGGCTCATGGGAGAACTCCTTGGCCAGCACTTCTTCTACCGAAGCCGGCTTGAATGGATTGACCTTCTGTACCACCAGTGTCCAAAACAGCGCGTATGAAGCCGTGATTCCGAGCATCACCCCGAACGGCACATAAATGTCCGCTGGGTTCATGCCCGGCGGGGTAATGAACCACATGCCCAGCAAGATACCGACGCTGGAAAGAATCTGTGGCAACGGGAAAAACGGCGAACGATAGGCCCGTGGCAGATCCGGACGACGAATGCGCAGGATCACCACCGACAGCGTCACCAGCAGGTATGAGAAGCTCCACGCGCACACCGCCGCCAGCACCAGGTGCATGATGTTGTCGGTGTTGCCGCCTAACCACAGGGCATACAGACACGGAATCAGCATCGCCACCAGTATGCACAGCAGCGGCGTCTTGAAGCGCGGGTGCAAATAAGTGAAGACCCTGGGCAACGCACCGTCCACCGCCATGCCGTAGAGAATCCTCGGCACGCCCGCCATGAGCGTGTTAATGGTGGCGGCACCGGCAAACAGGAAACCGATCCCCAGCCACAGCGGGCCAATATCCCCCATGACCTGCTGGGCAAAGCGTGGGATTGCCATGGGTGTGTCGAGCAGGTGCACGCCGGTCGCGGCATCCAGCACCACGTTTTCCACCTGGCGCTTCATCGCGGCGCCGTAGATAAACATGCAGGCGGCCACGCTCAACAAGCCGAAAATCATGGCCTTGGGCATGACCTTGGCCGAATTGCGCAAGTCCGGGGCCAACGGCGTGACGAACTCGCACCCGACGAACATGAACATGGCCATGCCCACCAGCGACAGAATGGTGATCAGGTCGGTGCCCACCAGCGACACGCCGAACCAGCCCTCCAGTTGCACCGCCGGTGCCGCGATCAGGCCGAGCACGCCGAACACCATCAGGGTCGTCCACATGCCAAAGGTCAGGATGATCTCGGCCCTGCCGAAGGCGCTGACGCCAAAGGCATTAAGAATGCCGAACACCACGACGAACCCTACCCCCAGCAACCATGAACCGCCGGCAGACTCCGCCAGGGTATTGAGGTGCTCGAAGTTCACCAGCGCCATGACCCCGGACAGAATCGTCTCGGCGGTGCCGGCGAACACATGCACGATCAGGTACGCCGACAACGTGCCGGTGATCGCAAAGAAACGGCCCATGCCGCAATTGATGTAGTCGTAGACCGAGCCGGTGGTCGGCAGGATCGAGGCGGCTTCGGCGAAGGTGGTCGCCTGGGCCAACATCATCACCACTGCAATCAGCATGGCCACCGCGAAGGCGCTCCCGCCGATACCGAAGCCCATGGTTGCGGTGAGAATCACCGGGCTGGCCATGATCAGGCCAATAGTGCTGGCCAGCGCGGTCGGAAACCCGACGCTGCCCCGTTTCAAATGCTGTGTGAGCCGGTCATTGATCGACATGGTGCGGATCCTCGAAAGCGGATTTCTGATTGGATGCATCGAGCCGTACAAGGAGCTGGCGATAATGCCCTCCCCAGCCAGTCCCTGATCGAAACGGCATCGTGCGCAAATCACTGTGCACCTCCCGAGCGCCGATCGTCTTGCCCATGTCTGCCGTGGCTTTTGTTGCTGCCTGCCAAGGCATACGGGTTGGCGGGCAGGATCAATTGCGTGGCACGCAGATGAAAGACTTCCCGCGCCTGCGGTCATCTTAATGCGCCCTGGACCTAACCATGCTGGGGAATATAACAATGGAACACACACTGAAACCACGCACGCTGTCCTTAGCCGTCGGGCTGGGAATCGCGTTGTTGATCGGCCATTCGTCGGCCCAGGCCTATGCGTTGTATGCCGACGAGGACACCCACCTGAATGCGGACTTCCTGGCGGTATACGGCCTGTTCAACAGCCGCCACAACTACGACGGCACAGCGGGTGGCTCGACCTGGCGCGAAGGGTTCATCAAGTATGGGGTAAGCGGCGACCAGGGCCTGGCCGGGTACGGCACCGCATATGGCGCGCTCAATTGGGTCAGCTCCGGTACCTGGGGCGATGGCGACGCGGCGGGCAACACCGATGGCAGCGAACGCACCACCAAAATCGAAGACGCGTACCTCGGATGGCGATCGGCCGACCTGTTCCCGGCGCTGGGCAAGGACGGTGTGGATTTTTCCGTCGGTCGCCAAGTGGTCAAGATCGGCCGGGGGTTCCTGATCAACGACGACGGCCCCAACCTGGGCAAAGGCCCGGCTGACGGCGCGCTGAACCGAGGCGGCGCCTATTACCTGGCGGCACGCCACGCCTTCGACCGCACGGCGGTGCTGCGTCTGGGCGGGCAAGAAGGCCTGCACGGTTCGGTGCTGTGGCTCAAATCGAACAACCGCGCCCAGGCTGAAACCGAACTGGCGGCGGGCACCCTCGACTACACGGCCGCAGCCGGCACGCTGGGCTTGACCTGGGTTCACGGCATGAACGTCACCGACCAGTGGGCCAGCGACTTCCAGAAACAGCGCGAGGGGCTGGACACTTACAGCCTGCGCGGCGAAGGCAGCGCCGGTATCGACAACGCCAGCTTCGCCTTCGAATACGCCTGGCAGGACAAGGACGCAGGGCCGGAAAAAGCCTGGTACGCCGAGGCCGGCTACACCTTCGCCGATGTCAGTTGGTCGCCCAAATTGACTTACCGCTACACGCGCTATTCGCAAAAATGGGACCCGCTGTTCACCGGACTCAGCACCGGCTACGGCACCTGGTTCCAGGGTGAAGTCGCCTCCAACTATGCCGGCCCGTTCAACAGCAACACCGGTATCCATCACGTCGGTCTCAAGGCGACGCCCCTGGAGAACCTGACAGTCGGCGCGCTGTACTTCGACTTCAATACCCTGCGCAAAAACGATGCGTTGAACCTCGACGCCCGGGAACTGGACCTGTACGCCGAATGGGCGGTCAACAGCCACCTGATCATCAGCCCGCTGGTGGGCATTTACCAACCCAAAAAGGATGCCGACAGCGGCGGTAACCAGGTGGGTGGCAACGGCACCAACCTTTACAGCCAATTGACCGTGGCTGTGCCCTTCTGACCGATTTGAGGAGCTGCGCGGCGCAGCTCCGTCCTAGCGTTCGTGCTGATGCAGCATCGTCTGGATCTGATGAGTCGCCTGGCGGGTGTTTTCCGCCAGCTTGCGCACCTCATCGGCGACCACCGAAAACCCACGTCCAACCTCGCCGGCTCTGGCCGCTTCAATGGCGGCATTCAAGGCCAGCAAGTTGGTCTGGTCAGCGATGCCCTTGATCACACTCACCACCGTGGCGATTTGGCCGTAGGTGGCCTGATTGTGTTCGAGCAACTGCTGGTGAGTGGTCTTCGCCGACTGCTCATCGCTGATGTCCCGTACCGCGCCGAGCACCCGCGTCAGACAGCCCTGGGCATCACGCACTGCCCGCCCACGCTCGCGACACCAGATGTAATCCCGGGTCTTGTGGCGCATCCGGTATTCAACCACGTACTCACCGCTGCCTTGGGGCGCCAGGATTTCCCGGTCGAAGATCGCCATGATCTTCGGCAGGTCATCGGGGTGGGTAATGCTGACCTGCGCGTCCCAGCCGTCGGGCAACTCATCGGGCGCGTAGCCCAGGAGCAGGCGGAACTGATTGAAAATCCGCATGCGACTGGCGGGGTCTTGCACGTTACCGTTGACCACGGTGATGTCCCAACAGCCCTCAGTCATGGTGCAGAGCAGCAGCTCCCAGATCTGCGTCTCGTGTTGATGCGCAAGGGCGCGCTGCACATGCTCACGCAACTCGGCTTCCAGCGCCTGTTCACGCTGCCCGGCCTGCTGCAGTTGCTGGCGAAGCACGGCAAGTGCCTGTTCGCTGCGCGCCCCTTGGGCAGCCTGGTCGCGGGCTGACTGCTCGGCCAACAGCAACTGCCGCACAGCTTGCGCACGTTGTGTGGCGAGTTGCTCCAGGTCGGCCTGCAGCGGCGGATAAGCTTGCAGCGCGTGAGTTTGCAACACCTCACCAGCCAGCAGCTGCTTGAGGACGGCGGCAAGCTCCTGCATCGGCTGTTTTTTCTTGAAGAACATCGGCGTGGCCCTTCTGATCGAGTCGAAACCGCGGATCTAATCGCAAACCGAGCACGCTTGATTGTACGAGCCTGCAATGCGCTTGCGCGTGGCTGCCACACACGAAAAGTCATATGTGGCGAGGGAGATTGCTCCCGCTGGAGTGCGCAACAGCCCCATTGTTTTTAGGGCCGCTACGCGGGCCAGCTGGAGCAAGCTCCCTCGCCACAGGGATATTGACGCAGGCAATCAGCAGTGGCTGATCAGCTGCTTCAACACCGTCTTGAAGGTTTCGATCTGGTCCTGGCTGAACTCGGCGAACACCTTATCCTGCTGCTCGCGAGCGATAGCCCAGAGGGCTTCAGTCTGTTCGATACCCGCAGCGGTCAGGCGCACGCCGTGTTCATCATCGTCGACCAGCCCCTTGCGCTTGAGGTTGGCCACGGCGTCATCGATTTCCCGCACCGGCATCGCCACTTCCCGCAACAGGTCACTGGCGCTCAGGCGGGCGTCGTTCTCCAGCACCATCAGCATCCGTGCTTCGTTGGTACGTAGGCCGGTGGACAGTTGCCGGGGCTGGTAGCTGGACTGGTAGGCGCGCACCGCCTGGGTCATCAGGTAATAGAGGTTGTGGCTCAGGCGGCCCTGGAAGTGGCTGCTCGGCGGTTGGCTTTCGTCACGCTTGGTCATGCGCGTATGGGGCAAGACCATGGAGTAGGCGCCCTGATGGTAGAGCAACGGCGAGCGGCCGAAATCATCGAAGGCCACCACCTTGCCGATCATGATCCAGTGATCGCCGCCGTCGACCTGCTGATATTTTTCACAGTGAAAACGTGCCGAACAATCGGCGAACACCGGCGCCCCGCCCTCCCCCGGTTCATAGGCTATCTCGGCGAAGCGGTCGTCCCTGGGCCGGGCAAAATTGTTCGAGAGGTCGATCTGGTCGGCCGCCAGTACGTTGACCGCGAAATGGCTGGCCTCCTCGAATACGCCGTGGCTGCTGGAGCGTTTGTCGATGCTCCACAGCACCAGCGGTGGGTCCAGGGACACCGAGTTGAAACTGTTGGCGGTAACACCCACTTTGCGGCCGGAGCCGTCGGCGGCGGTGACCACGGTCACGCCCGTGGCAAAGTTGCCCAGAGCCCGACGAAAGGCGCGTGGGTCGAAAGTCGATTCAGACATGCAAGACTCCTGGGCTGCGTCAGGCGCAGCCCTGATTGTTGTTTTAAAAAAGCGCGTTCAGATCATGCTCGGATCGGGCTCCAGGCCCATCAACTCGCGGCCGAGGATCTGTGCACAGACGTCGTAGTCGGTGTAGGCGTGTGCACCGGTCATGTGCGAGTCGCGGAACAAGCGCTGCATCTCGTTGTGCTCGAACCAGGCATTGCCGCCGGCGGCTTCGAAGAGACGGTCCACCGCCTGGATGCACATCTTGGTCGCGTAGGCCTGGTTGGTGCGCCAGAACGCCAGGGTTTCACGACTGGGGTAACGCTGCTGTTCACTGTGTTCGGCGTGTTCGTTCCAGGTTTTTTCGAGAAAGGCGCGCGCGGCGGCCACCTGGTGGGTGGACTCGGCCAGGCGCATCAACGCCGGGGTCGCGGCACCGACTGCCGCCCCGGTATAGGCGCGCACGCGGGTCTTGGTTTTTTCGCGGAACACCTCGATCATTCGCTCGGCGACGCCCAGGCTGACGGTGGAAAAGCCGCTGGCAAAGTAAGGCCGGTACGGCGAATAGAAGATCTTGCTGTCGGGGTACAGCCCAAAGCCTGCGGACTTGCCTTCCATCATGTCCTTGGCTTTCTGAATGCGGTGCTCCGGCACCCAGGCCTTGTCGATGATCAAGGTCTTGGTGCCGCTGCCTTTCATGCCGGCGGCAAACCAGTCATCACGGATCCGGTAGTCGCTGCGCGGCAGCACCGCGAAACAGTAATCCTGGGTGCCTTGGGCGTTGTTGCGGCGAAACCCGACGATCGCCCACTCAGCATGATCACAGCCACTGCTCCAGCCCATTTCACCGCTGAACAACACGCCGCCCTCAACTTCCTCGGTGCGCCCGAACGGCGCGATACTGCTGCTCGCAGTGGCATTCGGGTCAGCGCCCCAGACTTCCTGCTGCAGTTGGGCCGAAAACAGCGCCAATTGATGGCTGTGGGTACACAGCAGGCTCATGGCCCAGGCCGTGCTGGCGCAGGCCCCTGCGAGCAAGGCGATGCAGTCGGCAAACTGCGGCAGCGACAACTCCATGCCGCCGAACACTTTCGGCTGAAACACACGGTGCATGCCGATGCTCTTGAGCAGCGCAATATTCTCGGCCGGCACCTTGCGGTCCTGCTCGGCCACACCGGCATTAGCGGCGATGGTCGGCAGGATGAACTTGAGGTCTTCGAGGAGCGGGTTTGGCTTTTTCATGGATGGCCCTGCTTATTATTGGATGTCCGGGCACCGCTATAAATCGAGGCATGGCGCCGGATGCAGGGCCAGTATGGAGCGCGCCTTGCTGCCAGAACATGCACCTTCCAGAGTCAAGATTGTACTTTTCAAAGGCTCAGGCGGGTCCTCCATGCACCGGCGCTGGCAGCCACAGACATGCCGCTCGGCAGCCACAGTCAAGCCCGTTCCGGCCACGGGGATTAACCTCAGGCTTTTAAATGTCTGCCACCAGGATCCTCCCCATGAGCGATATCCCACTGCTGCCCCAGGTTGAAGCCTTCCTCCGTCGACACCACGCGTTGTTCATCGACGGTGGCTACGTCGAGAGCCATTCCGGCCAGCGCTTGGAGGTGATCAACCCGGCGACCGGCCAGGTCATCGCCGGCGTCGCCGACGCTGACCCGGCCGACATCGACGCGGCCGTGGCGTCTGCGAGCCGCGGCTTCAAACAGTGGTCGCAGGTCGCACCGGCGGTGCGCGGCAACGTACTGCTCAAGCTGGCCGACCTGCTGGAGCAACACCGCGAAGAACTGGCGCAGATCGAAACCTGCCAGTCGGGCAAGATCATCCAGATTTCCCGCGCCTTCGAAGTCGACCAGGCCGCGCACTTCCTGCGTTACTACGCCGGCTGGGCCACCAAAATCAGCGGCCAGACCATCACCCCCTCGCTGCCCTCCTTCGCTGGCGAGCGCTACACCGCTTTCACCCTGCGCGAGCCGGTCGGGGTAGTGGTCGGCATCGTGCCGTGGAATTTCTCGACAATGATCGCCATCTGGAAACTCGCTTCGGCGCTGGTGACCGGTTGCAGCATCATCATCAAGCCCAGCGAGTTCACGCCACTGACCATCCTGCGCATCGCCGAACTGGCGATTGACGCCGGCCTTCCCGCCGGTGCGCTGAACGTCTTGACCGGCGGCGGCAGCGTCGGCAAAGGCCTGATCGAACACCCCGGCACCGACAAGGTGTCGTTCACCGGCTCCGTGCCGACCGGCATTGCGGTGGGCCAGAGTGCCATGGGCGCCGGGCTGACCCGAGCCACCCTTGAGCTGGGCGGGAAAAACGCGGCCGGGTTCCTGCGCGATGTGGACCTGGACAAGGCCGTCAACGGCATCATCGAAGCGGGCTTTTTACACTCCGGGCAAATCTGCGCCGCTGCCGAACGCTTCTTCGTGCATCGTTCGCAGATCGCAGCGGTCATGGACAAACTGGCCCAGCGCCTGAGCACGCTGAACATCGGCTCGCCCCTGGATGAGCGCACCGAATTCGGCCCGGTCACCAACCGCCAGCACCAACTCAAACTCGGCGAGTTTTTCTCCAAGGCCCGCGCTGAAAACAACACCATCATTCACGGTGGCAACCTGATCGACCGTCCCGGCTGCTACGTCGAGCCGACGATCATCCTCGCCAACAGTGTCAACGACACCCTGCTCAACGAAGAGACCTTCGGCCCCATTGCCACGTTTTTGCCGTATGACAGCGAAGAAGAACTGCTGGCCTTGATGAACAACACACCCTTCGGCTTGAGCGCCAGTCTCTGGACCAACGACCTGGGCAAGGCCCTGCGCATGGTGCCCGCCATCGAGGCTGGCACGGTGTGGGTGAACATGCACACGATGCTGGACCCGGCGGTGCCGTTTGGCGGCAAAAAAAGCTCGGGGGTAGGCCGCGAGTTCGGCAGTGCCTTCATTGATGATTACACCGAGCTGAAGTCGGTGATGATTCGCTACTGATGCCAGGGGTGGCCTGCCGATGCGTACGCTATCGGTTTCCGGAAGACGGATCTAATGCTGAAATTAAACGGCACTTTTTCTGACGAGTACGGGAATAGCGCAGCACTCATGTCGACAGGCCTCTTCGGACAAAGAGGCCAATACTCAAAAACGCCTTTCAGCCCTCCATCGGTTGCTTCAGCTTCGCCCAGGCTTCATCGGTGATCCGGTAGCCCTTACCGGCCTGAAGCAGGATCACTCCCTCCTCGCCCAGGCGTTTTAGTACTTCGCGTACGCTGACGAACGTCATTCCGGCCGACAGCGATACCAGACAGGCATGCACCTCACTGGCGTAAACGCCACGCCCGTCCAGCCTGGCGGCGACCAGTGCACTGAGGACTTTGAAACGCAGCAGACTGGCACGCAACCCATATAAATGCAGCAATCGACGGATGCTTTGATTGGGGCTGCGATCACCTATGAACGCCAACTGATCGGTCGCCGTCAGTAACGGTGACGGTGCGTTTGCGGCCGCTGAGCCTGAGTTGTTCAACATGCGAATACCCCCTTCGAACTATTCAGGTGGGGTCGCTACATCGGCTGTAGCAACCCCTCCTGTCGTCATCAGAAGTCGACGCTGGCCGACAACTGCAAGGTCCGTGGGGAGCCAGGAGAGAATGCGCCGTACGAAGCAACGCCCGACCAGTACTCACGATCAAACACGTTCTGCACGGTGGCGCGGAATGTGGTCGGCCGGCCTTCGATCTTGGTGGCGTAACGCGCGCCGGCATCGAAGCGGGTCCAGGAATCCAGCGACTGCGTATTGGCCTGATTGACGTATTGGCTGTCGGTGTAAATGGCGCCACCGGTCAGGGTGAAGCCTTCGAGCCATGGGGTATCCCATTCGGCCCAGAGGTTGGCTTGCACGTCCGGCACACCCACCGGTTTGTTGCCACGGTTGGCCGCCGTTGCCGAATCGGTCAACTTGCCGTCGAGCAGGGTCACGCCACCCATCAAGCGCGTACCCGGCGCGACTTCGCCGAACATGCTCAACTCAACGCCCCGGTTGCGTTGTTCGGCCTGCACCGAGAAGATGTTTCCGGCGCCGGTTTCACCGCTTGGCTTCTCGATCTGGAACAACGCCAGCGTGGTCATGAACGTACCGTGTTCATATTTAACGCCCAGTTCATGCTGCTTCGATTCGTACGGGGAAAACGTCTCGCCGGCGTTGGCCGCCGTGCCTGGCGCGGTGTCACCTTTGCTCAAGCCTTCTACATAGTTGTAATAGAGCGAGACATCTTCCCAAGGCTTGATCACCACGCCGACCAGTGGAGTCGTGGCACTGGCGTTGTATTTCGAGCTGACCGATCCTGCGGCGTTGTAGTTGCGTGACTCAATGTCCTGGCGACGGATACCGAGGGTCAACTGAAAGCGATCATCCAGCATGGATAAGGTGTCAGTCAGCGCGACACCGGACAGGTCCGATTCGGAAATGCGCAGCACCTTCGGCGAATTGATGGATTGCTTGGGCGCATCGACCGGGTGATAGATGTTCGAAAGAACTTCAGTGCCGTTGTTGATGCCTCGGGACAGTTCATCCTGGTACTGGGTCGCCATCAGCGTGGTCGTGTGGGTGATCGGCCCTGTCGCGAACACGCCGCGCATGCCGACATCCGCTGTTGAGCGATCGACGTTGAATTTGTAGTAACCCGGTGTGTTGCTGGTATCACCAGCCGCATTGAGGATTTTGGGCACTTGATCGGACATGCGCTTGACGTCCGATTTGCCGCCGCCGGCATGGGCAAATACCGTCACCGTGTCAGTCAGATCATATTCGCCCCCAAGCAAGGCAGACTGCTCCTTGGTGTCGGACCAGCCCCAGTCCTGCGGCAGGTTGGTGCGTCCATTCGGTGCGGACGGCACCTCTACACCCGGCGCGACGGTGAATGGTCGCGACGCTGCGTCGAAGCTTTCTTTCTGACTGATGTAATCCAGGTTCAAGCGTAAGCGTTCGCCGCGATAATCGAGGGCAATCGCACCGATACCCAGGTCTCGATGTTGATCATCAATGGCGGTATCGCCGCCCTGCAAGTTACCGTTGAAGCGCACGCCAAACTGATTTTCCTCGCCGAAGCGCCGACTCAGATCCAAATGGCCGCCGACCTGAGAGTCCGAGGCGTAACTGCCGGTAAAGCGGGTCAGGTCTTCATCCAGTGGGCGTTTGGGAACGATGTTGATGACGCCCCCGACGCCACTGTTGGGCGAAATGCCGTACATCAACGCGCCCGGCCCCTTGAGCACTTCAACACGTTCGGCGTACTCGGTGAACACCCGGTAGTTCGGGGCTACGCCATACACGCCATCGAACGCCAGTTCGCCGAGGTTGCCTTCACCGATCGGGAAGCCTCGGATGAAAAACGAGTCGACGATCCCGCCCGTCTGGCCGGTGGAGCGCACCGAAGGATCACGCTGCAGCGCGTCGGCTACGGTCACGGTTTGCAGGTCGGCAAGGGTCTTGGCGGTGTAACTGGTGACACTGAACGGCGTGTCCATCACATCCTTGTTGCCCATCATGCCCAGCCGTGCG
Source organism: Pseudomonas sp. FP2309 (assembly GCF_030687575.1). Lineage (NCBI taxonomy): Bacteria > Pseudomonadati > Pseudomonadota > Gammaproteobacteria > Pseudomonadales > Pseudomonadaceae > Pseudomonas > Pseudomonas sp. FP2309. The sequence continues at coordinate 2,808,540 of NZ_CP117439.1, read as the reverse complement.
CCACGTGCTACCTGGCCGCCGGCGAAGGTTTCCGGCAATGCCGTCGGGCCGTTGTAACGGGCGTTGACGGTGGTCGTGTCGAGGGTCAGCGCATCCGTGCTGTCACCGGTCTGCGGTGTGGCCGCAGTGTTCGAGGTCTCGTCGGCAGCAACGCTGCCTTGCTCTGGGGTGGCGGCCCAGGCGCTCCCCGCGACCAGAACGAAATTCAACATGGCGGCACGAATGGCGAGTGTTAACACGCGCTCACCGCAAGGACGAGTGACAACAGGCATGACGTGAGGATCCTTTTCATAAAGGGAAAATGGTAATCACTCCTATTGCCAGTCGACCCGCAAAAAAGTATCACTCGCTGAACCGTATTTTTATTCCTGTGCGGCCCAGGCTAGGCATACAAGTCTGCCAGCGGTATCGCGACCACCGGCAACGCTGGGTCAAAAGCGTGTCGGGTGGTCTTGTATGCAAACATCTCGCCGCGAGCGATCGTGGTGAAAATTCGCGCCACTTCAAAAGCTTGTCCAGTCCGCCAATGCCGCACACACACCCGTGGGTCGGTGTAGTCGAGCTGGATGCACGGCACTCGCTTCAAGCCCAACTGCAACGCCGCGTTGAGTCGGTGATTGCCATCCATCACGATGCCTTGCGAGCGCTCGACGATGATCGGCTCCAGCCATTGCCCCGCCCGGATAATCGACTCACGCAGCATCGTCACGTTAGCCGGGTCGACCTGCTCCGACTGCAGCACTTCGCAAAGCGGCCGCAGCGCAATCTGATAACCGTTTTCCATGGTTGATCTCCTGATTTGGCGGTGATTCAGCAGGCATCTGCGCGGACAATCGGTGCGTAACGGCTGGCTGCATCGAGCAAACGCTGGGCGTGCTCGATCAGCGGCAAGTCGACCATCTCGCCATCCACTTGCACCGCATGACTGCCCGTCGCCACCGCACTCATCACCCGTTCGGCCCAGGCCAATTGGCGCGAATCCGGCAGGAACGCGCGCTGCACCGAGATCAGTTGCGAGGGGTGGATGCACAGCTTGGCGCCGAAGCCCAGCGAGCGTGCGTAATGCGAGTCTTTGACGACGGTCGCCAGATCGCTGATTGCCGGTGTAACCCCGTCGATGGGAGACGGCAAATCCGCCGTGCGCGAAGCCAGCACAATGCGGTTGCGGGCAAACAGAAAGGCCTCGGGAGTCTGGCTGCAGTTGATATCGAGCGAGAAATCCAATGAGCCGAACGCCAGCCGGGCCAAGCCCTGAATCGACGCAATCGAATCGACCTGTTGCAGGCCCTTGGCAGTCTCGATAATGGCAACGATCTTCAGTTCCGGCTGCCACTGCAGCAGACGCTCGACCACCCGTGCCAGCGCTTCGGGGCACTCGGCCTTGGGCAGGAAAATCCCGTTGCAGCGCTCTGGGTAGCGCATGTCGCTGAGCCAGGTCAGGTCCTGGCGAAACAGCGAACTGCTCGCGCTGTTCAGGCGAATGTAACGCTCGCAGGCGGCGCTTGGCGTCGCCTCTTGCCAGGCCCAAATGGCAGCGCGCGCGGCGGCTTTGCTGTCCGGATGAACGGCGTCTTCGAGATCGAGGATGACCGCGTCGGGCCCTGCTTCGACGGCTTTGGAAAAACGCTCGGGACGGTTGCCCGGCACGAACAGGTAGCTGATCGCGTGGCGGATGTGGCTGCTGAGTCGATCGGATTGCATGGGCTTGCTCCTTGGTGTGAACCAGTCGTGGTTTCTGAAAGTTTTCAGGCCCTTTCAGCGGCAGATCTGCACGCTGCTACGGGTTTTTCGAAACAGCCTCTAACGCCTTATTGTTCAACGAATTAAGGCACTTTTTTATCTCGGGGCGAACGCGTCCTTGAGCGTGTAAATACACGTTCATGTGTTCGCCTTGAGCAGGTCGTTATTCAAAAATATTTCAAAACCTTACTTGATAATCGTTCCTGTTCGCAATATTGTTCACGCCGCCAAGAGGAACTATTCTCGGTTCAAAGCACGTCATCCGGACTTCGGGAAGTACCTGCCAATGATGTCATTTGAATGTCAGTTACTCGTATTTAATCGGGATAGGCCATCAACTAGTGGCCAATTAATACATCCGTAAAAACCTTAAGGAATGGGGTTCTCATGCACGTCTTTTGTGAACCATTTATTACGACCAGCATTTCGCAGCTTTACCCGGTTTTCTGCTGGCATCCACCGCCAAAACATTTAAATCCTCATGATTGAGGCGCAATAAAACAGCCTGAAGCGATAACGCTTAGTTATTAAAACATCAAGGGTGACGTCATTTACGGTGCCAGAGGTTAACTATGCCTTCAACAAACACAGCGCCTGCCGAACAACGGAATAAAGTTCATCATCCGCAGATGTTAAAGCCGCTGATTGATCCCCTTATTTCCACCTTCATCAATGACTTTCCGGACACTCTTCAAGCGTTGGTCAAACAGCACGGCTCGCCCTTGAACCTGGTCTGGCCCCATGCGTTTGAATTAAATACAGCGGCCTTGCTGGCGGTATTGAAACAGCACCGCGTGGCGCATGCGCTCTTCTACGGAGCCAAGGCTAATAAGTCCCAAAGCCTGCTCAGTGCAGCGGCAAGTTCGGGGATCGGCGTTGACGTGTCGAGCATCCACGAGCTGCATGCAGCGCTGCGAGCCGGCACGCCGGCAGAAAAAATCTGTGCCACGGGACCGGCCAAAACGGCCGCATTTCATCAAGCACTGATCAGCGCCGCTTCGTTGATTTGCGTGGACTCGCTGGAAGAGCTTGATCACCTAAAAAGCGTGGTCGACGCACAATCAAACCTTGCCAAAGCCAGAGTTTTACTGCGCTACAGACCGAGGTGCAGTCCAAGAAGCCGCTTCGGAATGGGCGCAGAGGACATGCTCGAAGGCCTACAACGGTTGACGAAATACACGAAGTCTTTTCACTTCGAGGGTTTCCATTTTCACCTCGGCGGTTATGGATTCGAATCCCGTGCACAGGCCTTTCGTGAGGTCGTCGGGTTCGTCGAGGCCGCCAGGGAAATGGGCTTGAATCCGCAGATGATCGATATTGGCGGTGGCCTGCCGATTCGTTATGTCGAGCCTCGGGACTATGCCCGCTTTCTGCAAGACGACAATAAGCCGAGTCATTATTACAACTTGAAAGTTCCCGCTGCTTATTATCCTTATGGCAGCGACCTGACCGCGCCACAATGGCTGTCATTATTACTCGAGGCCGAGCACTCATCTGGCCTTTCCATCGCTGATTATCTGAACCGACAGCCTATAACACTGGCACTGGAACCCGGCCGAAGCCTGGTGGACCAAGCGGCCATTTCAATATTCCGCATCACCCGTACAAAACAATTGACCGACAATAAAACCGTCATTTTTGTCGAGGGCAGCAGTTTCAGCGCCTGCGAGACCTGGTTTGCATCTGAATACTTGATTGATCCAATACTGGTCAGCACAAGCGAACTGCCCAACACACCAACCCACGCGTATATAGCGGGCCATAGCTGCCTGGACGATGACGTGATCACGCATCGGCTGATCAACTTTGCGACGACGCCTCAAGCCGGCGACTTATTGATTTACGTTAATACCGCCGGTTATCAGATGGACTTGCTGGAAAATGAGTTTCATCGCCATCCCCTGCCCCGGCGGTTGACGGCAACCTGTTGTACGGAAGGTAACTATGCGTTTTCACCTGACTACTAAAGGGAACAATTGAAATGATCTTGACTAAAGTATCTGACCTCATTGGCAATACCCCGATGTTGGGCATTGATATTCCGGACACCCACACCCGCTTGTTGTTGAAGATTGAAAAAAACAATCCCGGCGGCAGCATCAAAGATCGTATGGCGCGCAATATGGTCCTGGCAGCGCTGAAGTCCGGTCGATTGAAACACGGCGGCGTGGTCGTCGAGTCGTCCTCCGGCAACACCGGGATTGGCCTGGCCATGGCAGCGGTCGAGTTCGGCCTGCACTTTATCGCCGTGGTCGACCATCATGCAGCGCAAGACAAAATCGCCGTGATGAAGGCGTTGGGCGCCGACATTCGTTTCGTCAAGGGGACGTATCGCGAGGATGAAGTGGCGGTGGTCGAACGCCAGCAGATGGCCGCCGAACTGGCGGCCGAGATCCCCGGGGCTGTGTTCATGAACCAATCCGACAACGCCGCCAACGCGGGCGGCTACAGTGATTTCGTCCGCGAAACCATCGCTCAGGCTGAAGGTGTTATCGGCGCTTACGTTGGCTGTGTCGGCACCGGTGGTTCGATGACCGGCATCGCTCGCGGCCTGAAAGTGCACAACCCGGACACGCTGACCGTTGCGGTGGAGCCCGCCGGTTCGATTGTGTTCGGCCTCCCCGGCTACCCCTACTACCAATCCGGCACCGGTACGCCGGCCGGCGACACCGTCGGCCTGGTGCTCGACTACAGTTGCATCGATCTGGGTGTGCAGGTCACCGATTCTCAGGCGTTCGAAACGGCCCGCTACATGGCGCGCAACTTTGCCTTGCTGGTGGGCGGCTCGACCGGCGGTGCGATTTTCAAGGCGCTGGAGCTGATCCACAAAGGCGTATTGAGCGGCAATGTGGTTGTGCCGATTGCCGACGGCGGCGAGAAATACCTGCACACCGTGTTCGACGACAAATGGCTGCAGGAGCGCGACCTGATCGACCCGAGCATCGCACCGCAACTCGATGCATGGCTGGGCAAGACCCAATGGCTGGAAGGCGTTTGCGCACCGCTGCAATTGAGCGTCGCATGACTTACCCATCACACAGGAACGCCTCTCGATGAATTTATTGAAAGTCGCCATCTGTGGTGGCGGCAGGACCGGTCACCTCAACGCCGTCCTGTTCAAGCAACTGCCGGATGTTCAGGTTTCGATGCACACCCATAATCCGGAAGTCATCGAACAGCACGCCCGCCATACGCCGCTGCAGGCCTTGTTGCCCGATGGCTCAACCCTGAGTGCCCGGCTGGATCGGGTAACCAGCGATGCAAAAGCAGCGGTCGAGGACGCCGACATCGTCATCATCACCGTGCCCGCCCATGCCCGACCGCAAACGCTTAAGGCCATTGCACCGCATCTGAGCACGGGCAAACCGGTTTACGTGGGCGCGATTCCGGGATTTTGTGGTTTCGATTGGTTGGCTGAAACCACCCTGCCCGATCGGCCGAATGTCGTGATCTGGGGCATGAAGGATGTTCCGCATACTGCGTTCGAGCTGATACCGGGGCGCTCGATCAAAATGGGCGGCGGTAAAAGCCAGTTGTATGTGGCGACCCATGCCCGCGAGTCGCAGGCGTGCAGTCAGCAACTGCAGGACATTTTGACGCGGTTGTACGGCCCGTGCGTGACGATGCTCGACCACTATCTGGAAATCACCCTGACGCCGGGTAACCCGATCATGCACAGCTCGGTGATCTACGGCCTCATTGGGCCGTACGGCCAGTGGCATCGCAAGATATTCCCGCAACGCATGTGCTGGTGGACCGAGTGTCCCGAACTGGGCGCTTACTTCCTCGAACGCATGGATCAGGAAAGTCAGGCGTTGTGCGCGGTGATCAGCCAGCGACTGGGTATCGACCTGTCCTCGGTGAAATCCCTGAAAGAGGAAATCGTCGAGGCCTACGGCGAGCAGATCCGCGACCAGAGCAGCATGTTGTCGATCCTGCGCACCAATCAGGCCTACAACGACATCCTCGCGCCGATGGTGCCGGCCGACGGCAACCGCGCCGGTTACGTGATCGAGCGCGAGAGCCGCGCCTTCAATGAAGACGTCGCCTACGGCCTGGTGCTGCTGGTGGAAATGGCCAAACGTTTCGAGCTCAAGGTGCCGTACATCGAGGAAGTCCTTCAGTGGAGCGTGGCTTACATGCACGGCCTGCGTGACTCGGCGCTCGATTACTTCCCGGACCATTGGCCACACACGACCAACGCCGCCGCTTGATCTCTTTACTCAATTTCGACGAGCAGACCGCTGATATGAATGACTTGCAGACACTGATCGCCTACTCCCGCAAAAACGCCATGCGCCGCCTGCTGCGTTGCCTTTTTGCGGAAAACATCCTCGACCGCTCGGCCCTGAGCTTTTCCCACGAGGGCAACCAGGCCACTTTCCCGCTCAAGGGCGGCCGCGCCCACCTGGTGTTTTCGGATATCGCCAAAGGCCCCGCTGACACGGTGGTCAATGACGGTGACGTGGTGCTGGTGACCGACGAAGGAGTGCGTCACACCATCACCAGCCATCAGGACATGCTGGATGTGCTGCGCGACAGCTTCGATTTCGAACCGACTGACGAAGGCGTGGCAGGGCTCAAATCCGACATGGAAAACAGCCTGACCAACGACGCGCACGCCCGTCAGCATCGCCAGCAGTGGAATGCCCTACTGCAACAGGCCGCCAAGGACCAGGGGCTCAACAGCTTCACTGACTACCTGCGCCAACACGCCAAGACCAAGGATGCCGCAATCCTGCTCGACCAGTGGGGTTCACTGGAAGGCCATCCGTACTATCCGACGTGGAAAGCCCGCCCGGGGCTGAGCGATGAGGAAGTGGAGCAACTTTCGCCCGAGTTCAACGCGCAGGTGCCGCTGCGCATCGCCGCCTTGCGCGCCGACAATGCAAAAAGTGAAAGCATGCCTCACGTGACCAATTACCACGATTGGTTTGCCGGCAACTTTGCGCGCCAATGGGAACAATGGAAAGCCTCACTCAACCGCAAGGGCCTGGACGAAACAGAGTGGCTGCCGCTGCCGATTCACGCCTGGCACTTGCAGGCCTATGTGTTGAAAACCTTCGCGGCGGAAATCGAAGAAGGCATCCTGATCACCGACGGCCCGGACATTCCAACCCTGCCGACCATGTCCTACCGCACGATGATGCCGATGCTGGACGAATGTGCGCCGCTGATCAAATTACCCATCGCCGTATGGATGACCAGCGAGCTGCGCAGCCTGCAGGCCAAGTCGATACACATGGGCCCGCGCATCAGCACACTGATCAGCAAGATTCTCGAGGCAGAGAACGGTTTTGATCGACGCCTGGAAATATTCCCGGAAGAAATCGGCGTGCGTTACAAAAACGCCGTTACCCAGGACGATCATCCGGGCCGTCATTTATCCGTGGTCTATCGCGCCAGTGCGCCAGCGTTCGAGCGCAATGACGACTGCCTGCCGATTACCGTGGCCTCGCTGTTCACGCGTTTGCCCGGTAGCGGGCGACCGTTGTTCACCGACCTGATCGAGCGCGATGGCGTGCGCGCCACTGCCGTGCAGGTCGAGGACTGGTTCCGCGAGTACGCCAAAGTGGTCACCCACCCGGTGGTGGCGATCTATTTGATGTACGGCATCGGCCTGGAAGCCCATCAGCAAAACACCATGGTGCTGTTCTCCCCCGACGGCAAAGCACGTAGTCTGCTGATCCGCGATTTCGGCGATGGCCGTACCTACGCGCCATGGCTGGAACAACGTGGCTACAGCCTGCAGCCGCATGTCCAGCCGGGTATCCTGCCGACGGTGTTCTGCGGTGATATTGAACCGGTGCGTATGTTTGTGCTGGACGCGGCGTTTCTCACGCATCTGCATGAGATCGCGCTGTGGCTGACCCGGGAGTACGGCATGAACAACACGCGGCTGTGGCGAATCCTGCGCGAGGAAACCGATCTCGCCTTCGAGGCCGTGCGCGATCGTGTTTCGCCAGCCGTATGGGAAACCGAGCACAAGGCGTTCGTCGAAGACCCATGGCCGACCCGTTCGTTGTTGCGCATGCACTTGATGCAGTACAGCAATTATCGTTTGCAACACACCCTGTCCAACCCGCTCGCCAGCGTTTAACCGAGGCTGACTCATGTCCCATGCAGGTGTCATCCAGGGTTCAAGAGTACGAATCCTGATTTATCTTCTATTTGCGATCCAGTTGGTGTCGATGGGCGCGATGGAAATGAGCGGGCCGTTCTGGCCTGTCCACCTGCGTGGGCTGACGACTTCGGAGTCGGTTTTCAGCTTCGCGAGCATCGCCGTGTACGTCGGGCCGATGCTGGGCATTATTCTGACCAGTGCATTCTGGGGCCGTATCGGTGATCGCTATGGCCATAAGTTGATGATGATCCGCGCGCTCGCCGGCTTGTCGTTGACCCAGCTTGGGCTGGCCCTCTTCACTGATATCTGGGTCATCCTGATCCTGCGTTTCCTGCAAGGCGCGTTCGCCGGGTACATCGCTCCGGCGCAGGCGTATGGTGTGAGCATTGAAGCGCCGTCGCGACGGGCACGATTATTCGCCATCCTGCAAATCTCGACCAACGTGGGCTCACTGCTGGGTGCGGTGGTCGGTGGTTTGATCCTCGATTACGCGACGTTCTTCTGGATCAACCTCATTGCCTCGGCGCTGTGTGCGGTGTGCACCGTGACCGCCGCCGTGACCTTGCCGGATGTGCCCCCGGCGAAAAAACCGGCAACCGCAGACAAACCCGCGCCGGCCAGCCGTTCCGGCCGTCTCTGGCAAGGTTCGCCGTTGCTGTCGCTGCTGGGCGTGATGGGCATTCTGTTGCTGGCGCGGATGCTGCCGCAGACCTCGTTCTCGCTGTACGTCAGCTCGGTGTTCGAGGTCAGCAATTCGGTGGTCGGCCTGTGCTACGGCCTGCTGGCGCTGGGCTTCATTCTTTCGGCCACGGCATGGTCGCGTTATTTCGAACACCGTGGTCAGCAAGACACTTTGCAGCGCATGACGTACGTCGTCATCGGCTGCATCGTCCTCACCGCCGTGGCGGGCGCCACGCGTAATCCGATGGTGTTCGTCATCGCCTACTTTATCTGGGGCGTATTACTGGGGGCGACCACGCCGGTGTTGATGGCGCTGATCTCGAAAACCGCCGACAGCTCGCAGCAGGGCCATGTGCTCGGAATCGCTCAGGGCACCGCGCAGTTTGCCTCGATCGCGGGGATCTCTGCCGGTGGCCTGCTCAGCCAGGTCTACGGTTTGCAGTACACCTACCTGTTCGTTTGCCTGGCCTACGTGCTGGCGCTGGTTCCCATTGTTGCGCTGCGTTACTGGCCTGCGGTGATGCAACCGAGTGCAGCCCCGCCCGGGGATTGACCAAGGAGTTAGCTTTTGAACGTTGAACAACTGCGTGCCGACACACCCGCCGTCGGGCAACTGATCCACTTCAACAATGCCGGTGCGGCACTGATGCCCGCGCCGGTGATCGACGCCATGACCCGCCACATTCAACTTGAGGCGAATCTTGGCGGGTATGAAGCGGCCGGGCAGCAATCGGCCCAGGTGGATACCGTCTATGGCGCCATCGCACGCCTGATCAACGCGCAACCCGAAGAAATCGCGGTGATCGAAAACGCGACGCGTGCCTGGGACATGGCGTTCTATTCATTGCCGCTGAAACCTGGCCAGGTGGTGTTGACGTCGACTACCGAGTACGCCGGAAACTACATTCCTTACCTGCAACTGAAGCAGCAACGCGGCATCGAGATTCGTGTCATCCCCAACGATGAGCGCGGCCAGGTCTCGTTGTCGGCGCTTAAGGGAATGCTCGACGATGATCGCGTTGCACTGATCTCCCTGCCCGTGATCGCCACCAACGGCGGGCCGGTGCAGCCCATCGAACAGATCGGCGCCCTCGCCCGTGCGGCCGGTGTACTGTTTTTGCTCGATGCTTGCCAGGGCGTCGGGCAGATGCCGATCGACGTGCAGAAGATCGGCTGCCATATGCTCACCGCGACCAGCCGCAAATACTTGCGTGGGCCGCGCGGAATGGGTTTCTTGTATGTCGAAAGATCGTTGTGCCAACAGCTGGAACCCGTGTTTCTCGACCTGCATGCGGCGTCTTTGCAAACCGCGCACGCCTTCACAATCCGTCCCGACGCACGGCGCTTCGAAAACTGGGAATGTAATGTCGCCGCGAAACTGGGCCTCGGGGCCGCGGTGGTATACGCACTGGCCCAAGGTATCGAACCGATGTGGCGGCGAATTCAGCATCTGGCGGATTATCTGCGCCAGCGACTGGCGGATATCCCGGGCGTGACGCCGCAAGACCTGGGGGCGGTCAAATCCGGCATCGTCACCTTCACTCATTGCGGTGGCAGCGTCGCGCAGGTTCAGCAGTGGCTGGCCAGTCAGGACAAGCGAATCAACGTCTCGACCTCGACGTTCCGCTCAACCCTGCTCGATATGCAGCACAGGGACTTGCTGGAGGTCAGCCGCGCGTCACTGCATGCTTACAACACCGAGGCGGAGATCGACACGATGATTGCTGCGCTGCGCCGTCTGCCGCAGCAGTGACCAGCAGATCAATCGGCGCTTGCGTCGCAGCAGGGTTGTAAACTAGCATTGGGAATACTTCTCAATTGCATGAATATTTGCAGCCATGAGCGAAACCCTTCCCGCGAATAATGACAACCACCTGCGCGCGATCGAAGCCCTGTACAGCGGCCATCACGGTTGGCTGTATGCGACGCTGAGAAAAAAACTGGGTAACGCCATGGATGCGGCGGATCTGGCGCAGGATACGTTCACCCGCATCCTCGCCTCCCAGGTCACCGTTATCGAGCAACCCCGTGCGTACCTGAGCTGTGTGGCCAAAGGCATACTGGTCAACTGGTATCAGCGTAAGGCACTGGAGCGCGCCTACCTTGATGCCCTCGCTCACATGCCCGCGCAGCAAGCGCCCTCGCCGGAACTGCGGTTCATGGTGCTGGAAACGCTGCACGAAATCGACGCGATGCTCGACGCCCTGCCACCGCTGGTCAAACGCGCATTTCTTCTGTCGCAGATCAGCGGCCTTAAATACGACGACATCGCCGAGCAATTGGGCGTTTCGCTGATCACCGTCAAACGCTACATGAAGCAAGCCTTCGTGCAGTGCCTGTTGCTGGTGGAATGAATGCGCACACGGCGCAATGAACCGAACCCCGATCACCAGTCCCTGGAAGAAGCGGCGGACTGGTTGATCCGCATGAGTGAAAGCGCACTCAGTGACACCGAACGTGCCGAATGGGAGGCCTGGAAAGTCAGTACGCCCGAACGCAGCAGGGCCTGGTCGCGTGCACAGTTGCTGCAAACCAAACTCGGCGGCTTGCCACCGTCACTGGCCATGTCGGCACTCGATCGCCCCAGCAGTCCGGAACGGCGCGCGGCGCTGGGCAAACTGGCGATGATCCTGGCGATCCTGCCGGCCGGTTGGGGCAGCTGGAAACTGGCTGAATCGCAGCAATGGTCCGCCGACTTCCACACGGCCGTCGGTCAACAGCGCGAACTGACGCTGGCCGATGGCTCGAAAATCACCCTGAACACCGACACCGCCGTCGACGTGCTGTTCGACGCCAACCAACGCCTCATCCACCTGCGCGAAGGTGAAATCCTGGTGCAAACCGCACCGGACCGTTCACCGCTGCCCCGCCCCTTTCTGGTCAGCACCCGTCAGGGCCGCATGCAGGCGCTGGGCACGCGGTTTACCGTTCGAGAACAGCAACCTCGTACACACCTGGTCGTGCTGGAAGGCGCGGTGAAAGTCGAGCTTGCGCAGAATCGCCAAGGCACACCGCTGATCATCAATGCCGGTCAACGCACTGACTTTTCTGCCTATACCTTTGGCCCGCTCAGCGTCGCCGACCGCTACGTCGGCGCCTGGACCCACGGCATGCTGATGGCAGACAACATGCGCCTGGCCGATTTCGTCGCCGAACTGACGCGCTACCGCCGTGGCTTCGTGCGCCTCGATCCGGCACTGGCCGATCTGCGCATTTCCGGCGCGTACCCCATCAGCGACAGCCAGCGCACGTTGAACATGCTCGCGCAAACCTATCCGATTCTCGTCAGCGGCCATTTGAATGGCTACTGGGTCATGCTCTCGCCCGCCTGAGTCAAAAAATAGTTGCCGACCGGTGATACTTTTTTTGATCTCGACTGGCTTGTAGGTTGAAGCACTTTTCCGTCCTGTTCATAGGCTCACTCATCCATGCTCGCTGCACGCCTGCTGCGCCCGGATCGTCTGCTCAAGCCCGTTGTTCGCAGTGCGTTGTTAAGCCTTGTCCTTATCGGTGCCATTTGCCCGTTTGCCTTGGCCATCGTGCCGGTGCAACTGGACGCTGTCGCGGTCCGCAGTTACAACATCCCCGCCGGGCCCCTCGGTGCCACGCTGTCGAGTTTCGCCGTGGATGCCGGCATCGCCCTGTCGTTCCAGCCCTCGTTGGCCGAAGGCCTGACCAGCCCCGCGCTGGTCGGCGAGTTCTCTACCCAGGCGGCGGTCAATCGCTTGCTCGAAGGCAGTGGCCTGGACATGGTGCTACGCAGCGACGGCAGTTACACGCTGGTGACGCGCCGCGTGACACTGGATGAGACAGCGATCATCGGCGTTGAAAAGCGTGCCGATTCGTTGCCACAGGTCTATGCCGGCGGCCAGGTGGCCGATGGCGGACGATTGGGCATTCTGGGCAATACCGATGTGATGGACGCGCCATTCAGCGTCAGCACCTACACCTCGGCACTGATCAAGGATCAACAGGCCGTTACCGTTGGCGACGTCCTGGAGCGCGATTCATCGGTACGCGCCACCGGCCAGACCGGCGGCATTGTCGACTCGTTTTTTATTCGCGGCTTTCCCGTCGGCGAAGGCAATTTGGGGGAACTGGCATTCGACGGCGTGTACGGTGTCGCGCCCAACTATCGGGTGTTCACCGAATACGCCGAACGTATCGAACTGATCAAAGGCCCGGGCGCCCTGCTCTACGGAATGTCACCGAACAATGCCGTCGGCGGCGTTATCAACGTCGTGCCCAAGCGTTCCCTCGACGAAGACCTGACCCGTTTTACCAGCAGTTACGGCATGAACTCGCAGCTCGGTGGACACCTCGACGTCAGTCGGCGCTTTGGTGAAGAGCGCCGCTTCGGCGTGCGCTTGAACGGCAGCACACAACTGGGAGATACGGTGATCGACGCGCAGTCGCGCCATGTCGATATCGGCGCCATTTCCCTTGATTATCAGGGCGAACGCCTGCGCACTACCTTTGATTGGCTCAACCAGAAAGAACGCTTCGACGCTGCCTCACGACCGTTTTTGATCGCTTCGGGCGTGGACATTCCCTCCGCCGCCAACGGTCGCACCAATGTCAGTCAGGAGTGGGGGTGGTCGACAACGCGCGACAAATCAGCGTTGCTCAGCGGCGAATACGACCTCAGCGACGCCCTGACCTTGTTCGCTCACGCAGGCGGCGGCAAATCGGAGGTTGCGCGGATGTCGGACCAGACCCCAACCATCACCAACGCTGCCGGCGACACCTCGTCGGTCCCCGGTTACTACAAGTTCGACGTCAAGCGCTACACCGTCGACGCCGGGGCGCGCCTGCGTTTCGACAGCGGGCCGATCAATCATCGCGCGGTGTTGCAGGTCAGCCGTTACCACGACACGCTGTCTCGCGGGATCATTTCCGGCGAGCCGATCCTTTCCAATATCTATCACCCGGTGGATCGCCCGAAGCCTTACATCCCCGAGCCGGGCACGCCAAAAGTATCCGACAGCGAACTGACCGGCGTGGCGCTGGCTGACACGCTGTCGATTCTGGATGACCGTGCACAAATGACCGTCGGTGTGCGCAAACAAAACATCAAATCGAACAACTACACGGCCTCCGGCGTCGTTACCACGTCCTACGATGACGGCCGAACCACACCGTTGTTCGGCGCAGTACTCAAGCCCTGGGATCACGTTGCGTTCTACTACAACTACATTGAAGGCCTGAGCAAGGGCGACGTCGCGCCCTCCACCGCGTCCAATGCCGGCGAGATTTTCGCCCCTTACGTTTCCCGTCAACATGAACTGGGGGTCAAGGCCGACTACGGCACCTTCACCGCCACCCTCAGCCTGTTTCAGATCACCAAACCCAGCGGCGAACTGACCTCCGGCGTTTTTTCGGTTCAGGGCGAACAACGCAATCGCGGGCTCGAGCTGAATGTGTTCGGCGAAGTCACGCCGGGCACGCGTGTGCTCGGTGGTGTGACCCTGCTCAATGCCGAACTTCGCAAAACCGGCGTGGCCGCCAACCGTGGCAATAGACCGGTCGGCGTACCCGACGTACAGGCCAACCTGTGGGCTGAATGGGATACCACGTGGGTCGAAGGACTGACGTTGACCGGTGGCGCTATCCACACCGGCAGCCAGTACGTGGACCAGGCCAACACGCAAAAACTGGATGACTGGACCCGTTTCGATGTTGGCGCACGCTACACCACCCGCATCGAAGAACGGCCGACCACGTTCCGCGCCACCGTGCAGAACGTGTTCGACCACAAATACTGGTCGGGCGTCGCCTCTTATGGCGCGTTCTCCCAAGGTTCACCGCGCACCTTATTACTCTCGGCGACTGTCGATTTCTGAAACGTTCAGGCGGACGACGGTGTGAGCCGTTGACCGAACTGACTTTTGCAAAGGCTTTGACCATGGTGATTTTTGATCGACGCAGCCTCGCGTTTGCTGCGCTGTTACTGGCAGCACTGCTGAGCCTGCTCTCGCTGGCGCCCCGCAGTGCCCACGCCACCGAAACAGACGCGGCGCGTACCGAAGTCACCGATCTTTTGGGTCGCAAGGTCAAGGTTCATCTGCCAGTCAGACGGGTCATCCTCGGCGAAGGCCGGCAGTTGTATCTGGTTGCCGCCCTCGACACACAAAACCCCATCGAGCGCATCGTCGGCTGGCGCAAGGACCTGATCCAGTCCGACCCGGACACCTACAACGCCTACCTGCGCAAATTCCCCGACATTGCCAAGATCCCTACCTTCGGCGGGTTTGAGGACGGGACTTTTGACATCGAGCAGGCCATCTCGCAGCGCCCTGACGTGATCATCCTCAACATCGAGGCGCAGCACGCCACCGAAGATGCGCGTTACATCGAAAAGCTCGACACCCTGGGCATCCCGGTGGTGTACGTCGACTTTCGCAACAATCCCATGCAGAACACCGAGCCGACCATGCGCCTGTTCGGCCAACTGTTCGGCAAGGAGCAAAGAGCCGAAGCCTTCATCGATTTTCGTAACCAGCAGATTCATCGCGTCACCGACATCATCGAGAAACAACATCCGCCCCGCCCCCGCGTGTTCATTGAGCGCATCGGTGGCTATACCGATGATTGCTGCCTGAGTTTCGGCAATGAAAACTTTGGCCTGTTCGTCGAAATGGCCGGTGGCGACAACATTGCCCGCCGCATCATTACGACGACGTTCGGCCAGTTGAACCCCGAGCAGGTCATCGTTGCCAACCCTGCGCACGTGGTGGTCACCACCGCCAACTGGGAAGCTTTTGCCCCCGGCGGCCACTGGGTCGGCGTCGGTCCCGGCGCGGACATGACACAAGCCCGAAAAAAACTCGCGTGGTACACCGGGCGTCCGGCCTACGCCGGCATCCAGGCCCAGGAAACTCAAGCCTTCCACGCGATCTGGCATCAGTTCTATAACAGTCCCTACCAATTCGTCGCGATTCAGCAACTGGCCAAATGGTTCCATCCGCAGCTGTTTGCCGACCTTGATCCTGACGCGTCATTTCGCGAACTGCATGAGCGCTTCCTGCCGGTGCCGTACGAGCCAGGTTACTTTGTCAGCCTGCGCCAACCCGAGGTCAAGCCATGAGCTCATTGACCGACACCGTGGTCATGCAGCGCGAGACGTACCGTCGTCTGGTGTTGCGTAAACGCCTGATTCTTTGCGGGCTGGTTACGGCCTTGATGTGCAGTGTGCTGCTCGACCTGGCGCTGGGGCCGGCGAGCTACAGCCTCAGCGAAGTGCTCGGCGCACTGTTTTCGCCGGACAGCGCTTCACCGCAGGTGCGCGTGGTGATGTGGGATATCCGCTTGCCCGTGGCATTGATGGCGGTTGCCGTCGGCGCAGCGTTGTCGCTGGCCGGCGCGCAAATGCAGACGATCCTCAACAACCCGTTGGCCAGCCCGTTCACCTTGGGCATTTCCGCCGCCGCCAGCTTCGGCGCGGCGTTGGGGTTGGCGTTCGGCGTGGCGCTGTTCCCGCTGGCGGCGCAATTCATGGTGCCGCTGAACGCGTTCATCATGGCCATGCTCTCGGCGCTGCTGATCCACTTTCTGAGCATGCGCCGCGGCGTCACCGCCGAAACCATCGTGTTGCTCGGTATAGCGCTGGTGTTCACCTTCAATGCGCTGCTGGCACTGGTGCAGTTCTTCGCCACCGAACAAGCCGTGGCCGCCGTGGTGTTCTGGACCATGGGCAGCCTGACCAAAGCGACGTGGCCCAAGCTTGGGATTATCTGTCTGGTGATCCTGATCACCCTGCCGATATTCGCCAAACGCGCCTGGGCCCTGACTGCCCTGCGCCTGGGCGACGACAAGGCCGCCAGTTTCGGCATCAACGTACGCAGCCTGCGCTTTCAGACACTGATCATGGTCAGTCTGCTGGCCTCGTTTCCCGTGGCATTTGTCGGCACGATCGGCTTCATCGGGCTGGTGGGTCCGCACATCGCGCGCATGCTGATCGGTGAGGACCAGCGGTTCTTCCTGCCGGCCTCCTTGCTGACCGGCTCGTTGATTCTGTCGGCCAGCTCCGTGGTCAGCAAAACCCTGATCCCCGGTGCAATATTTCCCATCGGCGTGGTCACTTCGCTGATTGGCGTGCCGTTCTTCATATCTCTGATACTCGGCGGGAAGAAAAACTCATGGTGAAGCTGCAACTGGAGACGCTGGGTGCCCGCTACGGCCAGCGCGAGATCCTGCGTGATGTCTCGACGGCGGCGTTTTTCGGCGGTCAGGTGGTCGCCGTGGTCGGGCCCAACGCGGCAGGCAAGTCGACGCTGTTCAAACGAATGGCCGGGCTGATCGACGGCCCCGGTCAGGTGATCCTGCAGGACTCAAAAAAAGGCCTGACGGGCATCAGTTATATGCCCCAGGGGCTGAACGCCAGTGCGCGGTTGACGGTGTATGAATCAGTGTTGCTGGCGCGCAAACAACTGACCCCTGGATGGGTCGTGCATGATGACGAACTGGAACTGGTCGACGAGATTCTCGCCGCGCTGGGCATCGCCAACCTGTCCTTTCGCAACCTGGGTGAACTCAGCGGCGGTCAGCAACAGCTGGTGTCCATCGCCCAAACCCTGGTGCGCGAACCGGAAATACTGCTGATGGACGAGCCGACCAGCGCCCTCGACATGCATCGCCAGGTTCAAGTACTGAACTTCATGCGCAGCCTGGCCCGAAAACGCGAGGTGATTGTGTTCATCGCCATCCACGATCTGAACCAGGCGCTGCGCTTCGCCGATCAGGTACTCGTCATCGCAGACGGCACCACGCAAGGTAGTGGGCCGTGCCACGAGGTGATTACCGAAACGATGCTGCGCAGCGTTTACCAGGTTGAGGCGCGGATTGAGCAGTGCAGTCGTGGACTACGGCATATCGTGATTGACGGTATCGTCTGATGCCTTGCAATGATCGCCCCGCAGCCCCCTTATGCGTGGGTGAGGTACCAGCGCCAGTCCTGCTCGCCGACTTCAGCGTTGAACGTGCGGAACTCGCGCCACTTGATCGCCAGAAACACCTTCAGGAATTCAGCGCCCAGCGCCTCACGTGCCCAGGTTGAACGTTGCAGCGCCTGCAATGCGGTGAGCCAGTCGGTGGGTAGAAATTCAGTCGCCTGTTCATAGCCATTGCCCACAATCGCCGCGCCGGGATCGCTTTGATGAGTGATGCCGTGGTGAATACCCGCCAGTACGGCGGCAGCGGCGAGATAGGGGTTGGCATCGGCTCCGCAAATGCGGTGTTCGATGTGACGGCTTATCGCGGGGCCGCCAGGCACGCGGAACGATACAGTGCGGTTGTTAACCCCCCAACTCTTGGCCAACGGTGCGTAGCTGCCGGTCTGGAACCTGCGATATGAGTTGGCATGGGGGCAAAATATCGCCAGCGCGTCAAACAAAGTGTCCATCATCCCGCCAATGGAGTGACGCAACAGCGGCGTGCCCTGCGGGTCTTCGCTCGCATACAGGTTGTTGCCCTGCTCATCGGCCAGGCTGACGTGCAAATGCATACCGCTGCCGGCCTGATCGCTGAATGGCTTGGCCATGAAACACGCTTGCATCCCGTGTTTGTTAGCCACGCCTTTGACCAGGCGTTTGTAACGTACGCCTTCATCGATGGCCTGAAGAGCGTCAAAACGATGCTCCAGCGTCAATTCGAGCTGACCCGGCGCATACTCGGAGATCGCCGTACGCACCGGTAACCCCTGCAGCGCGCACGCTGCGTAGAGGTCATCAAGAAACGGTTGAACCTGTTCGAGTTCGTATACGCCATACACCTGCGGAGCCACCGGACGTACACCATTGGTTTGCTGCGCCGGCTGCGGTCGACCGTTGACGTCGCGCTGTTGGTCCAGCAGGTAAAACTCCAACTCCACGGCCATGACCGGATGGAATCCATCGGCTTTAAGCCGTTCGATGGTCTGCACCAGTACATGACGCGGGTCGGCCGGTGCGGCGGGAATACCTTGGGTCGGGTGCATGCTCACCTGTACCTGGCCGGTGGGCTGGGTACGCCAGGGTTGCAGGGTCAGGCTGCCCGGCAAAGGGTAGGTCCAGCAATCCGCGTCTGCGACATCCCAGACCAGACCAGTGTCGTCTACATCCTCACCCTGCACGGTCAAGGCGAGAATGGAACTTGGCAGCGGCCGACCATTTTCGTAGATCGCCAGTAGCTCATCACGATGCAGTAACTTGCCGCGTGGAATACCGTTTGCATCGAGCAGAAACAACTCGATGCTCTGCACTTCAGGGTGTGCGGCCAAATAGTCTTCGGCCTCTTTTTTATCTGCAAATTGCATGTCAAACCTCTTCGCGCTCATTCAAGCGACTTGGCAGTCTTTGTAAGAAAAATAGGTTCTTCAAACGTTGGGCTATGAGGGCATAACCCGCGCGCCCGGCAGGGCAAGCAGCGTAGTCAGCGCGTCATCCAGCGCAGCGATCAGGCTGTCGATATCTGCGACGCTGGTTTGCGGACAGCACAGGGTCATGTTGTGAAAAGGCGTGATCAGGATGCCGCGATTGATCAAGTAGAGGTGCAGCGCCATTTGAAGGCTGTCATGGAAAGCCGCCTCGGCTTGCGCGCCGGTTCTGGGCGGTGTGGCACAGAATTGAAACTCACACCGTGCGCCCAACTCGGTGACAGACCAGTTCAGTTGGTGGCGCTCGAATAGCCCTCGAAGTCCCTGCGCCAGTCTTGAGGCGACGGACAGCATGTGCTGGTAAGCCGCGTCGGTCATGACCTCTTCAAGACTGGCGCGCATGCAACGCATCGCCAGCGAGTTGGCGGACAGCGTTGTGCCCATACCGCTGTGTCCATGACCGCCCCCCTCTGCGCTCATCTGCACGTCGCGCATGGCCTGAGCAACTTCCTCGGTCACGCCAAACACCGCGCAAGGCATGCCCCCTGCGATGGGTTTACCCACCACGAAAAAGTCGGGTTCCAACGCCCATTGGCGCGTGCACCCACCCAGGCCGGTGGAAATAGTGTGGGTCTCATCAATCACCAGAAGGCTGCCATATTGGCGGGTCAATTCTCGGCACTTTTGCATGAATCCAGGATCAGGCAGGACCATGCCGATGTTGGTCATCGCCGGTTCGCACATCAGCGCGCACACATCGCCCTGGGCCAAAGCAGCCTCCAGTGCGGCAACATCGTTAAAAGGGATGGATCGACTGTACTGGCTCAAGTCGTAGGCCTGGCCCACAAGACCCGGACGGTGCACTGTCTTGCCGTCGCGGTAGCGCACCATCACGTCATCCACGGTGCCGTGATAGCAGCCGTCGAACACCAGCAGGACATTGCGCTTGGTGATGGCGCGCGCCCAGCGCAGTACATAACGGTTGGCGTCTGTGGCATTCGCGGTCACTTGCCAGTAAGGCAGCCCAAATTGCTGAGCCAGCAACTCGCCGCAGACCACCGCGTCTTCGCCGGGCAGCATCGTGGTCAAGCCATTGTTCGCCTGCTCGGCGATGGCGCGGGCGATGGGATCAGGTGAGTGGCCGAACATCGTGCCGGTGTCACCCAGGCAAAAATCGATGTACTCATGACCGTCGACATCGGTGAAGCGTGCGCCTTTGGCACGCTGCACGAAGAGCGGCGAAGGCATCGACCAATCGCTCATCCAGTGCATGGGCACACCGTTGAACAGATTCGCCCTGGCGCGTTTGGCGAGCGCTATGGAAGCCTGGTTGTTTTCTATAAACCGGGCACGTTCGGATGCGGCAAAGGCAGCAATGGCTGATTCACAAACTCCACTCTTGGACATGATTAAAACCCTTGGTTAATGATCAGATTAAGTAACGTTGTTGCCGTTTAGATAGCCCGCCTATGCGTGCCGTCTCAGTTTGTGGCGGGCACGTAAGTACCGTCCCGCCGACTTGGCGCCTGGGTGATTGTTCTAACTATTTACACTGCCCGCGCATTTACGTTTTTCGAAATCGCGCAGGCGTTGACGCTGGAGCCGGGCGATGCGCGTGACCACAGTTGAAACGTAACTGTTGCTATCGGCGCCTGAGGATTAAGGCGCTTTATTCTCGACCCGCGAGTTCCCGCCATCGACCACGAGCACTTCGCCGGTGATGTAGCTGGATTCTGGCGACGCCAGAAAGGCAACCGCCGCCGCCACTTCGTGGGGGCTGCCTGCACGCCCGATCGGGGTGAAACGCCCCGCTTCGGCTTCCTCGGGTAAGCTTGAGGCGGTGGCAATCCAGCCTGGCGCTACGCTGTTTACGGTGATCCCCTGCTTGGCGACTTCAAGCGCAAGCCCCATGCTCATGCCCACCATCGCGGCCTTGGCGGCGCTATAAGCGGCTTCGCCAGGGTTGCTGCCCCGCGTGCCGGTGGTGGAACTGATATTGACAATGCGCCCGTAATGTCGCGCCTGCATGCCGGGAAGCACGGTGCGGGTTAGAAGAAACGCTGTCGTCAGGTTTCTTGCTATGGAAAGGTTCCACTCATGCAAACCCATCTGGGCCAATGCCGAAAAAGGCTCCGGGCTTCCTTGCATGGCCATCCCCGCATTGTTTACCAGAATATCGACCTGCCCCCAGAGTGATTCTGCCCACACACCGAATTCGCGCACCTGACCTTCATCGGTCAGGTCAACTGGCCGGCCTTCAACTTCGAACCCTTGGGCGCGAAGTTCTGCCACCCGTTCCACGATGCGCTGACTGCTGGCGGTGACGATCAACCTCGCCCCTGCCGCCCCCAATCTGCGCGCAATCGCCATACCAATACCTGCTTCACTTCCGGCACCACTGACAAGTGCGACCTGCCCCTTCAAATCAGTCATTAACATGGTGTTCCCCACGTACTTAATTTGTAATAGGAGTGGAAATTAGGCTAATAAACCTGATAAATAAAGACGATTATTATCAGAGAATTTGACAACCACCATGGCGTTTACCAGCGAGTCACTTAAAGTTTTCCTTGCGGTTATCGACAGCGGTTCCTTTTCTGCAGCGGCACGAAAACTGGGCCGGGTCCCCTCGGCCATTAACATGGCGGTTTCGCAACTTGAAGCAGAGCTGGATTTATTGCTGTTCGACCGATCAACCCGCAAAGCCATTCCTACGGCTGCCGCAAAAGCACTTGAACCTCAAGCACGTCAGGTCGCGAGCCAGATCAATTTGCTCGACGCCCATGCCCTGCAGCTTCACCAGGGTTTGGAGGAGCGCCTGGTCCTGGCGATGGCGCCGGAATTGCAAACGGGCGCCTGGAGTCGCCCACTGGCCATTATCGCCAAAGAGTTTCCCACGCTTGAAATCGAGATTCGCTCGGCCTCCCATCCCGAGGCGATTCGCATGCTTCACGAAGGGCAGGTGCAATTGGCGCTGGGATTCGAACGACCGGGGCTCGATGAGCGGGAGACTTTTCTTGAGGCGGGAAGCCAGCTGTTGGTCGCCGTTGCCGCCCCGGATCATCCTGCGGCCGCCGGCAAGAAAAGCCCGTTAAGTGAAGAACAACTGGTGGACGTCCGGCAAATCATCGTCGCGACCGGAGGACCGACAGACTCAGACCCGCGCGTTGTCCTGTCGCGGCGGATCTGGCTCAGCGACAGTTACCTGGCGACCCTGGATCTGGTGCTGCAAGGATTGGGCTGGGCGTATCTTCCGCAACCGCTGGTACAACCGCTCATCACGTCCGGCGCGTTGACGGAGGTGGTGTTTGACTACATGCCCAGTCAGATGCGGCTGTGGGTCGATATCATCTGGGTAAAAAACCGACCTCTGGGGCTGGGGGCCAGTCGCTACCTCAGCCTGATGCGCAAAATTGCCGAGGGCGAGCCTCGTCGCATGTAAGCCGTAACCACCGGCGATGGATCATTGCGGCCATTGTTCGAGCAGTATCGAGACGAATTTTTCCGCCGCTGGCGAAAGCGATGATCCCCGACGGTAAACCAGGCCCAACGAGCGGTTCACCACCGGCTCGATCAACGGCACGCTGACCAGGGTTGGATGATCATGCGCCGGCATGGCCAGGCTCGGCATGGCCGAAACCCCCAGACCGGCCTCCACCAGACCCAGTGACGTGGACAGATGCTGGACTTCGTAGAACCACTGCGGTCGCCAGCTCAAGCCCGACAGTGCGTGATCGAGCAGCATGCGGTTTCCGCTCAGGCGCCCCACCCCGATAAGCCGGTAATCGCTCAATTCAGACCAGGTGACCGAGCTGCGTCCCGCCAACTCATGGTCACGTCGGCACGCCAGAACAAACGGTTCGCTGACCAGGGGCACGAACTCGATGTCCGGATGCTGCCCACTCATCATATTGATACCGAAGTCGGCCTCCCCCCGCAGTACGGCTTCCAGCCCCTCATTGGCACTCAGGTCCAGCAGACGGATGCGGATTTTTGGATAACGCTCGTTGTACAGCCGAATGACTGAAGGCAGGAAATAGAACGCAGCCGTCGGAATGCACGCCAGGGTGACCCGGCCAATCTGGCGTTCAGCCAGTTCACGAATATTGAGAATCGACTCATCGAAGTCATCCAGCAAGCGCCGCGCCTTGGGAAGAAAGTCGCGGCCGACGCTCGTAAGGCTGACCTTGCGCGTGGTGCGATCAAGCAAAGAAGTACCCAGCCCCTCTTCCAGTTTTTTGATCCTGCGGCTGAGTGCGGGTTGAGAAAGATGCAAGGCATCAGCTGCTTCGTGAAAACTGCCGAGTTCGGCGATCTTCACAAAAGATCGGATGTCGTTCAGCTCATAGTCCATGTCTTTCCTCATCAGCAGAAGGCGTCGAAAGGACGCTCAGCGTAAATTCATCATTCGCGAAACGCAATAATCGCTTCAATCTTTGCATTTGAAACATTTTTTAAAGCTTGAGACTCTTGCTCCAAGAACATCAATTACACCGATTGATCAACAAGAGTCAGTATCATGCAAAGAATTCCCTGTGTGCTGATGCGCGGTGGCACCTCCAAAGGTCCGGTTTTTCTCGACTGGGATTTGCCCGCTGCCGTTGAGGCCCGCGACGAACTGCTGCTCAACCTGATGGGCTCCGGTCATGAACTGGAGATCGACGGCATCGGCGGTGGCAGCCCGCAAACGAGCAAGGTTGCCATCGTCAGCCCTTCGTTGCACCCGGATGCCGACGTTGACTACCTGTTCGTTCAAGTGATGGTTTCCCAACGCCGGGTCGACAGCGCACCCAACTGCGGCAACATGCTGTGCGCGGTTGGTCCGTTCGCCATCGAACAGGGTCTGGTCAAGGGCACCCCAGGCCGCACCCGTGTACGTATTCGCAATGTCAACACCGGGACTTTCATCCATTCCGATGTGCACACACCGGATGGCAAAGTCAGTTACGAGGGCGATACCGCCATCGATGGCGTTCCCGGCACGGCCGCTCCCGTGCAACTGACCTTCCTGGATGCCGCCGGCAGCAAGACCGGCAAACTCTTTCCCACCGGCAACCCGCAGGACGTGATCGACGGCGTTGCGGTGACCTGCATCGACATGGCGATGCCCATGGTGCTCATCCAAGCCAGCCAACTGGGCAAGCGTGGCGATGAGAGCCCGGCGGAACTGGACGCCGATAAGGAATTCCTGCGACGCCTTGAAGCACTGCGCCTGCAGGCCGGCCTGGCCATGGGCCTGGGTGACGTCAGCGATAAAGTGATTCCAAAGCCGGTGCTGGTCTCCCCCGCCAAAGCCGGCGGCACGATCCAGGTGCGTTATTTCATGCCGCACAACTGCCACCGCGCGCTCGCCATCACAGGCTCGATTGGTTTGGCCACCGCGTGCGTGACAGCAGGCAGCGTCGTCGCCCAGATGCTCGGAGGGGTGAGTACTCCGCGTCCGGAAGCCGTGCGTATCGAACACCCAAGCGGCGCAATTGATGTCGTATTGTCCTACACCGGCGTCAACGGTGAGACAATTCAGGCTTCCGTCGTACGCACCGCCCGCAGGCTTTTCTCCGGCTACGTCTACGCCACTGACTCGCAGCGTCTTGCCGGATAAATTCCAGTAGCCGTTGGCAGTTTTTGCATCCGCACAATTCTAAAAAATGGGTGATGCCATGAAACTTGTTAAATCGCTCTACTTCCAGATCCTCTGCGCCGTGGCGCTGGGCATCGTGGTCGGGCACTTCTGGGCGCAGCAAGCCATTGCGCTAAAACCGCTGGGTGATGCCTTCATCAAGCTGATCAAGATGATGATTGCCCCCGTGGTGTTCTGCACCATCGTCACCGGCATCGCCGGGATGAGCGACAAGCGCTCGCTCGGGCGCCTGCTGAGCAAGACCATGCTGCTGTTCTTCGGCCTGACGGTGATCAGCCTGGCGATCGGCCTGGTTGCGGTGTACCTGTTCCAGCCGGGCGCCGGCATGAACATTGATCCCAGCCAGCTGAGCACCAAAGGTTTGGCCCAGTACACGGAGTCGGCCGCAAAGCTTGGGGTTGTGGAGTTTTTCATGCACATCATTCCCGAGACGTTTGTCGGCGCCTTCAGTAAAGGTGAAGTGTTGCCGGTGCTGTTTATCGCGGTGCTGTCCGGCTTTGCCTTGTCGTCGCTGGGTGAACGCGGCAAGCCTGTGCTCGACGTGCTCGAATCCGCCTCGCACATGGTCTTCAAGATCTTCTCTTACCTGATGCGTTTTGCACCGATCGGCGCGTTCGGGGCCCTGGCGTTCACGGTCGGCCAGTACGGCATCACCTCGCTGGGCTCCCTGGCAAAGTTGATCATGACCTTGTACATCGCCTGCGGCTTCTTCGTGTTCGTGGTACTGGGCAGCATCTGCCGCGCCAACGGTTTCAGCCTGTGGAAACTGCTGCGCTACTTCCGGGAAGAGTTTCTGGTGGTGCTCGGCACCTCCTCCACGGAGCCTGTGATGCCGCGCATGCTGGAGAAACTCGAAGCCCTGGGCTGCAAAAAAGGTGTCGTGGGCCTGGTACTGCCCACCGGCTACTCGTTCAACCTGGACGGCACGGCCATCTACCTGTCGCTGGCGGCGATTTTCATTGCCCAGGCCTGCAACATCGACCTGAGCCTGACCCAAATCATCACCATGCTGGCCATCATGCTGCTGTCCTCCAAAGGCGCCGCCGGCGTCACCGGCAGCGGGTTCGTGGCACTGGCCTCGACCCTGACGGTCATTCACGACATCCCATTGGCCGGCCTCGCATTGCTGATCGGCGTTGACCGCTTCATGTCCGAAGCTCGCGCCCTGACCAGCCTGGCCAGCAACGCGGTAGCGACGGTGGTGATGTCGATGTCTGAAAACGCCTGCCACCGCGAAACGTTGAACCGGATGCTCGACGCAAAATTTTCCCCGCCACAGGAAATAGCCTGGGAACACGTGAAGGTCGCCGAACG
Organism: Pseudomonas sp. FP2309; assembly: GCF_030687575.1. Lineage (NCBI taxonomy): Bacteria > Pseudomonadati > Pseudomonadota > Gammaproteobacteria > Pseudomonadales > Pseudomonadaceae > Pseudomonas > Pseudomonas sp. FP2309. The sequence goes on along the minus strand of NZ_CP117439.1, from coordinate 2,782,689 downwards.
CGCCTAGAGAAACCCGGATAACGCCACTCCCTGACTTGACTGAACCCCCTCCCCGCCTGGCGCCGTTGTGCCGCCCGGCGGGTCAGGGCTCGTGCGCGTCGGCGTCAGCCATTCTTACGATAACAACAAGAGAATCGTCCTATGCTCGCTTTCCTCGGCTTGGCCATGGTGGTCGTCTTCACCTTCCTCATCATGACGAAGCGCTTGTCGCCGATCGTCGCGCTCACCGTGGTACCGATCGTCTTCGCGGTGATCGGTGGTTTCGGCGGTACCACCGGCAAGATGATGCTCGACGGCCTGAAAATGGTCGCACCGTCTGCCGCGCTGCTGCTGTTTGCGATCCTGTTTTTCGGCCTGATGATCGACGCAGGCCTGTTCGACCCACTGATCCGCAAGATCCTCAAGCGCGTCAATGGCGACCCCATGAAGATCGCCGTCGGCACTGCCCTGCTGTCGTTGCTGGTGGCGCTCGACGGCGACGGCACGACGACCTACATGATCACCTGCGCCGCGATGCTGCCGCTGTATAAACGCATCGGTATGAACCCGATGATCCTGGCGACCATCTCCATGCTGTCGTTGAGTATCATGAGCGGCATGACGCCCTGGGGCGGCCCCGCCACACGGGCGATTGCCGCACTGGGCCTGGATGCCGGCGAATACTTCGTGCCGTTGCTGCCGACCATGATCGGCGGCGCCCTGTGGGTGATCTTCACGGCGTTCCTGCTGGGACGCGCAGAGCGCAAGCGCATTGGCAACGTGCAGCTGCAAAGCGGCGGCGGCGATTGCTACATCAACGCGATTCTTGAAGACACGCCCCACAAACGTCCGAAGCTGGCCTATGTCAACCTGGTGCTGGTGATCGCGGTGATGGTGGCCCTGGTGATGGGGCTGATGCATTCGGCGATCCTGTTCCTGATCGGCTTTGTGCTGGCGCTGATGATCAACTACCCGCAATTGGACATCCAGAAAGAACGCATTCTGGCGCACTCGGGCAATGCCATGACCGTGGTGCTGCTGGTGTTTGCGGCCGGTATCTTTGCCGGGATTTTTTCCGGCACCAAGATGGTTGACGCCCTGGCGCAGACCCTGGTCGACTGGATCCCGCCGTCCTGGGGCCACCTGTTCCCGTTGGTGGTGGCGATCACCAGCATGCCGCTGACGTTCGTGCTGTCCAATGACGCGTACTATTTTGGTGTGGTGCCGATCCTGGCCAATGCCGCCGCAGCCTATGGCATCGACCCGGTCGAAATCGCACGCGCCTCGATCCTGGGCCAGCCCGTTCACCTGATGAGCCCATTGGTTGCCTCGACCCTGTTGCTGGTGGGCATGGTCGATCGCGATATCGGCGACTTCCAGAAGGCCACGGTCAAATGGGCCGTACTGACCTCGCTGGTCGTCACCGCGCTGGCTCTGTTGACCGGGGCCATCAGCCTCTTCACCTGATTCACCCACAACCTCTGCTGCCTGCCAGCGCGCCTCACTCACGGGGCGCGTGTGGCCCTGTGCCCCAATACCTCAAATACCTTAAATAACAACAACGAGTCATCTGCCATGAACCATGTGTATACCCGTCGGGCTTTGTTTTGCGCGTTAGGCCTGGTACCCGTAGCGGGCGCCAACGCAGAAGGTTTCATCGAGGACAGCAAGCTCAAGCTGCAACTGCGCAATGTGTACTTCAACGAGAACTTTCGCGACGAGCATGGCTTGAGCGCGCGAGCGGCCAGAACAGCAAAAAGCGAACGCACTGAGTGGGCCCAGGGATTTCTGCTGGACTATCAGTCCGGCTTTACCGCCGGCACCCTCGGCTTCGGCGTCGACGCCCTGGGACTCTATGGCGTGAAGCTCGACTCGGGACGCGGACGCAGCGGCACCGGCCTCATGCCGGTGCATGATGACGGGCGCGCGGCCGACGAATTTGCCAGTGCCGGCGCCACCGCCAAAGCCCGGTTCGCCAAAACCACCGTGAAGTACGGCACCTTGCTGCCGAAGACACCGGTCCTCGTTTACAACGACGCACGCTTGCTGCCCCAGACCTACCAAGGCACCCAGATCAGCAGCACCGACATCGAGAACCTGACCGTTACCGGCGGGCATCTGGACCGCTTCAAACTGCGCGACTCCACCAACAGCGTGCCCATCGTGCCGGACGGCTACAGCGGCGAGAAATCGGGCGATTTCAACTACGCCGGGGCCGAGTACAAATGGGGCAAAAACATTCGCTTGAGTTATTTTTACGGCGAACTCGAGGACTTCTATCGACAACAGTTCGCCGGCATCCAGCACGACCTGCCGCTGGCCGGTGGTGTGCTGACCACCGACCTGCGTTATTTCAACAGCGTTGACAGCGGTTCCGCCTACGTCGGCAAAATCGACAACGACATGTTCAGTGGGCAATTGTCCTACCTGATCGCCGGCCATACCGTCGGCGGCGGCTACCAGACCCTTCGCGGTGATGCCGGTTTACCCTACATCAGCGGCGCAACCGTCTACTCGTTCAGCAATGCCGGCATCGGCAAGTTCATCGAGGAAGACGAGAAGACCTGGATGCTCAACTACGGCTACAACTTTGCCGCCGTCGGCGTGCCGGGCTTGACCTTTTCCGCGCGCTACCTGAGCGGCAATGACGGCAAGTCCACCACCACGGTCAAGGAATGGGAGCGTGACGCCGAGCTGGCCTACGTTGTGCAGGCCGGCACGTTCAAGGGGTTGGGCGTGCGCATGCGCAACTATGTGTACCGTTCTGAGTTCTCCCGGGGCCGCGACAGCAACCGCCTCTACCTCACCTATGACATCGCCCTTTGGTAAGTCGACGATCGCGGCCCTTGCGGCCGCTTTCCTACAGATTCAGGTGAGGAACCCCAAGCATGCTGTTTAAAAATAAAGTCCTGATGCTGGTGCTGGCCCCGGTGGTGCTGTTATCCACGGTGCTGGCGCTGACGACGAGTACCACCTTGCTGTCGAGCGCCGAGCAGGAAGTCACCGTGACCCGTGAGCGCCTGCTCAATGAAAGCCGGGAGCGCTTGAAAGACTACGCCAACCTTGCCCGTACCGCCGTGGCGGAACTCTATGCCCAGGCCGAGACCGGGGACACCGCCACCCGCGCGTCGGCCATCGCCCGACTGTCCAAAATGAAGTACGGCGACGATGGCTATTTTATCGGCTACGACAGCCAGGTCGTTCGCCTGTTTCGGGGCGACAGCAGCGAAGGCGTCGGCACCAACATGAGTGACCGTAAAGACAAGAACGGGATTTACCTGAATCGAGAAATGGTTGCTGCGGCAAAGAATGACACCCACTTCGTCAATTATTCGGGGGCCCTGATCAATACGGATAAGGTCGTTGCGAAACTGGCTTACAGTTTCTACCTGCCCGCCTGGGACATGGTGGTGGTCACTGCGATCAATCTGGACAGCATCGAACGCCAGGTCGCTCAGGTCCGAGCTGAAATCCATCAACGTGTGCGCAGCCTCGTCTATGGCATCACCGTCATCGCTTTGATTGCGCTCGCGATCACCGGCGTGCTCGCCTTGCTACTGGTTAAAAACAGCCTGCGCCCGCTGTCGCGGATTCGCGAGCACCTCGATGAAATCGCCGCGGGCGAAGGCGACCTGACGCGGCGTTTGCCCGTCAGCCACGACGAGTTCGGTCAGGTGGCCGTATCGTTCAATGCCTTCGTCGATAAGATCCACGGGCTGGTCAGCCAAATCGTCGGCATGGCCAAAGCGTTGAATACGTCGGTCACCCAGGTGGCCGAGCAGAGCAAGTGCATCGATCAGGTCATGGAACAGCAACGCCAGGAAACCGAGCAGGTCGCCGCGGCAATCAATCAAATGTCATCCGCGGCGCACGAGGTCGCCATCAGTGCCCAGAGCGCGTCAGATGCAGCAGGCGAAACCGATGTGCAGGCCGAGCACGCACGGCAGGTCGTCAATGAAAGCATCGTCCGGCTGGGCACCCTGACCGAGGACCTGTCTGCGGGCGGCGTCTCGTTGAAAAGCCTGCAAGGCGATGTGGAAGGCATTGTCACCGTGCTGGATGTGATCCGCTCGATTGCCGAGCAAACCAACCTTCTGGCACTCAATGCCGCTATCGAAGCGGCACGCGCCGGGGACGCGGGTCGCGGGTTTGCCGTGGTGGCCGACGAAGTGCGCGCGCTGGCCAGCCGCACGCAACTGAGCACCCAGGAAATTCAGGCGATGATCGAGCGGCTCAATCTGGCCACCACTAAGGTGGTCGCTGCGATGAGCCACTCCGGCGCAGCGGGCAATAGCGCGAGTGTGCACGCTGAGCACGCCGGGCAGTCACTGGGCAAGGCGGTGGCGTTGATCGTCACAATCAATACGATGAACGCGCAGATCGCCAGCGCCGCCCAGGAGCAGACCGCGGTCGCCGAGGAAATCAACCGCAGCGTGCACCAGATTGCCCGCGCGATTGAAAACGTCGCCGACCAGACGCAGAGCGGCGTCCACACGGTCGATGAGTTGTACGCCATCGGTCATCGCCTTGAGGGCCTGTTGCGGCAATTCAAGATTTAACCAGGACCGGTGTGTGGACGCCTGCAAGCGCCGGACTTGTTGTACCGCCAGTTACCACGTCGCGATATGGGAATCCGCGCGCGGTTCAGTACCGCCACACAGCACCCCGCTGACCGGGTCGCGCAGGATGATCTGGCCGCGCCCGTAGTCGGTGAGGTCGCTGTCGGTCTGCACCTTATGCCCACGGCGCGCCAGCGCATTGACCAGCTCGCGCGAAGCACCGTGTTCAATGCCAACCTTCATGTCCCCCAACCACTGCCAACGCGGTGCATCCAGCGCGGCCTGGGGGTTGAGGCCGAAGTCCACCAGGTTCATCACCATCTGCACATGACCCTGAGGCTGCATGTAGCCGCCCATCACGCCAAAGGGTCCCAGGGCCTGGCCATCTTTGGTGAGGAAGCCGGGGATGATGGTGTGGAAGGTTTTCTTGCCCGGCGCCAGGCAATTGGAATGGGACTCATCGAGGCTGAATTCCTGCCCGCGATTCTGCAGGGCGATGCCGCTGTCGGGCAGTACCACGCCGGAGCCGAAGCCGTGGTAGTTGCTCTGGATAAACGAGACCATGTTGCCTTCGGCATCCGCCGTGGCCAGGTACACCGTGCCGCTGGCATGGGGATCGCCGGGTTTGGGCGGCTGAGCCTGCTCGCCGATCTGCTCACGGCGACGGCTGCTGTAGGCGTCGCTGAGCAGGTCGGCCACCGCCACCCGCATGTGCGCCGGATCGGTGATGTAGTGCAGGCCATCGCTGTAGGCCAGCTTCATCGCCTCCAGCTGGCGGTGCCAGGTCTGTTGGCTGTCGCGGTGATCGAAGCTGAAGCCTTCGAGGATTTTCAGCGCCATCAACGCAACGAGGCCCTGGCCGCTGGGCGGGATCTCCCAGACATCAACGCCGCGATAATTGACATGGATCGGCTCAACCCACTGGGCGCGGTAGTCGTGCAGGTCGGTGGCGCGCAGGTAACCGCCGCTGGCCCGCGAATGCGCGTCCAGGCGCTCGGCAAGCGCGCCGCGATACAGGCTTTCGCAACGCGTGGCAGCCAGTTCTTCCAGGGTGCGAGCCTGGGCCGGGTTGCGGAATATCTCGCCCGCCTGAGGTGCACGCCCGTCGATGAGGAAGGTGTCGAACCAGGCCTGCAGCACGTCATCGCGGTGCGGGCTGAATTCGTTCAACGAGATCTGCCATTGATGCGCGACCACCGGCGACAGCGGGAAACCGTCGCGTGCCAGGCTGATGGCGGGTTGCAGCAGCTCGGCAAACGGCAGCTTGCCGAAACGTTGCGACAGCTCCGCCCAGGCCGATGGACAACCGGGCACCGTGACCGGGGTCCAGCCATACAACGGCATCTGGGTGTGACCCGCGGCCTTGACCGCCTCGATACCCAAGGCGGCCGGCGCATGGCCATTGCCGTTCAGGCCATGCAACTGGCCCTTGCACCACACCAGGGCAAACGCATCACCGCCCAAGCCGCAACCGGTGGGCTCCACCACGGTGAGTGCCGCCGCCGTGGCAATGGCCGCATCGATGGCATTGCCGCCCTTTTGCATGATCTCGATACCGGCCTGGGCGGCCAACGGCTGCGACGCCGCGACCATGCCCCGGCGGGCAAATACGCTCTGGCGCTGCGACGGATAGGGGTACTCGTGAGCAGAAAATTTCAACATGGCAAAGGCTCTTCAAAAAAGGTCATAACACGCGGCTGAGAAAGGCCCGGGTACGCGGATGGCTGGGGTGGCTGAAGATCTGCTCCGGCGGCCCTTGTTCGATCAACTCGCCCTGATCGAGCACCACCACGCGGTCCGCCACTTCACGGGCAAAGCCCATTTCATGGGTGACCACCACCATGGTCATGCCCTCCTCGGCCAGCTCTTTCATCACCTGCAGCACCTCGCCGACGGTTTCCGGGTCGAGGGCGCTGGTGGGCTCGTCGAACAGCATCGCCTGGGGTTTCATCGCCAACGCACGGGCAATCGCCACGCGTTGCTGCTGGCCGCCGGAAAGCATCGACGGATAATGGCTGGCCTTGTCCGCCAGGCCGACCCGTGCCAGTAAGCCACGCGCCTGTTCCAGCGCCTGGGCACGCGGCACGCCGAGCACCTGGATCGGCGCTTCGATGATGTTCTCCAGCGCGGTCATGTGCGGAAACAGGTTGAAGCGCTGGAACACCATGCCAATGTCGCGGCGCTGACGGGCGATGTTGCGCTCCGAATCACGCACCAGGCTGCCGTCGCTGCGTTCGCGATAGCCCATGGCGCGGCCATTGACGCGGATGCGCCCGCCCTGGATGTCTTCGAGCAGGTTGATGCAGCGAATAAAGGTGGTCTTGCCGGAGCCGGAAGCGCCGATCAACACCACCACTTCGCCGCGCCGAACTTGCAGCGAGATGCCCTTGAGGATCTGCAACTCGCCGAACGATTTCTGAACGTCCAGCGCCTCAATGATCAACTCTTCACTTTGGTGCGCCATGGTTAACGTCCCCTGAGCAGTTTAAGGGTGCTGCGACCGAACATGCGGCTGGCGGCCGGAGGTGGCGCCGACGGCCGATCGGACTGGCCGAAGCGGTTTTCGAGCCAGCGCTGGAAGAAGCCCCACAGGGTGGTCAGCGTCAGGAAGTAAAGGGCTACCACCAGGTACAACTCGAACACGCGGAAGGTCGCCGAGGTGATCATCTGAGTGCTGAGCAATAACTCCTGCACCCCGATCACACTGACCAGCGTGGTGTTCTTGAGCATCACGTTAAACTCGTTGCCCAGCGGCGGCACGATCACCCGGAACGCCTGGGGCAGCACAATGCGCCGCATCAGCTTGCCGAAGCCCATGCCCAGGGAACGTCCGGCTTCGTATTGGCCCTTGTCCACCGCGCCGATGCCGGCGCGGATGATCTCGGCCATATAGGCGCCTTCGTTGAGGCCCAGAGCAATGATGGCTGCCTGGATATTGCCGGGGACGATCAAACCGAACAGCTCAATGTCCTCGAAGCGAAAGATCCCGCCCGCCGCCAGCGCGGTGTACAGAAACACGATCTGTACCAGCAATGGTGTGCCGCGCATCAGCCATACATAAAAGCGCACAGGCAGGTGCAACAGCGGGTTCTTCGACAAGCGCAACAGCGCCGCCGCCAACCCCAGCGCACAGCCGAGCAGCATGGCCAGTACGCTGATCAGGCAGGTCAGCCACAGCCCGGTGAGGTACACCCCACTGGGCTGCAGCAGGTACTGCCAGAACACATCCCAATTGAAATTCATCGTTGTAGAACCTCAGTCGAGTGTGTCGCTGCTGACATGCCATTTGTTGAGCAATTGCAGATAGCTGCCGTCGCTGCGCATGTCGCTGATGATCTGCTGCACGGCGGCGGTCAGTTGCGGATCATCCTTGCGCATGCCCAGGCCGGTGAGGATGCGACTGAACGCGGGCACGCCTTCCTGGAACAGGTCCGGGGCCATCGCGGCGTAATAGCCGGCGGTTTCCACGGTGGTGCCGTAGGCGTCGACCTGGCTGATGCGCAGGGCCTGGAAGGCGTCGGTGTCGGTGTTGTACACCACCAGTTTCATCGGTGGTTTGCCGGCCTTGGCGAGGCTTTCGTTCTGGGTATCGAGCAGGGTCTTGATGGTGGAACCGTTGAGCACCGCGACCTTGTGCGTGGACAGGTCATCCAGGGTCTTGATGCCTTTGGGGTTGCCCTTGGGCACCACCACCGACTGGCTGGAATACATGTAGTTGACGATGTCGATCACCTGGCGGCGCTCGGGTTTGTCGAACAGTTGATCGACAATCATGTCGCATTGCTGGGCGAGCAGCGCCGGCACCAGGCCGGAGAACGGAATCACCCGCCACTGCACCTGCTTGTTGCCCAGGCGTTTAGCGATTTCCAGACCCAGGTCGACGGTGAGCCCACGCGGCTTCTGGGCTTCATCGAAGGACACCAGGGGCGGTGAATCCATGCCCGAGCAGTACGTCAGCTTATCGACTTTTTGCAAGCGCTCCGGCACTTGGGGCGCGGCAAACGCCCATTGTGTGCAGAGACCCAGGGTGACAGCCACCAGCAAGGCGCGGCGTTGTTTATGCATGACCAGACACTCCACTTCGTTGAGTAACGGGGGCAGGACTAAAGTCAAAACACGGACGGGGTAGGCCCCGTCTCTCTTATTTTTTCGATCGCAGAAATTGGCTCAACGCCGGCACGGTGCTTTCGATGTGTTCGCGCACCACGGCTTCGGCGCGGGCGGCGTCACCGGCGCGAATCGCATCAAGGATCACCGCATGTTCCTGGCGCGCGCTGAGGGGTTTTTCGCTGTGCTGCAGCCACAAGCGCATGGGCGCTTCCACCAATGAATAGAGCGCGGAAATCTGCTTCATCAAACGCGGGCGCCCGCTGAGGCTGCACAGGTATTCGTGAAAAGCGCGGTGACGACGAACCCACGCGGCGCTCTCATCACGGTAGTCATCCATCTCGTCGAGCAACCGCTCCAGAGCGGCCATTTGTCGCTCGCCGATGCGGCTGACCGCAACCCGCACCGCCAGGCCCTCCAGGGCGCTGCGCATCTCAAACACTTCTTGCAGCTCTTCAATATCCAAGCCACTGACGACTGCGCCACGGTTGGGCCGCAGCGTCACCAGGCCCTGTGCATCCAATCGACGGAACGCTTCGCGCACCGGCATGCGGCTCATGCCGATCTCGCTGGCGATGTCCTCGGCGATCAGTCGGTCGCCTTTGCGGTAGCGGCCGCCGCAGATAGCGTCGAGCAGGAAGTTGTAGGCCTCCTCCTCGGCTGTAAGCGGCTGGCGGTCCACGTAAGCGGGAGCAAATTGCATCGGCTGCACCTTTTGAATTTTTGTATCCAATTATCCATAAATGCAAATACGCACAACCTGTGCCAATCGGCCTAACTAAATGTTAACCATTTGATTCAGATGCGATATTTATTGTAAGCGCAGCCGAGTCGCACAAAGCCGCCAGGGCCATGTGCTACCAATTGGCACAACGGCTGCCCGGTTTTTGTGCGGGAAAGTAGCGCATGCCTGATGAAGTGGGGCCGGCCAGCCTTGCCCAGTTGGCGTCCAGGACGATGCCATGCACTCAAAAAATCTGAATTATTCGCCCCTCAATGCCTCTCTTTTTAACCCGTTAAGCGATTAAGGAGTTGTCTTGAGTTATCTGGATTGGGTTCAGTGGCCTGCCATGGCCGTGACCGTGATCGCCGCCTGGCTCATCGGCTCGCAGCGGCCGCAACGAAGAGTGGCGGGATTCGTCTGTTTCATATTGAGTAATATCTTGTGGGTCGTCTGGGGGGCCTACGCTGAGGCTTATGCATTGATCGTGCTGCAGATCTGCCTGTGCTCGATGAACCTGCGCGGGTTTAAAAAGAACGTTCAAAACCAGTGATCGCGCATCATCGGCAAGCCTGATCGCTGCGCTGGTTTTTCCTGAACCCACGTGCGTTCATGCCCAGCAAAATGCACTCGAGTACGATCAGCCCGAACGCATTTGTGTGCCATCCCCAGACCACCCATAACGAATTGCTGAGGATGAAGCCCCAGAACGCAATCATGCGTCGACGCGGTCGTTGAGACCCGATGAACCAGGCCGAGATAACGGTCACGAGCATGGCAGGCCATTGCACCCAATCGATCAAATCCAAGACGTCGACCTCCTGATGGCCAGCCTTTGAGCGAGTGTGTCGGCGCACACCCTCGATGTCGGCATCTTGCGCTTTGTGAGGTGTGGGCCAGCGTGCATCAGGCGCGTTCCCCCGCCAATGCGCGCAGGTGAAAATGCGGCAGCGATTTCAAGGCATGCACAGACGCAGCCAGTTGAACCTGTTCACGCGAGCCCATGAAGCGTTCCTTTCGACTGAACACGCTCAGTTCTCGCCCTGTTCGGTAGGCCCAGGCAAAACAGACGGTTCCAGGGGGGATTCCATCAACCGCGTCCGGCCCCAGTATTCCCGTCGTCGCTATGGCCACATCGGCCGGGCTGTCGCGCAACGCGCCCTGCGCCATCTCCCGAGCGACCTCACAACTGGTGAGATTGAAGGTCTCCAGGGTGTGTGCGCGCACATGCAACAGGCGTTGCTTCGCCTGGGGCGAATAGACGACGTATCCACTCTCGATCCATGCGCCACCGCCGTCGATCTGCGAGAGCAACGTGATGATTTTCCCGGCGGTACACGACTCGGCCGTTGTAACCACCAGTTGATGGCGTTTGAGGTACTCAACGATAGAAGCGGCGACCGACATGATAGTGGCTCCTGCGTACGGTGACTGCGTGATCAACATCCTCTAAAAACGACCATTCAACGCAGTCAATGTTCAAGCAAAAGCGTTTTGAACGTGTGCGACGCAAGGTCTTCCAACGACTACAGGGTTAAACCCGACGTTCACTCATTCAGCGTGAGAAAACACGATGGACACCAAAACCACCCGAACCGCCAAATCGCTGCCCCTGGCGGCAGCCCTTACCCTGCTAAGCGCCTGCGCGGGCAATGACACCCCCTCGAATGTGGCCGCACCCGGCAAACCCACGGCGCCAACGACCCGGACACTCGACGCCGGCGCCGCCCTGCTCCAGTCGCGCCCGCCGATAGATGCATTGAACGCCTATCTGGACGGTTTCCACTTCTATAACGGCCATCCCGATGTGCAAATGGAAGCCCATCACTACTGCGCAATCCTCAACGACGAGGTGATCCAGTGCGTGATCTACGACGGCAATCGCAGGGACGCAAAGTTGATGGGCGTGGAGTACATCATCAGCGAGCAACTGTTCAATAGCCTGCCTACCCCTGAAAAGGCGCTGTGGCACAGCCACGTGCATGAGGTGAAGTCAGGGCAATTAGTCGCACCGGGAATCCCCGAAGTGGCTGAGCACGCCTTGATGGAAAAGCTGGTGCATACCTATGGCAAGACCTGGCACACCTGGCATACCGATCTCGACAAACGCCTGCCCCTGGGTGTGCCCCAACTGATGATGGGGTTTACCGCCGATGGCCAGGCCGACCCGCGCATGGTCGCCGAGCGAGATCGGCGAATGGGTATCGACAGTACCGAAAAGAAGCACACTCGCGCCGACATAACCCCACCCCCCATCGCACCCGGTGCGGACGCATGGCGCCAGGGTACGGTCATCCAGATCGTCGACCCGGCCATACCGCCCCATCAGCATTGACAACACCATTGAGTCATTTGGATTGAACGATCATTTGCCGCCCAGTCTCTATGGCAAGACAGGTCAATAAAGGGTGCCCGCTGCCTCGGCGCGCAGGCATTTGACAAGCACCAAGCGGCATCAATGAATTGGAGGGCGAGTGCCCTCTACACATGAGGTAACCCAGCATGTCCAACGACTTCCAAGGCACCGCCAGCGTGATAACGGCTTCGCGCCATTTGGGCGCGCCTTCAGATGAGCGACTCAATGATTCGATCGATATCCAAATGAGCAGCAGTGGAAAACCCACCATTGCCCGCGTCGACTTCAAGAGGCCACTGGATTGGCCGGGAAATCCCAACTTTGTCGCCGTCAATTTACCCGACGGCTCATGCATCAGCGGTCTCATCGTCGATATAGAGCGACCGATCAACGCACCGGGTTGGGTGACGTTTACCGTGGACGACTGAAGGCCATAAGCACTTGAGGTCGGTTATCGGACTGTCAGGCAACTTTTATGAATTTTTGTTGACGCCAAATATCTGTAGTTCATGAGCATAGGGAGTCCTCATGAAACGCAACGATTTATTCACAATTGAGTATCAGCTTCACGGTGAGCCAAGGTCGTTCATTGTGCGCGCGCCGCAAATGAACAATGCCGAGGCCTGGCATTGGGCCAGTTGTGATGCCGGTGTCGCTGTCATCCCCAAATTTGGTCAACACTCGCTCAAGCGAGTCTCCAAACCGATGGCGGAAAAATACGGCATTACCCACGTACGCTGGAGTGGTGCGGCGCAGCTTCAGTGGGCGGAGGACCTCACATGATGAACAGCCAGACGCTGGGTTATACGACAGGGCAAGCGCGGGATGACGAGGTAGCTCGAAATAATGAGATGTTTTTCGAAGCCGACCGATTGGATGCGCTAGCGTACAAAATCATTGAATCCTACAGCGGCGATGCGCAGACATGGGCGCGCTTCACCGAGGCCAAAAAGCTCGCGGACGCACAACGCACGGCGGCGTATCAGGAATGGATGCGCATCCACCGTTCGCGGCGAAAGTAACCTGCAGCCCTGCCTGAACTGAGGGCCTGCTACGCCCCCGACTCCGGGTCTTTGGACGGCCCACCGGGGGCGATTCCACCTTGATCAACATCCGCATGCCGGGGATGCTGTGCGCCGGTGTCGCGCGTTCTGTCTTTGCGTTTTGGCGTGTCGGGACGGGCCTTTTGTCCAACATGACCCTGGGCTTTGGATGGGTCGCTCATGGCACCTCCTCAGTCAGGAATAACGGAAATTTTTCCATTGCGCTCAATGATCGCGAATTTAATCTGACTGATCTGCACGATGCCTTGTGCGGATCGGGCGGCTTCGAGAATATCGCTCTCATCGAGCCGTGCACGCCGTAGACGCTCATGAAGCACCTTGCCGTGCTCGACGACGATCGTCGGGCCACCGTCAAGCAGACGCGCCACCCTGCGTGAGCGCTGTTTGAGCAGCGAAAGGCCAACATCAATGGCGATCAGCGTCGCGATCACCAGCACTGCATTGGTCAGTGAAAAATCATCGCCCAGCAGCGCCTGCTGGGTCGCCTCGCCGATCACCATCAACAGCACCAGATCGAAGGTGGTCAGCTCGGCAAGCGAACGCCTGCCGGCGATCTTGAACAGGATCATCAACACGAGATAGATGGCGACTGCCCGCAGCACCGAATCCATAATTGCCCCTAGGGATAAATGAACTGTGATAAGTCCAGCGCGGCGCCTGACGGCAGCGACACGCGTGTTGCAAAGCTGCCCACTCCCTGGCTACGCGCTGTCAGGTGCACGCTCGCCTGCCCCGCTCCGTCGCTGAGCACCCAAAGCCGCACGCCGTCGCCGGCGGCACTTGCCTTGAGGGGCTGCGGCTGAAGCATTTCAACTTCAAAGCCGCGCAACAATTGGCCACTGAGTTCGACTTCAACGGGTTCGCGGGGCTTGCTTTGCAGGTGAACGATCAATTCAGCCGAAGCTCCATTACGCAGAAACCGTTGGTACTCGACGCGTAATTGCCCGTCGGCACTGCGCACCTCGGCGCTGCTCAATGGCCCTTTGGAGAACAACCCTGCCAAGGTCAGCCCGATCAGCACGACCAAGCCATACCAACCCAATCGCTCGAAGCGCCAGACCTTGCGTTGCAAGACCATGTCTTCATCGACTGGGTAGTTACGGCTGTGCAGGTCCCGATGAACAGGCTCTTTCATACGGCACCTGCGGCTCAGCCTTTGCTGTGTTCCGGGGAGGATGGACCTTTGGTCACGCCGCGCGGCCCCGCAATGGCCCAAATGGCCAATCCTGCGAACGGCAACAACACGACCAGGGCTGTCCACCCCGCCTTGCTGCCTGAACGGTTGTCGCTACGCCAAACGCTGTTGATGACCCACAGGTCCAGCAACAGCAGAATAATCATCAGGCCAATCCAGAAATAGGTAACTTGCATGGTGCTGCACCTCCCGGTTACTGGTTATAACCGTTAGGTTTCGGGCGCGGTGTCGAGGTTCAGAATTTTTTAATGCCGTGCCTCCACCTGAACGCACGATGGTTTGAGCCTGGCTGGATGGTCGAATGTCTCGGAGGCGCAGCGCACGCCGACCTCAAAGGCCGCTGCCAGGGCAGTGATGGAGGTCCTCGGCAACCGGGCGCCCCGCTCGCCTGTCATCGCAGTGAACGGCTGGAGCACAGGCTCGCGCGCAGGGACCCTTGCATGCGCCCACAGGGTTTGCCTTTGCCAGGATAGCGCTTGAGCGCCCAAGCGCGGTCATAGGTCATCGCGCCAGGCGGCGACCGCGCAGCAGGCTCGCCGTCAGGTCAAGCGACGCTGATGCATGGATTGCAAAATCGCCGCACCAATCTGCTCCAACGGCAGCTCCCGCTCCACTGCGCCGAGCTTGAAGGCTTCCTTCGGCATGCCGTACACCACGCAGGACTCTTCATCCTGGCCAAGGGTACGGGCACCGTTGTCATGCATTTCCTTCAGGCCCCGCGCGCCGTCGTCGCCCATCCCGGTCATGATGATCCCCAGCGCGTTAGCACCGGCGCTGCGGGCGACGGAGCGAAACAGCACATCAACGGAAGGCCGGTGACGACTTACCGGGGGGCCGTCGACAATCTCTACCTGGTATTGGGCCCCGTTTCGCTTGAGCAGCATGTGCCGACCGCCGGGGGCGATCAACGCGCAGCCGGGCATGACCCGGTCGCCGTTCCTGGCTTCCCTGACCTCGATTTCGCACAGGCGATTGAGGCGTTCGGCAAACGCCGCCGTGAAGTGTTCAGGCATGTGCTGCACGATCACGATGCCGGGGCACACCCTGGGCAACGCGGTCAACACCTGCTCCAGTGCTTGCGTACCGCCGGTGGAGGTGCCGATGGCGACAATATTCTCAGTGGTGCGCGCCATCGCCTGGGTGGCTGCCGGCAGAATCGCGTCAGCATTCAGCCTGGCGGGCGGGCGGTCGGGGGACGGCACCATGCGTTTCATGTTGGCCTTGGCCGCGGCCTTGACGGCGCCTGCCAACTCATCGGCACTGTCGGTGAGAAACTGGCGCAAGTTCAACTGCGGCTTGGTGACGATACTCACGGCCCCCGCCGCCAAGGCTTGCATGGTGGTCGCGGCGCCCTTTTCGGTCAGGGTTGAGCAAATGACCACCGGCGTGGGGTGTTCGGCCATGAGCTTCTTGAGGAACGTGATGCCATCCATGCGCGGCATCTCAACGTCCAGCACAATCACATCCGGCCACTGCTTGCTCATTTTATCCATGGCGAATACCGGGTCCGCCGCCGCGCCGATCACCTCGATGGCCGGGTCTCGCCCCAGTGTCGCCGTCAATACCTGGCGGACCACAGCGGAGTCGTCCACGATCAGCACCTTGATAAGACTCATGTCGTACGCACTCCTTGGGGGCTGCTGAGAGGTCGCTGCAGAGCCAGGTAGTTGAGTTGAACAGCGCCGATGGCCAGGTCGAACACCACGGTTCGGTAACCCACGCCTTCCACATGCAAGGTGTGACATTGCAACTGGTGCAACGCGAGCAGGCGCCTGGCTTGTTCGACGTTGCGTTGCCCGACGTAGTGATTGTCCGGACGCACCAGCCCGGGGAACATGTTCCCGCCGCCATACACACTGATTCGGAACTCCGTCGGCGGCACGTTGCACCCGCGCATGGCACCGAGCAGTAACTGGAGCGCTTCATCGCCGTAACGACCGTCCAGGCCCTTCGCACTGACCACGGCGCGTTGCGGCAGCAGGTAATGACACATGCCCCCCAACAAGCGCTGTGGGTGCCAGAACACCAGCGCCACGCAAGAGCCCAGCACTGTGCGCAGCCGGATCTCGCCGGAACCAAAAAACCACTCGCCAGGATTCAGGAACAACTCACGGGAAGGTCGAGTGTCAGGCATGTGGCCTCCGATAGATCGAAGGCTTGACCAAGCGCAGCTCATCGGTCACGCCATTGAGGCTTTCCGAATGGCTGACCAGAAAATAACCGCCAGGCTTAAGGTGGCTGACCAGCCGTTTGACCACTTGTACCTTGGTGTCATTGTCGAAATAGATCATCACGTTGCGCAGGAAGATCACGTCGAACAGGCCAATTTTCGGCAGCGGATTGTTCAGATTGATCGCCTGAAAATCGATCTTCGACGCCAGCGCCGGGTCAACCATAAAACACCCATGATTGGCGCCCACGCCCTTGAGACAGTATTTGTTGAGCAGTGCTTCAGGAATGCCCCGCGTGCCTTCGAGGGGATAGCGCCCGTGGCGGGCCTTGTCCAGCACACGGCTGCTGATATCCGACGCCACGATCTCCCAAGGACGGCCGGCCAGGTTGTCCGCCAGCACCATCGCCAGGGTGTAAGGCTCCTCACCGGTAGAGCAGGCGCCACTCCACACCCGCAGCGTGCCGCTGCCGCGCAGTTCGGGCAGGGCCACGTCGCGCAGAAAGTCAAAGTGCTTCGGTTCGCGAAAAAAATAGGTTTCGTTGGTGGTCAGCATGTCCACCGCCACCTGCAATTCCTTGGGGTCCTTCATCAGTATCTTGTAGTAAGCGCCATAGGTCGTGAGCTCAAACACCTGCAGTCGCTTGGCAAGCCGGGTGCTCACCAACTGCTTTTTGGCGTCCGACAGGCTGATGCCCGCGATCTGGTGGATCAGGCTGCGAAACTGCTGGAACTCGGTGTCGGAGAGAATCACGTTCATAAGGACATCCCAAAGTCGAATCAGACGGTTGCAGCGGGCAAAGATTCGAGGTTTGCCAGCCCTTCGACCTCTTCCAGAGACAACACACGGCCGATGTCCAGCAACAGCACAAAACCGCTGCCCAGTTTGCCGATCCCGGAGAGGAAATCCGCCCTGATATGGTTACCGACCTTCAGCGGAGGTTCGATATCCTGATCGGCAATTTCCAGCACCTCGCTGACCGCATCCACAATGATGCCTACCGGCTTTTGCACGGCGCCGGTCTGCACCTCCAGGATCACGAAGCAGGTTCTGGACGTCTGCAGCGTACGTTCGCCGCGAAAGCGCACGCCAAGGTCCAGTATGGGCACCGCGGCGCCGCGCAAGTTGATCACGCCACGGATGCTCGCAGGCAGTAATGGCACGCCTGTAATCGGCCCGTATTCGATGATCTCGCGCACGTTGAGTGTGCCGACTGCGTACATCTCATCTCCCAACTCGAAGGTGAGGTATTGGCTCGGGCTCGAGCGCGCGGCAGGGCCTGGACTGTCGATAGATAACGGCATGGTTCACCTCCGGATCAATGGCTTTGCGCGCGCGCGGAACGAGCGTTCATCAAGTCGGCTATTTCATCGACGCATAACACCTGCTCGATTTGCAGCAGCGTGACAAACGCACCTCGCACCTTGGTCATACCCTTGATGAAGTCGGTGCGAATCAGGTTGCCGAACGCCGGTGCGGGCTTGATATCAATGTCGAGAATCTCGATCACCTCGCTGACCGAATCCACCACGACGCCCAGCACCTGGGACTCGCCCTGCGTGGCCGTTTCCAGAATGACGATGCACGTTCGACTGCCAAGGTCTGTCTCGCCCTTGCCGAACCGCGCCTTGAGGTCCACCACCGGCACCACCGAGCCGCGAAGATTGATCACCCCATGCAGGAACACCGGCATCATCGGCACGCTGGTAACCTGGCTGTATTCGATGATCTCCCGCACGCTCAGCGTGTTGACCGCATACATCTCCTGGGCCGCCGAAAAAGTCAGGTACTGCAACGGCTCAGTGGCGTGCAGCGCCGACGCGCTGGTGCCTGGCACAATGGCTGAGGCACTCATGGGTCAACTCCCGAAGCGGACGAAACCGCTCTCCACCGCGCGATGTTCATGATCGCCCATGGATGCCGTACGACTGCCCCCAGACAGGGCGGCAGCCCGCCCGGCACGCTTGCCTTGCACGGTGAAAAAGCCCATCAACTCCTGCAACTGCTCGGCCTGCCCGCTCATTTCCTCGGCAGTCGCGGCCAGCTCTTCGGATGCCGAGGCGTTTTGCTGAGTCAGTTGGCTCATTTGCGACATCGCGCTGTTGATTTGCTCGGAACCGATGGATTGCTCTTCCGAAGCCGCAGCGATTTCCTGCACCAGGTCAGAGGTCTTGGCGATCGACGGCACGATTTCATCAAGCAGGTTGCCCGCCCGTTCCGCCAGGGCCACGCTGTTTTTGGCGACCTCGCCGATCTCCTGCGCCGCGATCTGACTGCGTTCGGCCAGTTTGCGCACTTCCGCCGCCACCACCGCAAAGCCTTTGCCGTGCTCGCCGGCACGCGCCGCTTCGATTGCCGCGTTGAGCGCCAACAGATTGGTCTGGTAAGCGATGGAATCGACGATGCCGATTTTTTCAGCGATGGTTTTCATCGCGGCCACGGTGTCCTTCACGGCGCGACCGCCTTCGGAGGCTTCTTTGTTGGCCTTGCCGGCCATGCCATCGGTCACCTTGGCGTTTTCGGTGTTTTGCGCAATGGACGCTGACATTTCTTCCATCGAAGCCGAGGTCTGCTCCACCGACGCCGCCTGTTCGGACGCCGATTGCGCCATGCTCTGGGCGGTGGCGGAAATCTCCTCGGATGCACTGGACAGCGAATCAGCCGAACCGCGGACTTCGCCGATGATTTCCGAGAGTTTTTCCACGGTGCCGTTGACCGAGTTTTTCAGCTCGAGGAACTTGCCCTGATAGTCGCCGACGATGGTCCGGGTCAGGTCGCCGCTGGAGATCGACGCCAGCACGTCCATGGCTTCAGTGATCGGTACGATGATCGCATCCAGCGAACCGTTGATGCCCAGGATGATGCGGCGGAAGTCGCCTTGATGCCGTGAGGCGTCCGGGCGGGTGTCGAGTTTGCCGATCATGGCGCTGTCGCTGATCTGACGTGTGTCTTCGACCAGAGCCAGCACGTTGGCACGCAATTGTTCGATGTTCTCGTTGATAAAAGCTTTCTTTCCGGGGAACTGTTCCAGCGGTGCCGATAGGTCCCCTTCGCCAAAGGCGCGGATGCACGCCATGGCTTTTTTCTTGACCGAGATGTGGCCGTTGACCATGTCGTTGATACCCTGGGCCATGGAACGGTAACTGCCGTGAAAGCGTTGGGCATCGATCTGGGCGTCGATCTCGCCTTTGTCGTGCTCACTGGATACGCGGTTTATTTCCGTAATCAGTCCATTCAGGCTTGTACCCAACTGTTGCATCGAGGCCATCAAGCTGGTGGTGTCACCAGCCCGGAGCGTAGTTTTGGCCTCCAGGTCCCCAGCTGACAGGCGCGCCGCAAAGGCACGAACATTCGCCGGTTCACCGCCGAGCTGACGCATGAGGTTCCGGGCCAGCAGCGCGCCCATCAGGCCCGTGCCCAACAGCGTCAGTGCGGCAATCGAAAGGATGATGTAGCGGGCTTTTTGTTCGATGCTGGTGGCCAAAATCTGGGCTTTGCGCCCCTGCTCCAGGTTGTATTGGCGCATCTCGGAGATCGTCGCCTGAATGGCCGTCTGCAATGGCTGGCTGGCCTCGATCAGCGTGCGGGCGGCGGCTATATCACCGGCCCCGATCGCGTTGTCGAATCGCGTCTGCAGGTTTGAAAACTCGTCGAACCGGCTGCGCAGTTGACCCAACAGCGCCGCATCGTGCTCGTCTGAAATAAGCGCGGTCTTGTAGCGCTCCAACGCCTTATCGATGGCGCTGAAATGCTGGGTCACCGCCTCGGCGTACGGAGGAACCGTGGTTTTATCCGACCCGTCGAGGCGCTGCCATTGCAAGGCATGCAGACTGGCGAAGGCCTCGGTGGCCCGATCAACCTCCAGCAAGCTGGGCACGGTGTTGACGCTGGCGTAGCTGGCGCTGGTATTGATCTCATCGGTCAGATAAAAGCTGGTGCCGCCCAACACGAAGACGCCCAGCATTGCCGTGAAAACCAACAGCGTAATATTTTTGATAACGGTCATGGCGAGGAACTCCTGATGACGCTTTATTGAGTCGGTAAAGGACGTGGGATCGAACGGTGGGTGGCTTCCTTGGCAACGAGTCCTAACAGATTTGGAATATCCAGGATCAGAGCCACGGCCCCGCTCCCCAGGATGGTGAAGCCGCCCAATCCATGGGCGTCTCCGAACACTTTGCCCAACGGCTTGATCACGGTTTGGAACTCCCCCAGCAAGCGGTCGACCACCAGGCCGGCACGCACACCGGCGTAGCGCACGACCACCACGTTTTCACGGTGGCCGCCCGGCCCTTGCACGGCAAACATGTCCCGCAGGCGCACGATCGGCAGCACATCGCCGCGCAAGTCCAGAAAGCCGGCCTCGGCCTCCTGCCCAGGTGCCAGTTCGATGCATTCCTCGACCATGTTCAACGGAATGACATAAGAGGCCTTGCCCACCCCGATCAAAAAACCATCGATGATGGCCAGGGTCAGCGGCAAGCGAATGCGTACCGTGGTGCCCTGCCCCTCTTCACTCTCCAGGCTCACGCTGCCGCGCAGCGCGGTGATATTGCGCTTGACCACGTCCATGCCGACGCCCCGGCCGGACAGGTTGCTGACCTGGTCGGCGGTGGAGAAGCCAGGCTCGAAGATCAGATTAAGGATGTCTTTTTCAGCCGGTAGCTGCCCCTCCGCCACCAGGCCGCGCTCGCGGGCCTTGGCCAGGATTTTGTCCTTGGCCAGGCCGCCGCCGTCGTCCGACACCTCGATCACGATGCTGCCGGATTCGTGGTAGGCATTCAGACGCACCGTGCCCTGGGCCGGTTTGCCGCGCTCAAGGCGCGTCGACGCGGCTTCGATGCCATGGTCCATGGCATTGCGCACCAAGTGCGTCAACGGGTCGCCAATGCGCTCGACGACGGTCTTGTCCAGTTCGGTTTCGCCACCGCCAATGCGCAGCATGATGTCCTTGCCCAGCTCTTTGGACACATCGCGCACCACGCGCTGGAAACGCGTGAACGTTGCGCCGATCTGCACCATGCGCAAGGTCAGCGCCGAGTCTCGCACCTCTTCCACCAGCCGCGATAAGAGGCTGGTGGCCTCGATCATCTCGCCGATGCCACTGCGCACCGCCACCAGGTTGGCGCCGGCGCCGGCGATGATCAGCTCGCCGACCAAGTTGATCAGTTGATCCAGTTTGGCGGCGTCCACCCGAATCAGATTGCCTTCGTTGTGGGTCGCACCTTTGCTGGCCTTGGTCGACAGCGCTAATGAGTCCTGCGCACCGTCAGGCTCTGCAGGTGCGTCGCCAGGCGTTGGCGCATCCTGCTCGGTGAGGGCCGCAACCTCGGCATCGGTCAGGGTGCCGCAGCGCACCAACAGCGCCAGCAGCTCGGCATTGTCTTGCGGCAGAGCATCAATGTGCTCACGACAGGCCTGGACACTGGCCTGCGGCGCCAGGATCAGCACCAGGGCGTCATCACGGACAAAATCAAAGGCGCCGTCGATAACCTCGCGGGACGCATCAGTGAGCAGCGCCAGTTCAAAGCCCAGGTAGTTGGTTTCGGGGTCCATCGATTGCAACGAGGGCAACGCGTCGAACACGGTGACGGTGTGCAGTACCTGCCCCAGCGTGCCCAGGTAGCGCAGAAATGCCAGAGGGTCCATGCCATTGCGCAGTACATCCGGACCAAAGCGCAGCGAAAGATGCCAGTGACCCGCACCCGCCTCGTGGCCGATCGTTGGGGGTGTATCGTCAGGGCCGGGGGCCACGCTCGCTAACGGCGCGTCCAGGTACTGCGCCAGACGCGCGCCAAGGCGCTGCCCCTGTAGCTGCAGCGGTTCGTCCAGCCGATCAAGGTGGCCGTCCTCGGCCAGCAGGTCGATCAGTTGGCTGATATGGTCACGGGCGTCGAGGAACAACGCACTCAACGCCTCGTCGACCCGCACTTCCAGGCTGCGCACCCGATCCAGCACGCTCTCGGCGACGTGGGTGAATTCCACGATAGGCATCAGGCCAAACAGGCCGGCCGAACCTTTGATGGTGTGGGCCACGCGAAACAGGCCGTTGATGGTGTCCAGGTCCTGCGGCGACTGCTCGATCTGCAGCAACGCATCTTCCATCTGCAACAGCAGTTCGCGGCTCTCGGCGATGAACGTCTGCAGCACGTCATCCATGTTCATGGGCTGGGCCATACCGTCATGCTCCAACCGATACGGTGAACGAGGGGTTGGCGAAGTAATCATCAAGGCCGCTCACCCGCAGGGCTTCGATCACCGTGGCGCTGGGGTTGCTGAGCACCAACTGGGTGCCTTCCTTGAACGATTCACGCTTGATCAGGATCAACAGCTGCAAGCCGGCGCTGTCCAGTTCGTCGACATTGGACAGGTCCAACTCAACCTCATGGGCCAGGGGAAACAGCGACAACAACACTTCTTTTTGTTCAGTGGCCGTGTAGATCGTCAGCGGGCCTTCCATGACCTGGATTCGGCGCAGCATCGGGGCAGTGCTTTTCATGGAAACCTCCTGGCCAGCGCTCGCTGGTCATCGCTATGGCAGGATCAACTTGGAAACCGCAGTGAGCATTTGCGCGGGCTGAAACGGCTTGACCATCCAGGCCTTCGCACCGGACGCCTGACCCTGCTGCTTCATCGCATCACTGGCCTCGGTGGTCAGCATGATGACCGGGGTGAATTTGTAGGCCGGCAACAGCTTGGCGGCCTTGACGAAGCTGAGGCCGTCCATGTTCGGCATGTTCACATCACTGACAATCAGGTGGATTTTTCGACCATCGAGCTTGCTCAGCGCATCGCGGCCATCACAGCCCTCAATCACGTCGTAACCCGCGCCCTTGAGCGTGATGCTCACCACCTGCCGGATGGAAGCCGAGTCGTCGACGATCAGAATGGTTTTGCTCATCGGAAAAGCTCCTCTAGAAAAAGGTGATTTCGCTGGCGTCAGCCTTGGCGTGGGTCTTGCCGCCGTGGATGGCGTGTTGCTCGGGCATGGTGTAGGTCCGTGACAGCTCCTGCAGCCAACGCTCGCTGGCCATCGGCGCCAACGCCTGTCCGTCCAGGCGCGAGGCGTGACGCTCGCTCAACTGCAGCTGTAATTTGTCCAGGTCGCTGGTGATCAGCGCCAGCATCTGGCTGACACGATCCTGAAACTGCAAGGCGACCAGCACCTGGGCAATCTCGTTGGCGACGTTGGCGTTCTGTTGCTGCAGGTCATGGCTGTTACCCACGATGCGCTGGGCGGTACCGCGAAAATGTTCGATGACCTGCGACACCACCCGCTCCGAGTCCGCGAGGGTCAG
Source organism: Pseudomonas sp. FP2309 (assembly GCF_030687575.1). Taxonomy (NCBI): domain Bacteria; kingdom Pseudomonadati; phylum Pseudomonadota; class Gammaproteobacteria; order Pseudomonadales; family Pseudomonadaceae; genus Pseudomonas; species Pseudomonas sp. FP2309. Next base: position 2,759,239 of record NZ_CP117439.1, on the reverse strand, counting down.
GGTGTCTTGTTCGGCATGGTGACGGGACATTTGCACCGTGCGGGCAATGGCCGCATTGACGGTGTTGACGGTCTCACTGATCTTGCGCCCGGTTTCGCCGGACATACTCGACAGCTTGCGCACCTCATCGGCCACCACGGCAAACCCGCGGCCGGCCTCTCCGGCACGCGCCGCTTCAATGGCCGCGTTCAGCGCCAATAGGTTGGTTTGACTGGCAATGTCGCCGACAAACGTGGCCATCTGCTGGAGCTGCTCCGTGAACCCGGAAAGCTGCATAACTTCCTTGAGTTCGTTCTCCTTATTGGACAACGCAGCGCGCAGGGCCAGGACGATGGAGTTGAGGTCGCGCTGGCCGACTTCCAGCAAATCCACCAGTTGCCGGGAAGCGTCTTGCGCGCCTTGGCTGGACACGCTGTGACTGATGTCCGATGACAGCGTGCCGAAGCGTTCGCTGAGCTTGAGGATGGAGGTTTCACTGAGTTCACGCGCCGCTTCAATCTGCCTCGACCAGATAGGCAGCACATGGGTGCAGACCTCGGCCAGACCGTCGTCGACGGCCGCGGCTGCCGGGGCGTAGTGCGGTTGCGACAGCGGCTTGCTGTACCCCTGATAACGCCGGTGGGCGAACCAGCCCAGCCCGGCGCATACCACGAACAGCGCGCTCCCCGCCACGACCGCCCCGCCGCTGAAACCGTCGCCGTAGGCCACCGCCAGGCTGCCGAGCAGACCGGCCGTCGTCACCGGAAACAGCGTCAATGTGGCCGAAGGGCTTGGGGTCTGTTCACTCACGGTTTGTCTCCCGGTCAGCGCCTGTCGTCGCCGATGGATCGGCAGCGCGATGGCTTGGGAGCAATACTGGCGCAATAATGGCACCGCCACCATCAGAGCATCCCTATTCTGGGGTAGGGATACCGGGAGACCGGGTAGGAAAATCCCTACCCCAAGCGGCTGATCAGGAAATGCCCAACGTCATGGCAAAGCGCACGATGTCCGCCGTCGAGCTGAAGCCCATTTTTTCCATGAGGCGGGTCTTGTGGGTACTCACGGTTTTGTTACTGATGACCAATTGTTCGGCAATCTGGTTGACGCTCATGCCGTGCGCCAGCAGGCGCAGGATCTGGAATTCGCGATCAGACAGGCTTTCGACATAGGTCTGTTGCTTCAAACCGCTGCTTTGCAGCGCAATCTGCTCAGCCAGACCAGGGTCCAGGTAACGCTGACCACTGACCACTCGGCGCATGGCCGCCAATAACGTTTCGGGATCGCGGTCCTTGGTCAGATAGCCGAGTGCTCCGGCGCGCAAAGCGCGTTGGGCGATGTGGATTTCGTTATGCATGCTTAACACCAGGATCGGCAGATCCGGGTACTGGGTGTGCAAGCGGGCAATCAGAATCTCACCACTGATGCCCGGCATATTCATGTCCAGCAGCAACAGGTCGATCTCAACCTCACGCAACAGCTCGATCACCTGCGCGCCGCTCTCGGCTTCGGCCACCACCTGCACGTCGGCCACCAGGGTAAACAGCTGCTTGAGTCCTTCGCGCATGATGGTGTGGTCATCAGCGATCAGCATGCGAATCATCAATACGTATCCTTATGCATTGGGATAAACGCCTGGACCGTAGTGCCCTGTCCGGGGTGACTGAAAATAATGACTTTGCCGCCCAACATCACACCGCGCTCACGCATGCCGGCCAGGCCCAGGGTCTGGCGTGTGAGGGCATCCGGTTCAAACCCTTTGCCGTTGTCCTGCACCTCCAGTAACCAGTGCGTGTCCTGTGGGGTCAGGGTAACGCTGACCTGTGTGGCTTCGGCGTAGCGCGCAATGTTGGTCAGCGACTCCTGAACGATGCGAAACGCGGCGGTAATGTGGGTATCGGGCAGCGTCAACGGAATCGAAGGCAGGTGCAGCTCGCACGGCACCAGGGTCAGGGTGACGAACTCGGTGGTCAGCCATTCGAGCCCCGACACCAAGCCCAGGTTCAAGGCGGATGGGCGCAGGCTGGTGGACACATTGCGCACCACCTGGATCGTTTTGTCGGTCAGTCCCATCAAGCGTTCGACCTGAGGCGCCAGGTCCGGTGTAGTGGCGCCGAACTGAAACCTTAATAACGAGATGCCCATGCGCAAGGCGGTGAGGTGCTGGCCCAGCTCATCGTGGATTTCCCGGGCGATCAGTTTGCGTTCCTCTTCCCGTGCCGTTTCGCGGCGGGTCGACAGGTCGCGCAACTGCGCGTTGGAATTGGCCAGGCGCCGCTCCGCCGCGCGCAGCTTGGAAATATCCCGGCCCACCGCCAGCACGCTGACCACCCGCTGGCCATCAACCTCCGGGACAAAATGGATCAGCACTACCTTGGGCGCCGTCTTTAGTCCCGAGAGCCGAAACTCCTGTTCGGTGGCCTTGTTTTCACGAATGACTTGGGCCACCAATTCACGGAACAACTGAGATTGGTGATTGTGGGGCGCCACCGATTCCAGGGGCATGCCCATCAGCTCGGGCCACGCGTCGCCTACCCAGGCTCTCAGCCGCGCATTGACGTAGAGCACTTCACCTGCCGCGCTCAGCCGGGCGACCGCGTCGGGGCTGTTCTCCACCAGCGTATTGATGTCGTGCTGGCGCTCCAGTTCTTTTTGCCGGGCACGGGTCAGCAGCGTTGTGTCGCGGCTGATCACCAGGATTCGCGAGACCGCGCGCCCCGAGTCCGCCACCGGCACCAGGGTGAAGTGCAGGGTACGGACTTCGCGACGCACGAGCATGGCCTCATCCGACTCCACCACACGGCCGGCCACCCGGCACTGCTCGCACAGTGCCTGGAGTGTTTGCGCGCTCAACCGACCGAACATCGCTACCAGCGTCGCACCGATGATCTCCCTGTGGGGTTTGCCCAGCGCCCGTAACAAGGCCGGGTTGGCGTCGACACAGCGCACCTCGCCTGACGGCGTGGTCTCCAGCAGCAGAAGCATGTCCAGGGTATGGTCAAAAATGTCCCGGTAGCGCCGCTCGCGTTCGCGCAGCAAGGACTCCGACTGCCAGCGCTCGATCGCGATTGCAGCAATGTGACAGGTCTGCCGCACGTGCTGAACATCGCTGTCGTCCACCGCCGAACCGGGCGATCGCGATAATTCGAACACCCCCAACATCTGCCCTTGTTGGTCCATGATCGGCTCGGACCAAGGGGCACAAGCCTCGTCTGCCAGTGACGAAACGGCGGTCGCGGTTGTCGCCAGGCGGGTGCCGAAAGACTCCACAAGCTGTACGCGGCAGGACCGATGGGGCAAGGCCAATTGGACATAGCCCACCAGCAGCGTCAGCGTCTGTTCCAGGGACGCGCCCGTCGCCATGCGTTCGAAGATCCCCAGCCGCGCGTCTTCCAGCAACTGTTGCCTGCGCAGCTCGGTGATGTCATGGGCCAGCGAGAGCACGCCGACCACCTCACCACTCTGATTGCGCTCGGCCATCAGGCTGACCGCACAGCTCACATAACCCAGGCCGTTGGCGACGGCCCAGCTGTCCACGAACTGCGCCGTTTCGCCCGTTGCCACGACACGGCGCAATTGGCTGACGTAGTCCCTGGCCTCGCCATCCGGGCACAGGCCAATCACCTCGTCGTTAGACTTGCCGGTCAGGCGCCGGTAAGCCGGGTTGACATAGGTGCGTAACAGCTCGCGGTCGTAACGGACAATGATGTTCGGGGAGTTTTCCGCCAGGGTGAGAAACTTGAGCTCACTGCCCATCAATGTTTCACGAAGCTGCCAATTCTCGGTGATGTCTTCCAGTTGCGAGACAAAACACGCCGGTTGCCCTTGATCATCTCGCACCAGGCCGACGGTCAGGCGCCCCCAGACCACGCGCCCGTCGCGATGAATATAGCGTTTGTGCAAGGTCGCACCCGCCCGCGCACCGGACTTCAATTCCTCGATCAGTTGCCTGCCGACCTCGTGGTCGTCCGGGTGAGTCAGCGCCATGAACGTGGTGCGTTGCAGCTGCGCTTCGCTGTAACCGAGCAACGTGCAAATGACCTCGTTGGCGCGCAGCCAACGCCCCTCGAGTGACACGAGTGCCAAACCGGTGCCGGAAGAGTCGAAAATAGACCTGAGCGGGATCTCCGAATAACTGTCGGCGGCAGGCAGCGGGATCGATGGCGCCTGCCGGGCGACCACCTCGACCATAAAATAATCGTCGCGCCACAGCGTCAGGGACACATCCAGCAGGCCATCACCCTCGCCCACTGCCGAGAACGATGCGCGACCATTCCCGGCCGCTTTCTCCAGCGCGAGGTAAAAAAGCCAATGGTCTTCGGGACGCAGCCGGGCGACAAATTCGCCGCCGACGCCTGCCCCCGGGCCACTGTGAAGCTGATAGAACGCCGCATTGCCGGTGACCACCCGCCCCGCCCGGTCCAGGGCGGCCACAGCGCCCGACAGGCACACAAGGACGCTCTCCAGGGTTCGCACGCTGTCGTCGTCAATCAGGGTGGGTGCGTGGCCATTCATGGTTGCCAATACCTCGGACGTGCAAACGCTGGGTCACAACGGAGCGGGGGTCGACCACACGCAGGGCACCTCACCCCGCGGTAGCACCATGATATTACGTGCAGTCTCCTCGCAAAGGCTTAGTGCTTTGGTCGAAGGCCGGCGCGCTATCACGACAAAACCGACTGCACTCACGCTCACTTGTACAAAATCGCTTGATGAATATCCTCCAGCGCCATGATGCGCTGGGCCGCGTTGAGCTTGATGGCTTCCTTGGGCATGCCGAACACCACGCAACTGGCTTCGTCCTGGGCGACGGTGGCGGCGCCGGCCTCAAGCATCTCCTTGAGTCCGCGCGCGCCGTCGTCGCCCATGCCGGTCATGATGATGCCGGTGGCGTTTTTGCCGGCGAACTTGGCCACCGAGCGAAACAGCACGTCCACCGAAGGCCGGTGCCGGTTAACCAGTGGCCCATCGATGACCTGGGCGTGATAAAAGGCGCCGCTGCGGTTGACCATCAAGTGCTTGCCGCCTGGCGCGATCAGGGCCAGGCCGGGCAGGATGCGGTCGTTGTTACGCGCTTCGCGCACCTCGATCTCGCAGACGCTGTTGAGGCGCTCGGCAAACGAGGCGGTGAATTTTTCCGGCATGTGCTGCACGATCACCATGCCTGGGCACACCCTCGGCAGTGCCGTCAGCACCGCTTCCAGCGCCTGAGTGCCGCCGGTGGAGGTGCCGATGGCGACGATGCGCTCGGTGGTCTGCGCCATGGCGTGGCCATTGGCGGCGGGCAGAATCGCATCCGCTGTGAGCTTGCTGGGCGGGGCCAGTGCGGGAGCAGCGCTGCGCTTGCCCAGGTTCTTCACATTGGAATTGGCCGCGGCGCGGATCGCCGCCACCAACTCGGCGGCCGATTCGATCAGAAAGTTCTTCAAGCCGGTCGTGGGTTTGGTGATGATCTCTACCGCGCCGGCCGACAGCGCCTGCAGGGAGGTTTCCGCGCCTTTCTGGGTCAGCGAGGAACAGATCACCACCGGCGTCGGCCGCTCACTCATGATTTTCCTGAGAAAGGTGATGCCGTCCATGCGCGGCATCTCGACGTCCAGCACGATCACGTCCGGCCATTCGCGGGCGAGTTTGTCCATGGCGAAGATCGGGTCGGACGCGGCGCCCATCACGTGAATATCCGGCGTGTCAGCGAGAATCGCCAGCAATACCTGACGCACCACGGCCGAGTCATCGACCAGCAGCACACTGATTTTTTTGGTAGGCATCTTGTTGAAGTATTCCCATTGGTTGGTGCCGAACCCAGACGTTGCCGTTCCACAGGTCGAACATGATCGTGCGGTAACCGGTGCTGCCCATGTCCTGGGCCGTCAGGTGCAGGTGATAGTGCTCGGCCAGGGACAAAGCTGCGCGGATATTCAGGCTGGCCACGTCCTGCGTCGGCAACTGGCACTGCTGGCCGAGAAACATTTTGCCGCCGCCGAACAACTTGACCTGGTAATCCCGTGCATGAGTGCCATTGGCCTGGGTGTGTCGCAGCAGCAGTTCCATGGCTTCGTCGGCATAGCGGCCGTCCAGCGGTTGATGGCTGCGCAGGCGCCCCGGCAGCATGAAGTGACACATGCCGCCGATCAGCCGCTGCGGGTGCCAAAAGGTGATCGCTACACAAGAGCCAAGCAAGGTGCGCAGGCGCGTTGGCCGCGTCGCAAAGCTGACCTGGCCAGGCGCCAACACCACTTCGGTCGCATCGACAGGCTTTTTCATGGCTTGCGGTAAATCGACGGCGCCACCAGCTTCAGGGTGTCGTTCACACCATTGAGGCTTTCGGAGTGACTGATGATGAAATAACCGCCGGGCTTAAGCAGCGGCAGCAGACGCGCGACCACCTGGCTCTTGGTCTGCTGGTCGAAATAAATCATCACGTTGCGCAGAAAGATCACCTCGAACTCACCCAGCGCCGGCAGCGCTTCGTTGAGGTTGACCTGAACAAAGTTGACGCGATTACGCAGCGCCTTGTCGATCAGGAACGTGCCCTCCTGGCGGCCAATGCCCTTGAGGCAGTACTTGGTCAGCAACGGTGGCGGCAGCGTGCCGGCGCGCTCCATGGCGTAATGCCCGGTACGCGCCTTGGCCAGCACCTGGGTGCTGATGTCCGAGCCGATCACTTCCCAGGGGGTGGTGCCCAGGCTCTCGGCCAGGGTCATTGCCAGACTGTAGGGTTCTTCGCCCGACGAACTGGCCGCGCTCCACACGCGAAAGACCTTGCCCGGCGCAGCATTGGGCAACACCTGTTGACGCAGGAAGTCGAAGTGCTTGGGCTCGCGGAAAAAATAGGTTTCGTTGGTGGTCAATAAATCCAGCGCCACCTGCAGTTCGCCCTTGCGCTGGTCATTCATGATCAGCTTGAAATACTCACCATAGCTGTGCAGCTCATAGTGTTTGAGACGCTTGAACAGGCGTCCTGCGACCAGGGCTTTCTTGGCGGGCGACAGGTTGATACCCGCCGCGCGGTACAGCCAGCTCTGGAACTGACCGAATTCACGATCATCGATGGAGGCGGTATCTGGCATGGTCGGGTCTCAACGCGGATCAGGGTCGAGGGCCGCCTGACCACCCTCGGCGAGGCTGGACATCTCATCGATGGACAACACTTTGTCCACCTCCAGCACAATCACGAACTTGCCGTCGACCTTGGCCATACCGCTGATGAAGTCGGCGCGAATCCGCGCGCCGAAGCTCGGCGGCGGCTCAATTTGCGCGGCAGGGATCTCCTGCACGGCGGACACCGTATCGACCAGCAACCCGATGTCCTGGGGCTGGCCCTCGTCGGTGCTCGCCTCGATGATGATCACGCAGGAGCGCCGAGTGATCGCCGAATTGGCTCGCCCAAAACGCGCCGACAGGTCAACCACCGGCACCACCGCGCCACGCAGGTTGATCACCCCGCGCACGAACGCGGGCATCATCGGCACCACCGTCAGACTGCCGTATTCGATAATTTCCTTGATCCCCAGGATGCCGATAGCGAACATTTCGCCACCGAGCATAAAGGTCAGGTACTGCGCATCCTCATCCACCGCCGCAGCGGTTTGCCGAGTCGTCATCACTGCGCCCATTTCACTCTCCCTTGTAGGCCCGCATTGATCGTGTGATCAGAAACGGGTGAATTCCGATTCGTCCGGCGCGCTGGCCATGCTGTAGGCGAACGCCTTGCGCGGTGCCGGCGCTTTCGGGCGCGGCGGCTGGCGGTTGGGCTTGCTGCCGGGGCTGTCCACACTGCTGCTTTGCGCGGCCGCTTTGGTCGCGGAATCCAGCACGAAGAAACTCATGGCCTGTTGCAGTTGCTCGGCCTGGCTGCTCATTTCTTCGGCGGTGGCGGCCAGCTCTTCACTGCTCGAGGCATTTTGCTGGGTCACCTGATTGAGCTGGGTCATGGCCGTGTTGATCTGCGCGACACCGGCGGCCTGTTCCTCGGACGCGGCGCTGATTTCCTGCACAAGGTCGGATGTCTTGTTGATGGAGGGCACCATTTCGTCGAGCAACTTGCCGGCTTTCTCGGCCATGTCCACGCTGCTGGAAGACAATTCGCCGATTTCCTGGGCGGCAACCTGGCTGCGTTCGGCCAGCTTGCGCACTTCGGCGGCCACCACGGCGAACCCCTTGCCGTGCTCGCCGGCCCGCGCGGCTTCAATGGCGGCGTTGAGGGCCAGCAGATTGGTCTGGTAAGCGATGTCATCAATGATGCTGATGCGCTGGGCGATTTTCTTCATCGCCACCACCGTCTGCTGCACCGACTCGCCGCCCTCGGTGGCTTCCTTGGCAGCCTTGCTGGCCATGCCGTCGGTGACTTTGGCGTTTTCGGTGTTCTGGTTGATGCTGGCGCTCATCTGCTCCACCGAGGCGCTGGTTTCCTCGACGCTCGCAGCCTGTTCACTGGTGGCCTGGCTCATCGATTGTGCGGTGGCACTGACCTGCTCGGAGGCACTGGCCAGGTTATCGGCGGCATTGCGCACTTCGCCGATGATATGCGCCAGCTTGCCGACCATGTTGCGCATGGCGTTGAGCACCATGCCGGTTTCGTCTTTGGTTCCAGGCTCGATGTGGGCGTTGAGGTTGCCTTCGGCCAGTTGCTCGGCCGCCAGCGCGGCTTGCTTCAACGGGCGGGAAATGATGCGGGCGATGAATATCGCCAGGCCCAGGCCAATCAACAGGGCCGCGACCAATACCGCGATGATTGACAGGCGTGAGCTTTCGTACAGCGCCGAGCCCTTGTCACCAGAGACCGTCGCGCCGGCGTCATTGAGTTCGACCATTTTCTGCAGACGGTTGGTCACCTCATCGAAATGCTCCTTGGACTCGCCCCTGAGTAAGCTGCGCGCCTGGGTATCGAGGTTCTGCCGGGAGAACTCGAGCAACTGCTTGCTGCTTGCCAGGTAGGCATCCCACGCGCTTTTCACGCTTGCCAGGAGCTGACGGTCTTCTTCGTTGGACAGCAACTGCTCATAGGTGCCCATGCGGGTTTCGAACTGTTGACGTGACTCAGCGGCTTCACGCTCGGCTTGGGTCTTTTCCTCGGCGATCTCGGTACCGATGTGGCGGTTTTCTTTCAAGCGGTAGTTGGCCGCATAAAACCGCATGCCTGCCGCGGCGCGCATGGAGGGCATCCAGTTGCCCTTGATGTCCTGGGCCGCCTGGTTGACCGCACCGAGCTGGAGGATGGCGAAGACACCCATGACTGCAGTGAGCGCCAGCACCACCAGGAATGAGCTGATCAACTTGGTGGAAATTTTAAGATCGTAGAACCATTTCATCGGGGGAACCTCCATGGAATTGCAAAGACGTCAGCGAGCGACGACCGGCGGCGACTGAGGCGCCTGGGGCGTGCGGGCTTCCAGTTGTACGATTTGGTTGAGCAGTGCCGGGACATCCAGGATCAGGGCCACGGCACCGCTGCCCAATATGGTCGAGCCGCTGATGCCGCGCAGTGCGCCGAACAACTTGCCCAGGGGTTTGATCACGGTCTGGAATTCACCGAGCAGGTCATCCACCACCAGCCCGGCCTTGTGCTCGGCGTAGCGCACCACCACCACGTTCTGACGGCGCGCCGCCGGCCCTTCGTGGCTGAAGTGATCGCGCAGGTCCACCAGCGGCAGCACCTCGCCCCGCAAGTCCAGGTAACCGTTGTCACGGCTGGACTGGCGCTGGCGTTCATCCAGTTCGATACATTCCTGGACCATGTCCAGGGGAATCACGTAGGTGGATTGGTCGATGCCGACCAGGAAGCCATTGATGATCGCCAGGGTCAGGGGCAGGCGAATGCGCACCACAGTGCCCTGGCCGGGACGGCTGTCCAGGTCGACGGTGCCGCGCAGCAAGGTGATATTGCGTTTGACCACGTCCATGCCGACGCCACGCCCGGACAGGTTGGTCACCGCCTCGGCGGTCGAGAACCCCGGCTCGAAGATCAGGTTGTAGATCTCCTGGTCGGTCAGCACCGCGCCGCTGGCGACCAACCCGCGCTCCTGGGCCTTTTGCAGAATACGCTCGCGGTTGAGCCCGGCGCCGTCGTCGGCGATTTCAATGACGATGTTGCCCGAGTCATGGTAGGCATTGAGGCTCAAATGGCCCTTGGCCGGCTTACCGGCGGCACGCCGTGCGTCGGCGCTTTCGATACCGTGGTCCATGGCGTTGCGCAGCAGGTGCATCAGCGGGTCACCAATCTTCTCGACCACGGTTTTGTCCAGTTCGGTTTCCGCGCCGCTGATGATCAGCTCGATGTCCTTGCCCAGTTCCTGGCTGATATCGCGTACCACGCGGCGAAAACGGTTGAACGTGTCACCGATGGGGATCATGCGCAAATGCAGGGCGCCATCAAGGATCTCTTCCACCAGCCCGGACACGGTCGAGGTGGCCTCCTGCAAAGGGTCGTTGTTGCAAGAGCGCGCCAGCAGACTTGCGCCGGCGCTGGCGATCACCAATTCGCCGACCAGGTTGATCAACTCGTCGAGCTTGTCGGCGTTGACCCGCACGTAATTGCCGTCGCGGCTTTTCGTCTCGCTGTTCGCCGGCGCGCGTTGCGGCGCGGTCGCCACCAAGTTTTGCTCGCTCTGGCCAGCCACGTCGCTGGCGATGGCCACCAGAGTGCCCGGCACTTGCTCGACGGCACGGATGTGCACCTCACAGTCGTCACGCACGAAGTCGAACACTTCGTTGAGGGTGGCGTGGCTGGCGCTCGAACGCAGTTCGATCTCGAACCCCAGGTAGCAGCTTTCCGGGTCCCAGCGATCCAGCGGAGGGAGGGTGTCCGTCAGGGTAGCGACCTGCAGCAACTGCCCCAACGTTTCGAGGTAACGCAGAAATGACAGCGGGTCCATGCCATTGCGGAACACATCCACACCGAAGCGCAGGGAGATGTGCCACAGCACGTCAGCGGATGGGCCTGCATCGGTCACCGCTACCTCGGCCGTTGGCGTGGCGACGTCCTGTGCCTGAAACGCGCGCAGCGCCTCACGCAATAACGCCTCACGTTCGAGAGCCTCAGGCGTTAGTGCTTCGCCCCGATTGGCGACGACCTCGATCAACTCGAGCATGTGGTCGCCGCTCTTGAGCAGCACGGCGATCAGCGCGGCGTCCACGGCGACACTGCCGTCGCGCAAGCGGTCGAGTACGTCCTCGACAATATGCGTAAAGCCCACCACCGGCTCAAGGCCGAACAGCCCCGCGGAACCCTTGATGGTGTGCGCGGCGCGGAAAATCGCACCAATGGCATCGCTGTTGTCAGGCTCGCTTTCCAGTTGCAGCAGGGATTGCTCCATGGCCTGCAACAGCTCGCGCGCCTCAACGATGAATGTCTGCTGTGCCTGATCGAGATTGATGCTCACCTGGACTTTCCTTGTCGATCAAAAAACATGGGACGCGCTGGCTATGAGGCCGCGCTACGACACAGTTGGAGCGCCTGCATGACCGCCTGGCTTTGGCCGGTCACGCTTAAGGCAGTACCGGCAATGCCCGCCTCACGCTCAAGCACCGCGAGTAACTGCAGACCGGCGCCATCCATTTCCGTGACCTGTGACAGGTCCAGTTCCAGGCGGGGCGTGGCCCCCATCTGCGGCAGCAGTGCAGCCGCCAGTTCCGCCACCGTGTAGATCGTCAGCTCGCCGTCAATGCGCACGCGGGCGGTGTCATCGAGCACTTCAGTGGTTATCGGCATGGGGCCTCCTGGCGCCGGCGGTCAAGGCAGGATCAGTTTGGACACTGCGGCCAGCATCTGCGCCGGCTGAAACGGCTTGACCACCCACGCCTTGGCGCCGGCGGCCTGACCCTCGGCCTTCTTCGACTCCTGGGACTCGGTGGTCAGCATGATGATCGGGGTGAACTTGTAGTTGGCCAGCTTCTTGACCTCTTTGACGAAGGTAATGCCGTCCATGTTGGGCATGTTCACGTCACTGATGATCAGGTGCACTTTCTGCCCGGTCAGCTTGCTCAGGGCATCCTTGCCGTCGCTGGCCTCGATGACGTCATAACCGGCGCTTTTCAAGGCAATGCCGACCACCTGCCGCACACTGCTGGAGTCGTCGACCACTAATACGTTCTTCGCCATGATGGGCTCCTAAAAAAAGGTGATGTCTTGAGAATTCTGCTGCACCGCCGCCTCGCCATGATGGAGGCGACGCTGCTCGTCGGTGGCATAGGTGGCCTCCATCCGCGCCAGCCACTGCCGGGCGTCGACGGCTACCACCTGGTCCGGGGCCTGGTGCGCCTGCTGCAGGTGGTCATGCAGGGCGTGGATGTTGTCGCGTACGTGGCTGAGGATCTGGCTGACCCGATCCTGGAATTGCAGGTTGACCAACACCTCGGTCATCTCGTCACGGATGCCGTAGCTTTCCTGCTTGAGCAGGTTGGCGGAGTCGGCCAGGCGCCCGGTGATGTTCTGGAAGCGCTCGAGCACCAATTGAATACTGTTTTCGGACTCTGCCACCGAGTGGCTGTCCTGGTCGGCACTGCTGGAAGCGGCCTGCACCAACTGCGTGATGGCGTTATTGATGATGTCGACCTTGGCCGACATCTGCTGGCCGGTTTCACTGGACTTGCTCGACAGGCTGCGCACCGCGTCAGCCACCACCGCGAAGCCGCGACCGGCCTCTCCGGCACGTGCCGCTTCGATGGCGGCGTTGAGCGCCAGCAGGTTGGTTTGCGCGGCAATCGCCGCCACATCGGCGGCCATGGTGCGCAGCTCGCCGGTATAGGCCGTGAGGCTGCGCACCTGGGCCAGGGTCTGGTCACGGCTGGTTTGAGTGGCCTTGAGTGAATTGATCACCTGGCTCAGTTCGCTGTCACTGCGCGCCAGCACTTCGAGCGCACCGTCGGCGGCCTGGCCGTCCAATTCACCGGCGGCGTGTTGCGAGGCTTGCACGGTTTCCTGCAAGCGTGTGGCGATCCCGGTGAATCGGTCGGCCAGGCTCACAATCGCTTCTTCGGTCTGATGCCGCGAACTTTCCACCTGTTTGGCCCAGATCGGCATGGCGCCCAGCAACACCTCATCGAGTTGCGCGCGCGAAGCAATGCTCCTTTGCGCCGCGTCATCTTCGGACTGATCCGCCTGGGCCCGGGCAATGGCCCGCTGCACCGCGCTGCGCTGCGAACCCGCGCTCCAGGCACAGGCACCGAGACCGATCAACACCAGCGCAGCGCAGGCCAGCAGGTTGGTCAACGAGGCCGATTGCGACAGTATCCATGCAACGGCAGGCACAACCGGGATCAAGGCAAACCAGCAAAAGCGCGGATGAACAGCAGAGGCGGTGCGGACAGAGTGACGCTGGGTCATGAATTCGATCCTTGAACGTTGTTGCGGATATAGGCGACATAGGGGTTATCTGCCCTGCCCCTGACAACTTTAGAGCCGCTGCATGCCTTCCGTCCGATTTGTGACAGGCGGATGACCGCACAAGCGCCGCGCGCACCGTGAGCCTTGCCTCATGTGCAGAGTATTAAAGCTGAACCAATGGGAATATCCACTCGCGCACCCTGCGCCAGGCCGTCAGGACTTCAGGTTTTTCACACTGGCAAATGTCGACTCCCCGCGCGCCTGCTCCAACGCACTCATCGGCATGGGTGCCGGCACCGTCTGAATGATGGGTTTGAGCGCGACAACGCGCTCATCCGTGGTCACCAGGCGTTCGTCGCTGGGGGGCACGCCAAAGTACTCGCGGTAGCATTTGGAAAAGTGCGGCGTGGACACAAAGCCGCAGAGCACCGCCAGCTCTACGATGGAGATGGGGGTTTGCTTGAGCAACTGACGCGCACGGATCAGCCGCAGCCTGAGGTAGTAGCGTGACGGTGAGCAGCGCAAGTACTTCTGGAACATCCGCTCGAGCTGACGGCGCGACAGGGCCACATACTCCGCCAACTGGTCGAGGTTGATCGGTTCCTCGAGGTTGGCTTCCATCAGCGCGACGATTTCCTGCAACTTCGGTTGCTGCGTGCCGAGCATGTGCTTGAGCGGCACGCGCTGGTGGTCTTGTTCATTGCGCATGCGCTCGTACACGAACATGTCGGAGATGGCCGCTGATAGTTCGTGTCCATGATCACGCCCGATCACGTGCAGCATCATGTCCATGGGCGCAGTGCCGCCGGAACTGGTCAGGCGATCACGGTCGAGGGTGAACACGCTGGCACTGAGGGTCACCCGTGGGAAGGCTTCCTGCATGGCGGCCAGCCACTCCCAATGCACGCTGCATTCAAAACCGTCGAGCAGCCCTGCCCGCGCCAATACCCAACTGCCGGTGCAGATGCCACCCAGGCGCTTGGAATAACGTGCCTGGGCGCGCAGCCACTTAACCAGTTCGCCGGTCACGGTGCTTTGAATCCCGGTACCGCCACAGACAAACACGATATCGGCGGGCGGCGCGTTGTCTATTGACCCGTCGGGGGTGATCGGCATGCCATCGCTGGCCCATACCGGGTGACCGTCGCAGCTGGCGGTATGCCAACGGTAGAGCTCCTGGCCCGACAGCTGGTTGGCCATACGCAGCGGCTCCACCGCAGAGGCCAATGAGATCAGCGTGAACTGATCCAGCAACACAAACACCACGCGGGTGACGGGGCGAACGCTCATGGCCGCGAGGCGATGGGCATCGGTTTGCGCACGAGGTCGGGTTGCCGCGCGGTGAGCACGCCGACCAGGGAGATCAACAACGCCAGTCCGATGGTCGACGACACCTCAAGACGATGCTCGGGCGTGAACAGCATCACCCCCAAGGCCGCGCAAATGAAGGCGATGACCACCCACGTCAGCCAGGGGAACAACCACATCTTGAAAGTCAGCGGGGTATTGCGTCGTTGCAGGATCTTGCGCATGCGCAGTTGCGAAACGGCAATCACCAGGTACACCACCAGCGCAATGGCCCCCGAACTGGCCAACAGAAACTGGAACAGCCCGGCCGGCATGAAATAACTGAGCAACGTCACGCCGGCCCCGAGCACGGTACTGGCGACCACGGCCGCCCTTGGCACGCTTGCGGCCGAGGTTTTTTTCATCAGCATCGGCGCATCCCCGCGCTTGCCCAGGGAATACAGCATGCGCGAGGCAATGTAGATCGAGGAGTTCATGCAACTGGCCACGGCGATCAACACCACCACGTCCACCAGGATCTTGGCGTGGGGGATGTTCATCAACTCCAGCGCGCGCTGGTATGAGCCCACCGAGGCCAGCAGCGGGTCATTCCACGGCACCACGGAAATCACCACGAAGATCGACAACACGTAAAACACGCCGATGCGCCACATCACCGAGCGGGTCGCCCGGGCAATGTTCTGCGCGGGGTTATCGGACTCGGCCGCGGCAATCGTGACGGCCTCGGTGCCGATGAAACTGAACATGATGGTGATGAAGGCCCCGACCACCGCCGACAGCCCGTTGGGCGCAAAACCGCCATGTTCCTGCATCAGCGTGCTCAGGCCGCTGGCTTCCCGCTCGGGAATCCAGCCCATCAACACCGCCCCGCCCAGGCCGATAAAGCCGATGATCGCGATGACCTTGGCCATGGCAAACCAGAACTCGAACTCGCCGTACTTGGAGACGCTGAACAGGTTGGTAATCACCAACAAAAAGATCGACAACAAGGCAAACAGCCAAGCGTCGATCTGGGGAATCCACTGATTGAGGATATGCCCGGCGGCCAGGGCTTCGATGGGAATCACCAGCACCCAGAACCACCAATACAGCCAACCAATGGTGAACCCGGCCCAGCGCCCGATTGCCTGGTCGGCGTACGTGGAGAACGAACCGGTGTCGGGGTTGGCTACGGCCATTTCGCCGAGCATGCGCATGACCAACACCACCAGCAGTCCGGAAAACAGATAGGCCAGCATCACAGCCGGGCCCGCCGCCGCTATCGCGTGGCCGGAGCCGACAAACAACCCCGCGCCGATAATCCCTGCAATAGAGAGCATGGTCACATGCCGCGGCTTGAACCCCTGCGCCAGTTGGCCGTTTGAATCCTTGGAAATCGGGCTATTCATCGATGTTTTTATTCTCTGTGATCGACGTTAAGACGTACTGACTGGAGGGTCAGGCGATCATCATTTTTCAATGACGGGTCACATTACGCGGCATGCCTCTGACCAAAATAGCCTCATTGCGGCACGGATTCGCCTGATAACGACACTGGCAGCGGCCGCGCCAGACGTTTGGGCGACGGGCCGTCTCCCATGGATACGGCGGCATGGGTGGCGCCAGCGGGTCAAGCGCATCGAGCGGTTGCAACACACGCGCCTGATGCCGGCCAGCTGTGGCAGAGAGGTTGCCCCCTGAACGGCTTTGTTTCAGCCGACGCAACAGTGCTTTGTCATCACAGCCATTGATAGGCCCCTAACGAAACCCCCATCCTAGAGGGCTCAGCTCGCCCTTATATCATTCCGAATGATAGTTACCTTTGCTTCATTCGATTCGTGACATAGCACCTCGCCGCGCATGATCCGCCCATCTCAAATACATTGGCGGATGCACCTCATGGAACAGTCACTCAAACATTTGCGCTTGCCCCTGGCGATTCTGGCCGTGGTGGTGATGAGCGCGTGCGGCAAGTCCCCGGAACAAGCAGCTGCCATGCCTGCGGCGAAAGTCAGTGTGGCCAAGGTGCTTGAGCAGCCAGTCAACGAGTGGGACGAGTTCACCGGCCGCCTGGAAGCACCGGAAACCGTACAGATCCGTCCGCGCGTGTCGGGCCAGATTGACCAAGTCGCTTTCACCGAAGGCGCTTTGGTCAAGAAAGGCGACGTGCTGTTCCAGATCGACCCGCGTCCGTTCCAGGCTGAAGTGCGTCGCCTTGAGGCCCAGCTGGCTCAAACCAAAGCCGCCGCCACCCGCAGTGATAACGAAGCCCAACGTGGCGAGCGCCTGCGCCAGAGCAACGCGATCTCCGCCGAACTGGCCGACTCGCGCACCACCGCCGCCCAGGAAGCCCGCGCCGCCGTCGCCGGGATCCAGGCGCAGTTGGACCTGGCCAAACTGAACCTGAGTTTTACCCGTGTCACCTCCCCCATCAGCGGCCGGGTCAGCCGTGCCGAAATCACCGCCGGCAACCTGGTAACCGCCGATGTGACGGCGCTGACCAGCGTGGTCTCCACCGATAAGGTCTACGCCTACTTCGACGCCGACGAGCGCGTGTACCTCAAGTACACCGAGCTGGCGCGTCAGGGCCGCCGCGGCGCCACCACGCCGGTGTACCTGGGCCTGTCCAACGAAACCGGCAACCCGCACCTGGGCCAGATGAACTTTGTCGACAACCAGGTCAACCCGGCCACCGGCACCATCCGAGGCCGCGCGGTGTTCGATAACAGCAAGGGCGAATTCACGCCCGGTCTGTATGCGCGCCTGAAGCTGGTTGGCAGCGGCACCTACTCCGCCGTGCTGATCAACGACGAGGCCGTGGGCACGGACCTTGGCAAGAAGTTCGTGCTGGTGATGGACGGCGACAAGCCGGCGTACCGCGCCGTGGAACTGGGGCCGAAGATCGAAGGGCTGCGAATCGTGCGCAACGGCCTGAACAAGGACGACACCATTATCGTCAAGGGCCTGCAACGCGTGCGTCCAGGTTCGCCGGTCGCGCCGGAAACCATTCCGATGGCCAGCAAGGAAACCCTCGCCGCCTTGGCCCAACAACGACAAGCGCTTGAAGCCAGCAACCTGGAGCAAGTGGCGCCGGATAAAGCCGCGCCCAAACTCGCAGCCGTTGCGA
This sequence comes from Pseudomonas sp. FP2309, assembly GCF_030687575.1. Classification (NCBI taxonomy): domain Bacteria; kingdom Pseudomonadati; phylum Pseudomonadota; class Gammaproteobacteria; order Pseudomonadales; family Pseudomonadaceae; genus Pseudomonas; species Pseudomonas sp. FP2309. Next base: position 2,741,522 of record NZ_CP117439.1, on the reverse strand, counting down.
CTCCACGCGGTTAAGGGATACGACTCACGATGAATTTTTCCAAGTTCTTCATTTCGCGGCCGATCTTCGCGGCGGTGCTCTCGCTGTTGATCCTGATCGCCGGCGCGATTTCGCTGTTCCAATTGCCGATCAGCGAATACCCGGAAGTGGTACCGCCCACCGTGGTGGTGCGCGCCAACTTCCCCGGCGCCAACCCCAAGGTCATCGGTGAAACCGTTGCAGCCCCGCTGGAACAAGCCATCACCGGTGTCGAGAACATGCTGTACATGTCCTCGCAATCGACCGCCGACGGCAAACTGACCCTGACCATCACCTTCGCCCTGGGCACCGACCTGGACAACGCACAGGTGCAGGTGCAGAACCGGGTGACCCGCACGCAGCCAAAGCTGCCTGAGGAAGTCACGCGCATCGGTATCACCGTGGACAAGGCCTCCCCCGACCTGACCATGGTGGTGCACTTGACCTCCCCGGATCAGCGCTACGACATGCTCTACCTGTCCAACTACGCGATCCTCAATATCAAGGATGAGTTGGCGCGTCTGGGTGGTGTGGGCGATGTACAGCTGTTCGGCATGGGCGATTACTCCCTGCGCGTCTGGCTGGACCCGAACAAAACCGCCTCGCGCAACCTCACCGCCACCGACGTGGTGACGGCGATCCGCGAGCAGAACCGCCAGGTCGCGGCCGGCGCCTTGGGCGCACAGCCTGCGCCGTCCGACACCAGCTTTCAGTTATCGGTCAATACCCAAGGGCGCCTGGTGACCGAGGAAGAGTTCGAGAACATCGTGATTCGCGCCGGCGCCAACGGTGAAATCACGCGCCTCAAGGACATCGCCAGAGTCGAACTGGGCTCCAGCCAATACGCGCTGCGCTCGCTGATCGATAACCAGCCGGCCGTTGCGATTCCGATCTTCCAGCGCCCCGGTTCGAATGCCATCGACATCTCCAACGATGTGCGCGCCAAGATGGCCGAGCTGAAAAAGAGTTTCCCGGCGGGTATGGATTACCGCATTGCGTACGACCCGACGATCTTTGTACGCGGTTCCATCGAAGCGGTTGTGCACACCCTGTTCGAAGCGCTGATCCTCGTGGTGCTGGTGGTCATCCTGTTCCTGCAGACCTGGCGCGCCTCGATCATTCCGTTGGTGGCGGTGCCGGTATCCTTGATCGGTACGTTTGCGGTGATGCACCTGTTCGGGTTCTCGCTCAATGCCCTGTCGCTGTTTGGCCTGGTACTGGCCATCGGTATCGTGGTGGACGACGCCATCGTGGTAGTGGAGAACGTCGAACGTAATATCGAGCTGGGCCTGGAGCCGTTCCCGGCCACTGAAAAAGCCATGAGCGAGGTGACCGGACCGATCATCGCCACGGCACTGGTGCTGTGTGCGGTGTTCATTCCAGCCGCGTTCATCAGTGGCTTGACCGGGCAGTTCTACAAACAGTTCGCCTTGACCATTGCGATCTCGACGGTGATCTCGGCGTTCAACTCGCTGACCCTGTCCCCTGCCCTGGCTGCCGTACTGCTGCGCAGTCACGATGCACCGAAGGATCGCTTCTCGAAGTTCCTCGACAAGCTGTTTGGCGGCTGGCTGTTCCGCCCCTTCAACCGCTTTTTTGAAAAGGCCAGCCATGGCTACGTGGGCACGGTACGCCGGGTGATTCGCGGCAGTGGTATCGCGCTGTTCGTCTACGCCGGTTTGATGGTGCTGACGTTCTTCGGCTTTGCCCACACCCCGACCGGTTTCGTACCGGCCCAGGACAAGCAGTACCTGGTGGCGTTCGCCCAACTGCCCGACGCCGCGAGCCTGGACCGTACCGAAAACGTGATGAAGCGCATGTCTGACATTGCGCTGAAGCAGCCCGGCGTGGAAGCTGCGATTGCCTTCCCGGGTCTGTCGATCAATGGCTTCACCAACAGCCCGAACAGCGGCATCGTGTTCGTCACCTTGAAGCCCTTCGATGAGCGCAAAGATGCGAGCATGTCCGCCGGGGCGATTGCCGGTGCGTTGAATGGCCAATACGCCAATATCGAAGAAGCCTACATGGCGATCTTCCCGCCGCCACCGGTACAGGGCCTGGGCACGATCGGCGGGTTCCGCCTGCAGATCGAAGACCGTGGCAACCTGGGCTATGACGAACTGTACAAAGAAGTGCAGAACGTGATCACCAAGAGCCGCAGCGTGCCGGAACTGTTCGGCCTGTTCACCAGCTACACGGTCAACGTGCCCCAGGTCGATGCCGCCATCGACCGGGAAAAGGCCAAGACCCACGGCGTGGCGATCAGCGACATCTTCGACACCCTGCAGGTCTACCTGGGCTCGCTGTATGCCAACGACTTCAACCGTTTCGGGCGCACTTATCAGGTCAACGTGCAGGCTGAGCAACAGTTCCGCCAGGACGCCGACCAGATCGGCCAGCTCAAAGTGCGCAACAACAAAGGCGAGATGATCCCGCTGGCGACCTTTATCAAGGTCAGCGACACCTCCGGGCCGGACCGCGTGATGCACTACAACGGCTTTATCACCGCTGAAATCAACGGCAACGCCGCACCGGGCTACAGCTCGGGCCAGGCCCAGGCCGCGATTGAAAAACTGCTGAAAGAGGAACTGCCCAACGGCATGACCTACGAGTGGACCGACCTGACCTATCAGCAAATCCTCTCGGGCAACACCGCGCTGTTCGTGTTCCCGCTCTGCGTACTGCTGGCGTTCCTGGTACTGGCCGCCCAATACGAAAGCTGGAGCCTGCCGCTGGCGGTGATTTTGATCGTACCGATGACGCTGCTGTCGGCCATTACCGGGGTGATCATCTCGGGCGGCGACAACAACATCTTCACCCAGATAGGCCTGATCGTGCTGGTGGGCCTGGCCTGTAAGAACGCGATTCTGATCGTCGAATTCGCCAAGGACAAACAACAGGAAGGCCTCGACCCGCTCGCTGCGGTACTGGAAGCCTGCCGCCTGCGTCTACGGCCGATCCTGATGACCTCCTTCGCCTTCATCATGGGTGTGGTGCCCTTGGTGCTCTCCAGCGGTGCGGGTGCCGAGATGCGTCATGCCATGGGCGTGGCGGTGTTCTCCGGGATGATCGGGGTGACCTTCTTCGGTCTATTGCTGACGCCGGTGTTCTACGTATTGATCCGGCGCTATGTGGAGCGCAGCGAAGCGCGCAAAGCGGCCAAGGCCCTGAAGCTGGAGACACAGCAATGAGTGTGAACGTATTTTTGCCGAGTCTGCTGGTATTGGCGCTGAGCGCCTGTACCGTGGGCCCGGACTATAAAACCCAAACCCCGGAGGCGGCGAACATCACCGCCGCCGCGGACGCCAGGCAATATGACCATGCCAAGTTCGAAGGCATCTGGTGGCAACAGTTCGAAGACCCGACCCTGAACCAGTTGGTGACGCAGTCGCTGCAAGGCAACCGTGACCTGCGCGTGGCCTTTGCCCGCCTGCGGGCGGCACGGGCGATCCGCGATGACGCCAGCAATGACGCCATGCCGACCATCACCAGCCGCGTCAGCAGTGACCAGGGCAAAGGCCAGATCCCCGGGCAAACCACGCGCCGGGTCAAGACCGAGCGCTACGACCTGGGCCTGGACATGGCCTGGGAGCTGGACCTGTTCGGGCGCATCCAGCGCAATCTGGAAGCCAGCGACGCCGACCAGCAAGCCGCAGAAGCGGACCTGTACCAACTGCAGGTCACCATGATTGCTGAATTGGTGGATGCCTACGGTCAACTGCGGGGCGCACAGTTGCGTGAACGTATCGCCCTGGCCAACCTGAAAAACCAGCAGGAATCGCGCACCATCACCGTCAGCCTGCGCGATGCCGGGGTGGGTGACCAACTCGATGTCGAGCGTGCCGACGCACGCCTGGCGGGGGTGGAAGCCAGCGTGCCGCAACTGCAAGCCGAACAAGTGCGCGAGCGTAACCGCATCGCCACCCTCCTCGGCCAGCGCCCGGACACACTCAGCGTGGACCTGAGCCCCAAGGACTTGCCGGCGATTGCCAAGGCACTGCCGATCGGCGACCCAGGGCAATTGCTGCAACGGCGTCCGGACATCCTCAGCGCCGAACGCAAACTGGCCGCCGCCACCGCGCGCATTGGCGTGGCCAAGGCCGACCTGTTCCCACGGGTGAGCCTCAGCGGCTTCCTCGGCTTCACCGCCGGGCGTGGTTCGCAGATCGGCTCGTCTGCCGCCAACGCCTGGACGCTGGGCCCGAGCATCACCTGGGCCGCGTTCGACCTCGGCAGCGTGCGTGCCCGCCTGCGCGGTGCTGACGCCGAAGCCGATGGCGCATTGGCCACCTATGAGCAGCAAGTGCTGCTGGCCCTGGAAGAATCGGAAAACGCCTTCAGTGATTACGGCAAACGCCAACAGCGCCTGGTTTCGCTGATCCGTCAGAGTGAGTCCAGCCGCGCCGCCGCCGACCTCGCCGCGATCCGCTACCGCGAAGGCACCGTGGACTTCCTGGTACTGCTCGACGCCCAACGCGAACGCCTGGCCGCCGAAGACTCCCAGGCCCAGGCCGAAGTCGACCTGTATCGCGGGATAGTGGCGATCTACAAGGCGCTGGGGGGTGGCTGGCAGCCGGACACGGTGGTCGCCAGCGCGAAGTGATGTAAAGAGCTCCTTTGGTTGGTCGCATCCAGCCAATTTTTAGCCCCATGGTCCGTTTGGTCATGGGGCTTTTTTTGTTTGAAGCGTCCTAAAATGTTGAAAGTTATTTCTGTAAGTCAAATAAGAAGTCCTTTGTAAGTAATTTCCTAATGCCGCGCTGTGCCTGAACATCAGGCTTAATTGTTTTTTATCGTGACACGCGATTCTCCTATTTAGAAACGCACTGGCACCTAAAAGCACGAAACGTACGTTTGCGTACCACCGTTAACATGGTCTTTACTCATGGAGGCGCTGATTAGTTCAGAAGTCACAAGATCACTCCCTAACTAGGGCTTTTCGTGTGTTTTTGGACCATCAATCAGTGCCTGCTTAACCAAAGCTGTTAACAATTAACTAGCGAGGAATACAAAATGGAAAACGAAGAAATGCTTGAATACGTATTAGAGTCAGACAATCCCTTTTCTGCCACCAGCGAACGGGAAGATGTCTCTGTCTTCATCGACTTAGCAGATGATGAACTGATGCTACAAGCAGTTTTCAGCCGTTGTTAATAGTTCGCTAGACCGCATAAAAAAGGTCATTCATTTGTTTGGGGCCGCTTATCCTTGACGAGTTCACTACACGTTTAGACAGGCGTACAGCCAAAATTGTCGCTATAAATTTAGGCAAGCTTCTGCGTTCCAACAAACAAAGTGCTTTTATTGCAAGTTGCCATGAAGACATTGTGAAATTTTTAAAACCTGATGTTCATATTGAGCTTCGCTCAAATGGAAAACACCGAATTTCCAATAAAAAGCCTATAAGCACAACCATATTAGAAAGCCTAAAAATCGAAATTAAAAAAGGCACCATAGACGATTATAAAAAACTTTCTCGCTATCACTATGAAAATGACAACCCGAATGATATTAGACTGTTGGCACCTCTGGTTGATCACGTTGTAATTGCTTGCTCTAAAGGAGAGCTGATTGGCGTTAACTTATGTATTCGTCCATGGCCCAAGGCTTTTGAGATATTCCCTGAGTTCTCAGAGATTAATAAATATGTATCGCAATCATTTCGAGTCATTGTACATCCACAATATCGTGGAGTTGGACTAACCAAAGAATTAGATATTATTCCTAACACGAATACAAAAATACTATTATCGTGGTCTGCATTTTCTTCATATTACTCTTTCCCTATTCTTGCAGGCTATCAGCGGTTAAATAGCCCATTTGAAATAATGAGCCCAGCAGAGACCTTGCTTCAAGCATTTGTTGAGCCACGACAAAAGAACAAAAGAAAATCACTTCATCTCATTACGGAGTGCTGTCAACTCTGGCGAGAGCTTACAAATGAAGAAAAGAAGACATTGAAAAAATTGCTTATTGATGCAGCAAGTGAGAAAAGCTTGCGTTTAACTCTCTTTCAAAGAAATATATCTGGCTTGGACACACCTCCTGAGTCTATAAATCTTATTAAGTCTATTTTTTTGAAACTTTATTCTAGATCGAGCAATGACGCCTTACCCATGTTGCTGGCTGAAACGGTTTATAGACCGATGGCTATGTTTGTTAAGAATATAAGCGGTACGAACATAATAGAGGGTTCCCATCTTGCTTAAAAAAGAAAACCAATGGGTATTGCGCGGTGATATTGCCATCATTAATGATGATGACAATCAACTTAAATTGATTACAGAGACTGGCATAAAAAGCATTAAACCCAATAACTCCGATATTGCCAAACTACTTCATTTGCTTAGTACAACAGGCATAAAGGTTGAATTAGATAATGAGCCAGAAGGAAGCCTACTTCGAAAGCTAAAAAATGATAATCTCATTCATGCAGCACCTCCTTATGGGATGAGTTCGTTACAGACTGTGCAATGGTCGTGGAATGAAGCTGTTGCACCAAATCAAGAAATGAGTCAACAGCTAAACAACTCATCAATAGTAATTGTTGGATGCGGTGGCACCGGATCTTTAGTTGCACAAAGCCTTGCAGGTTCAGGTGTTGGGACTTTTGTTTTGATTGATTTCGACAAAGTGAGCATGAACAATCTTAATCGTCAATTTGTATTTCATGCTCACGAAATTGGTCAATACAAGTCAAATATACTTGCTCAGCGCTTAATGGAGAATCAAAAAGTAGTAAAAGCTAGATCTATTTTAGCTAAAATAACTTCCAGCGAACAGTTAGCGAAGCTCGCTAAGGGAGCGGATTTAATAATCTGTTGTGCTGATGAACCTAAAGGAGCTATTCAGAGTTACGTTGCTAACGCAGCAGTAAAAGCAGGTACATCAGCGCTGTTCGGTGCCGTTGGTATTAACAGCGGTATACTCGGGCCGCTTCTCACAGATAGATCTTCGTTTCAGGCCTACCTTCGCTGGATTAAAAAGGTACGCAGCGCTTGTAAAAAAATAATTATTCCCGCACGTTTTCCGTCCAATGGAATAACAAATTCGATTATTGCTAACCTTATAGCTTGGGAAGCTTTTCAGTATTTGGCAAAAATTGGCCCTTCAAAAGTGGATGCATGTACTTTAAATTTAAATTTTAAATCTCTTAAACTCACAAAAAAACAGGTATTCAAATAGAATGACTGGATTAGAATTCTTAAAAAACAAGAATGACAACCTATATTATTCTCTGTCGATATTCATGAATATGGATGTTCAGAGAAGTTTGTTTGTACTTTACCTGCTGCAACTTGGAATCACACAAGGAGAGATAGGCATCCTCCAATCTTTTTTATTCTTTTCTTCCGTAGCCTTGGAAATCCCATCGGGTTTACTCGCAGATCGATATGGACGTAAATCTTCTCTTATAATTGGGTTTTTAGGCTTGTCTTTAAGTGGCGTCGGCTTTTTGCTGTTTTCTTCTTTTATTCCTTTTGCAATTATCTTCTGCCTATTCGGCGCGAGCATTGCCATGGGCTCCGGAGCAGACAGGGCATTATTGTATGATAACTTACTAGCTGAGAACCGAACTGCAGAATATCCTAAAATATTATCACGTGCCCGTGCTATTGGTGCTGTGTCATTAGGATTATCCATGCTTCTTGGTGGCGTATTACAAGACGCGATGTCCTGGAACAGTGTGTATATATTTTTTGCGATATCCAAACTTATTGGGGCTCTCGTTGTAATATTCCTTCCTGAAGTCAAGCTCCCATCCCTCTCGCTGAATCCCAATAACAAAAGTGACATTAGAAATGAAAAAGCAGACGGCGCCTTCACTTCGCTAATTAAGTTTTTCCGTTCAAAAAAGGGCGCTTTCCTGATACCACTATTTATTGGATATGCTTTATTCGAACTGTCGACAATCCCTTTATTTATCTATGGCCAGCCATTTTTTTCAATGCAGGGGTTGGAGATACCTATAATTGCTGGCATTTATGCTGCCGTTGAGGCTGTATCGGCATTAATGTTCATGGCCGCTGGTTTTATTTGCTCCAAGCACTCTCTTGGCATCATTGCTTTCACGACAACTGGCATTGTCGCACTCCTGCTTTTCATTTTGTCATTAAATATCGGAATCCTTACTTCAATTGCAGCCTTCCTTCTGATTATGTCGCTGCCTGCCATATATGAAACGTCATATGAAACCTATATTCACGATAACGTTGAGTCGCGTATTCGAGCCTCTTGCCTCTCCGTTGCAAACCTAGTCAACTCGGTAATCATCGGTATTTCCTACACCGTTTTCGGGGGGCTAGTAGATATATATGGCTTCTCATTAACTTTGCTTATAGTTGCAGCCACCTGTTTTGCTGGTTTGTTTGGTGTCGGTACAACGTTGCTGTTAGGTGAACAAAAAGCCCAATCAAAAAAACAAGAAGCTTGAGATGCTCGATTCATTTGCAACCTAGCATCACGCTTATAGACATCCGACTGAATACTTGACTGAGCTTTATCCGTGCCCTCACCCCTACGCAGCGTCGTTAAGAATCAAACTCCGATAATGCCCCGGATTCGATCCGCTCCATTTACGAAACGCCTTATAAAACGAACTGGTATCGGCAAACCCCAGCCGCTCTGCAATCTCGGCAAAGCTGATCTGTGGCTCCGCCAGCCACACGATCGCCAACTCCTTGCGCACGCTGTCCTTGAGGCCCTGGTAGGTCTGACCTTCTTGCGCCAGACGGCGGCGCAGCGTGGAAGCGGAGATGCACAAGGTGGTCGCCAGGCCCTCGGTTTCGGGCCAGGTCTCGGGAGGCATGTGCCGCAGGTCCTGCTTGATGCGAGTCGCCAGGCTGTCGGGGTTGCGGTATTTGACCAGGATGTTCGCCGGCGCGTGGGCCAGGAAGCGCTTGAGTTCCTCCGGGCTGCGCTTGATCGGCAGGTCGAGGCAGTCGGCGGAGAAGATCATGCGGGTGCGCGGTCGGTCGAAGCGCAGGTTGTCGGAGAACATCACGCGGTAATCGTCACAAAAGTCCGGCGGCGGGCAGCGCAGTTCAATCGCCAGGATCGGAATGCGCCGCCCCGCCAACCAGCAGGCGACGCCGTGCACGATCATCCAATAGGTGAAGTAGGTGAACGCGCGCTTTGCCTCAGGCTGCGGTTCAAGCAGCACGATTTCCGCCAGGCTCTGTTGGCGCACCAACTGGGCGGGCAGGTGTTCAAGCATGAGCGAGAGGAAACCCAGGCCGGTTTCCAGGCCTGTCGCCAGGCTGGGTTGCGCGATGGCCGTGCGGCACAGGAATGCGAGGCTGCCGGACTTTAGCTTGCGCGGGTCCATGCCGAAGAATTCATCGTCCGTGCGCCTCGCCAGCAGCCGCCACAACCGTGCATAGGCCGTGGCCGGAACGCGCGCAGCGGGCTGCTCGAGCAAGGCCGGATCGATCCCGACTTTACTCAAGGCCTCGACCGTGGCCGCCCCTTGCGCGCAACTCTGCAACAAGGCTTCACGGACAAGGTGGATAGAGATCGTGTCTTTTTCCGACATAGGGCGCTGGGTAATCCGACAGGTCACGATTAGATGGCGTGCATCATAAGGGGGCTTACGCTAAGCCACCACCGTTCAGCCTGCGTTCAGCAAAAGTCAATATTTCCTGTTTGGCAATGAGTATCATTATGTTACAACTTAGCCCCCTATCTAATTGCCCTGCGGTGCCGAATGCTTGTCCCCTTTCTCATCATGCTGCGCGAAGGCATTGAAGCCGCATTGATCGTCGGCATCATCGCCAGTTACCTGCAACAGACCGGTCGTGGTCAGTGGATGCCTGCCGTGTGGATCGGGGTGTTTCTCGCCGCTGCGCTGGCCCTGCTGGTCGGGGGTGGTCTGGAACTGGTCAGCGCGGAGTTCCCGCAAAAACAGCAGGAACTGTTCGAAGGTGTGGTCGGCCTGGTCGCCGTGGGCATCCTCAGTTCCATGGTGTTCTGGATGCGTAAGGTCGCGCGCTCCATCAAGCATTCGCTGCACGCCTCCCTCGACCAGGCGCTGACCGGCTCCAAACACCAGGTCACCGCGTTGATCCTCATGGTGTTTTTCGCCGTGGCCCGCGAAGGCCTGGAAACCGTGTTCTTCCTGCTTGCGGTGTTTCAGCAGAGCGAGGGCCCCGGCGCACCGATTGGGGCCCTGCTCGGCCTGGTTCTGGCGATCATCGTGGGTTTCCTGATCTACACCGGCAGCATGCGCCTGAACCTGGGTGCGTTTTTTCGCTGGACCGGCCTGTTCATCCTTGTCGTGGCTGCCGGCATCCTGGCCAATTCGGTACAGGCCCTGCACGAAGCGGGCGTGTGGAATCACCTGCAAACCGTGCTGTTCGACTTCAGCGCCGTATTGCCGATGGACAGCCCGCTGGGCTCGGTGCTCGCCGGAATGTTCGGCTATCAGGAAGCCCCCACCGTCAGCACCCTTGGCGCCTACCTGATTTACCTGGTGGCGGCGCTGGTGATGTTCTTCCTGCCGTCCACGCCGGCCGCCATACCTTCTTCCGTTTCCAGTCAGTAAGGACCGTCCCTTGTCCAACCCTACTCCTCAACCGGCTTCGCCACCCCGCGCCCTGCGCTGGGCGGTGGCCGGCTCGGTGGTCGTGATGATCGCCGCCGGTGGCCTGTTCTATTACGCCTCGCAACTGGCGGCCGGCAAGCGCCAGGCCAACAGCAACGAGATCGCGGTGACCATCCACGGCCACGCCTGCGAGCCGAACGCGCTGACGGTGCCGGCTGGCCGCGCGAGCTTTCGTATCATCAACCGCTCTGAGCGTGCAGTGGAGTGGGAAATCCTCGACGGTGTGCTGGTGGTCGAAGAACGGGAAAACATCGCCCCGGGCCTGAGCCAGGTGATCAACGCCAACCTGCTGCCCGGCGACTATGCGATCACGTGCGGCTTGCTCAGCAACCCCCGTGGCACCTTGCATGTCACGCCCACCGCCGAATCCGACGCCCAGGCCAAAGCCAAGCCGTCGATGGTGGCGTTTATCGGCCCGTTGTCGGAGTTCCGCGTGTACTTGAGCGGTCAGGGCAGCGCGCTGGTCAAGGCCGCGACCGCCTTGCAGCAGGCCATCGACGCCGGTGACCTGGCGCAGGCCCAGGCGCTGTATGTGCCCGCCCGTGCGGCTTACCAGCGCTTGGCAGCGGCGTCGCAACGCCTGGCTACGCTTGATAACGCGATCAATGCCCGCGCCGATTACTTTGAAAAGCGTGAACAGGACCCGGCTTTCAGCGGTTTCCATCGCCTTGAATACGGTCTGTTCCAGCAGCGCAGCCTCGATGGCCTGGCGCCGATTGCGCAGCGCCTGGTGACCGATGTCACCACCCTCAAACAGCAATTGCTGGCCCAGTCGCTGCCACCGGAGCAACTGGTGGGCATCGTGGTGCGCAACCTCAACAGCCTGGCGGACGTGCGTGCCCTCAGCGGCGAAGAGGAGCGCTACAGCCACACCGACCTCAACGATTTTGCCGCCAACCTGCAAGCCGCCCATAAAGTCGTCGAGCTGATGCGGCCGCTGCTGGCCAAGTCCGCCGCCGACCTGCTGCCAAAGGTCGACAGCGCCCTCGCCGCCTTCGATGCCCAACTCCAAGGTTTCAACGTCGGAACAGGCTACGCCTCTTACGACAGCGTCACGGCCGATCAGCGCAAGCAGATCGCCGACAAGGCCAAGGCTCTGGCCGTTGCACTCGATGGAATCGACCCCGCCCTTGGCCTCTCCGGCCTGCAGTGAAGACGACCGCACACATGAGTGATTCAACACCGTTTGATCTACAACGCCGCCGTGTCCTGCTGGGCATGGCGGCCACGGGCGCGGCAATCGCCGGCAGCAGCCTGAGCTGCCCGGCCATGGCTGCCGCTGCCGAGCAAGTCACCACCGCACCGCGCAGTGACAAGACCCAGGACCACCACGACTTTTTCGGCCCGCACCAGACCGGTATCGTCACGCCGCGCCCGGCCTGCGGCATGCTGGTGGCGTTCGACGTGTTGGCCAGCGACCGCCAGGACCTGGAGCGCCTGTTCCGCACGTTGAACGAACGCATTCGTTTCCTGATGACCGGCGGCCCCGTGGCGCAAGTCGATCCGAAACTGCCGCCGACCGACTCCGGCATCCTCGGCCCGGTGGTGACCCCGGATAACCTGACCATCACCGTATCGGTCGGAGCGTCGCTGTTCGATGAGCGCTTCGGCCTTGGCGTGGCCAAGCCCAAGCGCCTGATCCGCATGGTCGGCTTTCCCAACGATGCACTGGAGCCGGCGCAGTGCCATGGCGACCTGAGCCTGCAGTTCAGCTCCAACACGCCGGACACCAATATCCATGCCCTGCGCGACATTGTGAAGAACCTGCCCGACCTGCTGCTGGTGCGCTGGAAGCAGGAAGGCAGCGTGCCGCCCCAGGCGCCCGCCAAACCCGGCACGCCTGCACAGAGTGCGCGTAACTTCCTGGGGTTCCGTGACGGCTCGGCCAACCCCAACTCCAACGACAGCAGGATCATGGACCAGATTGTGTGGGTGCAACCGGGCAGCGACGAACCGGCGTGGGCGGCCAACGGCAGCTATCAGGCGGTGCGCATCATCCGCAACTTCGTCGAACGCTGGGACCGCACGCCCCTGCAAGAACAGGAAAGCATCATCGGTCGGATCAAGACCTCCGGCGCGCCCATGGATGGCCAACAAGAATCCCAGGTGCCCGATTACAGCAAGGACCCTGAAGGCAAGTTGACCAAGCTCGACGCCCATATCCGCCTGGCCAACCCGCGCACCCCGCAGACCCAGGCCAACCTGATCCTGCGCCGGCCGTTCAACTACTCCAACGGCGTCAATAAAAACGGTCAGCTGGACATGGGTCTGTTGTTCATCTGCTACCAGGCTGACCTGGAGAAAGGCTTTATCAGCGTGCAGACCCGGCTCAACGGCGAGCCTCTGGAGGAATACCTCAAGCCTGTGGGCGGCGGGTACTTCTTCAGCTTGCCAGGGGTCACCGGCCCCAAGGATTTCATCGGCCGCACGCTGCTGGCCGCCACAGCCCCTCACACCACTGCCAACACCTGAAAACCAACCCTCACAGCGGAAACCGTCCCATGAAGAAGTCGACTCTCGCGTTGTCGTTGCTTATGACCCTTTCGCCCCTCGCCGCTTTTGCCGCCACCACGGCGCCGCTGGATCTGGTAGGCCCGGTGTCGGACTACAAGCTCTACGTCACCGAAGAAATCGGTGAGCTGGTGACCCAGACCCAGGCGTTCACCGACGCCATCAACAAAGGCGACCTGGCCACCGCTAAAAAGCTCTACGCGCCGACCCGCGTGCACTATGAGTCGATCGAGCCGATCGCCGAGCTGTTCAGCGACCTCGACGCCTCCATCGATTCGCGCGTCGACGACCACGAAAAAGGCGTGACGGCCGAAGACTTCACCGGCTTCCATCGCATCGAATACGCGTTGTTCTCGCAGAACTCCACCAGAGGCCTGGAAGCGCTGACCGCCAAGCTCAACACCGACGTCAACGACCTCAAAACCCGCGTCGATGGCCTGACCTTCCCGCCGGAAAAAGTCGTGGGCGGCGCCGCCGCGTTGCTCGAAGAAGTCGCCGCCACCAAGATCTCCGGCGAAGAAGACCGCTACAGCCACACCGACCTGTACGATTTCCAGGGCAACATCGACGGCGCTAAGAAAATCGTCGACCTGTTCCGTGGCCAGATCGACAAGCAAGACAAGGCCTTCCTGGCCAAGGTCGACAAGAACTTCGCCGCCGTGGATAAGATCCTGGCCAAGTACAAGACCAAAGACGGCGGCTTCGAAACCTATGACAAGGTCAAGGAAGCCGACCGCAAAGCCCTGGTGGGCCCGGTCAACACCCTGGCTGAAGACCTGTCGATGCTGCGTGGCAAGTTGGGTTTGAACTGATTGGCCGCCCCGGCGTGCGTGCAGCCCGGTCTCGGCTGCCGCAGGCCCGGGCCGCTCTGGTTTCAGTTCGCCTGCGGTATGAACTGCTCCAGGGGTGTGCCTTCGGGTCTTTGCGTTAAGGGGTTGATCGCGTACCAGTAGCCGCTCTTCTGGATCGCATGGACCTGCTGGTGACCGATAGAGCCTTTGCGCGATCCCGCCCACTGGCTGTCCGAGGCGCTTGAAGGGGCAAACAAGGTATCGTGCGCGCCAACGGTCCAGCGCCATTGTTCAAAGGTCTTCACCGGTAAAAAGGTGCTCGATCCAAGACGAAATGGACGTCCCCGCGCAAACGTTTTAAGGGCGTTCGGGCCAGCGCGCACAATCTCAGGAAGACTTTCCAGCGGGTTGAAGACCCCCCGCAAAAAGGTACCCGCGCCTTTCAGTGCCGCCATGCTGAACGGCGTGCGATTGAACCGAATCAGTATTTTCGCCCCCTTGGCAAAGCTTTTGACTCCGGCCCACCCACCGGTGGCGATCAAAGACGCCATGTCGATTAGCAGTCCTTGCACGCCCGCTCGGGTATTGCCCTCCACCAGATCCGCCAGTGCGCCCACAAACGGGATGAGGCTGAGGACCGTGCGTGCATTTTCGGCGGTAAAAATAGGAGTGCCTGAGGCAAACGGGTAGGCACGGCGGCGTTCAAGCCTGGTGGGTTGATTGGCATAGTCGAGCAACGCCTCGCGTTTGCCGTCGAAGCTATAGGCCAGCAGGGTGTCCACGAGTTTCGCGGTGGTGGAAGAAACAAAGGTGTTGGGTGCGCGTGGATTTGCTTTGTCGCCTGAGCCACGCAACGGGCGGCCGTACTTTTCAATGATGACCTCCGAGCTCACCCCGGAGCGTGGCACGGTGCCTGAGCGATAGGCCTCAAAATCATAGGGCAGCGTCACCCCCTTCTGCACCTTGATCGGCGAATAGCCACCCAGCCCGGTGGGCTCATAGCCTCTGGTGATGTGATCGCCCAATGGCAAATCATCGGGCAGGTCGGTTCGTTCGATGATTTTCATCGAGTTGGGGAACACTTCGTAATAGCCATATTTGGGGGTGGCCTGACCCGTTTCGTAGCGCATCAACAGGCCGTGGGTGCCGCGTTTTGTTGCCACTTTCGAGTCCGGCGCTTTGTCGTGCTCCAGGCTTTCACCGGTGCCTGTACGGAGCGTGAAAAACTGAATTTCGTTTGACGACTCCAGTGCCGTGCGCTGTTTCAGAGGTAATTCAGCGAAGGCCAGCTTCATCGCCGTCGCCTGGGCCTTTCGGCGGTCAGCAAGGTACTGATCAACCGCCGGTTGCACCAGCGACGTGATCGTCGGCAGACGACTGATGCGCTGGAAAAAGGTCGCCTGGGAAATCTGCGGGTGATTGAAGTTATAGGTTTTGTCACCCTTGAACAGGCCGTTGAAAGACGCAGTGAGTTTGAGCCAAAAACTCGCATCTTCAGCCTGCCCCGCCAAAATGAAGTCAACCAGCAATGGCTGGCGGGTTTCCAGGTGTGCGTGATTGCGGGGGTCATAAGGTTCATCGGTCACGAGATCCAGCCTGGCCGCGCGAATCTCTTGTTCAGTCATCTCAGGAAACAACGACGCCAGTTGTTTGACTAATAGGCTTCTTTGCGTGGGAGGCTCACGTGTCAACGCCTCGAAAGCGTCGCGCGTCGTTTTTTCCCGCTCGGTAAACGCTTTGGAGGCGGCCTCATAATCCGTGCTGGAGTAAGTGCGATCGGAGGTGGCCGGATAGATGCCCGCCATGACGCCCCAGTCCAACACTGCCTGGGCGCCCATCATTTTGATCAATGCCTCATGGTTAGGCCCTGTCGGGGCTTGACGTGCCAGAGCCAGGGCCTGCTGAAGGTTCAGCCGCGAATCGCCTGCCATCGCGCTGGCCAGGCGCACGTTCATCCACGCCGTGGAACCGACCTTGATACTGAGCGGGTCCCCGTTGAGCGGGTTGAGGGGGTCGTCGGGTAAGCCAGGGTCCCGCTTGATCAGCATTTCCGGCGCCGACTGGGCCAGATACAAGTGGGCCATCAATGCCGAGACCTTAGGGTCAACGCCTTTGTCTATCAAGCGACGCTCGACGTCACTCCTGACCTGTTTAAGCGTGCGACCCAGATTGGCCGGTTGGTACAGATCGTAACCCGCCACCGTCCCTGGAAGCCCTGGCACCGGCGCGTCGACACTGAACTTGAGGGCCGTCGCCAGAACTTGATGGCGGTCAGCCCTTGGGAGCGCTTGACCGTCGGCCACGGCAAACAGCTTCAGGGATTTAGCGATAGTGTCTGCCAGCGCACTGGCGCCTGGGGAGTCAAAAAAGGCCGCGAGCTGGCTGTCCGGGTCGGGGAAGGATTGGAAGCCCGACGGGTCAGGGGAAAACGCCTTGAACAACGCCATGACCTGCTTGGAGGCGCTTTTGAGTATGTGCCTGGCGGCGCCAGGCAGATCCCCCAGGCCAGCCCCATAGGGCGTCATGCCCGCGTAGTTACCTGCCGGTGGAGGCGCCGGCAACTGCGTGTTGAAACCGCTCAGGGCCGCGCGCATTTGGCCGACGGTTTGCGGAACGTCAAGCGCATAGTGCGCCATGGCCTGACGGGCGTCATACGTGCGCGTGGAATACAGCGCATCACCGGTTTTTTTACTCAGTGTCACTAACCGATCCAGCTCCGCGCCCATTTGACGCGCCGCAGCTTGCGCGTCTGCATTGCCCCCGCGAGACACTTTCCCGACCTCATCCTCAAAAGCACGCAGCAGCGAAACCCACTGACCTGCGCGATCGCGCATCTGCAAGTCACCCGCCGACAGCCTGTATTCATGCGCCCCGGATTCAGCACCCAAGCGTTGAAAGCCGGTCTTATCCAAAAAGGCCTGGAACGTCGCAGATGCCAGAAATTGCTGAAACCGTTCGCGGTTTTTTTTACTGAGCTGATCCAGGCTTGCGCCGGGGGCGACCACCACGCTCAACCCATTCAGATCCAGCGGATCGTTGTCCTCTTTGCCCTCAAGCAAGGGTTGCAGCAGCTCGGACAGGCGCTCCCGTACGGCACCGTCCTCTTTGCAGCGCCGTTGCTGTTTGAGTTGCGCCGCCCACTGATCACGCTGCGCCTGCGATATTGACGGCCAGCCATTCCCCTTGAGCTGTTTGCCCAACAGGGCCATCGCCTTTTCATTTCTAGGTGCCTGAACCCCATAAAAGTCCAACAGCACAATAAGTGGAATATTCGCCGCGGCAGCACCGATGCCGAGGGGAATGCCCCAGTTGTTCGGCGAGAGGATCCTTTGCAGAGCAGATACCTGTGTGCTGACCTGTCCCCAGCCGGAACCGTCGGTGGCGCTAAAACGTTGGAAGGTTTCCTTGCCATCGCGCACCACGATGCCCACCACGGCACCGTCCAGTACCCTTACGGTCTCTGGCTTGAAGCCCTTGGATTCGACCCACGCCTGGAGGCGCGAGTCTTTCAGCGCAGCGTTGTACAGGGCAATAAACGGCGCAATGGATGCCTTTTTTGGCACCGCGTTATCAGGCGGGTTGCCGGTACGCAGCCAACGGTTCAGGTTCTTCTGCAGCTTTTTATCGGCATCGCTTGTCTCGGCGACGGTCGGGAAACGCTCACCCGCGCCGACCGCCTTGGCGGCATGTCGCTGGACGCGGTTTTGCGGCTCGCGCAACGGGTCTGCGAGCCCGTCCAAAAGCACGGCGCGCAGCGAACGACTGTCGTGGAGTGGGCGTTGCGGGCGGGTCGGGCTTGAATGCTGCGGCACAGTGTCATCCCGGGCGCCGCCTACGGCAATAATCGGCGCTTCAGGCACTTGGGGAACGAACGATACGGGTGCAACAGGGGGTCTGCTGATGGTTGTCATGCTCACGCTCTCTATCCAAAAGAATGGCGAGAGTTCCAGTCCTTAGAACTGTCGGCAGAAAACGTAAGGGACAACACGCAAGCAAACCGTAGGCAAATTCCCAATGACCCAAGGGCAATGCCCTAAACGGCGAACGGAAACCACGGAGTTCGCCGTGCAGTCGACTCAGGCCTACAGGATGCGATAGAGCAAACGTTCAATCCGCACGCGGCTGACCCGGCGCAGAAACTTGCCCACCGCCGGCGGGTAGTCCACCAGCGTCTCCAACTGCTGATAACCCTCAATGCGCGTGGTGTGCTGGAAAATCTGCGCCAGCTCGGTACGCCGTGGCCCCAGCCATTGGCCTTGCGGATCATCTATCAGCAAGGCGTTCTCCAGGTCGAGGCGGAAGGCCCGTGGGTTGAGGTTGTTGCCGGTCAACAAGGTGTAACGCTCATCGACCCACATGCCCTTGAGGTGGTAGGTGTTATCGCCGTCGCGCCACAGGTGCAGGTTGAGCTGGCCTTTGTCGATCACCGGCTGATGGCGCTTGGCGAAGCGGCGCAGGCTGATTTCGTACAGATACGGCAAGGCCGCAATCACCTTGAACGGCTCGCTGGGCGGAATGTAGAAGTCGTTGGCGGTCTTGTCGCCGACAATGATGTCGATCTTCACGCCGCGTGCCAGGGCACGGTTGATCTCGCGGGTCACCGGCAGCGGCAGGTTGAAGTATGGCGTGCAGATGGTCAGTTGATGCTGTGCGCCGGCGATCAGCTCCAGGATCACCCGACTCAACGGGTTGTTCTTGCCTACACCCAGCAGCGGGCTGACCGACAGGTGGCCGTTGGGCAATTGCCCGGCAGTGGTGTCATAGGCGGCATGCTTCAAGCGGCTGCGCAGGTCACCGATATCGTTGCGTAAGCTGCGGGTGGTCGGCGGGTTGGGCAGGTCCAGGCGATGCACCGCCTTGGACGCCACCAGCCCATGTTCCACCAGGTGCTGCATGGAGTCGGCCAGGGGCTGGCTGTGGATCAGGTGATAACGGTCGAAACGGTATTTGTCGAATTTGTGCAGGTACACGTTGTTCAGGCTGGCGCCGCTGTAAAGCACGCTGTCGTCGATCACAAAGCCCTTGAGATGCAACACACCGAACAGTTCGCGGGTTTGTACCGGCACGCCGTACACCGGCACTTCGCTGCTGTGGCGTGCGGTCATGGCTTGGTACCAGGCGCTGTTGCCGGGCTGCTTGCCGGCACCGATCAACCCGCGCTGGGCGCGCAGCCAGTCGACCACCACCACGACGTCCAGCTCTGGCCGCTTGGCCTTGGCTGCGTGCAGGGCGTCGTAGATTTCCTGCCCTGCTTCATCCTGCTGCAAATACAGCGCGACAATGTAGATCCGCCGGGTGGCCTGGGGGATCAGCTCCAGCAGGCGCTGGCGATATGCGGCAGCACCGGACAACACCTCAAGGGCATCGGGAGTCAGGGGGAAACCGCGCAGTTTGGGCAACAGAGAGCGTTTGAAGAACGACGGCATAAGGCTCGCAATGGGTCGAATCCGAAGAGGCCCCGAGCTTACACCATGGGTGTGCTCAGGTCTCGCTGGCCAGCATGGAAAAAAGTTTATTGACCAAGAAGAACGATCGTTCTACTGTTTAACGCATGAACGACATGCCCCCGAATGAAACCCGCGACATTATTCTCGACGTCACCGAGAAGTTGATCTATCGCCATGGCATCGCCGCCACCGGCATGGATTTTCTGGTAAAGACCGCCGGTGTCTCGCGCAAAAGTATCTACCGCTACTTCGCCAATAAGGACGAACTGGTGCTTGCCGCGCTGCGCCGTCGCGATGAGCGCTGGCTCGACTGGCTGCGCGGTGAAGTGGAACGCGTCAACGGCAGTGGCGAACGCCTGCTGGCGCTGTTCGGCGCGTTGAAAACCTGGTTCGGCTCAGCAGACTTTCGCGGCTGCGCCTTTATCAACACCAGCGGCGAAACCGGCGACCCGCACGACCCGGTGCGGCTGCTGGCCAAGGCCCATAAGCAGAAACTGTTCGAGTACGTCCTCGAACTGTGTCAAGCACATGGCACCCCCGAGCCCGAACGGCAGGCCGCGCACCTGCTGATCCTGATCGATGGCGCCATTACCGTTGCCCTGGTCATGGGCGATTCCACTGCCGCCGATAACGCGCAATGCATGGCGCAAACGTTATTGGGGCTGTGAATGCCCGCTTGCGCAACTTCGTATTAACAGGAGCCATGACATGTCAAACACCACAGAACCCCGCCCGCCGTTGCCGCCGTTCACCCGTGAATCGGCGGTTGAAAAAGTACGCCTGGCCGAAGACGGCTGGAACTCCCGCGACCCGCAACGGGTGTCCCTGGCTTACACGCTGGACACGCAATGGCGCAACCGCGCCGAATTCGCCCATAGCCGTGAAGAAGCCAAGGCTTTTCTCATGCGCAAATGGGCCAGGGAATTGGATTACCGGCTGATCAAAGAGCTATGGGCCTTTACCGATAACCGCATTGCCGTGCGTTACGCCTACGAATGGCACGACGACTCGGGCAACTGGTTTCGTTCGTATGGCAACGAGAATTGGCAGTTCGACGAGAACGGCCTGATGGCCCACCGTTTTGCCTGTATCAACGACATGCCCATCAAAGACAGCGAGCGCAAGTTCCGCTGGCCGCTGGGGCGGCGCCCGGATGAGCATCCGGGCTTGTCCGAGTTGGGCCTGTAAAAGACGCCGGGGCCGGTTTACCGGCCCCAACCCTCAGTCCTGATTCAAACCGACGCGATACAGCACGCCGTCATCCTCGTCCGTCAGCACATATAGATAGCCATCCGGCCCCTGCCGCACATCGCGAATCCGTGCTTTCAGGCCACCGAGCAAGCGCTCCTCATGCACGACCTTGTCCCCATCGAATTGCAGCCGGATCAGCTCCTGGCTGGCCAACGCGCCGATAAACACGTTGTGCTGCCACGCCTTGAAGCGGTCACCGTCATAGAAGGCCATGCCACTGATGGCCGGTGATTTTTCCCACACATGGTGCGGCGCGACGGTCCCTTCGGCGGTCTTGCCCGTGGCCTCGGGGATCGGCGTCAGGGAATAGTTGATGCCGTGGGTCGCCAGCGGCCAGCCGTAGTTTTTGCCGCGCTCGATGATATTGACCTCATCGCCACCGCGCGGCCCGTGTTCGTTTTCCCAGATCGTGCCGCTCCAGGGGTTCAGCGCCAGGCCCTGGGGGTTGCGCTGGCCATAGGACCAGATTTCAGGGCGTACGCCCTGCTGGCCGACGAAGGGGTTGTCATCCGGCACCCGGCCGTCGGGGAAAATCCGCACGACCTTGCCTTGCAACTTGTCCAGGTCTTGGGCGGTGGGCCGGTCGTTATTCTCTCCCAGCGTCACGAACAGGTAGCCATCGCGGTCAAACGCCAGGCGTGAGCCAAAATGATTGCCGGTAGACAACTTGGGCTCCTGGCGCAGGATCACCTTGAAATCAGTCAAGCCGCTGAGGTCGGTCGCCAGGCGACCGCGGCCCACTGCGGTGCCGGCCGTGCCGCCCTTGCCGCCGCCTTCGGCATACGACAGGTAGACCATGCGGTCCTCCTTGAAGTCCGGCGACAGAACCACATCGAGCAAACCGCCCTGCCCTTTGGCCCAGACTTCGGGCACCCCGCTCAGCGGGGCCGAGAGTTTGCCATCCGGGCTGACAAACCGCAGGTGGCCGGGGCGTTCGGTGACCAGGAAACCACCGTTGTCCGGCAAAAACGCCAGCGCCCACGGATGGTCCAGGCCTTTGGCAATGGGCGTGGCCGTGACGCTGCCTTGTTCACTGGGGAATTGCTGAGGATCGGCGGCATACACAGCGCTGATGGTCGTTGCGCAGAGGGCCGCTAACAGGGTTTTACGTAGGAGCATAAGACGAGTCCTTACCGGCGATTGCCGTTGGCATCATAAGTGGGGGCTTTGGTCTCGGTGGCCGGACGGCTCGGGGTGGCGTTGCGCTGCGGATAGCGATTGCCGATACCACCGTTTTCCAGGGTCGGCGTGCGCGGGGTGGGCCCGGTCTGAATGCCACGCGTTGCCGGCGCATTGGGCTGGGTGCCCTGCATGCTATTGGGGTTGGCGCGATGAATCGCTCCGTTGTTGGAGTTGTTGCCGGGCAGGTTCTGCGCCTGAGCGAATGGACCCAGGGCCAGGCCCAGCATCAACGCAGCCATGTGGCGTATACAAGTGTTCATGGCAAAGCCTCTCACGGCGAGGAGTACGTGCTTTCGATAACACGCTACGCCAGGGGTTCGGCGTTGGTAACTAAATACTTCCTCAGCAGGTGTAACACGATCTGTCCGCGCATCCGTCCGGGGAAACTTTTCGCGCAGCCTTCGAGTCACCAGAACACTGGGACTTCTTGAGGAATTTCACATATGCCACGGGCAATCTGGAAAGGCGCGATCAGCTTCGGTTTGGTTCATATTCCGGTATCGCTGGTCTCAGCGACGTCGGCACAAGGCGTCGACTTTGACTGGCTGGACAAGCGCAGCATGGACCCGGTGGGCTACAAACGCATCAACAAGACCACCGGCAAGGAAGTCACCAAAGAAAACATCGTCAAGGGTGTGGCCTTTGAGAAAGGCCGCTACGTGGTGCTCAGCGAGGACGAGATTCGCTCGGCGCACCCCAAATCGACCCAGACCATCGACATCATCGCCTTTGTCGCCGGCGACCAGATCCCATTGCAGAACATCGATACCCCCTACTTTCTGGCCCCGGATAAACGCGGCGGCAAGGTCTATGCGCTACTGCGCGAAACCCTCAAGAAAACCCGCAAGGTCGCCCTGGCCAATGTGGTGCTGCACACCAAACAGCATTTGGCCGCCTTGATGCCGCTGGAATCGGCGCTGGTGCTGGTCATGCTGCGCTGGCCCGCCGAGGTGCGCAGCCTGGATGAGCTGGAACTGGGCAGCGACGTCACCAAGCCCAGCCTGGCCAAAGGCGAGTTGGACATGGCCAAGCGTCTGGTGGAAGACATGAGCGCCGACTGGCAGCCCGATGACTACCGCGACACCTTCCAGGACAAAATCATGGCCCTGGTGGCCAAGAAGGCCAAAGCCGGCAAGATCGAAGACGTGGAATCCCAGGAAGGCAGCGACGAGCGCAAGTCGGCCGATGTGATTGACCTCACCGAGTTGCTCAAGCGCAGCCTGGCCGGCAAGCCCGCCGCGAAAAAAACCGCCTCGAAAAAATCCACCAAAAAGGCCTCTTGAGCCCGTCGCATGCTGGAGAAACCCATGGCCAAGCCCCTGAGCGAATACAACCGCAAACGTGACTTCGAGATCACCGCCGAACCGTCCGGCAGCGCGCCCGCCCGCAAGCATAAGGCGTCAGCACTGTCGTTCGTGATCCAGAAACACGCTGCGCGCAACCTGCACTACGACTTTCGCCTGGAGCTCGACGGTGTGCTCAAAAGCTGGGCCGTGCCCAAAGGCCCGAGCCTGGACCCCAGCCAGAAACGCCTGGCGGTGCATGTGGAAGACCACCCGCTGAGCTATGGCAGTTTCGAAGGCAGCATCCCGCCTGGCCAATACGGTGCCGGTGACGTAATCGTCTGGGACCGAGGCGTGTGGCAACCCCACGACGATCCTCATCAGGCCTACGCCGCCGGCAAGCTCAAGTTCAGCCTGGTAGGCGAGAAACTCGCGGGGGACTGGGCGCTCGTGCGTACCCGCTTACGCGGCAGCGGTGACAAGGAACAATGGTTACTGATCAAGGAAAAAGACGAACAGGCACGTCCCGCCGACGACTATGACATCGTGCAGGCCCAACCGGACAGCGTGCTCAGCGATGCCACCATCGGCGCGCCAAAGGGGCGAAAGAAAGCCGCAAAGGTGGCAAAGGCCAAGCCTGCCGCGACCGCCCTCCCCGAGCAATTCAGCCCACAATTGGCCACCCTTGTAGACCGCCCTCCTGAAGGCGATTGGCAATATGAAATCAAGTTCGACGGTTACCGCATGCTGGCGCGCATTCGCGACGGCGAGGTGCGCCTGTTTACCCGCAACGGCCACGACTGGACCGAGCGCTTGCCGCGCCAGGCAAAGGCGCTGCAAGCGCTCAAACTCAAGGACAGCTGGCTCGATGGCGAAGTGGTCAGCCTCAACGGCGAGGGCTTGCCGGATTTCCAGGCGCTGCAAAGTGCGTTCGACATCGGCCGCAGCCTGGACATCGTTTATTACGTGTTTGACGCGCCGTTTCTGAAGGGCCAGGACATGCGCCAGAGGCCTGTCGAAGAACGCCGGGCGGCGCTCAAGGCTGCGCTGAGCGCCAGTAAAAGCAAGCTGCTGCGCTTTTCTGAAGCCTTCGCGGCGCATCATCGCGACATCTTTGAAAGCGCCTGCGACCTGGCCCTGGAAGGCGTCATCGGTAAACGCCTGGGCAGCCCCTATGTGTCCAGTCGCAGTACCGATTGGATAAAACTCAAATGTCGCTTGCGCCAGGAGTTCGTCATCGTCGGCTACACCCGCCCCCAAGGCTCGCGCACCGGGTTTGGCGCGTTGCTGCTGGCCGTCAATGACGACAGCGGGCTGGTGTATGCCGGCCGCGTGGGCACGGGGTTCGACCACGCGTCCCTGGCCAGTATCTACAAGCAACTCCGGACGCTGGAACGCGAGACGTCGCCCCTGCAAAAAACCCTGACCAGCACCCAGGCGCGCGGTGTGCATTGGGTGGAGCCGACACTGGTCGTTGAGGTGCAGTTTGCCGAGTGGACCCGCGAAGGCGTGGTGCGTCAGGCTGCTTTCGTGAGTATGCGCACCGACAAACCCGCCGCGCAGATCGTGCATGAGCAGCCGCGCAAAGCGAAGTCCCTGAACACGCCAGCCACAAAAAAAGCCACCGGTGGTGTGACGATCACGCACCCCGAGCGAATCATCGACAAACAAAGCGGTACGCAAAAGCAGGCGCTGGCGCAGTTTTACCAGGCCATCAGCGACTGGATCCTGCCTTTTCTGCGCCAACGACCGGTGTCCCTGCTGAGGGCGCCCGAAGGCGTCGAGGGCGAGCAGTTCTTTCAGAAACACACCGAGCGCCTGTCCATTCCCCATATCACTCAACTGGACCCGGCGCTCGACCCCGGCCACGCACGCTTGATGGAAATCGGCAGCGCCCAGGCCCTGCTCGGCGCCGTGCAGATGGGCACCATCGAGTTGCATACCTGGGGGGCCACGTACGACAAGATCGACACCCCGGACCTGTTTGTGCTCGACCTCGACCCGGACCCGGTGCTGCCCTGGAAAAGCATGCTGGAGGCGGCTCAACTCACCTTATCGGTACTCGATGACCTGGGGCTTGAGGCGTTCGTCAAGACCAGCGGCGGTAAAGGCTTGCATCTGGTGGTGCCACTGGCGCGGCGCGATGACTGGGACACGGTAAAAGCCTTCGCCAAAGCCATCGCGCAGTTCATGACGCAGCAACTGCCCGAACGCTTTACCGCCACGTCCGGGCCGAAAAACCGGGTCGGTAAAATTTTTATCGATTACCTGCGCAATGCCCGCGGCGCCAGTACCGTGGCCGCCTATTCGGTGCGCGCACGGCCAGGGCTGCCGGTGTCGGTACCGGTCAGCCGCGAGGAGTTGAAGGGGTTGCGCGGCGCGCAGCAGTGGACGGTGGCCAACCTGCAGCAACGCTTACAGGGGCTCAAGGACGACCCGTGGGCCGGTTATGCCCATCGGCAGAAGATCAGCAAAAAAATGTGGGACAAGCTGGGCGCGCAACCTCCGCAATGAGCGGCGCCCCAGCCGCCTTTAGATCAACACGAAGATCAGCGCCAGCGCGGCGAAAATCGCCCATTTCTCCAGGTAGTAACGGGTGCGGTTGCGCTTCTTGAGTTCTTTACCGCGCAAGCGAATCTTGTACAGACGGGTAAACGCACGGTTAAGCGCGCCGGTCCTGTCGCCCTCATCGTTGGGCGATCCAGCGGCAGCCATGACGGTGCGGCTGAACCAGCGATTGAAGGCTGCCGCCCAGCGGTATTTCATCGGGCGTTCGACGTCGCAAAACAGAATGATCCGGTTGTGCTGTGTGGTGTTCTCGGCGAAGTGGATGTAGGTCTCGTCGAACATCACCGGCTCACCGTCACGCCAGTAATAGTTTTCGCCGTCCACGTTGATGTAGCAGCCGGGATCATTCGGGGTATCCAGGCCCAGGTGATAGCGGTAGGACCCGGCGTACGGATCGCGATGGCGTACCAGCCTGGAGCCGGGCGGCAACTCGGCGAACATCGCCGCCTTGATCGAACCGATGCTTTGCACCAACTGCGTGGTCCGCGGGCACAACTTCATGGCAGACGGGTGGCTGTCGCCATACCACTTAAGGTAGAAACGCTTCCAGCCCGACTTGAAAAACGAGTTGAAACCCACGTCGTTGTACTGCTCCGAGCGCTTGATCGCCCCGGCCTGCATCAGGTTCTGGCCTTCCTGACGGATTTCCTCCCAATGCTCTTGCAATGGGCTCAGGTCCGGAAAATCAGCCGGCGACAGATAGGGCCGGCCAGGCAGTTTGGAAAACAGATAGAGGAAGCAGTTGATCGGCGCCAGGAACGTCGAATGATCGCTGAGTTGCCGGCCCAGCGTGTGTCGCACCCGGCCACGCAGGTGAACATACGCAATGGAGGCAAGGTAGAGAGCAACAATGATGAGTTTCAAGGGATTTCGTCACACGTCAGAAG
This sequence comes from Pseudomonas sp. FP2309, assembly GCF_030687575.1. Lineage (NCBI taxonomy): Bacteria > Pseudomonadati > Pseudomonadota > Gammaproteobacteria > Pseudomonadales > Pseudomonadaceae > Pseudomonas > Pseudomonas sp. FP2309. Next base: position 2,714,981 of record NZ_CP117439.1, on the reverse strand, counting down.
AGAACAGGCTGCTCCCGCGTGCCCACGACGGCCGAGGATGGAATGCAGCACCTGAAATCACAATTCACACCGCCGTCACGAACGGCTGCCTGACAGCCGGTTCGTGACCATTGGCAGTTATTTAGCCACAGTTTGTAACCAAAAGTTAATCAAGAATTGTGAAAAGCTGTCTACTGATTGTGTTGAGCGCGCACTGAGGCGCGCTCGGCGGGTAATGGGTCTGCGAGGGCTCTGGCCCGGCCTACCGCTGTGGTGCAGGACGATCGTCGATCAGCGAAAACGGCCCATTTTCACGGCGTAGCCGCACGAAATGGCGAATCAACGCCAGCAACACACCAAGCATCAAGCCGCCCACCAGGCTCAAGGCAATGATCAAGACCTTTTTCGGCTTGATCGGCGCCAACGGTTCCTGTGCAGGCTGGTCAACGGTCACCAGTTTCAGGGCGCTCATGTCGATATTGAGTGCCCGCAAACGGGCCTCTTCAGCCCGTAACGGTTCGACGTCCTGCAGGAACACATCTTCATTCTGGCGACTGTTGAGTACTTCCACTTGGCGATTGACATCAAGCATACGTAGCTCTTTGCCAATCTCTGCCACCCGCGGATTGGTGAAGTCATCGTTGGTCCGTCGCTGTAACGCTGCCCGCTCGGCTTCAAGAGCGTCTGAGCCCATGAAATACAGAGGGATTTTCTGGTTACTCACTTGCAGCACCTGGCTGGAGCCACGAAGTGCGCCCGCGCCCATCGCAGACGGTGTGGTGGGTGCTTTGATGCCGATAGACTTGGCAATCGTGATCGCTTCAGTCAATTCCGCCAGGCGGTCGGCACGCTCCACTTTCATCTGCAAGCGCAGCGCAGTGAGTTCGTCCTGCAGTCTGGCGCGCGTGACACTGTCCGCCTCAAGCAGCCTGGCGATTTTTGACTCTTTGTCCGTCTTGTAATTGGCGCGCGCGGCGTCGATCTTGCCTCTGAGTTCGTTAAGACGGTTATTGACGATGACCTTGAGGTCAGCCTCCACTTGGGCGCGCTGCAGCACAATGGCATAGTCAACAAAGCCGTTGAGGATCGCCGCGCCATCGACATTGGCGGGGTACTGCATCTCCAGGCGCAAGTAGCTATCGGGTGACTCGGACCGCTTCGGGTCCGGCAACACCACGTTGATTGAGTTGCGGTTGAAGTCATCAAAGCTCTGTTCGAGGCTTTGCCCAGGGCGCTGGAAGGCTTCGAACAACGCTGGGTTGGCCTTGAAAAAGCCCATCCGGGCCTCATAGGAGTCCAACTGAGCACCGACTTTGGCCAACGCCTCGCCGGGCGGCAGCTTGTATACTTCGGAACGGTTGAGCGCGTCCAACTCATTGATCGCGGCAGGCCGCAGCACGCTGCTGACCTGATACACCCTGGGGGTCAGAAGCACGTAACCAAGGCCCAGCAGGCCAGCCAGGATCGTGCAACCGATCACCCACTTTTTTTGATTCCAGACAGCTTGAAACAACTCAAATAGATCGATCTCGTCCGCCGGCAAATGGCGATGCAACTGAGGAGCATTGTTCAAAGCGATTACACCCCGATGAGTTGAAATTCAGTGCCCGACCACACAGACCTGGATAACAACTGAATAAACAGGGGGCAGCGTCCAGGCGCACGGCATGCGTGACCCGCGGTTAGCAACGACCCCTCGTCTCACCGAGCAATCACACCTAAGCAGCTAAATGTTTCACTTCAGTTACACGGATGCCATGGCTGATAGACACACAGAGCATAGACGGTTCGTTACAAGACGTTACCCAACGACGGCTCAAGTATTACTAATTGCTTATCTTTAAAGGGAAAAAATCCAAAAAAACGAAAAATTTAGGAAAAATCCTACATTCAGCTAAATTTCAGACGACTCAAAACGCCAGACTTTCCCTAGATACCAACGATTGACCCTTCAGCAAAAAGGAAGTTGCATGTCATCCATTTCCGATCCGGATTATCTCGCCCTCCAAGGTGCCTGGGAGCAAACCTCGCTCGAAGACAGCGGTGTACTCAACCCCACGGATGCCCACAGCGCCCCCGGTGCGATCACCAGCATTTGCGGCGACCGCTTCGAGGTAAAAACGGTCAACGGCGAAGTGTTATTGGCTGGCCGTTTTTTCCTGGACAGCACCACCGTGCCCAAGCGCATTACCTGGGTGGACGCCATTGGGGAGGATGCGGGCAAGCACCTGCCCGCCAGCTATCACCTTGACGAGGATACGTTTGTGTTTATTGCAGCAGATGAAGGTATGCCGCGGCCCGTCTCGTTCAGTACCGGACCCGGCCAAACCATGCGCACATTCGTAAGACGTTAACGAGCCATGCGCCATCCGAAGCATCGACACCCTTTTCACAAGGCCTTCACTTGTGGAGCGATAGGGTGACACCTACCTACTCCAGTGAATCCCCTTAGCCCGCCTATCCTTGCGGGCTTTTTTTTAACCGGCGCAAACCGGTTTCAGGCGCTCTGTTTGATGGCCGTGAGGGTGAAGCACAGGGGCAATTGCGCCGGCTGATGCTCGTATTGATCGTAGAGTTCCTCGCGATTGGAGTGCGCATACTCTTGCAGATGGCTGATCTGCAGATCGGCGCAGATCGCCGCGCTGACCACATCACCCAGGGTATGCACAAACCAATAGGATGTCGGGCCGGCCACCTCGGCCTGCCCCTCATAAACAATGGCCTCCTGGAGCACAAACGGCTCGCGCTGAAAATAGGAGCTCGCGGGCAAGAACGGGTTCTGCGCCCTTGGGTCGAACACCTCAAGGAACGGGTGGGTTTCATACATCACCAGGCTGCCACCGGGTTTCAAGCAACTGGCGACATGCTGCATGAACAGCGCGACGTCCGGCATCCAGCCAAGTACACCTATAGTCACCAAGGCAATGTCGAAGCGCCCCTGCAAGCGTTCCGGCAACTGATGGATATCGCTCTCGATAAATTCCGGATGGTAGGGCGAACGTTCAGCCAGCTCATTGGCCTGCTGAAGAAACGCCCGAGATTGGTCGACCCCCACCACTGAGCGTGCGCCGAGCCCCAGCAGCGACAAACTCTCCCGGCCGTTGTTGCAGCACAACTGCACCACGTCCTTGCCGGCGACGCCGATGTCTTGCAGCACACCTGTAAGGGTGGGGTCCAGGCAGGAAAACCCAGGATTTGCGACCGCTCTGAGCAGCGCGCTCCAGGTGTCGGTAGTTTTATGCAGATCGGCGGATTGGTCCCAGGCGTCCTTGTTACACGCGATTGCCTGCTGGGCTGAGGGCATGTCCATTTGCATCTCCAGAAGTGATAACAGCGAAGTTCAGAAAGTAAGCCAAGTGCCCTCGGAATAAAACCCCGGGGACCGTGCGAAACTTAACGCATGGCCAATAGGTCATTTAGCCATTGACTGTTCAGCTCCTGAACGCACTCGCCGAAGATCTCGCCGTGGCCACACACTCCGACCTGCGCAATACGCTGTCCCTGGACAGTCTGAATTTCTTCCTGGCCGATGTACGCGACGGCCTCGGCCCCTACTTAGCCATTTACCTGCTGGCCGTGCACCAATGGGACCCTGCCAGCATCGGCGTGGTGATGACCCTGGCCGGCATCGCCGCCTTGGTCGCACAGGGCCCTGCAGGCGCGTTGATTGACCGCACCCGCAGCAAGCGAGCCGTGATCGCCTTGGCGGCGCTGCTGGTGACGGCCAGTTGCCTGGTACTGCCGTTTGTCAGCTCGTTCGGTTGGGTGGCATTAACCCAGGCCGCCAGCGCCATTGCCGCCTCGGTGTTCGCCCCGGCGATTTCGGCGATTTCCCTGGGGATCACCGGGCCGCGCGCCTTTACCCGCCGCACCGGGCGCAACGAAACCTTCAACCACGCAGGCAATGCGGTGGCGGCGTTGCTGGCGGGTGGCCTGGCGTACCTGTTCGGTCCTGTGGTGGTGTTTTACCTGATGGCCTTTATGGCCGTGGCCAGCGTCGTCGCGATCAGTTGCGTATCGGCTGCTGCGATAGACCATGACGTCGCCCGCGGCTTCGACCCGGCCCATCACACCGAAGATGAACAGCCGTCCGGCATCAAGGTGTTGTTGGCGAACCGTCCACTGCTGCTGTTTGCCATTTGCTGCGCGTTGTTTCACTTGGCCAACGCCGCGATGTTGCCGCTGGTCAGCCAGAAGCTCTCGCAGATCAACCTGCAGATGGCCACGCCATTGACCTCGGCGTGCATCGTCGCCGCGCAACTGGTGATGGTGCCGGTGGCCTGGATGGTGGGCCTCAAAGCCGATCTGTGGGGGCGCAAACCGTTGTTGCTGCTGGGGTTCATGATTTTGCCGGTACGCGGCGTTCTGTACACCCTGTCCAACGACCCTTACTGGCTGGTGGCGGTACAACTGCTCGACGGCGTTGGCGCTGGGATCTTCGGCGCGTTGTTCCCGGTGATCGTCAAGGACCTCACCCAGGGCACTGGTCGCTTCAACGTCAGCCTTGGGGCATTGTCCACAGTGTTTGGCCTGGGCGCCGCGCTGAGCAGCAGCCTGGCCGGGTTCGTGGTGCAACAGGCCGGTTACAACGCCGCGTTTATGACCCTGGCGGGCGTGGCGGCCGTCGCATTGGCGCTGTTATGGCTGGCGATGCCGGAGACCTTGGCGAAACCTTCTTTCGTGGGGGGTGCAACGGTGGCTTGAGCGGCGGCGGGTGACAAATGAGCGCCGGGGTGCAGCGACAGGTATAGCGCTGCCGCCCGGCGTCCCCCCAGGCCCTCGCCGGCCATCTTTCGTCCGCCATACAACTGTCGCGCTACATATGCGACAATGCGCGCCAAATTCCAACACACATCCCCATTTTTTGCTCAGCGACCGGGTTTCGCACCTTGATGTCGCTGTTGATGCATGCCTGACGGCGCCTGCTGCCACGCTCGCAACCCATTGATAGGTAAAGTAATTGATCTCCACAGCTAACATCACCATGCAGTTTGGCGCCAAGCCGCTCTTCGAGAACGTCTCGGTCAAGTTCGGCGCCGGCAACCGTTATGGTTTGATCGGTGCCAACGGTTGCGGCAAGTCGACCTTCATGAAAATCCTCGGCGGCGACCTTGATCCGTCCGGCGGCCAAGTCATGCTCGAGCCGAACGTGCGCCTGGGTAAACTGCGCCAGGATCAGTTCGCCTACGAAGAATTCAACGTGATCGACACCGTGATCATGGGTCACGAAGAGCTGTGGAAGGTCAAGGCCGAGCGCGACCGCATCTATTCGCTGCCGGAAATGAGCGAAGAAGACGGCATGGCCGTAGCGGAGCTGGAAACCGAGTTCGCTGAAATGGACGGCTACACCGCCGAATCCCGTGCCGGTGAGTTGCTGCTGGGCCTGGGTATCGGCATCGAGCAGCACTTCGGCCCGATGAGTGAAGTGTCCCCAGGCTGGAAACTGCGTGTCTTGCTCGCCCAGGCGCTGTTCTCGGACCCGGAAGTGTTGCTGCTCGACGAACCGACGAACCACCTGGACATCAACACCATTCGCTGGCTGGAAAACGTGCTGACCCAGCGTAACAGCCTGATGATCATCATCTCTCACGACCGTCACTTCCTGAACAGCGTGTGCACCCACATGGCTGACCTGGACTACGGCGAGCTGCGCCTGTTCCCGGGCAACTACGACGAATACATGACCGTGGCGACCCAGTCCCGCGAGCAACTGCTGTCGGACAACGCCAAGAAGAAGGCGCAGATCTCCGAACTGCAATCCTTCGTCAGCCGCTTCTCGGCCAACGCCTCGAAAGCCAAGCAGGCCACGTCCCGCGCCAAAGCGATCGACAAGATCCAACTGGCCGAGGTCAAGCCTTCGAGCCGCGTGAGCCCGTTCATCCGCTTCGAGCAAACCAAGAAGCTGCACCGCCAGGCAGTCATCGTCGAACGCATGGCCAAAGGCTTCGACGGCAAGACGCTGTTCAAGGACTTCAGCTTCCAGGTTGAAGCCGGCGAACGCGTGGCGATCATCGGCCCGAACGGCATCGGCAAAACCACCCTGCTGCGCACCCTGGTCAACGAACTGACCCCGGATGCCGGTAGCGTGAAGTGGACCGACGCCGCGGAACTTGGCTACTACGCCCAGGACCACGCCCACGACTTCGAAGACGACGTCACCCTGTTCGACTGGATGGGCCAGTGGGCCCAAGGCGAGCAAGTGATCCGTGGCACCCTCGGCCGCATGCTGTTCTCCAACGACGAGATCCAGAAGTCCGTCAAAGTGATCTCCGGTGGTGAGCAAGGGCGCATGCTGTTCGGCAAGCTGATCCTGCAAAAGCCGAACGTGTTGATCATGGACGAACCGACCAACCACTTGGACATGGAATCCATCGAAGCCCTCAACCTGGCGCTGGAGAACTACCCGGGCACGCTGATCTTCGTCAGCCACGACCGTGAGTTCGTATCGTCCCTGGCCACACGCATCATCGAGTTGAGCGCCGATGGCGTGATCGACTTCAGCGGCACCTACGACGATTACCTGCGTAGCCAGGGCGTCGTGTTCTAAACAGCGCCCGCACCACGCAAAAGCCCCGTCCAGCGTGACGGGGCTTTTTGCATGTGCAGGCAGATACCTTCCCCCACGCAGAAGGTTTTAAAGGTCGTTAGCCAGCTTCCTTTTCTCCCAGGCCCTTGCCATGATGCCCTCACCGCCCGCCCGCGAATAAGTGCCCATGTCGACCGCCGCCCCCTCCTCCCTGTCGATCACCCTGCAGATTGTCTCCATCGTGTTCTATACGTTCATCGCCTTCATCTGCATCGGTCTGCCGATTGCGGTCATACCAGGCTTTGTTCACGAGCAACTGGGGTTCAGCGCGGTCGTGGCCGGGATCACCATCGGCTCGCAATACCTGGCGACCCTGCTCAGTCGCCCGATGGCCGGGCGCATGTCGGACAACGTCGGTACCAAACGCGCGATCGTGATGGGGCTGGCCGGCATTTTGGTGAGCGGCGTGCTGACGTTTTTCGCGACCCTGCTGCAGAGCTGGCCCACGGTGAGCCTGGGGGTTCTGATCGGCGCCCGGCTGCTGCTCGGCGTGGCCCAAGGCTTGATCGGCGTGGGCACCATCAGTTGGTGCATGGGCCAGGTGGGTGCCGAGCATACCGCGCGCTCGATCTCCTGGAATGGCATCGCCTCCTATGGCGCGATCGCGATCGGCGCACCGCTGGGCGTGGTGATGGTCGCCGACTATGGCTACGACAGCTTGGGCATTGCCCTGGCGGTGCTCGCCGGGCTGGGCCTGGTGCTGATCCGCAACAAGCCGTCGGTGCCCGTGGTGCGCGGCGAACGCCTGCCGTTCCGGGCGGTGTTCGGGCGTATCGCGCCGTTTGGCGCCAGCCTGTGCCTGGCCTCGATCGGCTACGGCACCCTCACCACCTTTATCACCCTTTATTACCTCAGTCGCGGCTGGGCCGGCGCGGCGTACTGCCTCACGGTGTTTGGCGCGTGTTTTATTCTGGCGCGGCTCGTGTTTATCTCGGCCATCAGCCGCTTCGGTGGCTTTCGCGCGGCCATCGGCTGCATGGTGATCGAGACCCTGGGCTTGACGCTGCTCTGGCTGGCGCCCACCACCGGCGTGGCCTTGATCGGCGCCGGGCTGACCGGCTTTGGTTTGTCGCTGGTGTACCCGGCGCTGGGCGTAGAAGCCATCAAGCAAGTGCCCAACAGCAGCCGTGGGGCCGGTTTGAGTGCGTACGCGGTGTTCTTCGACCTGGCCCTCGCGATTGCAGGGCCGTTGATGGGGTTTGTGGCGCTGAACCTCGGTTACGGCTGGATCTTCTTTTGCGCGGCCCTGTTGTCGCTCACAGGCCTGGGCCTGACCTTGCTGCTCAAACGCCAGGCTTACTGATCGGCCGTCTGCAGGCCGGCGCGGGAAGGTTCGCTGAGGGCGTGAGCGAAAAAGCGCCCGGCTTCGGAGACCAGGTCGCGGTGAATGCCTTCGCGGTCGACGCCGTCGGCATCGGTGCAAAGCGCCGGCATCGCGGCCAATTGGTCACTGTCGCACGGCGCCATGAACACAAAGTGCCCAGCCCCGGCCAGCAGTTTGAAATCAGGCGGCTGCGGCAGTTTGCGCGCAAGGGCTGCGGCGTTTTTGTCCACGGCCACCAGTTTGTCGCCATCGCCACTGTAGAGCAGCACCGGCACGTGCACGTCGGCCAGGGTATGCCGACCGAACATCAGGCTCAGCGGCGCCATCAACATCAGTGCATGAATGCGGGGGTCCGATTGCGGCTGCAAGTCATCACGGTCCACCACCAGCTCGCCTTTGGTGGTGCAGGCGTCGCGGTCTTCCGGGCGTTCCTGGCAGTAGCGACGCAGGCGATCGAAATCCGGCTTGGCGCCCGCCAGAATCAATGCGGTCTCGCCGCCGGCGGAATAGCCGATCACCCCCACTTGGTCGATGTCAACGAACGGCGACAGCATCGGGTCGGCCAGAGTGGCGGTGATCGCTTCGGAAATCTGAATCGGCCGACCGTACAGGTTACTCACGGTGCCCAGGCGGCTGTGGTCCTTGTAGTTGTCGCCAGGGTGCAACACCGCCACCACCACAAAGCCTTTGCGCGCCAGGGATGTGGCCAGGTCATGCAACGCCAGGGGCGTGCCGGTGTTGCCGTGGGACAGCATCAGCATCGGGAACCGCCCGATGGCGATCTTGGCGTCTTCGCTGGCGGCAACGTGATAGGGGCCCAGTTGCGTAGCGTGCTCGGTGTCGGTGGACGGGTAGAACGCGATGGCCTTCATCGGCTGCAGATCCAGCGGGTCGAGAAAACTCATGCGATGAAAACCCACGCTCCAATGGGGGGGCGGCGCGGGCGCGGCGTGCACTGAAACCAGGCTGCCGAGCAGAGAAAGAACCATAACAGCCCAAAGACGCATCATGGGGACGTCCACCTTTGCTGCGTGAGAACCGACATGTCGAATGAGAAGTCCAGGTATTGAACCCATGCTTGCACAACCTGGGCCACATCAGAGCAGACAGCGGGGAAACGAAAAAACTCCGTACTCCGATCGCGTTCAGGCGAGCAGAATACAGAGTTTAGGCGCCCGGTTTCAGAATGAAACAGAGAACAGCTGAAATTTACATAAGCCTTACGCAGCGGTGAACAATTGTTCGCTAATCAATACGTTGGCGGCGTCCATGGCTTTGCTGCGCACTTCATCACCATAGGCCAACCCTTCGGCGCGCACGATTTCGATATCGGTGATGCCAAGGAAGCCAAACAGCAGTTTCAGGTAGCCTTCATGGGCCGCGCCGGACGCTTGACCGGCGTGCATGCCACCGGCGGTGGAGACAATGATCACCTTCTTGTTACCGCACAGCCCTTCCGGGCCCGCTTCGGTGTAACGAAAGGTCTGGCCGGCGACCGCGATGCGGTCGATCCAGGCTTTGAGTTGGGTCGGGATGGTGAAGTTGTACATCGGTGCACCGACAACGATGGCATCGGCCGCAAGGAATTCAGCCAGGGACGTCGCACTCAGCTGTGCCTCATGCTTTTGCGCCGCGTCACGCAGTTCAGCGGCCGTGCCCAATGCACCCAGGGTAGCGCCGGAGAAGTGGTTGATCGCATCGCTGGCCAGGTCGCGATAGGTGACTTCCACATTCGGCTCAGCCGCTTGCCAGGCTTTCACAACACCAGCGCTGAGCTGGCGGGAAGCCGAGTTGTCGCCGAGGATGCTGGAATCGATGTGCAACAGTTTCATGGTGGATCTCCGAGGTGGGATCGACGAGGGCGATCTGATGGCGGTGATGCTACGCATGAAACCAATGGTCGATAAGACGCCTTAAATGCGATAGTTTGTCCCACTGACAGGACAATAGGCCGACCATGCAAGACCTCAATGACCTTTACTATTTCGCCAAAGTCGTCGAGGCCGGCGGTTTTGCCGCTGCCGGGCGTCTGATGGGCATTCCCAAGTCGCGGCTGTCGCGGCGCATCGCCGAGCTGGAAGAGCGCCTGGGCGCGCGCCTGTTGCAACGCACCACCCGCCAATTGACCCTCACCGCCGTCGGTGAACGCTACCTGCGCCATTGCCAGGCCATGCTGCTGGAGGCCGAGATGGCCGACGAGGCCGTGGCCAGTATGTCCAGTGAACCCCGTGGGCGTTTACGGGTGACGTGCCCGGTGGGGTTGGCACAAAACTTCATGCCGGATGTGGTCGCAGGTTTTTTAGCGGCTTACCCTCAGGTTCAGTTGGAAATGACCCTGGTCAACCGCCGGGTCGACCTGGTGGCCGAAGGCATCGACGTTGCTTTGCGTGTGCGCGAGCTGGGTGACGAGGACCCACTGCTGGTGACCAAGCGCCTGCGCCCTGCCCAGACTGCTTTGGTGGCCAGCCCGGGGTTCCTGCTCGGCAAACAGATCAATACCCTCGACGACCTCAAGCAACTGCCGATACTCGGCGCACTGGAGGCCGACCGCATGGTGCACCAGCGCCTGCTCGACCCTCAGGGCAATCCCCACGACCTGGTGATGGAACCGCGCCTGGGCATCGATGATTTCAATGTGCGCAAGGCCAGCGCCATCATGGGGTTGGGGTTTACCGTGCTGCCGCTGATGTATTGCGAAGAGGAACTGGCCAGTGGCCGCTTGGTGCAACTGCTGCCGCATTGGTCATTGCCGGGCGGCTGGTTACAGGCCGTGTACCCGCACCGGCGTGGCGTGCTGCCGGCCATTCGTGCCTGGATCGATTACCTGGAAGAGGGCTTTAAAAGCTGCGGAGATCGACTGCTATGAAGATGACCGAAGAACAGGTCGCCGCGTTCTGCCTCAGCCTGCCCGGCGCGCGGGAAGACTATAAATGGGGCGGCGTGCGCGTGTTCTCGATTGCCGGCAACAAGATGTTTGCGTTGCAGAACCTGCGCGGCGAGTCGCTGGCGTTCAAGGTCGATAAAGAACTGTTCCTCGGCCATGTGGACCGCCCCGGCATCCACCCCGCGCCGTACCTGGCTCGCGCGCAGTGGATCATCATGAACACGCCCTACCCGCTGGGCGCCGAAGAACTGCGTGGTTTGTTGCAACGCTCCCACCAACTGGTGGTGGGCAAGCTGCCCAAACGCACGCAGATCGGGTTGTTGCTAGAGCACTGACAACACGGTGCCGCCCAGGAACAACTGGTCTAACCAGAACACCTGGTGCAGCAACACGATCACCCAGAACAGCACCTGGTAAGACACCTTGCGCGTCTTGTGCCGGAACACCTGCTGGGCGATCAGCGCCCCCGGCCAGCCGCCCGCCAGTTCGACGGCGTGCAGGATGTTCTCAGGGATGCGCCAACGGTCGGTGCGGGCCTTTTGCTTGTCGCTCCAGTACAGCAGAAACGCGATCACGCTGACCACGCCATAAGCCAGCAGCGGCATCACGGTTTCGCCGCGATGCCACACCAATACCGAGCCCAACAACGGCGCCGTGCACAGCAGCGCAAAGATTGCGGCCTTCAGGCGCGGATGCTGGATGTTCATGCCTTGGCTGCCGCCCAATCGATCCAACCGAACTGCCAGGTGGCCAGAATCAGCAGGCCAAACCCGATGCGGTACCAGGCAAACGCCGCGTAGCTATGGCTGGCGATGAACTTGAGCAGGCCCTTGACCGCGATCATCGCGAAGATGAACGAGGTGATAAAACCCACCGCGAACACCGGCAAGTCCGCCGGTTGGAACAGGTCACGGTACTTATAGCCCGAGTACACCGCCGCGCCGACCATGGTAGGCATGGCCAGGAAGAACGAGAACTCCGTGGCGGTCTTGCGCGAGAGGCCGAACAGCAGGCCGCCAATGATGGTCGAGCCGGAGCGCGAGGTGCCCGGGATCATCGCCAGACACTGGGCAAAGCCCACCTTGAGCGCGTCTTTCCAGGTGATGTCGTCGACGGTCTGAGCATGCACTTCATGCTCACGGCGCTCGGCCCACAGCATGATGATGCCGCCCACCACCAGGGCCGTGGCCACAGTGATCGGGTTAAACAGGTAATGATGGATCAGGTCGGCGAAGATCACCCCCAGCACCACGGCCGGCAGGAACGCGATCAACAGGTTAACGGTGAAACGCTGGGCATTGCGCTGCGTGGGCAAGCCCGTCACGACGTCGAGGATCTTGCGCCGGAACTCCCAGACCACTGCCAAAATGGCGCCAAGCTGGATAATGATGTTGAACGCCATCGCACGCTCGCCGCCGAAGTCGAGCAAATCGGCGACGATGATCTGGTGGCCGGTGCTGGAGATCGGCAGGAACTCGGTCAGCCCCTCCACTACGCCAAGAATCAATGCCTGAATGGCAGTCCAAAAATCCATGCTTCCCCCAAAGGTCATGCGCCATGGCATGCCTTGTTAGTCTTTTTTAATGGTTCACTGACGACGAGCGCACTGAAGGCCGGCGTTGATAACGGTCAACGCCGGCCTGCAAAAATGCTGTGAAAATCAAGCAGTACTAAGGTTTTACGATTACGGGCCGAAAGCCTATCAGACAAGGCGTAAAAGTCGATGCAACGCCCACAATTATAAAAGCCCGGAGTGACAGGACGAATGAACAGTTTGCGCAACATGTCGATCAGCCGACGCCTGTGGCTGATCCTGATCGTCGCCGTGCTGATGCTGATGGCCCTGGGTTTGCTGATGCTCAAGCAGATCCACGACGACCTTTACCAGGCCAAGCGCCAACAGACCCAGCACGTGGTCCAGACCGCCAGCGGCATCCTGACGTTTTATCACTCACTCGAAACCACCGGTGTGATGACCCGCGAAGCGGCACAGAAACAAGCCCTGAGTGCTGTGCGCGGTTTGCGCTATGACCATGACGACTATTTCTGGATCAACGACCTCACCCCCGTGATGGTCATGCACCCGGCCAACCCCAAACTGGATGGCCAGAACCTGTCGGCCATTCGCGACCCTGACGGCTTTGCCATATTCAACGAGTTCGTCAGCCTGGCGAAGGCCAAGGGCGCCGGTATCGTCAACTACCGCTGGCCCAAGCCGGGTGCCGACGCACCGGTCGCCAAGACCTCATACATCCAATTGTTTGAACCCTGGGGCTGGATTATCGGCTCCGGCGTTTACGTGGACGACGTGCAGGCCGAATTCAACGCTCAGGTGTGGAAAGCGTCGTTTATCGTGCTGGGCATCGCGTTGGTGATGGGCTTGCTGGTGTCGTTGATCGCCCGCAGCATCGTGCGTCCGCTGCAGGCAGCGGTGAATGCCATGGGCAATATCGCCAGCGGCGAAAGCGACCTGACACGCAGCCTCGACACCCACGGCCGTGACGAAGTGACGCAACTGTCCCAGCACTTCAACAGCTTCACCGCCAAGCTGCGCCAAGTGGTCAGCCAGTTGCAATCCTGCGCCAACGCCCTGGGCCAGTCGTCCGCGGAGCTGGGCACCAACGCCAGCCAGGCCCATGACCGCAGCCAGCAGCAGTCACAGCAGATGGAACTGGTGGCCACCGCCATCAATGAAGTGACCTACGGCGTGCAGGACGTGGCCAAAAACGCCGAACACGCCGCCAGCGAGATGCGCGAAGCCCAAGCCCAGGCCCAGCAAGGCCAGGTGAATATCGACGGCAGCCTGCAACGGATCGACCAGCTCTCCACCACCATCAGCCAGGCCGTGGAAGTGATTCGCACCCTGTCCAGTGAAAGCACGCAGATTGGCGGTGTACTGGAAGTCATCCGCTCCATCGCCGACCAGACCAACCTGCTGGCCCTGAACGCTGCCATCGAAGCGGCGCGCGCCGGCGAGCAAGGTCGCGGGTTCGCCGTGGTGGCCGATGAGGTCCGTCTGCTGGCCCAGCGTACGCAAAAATCCACCGCCGAAATCCAGGTGATGATTGAGCGCCTGCAAAGCCACTCGGAAGCTGCGGTCAAGGTGATCAGTGACAGCCATAGCGCGTCGCAACTGACCATTGAGCAAGCGGGCCTGGCCGGTGAAAGCCTGAACGCCATCGGCCAGGCGCTGCGCAACCTCAACGGCCTGAACGCCTCGATCGCCAGCGCCACGCTGCAACAGGCCCACGTGGTGGAAGACATCAACCAGAACGTCACCCAAGCGGCGGGGTTGTCCCACAGCACGGCGGTCGCCGCGGAACAGTCGAGCCTGGCCAGTGCCCAGTTGCGCGGTTTGAGTGAGCAGTTGGATGGGTTGTTGCGCCAGTTCAAGGTGTGATGCTGCGGGAGCGGGCTGTGAAGCGGTGCCGGGAAGTAGCACGGTAAGGCATTTTTGTGGAACTGCTGCGCAGTCCGGCGCGGGGCAAGTTCGCTCTCCACGGCACGTTCGCCCATGGCGGCGAGCCCGGTCTCGACAAAGTCGGCGCCTGCACGAGGCCGTCTTTGGTTACAATCAGCGCCCTCTCCCACTCCCCAAAGGATCCGCCATGTCCGGGCTTGAACTGTTCGCCGCTGCCCTGGGGGTGATCGCTGTCTGGCTGACGGTCAAGCAAAACCCTTGGTGCTGGCCCATCGGCCTGGTGATGGTGCTGTTGTACACCTGGGTGTTTTATGACGTGAAACTCTATTCCGACATGCTGCTGCAGGTGGTCTACGCCGGCCTGCAATTGTATGGCTGGTGGCAATGGACCCGCGCCGGCGAGGTCAGGCAAGGCCGCCAGGTCAGCAGCCTGGGTTGGCCGGCGATCATCACCAGCCTGGCCATCGGCGCAACGGGCAGCCTGTTGCTCGGTGCCGCCATGGCCCACTGGACCGACGCCGCCCAACCGTGGCTCGACGCCGCCCTCACCGGCTTCAGCCTGGTGGCGCAAATGTGGATGGCGCAAAAACGCGTGCAGTGCTGGCCGTTGTGGATCGTCGTCGACGTGATATTCGTCGGGCTGTTCCTCTATAAAGGCCTCTATCTCACCGCTGCGCTCTATGCTTTGTTCACCGTGATCGCCGTGCAAGGCTGGCGCGAATGGCGCGCCGACCCGGCGCTGCAATCGTGAAGGTGGTGGTGTTGGCGGGCCCCGAGTCCAGCGGTAAAAGCTGGCTGGCCGCCGAGTTGCACGCGCAGTTCGGTGGTTTGATGGTGGGCGAATACGTTCGGCACTTTATCGATCACCATCAGCGCGATACGTGCCTGGCGGACATCCCCGCCATCGCCCACGGCCAACTGGCGTGGGAAGACGCTGCGCGCGCAGCGCAACCCCACCTGCTGATCCTCGACACTCACCTGCTCACCAACAAGCTGTGGAGCCAGACCCTGTTCGGCGACTACCCGGCGTGGCTCGACGATGAGCTGCTGGCCCGTGATTACGACCTGCACCTGCTGCTCTCGCCCGAAGAGGTGGAGTGGACCGCCGACGGCCAGCGTTGCCAACCGGAACTGGCGGACCGGCGTGCATTCTTCCAGGACAGCCTGGCGTGGCTGCAACAGCACCACCAGCCCATGCGGGTCATCAGCGGAGATTGGGAGGCGCGCCGCGCCGCAGCGTTTGCTGCGGTAGAACAGCTCTTGCGGTGAGCGGGCTCCCTCCCAACAGCAAGCCCGCTGATAACAGGACGGCGAGGTTAGTAGCCCAGGGACAGGCCAGTGTTGCGCCGTGGGTCATTCGCGCCGTAGAAGCGGTTGTTACCCACCGGTTTACCGTCTAACGAAGGCGCCCCTACCAGAATCGCCGCCAAGTGGTTGGCATCCTGCGGCCCTGCAAACGTGTGGCCCCAGCTTTCGAGGATTTTCTGGGTGTCCGGGCTGACGGCAAAGGTTTCCAGGTTGGTGGTTTGCGGCATCCACTGTTGGTGGAAACGCGGCGCGTCCACCGCTTCCTGAATGTTCATCTTGTAGTCGATCACGTTCAGGATCGTCAGCAGGGTTGCGGTAATGATGCGACTGCCGCCAGGCGTGCCCACCACCATCACGGCCTTGCCATCTTTGGTCACGATGGTCGGGCTCATCGACGACAGCGGCGCCTTGCCAGGGGCGATGGCGTTGGCTTCGCCCTGAACCAGCCCGTACATGTTCGGCACGCCGACCTTGACCGTGAAATCATCCATTTCGTCATTGAGGATCACCCCGGTCTTGCTGGCCATCACGCCCGCGCCGAACCAGTCGTTAAGGGTGTACGTGACGGAGACCGCGTTGCCCCACTTGTCGACGATGGAATAGTGCGTGGTGTTGTTGCCTTCATGGGGCGACACGCCCGGTTTGATCGCCTGGGAATCCCCGGCTTTCTGCGGTTCGATGGCGGCGCGCAGTTTGGTGGCGTAGTCCTTGTCCAGCAGGTGGGCGATCGGGTTCTTCACGAAATCCGGATCGCCAAGGTAGCTGTTACGGTCCACATAGGCGTGGCGCATCGCTTCGATCTGATAATGCAGACCCTGCGCCGAGTGGTAGCCGAGCTCGGCCATCGGGTAGCCTTCGAGGATGTTCATGATCTGGCAGATCACCACACCGCCCGAGCTCGGCGGCGGCGCGGAAACCACGTGGTAGCCGCGGTAGTCACACTCGATGGGCGCCAGTTCACGGGTCTTGTAGGTGTCGAGGTCCGCCTGGGTGATGATGCCTTTGCCGGCCTGGCTGGAATCGACCAATGCCTTGGCCACCCAGCCTTTATAGAAACCGTCGGTGCCCTTGGCGGAGATCTCCTTGAGGGTCTTGGCCAGGTCCTTCTGCACCAGCTTCTGGCCGACCTGCAGCGGCTGGCCGTTGTGCAGGAAGATGCCGCGCAGGTCCTTGTCTTTCTCGAACTCGCCGGTGGCGGTGTGCAGCAGGTCGATATCACCCTGCTCCAGGGCAAAGCCGTTTTCCGCCAGCTTGATCGCCGGGGCAATCACCTGGGCGCGCTTGAGGGTGCCGTATTTGCTCAGGGCCAGCTCCATGCCGGAGACCGTGCCGGGCACGCCGACCGCCAGGTGGCCCTTGGCGCTCAGGCCTTCAATGACGTTGCCGTCCTTGTCCAGGTACATGTTGGCGGTCGCCGCCAGCGGGGCTTTTTCGCGGAAGTCGAGGAAGGTCTTGCGCCCGTCCGCCAGTTGCACGGTCATGAAACCGCCGCCGCCCAGGTTACCCGCCGCCGGGTAGACCACCGCCAGTGCGTAGCCCACCGCCACCGCCGCATCCACCGCGTTGCCGCCGGCCTTGAGCACGTCCACGCCCACATGAGTGGCCAAATGCTGTGCCGTGACCACCATGCCGTTTTCACCGGCCACCGGGGCCTGGGAAGCGGCATGCACACCACTGACCGTCAACACCAGGGCAGTGGCAATCAAGGTTCGGCTGAAGGGTTGGTATTTCATCCATGGCTACTCTGATTATTGAGATGCACCAAAATAGCCCGTTGCGCGTTCAATCCCCAGCGCAATGGCGTTTTTATTACAGAACTTGTCGGTCACGGAACGGCGCAAAACGCCGTTGCTCTTTTCTGCGCTCAAGCTGTTGTACCCTCGCCTATCAAAAGAATGGCGCTAGAATCAGCGCCATCCTTCGTTAGCCTTCCTGACACGAGTCCCGCCATGAGCTTTGATTTCGACACGATCCACCCCCGTCTCGGCACCGGCAGCACCAAGTGGAGCCGTTACCCGGCCGATGTCTTGCCGATGTGGATCGCCGATATGGACATCGCTGCGCCGCCCGCCGTGCTGCATGCCCTGCATGAGCGCCTGAACCAGCAGATCCTCGGCTACAGCGTGGCCGGGCCTGACGTGCGCGAAGCCATCGTGGCCGACCTGTGGGCCAAATACGCCTGGCGCGTGCTGCCCGAAGAGCTGCTGTTTCTGCCTGGCGTGGAGCCGGGCTTCAATATGGCCCTGCACGCATTTGTGCAACCCGGCCAACCGGTGGTGCTGCAAACCCCGAACTACCGCCCGATTCGCCTGGCGCCGGGGCACTGGAACCTGCCGCGTATCGAAGTGCCGTTCGAATTGATCGACGGCCAATACCTCACGCCAATGCCCGCCATGCGCCAGGCGCTCAGCGGTGCCGGCGCGCTGCTGCTGAGCAACCCGCACAACCCCATGGGCAAGGTATTCCCCCGTGAAGAATTGTTGGCACTGGCCACCGCTTGCCTGGATCAGGGCGCACTGATCATCAGTGACGAAATCCATGCCGAGCTATGCTTCGATGGCCGCCGCCATATCCCCACCGCGAGCCTGAGCCCAGAGATCGCACAGCGCACCATTACGCTGATGTCGGCCAGCAAGGCCTACAACGTGGCGGGCCTGAAAACCTGCTTTGCGGTGATCCAGAATGCCGACATTCGCGAGCGTTTCAACAACGCCCGGTGCGGCATGGTCGACAGCGTCAGCCCACTGGGCCTGGAGGCCACCCGCGCCGCCTACAGCCAATGCGGCGAGTGGCTCGACGCGCTCAAGCACTATCTGCAAGCCAACCGCGACTACTTGCTCAATGCCGTACAGACCCGCTTGCCCGGCGTGGTGATGCATGCGCCCCAAGGCACCTTCCTCGCCTGGCTCGATTGCAGCGCCCTGGGCTTGGACGACCCGCAACGGTTCTTCCTGGAGCAGGCCAAGGTCGGCTTGAGTGCGGGGATCGAATTCGGCGATGACAGCCAGCAGTTCGTGCGCCTGAACTTCGGCTGCCCACGGGCGTTGCTGGAAGAAGGCTTGCAGCGCATGGAGCGCAGTTTGCGCAACCGCTGAACCAGGCTGGCACCCGATGGGTGCCAGCCAGTGCGTGAAGGCGCCTCGCGCCTTATGCCGGTTTTGTATCGGTAGTAACCCTCATGCTGGTCACTTTGGGAATGCGTTCGGCGGAACCGTCCTGAGCCGCAGCGGTGATCGTCATCATGACACCATCACGGGTGATAAAAGTCGTCCGTGCTTTAACGTCACCGGAGCCCTTGGAGAACGCACTCTTGAGGACCAGCTTCTGCCGTTCCGCCGGTTCACCCGTCAGGTCAGCCGACAAATCACCTTGCGGCGAAACATGCCAGCCCGAGATCTGGGCAGCGCTGTAGTCCAGCCTGACTATATTGTCGGCCGGGTCATCGATCGTCACACCCAGGTTGTTCCGGTTAATGATGTAAGTGTTGAATCCGCCCTCTCCATGGATTTCGGCACCACCGTTGACCACCACGACGTTCGCGCCTTTGCCGGTGTAGAGCACATCACGGTGACCATTGAGGGTGAACCTGTTGTTCTCATCATTGCCTCTGATAAAACTCTCGCCCTTCTCCACCGTAGTCGCGTTGGAAAATGCCTGGAAGTGCGCGATTTTTTTCAGGCCTTCTTTATTGGACTGTTGAGTTTTTATCGAAACAGTCTGGGACCTGAAGTCGATAGCGTGACCTTTGTACTCGCTGGTTTTGCGCTGCCCGTCCTCCTCGTAGGACGTGCTGAGCGGCCCACTGAACGACAGAGTGTTAAGCCCTGCGCCGCCATTGAGTGAGGTTTGCCGCGGGCTGAAGCCATCCTTTTCGGTTTCGCCAACCTGCCTGGCCTGCTCCAGTACCTGGCGTGCATCCGCGTTGAAAATCACCGTGTCGTCGGCGTTGCCGCCGTTTATCCCTTTTTTGCCGCCGCCCAGCAAAAAGAAGTTGGGTTTTTGCTCGATACCCGAGACCCAATCATCGCCGTCACCCAAGTCCCAGAGTGTGGCTTTGCTTTCGCCCAGCTCGCCTTCCACAGCGTTAACGGGCTTGTCGTTCCAAGCGGTAAGAGCGCCTGAAATATGGTCGTTGCCGCCTTTGACGCTGACGCCTGGTACCTGGCCGTTGATTTTGATCAAGCTCAGCGGCCACGTAATCGGCGAATACCACAACGTCGGCGTCAGCTTGACCTTCCCAGGGACTTTTTTAGCTTCCACTTCGGCAGAGCCAAAAATCACCCGTTCGAAGTACTGTTTGCCGCCGTCTTGCAGGAACGCCTCGTAGCGCGCCCTGTTCTTTTCGTCGTACTCCTTGGAATACTTGGCCTCCAGGTAGGGTTTTATCACGTCGAAGCCTGGCTCGAACCCGAGAAATGACTTCACCCCGACCACGAATTTTTGCTGGCCTGAGAGGGGCGTATATTTTTCAATGTCCTCCACCACACGCACCGCCGTATAGATCGCCTGAGCAGCCATCAACGCCCCGGCAATAATCAACCCCGCAGGCCCTGCCGCACTTGAGCCCATCAGGAAGGCCGCCGTCAGGGTCAGCGAAACTGCGGCATTGGCCACTGAAAATGCGCCGTTGACGTAGTGATCCTGAGCGTCCTTACCTGTGCTTTTGGCGGCCTTGTTGAACGAGTCGATCGCGTTGTGAATCTCAAACGGTACGCTCAATGCAGTACCGGCAGCACCGCCGATTTTCCCTATCAATTTTCCGACCGTTAAGGCTTTGAAACCGGCGATTGACGGCGCAGCGCCGCTGATCGCCTTCTGCGCCAGCTTGTTCATGCCCGCTTCCACACCCATCCCGACATAATCGCTCGCCACAGCACCGAGGGTTATCGCGCCTTCAGTGGTCTTGCCGCTCTGGAAGTTTGCAATGGCACTGCGTAACCCCTGATACGTGCTGAACGCCTGGAATCCCAGCCCTGCAGATGTCTTAGCCCCGCTCGCGTCTGACGCTTGAGGCGCGAAAAAGTCGGAGGGCAGCGGTTGCTTGCTCTGCTCAAAGCGCTGTAGCAATGCATGTTGTTCGGAGGTGTCATGGACTAACTTCTGCAAGGGTTCAGGCACGGCGGTGCTGCTTGACGTGCTGAACAGCGGCGCGCCCTCCACGCCACGATGACTGCCTATCTCAGAAATCAGGCTGGCGACGCGGTCGCCCACGTCATTCGAAGTGCCTTTCAAGTACCCTTTGAAATGCTCGAGATCGACCTGGAGCCTGTTGCACAATTGACGACCCTCCGCATCGCCAGGTAAAGGGTTTTCAATGGGGTTTCCATCGACGGTGGCGCCCATTTTATAAAGCTCCACGCGGCTTACATTGAGCTCTCCAAGACGTATCGGAGGACGGCTGGCATCGAGCTGCTGCAGACGGGCAACCTGGGCTTCATCGATCGTTGTGACGTGGGGAGACGATGTTGCCGGCACGCCGTTGCGCGTGCCTTCAGCGGATGAAATCAAGCTGTCGAGCGAGGCTTTGACTGCACTGTCGAGTTTTCCGTCGCAGACGCGCGCGGTGTAGGCCTCCGAAATAAAATCACGAGGGGTCCGCCCGGCACGTTGGCTAAGTGCCTGATCGCTGCTGCTGTAAGGGTCCTGGTTGTTCAACAACGTCAGGAACTGTTTAGGTTTGGCTGTGTAGTAGCCATGCAACCCCAACTCCCCGACAATCAGCGCGGCCTGCTTTTGGGCGATGGCATCGGCAAGATTATCGCCAGCCTGGCGGCCCACTCGATCGGCCACAGTGCCGTTACCGGCAGCGGGAGGCGCGAAGAAGTCATCGCCGACAATCAGCGTGGGAACAGGCCCCAAACGGATATGCGTGCGCGCGTGATCGCCTGGTTTGGCGATCACCACATTGACATCGGTGCCCAGCAGGTTGGCGGTCTGTGGATCGTTCTGATGAATTTTCTCCAGTGCCGCACTCACGGCTTTCGTAACGGCCTTCGTGCGGCCGGGGTCGGCGTTTTTAGAGGTGACGACATTCACGGCTGCATAAGGGGCGTATTCGGTATGGTATTTCTTTGGCGAACCAAGTTCGGCCTCGGCCAGCCCGACACGATCCCCCTCCATGCTCTCAAAGGCGTAAGGATACTCAGTGGGCGCCGCAGCCTCGTTTATGACATTGACTAACTTTTGCGCCAGCGCCCTCATTGCCGTCAGTTGCATCGCGTCCGGGTGATTCTCAATAAAGGCCTGGGCTGCGCTCAGCACAGTTTTGGCCTCGTGATACTGCGACATGCCCTTGGCGTCATGCAGCTTTTTCAACCCGTTCGCCACCGCGTCATAGTCCGCCTTTGCGGCAGCGTCCGGTGCTGAAGTCTGACTGCGAAAATCATCGGCCAATGGCAAGCGTGAGGCGTTGATTATCTTGGCTGAATCAAGACCGTCCAACGGGGCGTCGTACATGAACTTGACGCCGATATGGTCAGGAGAAACCTCGGGGATATGCGTCGGGTTGAAGACACTCAGAATGTATTTAGGGTGTTGAAAGTAGCCGCCAGGCACGGCAGGGGTGAAAGCGCCGCTGAGCTCGCCCGTGAATAATTTATTCAACCCTTCTTCAAAGCGCGCATAAGAAGAAAATTCGATCAGACCAATATTGGGGTCGCTGTAATAGTAAGTCCTGTTCTGGTTGGCATCGACGATCACACCTGCCGTAACACGATGGTCATCCCCGTTAATCAACAAGGTTTTAGTGGCAGGCGAATCCTTGAGTTGAGGTGCGATCTCGGTATAAGGCGCCAGGGTTGTGGTGCTCGGATCGTTGGCGAGCTTGCGGTATTTTGTGTAGGCCTGAACATCGGCAAGTTTCTCAAAAAACAGCCTTGATTCAGGCGCGTCCGGGTTGGCTACCGCCTGAAAAACGTTACCCAGAAAAATATGCTGTTTACCCTCTGCCGCCGCCAGCGACAAAAGGTGGGAAATCCCTGAACATTGCCCCTGAGACAGCTTGTTAATCATCGAAAGATAGTAGCCTTGGGGCATCGGCGTCACCTTGACACCATTACCTGACATTACCTTTGTAAACAGACTGACAAACACTTGGCTGTCATTGATAAGTCGCTGCTCACTGAGGCGTTGAAGTGCGCCGAGTTGCTCAGGCGAATACGATTGATCCACGCCCAGCCGCAACAGGGCCAAGTCGCTCATGGAAGCGAAATAACCCGGCAATTGCACTGACGAAGGCGTGTTGTAACCTTTCAAATAAGCGCTGGACTGTTTGCCCGTCTTGGCCTGAACGACCTTGTTGTGAAAGACCTTGAGTACATCCGCATCCGGAACAGCGGCAGCGGCAGCGGCAGCGGCAGCGGCAGCGGCAGCGGGCAATGGAGCCGGCGTACCTGTTTCATCACGGCGTACGCGGCGGCCGCCAGGTGAACCCTGTTGCAGCCCCCGCGACAGGGTTGCATTGAACGACGAACCATCCGGAAAAAAGAGGGAGGAGGAATCAGATGACGATAGCTTCATGAGCAACTCTTACACGCATAATTATTGGCGACCTCCCTTTATGTTTTTACTCCTTCGCCAATCACCCTAACAACGGCACAAAAGACACTCCTATCAGATTTTTCTGGCCTTGTTTTTTAAACGCGTTATAAAAAAGTTCCATGCTGCGCAGCGTTGAATAAGTAAACAGAAAAGTCCTGCATGGGTTCGTGTCGACCACCAAAGAGCAAGCTACCCCTGCGTTCGGTCAAGCTTCAGAGTTTGGCAATTGAAACTTCGGTCGACTTCACGAAAGCGATCACTTCACTGCCAACTTTGAGTTCCAAGTCGCGCACCGAGCGGGTGGTGATAACGGATGTCACGATACCGGACGCGGTTTGCACGTCGATTTCCGATACCACTTCCCCCAGCAGAATTTCTTTGATCACGCCTTTGAACTGGTTACGCACGTTGATCGCTTTAATGGTCATGTCGGCTTTCCTTTTGGCTGTTGGGTCAATCCGCACGAATGCGCAGGCCCTCAACATGCACTTTCAGAACCGACATTAAAAGGAATATGTAGATCTTTATTTATTCCATACGGAACTATAAAGAGCATTCACGCGCCGACCCTGATCGTTAAGCCGCCCCCAATACGACGCATCCGCTGGCGTCCACTGGATCTAAGCCATCTTGCGCAACGTCACCCAATACCGCGTCCGCGCCTGCACCTCCAAGCCTAATGTAGAGGCCAGCAGGTTGAGGATGCGGTCGGTGTCGTCCAGGCGGAAACTGCCGCTAACCCGCAAACGCTCCAGGCTCGGTTCCCAGCGCAGCACGCCGGGGCGATAGCGCTGCAACTCGCGCAAAAAGTCACCGAGCCCTTGGTTCTGCGCGGTCAGCACGCCGTCGCGCCAGCCCAGTTGCAGTACATCAAATGGCGCCCACGCACCAAGGCCGCCGGCCTTGAGTGACGCTTGCTGGCCAGTCGGAAGGCTCGTGCTGTTGCCATTCAACTCCCGCACCTGCACCGCGCCGCTCAGCACCGACACCAGACAACCGGACGCCTTTTGCCGCACACAGACATCAGCCGCGCCGACCAGTAACTGGCCATAACGGGTGTGCACCGTCATCGCCGCCGCACCTGGTACGTTCAAGGCCAGTTCGCCATCGACCAAGCTGATGCGCCGTTGCGCCAGGTCAACGTCCACCGCCGTCGCCGTATTGAGTTGCAGGCTGGCGCCGTCGGGCAAGGGCAGGCGCGTGCGCTCGCCAGTGGCGGTATGCAGGTCGGCGCGCCAGGTGTCGATGGGCAATTGACGGCTGATCAACCAAGCGGTCGGCAGCAACGCCGCCACGCCCAGGGCACGCTTGAGCACGGCACGGCGCGAGGGTTGTGGACGGTCGAGGCTGGCCATGGCGAGGGCGTGAGGCAAGCCACTGAAACGCTGACGCAGGGCTTGGGCTTTCTGCCAGGTGTGTTCGTGTTGAGGATGGCTGTCGCGCCAGTGCTGCAACGCGGCGTGGTCACGCTCGGTCGCCGCACCGGACTCCAGCAGCGCCAGCCACTGGGCGGCGGCGCGGGCCACATCGCGGCTCACAGCTCCACCAGCAGGCAGTGCTCGTAGGCCTGAGCCATATAGCGTTTGACCGTGCGCTCGGACACCTGCAGACGCTCGGCAATCTCGCGATAGCCCAAGCCTTCCAGCTGGCTCCACAGAAACGCGCGACGCACCAGCACCGGCAAGCCGTCGAGCAATTCATCCAAGGCTTGCAGGGACTCCAGCACCAGCCAACGTTGTTCGGGGGATGGCACACAGGCTTCGGGCAGGTTGGCCAGGGCATCCAGGTAGGCCTGCTCGAGGCTGCGCCGCTGATGAAAATTGACCAGCAGGCGTTTGCCCACCGTCACCAGGTAAGCCCTCGGCTCCTGCACCTGTGTCAGCGGTTGGGCACTGGCCAGCACGCGCATAAACGTGTCCTGGCTCAGGTCGGCCGCATCCCAGGCGTTGCCCAGACGCCGGCGCAGCCAGCCTTCCAGCCAACTGCGGTGGTCACGGTACAGGCTCGACAGCGTCAGTTCGGGGGCATGCGTCGGGGCAACAGCATCATTCATGGCAAGCAACCTGCACGGCGCGAGTGAGTCTCAAATGAGATTCATTCTATTTAATATCGCGCCGCTGCACCATGGTCTTTTCAACATTGGGTTTAAAGCACGCACGCCGCCTCGGTTCAACAGCACCCTGACCGCGTTGCGGGCTGGACCCCGCGCCGCCTGTCAAGCGATGAGACTCAGTTGGCGCTGGCCTGTTGCCTGAGGCTTCTGACAACATGACCAGCCGTGAACGCTGAGTTCCGACTGACAGGAGTCAACCTGATATGACCGTCGCATCCCTGATGTTTGCCACCAGCTTCCCCATTGCGTTTACCGATCATTTGGTCAGCAATACAATCGGCACGCTTATCCCGCCGATCACCCCAATCAGCGGCGCGGAAACACGCGTAGGCGTGAATGGCGATATTCCGGTGGGGCTGGGTCTGAAACTGTGGGAGTCGCGGGCAGATGTTCACTTGCTTTATGCGGGGTCCATCGTGGATGCCAACAAGATTCTTGACATGATTGAACTGGCGCTCCAGCGGGAAACCTACAGCAGAAAAATCAACCAGCAGATTAAGAGGTTCGTCGCCCAGTCAGGCCTGAACGCGAGTTTTATCGTTGTCTACTTGAGCCACCGCGGGCGAGTAAGTTTTTGCAGCAGCGACGAGGCACAACACTATATCGACAAGCACTTTCGTCGCGTTGTCATGATTGGTAGCGGCAAACCTGCGCTGGTCCAGATCATCAACACCGTGTCCGGGCAGTTGAAAGCGCCATTGCCCAGCCTGAAACATGATCAAACCGGCCATGTGTTTCAAGCCATTGCCCGCTCATTGGCGGTGGTTGCTCGGTCCACCATTGACTACATGAGCGGCAGTGCATCGTCATTTGCGGCCCAGTCAACGGGTGGTTATTTCTGTATCTCCTATTTTCTCGATCTCTACTGGCGGGACCAGGCGCCCCCCGCCTTCCTGGACAACAGCCTGTGCCAGATCTTCACTGAAGCCGATGTCGATCAGATCTATCTCACGCGCCTGATCGTTTCCCAGCGCGCACCAGGCCTCGGTTACATGGATGTCTTTGTTTTTGTCGGTCGCCAGCCGATTTCGCTGAATGACACGGTGATAAGCCTGCCGCTGAGCAGTTTCAGCCATACCTCAATCGCTAACGTACGCAAGCAATCCACCCATAACCCCATGGACCCTTTGGGGCGACGCCTGGACCTTTTTCAAATCATCGCCTATGCCGCTTTGCCCATGAACGGACGCATCACACGAACACACACTGTCGAGTTCAGTGCCGCAGTGGCCGTCGACCTGACAGACACTCATCAGGCCATAGAGCTCACCCTGCATCGTCCATTGATCGCCAAACTGTGGGCGCGCCTTTTGAAGGCGTTTTAGGCCTGACGCAACCGGACCTGCCGTGATGTGATCCGGGCAAGCTCCCGCAGTGCGGAAAATGGCTTGCGGCTCAGCGACCGGCTCACAGACCGCGCTTGCGCAACCACTGCAAAAAGCCTTTCTTGACCGGCACCACCGGCGCTTCCTGGGTCAGGGCCTGGGCCGCATGCAGGCGAAAATCCAACAAAGTCTTCATCGCATCGCCGATGTCGTGCCGCGCGTCCAGGCACGGCGTGAGGTACTCCTTCTCGATGCGATACAGCGTACAGAACGTTTTGGCGGTGAAATCCGCCAGGGTGGCCTGATCCGTGAGAATCCCCGCCTCGCCAATTACCTCGCCCGGGCCCATGCGCCCGGCTTCGAATTTATGCCCGTCTTTGACCAGCATCACCGAGACCACGCCGGACTCGACGATAAACAAATGGTCGCTGACCTCGCCGGCCGGCAGGATCATCTCACCGGCGCGGTAGGTGTGCAGGGTCATGTTCTGGCTGAAGGTTTCCTTTTCTTCCTGGCGCAGGGTGGAGAAGATCGTGGAACTGTCCAGCAGCGCCCGCGCCCGTGACGGCGCGACCGGCGTAGTGCTTTCGACCGCCGATAACAGGCTCACGCCCGCCGCTTGCAGATGCCTGAAGGCCAGGTCGTACAGCTGGTTACGCACCTCGCGCTTGAGGGGCATGGCGGGCACAAAGCCACTGATTTCATATTCCACGCCGCCACTGGTGGAGGTCTTGAACGCCACACTGGGTGCGGGGTTGGTCAGCAACGGTCGGCAACCCTGCATGGCGCGTTCCAACGCTTCGATCACCGTTTGCGGGCGCGCGTGGGGGCTGACCTGCAGGCTGACGGCCAGGCCGAACATGTCTGCCGGGCGCGAAAAGTTAATGATCTTCGCCTTGGCCGCCAGGGAATTGGGGATCACCGCCATGCTGCCCTGGGAGGTTTGCAGGCGCGTGGCACGCCAGTCGATGTCGGTGACGCGCCCTTCGGTGCCGTCGATGGAAATCCAATCATCCAGTTGATAGGGCTTGGTGGTGTTGAGCACAATCCCGGAAAACACGTCGCTCAAAGTGCTTTGCAACGCCAGGCCAACAATGATCGCCACCGCGCCGGATGTTGCCAGCACGCCTTTGACCGGCAGGTCGAGCACGTAGGCCAGCGCGGCGATGATCGCAATCAGGAAAATCACCGCCCCCAGCAAGTCCTGCAACAGGCGTCCGGTATGCCCGACGCGCTGCATCATCAGCGCCCCAAGCAACACCGTAAGCGTGCGCGCCGCGAACAGCCACCAGCCGATCTGCAAGGCCGTGGCGGCCATGTGCAAGGCGGTGTTGTCGGCGTAGGGTGGCACGAGCATGGGGTTCATGCCGTCGTTGAAGAGCACGGCGCTGAACACCGCGAAGATCACCAGCCGCGCCGCCAGCTTCCAGTTGGCGAAGTCCGCGGAAATCAGGCGCCATACGGCAATATCGATAATGACCAGCGCCAATGCGCAGAGCATCGGGTGATCGGAAATAAATGAGGGCATCCAGGCGACTCCAGGGCGAATGGCGTGAAGATCGCATGAATTGAGAACGCTGGAAAACAAAATGTGGGGACAGGCTTTTGTAGTGAGAGGGCCCACCACAAAAGCCCCGCACGACAGATGTGCGACGGGCGATCAGACGTTCATTCGCCCAAACCGACCCGACTGGAAATCCGCAAACGCCTGATGAATCTCTTGCTCGGTGTTCATCACGAACGGTCCATGCCCGACAATGGGCTCCTCGATCGGCTCGCCGCTGAGCAGCAGCACCATCGCGTCGTCATCGGATGCCAGGGACACCTGGGTGCCCTCGCGCTCGAACAATGCCAATTGCCCTTGGCGGGCCACTTCCTCAGCGTTAATCCGCACCGTGCCGCGCAGCATCACCAGGGCGGTGTTGCGACCGGCGTGCAGGTCCAGGGTCACGGTTTTACCGGCGTTAAGGCGCAGGTCCCACACGTCGATCGGCGTGAAAGTGCGTGCAGGCCCCGTGACGCCCGCGAATTGACCCGCGATCAGACGCAGTTGTCCGGCGTCATCAGCCAGCGGCAGCAGCGGTATGTCGCCGTCGATGATCGTCTGGTAGCCGGCGTCGGCCATTTTGTCTTTGGCTGGCAGGTTGACCCACAGTTGCACCATCTCCAGCGCGCCGCCTTTACGGGCAAAGTCGGCGGAGTGGAATTCTTCGTGAAGAATGCCTTTTGCGGCGGTCATCCATTGCACATCGCCAGGGCCGATCGTACCGCCGGCGCCGGTGGAATCGCGGTGTTCGACCTCGCCGTCGTAAACGATGGTCACGGTTTCAAAGCCGCGATGGGGGTGCTGGCCAACGCCGCGACGCTGTTCAGTCGGGCTGAATTGCGCCGGGCCGGCGTGGTCGAGCAGCAAGAACGGGCTGATGTGTTTACCCAGGCTGTCGTAGGAAAACAACGTGCGCACCGGGAAACCGTCGCCGACCCAATGGGCGCGAGGGCTGGTGTAGATGCCGATGAGTTTTTTCATGATGGTCCTCCAAAGTGCAGACAGCCTAATTCCCTCCATCCATGGATACTAGACGGCAAAAATAACGTTATTCGTTCTATACATAGGACAATGCTTTGCGCGGGCGCTCACGTAACAGGTGATACGCAGTGAAGGTCAGCACGGCAAAGCCCACCTGCAGCCTTCAAGGCCGAACCCGTTGGGGCCACCAACGCCTGCTCGATGGCGCCGAGGCCCGGAGTGATCAACGGGGTCGCGACTTCACCCAGTGCGGTGGGGCTACCAGTAAAAACAACAGGCTGCGTGTCGGTGCAGGGGCATTTGCCATGGTGATTATCCAGGGGGCTGGATTAATTTATATTTCGACCATAATATTAGTGAAAAATTATGTCCGTAATTTTTTGCCCGATGGTCACCCCTGGAGCCCGACATGCACCCTCTCCCCCTGCGCTTTCTCACGCCCCTGGCCCTGTTAAGCCTCCTCAGTGGCTGTAACAGCCAGGCAGACAGCGCCGCCCCAATGACCCCTCCGCGCCTGGTGCTCGCCGCCCAGGTCGACGCCGTCGGCACCCGGCAAAGCGCCTACACCGGCGTGGTCGCGGCCCGCACGGAAAGCGACTTGGGCTTTCGGGTCAGCGGCAAGGTGATCGACCGTAAGGTGGACCCCGGCCAGCACGTGTCCCGTGGCGACACCCTGCTGGTGCTGGATATCGGTGACTTCGAACTGGCCCTGCGCTCAGCCAGGAACCGCGTCAACGCCGCCCAGGCGCAACTGCGTCAACGCCGCGATGATGCAAACCGCTACCAACGCCTGGCCAGCACCGGCGCGGTGTCACGGCAGATCTTCGATCAATCGGCAACAGCCCTGCGGGTCGCCGAAGCCGAGCTGGCCTCGGCGCAATCCGATGCCAGCCAGATCGAAAACCGCCGTACCTACTCAGTGCTCAAGGCCGATGGCGACGGCATCATTACCGACGTGCGGGTCGATCGCGGCCAAGTGGTCGCCGAAGGACAAATCGTCGCGCGCCTGGCCCATGATGGCGCCCGCGAAGCCATCGTCAACCTGCCGGAAAACAGACGCGATCAAGCCTCGCAAAAAGCCCTGGCCTTCCCCTTTGGCGCACCTGACCAGGCGGTGACGGCCTCCCTGCGCGAACTCTCCGCCAGCGCCGACCCGGTCACCCGCACCTACCGCGCCCGCTATGTGTTGCATGGCGCCGTAGACCGCTTTGCCCTGGGCTCGACCATTACCGTACGCCTGCAAGGCGACGGCCAGGCCCAGCAAACCCGCGTGCCCATCGGCGCCTTGCATGACGCCGGGCAAGGTCCTGGGGTCTGGCTGATCGGCGCCGACAATAACGTCAGCTTTGCCCCGGTGAAGGTCGCCAGTCTCGGCCAGGAGGATGCCCTGCTCGACAGCGGCGTGCGCCCAGGGCAAACCGTCGTCGCCCTCGGCGCCCACCTGCTGCACAGCGGTGATGCGGTGCGCCTGCAGCCCGCCCAGGCATTGGCCCTCAACCGCAAAAAGGATCAATGAGCATGCGCGGCATCAACCTCTCTGAGCTGGCGGTCAAGCATCGCGCCGTCACGCTGTTCCTGATCATTGCGATCCTCGCCGCCGGGGTTTTCGCGTTCGGCAAACTGGGGCGCGCCGAAGACCCACTGTTTACCGTCAAGGTCATGACCATCAGCGCCGCGTGGCCCGGCGCCACGGCCCAGGAAATGCAAGAGCAAGTGGCCGACCGCCTGGAAAAACGCCTGCAGGAGCTGGACGGCTACGACCGCGTCGAGACCATCGCCCAGCCGGGACTGGTGTCGATGCGCATGACTTTCCTCGAATCCACACGCGCCAGCGAGATTCAGGAGCTGTTCTACCAGACCCGCAAAAAGCTCAGCGATGAAGCCGCCAGACTGCCCAAGGGCGTGATCGGACCGTTCTTCAACGATGAATATTCCGATGTGTATTTCGCACTGTATGCGCTGGAAGCCGAGCACCTGCCTCACCGCCAACAAGTGCAAATGGCCGAGGACCTGCGCCAGGGCCTGCTCAACCTGCCGGGAGTGAAGAAGGTCAATATCCTCGGCGAGCAGGCTCAGCGCATCTTTGTCGAGTTTTCCTATGAGCGCCTGGCCACCCTTGGCATCAAGCCCGATCAGATCTTCGCCGCCCTTGCCGCGCAAAACGCGGTGGCGCCTTCGGGCTTTGTGGAAACCGCAGGCGCGCGCGCCTACATCCGTATCGATGGCGCATTCGACAGTCTGGCACTGATTGAAAATGTGCCGCTGCAGGTCAACGGCCGGGTGCTGCGCATCGCCGACGTGGCCACCGTCAGCCGTGGCTACGAAGACCCGCCCAGCTACCGCATCCGCCATCAAGGTGACCCGGCGCTGATGCTCGGCGTGATCATGGAAAAACACTGGAACGGCCTGGAACTGGACCAAAGCCTCAAGGCCCAGGAAGCCAGGATCCAGGCGGATCTGCCCCTGGGCGTGAACTTCGCCAAGGTCTCCGACCAGGCCAAGAACATCACACTGGCGGTGAATGAGTTCATGCTCAAATTCTTCGTCGCCCTGGCCGTGGTGATGGTCATCAGCCTGCTGGCCCTGGGCTTCCGCGTGGGCTTGGTGGTGGCGGCTGCGGTGCCGCTGACCCTGTCCATCGTGTTTGTGATCATGCTGATGACGGGCCGCGAGTTCGACCGCATCACCCTCGGCGCGCTGATTATTTCCCTGGGTTTGCTGGTGGACGATGCAATCATCGCCATCGAAATGATGGTGGTGAAACTGGAGGAAGGTTTCGACCGGATTCACGCCGCCACGTTTGCCTGGAGCTCCACCGCCGCGCCAATGCTGACCGGTACGCTGGTGACGATCATCGGTTTTCTGCCGGTGGGCTTTGCACGTTCAGCCGCTGGGGAATACGCCGGCAATATCTTTTGGATCGTCGGGTTTGCGCTGATCGCATCCTGGCTGGTAGCCGTGGTGTTCACACCGTATCTGGGCGTGAAGTTGCTGCCGCAGATCAAACCGGTCCCCGGTGGCCACGACGCAATCTATGCCGGGCGCTACTACCAGACACTTCGCAGCCTGGTGCAAGCCTGCGTGCGTCAGCGCTGGCTGGTGACGGGGCTGGTGGTGGCGGCATTCGTGCTGAGTGGCCTGGGCATGGCCGTGGTGAACAAGCAGTTCTTCCCCAACTCCGACCGTTCCGAGCTGATCCTTGAGGTGTACATGCCGCCCGGCAGCGCATTCAAAAGCACCGAGGCGGTGGCGGCGCAGCTGGAAAAAGCCTTGCTGCAGGAGCCACAGACACGCATGGTCGACACCTATGTGGGCGGCGGCGCACCGCGCTTTTTCCTGTCGTTGAACCCGGAACTGCCCGACCCGGCGTTCGCCAAATTGATCGTGCAAACGCCCGATTCCCACGCACGTGATGCCTTGAAGCTGCGCATGCATGAACGTATCGCGGCCGGCGAATTCCCGGCCGCGCGGGTGCGTGTCACACAGTTGCTGTTCGGGCCGCCGGTGCCGTTCCCGGTCGTGTTTCGCGTGTCGGGCCCGAACCTGGATGTGCTGCGCGGCTTGTCCGAAGAGGTGCGCGGCGTGGTCGCCGCCAACGCCCTGACCAAGGACACCTTCCTCGATTGGGGCGAGCGCGCCAGCGGGTATCGCCTGGTCCTGGATCAAGACCGCCTGCGCCTGCTGGGCTTCACCCCTGACGAGGTCAAGTCTCAGCTCAATGCCCTGCTCAGCGGCAACCCGATCACCGAAGTGCGCGAGGGCAACCGCACCGTGTCCGTGGTCGCCCGTGCCCAGGGCAATCAGCGGGAGAACCTCGACAACCTCAACAACATGACCCTGACCAACAGCGCGGGCACCTCGGTGCCACTGGCTCAGGTCGGGCACTTCCAGGCGGTAATGGAAGAACCCATCCTCAAGCGTCGTGACCGTGCGAGTACCGTGGAAGTGCGCGCCGACATCATCGACGGCGTACAACCGCCCGACGTGGAAATGGCGGTGTACAAGGACCTGCAACCGCTGATCGCCACACTGCCGGCCGGCTACCGGATCGACATCGGCGGCCCGGTGGAAGAAAGCGCCAAGGCCAACGCTGCCCTGGCGGCGCTGTTCCCGATCATGATCCTGCTGACCCTCACCGTGATCATGTTCCAGGTGCGCTCCTTCGGCGTGATGTTCATGGTCTTCGCCACCGCCCCTCTGGGCTTGATCGGCGCGGTGCCGACCCTGCTGCTGTTCAACCAGCCCTTTGGGTTTAACGCGATCCTGGGGCTGATCGGCATCGGCGGGATCCTGATGCGCAACACGCTGATCTTTACCGACCAGATCCGCCAGAACCAGGACCACGGCATGCCGATTCGCGAGGCCATCGTCGAAGCCACGGTACGGCGAGCCCGCCCGGTGATATTGACCGCGTTGGCAGCGGCGCTGGCGTTCATTCCGCTGACGTTGTCGGTGTTCTGGTCGTCCCTGGCGTTCGTGCTGATCGGCGGCGTATTGGTTGGCACCGTGTTGACGCTGTTGTTCCTGCCGGCGCTGTGCAGCCTGGTGCTGGGGCGAGAGAAGACAGAGGTTGTCGAAACGTCCCACGCAAGCGCCGGATAACCTCTACTCCCCTCCCCTGAGAACCTCTGCAAAGTCCTTCGCCTGATCAAACAGTGCGAAGGATTGCAGATGGTTATTTTTTTGAAGGCCCCAGGCAACGGGGCCGCATCATGATCAACGGAACCAGCCAAGCCATTGGCTTTCTGGTGCTGGCGGCGATGGACTCGAAGACGCGCGACGTCGAGTCCGTCCTCAGCGACTTCCGCCGTTGCCTCAACCACTACGATGCCTGGGCCGAGCGTTTTTTCAGCTTTTCGGCACTGGATGTCGAGCAGGTGTTCAAGGTCGGTGACGAGGTGGCAATCGTCGCCCCCATCAATCGCTCACTCTTCCCCAGTACCACCGTGGCAACGTGCCAGGCCACCGGCACCTTGACCCTGGTGCATATGTTTCAGAGCGCGCGCTTTGTCCCCATTGGCGATACGCCGGTGGTGGTGCAGCGCATCGACCCCGACGGCGGCCCAGCCTATCTCTCCCAGCAACTCATTAACCCAGAAGCTCATTACACTCCCAAGCCTATTCACCCCAGAAGCCCACTTCCCTAAAAACCGGCTCATCCAAGACGGCTGGGTGAGCCCTCAATCACCGCTTCGAAAGCTCCATAATCATCCGGCTAAGCAGGTAAACCCGCGGCACCACACTCTCCACCTCGGCATACTCCTCGGGCGTGTGAATATTGCCCCCCACAATCCCAAACCCATCCAATGTAGGCGTGCCCACCCCGGCCGACAGGCTCGCATCCGCCGCGCCGCCGCTGCCTTCAATCGTCAACGTTTTGCCCAGTTCCCCATAAATCCCCTGGGCGATCGCTACCAATTTGTCCGATTCCGGCGTCTGTGGCATCGGCGGCAGGCCGCGTTTGAGGCTGGTGGTGACTTCGGTTTCCGGGATCAGTTTGTTCGCTGAAACGCGTACCAGGTCTTTCTCGATCCGATCGAACTCTTCCGGCAATGCGGCGCGCACGTCGGCTTTGGCGGTGGCTTGGTCGGGGATGACGTTGGTGCGGTCGCCGGCCTTGATCACGGTGAAGTTGATGGTGGTTTTTTTCTCTTCATCGCCCAGCTTGCCCAGTTGCAGGATCTGGTGCGCGGCTTCCATGGCCGCGTTGCGCCCCAGTTCCGGGGCGACCCCGGCGTGGGCGGCTTTGCCTTTGACTTCGACCACAGCGGTGGCGCTGCCTTTGCGCCATACCACCAGGCCGTCTGCGGGGCGGCCGGGTTCGAGGTTCAGCGTCACGTCGTGGGCTTTGGCGGTGTTGCGAATCAGATCGGAGGCGATGTCGGAGCCGGTTTCTTCGCTGGCATCGAGCAGAAAGGTGATTTGCCCGAAGTCCTTGAAGCCCTGGTTTTTGAGGACTTTGAGCGCGTAGATACCGGCGACGATGCCGCCTTTGTCGTCCATCACGCCGGGCCCATAGGCGCGGCCGTCCTTGATCTGGAACGGGCGCTCGGCGGCTGAGCCTTCTTTAAACACGGTGTCCATGTGGGCCATCAGCAAAATCTTGGCCTTGCCGCTGCCTTTCAGGGTGGCAATCACATGGCTGCTGTTGGCGGCGGCATCCGGTACCCGTTCGATACTGAAGCCCAGCTGTGTCAGTTCGTCGACCGCGATCTCGCTGACCTGGGTCAGGCCCGGCCCGTAGCCAGAGCCCGAGTCAATGTTCACCAGGCGCTCCAGCAGTGTCAGGGCCTCAGCCTTGTACTGCTGAGCGTCCGCCTGGATCTGCTTGTGGGGTTCGGCACTGTAAGCCGCCAGTGGGAACGACAACGCCAGGGTGACGGCCAGAAGGGTACGGGGGAAGGTGAAGAGCATAAACCGATCCTTGTTTTGTGTGAGGGACCGCTCCACCCTACCCCACTAAACAGACCGCAACCAAACGCCCTGCGCCGCGTTGACACGGTTGCGTCCGTTGCTCTTGGCCTCGTACAACGCCAGGTCGGCATCGTTAAGCCAACTGATCGCATCGACATGCCCCGGCTGGTAAAGCGCCAGGCCGATGCTCAAACTGGCGCGCAACGTGGGGTCCTGGGCGTAGGCCAGGGCGTTGAAGCGGTCACGCAAGGCGTCCATCACTTCAGTGGCACGGTTGAGTGGCATGCCGGGCAGGATTACGCAGAACTCATCCCCGCCGTAGCGCCCGGCCAGGTCGGGGATGCGCAGGCTCTGGCGCAGGACTTTGCTCAGTTGACGCAGAACGATGTCGCCGGTGACGTGACCGTAGGTGTCATTGATCAGCTTGAAATGGTCGATGTCGATCAGCGCAATCGCTGCGCCCTGCTGCTCGCGGCGGCAGCGTTGAAATTCGATGTCCAGATGGTCTTTCCAGGCCCCATGGTTGAGCAGGCCGGACAAGCTGTCGGTGCGGCTCAGGGCTAGAAATTCGTGTTTTTGCCGAGTCAGGGTCACCGCCTGGCGGTAGCAGATCCAACCCAGCGCCAAGGGATATACCATCAGGATCGGCAGGCAGGCATAGAGTTGCGCCTCGGTGGTCACCGCGATGAACGAGGGGGCGAAGATCAGCAGCGCCGTGCCGATGCCCAACGCCTGGGCAACCCAGCCCGCGAGCATGAAACGCAGACCGCCGATGGCCACGTTGTTCATGGTCATCATTGACAGGCTGGTGACGGCGGGCAGCGGGTTGAAGTGCATGGCGCCGGCCCAGAAGCCGCCGCAGAACGAATCGAACAACAGGTTGCGCCGTTCGCTGCGCAGGGCATTGGCGCTACGCAGCGACAGTTGGTAGCCCAGGGAGGGCCAGACAAACGCGTTGATCACCATCCAGACCCACACCCACAACGGCGGGTTCAGCGGGTACATGCCAAACACCACGCATACAAATCCGAGCGTCAGCCCCAAGGTGCGAGATGTGTACAAGCGGCGAGCGAGCGGAAGTCCCTTTCCTCCGGCGGCTGGCATGGTCGGCGTAATCCTGAATGAATGCCTGGAGTCTATCAGGGCGCCAGCAATACGCCACTACCACTCATAAGCTCATCACTCGCGCAAATACCCGTTCCAAAGCGTCTAGTGGGAAAAACCGCGCGCCAACATCAGCGCCACCACCAACAGCAACACCGCCGTGATTCGCTGCAGCAGCACCCGACGCGTGGGGTTTTCCAGCACATGCTTGATGCGTTGGCCGAAGTAGCAATACAAGCAACCACTGGCAAATTGCAGCAACAGGAATGTCGTGCCGAGGATCGCGATGTCGGCCGCCGAGCTGTGCTCCCCTGCCCCCGTGAACTGCGGGAACACGGCGCTGAACATAATGATGGCCTTGGGGTTGGAAAACCCGGTCAACAATCCCTTGCCGAACAGGCTGCGCGAGCCTTCCACGGCTGCCACCTTGCCGATCGATACGCCGCTGCTGGTCCACTGTTTGCAGGCCAGGTAAAGGATGTAGGCCACGCCGACAAGCTGAATGCTCTGGGTGATGGCAACGTTGCCCTTGATCAAGGCCGAGAAGCCTACGGCAAAAATCAGGATCGAAATCAGGTAGGACACACTGGCGCCGATCTGCGCCGGGATCGAATGGCGCAGGCCATCCTTCAAACCCAGACTCAACAGCAACAGGGTCATGGGGCCGGGGCTGAAGGTGACGGTGGCGCAGAACAGCAGGAAGTAGAGAAACGAAGACAGCGTTAATGCACTTGTCATGGGCCAAGTCCTTTTGAGGGTAGATACAACGGCAGACGACGGTCCCTTGCGGGCAGCATCGCACGCAGTCTAGGGAAGCGGCGTTGCGCATGGCAGGTAAAGTGATGCCTAATCCGGCCTCACCTCACCGGTAAAACAGCCGGTAAACACAGGGAAGGTTTATGTTTGTATCCGCCATCGCCTTCGTGGAAGGCGCGCCGAAGGTGCAGCAGATCGTCGAGGCGTTCAGCCAGGCCATCGAAAACGGCGAATGGGCACCCGGCAGCAAGTTGCCTTCGGTGCGTGAATTAACCCAGACCCTGGGCGTCAGCAAGTTCACGCTCAACGAGGCGCTGGACCGCCTGCGCGGGCGCCACCTGCTGACCTCAAGCCAGGGCCGCGGTTACTTTGTGGCGATGGACAGCGCGCGCCCGGCGTCAGCGGCCTGGGTCGACCTGTTGCCGCAGGATTTGCTCAGCGTATTGCGCCGGCCGTTGACCACCGCCGCTGGCGAGTTGCGCCCTGGCGGCGGGCATTTGCCGGAAGCGTGGCTGGACAACGATGCCATGCGCCAGGCCATGCGCTCTGTGGTCCGCGCACCGTCGCTGCGCATCGCCGGGCTGGGCACGCCCGCCGGGTTGCTGCCGCTGCGCCAGGCGTTGCAACAGAAGCTGCATGGCGAAGGGTTGTCAGTGCCGGTGGAACAGATCATCACCACCCCCAACACCGTGCAGGGTCTGGACATGCTCATGCGCCTGCTCGCACGTCCCGGCGACACGGTGCTGCTCGACGCGCCGTGCTACTTCAACTTTCACGCCAACCTGGCTTTGCACGGCGTCAAGGTCGTGACCCTGGAGCGTCGCCCCGACGGCTTCGACTTTACCGCCCTCGAACACCTGCTGGCCGAACATCGCCCCAGCCTGTACCTGACCACCAGCGTGCTGCATAACCCCACAAGCCATTCCTTCAGCCCAAGCCAAGCGTTCCGCCTGTTACAACTGACCCAGCGCTACCACTGCCATATCGTCGAGGATGACCTTTATGGCGACCTGCACCCCAACCCTCCACCACGCCTGGCAGCGGTTGCCGGCCTGGACCAGGTCACCTACCTGTCGGGCTTCTCCAAGATCCTCAGCGCCAACACCCGCGTCAGTTTTGTGGTGGCGGCGCCCCAACTGGCGGCCAACCTGACCAACATGAAGCTGATGAGCGGCGGCGTGACCTCGGAACTGCTTGAACAGATTGTCTATCGCCTGCTCAGCGAAGGCAGCTACGCCAGGCACCGCAAGCGCATGGTCCAGCGCTTGATGGAAGCCGGTGGGCGCGTCGAGCAATGGCTGCGGCACTGCGGCTGCGAACTGCCGATGGCCTTCGAAGGCGGGATGTTTATCTGGGCACGCCTGCCGTGCGGGGTGAACGGCGAGGTGCTCGCTCAGGAGGCGCTGAAACACAGCATGTTACTGGCGCCGGGCGCACTGTTCGGCAACGACCCGGCCCATCGCGACTCGATGCGTTTCAACGTGGCCCACAGTGATGATCCACGGGTACAGCAGGTGTTTGAAGGGTTGTTGCTCAAGGCCGTGCGCGGGGCCTGAAAGGCAGCGCCGGTTGCACGGCACCTGCGACGTTCGATCCACTCTTGCGCGTTGACCAGTCTTGTTACACACCATATAGTGTGCCCACAAACAAAACAGACCACTACATAGTGTGCAGTATCGGTATCTACCGACCACACTCTGCGCAGTATTTCAATGCCTTGAAGCCTGCAAATTACCTATTTTTGGACGGGTTCACACACCGTCAAAACAGACCAGGAAGGAGTATTTCAATGCTGAGTTGGGATGAAGTCGACAACGAAGACACCGGTGCAGCGGTGATCAAGGGCGCCAATGCCGGCCATGCCAGCGAAGCCAACATGGATCGTCTCGACGGTGCCGGCGCCGCCGCTGCCCTGGAAGCGCGCCACGTGACTGCCAACGACTCCGCCGCCATCATCCGCGCCAAGGCCGCCCTGGACAAACTCGACGTTGCCGAAGGCCTCGCCGAACTCGAAGGCGCCTCCGCCCGTGTCGCCGTCGACGAAAAGCGCATGATCAACTGCCGCGCCGACCTCAACCAGCTCGTGCCCTTCAAGTACGACTGGGCCTGGCAGAAGTACCTCGACGGCTGCGCCAACCACTGGATGCCGCAAGAGGTCAACATGACCGCCGACATCGCCCTGTGGAAAAACCCCGAAGGCCTGACCGACGACGAACGCCGCATCGTCATGCGCAACCTGGGCTTCTTCTCCACCGCCGATTCCCTGGTCGCCAACAACCTCGTGCTGGCTGTGTACCGCCTGATCACCAACCCGGAGTGCCGCCAGTACATCCTGCGCCAGGCCTTCGAAGAAGCGATCCACACCCACGCCTACCAGTACTGCATCGAATCGCTGGCCATGGATGAAGGCGAGATCTTCAACATGTACCACGAGATCCCATCGGTGGCTAAAAAGGCCGCCTGGGGCCTCAAATACACCCGCTCGATCTCCGATCCGAAGTTCGAAACCGGCACCGTCGACACCGACAAAGAGTTGCTGCGCAACCTGGTCGCCTACTACTGCGTCCTGGAAGGCATCTTCTTCTATTGCGGCTTTACCCAGATCCTCTCCATGGGCCGCCGCAACAAAATGACCGGCGTGGCCGAACAGTTCCAATACATCCTGCGCGATGAGTCGATGCACCTGAACTTCGGTATCGACGTGATCAACCAGATCAAAATCGAAAACCCGCACTTGTGGGATGCCGAGATGAAAGAAGAAGCGACCCAGATGATTCTGCAGGGCACGCAGCTGGAGATTGAATACGCGCGCGATACCATGCCTCGCGGTGTACTCGGCATGAATGCGGCGATGATGGAGGATTATCTGAAGTTCATCGCGAATCGTCGGTTGTCGCAGATCGGGTTGAAGGAAGAGTACCCAGGGACGACTAATCCGTTCCCGTGGATGAGCGAGATTATGGACTTGAAGAAAGAGAAAAACTTCTTCGAAACCCGTGTGATCGAGTACCAGACCGGCGGAGCGCTGAGCTGGGATTGATTGACAATCCGCCTTCGCAAGCAAGCCCGCTGCCACAGGGGCTATCTGCGTTCTTTAAACGTGCGTACCTGCCTTTATGCCCAACCAAACCATCAAGACCCCCTGCATCGGCCTGTGCTCCACCGTTTACGGTGACCTTGTGTGCCGGGGGTGCAAGCGCTATCACCATGAGGTGATCCAGTGGAATGGCTACAACGCCGAGGAAAAACAGGCAGTGTGGCTGCGCCTTGAGCAGTTACTGGTGCAAGTGATGGCCAGCAAGCTGGAAGTGTTCGACCCACAGCGTCTGCGCCAGCAGTTGGAAGACCGCAAAATTCGCTTTGTGCCGCATCAGTCGCCGTATTGCTGGGCGTACCAACTGATCGCACGCGGCGCGCGGGTCATGTCCAGGCTGGATGCCTACGGGTTGGCGTTACTGCCGGAGTTTCGTGACCGCCACCTAACGGACTTGCGCGACGCGATCGATCGCGAGTTTTTCCTGTTGTCCGAGGCGCACTACGAACGGTACATCGCACCGGGATTCTTGAAGGAAGCCTTCGGACCCGCTCTGATCGCGACCTGCTAGCCAGCGCCGTTGTGGTGAGCGAGCCTGCCCCGCGCCCCTGCGGCCAAGGTGTGCGCAACCCCCCGCAAACCCCGCCAGTGTGTTTAAAATGCCGCCCGCTTAACCACCGACGCTCAACGATGACCCCAGACGCACTCGCCACCCTGCACACCCACTTGCTCACCGCCCTGGCCAGCCCACCCGCTGAAACCCGACGCCTGTTCCACGGGCGCGGTCGCTGCTGGCCGGGCCTGGAGCAACTGACGGTGGACTGGCTGCAAGGGGTGATCCTGGTGGCATTGTTCAAGGAGCCCAAAGCAGCGCAACTGGACGCGCTGAAACAGCTGCTGAGCGACATCGAATGGGCACGCTTCGGCGCGCACACCGTCGCACTGCAACACCGCTACCTGCCGCAAAGCACCACCGAGTGGCTGGTGGGCGAAGCCATCGATGAACTGATCATCACCGAAGGCGGCCTGCGCTACCTGATCGACCTGGGCAAGAAACAGAACAGCGGATTGTTCCTCGACATGCGCTACGGCCGCCACTGGGTGCGCGAGCACGCCAAGGGCCAGCATGTCCTCAACCTGTTCGCCTACACCTGCGGGTTCTCGGTGGCGGCCATCGAAGGCGGCGCCGAGCACGTGGTGAATCTGGACATGGCCCGTGGCGCCCTGAGCCGGGGTCGCGACAACCATCGTCTCAATGGCCACGACTTGAGCAAGGTCACGTTTCTGGGCCACGACCTGTTCAAATCCTGGGCCAAAGTCACCCACGGCGGCCCGTACGACCTGGTGATCATCGACCCGCCGTCATTCCAGAAAGGCAGCTTCCTGCTGACCAAAGACTACCAGCGCGTACTGCGCCGCCTGCCGGACCTGCTCACGCCACAGGGCACGGTGCTGGCGTGCATGAACGACCCGGCCTTTGGCGAAGACTTCCTGATCGACGGCGTGACCCGCGAAGCGCCGGGCCTGCGCTTTGTGGAGCGCCTGCAAAACCCACCGGAATTTCCGGATATTGACGCGCAAAGTGGCTTGAAGGCCCTGGTGTTCCGCCAGGGTTGATGCCGAAATGTCCTACGCTTGCTACGCTTAGCGATACACCGGGCGGTGAACCTTATGCGCCCCTTCCCGGTCGATACCTGCATTCCCCGGCCAGAATCGACGGCGTTACGTTGTCGGCTGCCCCGTTTCACCTTTTGGAGAACCGCCCGTGATATCGACCCTGCATGTAGCCAGAATCAAAGCCTGGGGGGCCCACGGCTTTACCGCCACCGGCGTGGTGCTGGCGTTTTTGGCCACGCTGGCGCTGCTTGAGAACTCACCCAAGGCCTGCCTGCTGTGGCTGGGCCTGGCGCTGGTGGTGGACGGCGTGGACGGTTCCCTGGCGCGACGCTTGAACGTCAGCACGGTGCTGCCCAGCTTTGACGGCTCGGTACTTGACCTGGTGATCGACTACCTCACCTACGTGTTCATTCCGGCACTGTTTATCTACCGCTATATCGATCTGCCGGAGTTCACGCACCTGTTCACGGTGTCGGTGATCCTGGTGTCGTCGCTGTTCTGCTTCTGCAACGTCAACATGAAGAGCAAAGACAACTATTTCGTCGGTTTCCCCGCCGCCTGGAACGTGGTTGCCCTGTGTGTGTACATCATCCAGCCCGAGGCGTGGGTAACGCTGCTGACCGTGATCGGCCTGGCGCTGCTGACCGTGACGCCGATGAAGTTTTTGCACCCGTTCCGCGTCAAGCGCTTTATGCCGCTCAATATCGCGGTGACCACTATCTGGTTGCTGTGCAGCTTTTTGATGGTGGTGGACTACCCCAACACCAACCCGTGGACCTTTGGGTTGTGGTCGCTGATGTCGGCGTACTTTTTGGGGATCTGCGTGTGGCGCACGGCCTTGGAGTGGCTCGACAAACGTCACGGCTGAATACAGGCCCGTGTGGAATCTGCATTCATTTGGATCTGTATGGGTGTGGCAGGTAAGATGGCGACCTTTCAGCAGTCCCGCCAATCATAAGCCCTGCCCATGCCCTTCGAACTCAGCGTTGACCTGACCACCCTCGCCATTCTCGCCGCCGTGGCGTTTATCGCCGGTTTTATCGACGCCATCGCCGGCGGTGGCGGCCTGCTCACCACCCCCGCCCTGCTCACCGCCGGCATGCCGCCGCACTTGGTGCTGGGGACCAACAAGCTCAGCTCCACCTTCGGCTCGGCCACCGCCAGCTTTACCTTCTACCGCCGCAAGCTGTTCCACCCGCGCCAGTGGGTGCACGCCATCGTCGGGACGTTGATCGGAGCACTGGCCGGCGCAGTGGTCGCCCACTACCTGCCCGCAGAGACCCTGAACAAGATGCTGCCGGTGATCGTGTTCGGCTGTGGCCTGTACCTGCTGTTCGGCGGCACGCCCAAGGCAGCGCTGGACAATGACGCACCGATCAAGAAGAAGTGGCAGTCCGCCCAGGGCTTTGGGCTGGGCTTCTACGACGGCGTGGCCGGGCCGGGCACCGGCGCGTTCTGGACGGTGAGCACGATGCTGCTGCACCCCAACGACCTGGTGAAAGCCAGCGGCGTGGCGCGCAGCATGAACTTCGTCAGCAACGCGGCGGCACTGTCGGTATTTATCTTCAATGGCTCGGTGGACTGGGTTGTCGGCCTGGCGATGGGCGTTTCGGTGATGGGTGGCGCGTTCTTTGGCGCACGCAGCGCGATCAGCGGCGGCGCCAAGTTCATTCGCCCGGTGTTCATCACCGTGGTTCTCGGGCTGACGGTGCGCCTAGCCTGGCAGCACTGGTTCAGCGTGGCCTAAGCGACGGGCCAGGTAGAGGTCGATCAGGTAACGCGCAATGGAGCGCGACGCCGGCAGCGGCGGCAGGTCATGGATGTTGAACCACTGCGCGTCTTCGATCTCGTCGGCCTGGGGCACGATATCGCCCCCGGCGTATTCGGCATGGAACCCCAGCATCA
Organism: Pseudomonas sp. FP2309; assembly: GCF_030687575.1. Taxonomy (NCBI): domain Bacteria; kingdom Pseudomonadati; phylum Pseudomonadota; class Gammaproteobacteria; order Pseudomonadales; family Pseudomonadaceae; genus Pseudomonas; species Pseudomonas sp. FP2309. Next base: position 2,671,145 of record NZ_CP117439.1, on the reverse strand, counting down.
TCGAATGAGGGAACGGCCAGCACTGGCTGCCCATGTACTGGATGTTCTTGACCTCCACCTGCACTTCCTCGCGCACTTCACGGATCAGGCAGTCTTCGGCCGACTCACCCGGCTCGGCAAACCCCGCCAGCGTGCTGTACACCCCTGTGACAAACCGCGGTGAACGCGCCAGCAGAATCTCGTCACCACGGGTCACCAGCACGATCATGCTCGGCGAAATCCGCGGGTAGCTGCGCAGGTCACAGGCCTGGCAGTACATGGCGCGTTCCCGAGGCACCTGGACCATGGCCTGGCCGCAACTGCCGCAAAACCGATGCTCACGTGCCCACGTGCCGATCTGCGCCGCATACCCGAGCACTTTGTACAGGGTGTGATCGCCCTGCAGCATGAAGCCGCGCAGGCCCTGCCAACTGCAGCCCTGCACGTCACTCGCCGCATTGAGTTCCAGCAGGTACACCGGTTCGCCATCGAGGTGGCCGATGCCGTGTTCGGCAAACACCGACAGGTCCTGGCGCTTGAGCCATTCCCGGGGAAACAGCGGACCATTGTCGTCATGCAAAAAGCCGTCGCGGCTGCGGGCGACGGCCCAGCCGCCGGGGGTGTCAGTGTCCAGCAGCGTTGTGGTAATCCAGCCTGGGGTCATGTCAGTCAATCCACGAATTCGGGTTTCTGCTTGCTCATGTGGGCCGCGATGGCCACACGCAGGTCGTTGGATTGCAACATAGCCGAGTTCCAGGTGGCAACGTATTCCAGGCCATCATTGATCGTATGGTCACGCATGTAGCTGATCATGGCCTTGGTGCCGGTCACGGCGATCGGTGATTTGGCGGCGATGTCATGGGCAATCTCCAGCACCCCTGCCAACAGGCTGGCAGGGTCCGGGTACAGCCGATTGACCAGGCCGATGCTGCGCGCTTCTTCGGCGCCGAACTGGCGGCCGGTGTACGCCAGCTCGCGCAGCATACCGTCGCCGATAATCCGCGGCAGGCGTTGCAGGGTGCCGACGTCGGCGGCCATGCCGATGTCGATTTCCTTGATGGAAAACAGCGCATCCTCGGCGGCGTAACGCATGTCACAGGCGCTGATCAGGTCGATGGCGCCGCCGATGCAGTAGCCCTGGATCGCCGCCAGCACCGGCTTGCGGCATTGGTCCACAGCGTTGAACGAGGCTTGCAGCTCGAGGATCTTGCGCCGCAACAAGCGTGCGTTGCGGCCCACGTCCTTGCCGAAGTCGTTGGCCACCGACGCCAGCATCATCAGGTCGATGCCCGAGGAAAAATGCTTGCCGGCGCCGCTGAGCACGACCGCGCGCACCGCATCGGTGTCTTCGACCCATTGGAAGATGTCGATGATTTCGGTCCAGAACGCGGCGTTCATCGCGTTGATTTTTTCCGGGCGGTTGATCTGCACATGGGCAACGTTGCCGGTGAGTTCGACGACGAAAGCTTGGTATTTGGACATGGCAGTGATCCCTGACTGGCGAGTGATAAGGCCCGAACTATAACAAGGGTGCACAACGGCGCATCGGCCAAAAGCGGGACTGGCAAAAAACCCTGCCAGGCGCCATCCTTGGCGCTTTAAGCCGCCCTGCCCGCGGCGTTCGACGTTTTGAAGGATATGCCATGCACACCCAACCCCTCGCCGCCGCCGAATTCGACTTTATCGACGACACGCTGCTCAAGTACGGCGATGACCATTCGGTGCTCAACCTGGCCGAGCTCGATGGTTACTTCACGGCCCTGGTGTCCAGCCCCAAACAGGTCGACGTCGCCGAATGGTTCCCCGCCATCTGGGGCGGGCAGAACCCCGAGTGGAGCAACATGGATGACGCGCAGCGGTTCCTCGAACTCTGTGTGCGCCATATGAACACCCTCGCCGCGCAACTGGCCGGTAATGCCCAGGGTTTCAAGGCATTGTTCGACGAGAAAGAGCATCAGGGCCAATCGGTGACCCTCGCCGAAGAATGGTGCTTCGGCTATATCCGTGGCGCCGCTATCGGCAACTGGCCTGAACTGTCGGCCGAACACGCGGCGAATCTGGAGAAAATCTCCTGGTGTGCCGAGCAGGACAATTTCGAATTGCCCGTGGACCTGGACGTAGCCGCCCATCAGCGGCGTGTCAGCGAGATCGAGCCGGCGGCGCGGGCGCTGCATGATTACTGGCTGAGCCAGCGCTAAACCTCGACAAGCACCGCACCTTTGGCCGATTATTCGGGTCCGCCCGTCGACCACGCCGTACCCCTTTGCCTTGATCAGGAGCCCTGTCCCTTGAGTTCGCAGAAAACCGTGACCGTTACACCGCCCACTTTCCCCCTCAATGGCAAGGTCGCGCCTCCCGGCTCCAAATCCATTACCAACCGCGCCCTGCTGCTGGCCGCGCTGGCCAAGGGCACCAGCCGCCTGAGCGGCGCGCTGAAAAGCGACGACACCCGGCACATGTCGGTCGCGTTGCGCCAGATGGGCGTGACCATCGATGAGCCGGATGACACCACCTTTGTCGTCACTGGCTCCGGCAAGCTGCACTTACCTGCCCAACCGCTGTTCCTCGGCAATGCCGGCACCGCCATGCGCTTTCTCACCGCCGCCGTGGCCACCGTCGACGGCACCGTGGTGCTCGATGGCGATGACTACATGCGCAAGCGCCCGATCGGCCCATTGTTGGCCACCCTCGGCCAGAACGGTATCCGGGTCGACAGCCCAACCGGCTGCCCACCGGTGACCGTGCACGGCGCGGGCAAGGTCCAGGCCAGGCGCTTTGAGATCGACGGCGGCTTGTCCAGCCAGTACGTTTCGGCCCTGCTGATGCTGGCAGCCTGCGGCGAGGCGCCGATAGAAGTGGCCCTGACCGGCAAGGACATTGGTGCCCGTGGCTACGTGGACCTGACCCTCGATTGCATGCGGGCCTTCGGCGCACAGGTCGAGGAGGTCGACGACACCACCTGGCGTGTGGCCGCTACCGGCTACACCGCCCATGACTACCTGATCGAACCGGACGCCTCCGCCGCCACGTACCTGTGGGCTGCTGAAGTGTTGACCGGCGGGCGCATCGACATCGGCGTGGCCGCGCAGGACTTCACCCAACCCGATGCCAAGGCCCAGGCAGTGATCGCCCAGTTCCCGAACATGCAGGCCACAGTCGTCGGCTCGCAAATGCAGGACGCCATCCCAACCCTGGCGGTGCTGGCAGCGTTCAACAACACCCCGGTGCGCTTCACCGAACTGGCCAACCTGCGGGTCAAGGAATGCGACCGCGTGCAGGCGCTGCACGATGGCCTCAATGAGATTCGCCCAGGCCTGGCCACCATCGAAGGCGATGATCTGCTGGTCGCCGCCGACCCTGGGCTGGCGGGTACGTCGTGCAACGCACTGATCGACACCCACGCCGACCACCGCATCGCCATGTGCTTTGCTCTGGCCGGTTTGAAAGTGTCGGGCATCCGCATTCAGGACCCGGACTGCGTGGCCAAGACCTATCCTGAATACTGGAAGGCCTTGGGCAGCCTTGGGGTAACGCTCAGCTACTGAGCCAACCGCACCGGTTTGGGGAGGGCCTGCACATGACAATTCGCCAACCCTGCCCACCCGGCGCCTGTGTCTGCGACCGCGAACGTCTGTTGCAAGCACCCGGCGCCGACCTGCGCATCCTGAGCCTTACGCGCCAGGAAGAAAAACGCCTGCTCGAACGCCTGGAAGACCTCAAAAGCCTGCAAGACCTGGAGCGCATGCAGCAATTGATGCACCAGCAATTGGGCATTCGCGTGCACATTGCCCCAGGCCATACCGAGGTCAAGAGCATGCGCGGGATTCAGATTGTGATCGATGAGCTACCGGGAATGTGCCGCAAGACCCGGCAATCGATCCCGGCGGCGATTCGGCGTGGCATGGAAAAACGCCCGGAGATCGCCTACCGCCTGCTGGACGCCCACGACTTGTTTCGCGACGGTTGAATCAACCGACGACCGTCTCAGCCGCAAACACCTTGCGGCCCACCGCATGGGCCGTGTTCAGATGCCCGTGCGCCGCGCCGCCTTCCGAATCCAGCAACAACTGGGACGTCACCACTTTCGCCCCGCAATAATCAAAAATGCCGTGGTCGATCTGCGTGCGCATCGCCGTGGCGTAGCCGTGGCGCTCAAACGCACTGTCATCCGCCCCGCCGAGGGCCAGCAGGTGCACCTGCAAGTGCCGCAGTTTTTTCGTCACCGGGGTATCGGGGCCATATTCGATTGCCCAGCCGTTGACGAACACGCGGTCTATCCAGCCTTTGAGCAGCCCAGGCAGTGACCACCAGTAGATGGGAAATGCCAGCACCAGCGCATCGGCCCGATCCACGCGCGCTTGTTCAGCCCGCACATCGGCCGGTGGCGCGGCGCCGTGGCGGTGTACCCGATGGTCGGCGGCGCTGTAACGCGGGTCAAATCCTTCGGCGGCGAGGTCGGCGATCTCATAAGTGTGGCCGCTTGCCTCAAGGCCAGCGGCGACTTGCGCGGCAATTGCATGGGTGAGCGATTGCGGGTCGTGATGAGCGACAACGATCAGTGCGTGCATGACATTGACTCCGTTTGAGGTTAGGCTGGGCTTAAGTTACGGATAGTAAGTTACTTTTGGTATATAAGCATGTCAAGCCCTGAATCCCCTGCCCCGCGTCGTCGTTTGTCCCGAGAAGATCGCCTGCGCCAGTTGCTCGATGTCGCCTGGCAACTGGTGCGCGAGGAAGGCACCGATGCCCTGACCCTGGGTCGCCTGGCGGAACTGGCGGGCGTGACCAAGCCGGTGGTCTACGACCATTTCGTCACCCGCGCGGGTTTGCTGGCGGCGTTGTACGAGGATTTCGACGGGCGTCAGAATCAGGTGTTCAGCGACGCCATCGAAGCCAGCGCCGCGACACTGGATGAGCGCGCCTGGGTGATCGCCGCGTCGTACGTCGATTGCGTGTTACTGCAGGGACGGGAAATACCGGGGGTGACGGCCGCGCTGAGCGGTTCGCCGGAATTGGAAAGCCTCAAGCGCAAATACGAGGCGATCTTCCTCGATAAATGCCGCGACGCGCTGGCGCCCTTCGCGCCCACGGGCACGGTGTCTCAAGCCGGCTTGCGCGCCATGCTCGGCGCCGCGGAAGCCCTGTCCCACGCGGCGGCCAACGGCGAGCTCAGTCGTGAAGAGGCGCAGCAGGAGTTGCTGGCCACCATTCTGGGGATGGTTAATCGCGGCCGCCGCTGACGAACAGCTGGACCTTGCGCGCCAACTGATCCAGGTGCCGATCGCGTTGCTTCTCTGCATCGACCATGGCGCGCTTGCCGTGTTTTTGCAGCAGGTAGGTGTGAATCTGCCGGACTTCCAGGGAGCTGTAGATCGCGGCCACATCCAGCACGCCCATCAGGCCATCGGTGCCGTAGTCGCGGGTGTTCATCAGCACTTGGGTGCCGCGTGCGCCGCGCACTTTAAAGCCCATGGCCTCGAACGCGCGGACCTTTTCCACGGAGCAGGCCAGCTCGGCATGGGGATAGCGCGCCAACACGTCCTGCAACATGGCCCGTGCCACACCCCGGCGACGCGAGGCCGCCTGCACCGCCATGAACGCGATGCCGCACGCCTCGGGATCGTCCTTGACCGGCAAGCACAACACAAAGCCGAGGACCTTCCCGGCATCCTGCGCATCGGTGGCGACAATCAGTTCGACCGCGATGCCTTTCTCGCCATTGAGCGCTTCCAGGTACAGGTGCACCTCAAAGCCAATCGCGTACTGGTAGATGTTGTAGAGCAGGTTGCTCGGCGGCAGCGCCACGCTGCTGATGTCGGTGAGGTTGTCCACCACCAACTGCAGGATCTGGCCATTGATCGGCTCGGGGCACGGCGTGGTGTAGCGGGTAAGGCTGAACATGCAAATTCCTGGGGTTTTGCGTCAAGGCAGCGGCGATTGTACCTGTTGCGCGTGAGTTATTGCCCGCAGACCTCACGCAGGCACCCGCGCAGCCAGCGGTGGGCCAGATCCGCATCCAACCGCGGGTGCCAGAGCATCGCCACACTGAAGCTCGGCAAGCTCAGTGGCAGGGTAAAGCAGAACAGATCGCGGCGGTTGGCGGTGTAACGTTCGGGCACGCAGGCGATCAGGTCGGTGTCGCGGGCCAGGGCGATGGCAGTGGAGAAACCGCTGACGATACTGCCGATGCGGCGGGCCAGGCCGTGGGCCTCGAGCGCGTCATCAATCTGACCACGGTCTTGCCCGCGCCGGGAAACGTAGACGTGCTGGCCCTCGGCAAAGCGTTGGGCGCTGATCTCGCCACGGCTCAAGGGATGGCCTTCGCGTACCACGCCCACCAAGCGGTCGCGAAACAGTGCCTGGGTCAGGACTTCGGGGCTGGCGTCGGGGTCGACCACACCGGTTTCCAGGTCCACGCGTCCGTCACGTAGCAGCGCGCTGTCCTTGTCGGTCTTGTTGATGAAACGCAAACGCACACCGGGAGCCTCGCGGGCGATGCGCGCCAGCAACGCGGGGCCGATGAGCTCAACGAACTCCTCACTGGCGCGCAGGGTGAAGGTGCGTTCCACCTGCGCCATGTCCAGCGATTGCGCCGGGCGCAATACGGCCTGAGCCTCCTGCACCAGACGGCTGACCTGTTCGCGCAGCGCCATCGCCCTCGGCGTAGCCACCAGGCCGCGACCGGCACGCACCAGCAGCGGGTCGCCGGTGGTTTCGCGCAGGCGCGCCAGGGCACGGCTCATGGCCGAAGCACTCAGGCCCAAACGCCTGGCCGCGCCGGCGACGCTGCCTTCGGCGAGCAGCACGTCCAGCGTGAGCAACAAATTAAGATCGGGCATGTGTATTCCTCAGCAGGCGTTATATGCAGGTATTAAGTGCAACCCGTGCGTCTTCCGCCATGGTAGGCGACACCGTAGATTTGTGACAGGTACGTTCACTCAAGGAATCGCCCCATGCCCTTCTCCTCACGCGGTAGCCTCGCCAGCCTGTCGTTGTCCATGTTGCTGGCATCCCTGGGCACCAGCATCGCCAATGTCGGCCTGCCAAGCCTGGCGCTGGCATTCGACACGTCTTTTCAGGCGGTGCAGTGGGTGGTGCTCAGTTATTTGCTGGCGATCACTGCGGTCATCGTCAGTGCAGGCCGACTGGGTGATCGCCTGGGGCGCCGTCGGCTGTTGCTGGGCGGGTTGCTGCTGTTCGCGCTGGCAAGCGGCGTGTGCGCAATGGCGCCATCCCTCACTGCACTGATCGCCGCTCGGGCGCTGCAAGGCCTCGGCGCCGCGAGCATGATGGCCATGGCCCTGGGCATGGTCGGCGATACCGTCACCCGGGAACGCACCGGCCGGGTGATGGGCTTGCTCGGCACGATGTCGGCCGTCGGCACCGCCATGGGGCCCAGCCTGGGCGGCGTGCTGCTCAGCCTGTGGGGGTGGCGCGCGCTGTTTGCGGTGGGTATGCCGCTGGGGCTGTTGGTGTTTGCGCTGGCCTGGCGGTACTTGCCCGCCGATCAACCGCGCACGCCGCTCGTGTCAGGCTTCTGGACTCCCCTGCGCGACGTTTCACTGCGCGTAGGCCTGACCATGAGCGCCTTGGTCGCCGCCGTGATCATGGCCACGTTCGTCGTCGGGCCGTTTTACCTCTCACGCGGCCTGGGCCTGGCCCCTGAATGGATGGGCCTGGTCATGGCCGTCGGCCCCTGCGTCGCGGCCGCCACCGGCGTACCGGCAGGCCGCCTCACCGACCGCCTCGGCAGCCGGCGCATGACCCGCACGGGGCTGGGCGTGTTGCTGTGTGGCGCCCTGCTGCTGGCGCTGACGTCAGGGTTGGTGGCCTACGTGATTGCGCTGGTCGTCCTGACAACCGGTTACAGCCTGTTCCAGGCCGCCAACAATACGGCGGTGATGAGTGACGTGCCGGCGCCGCGCCGGGGAACAGTCTCGGGGCTGTTGAACTTGTCACGCAACCTCGGCCTGATCGGCGGTGCCTCGGCCTTGGGCGCAGTGTTCGCCTGGGCCACGCCCGGTGTCACCCACGCCAGCGCGCAATCGGTCACGTTTGGCCTGCACGCCACGTTTGCCGTGGCGGGAGGGTTGATCCTGGTGACCACGGCGATGGCATGGGGCCACAACGTTGCTGTAAACGACACCTGCAGGCCCCGTTGAGGTAAAAAAACAAAAAAGGCGTTGCACCGGACCGGGTTACATCGCGCATCATGGGCACTTTCAAGTTCAAGGGTAACGTCCATGCGCGTTCTGTCATTGATGATGGGTCTCACGACGCTGGCCGCCAGTACGGTGTTCTGCGCCAGCGCGATGGCGAATGAAGAAAGTCAGCTAGTCCAACAGATCAACGAATACCGCAGCCAGGTGCAACGCTGCGGTGACCAGGGTTCCCAGGAACTGCCGCCGCTGGCCAGCGACACACGGCTGGTGCTGCCGGCCAGTAACGTCGGCGATTTGCAGCAGGCCCTGGCGCGGGCGGCCTACCCGATGGTGAATGTACAGGCCATCAGCCTGTCGGGGCCCAAGGACGCCCAGGCCGCCATGAAGGCCGTGCGTGAAAGTTTCTGCCGGGTGGTGCTGGACCCGCAATTCGTCGACATCGGCGTAAGCAACAGCGGCCAGGACTGGCGCATCGTGCTGGCGCGTCCGCTGCTGTCCAGCGGACTGGGCGACTGGCAGACCGAAGGCAGGAAAGTGCTCGACCTGATCAATACCGCCCGCGCTCAACCGCGTCAGTGCGGTACCCAGGCGTTTACGGCGACCACACCGTTGTCGTGGAACGATAGCCTGGCCGATGCCGCCAACAGCCACACGCGCAACATGGCCAACGGTAATTTCTTCGACCACCTCGACCATGACGGCCGCACCCCCGGCGACCGTGCGGAGCTGGCGGGGTACATCGCGAAGAACATCGGTGAAAACATCGCCGCCGGCCTGGATACCCCGCGCAGGGTGGTCGATGGCTGGCTCGCCAGCCCCGGCCATTGCGCCAACCTCATGAACCCGCTATTTCGCGAGTTGGGCGCCGCCTATGCGATGGACCCAAAGAGTGACGCCGGGATCTACTGGACGGGCTTGTTCGGCACGCAATGAGGGTGAGACAAGGGCTAAAACCTTCTAGATATCCTTTAGTTAAACGAATAGAGCATCAAATTGCCATCTAGCGGATAATCGCGCTGAACTGGCAGTGTTCGGGCAGGTCTGTAGCTCTGCGCCAGGGCATTTCCGGCGCATTGCAGACTCTGGTAAACAAGGTGTTTTCCCAATGATGAATTGGCTGCAAAGCAGCAGCGATATGGCTGAGCGGGTGCGTCAGCATGATTGGGCCAGTACGCCCCTGGGGCCACTGGAACAGTGGCCGGATGTTCTCAAGACCACCGTAGCGCTGTGTTTCGCTTCAAGTTTCCCGAAGGCAATCATTTGGGGGCCCAATCTGATAACGCTGTACAACGACGCGTTTATCCCGATCCTGGGCGATAAGCCCTACGCCCTTGGCCGCCCATTCAGTGAAGTGTGGAGCGAGGTGTGGGACGACATCAGCCCCATTTGCGACGCTGCCTTCCAGGGCCACGCGACCTATATCGAAAATTTCCCGCTGGTCATCGAGCGGGGCCATGCGCCGGAGCAGGCCTACTTCACTTTCTGCTACAGCCCGATCCGCGACCCTCAGGGCCGCGTGGTGGGCATGCTGGATACCGTGACCGAAACCACCGCCACGGTGTTTCTCACCCGCCGTCTGGCAGTGCTGGACACCATCAGCAACGCCGTGGCCAACGCCGCCGATGCCGAAGCGATCATGACCAGCACCACCCGATTGCTGGCCGAGCACCTGCAGGTGAGCAATTGCGCCTACGCCGACATGGACGCCGATGAAGACGGTTTCACTATTCGCGACAATTGGACGGCGCCCGGCTCACCGAGCATCATCGGCCGCTACCGCCTGGCGGACTTCGGTGCGATGGCCGTCGACTACTTGCGCGCCGGCGAGCCCTTGGTGATCAACGATAACCTGCTCGAATTGCCGCCGGCGGAATCCGCCAACTTCCAGGCCCTGGGCGTCACCGCAACCCTGTGCATGCCTCTGATCAAAAACGGCCGACTGACCGCATTGATGGCCGTGCACGACAAAACAGCGCGATCCTGGTCACCCTACGACCTGGCCTTGCTGCGCGAAGTCACCGAACGTTCCTGGGCGCATATCGAACGGGTACGCGCCGATGCCGACGTGCGTAAAGGCCTCGCAGCCTATGCCGAGCTCAACACCACCCTCGAGCAGCGGGTAGAAGAGCGCACGCTCGCACTGGCCCAGGCCGAAGCGGCGCTGCGCCAGTCGCAAAAACTCGAAGCCATTGGCCAACTGACCGGCGGCGTGGCCCATGACTTCAACAACCTGCTCACGATCATTCGCTCATCGGTGGATTTCCTGCGCCAACCCGGCCTCTCGGAAGAACGCCGTCAACGGTATATGAGCGCGGTGTCCGACACCGTCGAGCGGGCCAGTAAACTCACCAGTCAATTGCTCGCGTTTGCCCGTCGCCAACCGCTCAACCCGGAAGTCTTCGACGTGGGCCAGCGCGTGCAGAACATCGGCGAGATGCTCGAAAGTGTCACCGGCGCGCGTATTCATGTACAGGTCCACCTGCCGCCACATGCTTGCTTTGCACGTGTCGACTCCAGCCAGTTCGAAACCGCGCTGATCAACATCGCGCTCAATGCGCGGGACGCAATGGGCGGCCAGGGCACGCTGACACTGCGAGTGGCCGGCCAACAGCCGCTGCCCAGCATCCGCGGCGACGCAGGCTCCCGCCAGCCGCACATCGCGGTCTCGCTGGCCGATACCGGGCAGGGCATTGCAGCGGACACCGTTGAACGCATCTTCGAACCGTTCTTCACCACAAAAGCCGTGGGCAAAGGCACCGGCCTGGGTCTGTCGCAAGTGTTCGGGTTCGCCAAGCAGTCCGGCGGTAACATCGACGTGACCAGCACACCCGGGCAAGGCAGCGTGTTCACCTTGTACCTGCCGCAAGTCGAAGCTCAATCCTCGCTGCCGCAGAGCCCCCAGGACACCCCTCTTACAACTCCGGACACCACGCAGTGCCACGTACTGATCGTGGAGGACAACCTGGAAGTCGGGCGTTTTGCCAGCCAGATCCTCCAAGACCTGGGCTACCAGACCACCTGGGCGACGGACGCCGAGCAGGCGCTGACCCTTGCAGGCCAGGATGCCATGGCCTTTGATGTGATTTTCTCGGACGTGGTGATGCCCGGCATCACCGGCGTGGCGATGGCCAAACTGCTGCGCCAGCGACGGCCGGATTTACCGGTGGTGCTCACCTCGGGCTACAGCGATGAGTTGGCCGACAGTGGTTACGAAGGGTTCGAATTTCTGGCCAAGCCCTACTCTGCCGAGCAGGTCTCGCGCGTGTTGATCAAGGCCATGCTCAAGGACTGAGCCTGCCCTACTCTGCCAGCGCCACCTGATTGCGACCCTGGGCCTTGGCTCGATAAAGCGCCTTGTCAGCCGTGTTCATCAACCCGTGCAAGTCCTGATCCTGCGCATAGGCGAACGCCACACCTAAGCTGGCGCTAAGGCCATGCACCGGATCGCACGCCAGGTTGGAGATGGCCTTGACCAACTGCTCAGCGATTTCCCGCGCGGCTTCCAGCGAGGTGTCCGGCAGCAGCACCGCAAACTCCTCTCCACCCAAGCGACCGTAGACATCGGCCTTGCGAAACGACGCGTTGATCACTCCGCCAATCTGGCGCAATACCTGATCGCCAGCCTGATGGCCGTAGGTGTCGTTGATCTGCTTGAAATGATCCATGTCCAGCATCAAGGCGCACAGGGGTTGCTGATGATGCCGGCATTGCGCGTACAGCAGGTGGGCACGCTCGAAAAACGCCCGTCGATTCATCAAACCGGTCAGTTCATCGGTTTGTGCGGCCAGGTTGGAAATGTGGTGGGCGCGCTCCATTTGCCGGGTCAGGCGAAAGGCCTTTTCCAGGGCATCGGACAATTTACGGGTGGCGCTGACCACGAACGTGCTGAACACCAACACCGCAATCGCCACGCCTAGCTGCATTGCTGACGGCTGAAACAGCAGCCACACCGTGCACGGCAGCAACACCAGGCCGATGGACGCCAGCGTCATGTAGCGATAGGCCGAATAACACGACACCGCACTCACCGACATGCCCACGGTGAACAAGATCACCAGCACCTGGGACAAACGATCATCCGGCGGCATCAGCGCCAGCGCACCCGCGCCCCAGATCCCTGCGGAGAGCGTCAGGGTCCACCAATAACGGCGCTCCCAGCGGGAGGGGGTACGCTCACTGTTGGGGCAGCGGAACCAGTCCATGAACATCTTGACCCGCAACAGCGCCGACAGGCCCAGCAGCGCCAGCCAGGCCACCATGACTGAATGGTCAAAGCGATCCCAGCACAGCCAGCACAGCATCGCGGCCGCCAGATAACTGCCGAAAATGGCGGTAAATGACTGCCGAAACAGCTGGTGCAGACGGTCAGTCCGCACCTGCTCTTCTATGGAGCAATCCTCGTCCTGCTTACGCCCAAGGCCATTCATGAAATTCGCCTGATTCAACTGTCGCGACAAGGGCGCCATTGTGGCACCCGGCCAGCACCGCGGACAACAGAATCCAGCAAGATAGAGCCGTTTACAGCGTTTCCGGTCGCAAAATCAGCACTCCCAACGGCGGCAGATTCAGGGACAGCGACACCGGCTGCCCGTGGCGTGGCTCCTCGTGGGTAAACACGTCGCCACCGTTGCCGAAATTGGATCCAGCGTAGGTGTCCGCGTCGCTGTTGATCACCTCGCTCCAACGCCCGGCAAACGGCACACCCACGGCGTAGGCTTCACGGGGCACCGGGGTGAAGTTGGCGACCACCAACACGGGCTTGCCGTCCTTGCTCCAGCGCAGCCAGGCATAGACGCTGTTGATCGCGTCATCACCGATCAGCCACTGGAAACCTTGGGGTGCGTCGTCCTGGTCATGCAGGGCCGGCTCTGTGCGGTACAGCCGGTTCAAGTCCCCTACCAGTTTTTGCACACCTTTATGTTCGGCGTACTGCAGCAGGTACCAATCCAACTGCTGATCGTGGTTCCACTCCCGCCATTGGCCGAACTCGCAGCCCATAAACAGCAGCTTCTTGCCGGGATGCATCCACATGAAGGTCAGGTAAGCACGCAGGTTGGCGAATTTCTGCCAACGGTCGCCGGGCATCTTGTCGATCAACGAATGCTTGCCGTGCACCACCTCATCGTGGGAGATCGGCAGGATAAAACGTTCGGACCAGGCATATACCAGGCCAAAGCTCAGCTCGTTGTGATGATGCGCGCGGTACACTGGGTCTTGCTGGATGTAATGCAGGGAATCGTGCATCCAGCCCATGTTCCATTTGTAATTGAAGCCCAGGCCACCCTGTTGGGTGGGCTGGCTCACGCCTGGCCAGGCAGTGGACTCCTCAGCGATCACCAGCGCGCCGGGGGCTTCCAGAGCCACCACGTCGTTCAAGTGACGCAGGAAGTCAATCGCTTCCAGATTCTCGCGACCACCGTGGCGGTTCGGCACCCATTCGCCGGCCTTGCGTGAATAGTCTCGGTAGAGCATCGACGCCACGGCGTCCACGCGCAGACCGTCGATGTGGAAATGCTTGAGCCAGTGCAGCGCCGAGGCCAGCATGAAACCGTGCACTTCGGTGCGACCCAGGTTGTAGATCAGCGTGTCCCAATCCTGGTGGAAGCCTTCGAGCGGGTTGGCGTATTCGTACAACGCGGTGCCGTCAAATTGCGCGAGACCGTGGGTATCGGTAGGGAAATGCGCTGGCACCCAGTCGAGGATCACGCCGATATCGGCCTTGTGCAGGGCATTGACGAAGTAGGCGAAATCCTCCGGCGAACCGAACCGCGCGCTCGGCGCGAACTGCGACAGCGCCTGGTAGCCCCATGAGCCGCCAAACGGGTGTTCCATGATCGGCATCAGCTCGATATGGGTAAACCCCAACTGCTGCACGTAAGGCACCAGCCGCTCCGCCAGTTCACGCCAGCCATATTGGCGGGCGACTTCACCGGCTTCGTCCAACTCGCATTGCCAGGAGCCGACGTGCAGCTCGTAGATCGACAGCGGCGCACTGGTTTTATGCTTCTCGGTGCGCGATTGCATCCACTCGTGGTCTTGCCACTCAACCTGTAACGGCGGCGCGACTTTGGAGGCGGTGTCGGGCGGCAGTTGCGTCGCCAGCGCCATCGGGTCGGCCTTGAGCGGCAGGATCCCATTGGCGCCAAGGATTTCGTACTTGTAGGCCGCACCCGGCTGCAGGCGCGGGATAAAAATCTCCCATACACCCGAAGGATGACGCAGGCGCATCGGGTGGCGGCGGCCGTCCCAGATGTTGAAGTCGCCCACCACCGATACGCGCCGTGCATTCGGTGCCCACACCGCAAAGCGCACACCCTGCACGCCGTCGACGCTTGTCACTTGGGCGCCCAGGCAACTGCCGAGGTCGCGGTGATTGCCTTCGGCAAACAGGTACAGGTCCATTTCCCCGAGCAGCAACTGGCTGAAACTGTAGGGGTCTTCGGTGATTTGCTCACCGCCGGCCCACTGGATTTTCAATAGATACGGCTGGCGCGTGCCGAAGTGACCGACAAACAGCCCAGGCACCTGGGTCGCGTCGAGGCTGCCGAGGGTCTCGCCGCCCTCGCGGCTGAGTACCTGGACGCTCAGCGCTTCGGGCAGGAACGCGCGAATAAATTGCCCGCCCTGCTCATCATCGTGCGGCCCCAGGATAGAAAATGGATCGTGGTGCTCGGCGCGCACCAGTGCTTCGACGTCTTTGGACGCCGGCATTGCAGTCAACTTTGGCTGCAGCGGTTCTTTATGCGTGTAATTCATGACGTCTCCCCACCGCGTGCAGTGTTCGATTTAGGTGCTTGCTTGATCGGTACAGCCCCGCTCAACAGGCCATGCAGGCCCTGCAAAGGCACCGGCAACCAGGTCGGGCGGTTTTCCGCTTCGTAAGCCACTTCGTACGCGGCCTTCTCCAAACTGAACAACGTCAGCGCGGCCTCCTGGCCATTGGCATCTTGCCAGTCATGCGCCAGTGTAGACGTAGCCGCCTGATAAGCCTGGATAAATGCCAGGCGTGCTTCTTTCAAGTAGCGATCGGTCACGCGTTTGCGCGCCAGGTCCGCTTCGGGCGAGTGATCCACACCCTGCACATTCAGGGCCATGGCGGCGGCGTAATCGAACGAACGCAGCACGCCACTCACATCTTTATAAGGGCTGTGCTTGCCGCGACGTTCGTGCAGCGGCCGGGCCGGCTCGCCTTCGAAGTCGATCAGGTAAGCATCGCCCTTGACCACCAACACCTGGCCCAAGTGCAAATCGCCATGTACTCGAATACGCAACCCGCCCAACGTGGCTTTGGCCAAGGTCTGGACATGGGCGGCGACGGCTTTTTTCTGCGCTAACAATTCACTGACCAATGCCTGGTCCGCCGGGTTCAATTGGTGTTGATGCAGCTTGAGCAAGTGCAGCGCGCGCTCGATCTGCGCGCCGACATCCTTGGCCCAGGTCTGGGTGTCTTTGGCAGTGGTGACCTCGGGTTTGAAGTCCTTGTCAGTAGTTTGTCCGCCCAGCACGAGGTGCATTTCACCCAGGCGCTGGCCGAGCAAACCGGCGAAATCCTCCAGTTCACCGAGGGCGTTGTAGTGCTGCTCTTGCTCGGAAATAGCCTGGGCCAACTCGTCGCGAATCGCCCGTTCCAGGTTGTTCTGGGTCCAGCTCCAGGCATCACCCTGGTTGCTCAGGTAACCCTGGGCAATCATCAGCAGGTTGTCCTGACCGTCGGCGTCGCGGCGGATCATCGAGCCCATCAGCGGCGAGATATTCGGGTATTCGGCGGCAGTGAGGTAGGCGCTCATCTCCAGCTCGGGGTGCACACCCGCGCTGACTTTGCGAATCAGCTTGAGCACCAGGCTTTCACCCACCACCACCGAGCTGTTGGACTGCTCGGCCGACAGGTAGCGCACCTGCGCCTCATCGCCCAGCTGCAGCTTGGACAGGTGCGGCGGGGCCTCAAAGTGCAGGTCGCCGTCACTGGTGCTCAGTACGGTGCCAGCTTGCAGCCCCTGGATGACCGCGCGGATGAAGTGTTCGAGGCTGAAGGCGTCGGTGACCAGCCCTACCTGGCGGGTACGCCGCACACGCGCCAGGGCCAATTGCTGGGGCAAGGCGCTGGTGAACTGATCTTCGCCAAGAAAACCGAACGGCAACTGGTAACGACTGACCTGGCCGCCTGCGCTCACCTCCAGCTCGCTGAGCAATACCGGGTGCTGCGGGTCGCCAAACCGTACGCCATAAACAATGCGCACGCTGTCGATAGCCGTGTCCTTGCCGGCAAACCAGCGCCGCTTGGGCAGCCAGGCTGGCAACGTCGCTTGTTCGAGGGTGCGGCGGGAGGGTTCGTCGAGTAGCTCTTCCATACGTTTTTTCAAGACCAGGGTGGTGAAGTCGGGCATGCTCTGCGCCGGTTCCACATGCCAGCTCGGCATCTGGTTTTCCGCCGCCAATACAAACCAATAGAAGCCATACGGTGCCAGGGTCAGCAGGAAATTCAGCTGGCCGATAGGCGGGAAAGCGTTTCCGCCGAGCATCTCCACCGGCACCATGCCGGCAAACGCCGACAAGTCCAGTTCGGCGGCCTGGGCGCTGCGCGACACGTTGGCCACGCACAAAATGATTTCCGTACGCCCATACTCGCCGGTGTACTCGCGGGTGTAGGCCAGAATGCGCCGGTTGGCCGGCGACAGCATCTTCAAGCTGCCCCGTCCAAACGCCTTGGACTGCTTGCGCACCGCGAGCATGCGCCGGTTCCAGTTAAGCAAGGAGTGCGGGTCCTGGGTCTGGGTCTCGACGTTGACCGACTGGTAACCGTACAACGGGTCCATGATCGGCGGCAGCACCAGGCTGGCCGGGTCGGCGCGGGAGAACCCGCCGTTGCGGTCGATCGACCACTGCATCGGTGTGCGCACACCGTCGCGGTCGCCCAGGTAAATATTGTCGCCCATGCCGATTTCGTCGCCGTAATACAACGTTGGCGTGCCCGGCATCGACAGCAGCAGGCTGTTAAGCAGCTCCACGCGGCGGCGATCACGCTCCATCAACGGTGCCAAGCGTCGGCGAATCCCCAGGTTAATGCGGGCGCGGCGGTCAGCGGCGTAGTAGTTCCAGAGATAGTCGCGCTCTTTGTCGGTGACCATTTCCAGGGTCAGTTCATCGTGGTTGCGCAGGAAGATCGCCCATTGGCAGTTGGCGGGGATCTCCGGGGTCTGGCGCAGGATGTCGGTAATCGGGAAGCGGTCTTCCTGGGCCAGCGCCATGTACATGCGCGGCATCAGGGGAAAATGGAAGGCCATATGGCATTCATCGCCGTCATCGCCCTTTTTGTCACCGAAATACAACTGCGTGTCTTCCGGCCACTGGTTGGCTTCGGCCAACAGCATGCGGTCGGGGTAGTTGGCATCGATCTCGGCGCGGATCTGCTTGAGCACGTCGTGGGTTTCGGCGAGGTTCTCGTTGTTCGTGCCGTCACGCTCGATCAAGTACGGGATGGCGTCCAGACGCAGGCCGTCGATGCCCATGTCGAGCCAGTAGCGCATCACCGACAACACCGCTTTCATCACCTGCGGATTGTCGAAATTGAGGTCGGGCTGGTGTGAATAAAAACGGTGCCAGAAGTATTGACCGGCGACCGGGTCCCAGGTCCAGTTGGACTTCTCGGTGTCGAGGAAGATGATCCGCGTGCCGTCGTATTTCTGGTCGTCATCGGACCACACGTAGAAGTCGCGCGCCGCCGAACCCGGCTTGGCCTTGCGCGCACGCTGAAACCAGGGGTGCTGGTCGGAAGTGTGGTTAATGACCAGTTCGGTGATCACCCGCAACCCGCGCTTGTGAGCCTCGGCGATAAACCGCTTGGCATCGGCCAGGGTCCCGTAGTCACTGTGCACGCCCCGGTATTCGGCGATGTCGTACCCGTCATCACGCCGTGGCGAAGGGTAGAACGGCAGCAGCCAGATGGTATTGACGCCAAGGTCGGCGATGTAATCGAGTTTGGCGATCAGCCCGGGAAAGTCACCGATACCGTCGTTATTGGCGTCGAAATAGGATTTGACGTGAACCTGGTAAATCACCGCGTCCTTGTACCAGAGCGGGTCTTTGATAAAGGTGGCAGCCTTGGGTTTCTTGGCCATTGGAAACTCCTGGAAAATAAACGGCGGTGTCATGCAGGCGGGTGGAGTGCGCCAGCGTGTGCGGCAAGCCGGCTTGTGTGGCCGGCTTGCCGCACACGCCCATCAACACCAAGGCACACTCACCACAAAGGCACATTCACCACAAAAGAACATGCGCACCTTCAGGACGTGCTGATCCGCCACACCCCGAACGGCATCTGCGGTTCCAGTCGTGTCCATTGGGTTTTGCCGTACCACGTCCAGCGATGGCCGTTCATCAAGTCTTCACCCTGAGTCTGGGCGTCATCCGGCAAGCCCAACTCCCACAGCGGCAGCTCAAAGTGCGCTTCCTGAGCGTTGAACGGGTCGAGGTTGACCGCCACCAGAATAAAGTTGCTGCCATCCTCGCTGCGCTTGCCGAAGTACAGGATGTTGTCGTTCCAGGCGTTGTAAAGCTTCAGGCCCAAGTGCGTCTGCAAGGCCGGGTTCTGGCGGCGTATGCGGTTGAGCTGGGCGATTTCGGCAATGATGTTGCCGGGGGCGGTGAAGTCTCGAGGGCGGATTTCGTATTTTTCCGAGTCCAGGTATTCCTCTTTGCCCGGCACCGGCGCCGCTTCGCACAACTCGAACCCCGAATACATCCCCCACAGGCCCGAGCCCAGGGTCGCCAGTGCGGCGCGGATCAAAAACCCGGGCCGGCCGGACTCATGCAGGAAACCTGGGTTGATGTCGGGCGTATTGACGAAGAAGTTCGGCCGGTAGCATTCGCGCCATGGCGACTGGTTCAACTGCGCCAGGTACTCGCTAAGCTCAGCCTTGGTATTGCGCCAGGTGAAATAGGTGTAGCTCTGCGAATAGCCGACCTTGCCCAGGCGCGCCATCATCGCCGGGGTGGTGAACGCTTCGGCGAGGAAAATCACCTCGGGGTGCTTGGCGCGCACATCGCTGATCAGCCATTGCCAGAACGGCAGTGGCTTGGTGTGGGGGTTGTCGACGCGAAAGGTCTTCACGCCCTCTTCCACCCAGCCCACCACGACGTCACGCAGTTCGGTCCACAAGCTGGGGATCGCATCCGCCGCGTAGAAATCGACGTTGACGATGTCCTGGTACTTCTTCGGTGGGTTTTCCGCGTATTTGATCGTGCCGTCCGGGCGCCAGTTGAACCAGCCGGGGTGCTGTTTGAGCCAGGGGTGGTCCTGGGAGCACTGGATGGCGAAATCCAGAGCAATTTCCAGGCCGTGGTCGGCGGCGGCCTTGACCAGGCGGCGGAAGTCATCGCGGCTGCCCAGTTGCGGGTGAATCGCCTCATGGCCACCCTCCTCGCTGCCGATGGCATAGGGGCTGCCGGGGTCATCGGGGCCGGCCGTCAACGAATTGTTCTTGCCCTTGCGATGGCTGCGGCCGATCGGGTGAATGGGCGGGAAGTACAGCACGTCAAAGCCCATGTCATGGATCATCGGCAAGCGCGCGTGCACATCGTTGAAGGTGCCGTGGCGGGCCGGGTCGTCGGTGATCGAGCGCGGAAACAGCTCGTACCAGCTGGCAAATTGCGCGGCCTCACGTTCAACGTCGATCGGGTACACGGGGCTCACGCTCAAATAGGCGCGGTGGTCGGCCTGGGTCATCAGGTGTGCACTGTCTTCGTGCAGGAACAGCGCAACCTGCTCGGTTTCCAGCAGGCCGGAGAGCTCGTGGTGCAACAGCATCAGGCGGTCGCGCAGTTCGTTGTCGCTGCGCTCGGCGGCCTGCAACACCAGGCTGCGGCCTTCCTGCAGCTCCAGGCTTACCGGCACACCCGCCTCGTGCTTCTTGCGCAGCTCATAGCAAAAGCTGGCGAAGGTATCGATCCACGCTTCGATGCAGTACTCGTGGGGCCCCATGGCGGCGACGGTAAACGCGCCTTCCCAGCCATTGTTGCCCACATCGCTCATCACCACGCTGTGCCAGCTTTCGTCCTGGCGCGCGCGCCAGCGGATCAGCACCGCGAGCTTGTCATGGCCGTCGGCGAAGACCTTGCTGGTGACGTTGAGGCGTTGGCCGACCACGGCCTTGACGGCAAATTCGCCGCCGTCGATCACCGGCATGGTGCTTTCGATCGCGATCCTGGGCAGCAACAGCGCCTGGGACAGCGGCAATAAGGAATCTTCTGGAACCAGTGTTTCAGCAGTCATCGAGCATCTTCCCCTTACGCCCTGTGGACGCTCTTTGCTTGATTCGAATTCTGATACGGCGAGACTCTCCCTGAGCAGGGCCGTAAAAGGTCCGAGCCTGCACAGCGGTCAAAAGTTCAGGTGGATGTGGCGCCATTGAGCGGGAATCAAATTGCGCGGGCGATTGTCCACCGATAGAGCAAAGCACAAAGGAGGCCACACCGAATGAATATCCCGATCCCGGCTGAAACCCCTGATCCGAATATCGACAACCCGACACTGCCGCCCACCGACCCCGAGCCGATCCCGGAGCAAGAACCGCCGGAAAACCCGCCGCCACCGGTGCAGGAGCCACCGACCACGATGCCGCCGGTGATCGTCAGTCCTTGTCCAACCGCTTGACGATACTCGGCATCACGCTGAACACCGCCAGCGCCAACAAGGTGCTGAGCACCGCAGTTGATTCACGCCCCAGCCCCGCCGCCACGCCGATGGCGGCGGTCATCCACAGGCCGGCAGCGGTGGTCAGGCCCTTGACGTGCTGGCCGTCATCCTCCTCCTTGCCTTTGAGAATGGTGCCGGCACCGAGGAAACCAATCCCCGCAATCACCCCCTGTACCACCCGGCTCATGGCGTCCGCCTGATTACCGGACATCTGCGGCACCATCACAAACAACGCGGCGCCCATGGCCACCAGCATATGAGTGCGCACGCCCGCCGCCTTGCCCTTATGCTCGCGCTCGAAGCCGAGGATGCCGCCGAGAATCGCGGCGATCACCAGCCGCACGGTGATCTGGGTCAGTTGCCGGGCATCGCCGATATCGGCGAACTCGGCTTGCAGGGTTTGCCACGCTTCATGCCACCAGGCGTCCATGGTCTGTTTCCTTGGTTGAGGGTGATAAAGCATGGACAGCGGCGACCGCCAGTCAGTTGCCTGGAACGCCTTGCGCTGCGCAGGGACCTAAACTTGGTCAGCCCATGAAAAGGAGATCGTCATGCCCGTGCGTATCGAACACCAGACGTGCTATTTCAAGCTCAACGAAGACGGCCAGGAATACAGCCAGCCGGCGCAGGCCGTGACGGTGAGTACAGACATCGACAAAGCCATGTCCTACGTCGAACTGAACGCCCAGCGCGTTTACATCACCGAGCAGGAAGCCGATGCCCTGACGGTGGCCGGCGCCACCGATGGGCGCCGGCACAAGAAAGCCACCGAGCCTGGTTCGGCGATTTGATTGATCTGTAGCAACCTGCCCTGGATCAGGCTGTACCTCAGGTGCCGCGGGGTGCAGCACATTGTCGCAGGTGGACGACGGGTGTTCATCTGATCCGCTTTTAATCGCCATACCTGAGTCTGTTATGCAAACAGACCGCGTCGCATAGTTCATTGGCCTGATGGAGGCTGATGAGCGAACGACCATGAGCGAACGAATCCCCACCGTGGAAACCTTTGAGCCGATTCACCCAAAGAAGGTGAAGGTCACATCCAGCGACAACCTGATCCATACCCGCAGCTTCACCGGCCTGTATCGCACCTTGCGCGTGGCCGGTGCAGGCCTTCTGTTCCTGGCGTTTTTCGGCACCGTGTGGCTGAACTGGGGCGGTCGCCAGGCCGTGCTGTGGGACTTGGCCGAGAGTAAATTCCACATCTTCGGCGCCACCTTCTGGCCTCAGGATTTCATCCTGCTCTCGGCGTTGCTGATCATCTGCGCCTTTGGCCTGTTTGCGATCACCGTGTTTGCCGGCCGCGTGTGGTGCGGCTACACCTGCCCGCAAAGCTCGTTCACCTGGCTGTTCATGTGGTGTGAAAAGGTCACCGAGGGCGAGCGCAACCAGCGCATCAAGCTGCACGCCGCGCCCTGGAGCCTGAACAAGCTCGCACGGCGTTCGGCCAAACACACGTTATGGCTGGCGATCAGTGTGCTGACCGGGCTGACTTTCGTCGGTTACTTCACGCCGATCCGCCCGCTGGCCGCCGAACTGCTGACCTGGCAACTGGGCGGCGTCAGCCTGTTCTGGGTGCTGTTTTTTACCGCCGCCACCTATATCAATGCGGGCTGGCTGCGCGAAGCCGTGTGCATGCACATGTGCCCCTATGCCCGCTTCCAGAGCGTGATGTTCGATAAAGACACCCTGACCATTTCCTACGACAGCGCCCGTGGCGAACAGCGTGGCCCGCGCAAACGCGAGGTCAAACCGGCCGACGTCGGCCTGGGTGACTGCATCGACTGCCAACTGTGCGTCCAGGTATGCCCCACCGGCATTGATATCCGCGACGGCCTGCAGATGGAATGCATCGGCTGCGCCGCCTGCATCGACGCGTGCGATTCGATCATGGACAAAATGGGCTACCCGCGCGGCCTCGTGAGCTACACCAGCGAGCATCAACTGCAAGGCGGCAAAACCCGGCTGCTGCGACCACGCCTGATCGGCTACAGTGCCGTGCTGCTGGTGATGATTGCCGCACTGGTGGTGGCGCTGGTGCAGCGGCCCATGGTGTCGCTGGATGTGACCAAAGACCGTGGCCTGTTCCGCGAGAACGCCCAAGGCTTGATCGAAAACATCTACAGCCTCAAGGTCATCAACAAAACCCAGCAACGCCAGAATTACCGGGTGCAACTGGAAGATGCCGAGGGCTTCGAGCTGCAGGGCAAGACCGCGCTCAGCCTGGCGCCGGGGGAAATCGTTGATGTACCGGTGTCGGTGGCGTTGCTCGCGCAAGCCCCGACGCGCAGCTCGCAGACCCTGCGTTTCAAAGTCACCGATGTGGATGAACCCTGGGTCTACAGCGCCGCCGACAGCCGCTTCGTGGCACCGTTGAACCGCTGAGTCCGGCGTGTATAGAGGGACATCAAGCGGTGGGAATGGGCGCTCCCGCTCCCACCGTTTGTTCCATGTAAAGACCCGAAAATCGTTCAAGGCCCCCATGAAACGCTACGAAAAATTTGCCGAAGATATAGCAGAACTGATCCGCTCCGGCGTACTGGGGCCCGGCCAGCGCGTGCCGTCGGTGCGTTATGCCAGCCAGACCTACGGGGTCAGCCCGTCCACCGTGTTCCAGGCCTATTACCTGCTGGAACGCCGCGGCCTGATTCGCGCCCGGCCGCGCTCCGGCTACTTCGTCAACACCCATGCGCCCAGCCCGTTTTCCGAGCCGGTGGTGAGCGAGCAGGTGCACGAGTCCACCGAGGTGGATGTCAGCGAACTGGTGTTCTCGGTGCTTGATTCGATCAAGGACCCCAACACCGTGCCCTTCGGTTCGGCGTTCCCCAGCCCCATGCTGTTCCCGCTGCCCCGCCTGGCCCGCTCCCTGGCCAGCGCAAGCCGGGAGATGGACCCGCGTCTGGTGGTCACCGACATGTCGCCGGGCAACCCGCAACTGCGTCGGCAGATTGCCCTGCGCTACATGGTCGGCGGCCTGATGCTGCCCATGGAAGAACTGCTGATCACCAACGGCGCCCTGGAAGCACTGAACCTGTGCCTGCAAGCCGTCACCGAGCCCGGCGACCTGGTGGCCATCGAAGCTCCGGCGTTCTACGCCTGCCTGCAGGTACTGGAACGCCTCAAGCTCAAAGCGGTGGAAATTCCCGTGCATCCGCGCGACGGCATTGATCTGGGCGCCCTGGCCCAAACCATGGAACGCTACCCGATAAAGGCCTGTTGGACCATGACCAGCTTCCAGAACCCCATGGGCGCGACCGTCCCGGAGGCCAAGAAACAGGCGCTGGTGGAGTTGTTGCGCAGCCATCAGGTGCCGCTGATTGAAGACGATGTGTACGCCGAGCTGTATTACGGACAACACGCGCCCAAACCGGCCAAGGCCTTCGACACCGAGGGCCTGGTGATGCATTGCGGCTCGTTTGCCAAAAGCCTCGCGCCGGGCTATCGCGTGGGTTGGGTGGCGGCCGGGCGCTATGCGCAGAAGGTTGAACGCTTGAAGTTGATGACCTCGCTGTGTCCTTCGATGCCGGCGCAGGCAGCCATTGCCGACTATCTGCAACATGGCGGCTATGACCGGCACTTGCGCAAATTACGCTACGCCCTGGAAGAACAGCAAAGCGCCATGCTCGCCGCCATTGCGCGTTACTTCCCGGCACAGACCCGCGTCAGCCAGCCGGCCGGGGGCTACTTTCTCTGGTTGGAGCTGCCGGAGCAGACCGACTCGTTGAAGCTGTTCCAAATGGCGCTGGCGCAAGGGATCAGCATCGCGCCGGGCCCGATCTTCTCGGCGACCCAGCGCTTTCGTAACTGCATTCGCTTGAACTACGGCAGCCCGTGGACCGACGCGTCGGAAAAGGCCATGGAAACACTGGGGCGGATTGTGCGCTCGTTCTAGATTCAGCGGCCGCCGCCCAGGTCCAGAAACGTACCGGTGGCGTACGAGGCTTTATCCGACAACAGCCAGATAATCGCTTCCGCCACTTCATCCGGGCGCCCGCCGCGGGCCATGGGGATGCCGGACTCCAGTTTGCTGACCCGGTCCGGGTCGCCGCTCAGGGCATGGAAGTCGGTGAAGATGTAGCCGGGGCGTACCGCGTTGACGCGGATGCCCTCGCCGGCGACTTCTTTCGACAAGCCGATGGTGAAGGTGTCGAGTGCGCCCTTGGAGGCCGCGTAGTCAACGTATTCACCCGGCGACCCCAGACGCGCGGCCACCGACGACACGTTGACGATGCTGCCGCCCTGCCCGCCATGCTTGGGCGACATGCGCAACACGGCATGCTTGGCGCACAGGATCGGCCCGAGCACGTTGGTTTTCATGATTTTAAGGATGCGGAACTCGGACATTTCATCGACCCGCGACTTGTGACCCACGGTGCCGGCATTATTGACCAGTGCCGTGACACGGCCCAATTCGGCGTCGACCCGGTGGAACAACCCGATCACTTCATCTTCGATGCTCACGTCGGCCCGCACTGCAATCGCCTGTGCACCCAGCGCGCGCACCTGTTCCAGCACACGGTGGGCGGCGTCTGCGTCAGATTGGTAATTGATGCAGAGGCGATAACCCTGGCGCGCCGCCAGCAAGGCGGTCTCGGCGCCAATCCCACGACTGCCCCCGGTGATAATGAGCACTTTGTCCATGCGTGTGATCTCCTGTCTCAACCTGATGGATGGGGTCGGTCCCAAGAATACCCGTCACTCACCGCCTTTGTCAGGCGCCTGCGCCGCTTCGACACGGCGGATATCGGCCATGAATGCCTCCGCCGGCAACGAGTGCCCAAGCAGGTAACCTTGCAGGGAGTTACAGCCCAGACGCGTGAGGAAGCGCTGCTGCGCATCGGTTTCAACACCTTCGGCGACAGTCCTCAGGCCCAGGGCCTGGCCAAGGGCGACAATGGCCGAAACGAGGGCGGCTTCGTGCTCCAGATCACGCACGAAGCCTCGATCAATCTTCAACTCGTTGGCTGGCAGGCGCTTGAGGCACATCAGGCTGAAATCAAGTCTTCGATGTCAACAGGGCGAATCAAAAGACAATAAAATCAATCACTTATACTGATCTTTGTGTCACCATCCCAACCACCGCCCAAGGCTGCGATAAGTTGTACACTCGCCACCAGGCGGCTTTGCAGCAACGTCAGCACGCTGCGTTCATTACTTAGTGCAGTGGCCTGCACGGTCACCACATCCAGGTAGGCGATCAGCCCGGCTTTGTACTGGTTCTGGGTCAACCGCAGGGACTCGCGCGCGGCTTCGAGCGCTTCATTGCTGACCACCGCCTCGTCTTCCAGCACCTTGAGCTGCACCATGTAGTTCTCCACCTCACGGAAACCATCCAGCACGGTCTGGCGGTACTTGGCCACGGTTTCGTCATAGCTGGCCACGGTGCGGTCGACTTCCGCCGAACGCTGACCGCCGTCGAACAGGGTCATCGCCAGTTTCGGCCCCACCGACCAGAAGCGGTTCGGCAGGCTGATCCAGTCGGCATAGGTGCTGCTGGAATAACCACCGGCCAGGCTCAAGCTCAGGTCGGGGTAGTACGCGGCCTTTGCCACGCCGATATTGGCGTTGGCGGCGATCACCGAGCGCTCGGCCGAAGCGATGTCCGGGCGGCGCTCGAGCAGTTGCGACGGCAGGCTCACCGGGATCTGCGGCAGCGCTGGAATATCCTTGCTCACCGCCAGGTTGAAGTTGGCCGGCGCCTCGCCGATCAGCACGGCAATCGCGTTTTCCAGCTGGGCACGCTGCCAGATCAGGTCGATCAGACTGGCCTGGGTGGTTTTGAGCTGGGTTTGCGCCTGAGCCACCGCGTCCTTGCCGGAGACACCGGCGCGGTATTGGTTTTCGGTCATTTGCAGGGAGCGCTGGTAGGTGTCCAGGGTCGCTTGCAGCAGGCGGGTCTGCTCATCCATCACACGCAGTTGCAGGTAGCTCTGCACCAGCTCCGACTGCTGGCTCAGGCGCATCGCCGCCAGGTCCGCCGAACTGGCTTCGGCGCTGGCCTCGTTGGCTTCAAGGCCACGGCGCAGCTTGCCCCAGATGTCGGCTTCCCAGCTCACACCCAACTGCGCGTTGAGGGTGTCACGGATGCCACTGCTGGAACTGCTGAGGCTCGCACTGCTGCTGCCGGTGCCCTGGCTGGCGCGGGTTTTACCGGCGCTCAGGTCGACGGTGGGGTAAAACGCCCCGCGCGAACTGCGCACCAGCGCCTGGGCCTGGCGAAAGCGCGCTTCGGCCTGGGCCACGGTCTGGTTGGCGTTATTGAGGCGCACCACCAGCTCGTTAAGCTGACGGTCGCCATACAGCTCCCACCAGGCGCCACGGGCCAGGGAATCGCTCGGCGTGGCCTGGCGCCAGCCCTGGGCTTGCTTGAACTGGGCCGGCTCAATCACCTCCGGGCGCGTGTAGTCGGGCCCCACCGCGCAGGCGCTGAGCAATACGCCGCAAAGCAGCAGGCTCGCCATGCGAGAACCACGATACAGGGCCAATCGAGCCAGGGTTGAGTCGGTCATAGCGCAGTGTCCAGGGCAGCATCGGTACGCACGCCGCGCCAGGCATTGAAGCGATGGCGTGCGCGGTCGAGGTAGAGGTAAACCACCGGGGTGGTGTAAAGGGTCAGGACCTGGCTGAACACCAGGCCACCAATGATGGTCAGGCCCAGTGGGCGACGCATTTCTGCGCCGTCGCCCGTGCCGAGCAGCAAGGGCAAGGCGCCGAGGATCGCCGCCAAAGTGGTCATCAGAATCGGCCGCAAGCGCAACAGGCAGGCGCTGCGAATCGATTCCAGGGGGCCCATGCCGTCGTTACGCTCCAGTTGCAGGGCCAGGTCGATCATCAGGATCGCGTTCTTCTTCACCACGCCGATCAACAGGAACAGCCCGAGCAAGGAGATCAGACTGAACTCCCCCCCTGTCAGGTAGATGGCCAGCATGGCGCCGACTCCGGCCGACGGCAGGGTAGAGAGGATGGTCAGCGGGTGAATGTAACTTTCATACAGAATGCCCAGCACCAGGTACACGGCGACCAGCGCGCCGAGAATCATAAACGGCTGGCCTTTCTGCGTGGCGGCAAACGCATCGGCGGTGCCGGCCATCTTGGCGATCACGTCTTCCGGCAACCCGACCTTGGCAATCGCCCGCTCGATGGCGGCGGTGCCCTGCTCCACCGTGACCCCTGGCGCCATGTCGAAGGCGATGTTTTCCGAGGCGAACTGGCCTTCGTGACTGACGCGGTCGTCGGCCAGACTGTTTTCATAATGGGCAATGGTCGACAGCGGCACCCGCGCGCCGTCGGCGGTAATCACCTGCATCTGATTGAGGGTGATCGGGTCCTGGGCGTATTTGGGATTGACCTCCATGACCACCTGATACTGGTTGAGGCTGTCATAGATCGTGGATATCTGCCGCTGGCTGTAGGCGTTATTGAGCACCGCCGTGACCATGTCCATGTCGATGCCCAGGCGTTTGGCCTGATCACGATCGACAATCAAGGTCACCTGCGCCGCGCCACGGCCTTCACGGGCGTCGATGGCGGTCAGTTCCGGCAGCGCACGCAGCGCCGCCACGACTTTCGGGTACCACAGGCGCAGCGCGGCCAGGTCGCCGCTTTGCAGAATGTAGGAATACTGCGCACTGGTCTGGTCGCGGCTGCCGCCAAATTGCAGGTCCTGGTCGGCCATCAGGAACAGGCGCCCGCCCGGCACCAGCGGCACGTCCTTGCGCAGGCGCTCGATCACCGCCTGGGCAGAGATCTTGCGCTCGCTGATGGGCTTGAGGCGCACCAGCATCACCGCGTTGTTGGTGCCGTTGTTGCCACCGATAAAGCCGGCCACGCTGAGCACTGCGGGGTCTTTGAGCACCGCCTTGCGAAAGGTTTCCATCTTGGGCTGCATCACGCTGAACGACAGGCCGTCATCGCCGCGCACAAAGCCGATCAACTGGCCGGTGTCCTGCTGGGGCATGAAGGTTTTCGGCACCACCACGTAGAGTGCCACGTTGACGCCGACGGTCAGCAACAGGCTGAGCAGCGTCAGGCGGCGGTGGCGCAAGACCCAATCCAGGCTGCTGGCATAAACCGCGACCATGCGGTCGTTGACCTTCTGGCTCCAGCGCTGCAACCCGGTCAGCTGGCCTTTGACATGGGGCTTGAGCCAGCGGGCGCAGAGCATCGGGGTCAAGGTCAGCGAGACGATCAGGGACACAATGATCGCCGCCGACAAGGTGATGGAAAACTCGCGAAAAAGGCTGGTGACGATGCCCCCCATGAACAGGATTGACAGGAACACCGCCACCAGCGAGACGTTCATCGACAGCAGGGTAAAGCCGACTTCCTCGGCGCCCAGGTAAGCGGCTTTCATCGGCGGCACGCCGTCGTCGATATGCCGCGAAATATTTTCCAGCACCACGATCGCATCATCGACCACCAGGCCGGTGGCCAGGATCAACGCCATCAACGAAAAGTTGTTCAGCGAGAACCCGTACAGGTACATCACCGCAAAGGTGCCCACCAGCGAAACGGGCACCGCCAGAGTGGGGATCAGCGAGGCGCGGAAATTGCCGAGGAACAGGTAGACCACCAGGATCACCAGCCCCACCGCGATCAGCAGGGTCATCTCAGCTTCGTGCAAGGTGGCGGTGATCACCGGCGAACGGTCCATGGCCAGGCTCAGCTTGACGCTGGACGGCAACACCGCCTGCAGCGCCGGCAACTGCGCCTTGATCTGCCGGACGGTCTCGATGATGTTGGCGCCGGACTGGCGGTTGATCACCAGCAGCACCGCCTCCTCGTTGTTGAAGAAACCACTGTTGTAGCGGTCCTCGACGCCATCGGTAATCTTCGCCACATCCGACAGGCGCAAGGCCGCGCCATTCTGGTAGCGAATCAGCAGCGGCTCGTAGTCCTTGGCTTTTTCCAGCTGGTCATTGGCCTGGATCTGCCAGTTGCGCTCGCTGTCTTCCAGCGAACCCTTGGGCCGGCGCTGGTTGGCATTGGCGATGGTGTTGCGTACATCGTCCAGGGCCACGCCGTACTGGTCGAGGGCCTTGGGCTCGAGTTCGATGCGCACCGCCGGCAGGGAGCTGCCGCCGATCTGCACTTCGCCCACGCCCGGCACCTGGGACAGGCTTTGGGACAGGATCGTGGAGGCCAGGTCGTAGAGTTGGCCTTTTTGCAACACGTCCGAAGTCAGCGACAGCACCATGATCGGCGCCTGGGACGGGTTGATCTTCTTGTAGGTAGGCATGCTGCGCATGCCGCTGGGCAACAGGTTGCGCGAGGCGTTGATGGCCGCTTGCACCTCCCGTGCCGCGCCGTTGATGTCACGGTCGGAGTCGAACGCCAGGATCACCCGCGTGGAGCCCTGGCTCGACGAACTGCTCATGGTGGTGATGCCGGCAATCGAGCCGAACGAGCGCTCCAGCGGCGTCGCCACGGTGGAGGCCATCACCTCGGGGCTCGCCCCCGGCAGGCTGGCCGAGACCACGATCACCGGGAAGTCGATCTGCGGCAACGGCGACACCGGCAACAGATTGAAGCTGACCCCGCCCAGCAACATGATCGCCAGGCTCAGCAGCAAGGTGGCGACCGGCCGGCGAATGAAAGGTCCGGACAGGTTCATGACTCAACCGGCTCCAGGCGTTGCGGTTCCTTGCGCCAGCGACGGCCCAGGCGATCGAAGTACAGGTAGATCACCGGGGTGGTGAACAGGGTCAACACCTGGCTCACCAGCAAACCGCCGACCATCACCAGGCCCAGGGGCTGACGCAGTTCCGCGCCGGAACCAGTCGCGAGCATCAACGGCACCGCACCGAACAACGCGGCCAGGGTGGTCATCAGAATCGGCCGGAAGCGCAACAGCGCCGCTTGATAGATCGCCGTCTGCGGGTCGAGGCCTTGGTTACGTTCGGCTTCGAGGGCGAAGTCGATCATCATGATCGCGTTCTTTTTGACGATGCCGATCAGCAGGATGATTCCGATAATCGCGATCATGCCCAGGTCATTACCACTGAGCAGCAGCGCCAGCAAGGCCCCCACCGCCGCCGACGGCAGGGTAGACAGAATGGTGATCGGGTGGATGTAGCTCTCGTAGAGCACGCCGAGCACGATGTACATGGTGACCACCGCCGCCAGGATCAGCAGCAAGGTACTCGACAGCGAGGCTTCGAACGCCTGCGCCGCGCCCTGGAACTGGGTCTGCACGCCCACCGGCATGCCGATGTCTTTCTGTGCCTGGTTGATCAGCTCCACGCCTTTGCCCAGCGCGACGCCGGGGGCAAGGTTGAATGACATCATCACCGCCGGAAACTGGCCGATATGCGCCACGGCCAACTGCGCCTGGCGTTGCTCCACCCGCGCCAGGCTGGACAAGCGTACCTGGCCGCCATCGGTAGTTTTTACGTGAATCTGGTTCAGCGCTTGCGGCCCCAGGGTTTCACCGGATTGGGCCTGCAGGACCACGCGGTATTGGCTGGCCTGGGTGTAGATCGTCGAGATCTGCCGCTGGCCGAAGGCGTCATACAGCGCATCGGTAATGGTCGCCACGCTAACGCCCAGACGCGAGGCGGCATCGCGGTCGATCACCAGGTATACCTGCAGGCCTTTGTCCTGCAGGTCGCTGGCGACGTCGGTGAGTTCCGGCATCTGGCTGAGGGTTTGCACCAGCTTGTCGCTCCACAGCGCCAGCAGCTCGGCGTCCGGCGAGGACATGCTGAACTGGTACTGGGTGCGACTCACGCGGTCCTCGATGGTCAGGTCCTGCACCGGCTGCATGAACAGGCGGATGCCCACCAGCTTGTCGATCTGCGGTTGCAGGCGGGTGATCACCTGCGCGGCGCTCACGTCGCGCTGACCGTGAGCCTTGAGGTTGATCAACAGGCGGCCGCTGTTGAGCGTGGCGTTGTCGCCGTCCACACCAATGTAGGACGACAGGCTTTGCACCGCCGGGTCGGCGAGGATGATCCTGGCCAGCGCCTGCTGACGCTGGCTCATGGCCGCAAAGGAGATGGACTGTGGCGCCTCGGAAATACCCTGGATCACCCCGGTGTCCTGCACCGGGAAAAAGCCTTTGGGCACCACCAGGTACAGCACCACCGTCAGGCCCAGGGTGGCGATGGCCACCAGCAGGGTCAGCGGCTGATGCTTGAGTACCCATTGCAACTTGCGCCCGTAGGCTTCGATCAACCAGTCGATCCAGGCGCCGCTGGCCTTGTAGAAACGGCCTTGTTCCTCGGCCTTGGGTTCACGCTTGAGCAGACGCGCGCACATCATCGGCGTCAGCGTCAGCGACACCACCAGGGAAATCAGGATCGCCACGGCCAGGGTGATGGCGAATTCGCGGAACAAGCGACCTACGACATCGGCCATGAACAGCAGCGGGATCAGGACCGCGATCAGCGACAGGGTCAGGGAAATCAGGGTAAAGCCGATCTGCTTGGCGCCCTTGAGCGCGGCCGCCATCGGGGTCTCGCCTTCCTCGATATAGCGAGAAATGTTCTCCAGCATCACGATGGCATCGTCCACCACAAACCCGGTGGCGATGGTCAGGGCCATCAGCGTCAGGTTATTGATGGAGAACCCGGCCAGATACATCACGCCAAAGGTACCCACCAGCGACAGCGGCACGGCAATCGAGGGGATGATCGTGGCGCTGACCCTGCGCAGGAACAGGAAGGTCACCATGACCACCAGGGCAATGGCGATCAGCAATTCATGCTGCACGTCCGTTACCGAGGCGCGGATGGTTTGGGTACGGTCGGTGAGGACGGTGACGTCAAGGCCGGCCGGCAGGTTGTCGGTGATGCTCGGCAACAGCGCCTTGATGCGGTCCACCACCTCGATCACGTTGGCACCCGGCTGGCGCTGAATATTGAGCAGCACCGCCTGGTTTTCGTTGGCCCAGGCGGCAAGGCGTTCGTTTTCGGCGCCGTCGACGATTTGCGCCACATCCTTAAGGCGCAACGGCGCGCCGTTGTTGTAGGCCAGGATCAGTTCGGCATATTGCTGGGGCGAGACCAACTGGTCGTTGGCGTCGAGCATCGACACCCGCGTCGGGCCGTCGAAGTTGCCCTTGGGCTGGTTGACGTTGGAAGCGGCGATCAAGGTGCGCACGTCCGACAGGTTCAAGCCGTTGGCCGCCAGGGCTTCGGGATTGACCTTGATGCGCACGGCCTGGCGCTGACCACCGGCGATGCTGACCATGCCGACGCCGCTGATCTGGGCAATCTTCTGCGCCATGCGCGTGTCGACCAAGTCATTGAGCTTGGGAAGCAGCATGGTTTTGGAGGTAATGGCCAGGGTCAGCACCGGGGTATCCGCCGGGTTGACCTTGTTGTACACCGGCGGTGCGGGCAGATCCTTGGGCAGCAGGTTGGTGGCGGCGTTGATCGCGGCCTGCACCTGTTGCTCGGCGACATCCATATTGATGTCGAGGTTGAAGCGCAGAGTCAGCACCGAGGCGCCACCGGAACTGGTGGACGCCATCTGGGTCAGCCCCGGCATCTGCCCGAACTGACGCTCAAGGGGCGCGGTGACCGCGCTGGTCATGACATCGGGGCTGGCGCCGGGGTACAGCGTCATCACGCGGATGGTCGGGTAATCCACCTGGGGCAAGGCGGAGACCGGCAACAAGCGGTAAGCAATGATGCCGGCCAGGACGATGGCCAGCATGCTCAGGGTGGTGGCGACCGGGCGAAGGATAAACAGCCGCGACAGGTTCATGAACCGACCTTTTGCGCCTTGCCGGCGGTGGTGCCGGTCTCCCCTTTCGCCGCAGGCTTGCCTTGCAGGTGTTC
Source organism: Pseudomonas sp. FP2309 (assembly GCF_030687575.1). Lineage (NCBI taxonomy): Bacteria > Pseudomonadati > Pseudomonadota > Gammaproteobacteria > Pseudomonadales > Pseudomonadaceae > Pseudomonas > Pseudomonas sp. FP2309. The sequence goes on along the minus strand of NZ_CP117439.1, from coordinate 2,637,531 downwards.
GGTCGGGGTGGTCGGCACTTCACTCGCGTCGTTGACCACTTCGATTTCGCTGCCGTCCTTGAGCCGGTCGGTACCTTCCAGCACCACACGGTCACCGGCCACCAGGCCTTGCTTGATCACGGTGTTGTCGCCGTCGGTGTCACCCACCACCAGCGGCTGGACCTTGACCTTCTTGTCACCGTCGAGCTTGTAGACGAAGGTGCCGGTGTTGCCGAACTGAATCGCGGCGGACGGTGCCAGCACCACGTTGTGCAGGGTATCGGCCAACAAGTGCACGTTGACGAACTGGTTGGGGAACAGCGCCTGGTCCTTGTTATCGAAACGTGCCTTGAATTTCAGGGTGCCTGTGGTGACGTCGATCTGGTTGTCCAGGCTTTGCAGCACGCCGGTGGCCTGGCGCTTCGCGTCGCCACGGTCCCAGGCTTCCACGGGCAGCTTGTTGCCGGCGTGGTAACGGGCCAGGACGGTTTCCAGGGTGTTTTCCGGCAAGGTGAAGGCCACACTGATCGGCTGCGTCTGGGTGATCACCGCCAGGGCGGTGGTGTCGTTGGCTGCCACCAGGTTGCCAACATCAAGCTGACGCAGGCCGACGCGCCCGGTAATCGGTGCGCGGATCTTGGTGAATTCAAGGTTAAGCCTGGCATCATCCACCGCGCCCTGATTGGTCTTGACCGTGCCCTGGTATTGCAGGACCAGCGCTTCGGCGGTGTCCAGGGTTTGTTTGGCGATACTGTCCTGGGCGTAGAGGCCGCGATAACGCGCCACATCGACCTGGGCGTTTTTCAACTGGGCCTGGTTCTGCATCAAAGTGCCCTGTGCCTGAAGCAAGGCGTTCTGGTAGCTGCGCGGGTCGATTTCCGCCAACAGATCACCGGCCTTCACCATCTGCCCTTCTTCAAAGGCGATCTTCACCAATTCACCGCCCACCCGGCTGCGCACATTGATGGTATTGAGCGCGGTGACCGTGCCCAAGGCCTTGTAGTACACCGGAAATTCCCCCAGCACCGCCGGCGCCACACGCACCGGCACCGGGCCGGTGGAGCCGCCGAAGCCTGGGCGCGCCATGCCGGTTTTACCGGTGTGCCCGGCCGGTGCATCTTTGTGCGCCGCGCCGCTTGGCCAGAACTTCCAGCACAGGCCGGCGATCACCAGCAGCACAAGCAGGCCGAACAGCCAACGACGGGAATTGCGGGGGGAGGATTGCATGGAGTGATCAACCATTGGGCGCGAGAGCTTCTTCTTCGGGAGGCTGAAAGATAAGCACTGGGGCGCATTAAGAAAAGCGCCTTTACCGGCTATTTACCTTGGGCTTACAACTTTTAACGGCAGCGCTTAGTCCGCCGGCTATTTCCCTAAGCGTCTGAAGCACAAATGAAAACGGCCTGGACTAGGCCAGGCCGCAATCATGTACCACCGGTGTTACTGCAACACGACAGTCTTACGCAGAAACAATTACTTCAAAACAGCCAGGGCCGCTTCATAGTTTGGCTCTTGGCCAATTTCAGCAACCAGCTCGCTGTGCAGCACCTTGTCGTTTTCGTCCAGCACCACTACGGCACGGGCGGTCAGGCTGCGCAGGGGGCCGTCAACGATGTCCACGCCGTAGTCTTGGGAGAATGCAGCGCTGCGGAAGTCCGACAGGCTTTTGACGTTGTCCAGGCCTTCGGAACCGCAGAAGCGTGCCTGGGCAAACGGCAGGTCCGAGGAAATGCACAGCACGACGGTGTTATTCAGTTCGTTGGCCTGCGCGTTGAACTTACGGACCGAAGTCGCGCAGGTCGGGGTGTCGACGCTTGGGAAGATGTTCAGCACTTTGCGCTTGCCGGCGAAAGTGGCCAGGGTTACATCCGACAGATCGCCGGCGGTCAGGGTGAAGTCAAGCGCCTGGGTGCCGACTTGCGGCAGTTCGCCTTCAACCTGAACCGGGTTACCACGAAGGGTGACTTGAGCCATGAACGGAATCCTTATGCTGGGTTTGGTTAAACGAATTCGAGAGGCAGAAGTTAAACACAAACTCGGATATGCACCTATAGACAAAACCTCATCTCGCTCGCGGCGCCTGCTAAACAGTTTGTTAAACACCCATCAGGAACGGTTCTGCGTTGCGCTCCACCCAGTGGCGGATTAGCCGACATTGCGAGGACGGCTAGCAACTATTTATCAAAGGAATCTCCATGCCCCCTCTTTTGTCGGCGTTTCAGCCGTCCCCTGCATCAGCGCGGCAAAACAGCCATGCCGCGGGACAACCTGTCGCGAGTGGCATGCCCAGCACGCCCAAAGACGATCAAACCTGCGAGGCGGTGGATACACGGCCACGCGCTCGACGCAGCGCACCGCGCCTGGTCAGCATGGAGACGCCGCTCATCACGCCACTAGCGCAGAAGGCTGCCGAGGCGCGGGTCAGGCAGGGTGACCGGGTGGTGGCGCTGCAATTGGCCGCCACTTTGATGAACCGTTTAATTTCACTTGAGCCGGAAGGTGTCAACACCCGGGCCAGCCGCTTCGTCTCAGACATCCCCCCCGGCTCCACGTTTGGGCTGGCCTGGTCGCGCCTGACCCAGGCCCTCAAAGCGGAGCCTTTTGCAAGCTATGCCAAAACCCATCACATCGACACCTCCGAATGCACCCTGGACCACCGCACCGGAACGCTGCAGTGCAAGGTTGACGGCAAACTCGTGACGTTCGGCAAGGATCTACCGGGCTGGGCACAGGCCAGTGCCGACGTCATGGCAGTGGCCCGCGAACTGGCGCCAACCCTGGGTTTTGTGGTGTATGCAGGCGAGCAGAGCACACGGTACGAGCTGATCCAGGCTTTCTATGGCGCAAACTACGCAAACACCAAGACCGACACCCTGGACTTTATCCGTTTCATTCAGCGCAACCATTCATTTCCCGCCTTGTACAGCGAGACTCAAGAGCGCGTTGAGATCGAACCTGAGTACGCCGCTGTAAAACAGCGCCAGCTGGACGCAATCCAGACCACTGCCTGCCGACTCACAGAAAAACCCGAAACGGCTCCACCCCAACAGGCCGGATCCTGGGCAAGCCGGGTGAATGAGGCTGATCTACAGCTGGCACGATCAGCCGGCTCCTTGTTGTGGGAAGAGGATCTGCCGGTATCGGGCAGGGGGGACTTCAGCCGCGCCAGCATGTTACCGCCCGAAGACTCCACCATGGGCCAACTGCTTAAAGCCCTCGATGATGCCCTGGCCGCGCCGGCGTTCCAGGCCTTCGCGACAAAGCACAATATTGTGCTGGAAAGCATCAACATTGCCCCTCACACCGGCGACCTGATGTGTGAGGTATACGGCGCCAACGGTGAGGTGACGCGCACCGTGTTCACAATGGGCGATGCCTCAGGCTGGTCTGCGGTCGCTGGCGAGATCGTGGCCTTGGCCAACAGTCTCGCCGCAGGCTCGACCACCGCAGTGCGCAACCCGTTAAAGCGCAGCGCAACCTATCCGCGCGATTTCATCCTGAACTTTTACGCGCAGAGTCGGAATTTCAGCGGACTGAAGCAGAAACTGGAATTCTTCTGCGGACTGATTAAAGACGGCTTCAGCGCCGCAAGGCATAACCACCCGACCAGCGATGAACGCTCTCGGGCCTTCCAGGAGAAACGCCGTGCCGTCATCGCACGTCTTGAGAACCCCGCCCCGGCAAACCCGGACGGCGCAAATCAGACGGCGCTCGACCCGGCCAGCGAACTGCTAAGGACGCTGTTTGCCGGTGAACCGCGCTTGCACACGCTGCTCACGCAACGCTTGAACGCCGCCATTAAGTCAGGCTCAGACGGCACCCTGGATGTGGACAGCAACCATGTAACCCTGGCCCAGCCCGACCCTGACAATCCGGGACAATTCATCCACACCCCGCTGGTGCAGATCGCTCTCGCTCGCCTGACTGGCAACGACACCCTTGAGTTGAGCGATCAGGACAAGCTGTTCGACACCCGGCCCGGCCACACATCACCCACTCCCTTGACATCGACCATCCCGCTTGATGTTGCGATGGGGTCCGTCAGGCTGGCATTGCGCGAACTCCCGGCGCTGCTCAATGACTACTACGCCGAAGCCAGGGCCGCGTATTGGGAGCAGCCCGCCTTTGGCGTACCGGCGTCGGGCAACACTGGCCAGACATCGGGTGCAGGCCATGTCTATAACGGCAGCCGCAAAGCGTTGCTCAGCGATCTGTTGCGGGAAAATCTGCTGCAGGCGGGGTTGAATCAACCGGGACTGGATGATCTGCAACGTGAAGCCATCGACACCGTAGTGCGCTATCCCGAGGCCTCCACCCGTCCCGAGGTACAAAACAGAGGCAAACCCGACGTATACGTGGTGAAAACCGGCGCAACTGCAGAGGCCACGCCAAACCTGCTGATTCATCGCCTGGTCGACGGCCGGCCGGAAATCTTTCTGCTGGTGGAACCCGACGGAAAAATCACCCCTTATGACTCCGCAGATGCCCTGGCGGCGGCGAACATCCATTTCGAGCTGCCGCTGACCGACAATATATTTGCGGCTCAGGCGGCCAGTCTCATTAACAGGCGTTCGGGCACGCCCCTCGCGTCAAATACGCCCGCCGCTGCCTCTGCAAGTACGCCCACGCCCGAGGCAACATTGCCAGGGTGGATCGAAACGGCCGGTGACGCCGAACGCTTTGTCCTGCGCGACCTCTCCTTGCAACTGGCCAGTTTTATACGACGCCATCAGGGGCGCCTGTACAACAGTGGCATCCCGACAATACGTTCATTTGCCTTGAGCGAATTCAACGCAACGTTACCGTCGCCACGGCTCTACACGGCGGAGGATCTGGAAGTTGTGTTCAAAACCCCGGTGGGCACGCTGAGCAACGGCTTTATCGAACGCAAAACCATGAGCCTGGCCGATGCACTCCTGCAAAATCTTTCAGGCCTGCCCGATGGGCAGATCGAGGTGTTTTACAAGCCAGGAAATGTGCGGATCACCGCGCTTGAAAAAGAAGGCGCGCTCAAAAAAATCATCCAGGACCTGGACATCGGCAAGCGCTACGGTGAGCTGCTCAAGCGTGAACTGCTCGACGACCCCACGACTAAAGCTCAAAGAATGCAGCGGTTCGCCCAAGGAGTACCGATTGACCTGAAGATCAAGGCCCTTGAGTTGGCAACCAAAGGAGAGCAAGGGGTTGACACCACCGGGTTCAGGTTCATCACGCAAATCCTGAAGGCTGAGCCCGGAACAAAGACCGTCGATGGGCAAGAGATCGTTATCCGCCCGCTGGCATTCGACCGCAAGGCTGATGGCAAGGTAGACGTGGTGGAAAACATGTACCTGATCGAGCCCAAAGACCCCGAAAAGGGGCCCCACGTGCTTTATCGTCCGTTGATTTCCGATGCCCCCTTGATGCAATTTTCTACCCGCGAAGCCTTGCTCGAAGCGATCCAGAAGCCGGGCAAATTGCAGCAAGACGTTTTGGCCTGGCTCCCTGACGACGCCACCCGCAAGATCTACACAGGCGCCGGTTTTACCCATCCGAACCTGGTCATTGCCGGCTTCAATACGGGTCGTTTGTTTACCGGCCCCGCACCTACTAACCCCTTGGCCACCGAAGGATTCGAGGCGGCCCAAACGCTGCAACAGAAGCTTCAGGATGGCCATTTGATGAGCCACCTGTACGAGGCCCATGTTCGCAGCCTGCTGACGCTGGCCGATGAACAGTCAACGTCCAATGAGGAAAGCCGCTGGGCATCCGTCAAAAAAGGCGGCTACCTGCTGCTGAATGCCGTACTACCGGCCCTGCGCGGGCCGGGCGCGGTGATCGGGGCCGCGCTGCAGTTGGATAACATGTTGAATGACATTGAGAAACTGAGCGGCGATGACAAGCGCAAAAAGGAAGCCGCTGCGGCGGATCTGCTGGTCAACTTCGCCAGTGTGCTGGCTCATTTTCAGCCCCGATCGGCCACTTCCTCCCTGCGTACACCATCGATTGGGCAACGGACCGAAAGCCGGCTGTCCTCACCCGACCCTGCGCCTGCGCCTGACGCCGCCCGTTACCGCATTCGGTTGGGCGGTCCGGTCAAAGACGTCACCCCTGTCGATGGCGAAATCCAGACGTTCGTCGACGAGTACAACGGCGCCAAGCGCATCAATATCATTGGCCATGCCGTTGAGCCTGCACCGGGTCAGCCCGCACGCATCTTGGGCGAAAACGAAACGGGCTACTCCGCTGAACAGGTCAATAACGAACTCCTCGCCCGCGGCATCGACATTCGAGACTACCCCAACGTCCGGGCCTTCTTCTGCTACTCGGGCCACGGCGGCGCAAAATCATTTGCCTCGGTGCTGCATTCGATCACCGGGGTGCCCGTCAAAGGGTTCGAAGGGCAGGTCATTACCGAACTCACCGACGGTGAATTCCCTGCGGATGTCTATCAGCGAGCGCTGGCCGCCAACAAGGCCAAATACCCGCAGCTTTGCGCCAGCGATATTGAATGGCTTGCGAAAATCGAGCTTGATAACACCTACGCTGAAAAACCGATTCTTGCCAACGTCTTCAAGCAACAGGGCACGCCGATCGAGGTCAACGTCGGAACGCTCGAACAACCGGTGTACACGACAATAAACGTCGACTACCGGCCCGTCCGCTTCGGCCCTCCCAAACAACAATCGCCTGCTCAGGCGCCCGTGCGCCATACCGTCAAGGAACTGCGCAGCCTGGCCGAATACCAGGGCTTCAAACGGCTTTCCGAGCCCGAAAAAATCGCTGAAAGCATTGCTTTCAGCGTCTCTGACGACGCTCAATTCGAGTATTTCCTCGATGGACCAAAAGGCGGCAAAGACACCCGACTGAACATCGTTGGGCATGGCGATAAGGGCGGCGTCACCTTTAAAAGTGACTTGGCGGGTGCGCACACTCACACCCCTGAGTCGCTCGCCAGACTCATCGCCCCTCTTCTACAGAAAACCGGCGCCACCCGCATTCGGCTGCTGAGCTGCAAGTCTGCGGCAACAGGCTTCGCCCAGGCCCTGTCAGAGCAGTTGAATGTCCCGGTCAAAGCGCCCGTCGGCACTGTTTCACAGTTTCAAGTCGCCCCGGACAGGTACTGGTTTTTGGAAAAACACCCGAACCCACGCCGCCCCCATGACCACGAATGGAAAACCTTCGAGGGCGCGTCCGATGAGACACAGGCGCCCACGTCCAAGGACGACACAAGCGAGGCCGCGCCCCCTACGGCGCCGCAAAAAGTCGATGTTTCAATGGGGTACTCTCACACCGCAGAAGATGGCACGACGGTGTTGACCACGCGCAGCCTGACCGACTGCTCGGCCGTGGCCGTTCTGACCGACTTGAAAGACGGGATTTATCAGAAACGCACCCTGATGCATTTGACCGGCAGCAACCTTGAGCACGGTTTGTTGGACCAGGACGCCCAGCAGCTCGTGCAGGCATTGAATCGCTCGTTGGACAAGGGTGGGAAAGTGATCTTTGTCGGCGGTGTGAGTTCTGACTCCGCCGTTGGCATGGGGGTTATTGTCGGCCAGGAATATGAAGGCCGAAAGCCGCTGCTGGAGCTGCTGAAAAAGCCGGGCGTGCAGACGACAATCGCCAGCTCCGTCGGGGTCACGATCAATCCTGACGGGACATTCAACTTGGTTGAGGGCACCGGCAAAGGGGTGTTCAACCCCAACATGGTCAGGGATGTGATGGACTTTGCCGTCGATTGACCTCAAGGGCTGACCAGACGCCTGCCGTTTTCGCCACCGCCGACCAACACCAGGGTCGGCTGTGGTTTAATTGCGGCGTTTTGCCATGCCCTTACTCCCGCCGCCAAGGAACTTTTTTGATGAATCAGCCCGCCACCAAAGTCCTGGTCATTGGCTATGTCTGGCCGGAGCCGCGCTCCTCGGCCGCAGGCGGGCATATGATGCAAATCCTCGAGAGCTTTCTTACGCAAGGCTGGGACATCACCTTCAGCAGCCCTGCCGCACTCGGCGAGCACAAGGCCGACCTGCTCAGCCTGGGTATCGCCGAATGCGCCATCGAGCTCAATAACAGCAGTTTCGACGATTTTATCCGCGAACTGACCCCGGATATCGTGCTGTTCGACCGTTTCATGATGGAAGAACAATTTGGCTGGCGCGTGGAAAAGTGTTGTCCGGATGCCCTGCGGGTCCTGGAAACTTCCGACCTGCAAAGCCTGCGCGACGCCCGTCACCAGCGTCTCAAGGACCACCTCAAGGCACACCCTGACAGCAACGACTTCAGCGCGCTGTTCACGCCCGCCCTGCCGGAGGAATTCCAGCTGATGGCCGACACCGACCTGGCCAAGCGCGAGATCGCCGCGATTTACCGCTGTGACATCAGTCTGATGATTTCCGACGTGGAAATTCGCCTGCTCACCGAACAGTTCAAGGTGCCGGCCGCCCTGCTCCACTGGTGTCCACTGATGATGGCGCCGCCGAGCGGTGCTTTCGCGCCCTTCGAAGACCGTGCGCATTTTCTGAGCATCGGCAATTTCCGCCACGCGCCGAACTGGGACGCGGTGTTATGGATGAAAAACAGCCTGTGGCCGCTGATTCGCCAGCAACTGCCGGGGGCGCAGTTGCATATCTACGGTGCCTACACACCGCCCAAAGCCACCGCGCTGCACAACCCCGCCCAAGGTTTTCATGTCATGAACTGGGCCGAAGACGCCCTGCAAGTGATGACCGCCGCGCGTATCTGCCTGGCGCCGCTGCGCTTCGGTGCCGGTATCAAGGGCAAACTGGCCGATGCGATGTTGTGCGGCACACCGAACGTCACCACACCGATTGGCGCCGAAGCCATGGGCGATGAACAACCATGGCCCGGCCTGATCGAACAGAGCGCACCAGCCCTGGCGGCCGCGGCCGTCGCCCTTTACCAGGACCGCGAGCGTTGGCACCAGGCCCAGGCACATGGCCGTCAGTTGCTTGCCCGTCGTTATGACCAAGCGATCCACGGCCCTGCACTGGTGGCCTGCCTGGAACGCTGCCGACACCAACTCGCCGCCCATCGCCGCACAAACTTCACCGGCAGCATGCTGCGCCATCACGCGCATAAAAGTACCCAATACATGTCCCAATGGATCGAGGCCAAAAACCGCCTCGTGTAAACGCCGACGCTGGCGAGGGCGCGCGCGAGGGGGCATTATCCTACGCAGCAACCACAATAAAGCGACGGCAGCATGACCCGAGCAACGCGAATCAAAGACCCTTCCTACGAGCTGATGGACGATCACAACGGTCTGTCAATCATCTATCGCCAGCACGGCTTCCCCTGCCCGCTGGTGCGCTGGCATTTCCACAAGGAATACGAGCTGCACCTGATCGTCGCCAGCTCCGGCAAGGTGTTTATCGGCGACTACATCGGTAACTTCTACCCGGAAAGTCTGTTCCTCACCGGCCCCAACCTGCCCCACAACTGGATCAGCCAGGTCGAAGAAGACGAGGTGGTGCCCAAGCGCGACATGCTGGTCAATTTCACCGAGGACTTGCTTGACGGCGGCAGTCAGATCTTTACCGAGCTCAAGACCCTGACGCCGCTGCTGGAACGCGCGCAGTACGGGATTGAATTCCGCTGCAAAAAAACCATCGCCCAGGCCATGGCCCTGATGCAGCGCATCGAAGACGCCCAGGGCATGGCGCGCCTGGGGCATTTTTTCATCCTCCTTGACGTGCTGAGCGCCTGTGAGGACTACCAACTGCTGTCCGGCGCGACCACGCCACAGCTGGCTGACGAACACAGCATCGACCGCACCAACCGCGCCGTCGATTACATCTTTGCCCATTACGCACGCGAGTTGCCGCTGGAGGAAGTGGCGGACTACCTGGGCATGAAACCGACGTACTTTTCACGGGTATTCAAACAGGCCACCGGGCGCACGTTTATCGAATTCGTCAATCGACTGCGCATCAGCAAGTCCTGCGAATTGCTGGCCGATGGCGATAAAGCGGTCACGGATGTGTGTTTTGAATCGGGGTTCAACAATATCTCCAACTTCAATCGGCGCTTTCAGCAGCTTAAGGGCATGACGCCGTCCCACTATCGGCGGTTGGCGGTGCAGCGGTTGACTGAGCAGAATCTGGCTTGAAATAAATTAAACTCACTGGCTTATTCTCCGTCAGACAACAACGCTGAACTGATTCATCGGGAAAACGAACGGGGGCGGCAAACTGCCTTTGTAAACGGAATCTCTCGCGCCGCTTTTAATAAGCGCTAATAAAACCTTCTCAAATATCTTATTTTCTTTGGCAAATCAGAATTCCACGCCCTCAGCCGGAAACTGAACCCACTCTTCGTTTTCAGGGGTATCCAACAACGGCGTCAATGAGTCACTGGAAGCTAAGCTCTCATTGATCAAGTAGGAACAGCACAGGCAAGCGATACGCCAGTGTTACCACTGGCGATCATGCTGGCCGTTCGACTGCTCTATGGCTGGGGCAAGACCCTCTTAATTGATCAACGAGAAACTGATATTGTTCACAGCAAAACTTTCAAGATAGCTAATTATAATTTTTGCACTCGGATGCAATTCGCTGGGCAGCCTATATGCGTCCCATCCCCCTCTTATTCCCAGCCCACCCGGAAGCCTGGCGCGACCTCTCGACTCCATAGGTTCTCCCAGAGCGCTACGCACACCTTGCTGATTCATCATCAGTGAAAATGGAGTGGGTAACCCTCCGGTGTAAACCGGTTGGCCGACCGTCGGGATGAATGTGATCAGGATCTGTTTCAGGGACTTGGTCGTGTCACTGAAGAGCAACTCCACGCCATCTACTGGATGCATGGTTGGCCAATCGCTGTCCTCAAACGACTTCACCAGCGGTTGGTCGGGTATCTTTCCATCGGCTACAAGTTCGGTGAAACCAAGCTCTAAACTCTCCACCCACAATTTAATCGTTGGCGCGTCCATCAATACCACCCCATTTCTTTATTGATTTTATGCATTTTGGTCCGCGCATCTTCAAGGTCCGCTTCTTTAAACCCTTCTTCAAGCATGTAGGGCTTTATTGCATAAAAATTCCGATCTACCGCACCTCGTAAATCAGCAGCATCCACCTGTTGTTTGAATTTTGTGTTTCTGCCTCCGAAGGTCTCACTGTATTTTTGGTGAACCCGAGACGGTATCGCGATGCTTGCGGCGTTTTTCATTGCATGTTTTCGTTCAGCCTCTCCAAGATGTAGGAAATTTTTCACCAAGTAACGCTCTAACGCTGCTTGGGAAGGCATGTGATCCAAGTGCATTCCTTCTCTAGGCCGTCCACTGAACGCACCATAAATATCAACCTCCAACGGCCTGACCGCCGACTTGGCAAACACCAAATACAACGGCGGCAAACCCGAATCAGCCGGAAACGAAATGATCGTATCCTGCCAGGTAACATCCTCAGCTTCGCGCCCAGGGTAGTGACTGATTGCCGAATCCTGCCCCACGGCAACCGGATGCACGAACAAATTATCCAGGCGCTCCCATGTGCCTGGATACGGACTCGGCGCATTGACAACCGGCCCTTTATTTGGCGTCCAGGTAATGCTGATGCCATCCAGCACGGCCACCATCGCGCTTTTGTCCGTATTCCATCTAGCTTGCGCAACGGGTACACGATCAGCGCCACTGTCAGCCTTGGTATGTATGCCGTAAACACGCAGCTCACCTGACTCATCCTGGCGAAACTGAAACCGGACCCGTGTACTGGCCGAGCGCATTCCTGCCAGTTGTTCCGGGGTATATAACGTTGAATCACCGATATCCCGTGGCCAGAAAGCCAGCAGCATGACATTGAGTGCTGCACTGGCGCCTGCCAGCCCGCCGCGTACGGCCCAGGCACCCAGGTCGCTGCCGAGCGTTCCTGCGATCCTCCCGACAACGCCCGCCGTACCGGTCGAAGCCATGACGGCCGTGGTGCCAAAATTTCTGGCGTGTTCAGGGCTCGTTCCCGCAGCCGTGGAACCGACCGGCACCGAAACGCACGACTTGGCGAACACGCACGCGTCAGCGGCACGACTCATCGCGCCGGGCGCAGAGAAGCTCGAAACAGGAGGGGTGCGTGGGCTCGGCCCTGTCCAAATGGAGGTGTCGCGCTGGGGTTGTGTGCCGAATTCCTGACACTTAAAGCGCTGATTGGCGATCAGCTCCGGCGGTGGAACGCATTTACACCTGCAGAGATCACCCTCCAGCGCCGCTTGTTTGCCGCCCCATGATTCGCACAGGCGAGGGCCGGCAAGCTCAATGACGCCTTCAGTGCCGCATGCCGGACACGCAACCCGGTCGCCCTCCCTGGCGATCATTTGGCCGTTGAAACTGGTTCGCTCCATGCCGCTGATCACTTCGCCGCCTGCGGTGGTCTTCGCGCCCGTCATGATGTTGTAGCGCCTCACCTGTGGCGCTCCAGGCAGAAGTCGAGGGTGGCGTTGATTGGGCGAGTTGATTGTTGGATTTGGGTATCAGCGTCCTTCATGTCGCTTCCTTTTTTAGGCGCGCAGGGGATAAAACACCGTCGTGGTGTTGAATCGTGCAAAGAGGATCGCGCCGCTGTGGCGCGCAGGAAGAGGTTGCTGACTGATGGAAAAACCGGCAACTGACCGTTCGGCTAGGTATTGGGAAAAACGGAAACGTCCGACAAGGTTTTGAGGTTGTCCCTAGGACATTCAATCTCTAGTCTCCCTACACCGCTGCACACGCAGCGGTCGGGCGTCGCGGCCCGGTTTAATCAGACGCAAAGTGCCATTTCCGCTTTCAGTTGACGTTTTTTTATCGTCTACTGTGCGGCCTTATGGTGGCTGTGCGCGGGATACCTTCGGGTATGCCGGTTTCCTGATTCCGGTCCGCGAACCTGCGTACAGCTACCACCCGATCGCGTCGCGGCGGTCAGTGGTAGTTCCACTTAAATCAGGAACTTCACCATGAATAAACCCACCCCAAATCCCCCGATCGAGTCAGCCCCCAGCGTGCTGTTCACCGTGAAAGACGACATCTGCACCCAGGACTTGCTGGTCAACCTCAGCGAATCACTCGCATCTGCCCACGCGCTCGCCTGCGATTTCGCCTTTGAGCTAGACGGCTCGCGGCGAGAAGGCGCGTTGGGTATTGCGCAGTTGATCGAGATGTCTCGGTTGTTGGCTGAGCGGTTACTGGCTGAAATCGAGGGTTAAGCACAGCACTGATCGTTCCCGCGCTCCGCGTGGTAACGCCGCTTGGGACGCTCCGCGTCCCTGGTGACGCAGAGCGTCACGGTATGCATTCCCACGCAGAGCGTGGGAACGATCAGGTCAGGCAGTCAACGAGTGCAAAAAAGTATCAGTGAGCGTGTTCCCAAGGATTTGTCAGCGCGCCTTTAGAAGGCTGTAATCAACGCACACTCTTCCTGACTCCCTGTAGGAAGACACAACAACAATAACTGTCCTTCTGTAGCCCTCTGGGCGCGGAAATGGAGTGCGCGATGAAGTTCACAGCAAAAACGCTGCTTGCCTGTTCCTGCATGACGGCCTGCATGACCCTCAGCGCCGTCAGCCTTGGCGCGCAAACCCTGACGATTGCCACCGTCAATAACAGCGACATGATCCGCATGCAAAAGCTCTCGAAAACCTTCGAGGCCGAGCACCCGGAGATCAAGCTGAACTGGGTGGTGCTCGAAGAAAACGTGCTGCGCCAACGCCTGACCACCGACATCGCCACCCAGGGCGGACAGTTCGACGTGTTGACCATCGGCATGTACGAAGCCGCACTCTGGGGCGCGAAGGGTTGGCTGGAGCCGATGAAAGACTTGCCGGCATCCTACGACCTCGATGATGTATTTCCTTCCGTGCGCGATGGCCTGTCGGTCAAAGGCTCGCTGTACGCCCTGCCGTTCTACGCCGAAAGTTCGATCACCTACTACCGCACCGACTTGTTCAAGAACGCCGGGCTGAGCATGCCCGAGCACCCGACCTGGAGCCAGATCGGCGAATTCGCCGCCAAACTCACCGACAAAACCAAAGAGCAGTACGGCCTGTGCCTGCGCGGCAAAGCCGGTTGGGGTGAAAACATGGCGCTGATCACCACCCTGGCCAACGGTTACGGGGCGCGCTGGTTCGATGAGAAATGGCAGCCGCAATTCAACGGCCCCGAGTGGAAAGACGCGCTGAACTTCTACGTCGACAACATGAAAAAATCCGGCCCGCCGGGCGCGTCCAGCAACGGTTTCAACGAAAACCTGGCGCTATTCAACAGCGGCAAGTGCGCGATCTGGGTGGATGCCAGCGTCGCCGGTTCATTCGTGACCGACAAGACCCAAAGCAAAGTGGCAGACCACGTCGGCTTCACATTTGCCCCGCACGAGAAGACCGACAAAGGCACCTCGTGGCTGTACTCCTGGAGCCTGGCGATTCCAGCCAGCTCCAAAGCCAAGGACGCCGCCAAGGTGTTCACCACCTGGGCGACCTCCAAGGAATACGGCGCACTGGTCGCCAAGACCGACGGCATCGCCAACGTACCGCCGGGCACGCGCACCTCGACCTACAGCGACGAATACATGAAAGCCGCGCCATTCGCCAAGGTGACCCTGGAATCGCTGAAAGTCGCGGACCCGACCAAGCCGACGCTCCAGCCCGTGCCGTACATCGGTATCCAGTTGGTGACCATTCCTGAATTCCAGGCGATTGGTACCCAGGTCGGCAAGTTCTTCGCTGGAGCGCTGACCGGTCAGCAGACGGTCGATCAAGCCTTAAGTGCTGCGCAGACCACCACCGAGCGCGAAATGAAGCGGGCCGGTTACCCCAAGTAACCCGGACCTCCCCCCAGTCCAATGCGGGAGGGGCAAGCCCCCTCCCGCACTGACTGCGCTTCGACTCTCGCTTTGCATGCACTTGACTGGTCTATCACCATGAATACAACGCGCAAAAGCCGCCTGGCCAACCCCGGCTGGTTCCTCGTCACGCCCTCGGTCGCCATGCTGCTGTTGTGGATGATCGTGCCGCTGGGCATGACCCTGTACTTTTCGCTGATCCGCTACAACCTGCTCTACCCCGGTGAAAACCAATTCGTGGGGCTGGAGAACTTCACCTACTTCATCACCGATTCGGGCTTCCTGCCCGGCGCCACCAATACCTTGCTGCTGGTGGGCAGCGTGCTGCTGATCAGCGTGGTGTTCGGCGTGTTGATCAGCGCCTTGCTGGAGGCCAGTGAGTTCTTCGGGCGCGGCGTGGTGCGGGTGTTGTTGATTTCGCCGTTTTTCATCATGCCCACCGTGGGTGCGTTGATCTGGAAGAACCTGATTTTCCACCCGGTGTCCGGGGTGCTCGCCGCCGTGTGGAAGCTGTTCGGCGCCGAACCCGTGGACTGGCTGGCACATTACCCGTTGCTGTCGATCATTATCATTGTGTCGTGGCAATGGCTGCCCTTTGCGATCCTGCTGCTGATGACGGCCATGCAGTCCCTCGACCAGGAACAAAAGGAAGCCGCGCGCCTGGACGGCGCCGGTGCCATCGCGATTTTCTGGCACCTGACCCTGCCCCACCTGGCCCGCCCGATTGCCGTGGTGGTGATGATCGAAACGATCTTCCTGCTCTCGGTGTTCGCCGAAATCTTCACTACCACCAACGGCGGCCCCGGCTACGCCTCGACCAACCTCGCCTACCTGATCTACAACCAGGCGCTGGTGCAGTTCGACGTGGGCATGGCCTCGGCCGGCGGCTTGATAGCCGTGGTCATCGCCAATATCGCGGCGATCATCCTGGTGCGGATGATCGGCAAAAACCTGACTGACAAGCCTTGAGGGCCGCGCCATGACGCTTCAACAATCCCGTCGCCTGCAAAGCCTGCTGCTGGGCACGTTGGCCTGGGCCATCGCGATCCTGATTTTCTTCCCGATCTTCTGGATGGTGCTGACCAGCTTCAAGACCGAAATCGACGCGTTCGCCACGCCGCCGCAGTTCATCTTCACGCCGACGCTGGAGAATTACCTGCACATCAACGAGCGCAGCAACTACTTCAGCTATGCGTGGAACTCGGTGCTGATCTCGTTCAGCGCCACCGCGCTGTGCCTGCTGATCTCGGTGCCGGCCGCCTACTCCATGGCGTTCTACGAAACGCAGCGGACCAAGGGCACGCTGCTGTGGATGTTGTCCACCAAGATGCTGCCGCCGGTGGGCGTATTGATGCCGATCTACCTGCTGGCCAAGAGCTTTGGCCTGTTGGACACGCGCATTGCGCTGATCATCATCTACACCCTGATCAACCTGCCGATCGTGGTGTGGATGGTGTACACCTACTTCAAAGACATCCCCAAGGACATCCTCGAAGCCGCCCGCCTGGACGGCGCCACCCTGTGGCAGGAAATGGTCCGGGTGCTGCTGCCGATCGCCAAGGGCGGCCTGGCATCGACCGTGTTGCTGTCGCTGATCCTGTGCTGGAACGAGGCCTTCTGGTCGTTGAACCTGACCTCGTCCGCCGCCGCACCGCTGACCGCGCTGATCGCCTCCTACTCCAGCCCCGAAGGCTTGTTTTGGGCCAAATTGTCCGCCGTGTCGACCCTGGCCTGCGCGCCGATCCTGATCTTTGGCTGGATCAGCCAGAAACAGCTGGTGCGCGGTTTGTCCTTCGGTGCCGTGAAGTAACGGTCTCTCATAAAAATTCAGACGTGGAGGCCCACCATGGCCAACCTGAAAATCAAGAATCTGCAAAAAGGCTTCGAAGGTTTCTCGATCATCAAAGGCATCGACCTGGAAGTGAACGACAAAGAATTCGTGGTCTTCGTCGGCCCGTCGGGCTGCGGTAAGTCCACCCTGCTGCGCCTGATCGCCGGGCTTGAAGAAGTCAGCGACGGCAGCATCGAACTCGATGGTCGCGACATCACCGAAGTCACCCCGGCCAAGCGCGACCTGGCGATGGTGTTCCAGACTTACGCGTTGTACCCGCACATGAGCGTGCGCAAAAACATGTCGTTTGCCCTGGACCTGGCGGGCGTCGACAAAAAGCTGGTGGACAGTAAAGTCAGCGAAGCGGCGCGCATCCTCGAGCTGGGCCCGCTGCTGGAGCGCAAGCCCAAGCAGCTCTCAGGGGGCCAGCGCCAGCGCGTGGCGATCGGCCGCGCGATTGTGCGCAACCCGAAAATCTTCCTGTTCGACGAACCGTTGTCCAACCTCGACGCCGCGCTGCGCGTGCAGATGCGACTGGAGCTGGCGCGCCTGCACAAGGAACTGCAGGCAACCATGATTTACGTGACCCACGACCAGGTCGAAGCCATGACCCTGGCCGACAAGGTGGTGGTGCTCAACAGCGGCCGCATCGAGCAGGTCGGCTCGCCGCTGGAGCTGTATCACCAGCCGGCCAACCTGTTTGTGGCGGGGTTTCTGGGGACGCCGAAAATGGGCTTCCTCAAGGGCAAGGTCACACGGATTGACGCGCAACACTGCGACGTGGAACTGGACGCCGGCACCTCTGTCAGCCTGCCATTAAGCGGCCCGACCTTGAGCGTGGGCAGCGCCGTGACCCTGGGTATCCGCCCCGAACACCTGGAAATCGCCACCCCCGGCCAGACCACCCTGACCGTCACCGCCGACGTCGGCGAGCGCCTGGGCAGTGACACCTTCTGCCACGTCAACACCGCCAACGGCGAGCCGCTGACAATGCGCATCCGTGGCGACATGGCCAGCCAATACGGCGAAACGCTGCACCTGCACCTGGACCCGGCGCACTGCCATCTGTTCGACACCGATGGCGTGGCCGTGGCCCGCCCACTGCGCGCTGCCGCCTGATTTCGCGAGTACGACGTTATGAAGCTGAATAAACAGAACCTGACCCAGTTGGCACCCAACGTAAAACTGCCGACCTACGCCATTGGCAGCACCTCCCAAGGCATTGCCCACATCGGTGTCGGCGGTTTCCATCGCGCCCATCAGGCGTACTACACCGATGCCTTGATGAACACCGGCGAAGGCCTGGACTGGAGCATCTGCGGCGTAGGCTTGCGCAGCGAAGACCGCAAAGCCCGCGATGACCTCGCCGGCCAGGACTATCTGTTCACCCTGTATGAACTGGGCGACACCGACGACACCGAAGTACGCGTAATCGGCGCCATCAGCGACATGCTGCTGGCCGAAGACGACGCCCAGGCGCTGATCGACAAACTGGCCAGCCCGGCCATTCGCATCGTCTCATTGACCATCACCGAGGGCGGCTACTGCATAGACGACAGCAACGGCGAGTTCATGGCCCATCTGCCGCAGATTCAGCACGACCTGGCGCACCCGAGCGCGCCGAAAACCGTGTTCGGTTTTCTCTGCGCCGCCCTCACCCGGCGCCGCGCGGCCGGAGTTCCGGCGTTTACCGTGATGTCCTGCGATAACCTGCCGCACAACGGCGCCGTCACGCGTAAAGCGCTGCTGGCGTTCGCCGCGCTGCACAATGCCGAACTGCATGACTGGATAGCGGCCAACGTGAGCTTCCCGAACGCCATGGTCGACCGCATCACGCCCATGACCAGCACCGCCCACCGCCTGCAACTGCACGATGAACACGGCATCGACGACGCCTGGCCGGTGGTGTGCGAACCCTTCGTGCAGTGGGTGCTGGAAGACACATTCGTCAACGGCCGCCCGGCCTGGGAAAAGGTCGGCGTGCAGTTCACCGATGACGTGACGCCCTACGAAGAAATGAAGATCGGCCTGCTCAACGGCAGCCACCTGGCCATGACGTACCTGGGGTTTCTCAAGGGCTACCGGTTTGTCCACGAGACCATGAACGACCCGCTGTTCGTCGCGTACATGCGCGCCTACATGGACCTGGACGTCACGCCGAACCTGGCGCCGGTGCCGGGGATCGACCTGACCGAGTACAAACAGACCCTGGTGGAGCGCTTTTCCAACCAGGCGATTGCCGATCAGTTGGAGCGCGTGTGTTCGGACGGCTCGTCGAAGTTTCCCAAGTTCACCGTGCCAACGATCAATCGCCTGATTGCCGACGGACGCGAGACCGAGCGCGCGGCGCTGGTGGTCGCGGCCTGGGCCTTGTATTTGAAGGGCATGGATGAGAATGGGGTGAGCTACACCATCCCGGACCCGCGCGCGCCGTTCTGCCAGGATCTGGTGCGTGACGATGCCCTGATCAGCCAGCGGTTGCTGGGAGTGGAAGAGATTTTCGGCACGGCTATTCCCAACTCACCTGAGTTTGTGGCAGCGTTCGAGCGGTGCTACGCAAGCCTGCGCGACAACGGCGTCACACAAACCCTGCAAAATGTGCTGAAGAAACCGACTTAACCCTGTGGGACCTTAATTGTTTTGGCGAGCGGGCTTGCCGTGGTGAGCGGGCTTGCCCCGCGCCGGGGCTGCCAAGCAGCCCCCAGACCAATCCGCCCTGCCACAATGAAGCGCGTTACCCATCCCAAATAACAACACTGCTGAGCACACCCTCATGACCCAGCAAAACCTGTTCCTCGGCATCGACTGCGGCACCCAGGGCACCAAGGCGATCGTCCTCGACGCAGCCAGCGGCAAGGTCCTGGGCCTGGGTGCGGCGGCCCACACGCTGATCAGCGGCGCCAATGGTCGCCGTGAGCAACACACCCAGGAATGGCTCGACGCCTTCACCGAAGCCACCCATCGCGCCCTGCAGCAGGCCGGCGTGGATGGCCAGGCGATCCTCGGCATTGGCGTGTCCGGCCAACAACACGGCCTGGTCCTGCTCGACGAGCACGGCCAGGTGCTGCGCCCGGCCAAGCTGTGGTGCGACACCGAAACCGCTGAAGAAAACGACCGACTGCTGCAGCATTTGGGCGGTGAACGCGGCTCCCTGGAGCGCCTCGGCGTCGCCATCGCGCCGGGCTACACCGTGTCCAAACTGCTGTGGACCCGCGAGCAACACCCGGATGTGTTCGCGCGCATCGCCCATGTCCTGCTGCCCCACGACTACCTCAACTACTGGCTCACCGGCCGCGCCGTCGCCGAATACGGCGATGCGTCGGGCACCGGTTATTTCAACGTGCGCAGCCGTGAATGGGATGTGGCGTTGCTGCAGCACATCGACCCCAGCGGCCGCCTGGAAAAAGCCCTGCCAACCCTGATCGAAGCCAACCAGGCCGTGGGCACGATCCTGCCGGCCATCGCCGAACGCCTGGGCATCAACCCCCGTGCCATCATCGCCAGCGGCGGCGGCGACAATATGATGGGCGCCATCGGCACCGGCAACATCGCCCCCGGCGTGATCACCATGAGCCTGGGCTCATCGGGCACTGTGTATGCCTTTTCCGACCAGGCCACGGTGAGCCATCAAGCCTCGGTGGCGACGTTCTGTTCATCCAGCGGCGGCTGGTTGCCCTTGATCTGCACCATGAACCTGACCAACGCCACCGGGGTGATCCGCGAGTTGTTCGAACTGGACCTGGACCGCTTCAACGCTCTGGTCGAGCGCGCGCCGATTGGGGCCGACGGCGTGAGCATGCTGCCGTTTCTCAACGGCGAGCGCGTGCCCGCCCTGCCCCACGCCACCGGCAGCGTGCACGGCCTGACCATGACCAACCTGACCCGCGCCAACCTGTGCCGCGCGGTGGTCGAGGGCACCACCTTCGGCCTGCGTTACGGCCTGGACCTGCTGCGCCAGGGCGGTCTGCAAAGCCAGAGCATCCGCTTGATCGGCGGTGGCTCGAAAAGCCCGGTGTGGCGCCAGATGGTGGCCGACATCATGAACACCGAGGTGGTCTGTACCGAACAAAGCGAAGCCGCGGCCCTGGGCGCGGCGATTCAGGCGGCGTGGAGCCAGTCCGGCGAATCCCTGGCCAGCCTGTGCGACAAATGCGTCAGCGTCGACCCGAACAGCCGTACCCTGCCGGTGGCGGCCAATGTGGTCGCCTATCAACAGGCTTACGAACGCTATCAACAGCACGTGGCAACCCTTTAAGAGCGAACGACTATGTATCTGGTGTGTGGTGAAGCGCTGTTTGATTTTTTCAGCGAGGAGGACGCCAGCGGGCTGGCGTCCAAGGTCAACTACAAATCGATTGCCGGCGGCTCGCCGTTCAACGTAGCGGTGGGCTTGCGCCGCCTGGGGATCGAGGCCGGGTTGTTCGGCGGGTTGTCCACCGATTTCCTGGGTCGTCGCTTGTTGCAGGTGCTCAAGGATGAAAGCGTGAGCGAACAGTTTTTAGTCGAGTTCGACGCGCCGACCACCCTGGCGATGGTCGCCGTGGGCGCCAATGGCTCGCCGCAATACAGCTTCCGCGGTGAAGGCTGCGCCGACCGCCAACTGCAGGTGTCGCACTTGCCGGTGCTGGGCGATGAGGTGCGCGGTCTGCATGTCGGCTCGTTCTCGCTGGTGGTGCAGCCGATCGGCGACACCTTGCTGGCACTGGTGCAACGCGAAAGCGGCAAGCGCCTGATCAGCCTCGACCCCAACGTACGGCTCAACCCGCAACCGGACATCCAGTTGTGGCGCGAGCGCGTCGCCGAGCTGGCCGAGCATGCCGACCTGATCAAGGTCAGCGACGAAGACCTGCACCTGCTCTACCCTGGCCAATCGCCGGAAAGCGTGGTGCAAGGCTGGCTGCAACACCGCTGCCAACTGGTGTTCCTCACCCGGGGCGGCGACGGCGCCAGTGTCTTCAGTCGCAGGCACGGCACCTGGTCGCAACCGGCAGTCAAAGTGGTCATGGCCGACACGGTGGGCGCCGGCGATACCTTCCAGGCGGCGCTGATTGCCTGGCTGACCGAACAGCAGTTGGACTCCGTGGCAGGCGTGCAACAGCTCAGCCGCGATCAAATCGACGCGATGCTGGGCTTCGCGATTCGTGCCGCCGCGTTGACCTGCACCAAAACCGGCCCCGACCTGCCGTATCGTCAGCAGGTGGGCTGAAACCCACGGTTCATGAAGGTTTTGTCAGCAAGGGCGCGATTAATCGATGGTTAATCCCGCGGGTCGAGAGTGAAATCGAACCCACTTGCGGAGCACCTTCATGACACTGCGTACGTTAATGTCTGCCGGCGTACTGGCGCTGGCAGCGGTCGCGGGCCTGGCTCAGGCCGACGACCAAAAGCCCGTGCCTTACGAGTACGGCATGCCGTTACAGATCAAGCACGTGATCGCCATGAACGAAACACCGACAACTGACTGTAAGGTCATCGATGCCGAGATCAAGTTCGTGGACAAGGCCGGAAAAATCGAAGACGTGGGCTATCGCAAGTTGTCGGACGCCTGCACTTTGCAGAATTGAGCCCTGAAGGCCAGGCAGCAGGCCCGCGCAGATAGGCGTATTCTCGCGGGCTCGCCCTTTCTTGTGGGCTTGCCCCAAGGCCGAAAGGAATCGCCATGCCGTTGAGTTTTCGCACCCTCGCCACTGCAACCGCCCTGCTCTGCTTCGCCCTCGCGCTGGTCTGGGGACTGCATCCTCAACTGCTGCTGGATATGTGGCGCATTGACTCTACCGACGCCACCGGGCTGCTCTGCCGACGCAACGCCGCGTTGTTCCTGGCCATCGGCATCATGTTTTACCGCGCACGTCAGGCGCCACCCTCGGATACACGTCGCGCCATGACCCTCGGGTTTATCACCGGTTGCCTGGTGCTGGCCGTGCTGGGCGTGATTGAGTGGATCAATGGCAATGCCGGACCGGGCATCTTTTTGGCCGTGACCACGGAAACCGTACTGGGCCTGGCTTTTATCCAGGCCCACCGGTCGTCGGTGACTCAGCGTCAGGCCTAGTAATGGGCCCTGGCGCCCGCGCGTTGAAAGACGGGGGTCTGGCTGTGTTTGAGGTCTTCACGCAACCCCGCAATCAGATTGCAAATGGCTCGACTGCTGTCGAGCTTGTCCGCATTGATACCTTTGACTTCCAAATGCACCCGGTCACGGTCGCGGTCGTCGTAGACCTTGATCGTCAGCGAAGCATCTTCGGCTTTGGTGCACTCACACCGTTTAGGCAGGAAACTTCCTTCAATAATGCTGCGTAGCTCGAGTTCCGAAAGCATGGTCAACCTCTCCTTTTTTGAGACTGCCAACAGATTGTTATGTATATGCAGACGCGCTCCGGCCTTGGAAGACGCCTTCAAATACCAAGCGTACTCGGCAAAATCCGCCTGTGTTGTAACCTTTCCTCATAAGCACTGCGGTGTTTTATGAAGATGAAATGTGAACTTTTCGGCATTGTTTAAATAATCGTCGAACCACTTCGATTAAACGTTTAACCCTGCACTTTGTATTAAACGATGGCACGGGCCGCCACTCTTTCTGCAACATGTCGCAAACTATCAAAGTTAATGTTCGCCCCTGAGTTAACGGCCACCAACGTCTGCCCCTGCACACCTCGCTCGGCCACGTACCGGCGAACCCCAGCGACCGCCAAGGCACCGGAAGGCTCGGTGATCGAGCGGGTATCGTCATAGATCAGCTTGATCGCGCTGCACAGTTCATCGTTAGTCACGGTGATGACTTCATCCACCCAGTCCCGGCAGACCTCAAAGCCGTACGCGCCGACCTGCGCGACCGCCGTGCCATCGGCGAAGCCATCGACACTGGGCAGTACCACCCGCTCACCGGCACGTAACGCGGCCAACAGGCAACTGGAGCCTTCAGGCTCGACGCCGATGACGCGCACCTCGGGCCGCAGGTACTTCACATAGGCGGCGATCCCGGCGATCAGGCCACCGCCGCCCACCGGTACGAAAATCGCGTCGAGCGCGCCCTGCTGCTGACGCAGGATCTCCATAGCGACTGTGCCTTGACCGGCGATCACGTCAGGGTCGTCGAAGGGCGAAACGAATGTGCAGCCGGACGTTTCGGCCAGTCTCAGCGCATGGGCCAGGGCGAAGGGGAAGCTCTGGCCATGCAGCACTGCTTCTGCGCCTCTGGAACGTACGCCAGAGACTTTCAGTTCCGGCGTGCTGCAGGGCATGACGATGCGCGCCTGAATCCCCAGCTCCCGCGCCGCCAGCGCCACGCCCTGGGCGTGATTACCGGCCGAGGCGGTCACCACGCCGCGCGCCTTTTGTTCATCGCTGAGCTGCACCAGCTTGTTGTAGGCGCCACGAATCTTGAAAGAAAACGTCGGTTGCAGGTCTTCGCGCTTGAGCAGCAGCGTGTTGCCGAGCAACGCCGACAATGCCGGTGCCACCTGCAATGGCGTACGCACCGCCAGGTCGTAAACCGGCGCGGCGAGGATCTTTTTGACGTAATGCTCAAGCAGTGCCGTGTCGCGCAACTGCGGGGCTGTTCGGGGGGTCATGGGTGTCTCCTGGCTTTGTGGGCGGCCCTGGAGACGGAAAAACAAAACCCGCCTCTAGGGCGGGTTTGGGTACAGCCATGCGCTATCCCGCCAAATGAGGAATGGCGGTAATAATGCTTGGCTGGCTACGAAAGGCTTGAAATGTCATGTCACGAAATTAACCGGCGACTGCCAGACCAGTCAATGGCCAAGCACCATTTAGCCGGCAAGGGTTTACCCAGAGCATACGAAACGTATACGCTCTGTATATCAAAGTCTAAATAGTGAAACCCATGGGCATCGTCAAGATCACCGACACACTGCACGAACAACTGCGCGTGGCGAGCGCCGCGATGGACCGCTCGATCAACGCCCAGGCCGAGTTCTGGATCAAGATCGGCTTGCTCGCCGAACTCAATCCCAGCCTGCCTTACAACGAATTGATCAACAAACTGCTGCTGGATAAACCCGACCTGATCCGGGGGCGCAGTTGATGATCAAGACCGCCGCACAACTGGCCGTGATGCGCGAGTCGGGGCGCCTGCTGGCCCAGGTGTTCACCCTGCTCGACGGCTTTGTCGCCGCCGGCCGTTCCACCCTGGAACTGGACGCCACCGTCGAAGCGTTTATCCGCAATGAGTTAAAGGCGCGCCCGGCAAGCCTGGGGCAGTACGACTACCCCTTTTGCATCAACACCTCGATCAACGAAGTGGTGTGCCATGGCATGCCCAGCGCCAAAGACATCCTCAAGGACGGCGATATCATCAACATCGACATCACCCTGGAAAAAGGCGGCTACATCGCCGATTCCAGCAAGATGTACATGATCGGCACCGTCGCCCCCAAGGCCAGGCGCCTGGTGGAGATGACGTTTGAAGCGATGTGGGCCGGCATCCGTCAGGTCAGGCCGGGTGCGCGCCTGGGTGACATCGGCCATGCGATCCAGAGCCTGGCGCAGGCCAATGGCTACAGCGTGGTACGCGAATACTGCGGCCATGGCATCGGCAAACAGATGCATGAAGAGCCGCAGATCCTGCACTTCGGTCGCCCAGGCACCGGGCTCACACTGCGCGAAGGCATGGTGTTTACCATTGAGCCCATGCTCAACCAGGGCGGCGCCAAAACCCGCAGCCTCAAGGACGGTTGGACGGTGGTGACAGCGGACAACAGCCTGTCGGCGCAGTGGGAACACACGGTGGCAGTGACGGCGGATGGGTACGAGGTGTTGACCCTGCAACCCGCCGTTTAAACGCCCGCGTGTTCAAGCCTCTCAGGCCACCTGCTTGATCGCCGCCTTGGCTTCCAGTTCGCGTACCAGGGGCAGCACACGCTTGCCGAAGTACTCCACTTCTTCCTGGAAGTGCAGGAAGCCGGCCAGCACCAGATCGACCCCCACAGCCTTGAGCGCGACGATGCGCTCGGCGATCTGCTGCGGGGTGCCGATCAAATTGGTCTTGAAGCCATCGTTGTATTGCACCAGGTCCTCAAAACTCGACTTGGCCCAGTTGCCCTCGCCTTCCGGCGAGGCTTTGCCCGCCTGCTTCGCCGCATCGCCAAAGGCATTCACCGCTTGCGGATCGGCCTTGTCGATGATGTCGGCGAGCACGGCGCGAGCTTCTTCTTCGGTGTCGCGGGCGATCACAAACGCGTTCACGCCGATTTTGACCGAGTGATGATTCGCCGCCGCCTTGGTGCGAATATCGTCGACCTGCGCCTTGATGCCCTCGGGCGTATTGCCGTTGGTGAAGTACCAGTCCGAGACGCGCGCCGCCATGTCCCGCGCCGCCCGTGAACTGCCGCCCTGGAACACTTCCGGTCGGCCCAATGGCTTGGGTTTGAGGGTGTAATTGTTGAAGCGGTAGAAATCGCCTTTGAAGGTGAAGTCGTCCTGACTCCAGATGCCTTTGAGGGCGCGGATGAATTCTTCGGAACGGCGATAGCGCTCATCGTGCTCCAACCAGGGTTCGCCGATGGCCTGGAATTCGCCCTTGAACCAACCGCTGACGATGTTCACGGCGATGCGGCCATTGGTCAGTTGGTCGATGGTCGCCAGTTGCTTGGCGGCCAGCGCCGGTTGCCAGGGGCCGGGCAGGATCGCGGCGATCACTTTCAATGTGGTGGTCGCCGCCAGCAGCGCATGGCTGAACGCCACGGACTCATGCTGGTTCTCGGCGCCGTAGCCGGCGGTGAAGCGGATCTGGGTCAGGCCATACTCGAAGCCGGCCGCTTCGGCCAGTTGCGCCAGTTTGCGGTTGTAGTCGATGCCCCAGTGGGTGCGTTGCTCGATCTTGCTGACCACCAACCCACCGCTGACGTTGGGCACCCAATAGGCAAATTTCACGGCTTGCTGACTCATCGAACGCTACCTCATTCACAGGGATGTGAAACAGGCTTGAGCAGCAAGCGTGCCAGCCCCTGGCAAAGGCCCGTGCCACGGGGGTTGCGCCGCCGAAACCGACCGCGCCCGCGGTAATTGCAGCTGTCCTGGATCGCACCGGTTTGTTGGTTTGCTGTTGCCAGGGCAACAGTAAACGCGGTCGAAACCCCGTAAACATTGGCCGTCGCGCCCGGCACGGACTGTGCAATGCCCCTGATATTGACCACTGCCCAGGAACCTTGCCCATGACCGAACACCACGTCATCAACCCGCTGTCCCTCGGCGTCGATTACGCCACCTTGGCCGCACGTTTTCGGCCGATCTTCCAGCGCATCGCCGACGGCGCGGTGCAGCGCGAACACAGCCGCACCCTGCCCCACGAGCCGATCCAGTGGCTGAAGGAAGCGGGTTTCGGCGCCGTGCGCGTGCCGGTGGAGTACGGCGGCGGCGGCGCGTCCCTGCCGCAACTGTTTGAGCTGCTGATCGAACTGGCCGAAGCCGACTCCAACGTGCCACAGGCGCTGCGCGGGCATTTTGCGTTCGCCGAGGACCGCCTGAATGCACCGCCGAGCGCCGGCCGCGACCTGTGGTTCAAGCGCTTCGTCGAGGGCGATCTCGTTGGCTGTGCCTGGACCGAAATCGGCAATGTGGCCATCGGCGACGTGGTCACCCGGGTCACCCGCGACGGCGATCACTGGCGGCTCAACGGTGAAAAGTTCTACAGCACCGGCAGCATCTTTGCCGACTGGATCGACGTGTACGCCCAGCGCAGCGACACCGGCGGCGACGTGATCGCCGCCACCCGCGCGCGCCAGCCCGGCGTGGAGCACAGCGACGACTGGGACGGCTTTGGCCAGCGCACCACCGGCAGCGGCACCTCGCGCTTTACCGAGGCACGGGTGGAGGCGGACAACGTGATCGACTTTGCCAACCGTTTCAAATACCAGACCGCGTTCTACCAACTGGTGCTGCTGGCCAGCCTGGCCGGTATTGGCCGCGCAGCGTTGCGCGATGTGGCCCATCAGGTGCGCAACCGCCGGCGCATCTACAGCCACGGCAATGCGCCCCATGTGAGCCAGGATGCACAGGTGCAACAGGTGGTGGGCGAAGTCGCGGCGCTGGTATATGCCGCAGAGGCCAGCGCCTTGCGCGCGACGCTGCCGGCGCAGCGGGCCTACGTGGCGAGGTTTGGCGGGGACGCCGCCGTGGAGCGCGAGGCCAATGTGGCGGCCGAGATTGAATCGGCGACGGCGCAGGTGGTGGTGTCGGACTTGATCCAGCGCGCCACCAGCCAACTGTTCAATGCCCTGGGCGCCTCGGATGTGCGCCAGGGGAAGGCACTGGACAGGCACTGGCGTAACGCGCGTACCGTGTCCTCGCACAACCCCGTGATCTACAAGGCACGCATCGTCGGTGATTGGGTGATCAACGCGGCCGAGCCGCCCTTTGTGTGGCAGATCGGCAATGGTCCGGCCAAGGCCTAGAATGCCAGCTTGTAGCCGACGGCCATCAACATGATCGCCAGGCACGGACGCAACACGCCGTCCGGGATCTTGCCGGTCATGTGGCTGCCAACATAGATGCCCGGCAGTGAGCCGATCAGCAAAAAGCCCAAGAGGTGCCAGTCCATGTTGCCCATGCCGGCGTGTCCGAGACCCGCCACCAGGGTCAGGGGCACGGCATGGGCGATTTCGGTGCCCACCAACCGGCGCGTGGCCAGGAACGGATACAGGATAAACAACGCCACCGTGCCGAGGGCGCCGGCGCCGATGGAGGTCAGGGCGACCATGGTGCCGAGGATGGCGCCAGTGAGCACGGTCAGCGCATTGAGGTTGCGCGGGTTCATGTGGTAGCTGTCGCCGGCGTGGCGCTGGGCGAACGCCAACAGGGTTTTCTTGAACAGAATCGCCAGGGCGGTGAGCAGCAATACCACGCCCAGGGCCTGCTTGATCACCGCGTTCATGGCGCTGGGGTCGGTGTGCAGGCTGGCGAGGAACCACAGGGTCAGCAGCACCGCCGGTACGCTGCCCAGGGTCAGCCAGCCGGTGATGGTCCAGTCGATGTTCTTGTTCTTGCTGTGCACCAGCACGCCACCGGATTTGGTGATGGCCGCATACAACAAGTCAGTGCCCACGGCGGTCGCCGGGTTGATGCCGAACCACAGCAGGATCGGGGTCATCAACGAGCCCCCGCCCACACCGGTCATGCCCACGATAAATCCCACGATCAGGCCGGCAATTACGAAACCAACATTCCCCACATCCATTACAGCTACCCGCGGCCTTATAAATTTTCTGGCGGCAGGATAGCGATTTTTCTTATAACGACTTATACCAATATGATCTGACTTTAGATCTTTTTTGTTTGGGTCATCTTTTTTTTCCCCGCGCTGCATCCAATCGCGATCCTCCTGGGTAGTTCTTGCAGTCACCCTGCTGTTCTACTTGATGGAGAAGCACCTCATGAACGCTAAAGCCCTGCTCTGCCTGACTGCCCTGCTCGCCGCCGTCCCCACCGCTTTCGCCCAGGCCGATTTGCCCGACAGCATCAAAGTGCCGGACGGCCACAAGATCGCGCTGCAAACCACCGGTGTCGGTGAAATCACCTACGAGTGCCGCGACAAAGCCAACGCAGCAGGTCAGACCGAGTGGGCCTTCGTCGGCCCTAAGGCCGTGCTCAATGATCGCAGCGGCAAACAAGTCGGCACCTACTTCGGCCCGCCCGCCACCTGGCAAGCCACGGACGGTTCGACAATCACCGGCACCCAATTGGCCGTGGCGCCGTCGGGGGCGGGTAACCTGCCGTACCAGCTGGTCAAGGCCAACCCGGCCGAAGGCAAAGGCGCGATGAGCGGTGTGACTTATATCCAGCGCGTCGCGCTTAAAGGCGGTGTGGCGCCCGGCACGCAATGCAGCACCGCCAACAAGGGCCAGCAGGCAATGGTGAAGTACCAGGCCGACTACATTTTCTGGGCAGCCAACTGAGCGAAATCAGCTACGCTGCTGCGGTAGCGCCCCGGCCTTCGGGTCGGGGCATTGTTCTTGGACTGGCGGCGGAAAAACGTGCCTGACACCCTGTTTGATTACGAAGCCTGCCTGCTGGCCTGCGCCCGCGGCGAGCCACGCGCCCTGCGCCGCTTATATGAGCAGGACAGCAGCCACTTGCTCGGCGTGGCCATGCGTATTCTGCGAGACAAGGCTCAGGCCGAAGACGTGGTGCATGACGCGTTTATCAAGATCTGGCGCGGCGCCGGCAGCTTCGACCCGAGCCGAGGGTCGGCACGCGGTTGGGTGTTCAGCGTGACACGGCATCTGGCCTTGAATGTCGTACGCAACCACTCCCGCGAAGTGCCGCTGGGCGATGAACATGAGCAGGGTGTCGAGCCCACCGACAGTTTTGAGTTCACCGCACGCTCCGGGCAGATTCACACGTGCCTGGAGCAGCTCGACCCGACCCGTCGCACGTGCATCCTGCATGCCTATGTCGACGGCTATTCCCATAGCGAAATCGCTGCACGCCTGGGCACCCCGCTGGGGACCGTCAAGGCCTGGATCAAGCGTAGCCTCGCCGCGCTGCGGGAGTGCATGGCATGAGCAACCCACTGGACGAACTGGCCAGCGAATATGTGTTGGGCACATTGCCCGCGGAACAACGCGCCGAGATCGAACGACGCCTCAAGCACGACGTCGAGTTGCGTGCAGCGGTGGACGCCTGGGAACAGCGTCTGTTACCACTGACCGCCCTGGCCGAACCGGTGCCGCCGTCGGCCCATCTGTGGCAGCGCATCGAACGCCATCTAGGCACGGCCGACAGCGAGGTGCCTTGGTGGAACCTGCTGGCGCTGTGGCGCGGCCTGGCCGGCGCTGGCCTGCTGACCACGCTGGTGCTGGCGGCGCTGCTGCTGACCCGCCCGCCCAGTGCCGACCCGGCGTTTTTGGTGGTGCTGGTGGCCCCGCAGAGCCAGGCACCGGGCTGGGTGATCCAGGCCAGCAACGATCAACAGATTCAGTTGATTCCACTGGGTGTGATGGACGTGCCGGCCGACAAGGCCCTGCAATTCTGGACCAAGGGCGATGGCTGGCAAGGGCCGGTGTCCCTGGGGCTGGTCAAGCCTGGGCAACGCCTGTCGGTGCCAC
The DNA here is from genome assembly GCF_030687575.1 of Pseudomonas sp. FP2309. Taxonomy (NCBI): domain Bacteria; kingdom Pseudomonadati; phylum Pseudomonadota; class Gammaproteobacteria; order Pseudomonadales; family Pseudomonadaceae; genus Pseudomonas; species Pseudomonas sp. FP2309. The sequence goes on along the minus strand of NZ_CP117439.1, from coordinate 2,606,854 downwards.
TGGACAAGTTGCCGCCGCTGGCGCCTGACCAACTGTTCGAACTGACTCTGGAAGACCCGCGCGGCTCGCCGACCGGCAAACCCACCGGGCCGATCCAAGCCATCGGTCGCGCGGTCAAGGTGCTCTGATCAGCCGACGTGCGGCAGCCACAGCCGAAAACGCGCGCCGCCCAAGGGCGATGCCTGGGCCGTCAACGTGCCGCCCTGGGCTTCCAGGGCGCGGCGGCTGATGGCCAAGCCCAGGCCAAACCCGCCGGTACTGCGGTCACGGCTGCGGTCAAGGCGGTAGAACGGTTCAAAGATGCGCTCGCGCTGGTCGGGCGGAATGCCGATGCCATCGTCATCCACCCAGATCTCACAGCCCTTGGGGCACACCTTGACCCCCACCTGGATGCGCGTGTCGCAATACCGCGTGGCATTGCGCAGCAGGTTCTGCAGGGCACGGGCGGTGAGGCGCGGGTCGAGGCTGAAGCGCTCCACGGCGCAGTCGAGCACTACGTCGATGACGATCTCGGGGTTTTCCAGCTCATCGTCGACGCTGCCCAGGACGCTGTCGATAAATTCGTCGAGCACCACCTCGACCCGCTCCGGCAACTGCGCCGGGTTTTGCAGGCGGCTGTAAGACAACAGCTCCAACACCAACTCATCCAACTCGCGGATATGCGCCACCAGGCTGTGCAGGCGCTCACGGCTGGCGGCGGGCAAGTCTTCGGACAGGGCCAGGGCCAGGCCGAAATCCAGGCGTGTCAGCGGCGTGCGCAATTCGTGGGAGACGGCATTGAGCAGGTCGCGCTGCTGGTTGAGCAAATGCTCGACGTCATCGGCCATGGTGTCGAACACCGCGGCCAGGCTACCGATATTGGAACTGGGTGGAATGTGCGTGCGCTCGGCCAGGTTGCCTTTGCCCAACTGCGCGGCGGTGCATTTCAGGCGCTCCAGGTCACGCCAGTGCGGGCGCAGCCAGAACAGCAGGCAGGCAAGCAACGCCGCGCCGACCAGCACGTTCATCGACCAGTACAGCAGGTTCATGTCCAACGGGTCCGGCGGAATGGTCAACTTGACCACGAACTGGTCGTTGATCGGCGAACTGACTTCCTCCATCCACCCCCACTCGCCCAGGCGAATCACCGGTTTGCCCTGGGCCAGCAGGCTGGCTTCTTCAGGGGTATAGCTGGCGTCCTGGCGCAGCAGCAATTGCACCTTGAGCGGCGCGAAATCGTGGCCCAGTTGCTCGGTGACCTGAGACCAGCGCTCCACCGGCGCGCGCAGGTACTGCTTGACGATCAGCTTCTGCTGGCCGCGGGATTGCTCGACGTTGTAGTCCAGGTAGCGGTGTTCGAACACCAGGATCACCAGCTTGGGAATCAGGTAGATCGCCGCGCTGTAGGTGACGATGGTGATCAGGTAGAGACGCAGCAGGACACGAAACATGGCTCAGCATTCCCACTCGGAACGGCTGAACAGGTAGCCCTTGCCCCATACGGTTTTGATCTTGCGCGCCTCGCCGGCATGGTCGTCGAACTTGCGGCGCAGCTTGGAGATGGCCACGTCCACCGAGCGGTCGGTGCCGTTGAACTCAATACCGCGCAGGCGTTGCAGGATCTGATCGCGACTGAGCACTTCACCGGCATGCCGGGCCAGTACCACCAGCAGGTTGTATTCGCCGCTGGACAGCTCCACCGACTGGTCGCGCCAGGTCACGGTGCGCTCCGACAGGTCAATGCACAGGTTGCCCATCAGGATCTGGTCGCTGGCCACCTGCGGTTCGGACAAACTGCTGCGGCGCAGCAAGGTGCGCACACGGGCGAGCAGCACACGGGGCTCGCAGGGTTTGGTCACGTAGTCGTCGGCGCCCATCTCCAGGCCCAACACCTGGTCGTGGCTGTCGTCACGGGCCGTCAACATCAGGATCGGCAGGCCCGCCGAATCGGCGCGCAGCAGGCGGCACACTTGCAGGCCGTCGAGGCCCGGCAGCATCAAGTCGAGGATCACCAGGTCCGGCGGGTTCAGACGCGCACGTTCCCGCACATGGTCGCCACGGCAGAGCACGCTGACGTGGTAGCCATTGCGCTCCAGGTAGCTGGCAATCAGCTCGGAGAGTGCGGCGTCGTCTTCCACCAGGAGAATGTTGGGCATTAAGGTGTTTCCAAATAGTACGGTTTCGCAGGATCGTGCAAGGATATACGCCCCCCGGCCAAGCGTGGGCCGCACCTTACACTTCTTCACACACCACCTACACAGCTTCACAGCACCACGGCGCAGGTGACCTTAGGATGCGCCAGTCACTATTGGGATAAGAGCATGTCGAAGAATCTGTTTGCGCCGTTTTGCCTGTTGGCCCTCACCCTGGCGCTGAGTGCGTGTGACAACTCAACGGCCCAGGCGCCGCAAATGCCACCGGCCAAGGTGCGCATCGAAACCCTGCAGGCCAAACCGTTGGCGATCACCAGCGAACTGAGCGGGCGCATCGCCGCCCCGCGTATCGCCGAAGTGCGCGCACGGGTGGCCGGCGTCGTGATGCAACGGGTATTCAAGGAAGGCCACGACGTGAAACAGGGCGACGTGCTGTTTCGCATCGACCCGGCGCCATTCAAGGCCGACCTGGACAGCGCCCAGGCCAACCTGAGCAAGGCCCAGGCCAATGCGTTTCAGGCACGCCTGCAGGAGCAGCGCTACAGCCAGTTGGTGGAAGGCAACGCCATCAGCGGCCAGGACTACGACAACGCGCGCGCCAACCTGCGTCAGACCAACGCCGAGGTCGCCGCCAATAAAGCCGCGGTCGAGCGCGCCAAATTGAACCTGGGCTACGCCACCGTCACCGCGCCGATTTCCGGGCGTATCGGCCGGGCGCTGGTGACCGAAGGTGCCCTGGTGGGCCAGAACGAGGCGACGCCGCTGGCGGTGATCCAGCAACTGGACCCGATTCACGCCGACCTGACCCAGTCAACCCGCGAGCTGAACGACCTGCGCCGCGCCTTCCGCGCCGGCAGCTTGAAGCAAGTCGGTCAGGACCAGGCCAAGGCCACCTTGATCCAGGACGATGGCAGCCTGTACCCGTTGCCGGGCAAATTGCTCTTCGCCGAGATCAGCGTCGACCCCGGCACCGGGCAAATCATTCTGCGCAGCGAATTCCCCAACCCGGACCTCGACCTGTTGCCCGGCAGCTTTGTACGGGTACGCCTGGAGCAAGCGGTGGACAAGCAAGGCATCAGCGTGCCGCAACGCGCGATCACCCGTGACAGCGCCGGCATCCCCATGGTGCTGCTGCTGGACGCCGAGCAGACCGTCAGCCTGCAACCGGTGGAGTTGGGTGCGGTGATCGACGATCGCTGGGTGGTCAGCCACGGCCTCAAGGCCGGCGATCGCATCGTCGTCGAAGGCCTGCAACATGCGCGCCCCGGTGAAAAAGTAGAAGTGGACGACAGCCCCGCCTCCGGCCAGCCAGTCAAGGAATAACCCGCCATGCCGCAGTTCTTTATTGACCGCCCGGTCTTCGCCTGGGTGGTCGCCCTGTTTATCCTGCTGGCCGGCGCACTGGCCATCCCGCAGTTGCCGGTGGCCCAGTACCCCAACGTGGCACCGCCGAAAGTGGAAATCTACGCGGTGTACCCTGGCGCGTCGGCCCAGACTTTGGACGAAAGCGTGGTCAGCCTGATCGAGCAGGAGCTTAACGGCGCCGATCACCTGCTGTATTTCGAATCCCAGAGCAGCCTCGGCTCGGCGACGATCACGGCGACCTTCCAGCCCGGCACCAACCCGGAAATGGCCCAGGTCGATGTGCAGAACCGGCTTAAGGCCGTGGAGCCACGCCTGCCCCAGGCGGTGACGCAGCAGGGCTTGCAGGTGGAGAAAGTCTCTGCCGGTTTCCTGCTGCTGGTGACGCTGACATCCAACGACGGCAAGCTCGATGACGTGGCGCTCAGCGATTACCTGGCGCGCAACGTGATGAACGAACTCAAGCGCCTGGACGGTGTGGGCAAGGCGCAGTTGTACGGCGCCGAACGCGCCATGCGCATCTGGATCGACCCGCAAAAACTGATCGGTTTCAACCTGACCCCGGCCGACGTCAACGCCGCGATCAGTGCACAAAACGCGCAGGTGTCGGCGGGCAGCATCGGTGATCTGCCGGGGACCAAGACCCAGGAGATCACCGCCGCAATCCTGGTCAAGGGGCAACTGTCGACCCCGGCGGAATTCGCTGACATCGTGCTCAAGGCCAACCCGGACGGCTCGACCGTGCGCATCGGCGACGTGGCGCGGGTGGAAATCGGCAGCCAGGAATACCAGTTCTCTACGCGCCTGAACGGCAAACCGTCCACCGCCGTCAGCGTGCAACTGGCGCCGGGCGCCAACGCGCTGAACACCGCGACACTGGTGCGGGCGAAGATGGACGAACTGTCGCGCTACTTCCCGGCCAATGTGGAATACAAGATCCCGTACGACACCTCGCCGTTCGTTAAGGTCTCGATCACCAAGGTGGTCTACACCTTGCTGGAGGCCATGGCACTGGTGTTTGCGGTGATGTTCCTGTTCCTGCAAAACGTGCGTTATACGTTGATCCCCACCCTGGTGGTGCCGATTGCGCTGATGGGCACCTTCGCCACCATGCTGGTGCTGGGTTTCTCGATCAACGTGCTGACCATGTTCGGCATGGTGCTGGCGATCGGCATCCTGGTGGACGATGCGATCGTCGTGGTGGAGAACGTCGAGCGGATCATGGCCACCGAGGGCCTTTCGCCCAAGGACGCGACCAAGAAAGCCATGGGCCAGATCACCGGCGCCATCGTTGGTATCACCCTGGTGCTGGTCGCGGTGTTCCTGCCGATGGCGTTCATGGCGGGCTCGGTGGGAGTGATTTACCAACAGTTCTCGCTGTCGATGGCCACCTCGATCCTGTTCTCGGCGTTCCTCGCCCTGACCTTGACCCCGGCCCTCTGCGCCACCTTGCTCAAGCCGATTACCGAGGGCGAGCACCATGCCAAGGGCGGCTTCTTTGGTTGGTTCAATAAACGCTTTGAGCAACTCACCGACCGCTACGAAGGTTGGGTGGCCTATGCGCTCAAGCGCAGCGGCCGGTATCTGCTGATCTACCTGGTGCTGTTGGTGGGCCTGGGGCTGATGTTCATGCGCCTGCCCGCCTCGTTCCTGCCGGTGGAAGACCAGGGCTACACCATCACCGATATTCAGTTGCCACCGGGCGCGAGCAAAAACCGCACGGTGCAGGTGGCCGAACAGATCGAGGCGCATAACGCCACTGAGCCGGGGGTGGGCGATACCACCATGATCATGGGGTTCAGCTTTTCCGGTTCCGGACAGAACGCGGCGCTGGCGTTCACCACGCTCAAGGATTGGTCGCAGCGCGGCAGCGACGATTCCGCCGCATCGATTGCCGACCGTGCCAACGCGGCGTTCAGTGAGTTGAAGGATGCGGTTGCCTATGCGGTGCTGCCACCGCCGGTGGATGGCCTGGGCACCTCCAGTGGCTTCGAGTTCCGCTTGCAGGACCGCGGTGGTGTCGGCCACGCCGCGTTGATGGCGGCGCGTACCGAATTGCTGGCGGCGGCCGAAAAAAGTCCGATCCTGGCCAATGTGCGCGAAAGCGCCCTGGCCGAAGCGCCGCAGGTGCAGCTTGAGGTGGACCGCAAGCAAGCCAACGCCCTCGGCGTGTCGTTCGCCGATGTGGGCAATGTGCTGTCTTCGGCGATTGGCTCGGCTTATGTCAACGACTTCCCCAATCAGGGCCGCATGCAGCGCGTGGTGGTGCAGGCCGAGGGCGACCAGCGCAGCCAGGTGGCGGATTTGATGAAGATCAACGTGCGCAACAACGCCGGCAAAATGGTGCCGCTGTCGGCCTTCGTCGAAGCCAAATGGACCCAGGGTCCGGCGCAGTTGACGCGCTATAACGGCTACCCGGCCATTGCCATCAGTGGTGAAGCGGCGCCGGGGCACAGTACCGGTGAGGCGATGCAAGAGATCCAACGCCTGGTCAGCCAGTTGCCGGCAGGCCTGGGCCAGGAATGGACCGGGCTGTCGCTGCAGGAACGCTTGTCCGGTGCTCAGGCCCCCGTGCTGCTGGGGCTGTCGCTGCTGATCGTGTTCCTGTGCCTGGCGGCGCTGTATGAAAGCTGGTCGATCCCAACGTCCGTGCTGCTGGTGGTGCCACTGGGCGTGCTCGGCGCGGTGCTGGCGGTGACCCTGCGCGGCATGCCCAACGATGTGTTCTTCAAGGTAGGCTTGATCACCATCATTGGTCTGTCGGCGAAGAACGCGATTCTGATCATCGAGTTCGCCAAGGACCTGTATGACCAGGGCGAAGACTTGGTCAGCGCCACCCTGAAAGCAGCGCGCCTGCGCCTGCGACCGATCATCATGACCTCGCTGGCGTTTATCCTTGGCGTGGTGCCGTTGGCGATTGCCACGGGCGCCAGCTCGGCGAGCCAGCAGGCGATCGGCACCGGCGTGATCGGCGGGATGATTACCGCAACCCTGGCGGTGGTGTTCGTGCCGGTGTTCTTTGTGGTGGTCATGAAGCTGGTGCGCAAGCGCCGGTAAAAAATGCGCTATGGTGCTCACCACATCCCCTGTCGTGAGCACCTATGGCCTTCCTCGCCCGCACCCACCCTCGCCTTTCGTGCGCCGCCATACTGGGCCTTGCCGTGGGTATTCTGGCGCCGGCCGATACGCTCATCAGCAAGGTCCTGATCGGCTGGAACGCCGGGGTCTGGACCTACCTGGCGCTGATGCTGTGGCTGACCAGCCACGCCCACGCCGATGATGTAAAGCGCATCGCCGACATCGAGGATGAGAACGCAGGCCTGGTGTTGTTCATGGTGTGCATCGCGGCGATTGCCAGCCTGGCGACCATTACCCTCAACCTGGCAGGCAGCAAAGACCTGGACAGCACCGCGCGTCTGCTGCATTACGGGTTTACTGTATTGACGGTGATCGGCTCATGGCTGCTGATCGGGGTGATTTTCAGCGTGCACTACGCCCGCCTGTTCTACACGTGGCAAGGCGACGAGCCTGCGCTGCGCTTCGCCGAAGGGTTACGCACCCCCAATTATTGGGACTTCCTGTACTTCTCGTTCACCATCGGTGTAGCGGTGCAAACGGCCGATGTCGGGGTGGCCACGCGCAGTTTGCGCAAGGTGGTGTTGGGGCAGTCATTGATCGGATTTCTGTTCAACACGGCGATCCTGGGTTTCTCGATTAATATCGCTGCGGGTCTGTTTAGCTGAGCGATCAAACGCAGACTCGGTAAAGCGTTATTAAAATTTCTTTTTTTGGGACTGTCACATTTAACGCCCAATGCCGAAGGGGGGCGTTGAGTGGCGTCGCGCCTTCACAATAGCTTTACGACGGCGATGATGCGTTACCCCGCAACCGATGCAAGACAAGACCATAAACCCACTTTTGTAAACTGTGACTTTTGACAGTTACATAAAAATTATTTTTGCGGCTTGATACCCGAAGGCAGAAGCAATCGCGCTTCTGGGCTTCGCATAAACATCATTGATGGAGAGGCGATCATGTCGGCACAAAGTACCCCGCAACGCAAAATCCCCAGTTCATATCCCGCCACAACAGGTGTGGTCGAAGGATCGGTAGGTGAACACACCTTTAAAACATCCGAAATCAATGTCATCCAGGACAACGGTGTTGTCATGGTTACCGCCATTCACCGGGACGATGACGGTAGTTCGGAAGAGATTTATATTCAGTTCCCGGATAACGTCAAACTCGACGAAGAACTGCGTCTTGAAAAATTTAAAAAGACAGTCATCGTCTGGGTTTCATTCAAGGGCATCAAGACACCGCGCGTCTTACCGTACGAGGTAGGTGCTCTGGTCGTGCAAAAAATCTCTTCTCACCCGCTGCAAATTAAGGGCTATGTCGTGACGGGCGATACCATCGTGGAAAAAGACCATGCGTTGAATATCAAATTTGATTTCAGTCTTTAGATACCGAGAACAGCACGCAATAAAAAGCCCTGGTCTTTCGACCAGGGCTTTTTATTGTGCCTTGTTTATTTAAAACGCATAACGCAGGCCCACGTTCACAGCCGCTTTCTGTTTGATTTTGTCGCTGGTGCTGGTCTCAACGTCGGCATGCATTTGCAGATCCTCGGTAAACTTCACCGCCACGCCTGCACCATACTTGCTGCGCGAGCCCGACAAGTCGTTGTTAAAGGCCTGATTGTTAATCAGAACCTTATTATTGTCGGCAAATTCGTGGACCATTGCCGCACGCAGGTAGGGCTTAATGAGCGTGCCATCGTCGAGCTGGAACTCATGCCCAATGGTCGCGCCGGCCTCGGCCGTCCTTGAGCGGGTACGCTCACCGTCCACTTGCAAGCCATTTTTCAGGCTGTACGTTCCACCCTGGACCACAATGGTCGACACACGACCGTACGGTTCAATATAGGAGCTCTCACCGATGTTGATATGACGGCCGAACTCAGCCGACAGACCACCGCCCACATTGCTGTAGTTGCCCTTGGTGGAGGTGTTATCGCTGAGCGTGGCCTTGACCTCATTGTGGAAACGGTTGGCTTTGGCGACCGCATCAAAGTAGAAACCGCTTTCGTCGTCCATCCAGGTTGCATAAGTGCCCAGGAAGTAACTCTTGACCGTACCGGACGAGCCGCGAACGGGGTTCACGTCGGAATTGCTGTGACCACCGAATACACCCACCTTCCACTGGCTATCGCCCAACGGCATGTCAGCACCGATCGAGAAACCTTGCAGGTTCTGCGTGTAGCCAGTCCCTGAACTCTGGGATACATCATATTTGCTGCCGAAACCACGGATCCACAGGCCTGTGCTCTTCGGGGAGTAGCGCAATTCGCCCATACGTGCGCGCAACGAACCCTCTTCAGCTGTCATGACCGTCACCGGGGTGTTGAACAGTGCTGTCACTACGCGAGCACTTCTGCTTATCACGCGGTTTTCGGTGTCCAGGAACCAGTCATTACCTTCCTTTTTCAGGCCATAGGCATAGGCCCCCGCGTCAACCGGACCGCCCTCAAGGGAAAAGACCGCATCACCGCCACCGGTGTGCACAACCTTGGTCTTGACCAATTCGGCACCGCTGGCCGACAACGCCAGGCTATGGCTACCCGTGGCTTCGCCGGTCACATTGATATAATCGGTCTTGCCATCGTTTGGGTGGAAATAAGTGTCCATGACAAAGGTGCCGTTGCCGGACAGCGTCGCGAGGTTCAACTGATAAAACTCATTTGGCGCGCCCATGGTCACGGTGCCGCCAGCCATGTTCAGCGCCCCCACCGAGCTGTCGCCGGTCATGTTCCAGTTGGACGCGTCGCCCACGTTCAAGCTGGAGACATTCTCCAATTTGCCCGACAGCTCGGCATTGTTCCGCAGGGTCAAATGAATCGTGCTCGTGGCGTCGGCAACCACATTACCCAGCAGATTTCGGCTGTTATCAACCGTCATCGTCGCCGAACCACCGCCGGAAACATTTAAAAGATTGCCGTCGCCGCCCTTCAACGTGGAGCCGTTAAGCACGTCTATCGATACCACAGGCGCACGCGCGCCCGCCCCCCTGACCACGATAGCCGAGCCGGCAGTGCCTTCAACCACCGATTGGTCCAACACCAACTTGCCATCTGTGGTGTCGCGGGGATCCCGGATGAACACCACCCCATTACCAGCACCGGTGATTGTACTTTGGCTGGCCGTCGCCGTGCCGCCTTGCAGACTTAGGCCGCTGGCGCCCGCCCCAGTCCCCGATACTTGCGTATTTTGTTTGAAGTTCAACTGGCTGCCGCTGGAAGCTTGCGCGCCGCCTCGAACACCACTAATGGTACTTGCCGTTACATCTACGGAAGAGCCGCGGGGGTCACCTGCAATACCAAGAGCCTGCAAACCTACGCTGCCAGTACTGGTGATCGTACTGTTATTAATTGAAGCCGAACTATTTTCCAAACGCACCGCAGCAAACGTGGTGTTGGTGGAAGATACGCTCGACGAGTTTATATTGACAATTGAACCTGCAACAGCACGGATATCATTCGTCGAACTGCCGGGGTTCATATTCAGCGTAGAGTCTGAAAGGTCTATCACTGTGGCCGATGCGCCATTCATGTCCAGCGTGGACAGACTGGAAAGTTGCCAGTCGGTTACGGGTGTAGTGGAATCGATAGCTCTTTGCTCACCCACTAACGGGACTGCCTGTGCTTGCCCTTGAACCGCAACAAACATGCAGAATGTAATGGTGGGAACCTTCATAATCGCACTCAATGGTTTGAGTTCGAACATATTCAGTGCCGACATGGGCAGTCACTCTCTCTAGCGCTTTGGAAAACGGTTCGGTTCGCGCCATATTTAACAAGGGCGGGCCCAACCTCAGGAGGTGCACAGAGTACGGAGCAACACTCCACTACTCTGTAGGATTAATCCTCTTTGTCCCGTATAAAAAACTTTGAACCGCGTATGAATTAAAAAACAATCATCAGCCCCTCCCCCTTACTACCGCCGGGGAAGGAACTGCTGATCGTTTGGTTTTTTATGGCCCTTCAGGTACCGGCGTCAGGTCACAGTAAGATTGCGACAACACTGAACGCGCATTGACGGTCACAGTGCCGCGTCCTATGACACCTCCGGCAAACATCGTGGAAACGGTAGCCACTGCCACGCCGAGTCGGGCAGTGATGATCAACGGACGGAACGGGATCGTGAAGGTGAAGCCAGTGAGCCTGATAGCCTCCGTTATCATCTGAGGGAACACATCCTGGTTTTCCTCCACCACGGGCCCCACGCGCGGCCGATATACCCTGACGGTCAAATTGAGCATTTGCCCCACTACCATCCGTGGGTCGCCGGCCACGAAGACCTGCGCAAAGTAATCCGGAGGCGTCGACTGTGGAAGTGGGCCCAGTGAGCTGCAGGTCAGCTGACCGGATTGGAGTCGCCGAAAAACCGGAGGCGGCAGTGCCTGCGTCACAGCGTTGATAACAGTGACCGCGGTAGAAGGCCCAAGATTCGGGTTGCTGGTTGTCAATGACTCCACGATGTAGCGGAAGTTCTGAACGGTGTTACCACCGGGCTCAATATCACTCCATGGGATGGTGAAGGTGAGATCTTCACCCGGAAGTTGGGTGCCGATCGTCTGAGGAGGCAAGATGGAGGTGCCATCAGGCCTCACAACAGTGACGGTTTGTCCGGGCATCGGTGGTGGGACTGTCCACAGCGGGATGATCACGGTGACAGGAAGACCGGCGTCAGACTCATTCAATGTATTCAGAACAGGCGTCGGCCCACCGCCCGTGAACTGCGCAGGTTTCAAATTGGGGTTGACGGTTCCTGGCTCTCCGGGGTTAACCGGCCCCGGCACACTCAAATCTACCTTGACAATTTTGGGGAGCGATTCGAAGGTTTGAGTGCCTTGAACGATTCGGTATAGCACCGTGGTCGGCTGCGGCCCTTCTTTAGTTCCGTATTCGGCCTTAATCAAATCGTTCAGGCCGCTTTTGAAGATCAGGGGGAATGTAGTAAAGGGTGCAGACAGCAAGCTGTAGGGCTGGGAACCCCATTTGATCTCAATTCGATCAATTGGCAGGTGGTTCAGATACGTTCTGACATGCGCTTCGATGCCGGCCACATAGTCTGCAATATTGAGCAAATCGTCGGTGCTGGGGCCAGGCCCAGGCACGGGCTCCGGCGCTGGCGCCAAGGGAAAGAAAATATCTTTTTGCTCTGGTGGGTCCGACAGCACCACTTGGCGAGTTTCGGAAAAGGAAGGGAGGCTGGGGTTGCCCGCTTTGTCGGTAATGACGTGGAACAGATTCATCACGCCACCCGTGGTGTACGCCGATGAGGGCAGTGAATACGGCGTACCCGGAGCGGCCTGCATTGGAACCGGATCGCCGATCTTGTACATGTCCTGCGGAAACAAATTGGGGCTCAGGTAAAATTGAATCATGTCGCCTGGCTGGTACTGACCGCTGGCGATCGTATAGCTGTTGGGGGGAACGATGACCTCGATCGTCGGGTTGGCGTCGAGAAAAGCCTTAGTAATGGGTGTCGGTACAGTCGCCGGGTAGGGTGCGACAGGCGGCTGCACGCTATTACCCAGGCCAGCGGCACGGTATGGACCAATTCTGTCCACGATAAACGGCGTGGCGATGGAGAATTCATCCAGGTCGCCCGCCACACCATCAAAGTCCAGATAGAGCGCATACCTGAGTTCAAAGCGACCGTGCACAAAACCGGCGGTATCGACAGGGGCGGGAATAGGTACCGCCAGCACAGTGTCCTCAGGAACGCCAGTTTGAAAGGGGGCTATCAGCACGCTCCAACCCGTGCTCGGCTGATTGAGGTCCCTTTGCTGAATTTCAATCCAGGTCAGTTCGTCTGAAAATCTGCCCGTGCGACACTCAAGGGTTATACCGATATCGGCGGTGGCGGATGAAATAATGCCCGTCTCATCCAAACGCTCTCTGATATCTGGCTTTGGCAGCGTGGGCACGCTGGCAAGCATAACGGCTGCTACTTTGTCTGAAATCTTGAGCATTTCATATTCTCCTTCGTCACTTGGTATGAACACAGCGCGCAACGGCCTGCCTGTGCAATGCACTACACGTCCTTTAGCTAAACTAATACTTCATAGAAAACTTAAGAATGGCTGAACTTTATTTCTCGCCTGGCCCAATACCGTTAGGCCCACAGTAATTACCCGTGGCGTGCTTACGATCGATAGGCACATAAGCGACCCTTGAAGCCCCGAGCAGGATGTTATTTCGGAACACACTGTAGCGTGCCGATCCTCCTGCATAGTCACTCAACGGTCTGATCAGCGTCTCATAGGGCTGCACCGTAAACTCATGAGTCGTCTGGTTTTCCGCCCATGTATACTCAAATGTTTCATTCGTTGCCGGCAACGGATTACGATCCGGGTAGTTGAGAAAACCCTGCCATGTCAAAATGACCACATCGCCCGGCATTAACACATTCGGAGCGGGGGCAACCAATACGCTTATACCAAGCCAAATGGGTGGCTGTGTGTAACATGTAAGGTACTTATTGGGGTGTTGTAATGACTGAGGAAAACTAGGCGCTGCATACTTGATCGGCGGTACAAGATTGATAAAAACGGTCTGATCGGGTGACAGCTGTTGGTTTACACCATTGTCCGTCCGATAATGAACTAGGGTACTGGCGCTGCTGTTACCGTCCTTGATGACCTGCCAATCGATGAGATTATCAAAGTCGACAACTTTGCCACCGACATCCCCGGCTTTGACGAGATAAGTCGCTACCGGATCCGTCCGGCTTGGCCAATAAAGTAATGCCCGTTCACCGGGCACGGGGTTGTCGAACAAGGTAAACGAGGCCCTCACAGGCTTGTCGGCATCGCGGCTATCCAAACGGTTTGGAATCGGGGAAACCGCGCCATGAATATTGACCAGCGCTAATAGACGATTTAACAGGATGGGTGCCTGAGGGTTCTCCTGGCCCGCAACGGTCATGTCCACAGTGACCTGTTTCAGCGGGGAGCGTACGCCGGGACCTACCGTATCCCCGGCCCGTAGAATGTAATAACGCACCGGTACATTAGTGATGCGACGCAGATTCGCGCCATTGGCGATCAATACACTCCACGGCACCGGCACTGAGAACGGCAGCGTGTCGACCGCCACCGCAGGGAGCTTGATCCCGTCCCACTCGACGACACATTGATCACCCGGCAGTCGGTGGGTGTAGCTACGCACCCTGACCGAGACAATAGTGCGCGCATCCTCGCGATTAACCAGCAGGTCGGCATTATAGGCAGGCACTTCAGGAATAGACAGATTGGCTGGCGCGGGATTGATGAGCAGTGTGGCACTGGCGACCAACGAGTACTGAGCAGACGTATTCCCTGCGCGATCACGTACCCGATAAAACAAATAAAGCACCGGGTTACCGGCAAACTTACGGATCTCCGACACTGGCACCTGCATAAGCATTGTGCCGGTGATGGCGTTAAACACTTGCTCGTGGTTGGCCGGGCGTGTCGGCAGGGTGTCACTGCCACTCAAATAAGTCACTACGGCATCAGCGGTTTTTCGATCCAGATAATCGCCAGGAACTTCGACCGCGAGTGTCGTATTACTCGTTAAATCAAACTCAGTAATCGGATCAATCAGAAATCTTGCGGCATTAAACAGCTGCCCTCCGCCGGGCGCCGTTCGATCAATAGTAATGGTGGTGATCCAAGACGTTTCGAACGCCTCACTGTCCTGCTCAAGATTGTTGATTCGATAAGAAAGATCAACCACCGCGTTATTTTGAAAGTACGACTGGGGAATATTTACCGTCAGGGGGAATTGATCGGCGGTAATAGGTCCACGCAACTCAATGGGCTCAAGTTCAAACGGCACACTTCCTTGAACATCCCAAATAAAGGTCACCCAGTCGCTCTCGCCTTCCCCCGGCAAAAACCTCCACGGGTCTTTTAACCGTACGGGCAAATCCTCAAATAGATAACGGGTCGGGATCAACCCATCGGGCAATGCGTTAACCAGCTCCGGTGCATCTAAGGTGGGGGTGGCAAACGCCTCGATAGACGCAACCTCGATCAAACTGTCGGCCTGGCTATTTATAGGAGTGGTATCCGCTGGAGTTGTGTCCATGTCGTTGTACACCGCGTCGGTAAGGGGTTATAGCAATTGATGTAAGACAGAGTGAATACCCAATAGCGCTCCACCGATACTGTCAAAGTTGACAGGTAACGCTGCCGTTCGTCGGGCGCACCCACCGAGCATTTCCACGTTTGCGCACAAAGGCACTTGACGTTTTTGGGTTGTTGCGGTTTCCTGAAACCGGTTTCACCGCTATACAACATCCAATAAGAAAGGCCTGCCACCGTGACTACTTTTTCCGCCGCCCAGCGCAGCCGCGTCACCATGCTCGATGTGGCCGAGCGCGCCGGCGTGTCCAAGGCCAGTGTGTCGCGCTTTATTGGCGATGACCGTGCCCTGCTCTCCGATGCCACGGCGCTGCGCATCGAGCAAGCCATCGAGGAACTCGGCTACCGCCCCAACCAGATGGCCCGCGGCCTCAAGCGTGGGCGCACCCGCCTGATCGGCATGCTGGTGGCCGATATCCGCAACCCCTATTCCATTGCCGTGATGCACGGCGTCGAAACCGCCTGCCGCCAGCATGGCTACAGCCTGGTGGTGTGCAATACCGACCGCGATGACGAGCAGGAACGCCAACACCTGGCGGCGCTGCGTTCGTACAACATCGAAGGGCTGATCGTGAACACCCTCGGCCATCACCTCGACAGGTTGCTGGAATTACAGCGCGAGATGCCCCTGGTGCTGGTGGACCGCAAAGTCGAGCCGCTGCACAGCGACCTGGTGGGGTTGGACAACCCTGCCGCCGTGCGCATGGCCGTGGAACACCTGGAACAGCAAGGCTACCGCGAGGTGTTGCTGGTGAGCGAAGCCACCGACGGCACCAGCTCACGCCTGGAGCGCCTGGCGAGCTTCAAGGCCGAAATTGCCGCGCGCCCCGGCTTGAGCGGCGCGGTGCTGGAACTGGACGACGCGCTGCACATTCACCTGCAAGCCTTTCTCGCAAAACCCGGCGCCAAGGCGTTGTTCTGCGCCAACGGCGTCGCTGCCCTGACCTGCACTCGCGCACTCAAGGCGTTGGGCGTTGACCTGTTTGCCGACGTCGGCCTGATCGCCCTGGATGACCTGGACTGGTATCCGCTGGTGGGTTCCGGCATCACCGCCCTCGCCCAGCCCACCGAAGCGATTGGCGCCAGCGCGTTCGACTGCCTGCTCAAGCGCCTGCGCGGCGACACTGCGCCGACGCGCACCCTGGATTTCCTGCCGGAGCTGATTGTTCGCGGCTCGACACAACCCACTTAAATTTTTTGCACAAAAATGAAACCGGTTTCAGAGGTAACAACAATGCATAAATACCCCGTCTCCATCAGCCTCTCCAGCTACGGCGCCGACCTGGTCCGCCGGCAGGGCCAATTGAGTTTCGTTGAGTTACTGGCCGCCGCCGGGGCGCAACGCATTGAATGGCGTGAAGAGTTGCTTACCGTCGAGAGGCCCACCGAGCTGTCAGCCGCCGCGGCCGCTCACGGCCTTGAAGCCGTGTTCTCATCGCCGCTGGAGCTGTGGGTCGCCGGCCGCGCTCAGCCGAATGCCGAGCTGGCTGCCACCCTGGATCGCGCCCACACCTTCGGTGCTCGTTGGCTGAAAGTCTCCCTGGGTTACTTCACCGATACCAATGACCTGGACAGCCTGCACGCCCTGCTCAACCGGCACCCGGTCGCGCTGCTGGTGGAAAACGACCAGACCCTGCACGGCGGACGTATCGAGCCGATGCAGCGCTTCTTCAGCGCAGTCGAACGCTTGGGCCTGCCGGTGAAGATGACCTTCGACATCGGCAACTGGCAGTGGCAGGACCAGTCCGCCCTCACCGCTGCACGCCTGCTGGGCCGGCACGTGGACTATCTGCATTGCAAAGCCGTGGCGCGCCGCGCGGACGGCAAACTGGTGGCGCTGCCGCCCGGCGCCACTGACCTGCAACTGTGGGAACAACTGCTCAAGCACATGACTCAAGGCATTACACGGGCCGTGGAATTTCCGCTGCAAGGCGATGACCTGACCGAGGTCACCGCGCAACAGGTCGCCAGCCTCGCCCTGCTTGGCCAACCCCGTGAGGAGAACGCCCATGTCTGATATCGATATCCTGTCGTTCGGCGAAACCATGGCGATGTTTGTCGCCGAGCAGGCCGGTGATCTGGCCCAGGTCACGCAGTTTCACAAACGCATCGCCGGGGCCGACAGCAATGTTGCCATCGGCCTGTCACGCCTGGGCTTCAACGTGGCATGGTTGAGCCGCGTCGGTGACGATTCCCTCGGGCGCTTTGTGGTCGACACCTTGCAGAAGGAAGGCTTGGATTGCCGGCATGTGGCGGTCGATCCCTTGCACCCCACCGGCTTTCAGTTCAAGTCCCGCGAAGACACCGGCGCCGATCCCCAGGTGGAGTACTTCCGCAAAGGCTCCGCCGCCAGCCACTTGTCCATCGCGGCCATCAGCCCGGCGCTGCTGCAGGCGCGCCATTTGCACGCCACGGGCATTCCGCCGGCGCTGTCCGAAGCCACCGGCGAACTGTCCCGCGAGCTGATGACGCAGATGCGCAAAGCCGGGCACAGCGTGTCGTTCGACCCCAATCTGCGCCCCTCGCTATGGGCCAGCCAGACGCAGATGGTCCGCGAGATCAACGCCCTCGCCGGCCTGGCCGACTGGGTACTGCCGGGCCTGGGCGAAGGCCGTTTGCTCACCGGTTTCGACGACCCGGCGGATATCGCCGCGTTTTACCTCGACCGGGGCGCCGAGGCGGTGGCCATCAAGCTCGGTCCCGACGGCGCTTACTTTCGCACCCACATGGACCAAGGCTTTGTCGACGCCGTACGCGTGGAACAGGTGGTGGACACCGTCGGTGCCGGCGACGGCTTTGCCGTGGGCATGATCAGCGCCCTGCTCGAAAATTCAGGCTTTCGCGAGGCCGTACAACGCGGCAATTGGATCGGCAGCCGCGCCGTGCAAAGCCGCGGCGATATGGAAGGCCTGCCGACTCGCGCCGAATTACCCGCCCGATCCGTTGCGTGACCCACACCCTGTTGCCACAACTACAACAAGCTCAGGAGCAAGCCCATGGACACCGTGAAATTCGCCACCCGCCGCTGGTGGTACATCATGCCCATCGTTTTTATCACTTACAGCCTGGCCTACCTGGACCGCGCCAACTACGGCTTCGCCGCCGCCTCCGGGATGGCCGAAGACTTGATGATCACCCCCGGCATGTCGTCATTGCTGGGGGCGCTGTTCTTCCTCGGTTACTTCTTCTTTCAAGTGCCGGGGGCGATCTATGCGCAAAAGCGCAGCGTCAAAAAACTGATTTTCGTCAGCCTTATCCTGTGGGGCAGCCTGGCCACCCTCACCGGCGTAGTCTCCAACGCCTACATGCTGATCGTCATTCGCTTCATGCTCGGCGTGGTCGAGGCCGCAGTGATGCCAGCGATGCTGGTGTACCTGTGCCACTGGTTCACCCGTGCCGAACGCTCACGGGCCAACACCTTTCTGATCCTCGGCAACCCGGTGACCATGCTGTGGATGTCGGTGGTCTCGGGCTATCTGGTGCAGCATTTCAGCTGGCGCTGGATGTTCATCATTGAAGGCTTGCCGGCGGTCTTGTGGGCGTTTATCTGGTGGCGCCTGGCCGATGAGCGTCCCAAGGACGCCAAATGGCTGAGCGACAGCGAAAAAAATGCCCTGGAAAGTGCCCTCGCCGCCGAACAGGTGGGCATCAAGGCAGTGAAGAACTACGGCGAAGCCTTCCGCTCGCCCAAGGTGATCATCCTGGCGTTGCAGTTTTTCTGCTGGAGCATCGGCGTGTACGGCTTTGTGCTGTGGCTGCCGTCGATCCTCAAGGCCGGTTTGCAAATGGACATGGTCGAAGCCGGCTGGCTGTCGGCGCTGCCTTACCTGGCGGCGGTGATCGGCATGCTGGCGGTGAGCTGGGGCTCGGACAAGCTGCAAAAGCGTAAACGCTTCGTGTGGCCGCCGCTGCTGATCGCCTCGATTGCGTTCTACGCCTCCTACGTCCTCGGCGCCGAACACTTCTGGTGGTCCTACACCCTGCTGGTAATTGCCGGCGCGTGCATGTATGCGCCTTATGGGCCGTTCTTTGCCATCGTCCCGGAAATCCTGCCGGCCAACGTCGCCGGTGGCGCCATGGCGCTGATCAACAGCATGGGCGCGCTCGGCTCGTTCGGCGGCTCGTACCTGGTGGGTTACCTCAATAGCAGCACCGGCTCGCCCGGCGCTTCGTACCTGTTGATGAGCGGTGCGTTGATGCTGTCGGTGGTGCTGACGATTTTCCTCAAGCCCGGCGCCAGTGACCGTGAACGCGCGCCCCTGGCGCCCCTTGAACTGAAGGTGAAAGCCCAATGAAAAAGTCTGTGATTTTATACAAAAAGCTCTCCGCGCCGCTGATGGCCCGGCTGCACGAACAGGCCGACGTCACCCTGATCGACGCGTTGGACGACAGCGGTCTGGCCGCGCTGCGCGACGCCCTGCCCACGGCCCATGGCCTGCTGGGCGCCAGTCTGCGCCTGGATGCCGAACTGCTCGACCTCGCCCCGCACCTGAAAGCCGTGGCCAGCGTGTCGGTGGGGGTCGACAACTACGATATTGATTACCTGACCCGGCGCGGCATCCTGCTGAGCAACACCCCCGACGTGCTCACTGAAACCACCGCCGACACTGGCTTTGCGTTGATCCTGGCCACCGCCCGACGCGTGGTCGAGCTGGCGGATATGGTGCGTGCCGGCCAGTGGAACAAGAACATCGGCCCGGCGCACTTCGGCAGCGATGTGCATGGCAAGACCCTGGGCATCATCGGCATGGGCCGTATCGGCGAAGCCCTGGCCCAGCGGGGGCATTTTGGCTTCGGTATGCCGGTGATCTACCACAGCCAGTCCCCCAAGCCCGCCGTGGAGCAGCGTTTTGGTGCGCAGTACCGCAGCTTGCCGGCGTTGCTCCAAGAGGCTGATTTTGTGTGCCTGACGTTGCCGCTCACGGCGCAAACCGAGCGACTGATCGGTGCTGAGCAGTTTGCACAGATGGGCGCCGAGACGATATTTATCAATATCTCGCGGGGCAAGGTGGTGGACGAAGCGGCGCTGATCGAGGCGTTGCAGCAGCGCACCATTCGTGCGGCAGGGTTGGATGTGTTCGAGCGCGAGCCGCTGCGTCATGACTCGCCGTTACTGCGTTTGAAAAACGTGGTGGCGACGCCGCATATCGGTTCGGCGACCCATGAAACGCGCGAAGCGATGGCCACGTGTGCGGTGGATAATCTGCTGGCCGCGCTGGCAGGCGAAAAACCCAAAAACCTGGTCAATCCATCCGCGTGGAAACCCTGAGCCCCTGTGGCAAGCGGGCTCGCCACAACAGGCCCGTTCGCCGCAGAGTGCGCGGTGCCCGTGGTTAAATCACGAAGCGCGCCACCATCCCATTCAGGTCCACCGCCAGGCGCGACAGTTCATGGCTGGCCGCGCTGGTCTGGTTGGCCCCCGCCGCCGACTGGGTGGCCAGGTCACGGATGTTGACGAGATTGCGGTCCACTTCCCGCGACACCTGAGCCTGCTCTTGCGACGCACTGGCGATCACCAGGTTGCGCTCGTTGATCAAGCTGATCGACTGGGTGATCTGCTCCAGCGCCACCCCGGCGGCGCGGGCCATTTCCAGCGTGTTTTGCGTACGCTGATTACTCTGCTGCATGGATTGCACGGCTTCACCGGTGCCGTTCTGGATGCCGGCGACCATTTTTTCGATCTCCTGAGTCGACTGCGCCGTGCGATGAGCCAGGGCCCGCACTTCGTCAGCCACCACCGCAAAACCGCGCCCGGCTTCGCCGGCACGGGCCGCTTCGATGGCGGCATTGAGCGCCAGCAAGTTGGTCTGCTCGGCAATCGCGCGGATCACGTCGAGCACCTTGCCGATGTCGCGGCCTTGGGTGGCCAGGCCTTCGATCATCACGGCGGTGTTTTGCACGTCAAGGGTCATGGTCTGGATCGCGCCGACGGTTTCCATCACCCGGTCGCGGCCCTCGCGCGCGGCACTGCTGGACTGCCCGGACGCTTCGGAAGTGGACACCGCGTTGCGGGCGACTTCTTCCACTGCTGCCGTCATCTCATTGACCGCGGTCGCGGCCTGATCGATTTCATTGTTCTGCTGCTGCAAGCCTTTGGAGGCTTCCTCGGTGACGGCGCTCAGCTCTTCAGCGGCAGACGCCAGTTGCGTGGCCGAGCCGGCGATGTGCTGGATGGTCTGGCGCAGGTTGGCTTGCATGGTGGCCAAGGCACCGAGCAGGCGCGCGGGCTCGTCTCTGCCTTCGTCTTCGATGGTTTTGCTGAGGTCGCCGGCGGCAATGGTCTCGGCTACGCCCAGCGCTTTGCGCAACGGCGTGACGATGCTGCGGGTCAGCAGCCAGGCCAGCATTACAGTGAGCAGCGCGGCGGCGAGCGACACCCCAATCACACCGGCGATAGCGCTGTCGTAACCCTGCCCGGCGTCAGCGTCCGCCGCCTTGGCGTCGGCTGCGTTGATCGCAATCAGCTTGTTCAACTGCTCTCCCATCTTGTCGGTGCCTTCCTTGACGCGGCTGTTGATAAGCGCACGCATCTCTTCAACCTTGCCTTGCCTGGAAAGGACGAGCATGTCGGCCTGGGCCTTCAAATAGTTTTCAAGCGTGGCACTGAAGGTATTGAACAGCGCCGACTCCTCCGGACCGAAGGGCAATGCCGCGTAAGCAGCCTGGGCGGTTTTGACCTTATCGGTCAGTACGCCGATGCGCGCTTCAGCTTCCTGCAGGGCGGCCGGCTCACGGTTGACCAGTACCCGAAATGACAGAATGCGCATGCGCAGCACGTTTTCGGTCATGGTCGCCAGATGCGTCACACTCGGCAACTGGTTGGCACTCATAGCCACCGACGCCTCGCGAATCAGCGTCATGCGGTTGACCGCAAACACTCCCAATACAACGACTAGAAACGCAATAAGCGCGAAACCCAGAGAGGCTCGAGGGGCGATATTCAGCTGGCGAAGGGACATAGACAGATTCTCGGAAGTAGTGTTTGCGCACATCCATGCGGCGAAACGATCGGCGTACGTCAACGCGCAGCGCAGACCCTGGCCACCCCTGTTGTTATTGATCGGTGGGCCTGTAACCGTTATCGGCTGGGTACCGGGTTTTACACAGGACATTCATAAATATTTTTTCACACTTCTGACCACTGGCCGTTTCTGGCATCCTGCGCCTCCATTTTCTGACCCGAGCCCATATTTTGTCTGACGCTCAAGCCCCCCGCCCGCGCTATAAATCCGACCTGATCTATGGCCTTGACGACCGCCCGCATTTCACCGCGGCGCTATTTGCCGCGCTGCAACATGTGCTGGCCAGTTTTGTCGGCATCATCACCCCCACCCTGATCGTTGGCGGCGTGCTTGGCCTGGAAAGCGAGGTGCCGTACCTGGTGAGCATGGCGCTGTTCGTGTCGGGGCTTGGCACCTTTGTGCAGGCGCGTAAGTTCGGTCCGATCGGTTCGGGCTTGCTGTGCCTGCAGGGCACCAGCTTTTCGTTTATCAGCGTGATCCTCAGCGCAGGCTTTATGGTCAAGGCCCGCGGCGGCGGCACCGATGAGATCCTCTCGACGATCTTTGGCATCTGTTTTTTCGCCGCTTTTATCGAGGTGGTGCTCAGCCAGTTCATCGGTAAGCTGCGCAAACTGATCACCCCCGTGGTGACCGGCACCATCATCACGCTGATGGGTTTGTCGCTGATCAAAGTGGCGGTCACCGACATGGCCGGTGGCTTTGGTGCCAGCGACCTCGGCGCGGCCGGTAATATGGGCCTGGCCGCGCTGGTGCTGCTGACCATTGTGGTGCTTAACCGATTCAACAACCCGTTCCTGCGCCTGGGCTCGATTGTGATCGGCCTGACCCTGGGCTTTGTGGTGGCCTGGTGGCTGGGCCGCGTGGACATGGCGGCCTTGCCCCAGGTGCCGTTGATCAGCGTGCCGGTGCCGTTCAAATATGGCTTCTCGTTCGACTGGGTGGCGTTTATTCCAGTGGCGGTGATCTTCCTGATTTCGCCCTTGGAAGCCGCCGGAGACCTGACCGCCAACTCGATGATTTCCCAGCAGCCGGTCAAGGGCCCGCTGTATATCAAGCGCATCAAGGCTGGCCTGCTGGCCGACGGCCTCAACTCGGCGATGGCGGCGACCTTCAACAGCCTGCCGATGGTGACGTTTGCCCAGAACAACGGCGTGATCCAGTTGACCGGCGTGGCCAGCCGCTACGTGGCGTACTTTATTGCCGGCCTGCTGGTGCTGCTGGGCCTGTTCCCGATGATCGGCGCGGTGCTGCAACTGATGCCCAAGCCGGTGCTGGGCGGTGCGACCCTGATTATGTTCGGCACCGTGGCGGTGGCCGGTATCAAGATCCTCGCCGAAGCCGGGCTGCATCGACGCAATGTGCTGATCGTGGCGATCTCCCTGGGCATGGGCCTGGGCGTCGCCGCCGTGCCGCAAGTGCTGCGCGAATTGCCTCAGGCGCTGCATAACATCTTCGAGTCGCCGATTACCGTGGGCGCGTTTTGTGCCATCGTGCTGAACATTTTCCTGCCCGAGGAGTTCATAGAGCTGGAGGAAGATGAATTTGATCCGGAGTCTTCTACCCTCAAAGTCATGCAGGACCCGGACGTCACGAAATAGGAGCACCTGTTAATGCGCAAGCTCATGGTTCTATCACTGTTGTTGCTGACCTTGAGCGCCTGCGCGCTGTTCCCCAACCGCGACCCGGTCACGGTCAACGTGGTGGGCATCGAGCCGCTGCAAAGCCAGGAGCTGGAAGTGCGCTTCGCGGTAAAACTGCGGGTGCAGAACCCCAACGAAACTGCGATCGATTACAACGGCGTGGCCCTGGACCTGGAGGTCAATGGCCGGCCGTTGGCGTCGGGGGTGAGCGACCAGGCCGGGAGCATTCCACGCTTTTCGGAGCGGGTGCTGATAGTGCCGGTAAGCGTTTCGGCATTCTCGGTGTTGCGCCAGACCCTGGGCCTGAGCCAGACCCAGAGCTTGAACAACTTGCCCTACGTGCTGCGCGGCAAGCTGGCGGGAGGTGTGTTCGGCACCCTGCGGTTTGTGGACCGCGGCACCCTGGATATGCCGAACGCTGCAACCTGGTAGTCACACTGCTCAGTCAGCGATAAACCGCACCCCGGGCTTTTCGCGTTCGTCCACCGTCAACTCAAACACATCCGGCCGGGCGTAATGCCCCACCACGTCATAGTCATACCGTGCGCGCACCAGGTCATCGGTATTGATCCGTGCGGTCAGCAGCCCTGCTTTACCCAGCAGCGGACCGGCAAGAATGTCGCCCATCGGACCGACGATCACACTGCCGCCGGCGATCAGTGGGCGGTCTGACGGCCAGTTGGCAATCTCCAGCCCCAACGCCTCAGGCGAGGCCTGCACCTGGCAGGCACTCACCACAAAGCAGCGCCCCTCATGGGCCACGTGGCGCATGCTCACCTGCCACATGTCGCGCTCATCCACCGTGGGCGCACACCACACCTCGACCCCTTTGGCGTACATCGCCGTGCGCAACAGCGGCATCATGTTTTCCCAGCACACGGCGCCGCCGATGCGCCCTACCGCCGCGTCGATCACCGGCAAGGTCGAGCCGTCGCCCTTGCCCCAAATCAGCCGTTCGGTGCCGGTGGGCATCAGCTTGCGGTGCTTGGCCACCAGGCCCCCGGTCGGTTCGATATACAACATGGTGCAGTACAAGGTGCTGCCGCTGCGCTCGATCACCCCCAGCACCAGGCTCGCGCCGGTGCGCGCCGACAGGCCGACGAGCGCCTCGGTCTCGGCACCCGGCACATCAATGGCATTGGCAAAGTAGCGGGCAAAGGCTTCGCGACCCTCGGGCAAGCGGTAGCCCAGTTGCGTGCCGAACCCTTCACCCTTGGGGTAGCCGCCGAGCAACGCCTCGGGCATGACCACCAGTTGCGCGCCACTGCGTTTGATCTCGTCCTCATAGCTCAGGATTTGTTCGAGGGTTTCAGCCTTGCCACTTGGCAGGGAGCCGATTTGCAAAGCAGCCACGGTAGACACAGGCATCAAGATCACTCCAAAAAGGGCGGGTTGCGCATTCTGCTGCCAGCCAGGATCATGAATAAAGCCCACCTCAGCACTGAATGATATGAGCCAAATGAATATCGCCCAGGTCGATCTGAACCTGCTCAAAACCTTCGAAGCCCTGCATGACGAGTCCAGCGCCTCCCGCGCTGCATTGCGCCTGGGCGTGACCCAATCGGCCATCAGCGCTGGCCTGCGGCGTTTGCGCCAGGTGTATGGCGACCCGTTATTCGTACGCACCGGCCGCGGCCTGGCGCCGACGCTGCGGGCCAATCAGTTGAAGCCGGTGATCAGTGAGGCGTTGGACCGCTGCCGCCAGAGCCTGGCGATGGTCAATCCGGAACACCCGCACTATCAGGGGCGCTCGGTGGTGGTGGGGCTGTCCGACGATTTTGAAATCGCCTACGGCCGTCGGTTGATGTGGGAGATCGCGCAACGTTTGCCGAAACTGCGCGTGATTTTCCGCCAGACCCACAGCCAGATCGTCGCAAGCGCCCTGCTCGAGCGCACGCTGGACCTGGCAATTACGGCCGGTGGCTTTGCCCAGAACCGCTTGAGTCGCCAGGTGTTGGCAGAAGGCGATTACCGCTGCCTGGTGGACCCGGCCACGCTTGCGCCTGAGCAGCACGGCATCAGCCTCGACGAATTTGTCGCCCGCGAGCACGTATTGGTGTCGTCCGGCGGTTTTATCGGGATTACCGATGAGGGGTTGGCGGCGCTGGGCCTGAGCCGCCAGGTATGCGCCTCGACCAGCCACTTTGCCGCGCTGCCGTTTCTGCTCAAGGGCAGCCAGGCGGTGGCGACCATTCCTGGGCATGCGGCGCAGGCCATCGCGGAGATGACGGGCCTGCGTGTACTGCCCTGCCCCCTGGCGCTGCCGCGCTACCCGGTGGAACTGGGTTGGCGCACCCAGGTGCAATTGGACCCGATGTTGCTCAAGGTACGCGAGGCGATCGTGGCGAGTTTTACTTCGCCGCTGCCATCAGCTTGTTGACTTCACTGCGCACCATATTGGAAAACTCCGGCGGCGACATGCCGTCGAGCTCGGCGCGGACCCATTCGGCCCATTTGCCCTTGCGCTTGGCACGCTCACCGAACAATCGCGCGGCTTCGCCCTTGGCTTTGCCCAGGTTGGTTTGCCACAGGTCGTACAGGCGGGACTTTTCATCTTCCAGCTCGGCGCGTTCGGCGAGGGTTTTGTTGGCGAGATTGAAGCTCATGTTGAATTACCTGCTGCACAAATAGGTGACATCTTACACGGTAGGTCGAAACTTCCAGATTCGGATTTAGCTCAAGACCACGCGCGCCTCAAAAAAAACGCAACTTTTGGCACGGCGCGATACTCCATTGTTCACTGTCACATTCACCCGCAAGGAGTCACACAATGGCCCGCAAAACCGCTGCTCAAGCTGCCGAAGACCAAATCAAGGATCAAGCCTTCAGCGAACTCACGGCGCTGATCGAAGAGTCGGACAAGCTGCTCAAGAGCAGCGCCTCACTGGTCGGCGAAGAAGGTGAAACCCTGCGCGAACAAGTGGCGATCAAGCTCAAGCAAGCCCTGGACTCGGTGTCCAACGTGCGCGAGCGCAGCAAGCCGGTGGTGGATGCCACCGAGACCTACATCGGTGGCCACCCGTGGCAGACCGTGGCCATCTCTGCAGGCTTCGGCCTGGTGGTTGGCCTGTTGCTGGGTCGCCGCAACTGACTGGCCGGGCTGCGCCGTTGGCGCAGCCCGTTTTCAATCGTTCAATCCGCCAGCAGCGCCTGCAATTGCGCCAAGTCGCGCGCCTCCAGTTCGATCCCCGCTTCCAACGATTTCGCCCGTGTGCGATGACGTCGATCCCCCGGCAAACGCCGTAACCCCGCCGCATGCATCTGCCGCACCAGTTCCTGGCTGCGCTCGGCGAAGTTTTGCCCGGCGGTTTTGCTCGGGTCAATCACGATTACCAACTGCCCGGTCCAGGGCGTGCGTGCGCCGGGATGATCGGCCCAGTTGAACTCGAAGGAGAAGTTGCCACCGGTCAACGCCGCCGCCAGCAACTCGACCATCATCGACAAGGCCGAGCCCTTGTGCCCGCCAAACGGCAGCAACGCGCCGCCTTCCAGCACGGCCTTAGGGTCCTGGGTGGGCTGCCCGAGGCTGTCAACACCCATGCCCGGCGGCAAACGCTCGCCTTTGCGCGCGGCAATTTGCACATCGCCGTGGGCAATGGCGCTGGTGGCCAGGTCGAACACAATCGGCGCGCCGTCGGCACGTGGCGCGGCGAAAGCGATGGGATTGGTGCCGAACAGCGGACGGTCGGCGCCATGGGGCACCACGCAGGTCATGCTGTTAACCACGCTCAGCGCCACCAGGCCTTCTTCGGCGAAGGGTTCGACATCGGGCCAGAGGGCGGCGAAATGGTGGGAATTGTGAATAGCCAGCAACGCAATACCGGCACTGCGAGTCTTATCGATCAGCAGCGAGCGCGCCGCCGCCAGCGCCGGCTGGGCGAAGCCGTTGGCGGCATCGACCCGCACGAAACCTGAGGCCACATCGGTGACCACCGGCACGGCCTTGCCGTCCACCCAGCCGCTGGCCAGGGTGCTGAGGTAGCCGGGGATGCGAAAGATGCCGTGGCTATGAGCGCCGTCGCGCTCGGCGCTGGCGCAGTTGTGCGCCAGAATCGCCGCCACCTCAGGCGAGGTGCCGTGCTTCACAAAGATGGCGTGGAGCAACCCTGTCAGGTCGCTGAAACCAATGAACGCTGTCGCACTGTCGACGATCGGGGACTGGGCAGACATCTGTAGCTCCGATTTTATAATTGGAAGAGACAACAACAATCCAGACCGCCGATTAAACAACGCCTGCGGTGCTTGCTGTCAACGACCGTTGTGAGTCTGGCCCAGTTATCTACCGCCAGCCGCCCAACGATGCCTCCTACCTTGGTGCCTCTACCCCGCCACCTCAATGGAGCGCGCCATGGCGAGCATCACCCCACCGTATTTTTTCGATGAGTTCCTGCACCCGCTCAAACGCAAGGAGCCCACCCCAAGAGAGCGCGCACTGGGGCTCACGCTCAAGGATCTCGAATGGCTGCACACCTTGTACTATGCCACCGACAGCGCCCGTCAGGACCGGGCCCTGCACGGGTACCCCATGCGGGTAGAACGCTTACTGGTCAACCCTGAGGGCAAACCCGCCGTGCCGCTGGCCGGCGCTTTCATGATGAGCCCAACGCCTGACGGCCAAAAGGCGGTGCTCTACACACCCGATGGCGGCCTGGAACTGTTCGACAGTCACGCCGCGCTGCTCAACGACGTGACGGAACGCCTGAAACAACCGGCCAAACGCAGCGACCTGCTGCACTGGGTGTCGATCATCGAGCGCGATGCGCTGTCCACAGCCGCGCCGCTGAGAGTCTCCACCGCCGCCATCCCCGGCGCGGTGATGGCGGACCAGGCGCAACTCATCGGCGCCGGCCAGCAGAAAAACGTGGCGGCGATGCTCAATGAGTTACGCAAGCTCCCCAGCCTGAACGGGATGCTTGACACCTTGCTGGCCATCATGGCCCGTTCCGACTTTCCAGGCCTGGACCCTCGCGACACGCAGGTGAATTACTTCACCGGTGCGCAGGTCGGCGATACCAGGCGCTGGGTGGCTTGCGAACCCTTGCGCGACGCGCTGCTCAGCTTCTATGTCAAGCATGCCTGGCCGGCAGGCCAAACCCACACGTTCACCAACCCGGCCTACGACACCGCGGGTCTGACCCAGGCGCAACGCGAACAAAACCTGCAACGCTGGAACAGCGTGGTTGAACAGACCAGCGGCATTCTGTCGAAACTGCTCAGTAGCCTGGTGCAGACCTACTGGAACGAAGACATGCAAAGCGGCCAGTCGCGCCTGCAATTTTTTGCCCAGGCCATGCGCGACAAGTTTCGCGCCGATCTGCTGTTCAAGCATCAGGACCGGGTCGTGACAGGCGATGAAAGCCAAAGCCTGCGAGCCGTGTTCCTGCCGGACCAGAACTCACGCAGCGCGTTGGCCGGCGCCCTGAGCGTCGAAAAAGTACGCGTCCAGGCACCGTTCCAGCACTACGTCGACCTGGCCAGTACCTTGATGATCGGCAATAGCCACGCCTACCTCTACACCCAATCCCGGGGTTTGCAGGTGCTCGAGGACTTTAAGGACCTCAACGATACCCTCCTGGCGATGCTCAAAACCGCCGGGCACGAAGACGAACTGCTCAACTGCCTCTCGCTGGAGGAGCGCGATGTATTGATAGGCATGGACGCGATACAGGTGACGGGGCAGCCGCTAAGCGGCGATATCTTCCAGGAAATGCTCGACGACATTGTCGCCAAGCAATTGGCCAACCTGGAACATGCGCTGGGGTTGTATCGGCGCAGCTCGGCCGGCATCGACCTGGCGGCGCTGCTCGACAGCGCCCTGGACGTGCGCGCGATGCTCGACAGTCGCCTGCTGGAGCACGAGACCGGCGGACGCTGGACCGTGCACCCAATAGCCAGCGGCGTCGGGCACCCCGCCACGGTGCAGGCGGAAAAAGCCAAGCTGCACGTGCAACGACTGCACACGGTGGAAGCGGCCCTCGCGCTGGAGCGCGGCACACACCCGCGCCTGCGTGGGCTGGTGGCGCATGCGCTGGATGCCGAACTGGCCAGAAGGCAATTGGCGCTTAAGGCCGATGAGGTCTATATCAACACCTACGCCAGCAAGGCCGAGGAACGCGAACAGCGCACACCGCAGACGTCCTTGAGCATGGTTGAGCACTTCATCGCCCGCCTGGCACGGCAAGCCGACGCACTGCTTGACGCGCCCCAGACCAAGTTCTACGGCCCGCGCAGTGAGGGCGCTGCGTTTGTGTTGCACAACCTGACCACCGAGACCTTTAACGCCGCAGTCGAGCAGGTGCTGGCCACGTTTGCGCAAAACACTCTGCGCAACCTGCCTCACGGGCTGCGTCACGATAACCAGACGCACCTGAGCCACGCTTTTTTGCAGGGTTTACGCGCAGAGATGGCGCTGAGGCGCCTGGACAAGAGCCTGCCTTCCCAGGCTGTCGCGCTGCTGGACAACGTGCTGCACGCCGACAGCATGACCCGACTGACCCGCCACGGCCTCGACGGTTTTATACCGGACGCATTCAGCCTGACCCTCACCCTCGGCGCGCAGCCCCTCCCCCAGCCGCTGGCCAATTGTTTTGTACTGACCGAACGCGGCGGCACAGACCCCAGCCATTCAGGCGCGGCGCTGCTGTGGACGCCCCGCCGGGGCTACGAAGCGTTCACCTCAATAGAGGCGTTGCGGGTGACACTGGCGCAACGCTTGCAAGACCCCTTGGCGCGACTGGCCCTGGTGGAGAACCTGGCGATCTCCAAACGGGTGCCCCATCAGCTTTATGCGCTTGGCCCGCTGCAACGTATCGACGAGCATCTGCTGCATGACCGCCAGCAGAGCTACAGCGAGTTCACCCGGGCCGAAATTGACCCTCTGTTCTCGATGGGACTGAGCGCCACGCGTTTTGAGGGCTGCATGGACCGCCTGATCCGTCGCGTCGCGCCTTCCAATGTGCCAAGGTCGATTGCCATCGCGCGTGCGCTAGTCAATCAGCAGGCGCTGCCCGCTTGGCTAGGCATGGCACCGCCCCAAGCGCAAATCCTGCACGCCGAGCTGCTCGAACAGTACCGCCTTAGCGCACCGGACGAGCGTGACTACCTGCACAGCATCACGCCGATACGCGCAGCCGTGGTCAGCGGCCTTTCGACCTTGCTCAATGCTCGCTTTCCCGGCGAGGTGATCAACCCGGACAACATCCTGATCCCCGGCCGTATCGACCTGGAGGGCAACACCCAAAGCCTGGCCGACTTCGCCCTTAGCCACCTGCCCGAGTTGCACGGCGACGCACTCCGACCACGCTCACGCACCACCCTCGCATTACCAGCGGCATTGGACGGCAACGCCATTGTTCAACTGGTTCGACAACTGGACCTGAGCAGCCTCTATCAACAGCAACTCACGGCCCGCCTCGCCGGCCAGAGCACCGATGCGCACGAACGCCGCCGCTTGTTCTGCCGACAATTGCCGTGGCAACTGCTGCAATACGCCCACCAACAACATCTCGAAGAACGGCTGTCCGCGTCAGCCTGGAGCTTTGTCAGGCAAGTCTTCGATATGCCCGACGCCCTGGCGCGCGCGGCCGTGCGCGGCACCCAGGCGATGATTCGCCCTCTGGAATTGGTCGCCACCCCCGGCGCAGCGCTGGCCAAGGCGCTGGGGTGCTACCTGATAGGTCCGACGGCTTCGGCTTCCGGGCCTCTTGTGCTGTTTGCGCCCTACAGCCCGCAACACCTGTTATGCGAATACGCCGATGAAAGTGCATTGCTCAATGAGTTCACCACGGCCGGCGCGCTGCAGGCGTGGGTATTGGGGCGACTGGCAGCACCGCAGCAGGCGACTTACCGCAACCTGCTCGGCCAGCACCGGCGTGCAGGCGCCTCGGAGATCCGCCTGGGCCGCTCGCCTATCTCGGGCAACCTGCTCAGCCAACTGTTTCAGGACAATCTCGGCATGCTGTCGCAGATGCTCACCTGCCAGTTTGAGCCTACGGGCGAGACGCAATGGGACGCCGTGACCCGCCTGTTCACCGAACACATCCCCAACAGTTTGCAGTTCATCGCCGGCAAACTCACCTATCCGCAAGTGGTGTGGCGCAGCTACAAGCTATTCCAGACCGCTGCCGAGGACTTGCAGCAACAACGCTGGCAACACGCCCTGAAGACCTTCGCCGGCGGTGTGGCTGAACTGGCCACGCTGCGCACCGAGCTGGACAGGCTACAGCCCCAGACTTCGCCACCGGAAGAACAGCCTTCCCTGGAACAATGGCTGCAAGCGCCGCCACCCGCTGCGCCGTCGCTGGAGGAGCTAACGTTGACCGCCCCGCAACGCACCCGACTGCAGGCGTTTGAATACCACGATGGTGCCTTGGAGAATCTACAGCACAGCGCACAGACCCACGTTTACCGGGACGCGACCACCCGCAGGTTCGTGCCAATGGCGGGCAAGGTGTACTCAGTCAGAAAAGCCGGGAACCATTGGCGCATGAGCCAGGGTGAGCAGCACGGCCCTTACGTGCAGCGCAATACTCAGGGCGAATGGGTGCTGGACCTGGACCGCCATCACCCGCGCTTCGGCAAAACCCTGAGTCGCTACGCCGGCAGGCGCAGTACCCGCGAGGCCGAACGGCAGGCGATGAATATCGAAGCGGTGGGCATGCGCGAAATAGCGGCGCTATCCAGCTGGAAAGCCCTGTGTATCGATGAAGCGCTCAACGTTGCGACGTATTACACCGTGACCTGCAAACGCAACCTGCTGCATTTTGCCGCGCAGCGCAGGCGCGACAGCCGACTTGGGCGGTTCTTCAGTGAATTGTTCGGTGTCGTGACGCTGACGCCCGAGCAAGTGCACCGTATCGAGCGGCGCGTCGACGAGGTGCTCAACGAATTGACCAACCACACCCTGATCGGGCCCGACTCCATGCGCTTTGTCTGCGGCACCCATCGCCAAAGTCCGCAAAACACCTTTGCCTTTATCCTGTCGGACGATGCAGCACAAAAGATCTACCTGCTCGACCGCTTCTTCGACCCGCACATGGACGTGTATCAGAACCGGCTGAACACGCCGTTCAACCTCTCGGCCCACGCACGGGCAACCGTGCTGATCCATGAGATAACCCATCTCAAATCCGCCACCGAGGATTTGGCGTATCTGGACAGCATGCGCCCGTTTGCAGACCTGATTAACGTCAATATAAGGGGTGCACGCATGATGAAAACCGACCTGGCTGACCTGCGTGAAAACGCGCTGTCGCTGTCGACGCCCGTGAGCCTGTTGTTCAAGACGTGGGACGCCTTTACCCAGGAGTGGGACGACTTCGCCAAACCGCTCAAGGATAAGGTGCTCAGTACCACCGGCACGCGCAACCTGGAGGACGCGCGTGCGGTGTTCATGAGCAACAGCGACAAGCGCATAGACACCATCCTGGCCAACGCCGATTCAGTGACCTACATGATCAGTCAATTGGGGCGAGAACTGGATGCGGGAGCCTGAACAGGCTCCCGGCGCGGCAAATCAGTCTTTCTGGTCACGCAGGACATTGCCGGAAGCACCGTCAATGCGCGCTTCGTAGACGGTGCCATCGGATTTACGGCCTTTGACTTCCCAGTAGCCGTTGTCGTCGGCTTCGGCCGCGTAGACTTCGATATAGCCGGCCTTGGTTTTGGCCACTTCAATGGCTTTTTCGATGGTGATCCAACCGGCACCCGGCTTGTCGGCCAAGGCAGCGCCGGCGCTGAGCAAAGCGGAGGTTGCACACAGGGCGACTAAGGTTTTCTTCAGCATATTCATTCTCCATTGTGGGAAATCACGAACGCTTGTTCCGAGTTTTTTAGGTGCAGGCAAACGAGAATAAGTTCCAATTGATATGCAATCGCCATGATGGCTGTTCTCGCCGTCCACCTGTGGGGGTTAGAATGCGCGAAATCAGGATGAGTTAATGAGCGAAAAGTCCCTTTCAGAAGCCGAATATGACGCCATCACCGACGCCGCAGCGCATTGGTGCATGCGCCTGCACGCTGGGGACTGCACGTCTGCCGAGCGCTTGGCTTTTGAGCAATGGCACGATTCGCACCCGCTGCACGCCTTTGAATACGCGGCCATGCTGGAAATCTGGGACGTCGCCGACCATCTGCCGCGCGATGAGCGCGATGCGGTTGTCGTGTCGTTCAAGCCGCGTAATCGGCTGCGCACCTACGCCGTCGCCGCGGCGATCTGCCTGGTGGCGTTGCCCCTGGCCGCCTTTACCGGCTGGGAAGCGGGCTGGCTGCCGGACAGCTATGAACGATTCGAAGCCACCAGCGGCTTGCGCCAAGTCACGTTGGGCGATGGCAGCCAGGTGGAACTCAACCTGGGCACCGAGCTGGTCTACAGCAACTACAAGGACCAGCGCCGGGTCACGCTGAAAAAAGGCGAAGCGTTTTTCAAGGTCAGCCATGACCGCACACACCCGTTCATCGTGCACGCCGGCGAAGGCCGTGTGCGGGTGACGGGCACGCAGTTCAACATATGGAAGTACGGCGATCAGGTGCGGGTGATGTTGCTCGAAGGCTCGGTGCAAATTGCCAGCGATCAAGCCCACGGCAGCGTGCCGCTGACCCCCGGCATGCAGGCCAGTTATCAACCCGGTGACACCACCCCGCGCGTCAAAGCGATCAATCCCGATGACACCGCGCTGGCCTGGCGCCAGGGCAAGTTGATCCTCGACAACCTGGCCCTGGCCGATGCGCTGCCGTTGATCAACCGTTACCTGAACAAGCCGGCGATGCTGGCGGACGCCAACACCGGGACCATTCGCATCGGCGGCATCTACAACATCACCGAGGTCAACAACCTCATTCCCTCTCTGCCCAAGGTTTTGCCGATCTACTTGACTCAGAACCAGGAAGGCAACCCGGTACTCAACGCCATCCCCCGCCAAACCCCAAAAGGCTGAGCCCTGGGCGCAGACATGGGCGTTCCTGCGCCTGCAGTGTCCATTTTTGAAACACCTTGCTGCTCTGAAGCGCCCGGCCGGCGCGGATTCACAGTTTTGTCATGCGCGCTGTTTCATCGTTGATACAGTCAGGTGAATCGTTTCGGATGTGGCCTGGGCATGCACGCCTCACTGGCAAGTGTCTCATCGGTGAAACACCGCTGGCGGCACTTTGCCCCCAATTTTCTACAACCAGTTGAATAATAAGAATAAATAAAAAGCGGCACGGCTTCTGCTCTATCCCTTACAGCGCTGTTTAGGGTCAGCGCGAAGACTAAGGAATGCCGCCGTGATCACACTCACTCAAGGTTCGATGAACGTACTGCTGATCAGCTGTGTACTCAGCGTCGGCGTCAGCGCTCCGAGCTTTGCCGATGACGGTGTGATTGTCACAGGCCGCAACGTACAAGCTCACATGTACGGCCGCGCCGCTTTCGGTAAAGACCCCTACCCCAGCACTGCCAACGTCAATCCCAGTCGCGACATCCAAGGTGTCACCGGCGAGCTGAGTGATCGGGACATCGGCGGTGTCAGCAGCGGATCGAGCATCGTACGGGCCATTTCGGCCAACACCAGCATGCCCGGCGTACATGCCACTCAAGGCAGCGTATCGACACTGGGAGCCGGAACGACAGCCGGTCACGGCAGCGGCAGCATGGGCAGCATGGGCGGGCAGATCAGCGATTCGATCGGACGCGGCATGGCGCCCCTGAACAATATCGGCAGCATGATGGGGGGCAAACAATGAACCGGTCCCTGCTCATCCTCGCCCTGCTGGCAGGCACGCCGGCCTTTGCCGACGACAGCGCCGTGATCACCAACAGTGGCACCCAGTTCGGCGGTGTGCTGTCGATCAACCAGGCAGCCGGCAACAGAAACCAAACATCCAACAGCCGTTCCATCGCCGTGGGTGGCCAGGCCACCAACCTCAACAGCCAGCGTATGGACGGCAACGTCGACCCGTCCCTGAACGCCAAGGCGGCGATCCAGGGCCACGCTTTTACCAGCGGCAACGGTGTACTGGGCATTAACCAGTCGGCCGGGGCCAATAACCAATCAATCAATGCCGTGCGGATCAGCATCAACCCTGGCCCGCAAAGCATCGATGACAGCGTCTTGTTGCAACAGAACACGACGCAGTTGACCGACTCAGGGCTCACCCCCACCACTGGCAGCCGCCTTGTCGTGACAAGCGACCAGGCCTTCACAGGCAGCCGAGGAGTGATTCAGGTGAACCAGAGTGCCGGGGTGGGGAACCGAGTGGCTAACACCCTTGGCATCACTATCAAGTAGACGCTTGGTAGTACGCGCTGGACCGTACCAACACTTAACCAACTAATTAGAAGCAAGGAGAAACACCATGAAACCTCAAATGGCTCTGAAACCACTGGTTTTCGCTCTCGCCGCACTCATGGCTGCCGCCGCTCAAGCCGGTAGCTGGCACCCAACGCCACAACCGAGCGGCACCATTGCGGCTGTAGTGACCGATGTACAAAACAGCGCGATCAACAAGTTCGACGACACCAACACCGAAAACAACGCCTCGGCCGATGGCTCGGTAAACGGCAACAGCGGTAACGTTGGCGTCAACACCCAGGCCGGCAGTGGCAACCAGGCAGATAACTCCGCCGCCATCTCCAGCGCCAAAGGCGATGCCGCCACCGTATTCGGTGTGGTCGACGTGAACCAGAACAGCGGCCTGAGCAGCTTCGTCAACAAAGGCACGCAAAACAACGCTTCGCTGGACAACTCGGTTAACGGTAACTCCGGCAACCTGGGTTACAACGGCCAGGCCGGTCAAGGCAACCAAGGCAAAAACAACCTGGCGATCGTGACTGCTGACGGCAAAAACATCGCTGCAGCCGCCAACACCGAGCAAAACTCCCTCGGCAACAGCTACCTCAACGCTGCGGCCACCAGCCACGGTTTTGGCTATGGCAGCAAAGCTCAATACGTGTCCAACAACTCCAGCCTCGACAACTCGGTTAACCGCAACTCCGGCAACGTGGGTGTGAACCTGCAATCGGGTTCGGGCAACCAAGGCAGCAACAGCCTGTCGATCGGTCAAGGTTGCACCGTCTGCGCCAGCGGCGTGCGCTTCTGATCCAACGGGGCCTTGGCGACAAGGCCCTTTTTTATTCCAGTGTCCAACAGGTCATTCGATCATGCGCCTCGTGACCCTCGCCCTCCTGATCTCACTCACCGGCCCTACGTGGGCAGGCACGATGGCGGTCTCCGCCATGCCTGGCGGTGCAGTGATTTTCAAGAAGGTCGAGAGCATCCGTGAGCGCCGGTTCGCCAACCTGGTGGAACAGAAAACCGATTTCAGCTGCGGTGCCGCGGCACTCGCCACCATCCTGCGTCAGGCCTATTGGCTGGACGTCGACGAAGATCACATCATCAAAGGCATGCTGGTCACCGCCGACCAGAACCTGGTACGCACCCAGGGTTTTTCCATGCTGGACATGAAGCGCTACCTCGAAAGCATCGGCATGCGTGCCCGGGGCTACAAAATCACGCCAGACACACTGGTGACCGTGAAGATCCCCGTGGTGGTCCTGCTGGAAATTCGTGGCTACAAGCACTTCGTGGTGCTGCAGCGCAGCGATAAAGACTGGGTCTATATCGGCGACCCGGTACTGGGCCACAAGCGCTATTCGCATGATGATTTCGTCAAGGGCTGGAATGGCATCGTCTTCGCTGTGTTGGGTGAAGGTTACGACAAGACCAATGTCTTGCTTGACCCACCTGCCCCGCTGACCGCCAAGAACCAGTTGAATGAGTTCAGGCCCGTAGGCGATGCCGAGCTGATGGATTTCGGTTTCATCCAGAGCGACTTCTTTTAAGAAGCGCAATAAGGGGCAGGACGCTCCAGGAGCAGAAGATGAACACTTCCCGTTGGCTGACGGTCATGTGTCTGGCAGCCTCAATGCCCGCTTATGCTTCATCGGCGTTCAAACCCATTGAGCTTAAGGATTCAGACATGGCTGAGCTGCGTGGCCGGTATGTCATGCCCGGACGCATTATCAGCTTCGGCATTGTCATGAGCAGCACCTGGACCAACGCCGTGGGCGACACCATCACCGGCAAGGCCAGCATGCAGGTCAACGCGTCGACGATCACCCCGCAATTCTATGTGCAGACCACTGGCGCGACCGGCAATGGCACTAACCCCAACACCGGCAGCGGCACGGTCACCGGTGGCGCCGGTTTGGGCAGCGGCCAGGGTGTAACGCAAAGCGTGCGCACCGCCGGCGATGGCAACACCGCCTACAACAATGTCGGGATCACCGTCGAGAACGGTTTTGCGCCCTCCAATATCGTGCAATCAGGCCAAGTACTGGTGGCCGGCGGCACCGTTACCGGGGACAGCGCAGCAGGCCGTGTGAGCGTATCGGCCAACAACGGCGGCGTGCAGATGGCGATCCAGGCCAACCATAACCAAGGCAACAGCCTGCAACAGATCGGGGGCGGGAATGTGCTGCAAGGCACTGTTTTGACGGGTAACACCAACTTCGTCAACAACATGACCCAACTCAACGTGGTAATGAACAATAACGGTTTGAATAACGGCGCATTGAACTGCAACTTGGATCAACTCAAAGGCCTACGCACCCTCGGTTATTGAACTACGCTGACCCTCGACACTTACGCATTAGAAAAGGACGGCTTATTTCATGCATCGATCGTTATCGCTACGTGCGGTGATCTGTTTAAGTACGCTCTTGCCCGCATCCGTTCTGTATGCCGCGCCAGATGCCGATAT
The DNA here is from genome assembly GCF_030687575.1 of Pseudomonas sp. FP2309. NCBI lineage: Bacteria > Pseudomonadati > Pseudomonadota > Gammaproteobacteria > Pseudomonadales > Pseudomonadaceae > Pseudomonas > Pseudomonas sp. FP2309. The sequence goes on along the minus strand of NZ_CP117439.1, from coordinate 2,568,763 downwards.
CGAAACCCTCAAGCGGGAACTCCTGGAGCTCAAACAGCGTTACGAGGTGCAGCAAAAAGCCCTGGCCGTATTGGAACAACGTGTGCGTCAGGTCGAAGACCAGCCGGCGACACCTGCGCCGAGGCGCCTGGCCAAATCCCCGGCGGACTTTCAGAAAGGCGGTGGCGCCACCGTTGCAGGCACCGGCGCGGCCGCGGCATCGGGCGGCGCGGCCGCGGCATCGGGCGGCGCGGGCGGCGCGGGCGGTGGCGGCAGCTCGTATGGTCAGTCCCTCAAGGACGATTCGGCTCCTGCGCAAAGTGTGAGCAACCTCTATAACGAAGCCAGCGGCTTTTTCGGCAATGGCAAGTTCAGCTTTGAAACCGGCGTGACCTACGCCCGTTACGACGCGCGCCAATTGACCCTCAACGGCTTTCTGGCGCTGGACTCGATTTTCCTCGGCAACATCAACCTGGACCGGATCAAGTCCGATAACTGGACCCTGGACCTCACCGGCCGCTACAACCTCGACAACCGCTGGCAGTTCGACGTGAACGTGCCGGTGGTCTATCGCGATTCCACCTACCAGTCGGCCGGCGCCGGCAACAATGGCACCGCGACGTCGGAACAGTCGGTCACCCGCGACCCGACCATTGGCGACGTCAACTTCGGCGTGGCCTACAAGTTCCTCGACGAAACCCCGACCCTGCCCGATGCCGTAGTCTCGGTGAGGGTCAAGGCGCCAACCGGCAAAGAACCCTTTGGTATCAAGCTGATCAATACCCCCGGCAACGACAACCTGTTCGTACCGGAGAGCCTGCCGACGGGTAATGGCGTGTGGTCGGTCACGCCGGGGATTTCCCTGGTCAAAACCTTCGACCCTGCGGTGTTGTTTGGTTCGCTGTCCTACACCCACAACTTTGAAGATTCATTCGATGACATCAGCAGTGACGTCAACCAGAAAGTCGGCGGCAAGGTCAGCCTTGGCGACAGCTTCCAGTTCGGCGTCGGCGTAGCCTTCGCGCTCAACGAGAAGATGAGCATGTCGTTCTCGGTGTCCGACCTGGTGCAACGCAAGAGCAGGCTCAAACCCAATGGCGGCGACTGGCAATCGGTGGTGTCCAGCGATGCCAACGCCGGCTACTTCAACGTGGGGATGACCATTGCGGCGTCGGATAACCTGACCATCGTGCCGAACCTGGCGATTGGCATGACCGACGATGCGCCGGACTTTACCTTCAGCCTCAAATTCCCTTACTACTTCTGACGTCCGCACAAGGAAAAGCCCCGTAACGATAAGGGTCGTTGCGGGGCTTTTCGGTTTACCCGCCCTAGCGGATCTGGTGTTTGTGCAGCAACCGGTAGAACGTGGGCCGGGAAATCCCCAGCACGCGGGCCGCGACACTTAAATTGTCGCTGTGCCGATTGAGCACATCGCACAGCGCCTGACGCTCGGCACGGTGCTTGTAGTCTTCCAGTGTAGACATCGCGGGTGAAATTGCCCGCTCGCCTTGCAGCCCCAGATCAACGGCCTCTATCTGCCGCCCTTCGGCGAGCACCAGGCCGCGGCGCACGCGGTTGGCCAGCTCGCGTACATTGCCTGGCCACGGGTGTTGACCCATGGCAACCAGCGCGTCCTCGCTGAAACTGCGGGGTCGGCGGCCGGTTTCCTGACTGTAGAAACGTGAAAAATGGTTGGCCAGCATCGCCACGTCGCCATGACGCTCGCGCAACGGTGCGGTGACCACTTGCAGCACATTGAGGCGGTAGTACAAGTCCTCGCGGAAACTGCCTTTGGCCACAGCCGCCTCGAGGTCAACGTGGGTGGCCGCCAGCACGCGCACGTCCACCGGAATAGGCTGGCTGCCGCCCACCCGTTCAACCTGCTTCTCCTGGAGAAAACGCAGCAGGTTGGCTTGCAGCTCCATCGGCAAATCGCCGATCTCATCAAGAAACAGCGTGCCGCCATGGGCCGCCTCGATGCGTCCGACCTTGCGTTGATGGGCACCGGTAAACGCCCCCTTTTCATGGCCGAACAGTTCGGATTGGATCAGGTGCTCAGGGATCGCTCCGCAGTTGATCGCCACAAAGGGCTTGGCGTGGCGTTGGGACTGACGGTGCAGGGTTTTGGCCACCAGCTCTTTGCCGGTGCCGCTGTCGCCACGGATCAACACGGGGGACTCGGTGGGGGCCAGCTTGGACAACAATTTGCGCAGCTCACGAATGGGTCGGCTCTCGCCCAGCAGTTCATGCCCTTCGTCCACGGGGGTGTGGCCTTTGGCACGCAACCGCGCCATGCCGAACGCGCGGCCCAGGGTGACTTGCACCCGCGCCACGTCGAACGGCAGGGTATGGAAATCAAAAAACCATTCGCAGACGAAGTCGCCGACGTTTTGCAGGCGCAGCACATCCTGGCTGAGCACGGCGATCCACTCGGTGCCGCTGCGGGCAATCAGTTCCTTGACCGCTTCGGGTCGCTCCAAGTGATACGGCTGCAAGCGCAGCAGGCCGATATCGCAGGAGCGATCGCCCACCGCGTCCAATGCGCAGCTGTCCACCGCCCAACCGGCCGTGCGTAAACCGGGCAATAGCCCATGGCAATCGTCGCAGGGGTCGACCACGAGCAAACGGCGTTGGACAGGAGCCACACCCATGACTATTCCTTGGCGTCAAAGATAAGTAAAACCATTTAGAAACAAAGGCTTGTAATGCCCGAAAGCAACACTAGCAAGTTATTGACGTTACCCTTGTACCGATTGGCTATAAGAGCGGGCAAAAAGCCATCTCTGCGCACTTGCAGCAATAAAGTGTCCGACCGTCAATACGTTCATTCAGCTTTCAAAACAGCCGCTTACATGATGTTAATCACGAAAAGTTAAAAAATGTTGCTCTAGCATGTGACCCGTACCCCGCCATCGTGCATCAGTACAAGTAACCCACCGCACGGTCAGCCCAACCGCCGGTATTCACTTGAATGGGCATTTAGAGAGAGACCCACATGAACGCCCCGCTCCGCATCAACGAAGCTCTTTTGATCGCAGACCGTGCTTTCCAGCCCTTTCAGTGCGTGGCCTGGCACGATGGCAACGGCGCCCTCAGCCTGAGCGTCATCGACCGCACAAATACCCGCATCGGCAGCAAATACCTGTCGTCGACCACTTACAGCGACCCGGCGCAATTGGAAGACTTGCTGTTGCAGGCGCGCGCCGAGCTCGATAAAGATGGCTACCAATTGCAATCGTGGGCAATGCCTAAGTAAGTCACCGCTAACTTGCGGTCACTGTAGAACGGTGATCGCAAGTTAGGCCGTAGAACTTAAAGCGTTGATCGGGGTGCAAGAATAAATCGTTCAATCGCCTGCGCAGCGCCATCTTCGACATTGCTGCCGGTGACCACGTTGGCCTGGCGCTTGACAACCTCTTCGGCCTGCCCCATGGCAATCGACAACCCGGCCACGTGAAACATCGCCGGGTCATTGCCGCCGTCACCGATCGCTGCGGTCTGCTCCAGCGGCACGCCAAGGTGAGCCGCCAGCGTTCTCAGCGCATCCCCCTTGTTGGCCAGCATGGCCGTCACATCCAGATAAACCGGTTGCGAACGCGACACCTGGGCCAGGCCTTGCACTTTGGGTTGCAAACGCGCTTCCAGTTCCACCAGCAATGGCGCGTTGAGACTGGCAGCGACGATCTTGTCGATACGATCCAGGTACGGCTCAAAACTCTCCACCACCACCGGACCATAGCCCAGGCCGGCCGCTTCGCGCGGCTCCATCGGGCCCGGCACGTCGCGGCGCAGCCAGTCTCCGTCGGCAAACACCCACACTTCCACCTCTGCTACGCCCGAAAACAACGCCAGCGCGACCAGCGCCGCCTCGGCCGGCAAATGGTGGGCAACCAGGATGCTGCCGTCCGGATTGATCAACGTGCCGCCATTGAAGCCTGCCACCGGGATATCAATGCCAAACGCTTCAACCATATGCAACATGGCTTTGGGCGGCCGGCCGCTGGCCAGGCTGAAGAACACGCCCATCTCGCGCAGCGCGCGAACCGTGTCGATCGTGCGCTGGCTCGGCAAGTGATCGGGGTGCAACAACGTGCCGTCCATGTCACTGAGTACAAATCGGATGGGATGGATCGGTGCGTCACTCATCCGAGGGAGTGCCACGTGCGGCCATCGCGAGCCAGCAATGCATCCGCCGCTGCCGGACCATCTTCACCGGCCTTGTACGCCTGGATTCCGTCGTCCTGCTTCCACGCATCCAGGAAGGGCTGCACCGCACGCCAGCCGTTCTCAATGTTGTCGGCGCGCTGGAACAAGGTCTGGTCCCCGGTCATGCAGTCGTAGATCAGGGTTTCGTACCCGGTCGACGGTTGCATTTCGAAGAAGTCCTTATAGGCGAACCCTAACTGGATATTGGCCATGTCCAGGGTCGGCCCGGGCTTTTTGGCCAACAGGTCGAACCACATGCCTTCATTGGGTTGAATCTGGATTTTCAGGTAGGTGGGCTTGACCTCATCGACCTCGGTGTCGCGAAACTGCGCATAGGGCGCCGGTTTGAAGCAGATCACGATTTCGGTGTCACGCACGCTCATGCGCTTGCCGGTGCGCAGGTAAAACGGCACGCCGACCCAGCGCCAGTTGTCGATCATCACCTTGAGCGCGACGAACGTCTCGGTGCTGCTGTCGGGCGCGACGTTGGCTTCTTCGCGGTAACCGGGCACCGGCTTGCCGCCGATCTCACCGCCGGTGTACTGACCGCGCACCGAGTTGGCCCGCGCATCTTCCAGCGACCAGGGACGCACCGCGCCAATCACCTTGGCTTTTTCCCCGCGTACCGCGTCGGCGCCAAACGCCGCCGGTGGTTCCATGGCCACCATCGCCAGCAACTGGAACAGGTGATTGGGCACCATGTCCCGCAGGGTGCCGGTTTTTTCGAAGAAATTGCCCCGGGTTTCCACGCCGACGGTTTCGGCGGCGGTGATTTGCACATGGTCGATGTAATGGTTGTTCCAGAACGCCTCGAACAGCACGTTGGAGAAACGGCTGATCAAGATGTTCTGCACCGTTTCCTTACCCAGGTAATGGTCGATGCGATAGATCTGCTTCTCGCTCATCACCTTGAGCAGGCAGGCGTTCAACGCTTCGGCGGTGGCAAGGTCCGAACCAAACGGCTTTTCGATCACCACGCGGCGGAAACTGTCATCGGTTTCGTTCAGCAGGCCGGCACTGCCCAGGCGCTGCACCACGTCACTGAAGAAGCGCGGCGCGGTGGCCAGGTAGAACACCGCATTGCCGGTGCCGCTGTCGGCGATCTTCTGACCGATGTCGGCATAGGTGCTGTCGTCAAGGAAGTCACCTTCGACGTAGCTGATCCCTTTGGCCAGTTGTGCCCACAACGCAGGATCAAGGGCGTTATCAGCGTTGCCCTTGACCTTGCTGGCGGCCTCGGTGCGGATAAAGTCCTCGAGCTTCTTGGCGAAGTCGGCATCGCTGATGGCATTGTGATCCACCCCGACAATACGCAGGCCATCGCCCAGCAAACCATCACGACTGAGGTTGTACAGCGCCGGCATGAGCAGGCGCTTGACCAGGTCGCCATGGGCGCCGAACAGAAACAAGGTAGTGGGCGGAGCAGGTTCGGCCTTGAGTTTCTTGCCGTTGGCGGTCATTTTTTGGAGGTCTCCACGTGACCGCCAAAGCCGAAGCGCATGGCAGACAGCATCTTGTCACCGTAGGTGCTCTGCTGGCGCGAGCGGAAACGCGCGAACAACGACGTGGACAACACCGGCACCGGCACCGCCTGTTCCATGGCGGCTTCGATGGTCCAGCGCCCTTCGCCGCTGTCCGCGACGGAACCGGAGTAGCCATCGAGTTTCGGGTCGGTGGCCAGGGCATCGGCGGTCAGGTCCAGCAGCCAGGACGACACCACGCTGCCGCGACGCCAGACTTCGGCGATGTCCGCCACGTTCAGGTCAAAACGCTGGTCTTGCGGCAGGTTGTCCGAGTTCTTGGTCTTGAGGATGTCAAAGCCTTCGGCAAACGCCTGCATCATGCCGTACTCGATGCCGTTATGGATCATCTTGACGAAGTGCCCGGCGCCCGCTGGGCCGGCGTGAATGTAGCCCTGTTCGGCACGTTTATCGGCGCTGGCGGAACGGTCCTTGGTGCGCGGAATATTGCCCAGCCCCGGCGCCAGGCTGGCGAAGATCGGGTCGAGGTGCTGCACGGTCTCGGTGTCGCCACCGATCATCATGCAATAACCACGTTCCAGGCCCCATACGCCGCCGGATGTGCCGACATCAACGTAGTGCAGGCCCTTTTCGGCCAACGCCTTGCCACGTCGAACGTCGTCCTTATAGTTGGTGTTGCCGCCGTCGATGATCACGTCACCGTCTTCCAGCAGCTCGCTCAGTTCATTGATGGTGTTTTCGGTCGGGTCGCCTGCTGGCAACATCACCCACACGGCGCGAGGCTTTTGCAGGCCGGCAACCAGTGCTTTCAAGTCGCCAACGCCGGTGGCGCCCTCCTCGCTCAACCCTTTGACAAACGCTTCGTTACGGTCGTAAACAACGGTGGAATGCCCATTGAGCATCAGGCGCCGTGCAATATTCCCGCCCATGCGGCCTAGTCCGATAATCCCCAGTTGCATGTGCTGATGCTCCTAACTACAAAAAAATGTGTGACATAGTTTATAGCGCAATGAGGCTAATGAGGGTTAGTCAGGGGCTGATCCGGGTAGTTTCATGACAAAAAAGTTGCCATCGTTTCACCATCACGGCAGCGAAAGTCACACGACCGTTAAAAATAAAAAAGTTCCATTGCTGTAAAAAAGAATTCAGAATTGCTTCCGACTGTTGCCGAGAACCTCGACTCAAGCGTTCTGGCACACCGCGACACACCGGCTATTTGCGAGGTAAGCAATGAGCACTGCACAGATGACCCGTCCGCCACAGACCCTCTACGTTTCTATCCGTCGCGATGAGTTGCGCCAGTTGAAAGACGAACGCGATCACCTGCAGCAGGAAGTCATGCGCCTGCGCGCTCATATCATCCAAGCCCAGTTGGACCAGCCTGCTGGTCTACAGCCAGCGCTCTGCTAAGCCTCGCCTTCACTTTGTAAGATTACGCCTACAAAAATCTCACAAAGTTTTCACACGCCATTCACGATACTCCCGCCCCCACGGGCCACCCGACATAAGGGTGGCCTACGTTGCGTGCAGCCTGCGCAACGACTGAAAAATCACCGGGTTGGAGCGCTGGATGGCGATGTTCGAACGCAGCACTAAGTCTGCGAAAGGCTTTGATTGGGCCGGTCTTGGCTGGCTATTCCTGTTTTTCTGGTACTTCTCGGGGATTACCCAGCTGCTGATCCAAATCAGCGGCACGTCCGGCTTCAGTGGTTTTCGCCAAGCGTTCTTCATGAGCGCCCTGTGGCTCGCCCCGCTGCTGATCTTCCCACGCCGGACACGCCTGCTTGCGGCGCTGATCGGTGTAGTGCTTTGGGCATGTTCCATGGCCAGCCTGGGTTACTTCTTCATTTACCAGCAGGAATTTTCCCAAAGCGTCATCTTCATCATGTTCGAGTCGAACATCTCCGAAGCTGGTGAATACGCCACCCAGTACTTCGCCTGGTGGATCGTGCTGGCCTTTATTGCCCACACCGCCGTGGCGATTTTCCTGTGGACCCGCGTGCGCCCGGTGTACCTGCCTCGCGGCCAGGCGCTGGTGGCGGCAACGGCAATTATCGTGGGCATCATCGGTTACCCGCTGGTCAAGCAAATCGCCCGCAGCGACACCATGGAAGACGCCCTCGACCGCTTTGAGTCGCGCATCGAACCCGCCGTGCCGTGGCAGATGATCGTCGCCTACCGCCGCTACACCGAGCAGTTGGACAACATGCAAGGCATGCTCGACAGCGCCAGCCAGATCGCGCCCCTGACAAACCTCAAGGACACCATGGCCGGGCAACCCTCGACCCTGGTGCTGGTGATCGGCGAGTCGACCAACCGCCAGCGCATGAGTCTCTATGGCTACCCGCGCAACACCACGCCCGAACTGGACAAGCTACGCGACCAACTGGCGGTGTTCGACAACGTCATCACCCCACGTCCCTACACCATCGAAGCGCTGCAACAGGTGCTGACGTTCGCCGATGAGGAGAACCCGGATCTGTACCTGAAAACGCCGTCGATTGTCAGCGTGATGAAGCAGGCCGGCTACAAAACCTACTGGATCACCAACCAGCAAACCATGACCAAGCGCAACACCATGCTCACGACCTTTTCCGAACAGGCCGACGAGCAGGTGTACCTCAACAACAACCGCAACCAGAACGCCCGCCAATATGACGGCGACGTGCTCGAACCGTTTGCCAAGGCCCTGGCCGATCCGGCTGAGCGCAAGTTCATCGTGGTGCACTTGCTCGGCACGCACATGAGCTACCAGTACCGCTACCCGCCGACCTTCGACACATTCACCGACCGCCAAGGCGTTCCGGCCGGCATCAGCGACGATCAGTTGCCCACCTACAACAGCTACGACAATGCCGTGCTGTACAACGACTTCGTGGTGTCGAGTCTGATCAAGGACTACGCCAAGACCGACCCCAACGGCTTCCTGCTGTACTTGTCCGACCACGGCGAAGACGTGTTCGACTCAGCCGGTCATGCCACGCTGGGGCGTAACGAAGGCAAGCCGACGGCGCCGATGTACACGATTCCCTTCATGGCCTACGCCTCGCCCAAATGGCGCGAAACCCACGACTGGAAATTTGCCGCCGACCTGCAACGCCCTTACAGCAGCTCGCAGTTGATTCACACCTGGGCCGATTTGGCCGGGCTGAGCTTCAATGAGCTGGACCGTAGTAAAAGCGTGGTGAGCGACAGTTTCCAGCCACGCCCCTTGCTGATCGGCAACCCGTACCTGCGCGAGCAAAAAGCGCTGATCGACTTCAGCCTGATCAAGCCGAAGAAGGCGAGCCCGACGGATGTGGTGCTGCAGGAAGTACCCGCTCCGTAACACAAAGCAAACAAGCGCTCTGATTTAAACCAGCGCGCTTTCCAACAGATATATACGCGTTAAAACCATGCGTGCATGGCTAGCAGAATAGTTAACCTCAAGTCATCTTGAGGTTAACTCCCACTTAATAAGATAGCCCCATAGTCGCGCCATGAATCTGATCATGGAGCGAGCGGATACCTATCACTCTAAATGGGAACACTGCCATGAAACTCTCCACCCTGATGCTTGCCAGCCTTATGACACTGGGCTCCGCCGCCGCGTTTGCAGAAGGCGGCGCAGAGCGCTCGAAGGCGTTTTATCAGGCATTCGCCTTCACTCAACAACAACTTCATGACAATGCAGAACAAACGGCTTCGGCCGACGGCAAGACATTCAAACGCGACATTAAGGGTCAGGAACAACCGGAAAGTTAATGAATGCTGAGTTAATCCGCTGTTCCCTCTGCCATTGCGCTCCCTTTGGCAGAGGTTTATCAAGGCGCCATTTAATGGCGCCTTTTTTATCGGCTATTTATTAAAGCAGCTTGCTCCAGGACAACATACGCCCGTACGCGGGATCGAACTTCGAATCATCAAAGCCAAACTTACGGTATGCCGACTGGGCGATGGCATTGCCCTCGAGCACTTCCAGGGTGATCTTGCAGCAGCCGCGCTGCCGGGCAATTTCCTCGACCTTGTGCAACATCTTCTGGCTCAGGCCCAGCCCGCGAAACTCGTTCATTACCACCACGTCGTGGACGTTGATCAGCGGCCGACAGGCGAACGTGGAGAACCCTTCAAAGCAATTCACCAGGCCCGCCGGCACGCCCCCGACAAACGCCAGCACACTGAAAGCATGGGGGCGCTTGGCCAGTTCGGCCGGCAGTTGCTCCAACAAATCAGCAGGAAGAGGATGGCCGCCACCCATCGGGTCTTCAGCGTAGTGGCTGAGCACGCAGCCAATGGCTTGAGCGTGCACGGGATTGGTGTAGCTGGCTTGCAGCACCAGGATATCTGGGGTTTCCATTGCCTTCCTCGATCACGACTGCACGGGAGTCGACTCCCTTTGAGGGGCATGATTGTAAGCGCCGGGAACACGCTGCACGAAGGGGATTAACGATAAATATGCGTGCGAAAACGCGAAGGTTAGACCGACAAGAACACGCCACTTGCCGGTTCCGGTGTTTTTTCGTACGGGTCTCAGCCGAAGCGCTGCAACTGCATTTCCTGCAAGCGACTCAGCGTCCGACGGAAAGGAAACGCCAGGTAGCCCTCGGTATAGAGGCGCTCCAGCGGCACTCGGGCTTCGATGAACAAGGGCACCTTGCGGTCGTAGCACTCATCCACCAGGGCAATGAAGCGACGTACGCTGTCATCGTGCACCGACAACTGCGGCAATTGGCGGTCACCCGCCGCCACACGCTCTACACCGTCTTCGGTGCCGCGTGCGATCCGACCCGGACGCTGTTGCGCGCTCAAGTCGGGCACTTCCCCCAGCAGGATTGCCTTGAACCGATCACACAGCAGCATAAAGTCCATCGCCGCCAACGGCTGCTCGCACAAGTCGGCATAGCGGCACCACAGCACGCTGTCGCTGGACTGCACGGCCGTGATACTACGATGCCCCACCACCACCGCGCCGCTGCTCACCCGCTGCCCTTGCGTCAGTTGCCGGAACACATCCGCCAGCGCATCGGGCTGGTTGACCCAATAGCGCTGCAGGCCCACGCCGGGATGCAAACGGTGATCCTCCCCGCCGTCCACCGCTACGACGTGCATATGCCGTTTGATCGCAGCGATTCCCGGCAAGAACCGTTCGCGATTGAAGCCATCGGCATACAACTGGTCCGGCGGCTGATTGGAGGTGCAGACCATCACCACTCCTTCCTCGAACATCACCTGAAACAGCCGACCCAGGATGATTGCGTCACCGATGTCATTGACGAACAATTCGTCAAAACACAGCACACGCACCTGCTGGCTCAGCTCGCGCGCCAGGGCTTGCAAAGGGTCCGGGGTGCCGGTGAGCTGGAACAAGCGCTGGTGCACCCAACCCATAAAGTGATGAAAGTGTTGGCGCCGCGCGGGCACCCGCAGGCTTTGGTAGAACTGGTCCATCAACCAGGTTTTACCGCGCCCCACCGGGCCCCACAGGTATACGCCGGTGATCGGCGTGCGACCTTGGTGCAGCGCTTCATGACAGGTTTGCAGGGCATCCACCGCCCGACGCTGGGCGTCGTCGGCGACGAATCCCAGCGTGGCGATGGCGTGTTGATAAGCAGTGAGGGGCGAGTCGAAAGTCATGCCCGCGAGTATGACCTACAGCGAGATATCCAGCCGTGAAATCTTGCCCTGCGCGTTCAGGCGAAAGGTATAGCGCAGTTGCAGCGGGCTGCCGGGAAAATTCCCGGACACCACATTGCTGACCAGCACTTTGCCGGTGCGATGCTGCACGTTGAGCACTTCGACGCGCGGTTGATAACGTCGCGTCGTGTCTTCCATCCAGCGTGCAATGGCGGCGGTGCCGACTTGATGCTGGCCTTCATCGAACACATTGGCATCGTCGGCAAAACACTGGTCGACGACCGAAGTGTCGCGGGTATTGGTTGCCGCGATATAGGCCGCAATGGCGGGAGCCAATTCAGGCAGGGACATGGCACAGCTCCTTGTGGGGGTTGATGGCGCCATGCTAAGCCACGGGTGTGTCAGTTTTTGTCAGGAGTGAATGGCGCGGAGTCGTTCTGCTCCATCAACTTGCGCCAGGCGCGCAGCCAGTCGCTGCGCCGCCCCGGATAGCGTTCGCCGTGGGCGTGCGCACTCGCCACCCGATCGGTGCGGAACGTACGATACGCGCCGCGCAATTCGCACCAGGCCACGATCACCCGCACCTCATTGAGAAAGCCCAGCGCCAGGGGCCAGATCAAGCGCTGGCTCTGGGTCTGGCTGGCATCGGCGTAATCAATGTGCAATTTGGCCTGGTGACGTATGGCGTCACGAAACACATTGAGCGGCACACGGTTTTCCGGGTAGCCGAAGCCCGGCGGGCCGGGTAACAACGTCGGGTTGCGCAAGGCTTCCTGGGCGGCCGGGTCGAGCACATCGGCAATCTTGGCCAACGCATTGGCCGCGGCGCGGCTCAGCACCTCATCGCCGCGCTGATCCACATAGCGCAAGCCCAACACAACGGCTTCGGTTTCCTCTGCGTTGAGCATTAACGGCGGCAGAAACAGACCGTTGCGCAACACGTACCCTACCCCGGCCTCACCGAAGATCGGCGCCCCCAGGGCGGTCAACTCGGCGATATCGCGGTACAGCGTGCGCTCGGACACCTCCAGTTGCGCCGCCAGCACAGCAGCGGTTACCGGACGTTTCTTGCCCCGCAGGGCCTGCAACAACGTCAGCAGACGAGTGGTACGCGACACTTGGATCCCACCTTAAAAGGAGAAAGTGGCGCAGCTTAACAGAGGCTCCTGTCAGGATATGGCAGCAGCGAGAAAGACCGGTCCAGGGGATATTCAGGGCAAAAAAAACGGCCTGAACAGGCCGTTTTTATCGTTGCGTTTAAGCGAGGCTCTTACTGACCACCTCGAACACATCACTCGACAGCTCGCCGGACGCGCGAATGCGCTCCAGCTCGGCCTTCATCAAGGCCTGGCGCGCGCTGTCGTATTTGCGCCAGCGCGTCAGCGGCGCCAATTGCCGGGAAGCGATCTGCGGGTTGAAGCCGTTCAACTGGATCACCAGGTCCGCGAGGAAGCGATACCCCGAACCATCGGCCGCGTGGAAGTTGATCAGGTTCTGCCCGGCAAATGCGCCGATCAGCGCCCGCACCTTGTTCGGGTTCTTGAGGTTGAACGCCGGGTGCTGCATCAGTGCCTGCACCCGCGCCAGCCCGCCCGGCAAGGTGCTGGCGGCCTGTACGCTGAACCACTGGTCCATGACCAGTGGGTTGTCCTTGAAGTTTTCGGCGAACACCGCCAATACCTCAGCCTTTTGCGCTTCAAACGGCGAGTTCACCAGCACCGCCAGCGCGGTCAGGCGTTCGGTCATGTTGTCGCTGGTGTCGAACTGATCCAGGGTCGCGGCCAACACTTCGGGTTTACCGCTCAGCATCAGGTACGACAGCGCGATGTTCTGCAACGCACGCCGGGCAAAGTGCTCGGCTGCGGCGACATACGGCGTGTTCCTGGACAGTTCACGATTGGCCTGATAACGCAGCCACAGGCCTTCAAACAGGTTGTCGGCCAGCTGCTGACGCGCAAACTCACGGGCGGCGTGGATGGCATCGACGTCCGCCACTTCGCTGATTTCCGCCAGGTACGCTTCACCGGGCAACGAGAGCATTTCGGCGACCATGGCCGGATCCAGGCGCTCATCGCTCAACACCGTACGCAAGGCGTCGATCAGGCGCTGGTCGAGCTTGAGCGGTTGGCCAGCCTGATACTGGCCGATCAGTTCCTGCAATACCTGCACCGACAGTTGCTGACCGGCATCCCAGCGGTTGAAGCCGTCGCTGTCATGCTGCATCAGGAACATCAGTTGATCGCGGTTGTACGGGAAGCTCAGTTTCACCGGCGCCGAGAAACCACGCAGCAGCGAAGGCAACGGCTGTTCAGCGATGTCGACGAAGGTGAAGGTCTGTTCAGCTTCGGTCACCGAAATGACCCTGGAAGTACCGACCGCCGCCGCTTCGCCAGCCAGGCGCAAGGCAATCTCCCCGCCCTTGCCGTCCAGCAGCCCCAGCTCCACCGGAATCACAAACGGCAGTTTTTCCACCTTGTCCGGGGTGGCCGGGCAGCTTTGGCGGAAGGTCAGGCTGTAGGTCCTGGCCGCAGCGTCGTAGGACTCGCTCACCGCCAGACGCGGCGTACCGGCCTGGCTGTACCAGCGTTTGAACTGGCTGAGGTCGGCGCCGTTGGCGTCTTCCATGGCCTTGATGAAGTCGTCGCAGGTCACGGCCTGGCCGTCGTGGCGTTCGAAGTACAAGTCGCTGCCTTTACGGAAGCCTTCGGCACCGAGCAAGGTGTGGATCATGCCGACCACTTCCGAGCCCTTTTCGTACACGGTCAGGGTGTAGAAGTTGGAGATTTCGATAAAGCTGTCCGGGCGCACGGCGTGGGCCATGGGGCCGGCGTCTTCGGCGAACTGGTGGGTACGCAGGTACGCCACGTCCTGGATACGCTTGACCGTGGCCGAGTTCATGTCGGCGGAGAAGCCCGAGTCACGGAACACCGTGAAGCCTTCCTTGAGCGACAGTTGGAACCAGTCGCGGCAGGTCACGCGGTTGCCCGACCAGTTGTGGAAGTATTCGTGGGCGACGATGGCCTCGACCCGCTGGTGCGCGGCGTCGGTGGCGGTTTCGGCGCGGGCCAGCACGGCGCTGGAGTTGAAGATGTTGAGGCCCTTGTTCTCCATGGCGCCCATGTTGAAGTCGTTGACCGCCACGATCATGAAGATGTCGAGGTCGTACTCGCGGCCGTAGGTCTCTTCGTCCCAGCGCATGGATTTTTTCAGGCTGGTCATGGCGTGCTGGCACTTGTCGATGTTTTCCGGCTCGACGTAGATGCGCAGCGCCACGGTGCGGTTGGTCATGGAGGTGAAGGTGTCTTCAACGCACCACAAATCACCTGCCACCAGAGCGAACAGGTAGGCCGGTTTCTTGAACGGGTCTTCCCAGGTCGCCCAGTGGCGGCCGTCTTCGCCGGGGCCGCTGGCAATCGGGTTGCCATTGGACAGCAGCACCGGGTAGCTGTGTTGTTCAGCGATTACCGTGGTGGTGAACGTGCTCATCACGTCCGGGCGGTCGAGGTAATAGGTGATTTTGCGGAAACCCTCGGCCTCGCACTGGGTACAGAACATGCCGCCGGACTTGTACAGGCCTTCCAGGGCGGTGTTGGTTTCCGGGTGGATCTTGACCGTGGTGTCGAGGGTGAAGGTCTCACTCTGCGGGTGCACGGTCAGGTGGCTGTCGGTCAGTTGGTAGTCGTCGGCTGTGAGGGCCTGGTCCGCCAGGTTGACGCTCAACAGCTCCAACTGCTGGCCATCCAGCACCAGGGGCGGCAAGCCGGCGCCACGCTCAGGGTTGCGGCGCATCACCAGCTGCGCGTGAACCAGGCTGTGGTCCTCGAACAACTCGAAGGTCAGGTGCGTCTCGTCGATCAGGTAGTCCGGCGCCTGATAGTCCTTCAGGTAAATCATCTTCGGTTGTTCGGTGCGCATGGGTGGCATCCTTCTACTGATGCACGGCGAGCTGGTAGGCCGTGTACTTACGAATATTGATAACGCCGGTGTCGAAGATCAGGTATTGGCCCTTGATCCCCAGCAGCGTGCCTTCGGCAATCGGGTTCTTGTCCAGGTTGAAGCTGACGATCTTGGCCGGATACTGCTCCACCGGGTAGCGAATCTCAATCGGCTCGAGGTCGCTCACCGGTTGGATGGCCTGCAGGCCAAAGCGTTCCTGCAAACTCAGCAGGCCGTCTGCGCAGCTGGCGAACAGTTCATCGCGTACCTGCTTGAGGTCCACCGATTGTGCGTCGCCCTTGAGCAGCGCACGCCAGTTGGTTTTGTCGGCCACTTGGCTGCGGAACAGGTCTTCGACGAAGCCGGACTGTTGGCGCGTGGCGACGCGCATGATCGGCAGCGCCTGGCTTGCGCCCTGGTCCAGCCAGCGCGTCGGCAACTGCGTGGCGCGGGTGATGCCGACCTTGATGCCCGACGAGTTGGCCAGGTACACCACATGGTCGGTCATGCAGAACTGCTCGCCCCAGCCGGGATCACGGCAGGTGCCGGCGTCATAATGGCAACGCTCGGGGCTCATGATGCACAGGTCACACTGGGCCAGCTTGGTCATGCACGGGTAGCAGTAACCCTGGCTGAAGCTGGTCTTGGTTTTGCGGCCGCAATGGCTGCAATGGATGGCACCGAGATACTCCAGGCGCACATGGGTGCCGATCAACGGGTTGACCGGCACCTCGGTATCGCCCAGACGAAACGCGTATTGAACGGTCGGCTCACCGAGTTGCGCCGACATTTTGCTGACTGCACCGCGACCGATCTCAATCAATGGATCGCATCCGACTTGAACAGGATGTTCGGCACGGTGGTCGATTTGGACTGGCATTCCTGCGGGCCCATGTAGCCGGTGCGCTGGTCTTCCGGCAGGTTCTGGATTTCCCAGGCGATCACCGCTTGCAGCGACAGTTCGCGCTGCTCGGCGGTGAGCTTGCGGCCATCGGACCACTTGCCGATTTCCACGGCGAGCTTGAGACTCTCGTAGATGTCCGGGGTGATGTTTTCGATCATTTCAGCAAAAGACGACATGTGAACAACCTCTTATAACGGTCGCTGGTTCAGCGAGAGCATGGGTGACGGGACCTGGCTCGTCAAAAGTCCTTGGAGAGCTTGACCTGGACAAGCTCCTTGTCGAGCAGGCGCCGGAAGATCTGCGGCGCGGCAAACGTATAGGCGGCAAAGGCCAGCCACAGCCAATTGATCATCTCGGCGATCTGCGGGTAACCCTGGGCCGTGAGCGTGATCACTGCTACACGGTAGACCACGAACATCAACAGCAGCAGTACCACCGCTCCGGTGGCACTGCGCTCGTTCATCCAGCTATTGAAGCGCCACCAGGTCCCGAGGAACACATTGCTGCGCGCCTTGACGGCGGTGAGCAGGTGCAGCGCGGCGACGTTGCTGGCGTTTTCCTGCAAGGCCCAGATCGCATGGTCGCGGGCACCGTTGATGTCGCCTTCGCGCAACAACAGGTGGCCGAGCACTACCACGGCGCCGGCATTGGCCGGGTCGGCCTGCAAGGCCTGGCGGGCGAACTGATGCGCCTGGTCCCAGTGGCCGCTGGCGCGATGGAACTGCGCCATGGCGACCAGGTTTGCCGGATCATCCGGGCCCAGTTGCAAGGCTTTTTCCAACGGTTCGCGGCTCTGCGCCAGACGACCGGTCAATTGGTACAGATCGGCCAGGCAGCGATAGTTGACGGGGTTGAGGGGTTCCATGTCCAGCAACTGGCTCACGTGGTCCTGGGCCAGTTTGAACTTGCGCTGGGCGATGGCCACCTGCGCGGCTGCATAGTGCGCCAGCGGCAGTTGCGCGTCAGCGGCAAGGGCCAGTTGCACTTCGCGCCTGGCGGCGTGCACCCGGCGCATGTTCATCAAGCAGATCGCCAGCAAGGCATGGGCCTCGGCAGAATGCGGATCGCTGGCGAGCAATTGGCGCAATGCATCGATCGCGCCATCGTTATGGTCAGCTTGCAGGCGCTGGTAAGCCAGGTGCAGCAGGTAGTCGGTATTCATCAGCTCACCACCAGATACCACAGGGTGTACGGCAGCCATTTGACGACCATGCCTTTAAGCACAAAGCCACCAATCAACGCCAAGGGAAAGCCAAAGCGGCTCAGTTCGCCGCCGTAGTACTGGTAAATCTCGATGGTCGCGTTCTGCTGCATGTACAACAGGTAGCCAATGGTCAGTTTCCACACCACCAGCACCAACAAGGCGTATTGGATTTGCGCCTGGGTCTGCAGGTAACCCGCGCCCACCAGTTGCAGCAACCCAAAGCCGATCACGATGCTGCCTACCAACGCCACGCCGGCCAGTATCCACTCACGCACCCGGGTCGGGCTGCCAACGGCAATCGAGTTGAACACGAACCACGGCAAGCCCAGCCAGGCACCGCCGAGCATCAGGCCGAGCAGCGGCCAGAATGGCGAGACCGCAAACTTGGCCAAAGCGCCCGGACGCGGTTCATCTTCGATGCGATACCCACCGTACTGCGCCATCAGCGACCCTTCCCGTGCTTGTCGAGGAACGCCAGCACTTCGTCGTACTGGTTGCCTTCATTGGCGTAGCGCGCGTAATTGCGCGCCGTGGTCAGCCATTCCAGGGTGGTGGCGCGCACTTCTTTCAAGGCCTGCTTGAAATGCCGGTCGCAAATGGATTGCTCGGCGCCACTGTCGATCGAGGCTTCGATGGCTTCATCGGCGGCGGTTTCCACCAGCTCGCTGAGGTCGGCACCGGAGAACCCCGAGGTGTTCTTGGCGAGGAAGGCAAAGTCGATATCGTCGGCCATGGGGCGGCCTTTCATCATCGACTTGAGCATGCTTTCGCGCGCCGTGCGATCCGGTGGCGGCACGAACAGCACGCGGTCAAAGCGACCGGGGCGACGGAACGCCGAATCCACCGACCACGGCACGTTGGTCGCGGCGAGGATCAACACGCCATGGTTGTCATTGGTGAAGCCGTCCATCTCGGAGAGGAACTGGCTGACCAGCTTGGAGGAAGTCGACTCGCGGGTATTGGCGCGCTTGCCACCGAGGGCCTCGACTTCGTCAAAAAACATCACCGCCGGCGCCTGGGCCCGCGCCTGTTCGAACAGTGCGTGCAACTTGCGCTCGGACTCGCCGATGTACATGTCCAGTACGTCGGAAATCGCGATATTGAAAAACGTCGCCTTGCACTCCCCGGCCGTTGCGCGGGCCAGCATTGTCTTGCCGCAGCCTGGCGGGCCGTACAGCAGCACACCGCCGCCGACTTTCTTGCGAAAGCGCTGGAACAGACCGGGTTTCTGGTACGGCAGGATGATTTTTTTGTGGATGGTCTTTTTCAGCTCATCCAGGCCGCCGATGTCGTCGAAGGTCAGGGTTTCGTTCTCCGGCACCAGCAGGCGGACCACTTCGCTTTTGTCGGTGTCGTCGTTGGAGATCACCCGCAGGCGAGGACGCCCTTCGGCCCCCGGAAAGTCCACCACAGACACATTCAACTGGCGCCACAGCGCCATGTCTTCGAGTGCCGGGTTGGCGTCCACCGCGGCGCGGTATTCCACCTGGGCCTCTTTGAGACGTTCCAGCGCCGCCAGGGTGCGGGCCCGCAGCAGGCGCGCGGCGGGGTCTTGACCTTCGATCAAGGGCAATGCGCGCTCAGCCTGCCCGTCGGCCAGCAACAGTCGAGCCGCCGCTGATTTCAATGCCTGGGCGTCGGCCAGTTGTTCGAAGCCTGGGGGCAGCAACTTGAGTCCGCGCGCATGCTCGCCCCGCTCAAGGCAGGCGCCGAGCAGTACGGTCAGCAGCGCGACGTTACCGGGAGCGGCAGACAGCGCGGCTTCCAGTTGGTCGAACGTCGAATCATCCATGGAGGTTCCTCAAAAGTGCATAGGCAACACGCAGGGGCTCACTTGAGCACCTCCGGCCGCTCGACATCGACCCACACGAATTTACGCGGGTCGAGGCGGGTTTCCTGGTCCAGTCGATACGCCACCAGCTTGCCATACAGCACGGCGCTGTAGTCCAGGCAGGCTAGGTTCGGGCGGATCGGCGCCGGTTTGCCGCTGCGCCAGTAGTGGCCGACGAACAGCAACGGTTCGTCGACGCCATAGCGCAGCAGGGAATTTTTTTGCGTCGGTGACAACGGTGTGCGCGCCACCGGTTCGGGCAGCGCGTCGGGTTGAAACACAATATCGCCGTAGGTTTTCGGGTCGTCTTCCCAGAACTTGGTGCGAAAGAACGAACGCGTCAGGCCATCGCCCCCGGTCAGCGTGAGGCCATCGGGCAGGCGCATATCGGTGCCGCGCAGCAGGCGGTCGAAGGCATTGCAGGCAAAGCTGCCCGGCACGGCGGCGGCTTGCAGGAAGTGCTGGTCGATGCAGCCATCCGGGAAGGTCGCGCGCAGGGGTGCGATAAAGCCGTCGTCCCAGCACGCGTGCACCACGCGAAAACGCCCGGCATCGACGAACAGCGGCATGTCGTAGAACCAGGCCAGAAAATCGTGCCAGTCGGCCGGGTGGTGTTCGAACTGCGTGAGGGTCTCGTGGATCAACCGCTCATGCCGTGGGGTGTGCTCACGCACGAACTGCCGGCCGCTGCCCGGCGGTGCCGGCGTGGCCCAGCCCAGCGCGTTGAACTCATGGTTACCCATGATGCACAGGGCCTGTCCGGCCTCGGCCATGTCGTGGACGATATGCAATGCCTCGCGGATGCGCGGACCACGGTCGATGATATCGCCGAGGAACACCGCCATGCGCGAGGGGTGGCGCCAGGTGCCGCCCTGTTTGTGGTAACCCATCTGGTCGAGCAAATGCTCGAGGGTGTGGGCGCAACCGTGCACGTCACCAATCAGGTCGTAGCTACGCGCGGGATCGAGCATCAGTCGCCTCCACCCCCCAAGCGGCTGCCCCAGCCCAACTTGGTGCGGCACACTTCATAGTAGTTATGGTCCAGCGGGTGGATCAGCCGCAGCTTCTGCGCCTTTTTGCTCACGGTGATGGTGTCACCGGGCGCGCAGGTGAAATGGTTCTGCCCATCGCAGGAGACTTGTGGGTAGATTTGCATGTCTTTGGACACCACGATTTTCAGCTCACTGTTGCCATCGACCACAATGGGCCGGCTGGACAACATATGGGGATACATCGGCACAATCACAATGGCATCGAGCTTGGGGTGCATGATCGGCCCGCCGGCCGACAGCGCGTAGGCGGTGGAACCGGTGGGCGTGGCGACGATCAGGCCGTCGGCCTTCTGGCTGCACACGAACTGGCCGTCGATGTACAGCTCGAACTCGATCATGCGCGTGGATTTGCCGGGGTGCAGCACCACATCGTTAAGCGCATCGCCCTGGCCGATAGCTTCGCCGTGGCGACGCACTTCGGCTTGCAGCAGGAAGCGGTTTTCCACCAGGTAATGACCGTCGAGCACCTTGGCCACTTCGATTTCCAACTCATCGGGGCGGATATCCGTGAGAAACCCCAGGCTCCCCCGGTTGATCCCCAGCACCGGCACGTTATGCCGCGCCAGCGCCCGCGCGGCGCCGAGCAGGCTGCCGTCGCCCCCGACCACGATCACCATGTCGCACACCTCGCCGAGCATCTTGCGCGATGAGGTTTGCAGGCCGTGGCCAGGGAGAATTTCGGCGATGGTGTCTTCGAGGATCACATGCAGGTGGCGTTCCAGCAGGAATTTTTTCAGCCGGCGGACGGTGTCCAACACCTGGGTACTGCCCAGGCGACCGATAATGCCGATATTGCGAAATTGCTCCATGGGGCTCCTGCGGGATGTGGGGTGTGGCAAAAAAGAAACGATTATGGGCGAAAGGCCGCGTCAGGCAAAATCCTTTGTCATCGCCAAGCCCCGATGACAACGGTTCTCAGACACCTGCTCACAGCTTAAAAGGCTATGCTCGGACCATGATCGTATTCCCCGACCTGCAGACCTTACCCCGTCAATTACGACACCCCGAGGTGCGCGACCTTGCGTGGGTGATACTCGCCCCGCCGATGCTCGCACACACCCCGTGGCCCCAGCGTCACCCGCTGGCCGGCAGCGACTGGGTGCAGGCGCCCGAGCGGCTCGAACACTGGTTGCGGCAATTGGACCAGGACAGCCATGCCCTTCAGCACTGGCTCAGCCTGTCCCGCACCCGGCGCCTGGGCCTGTACTACGAGCGCCTGTGGCAGTTCGCGGTGCAACACGCACCGGGCGTGGAGCTGCTGGCCGCCAACCTGCCGATCCGCCGCGCCGGGCACACCCTGGGCGAACTCGACATGCTGCTGCGCGACCGCGATGGCGTGCACCACCTGGAACTGGCGATCAAACTCTATCTGGGCCCTCAAGCAGGCGATGGCCAGGACACCGCGCAGTGGCTGGGCCCCGGCTGCCATGACCGGCTGGACCGCAAACTTGCGCACCTGGCCCAGCATCAACTGCCGATTTCGGCGCGCTCCGAGAGCCGCGAAGCACTGGCAACGCTGGGGGTCGAGCACTTCGACGCGCATTTATGGCTGGGCGGCTATTTGCTCTATCCCTGGCCGGGGCTGGCAGAATCACCTCGCGGCGCCCATCCGCAGCATTTGCGCGGACGCTGGTTGCACCAGCGCGACTGGCCGGAGTTTGTCGGCGCCGGCCAGCCCGGTCGCTGGCAGCCCCTGCCCCGGCATGCGTGGCTGGCGCCGGCGCATTACCCGGCCGACGAGGTGTGGAGCGAAGCTCAGATGCGGCACTGGCTGGCCGGCCTGGACCCGATGGCACCGGCGCAGTTGTTGGTGCGCATGGTTCAGAACGGTGAGGGCTGGGAAGAAGCCGAGCGCTTGTTTCTGGTGGCCGATCTTTGGCCCAATGTTCCGGGCAATGCCTGACCCCGCCACTCTGGGGCGGTGTTCTCACTGAGAAATATCTGCTGAGGCAACTTGAACCCCCTTAATTTGAGCAGCGCCAGCGGCCCCGCATCCAACTCAGTGCGCAGGTGCCAGATCAGGTTCAGGCCATCGGGCGCCTTGAGTACCATGCGGTAGCGACTGTCAGCATCGTCCAGCGGCGTGACCCGGGCTTTCTCCAGCAAGCGAATCAGGCCCCAGGTGCCGGGGTAATCGCCGAATAACCGCTCGCCGGCCAGCACGCTGGTCCAGCTCAGGCTGACGCCGGGATAGTCACTACGCCCCGGCCAGTTGAAGCGCTGCCAGCTCTCCTTCTGATTGAAGTACTGGTGTTTGTCGCCGTTGAGGATGAAGGTGGTTTGCACCACATCGCGTACCGGTTTGCCCTGCAGTTCAAAACTCAGCCCCATACCGCCATCGGTGTAGAGCACGTCAGCCAAATCACTGAGCTGGTTAATGGCAGTCAGAAATTGCGGGTTGAAGCGCAGCCCTTGGCTGTGGCGCGGGTCTGCCACCCAGCGGCTGCCCTCCTTGCGCAACACGCCACTCAGTTGTCGTTGCAAAAACTGCTCGATGCGGCCGGAGTCTGCGCGGATCATCTGGCCCAGCATCGGCAAGGACGCATCGCTGGCAGTGGCGGTGAACGGGTAGCGGCTGGCGAAAGCATCATCCCAATGGCTGACGATCGAGCGTTGCCACTGGCTGTTGATGCCTGCCGCAGACGGTTGCAAAACGCGTTGCCAGGCGTGTTCCAGGGGTTGCACGAACAACGTTTGCGCCGCCCCGCCCCACTCCGCCCCCAGGCTGGCGGCCATCAGGCTGCCGTAGGCTTGGGTGTCGGTCAGGTCGATGCTGCGGCCTTGAAACACGGTTTGCGCCAGTGCCTGGGTCATTTCCAGCGGATCGGGCGCCGTGCTGACTTGCTGCAACTTCAAGCGCACCCGCGTCACGCGAGTGAGGAAAGATTGGAGGCTGAGGCCATCGGCGCCGCTCTTGCCCTCCGGGCCTTTGCCCAGCAGCGCCAGCAAGGGACCAAAAGTGGCGTCCAAGGGGCTGCCGGGCAGGTGGGCCAGTTGGTCGATCAATGGCGCGTTGTCCTGCCCGATCAGCTGTTGCGCGGACTTCACAAGCGAGTCGGCCAACGCTTCGGTGCGGGTACCCGCCTGAGCGTGATAGGCCACCGTGTTCATCAACGCAATCAGTGGGGATTGGCGCACATCACTCATCAGCGTCAGTTGGTCAATCACGTCGGCGAGGCTGCCGGCCTGCTGCCAGCGCAGGCTGTTGAGCAGTTCCAGCCAGGCACTGGCGTAGTCCTGGAAATAGCGTTCGGTGAGCCGCTCGCGGAGCTGGTCCGGGCTCAAGCGGGTGTCGATGTCGCTGGGCTTGTCGCTGAGCACCCAGTCGATTTCCTCGCGGCGGGCCGCGGCGATCACGTCGATGGCCTGACGCACCTGACCCTCCCAGGCCTGGCGGGTGAAGACGCCCGGCACGCTGGCATCGGTGGAGAACAGGGCCAGGGCATCGGTGTCACCCACCAATTGGTGGAGGCCCAGATCGGCGTAGTGATTGGCGGCGTCGTCGAGCAGTTGTTGGTACAGGCTGGCTTCGGCATTGCGTCGGCCCAACTGGCCGAGCAGCACCTGGCGGACCTGTGCCACCAGCCTGGGATCGGTCTCGATGCGCCATGCAGGGTTTGCGCTCAGGTGTTCGCCGTAGAACTGCCACAGGTTGGGCGCCAGGATTTGCCAAAGCCCGGGAGATATACCTGCGCGCGAGGGCTCAACGTCACTCAGGGTCTTGACCAGGAGACCGGCATCGGCTTTTTCCGGGCGCGCCATCATCAGGTAAGCCTTGAGCTGGGCGTAGGCCTCTTGGGCACGTTCGGCACGCTCGGGGCTGTCCGGCGCCAGCTTGACCAGCGCGTTGAGCTGCTGGCGCAGCGTGGCGGCGGCCGGGTCGCGGATCAGGCGGTTGTTGGCCTCGACATAACGTGGCCACAACGTTTCGAGCAGTGCCTGATTTTGGCTCAAGCCGAAGCGTTGATACCACGGAGCGCCGCCCTGGACGCGATCGTCCAGGCGTGCCAGTTCGCGGACCAGTTCGTTGAGGGCACTCAATTGTTCGTCGCCAGTGCCCGGTTGCTGCAATGTCGCCAGTGCGGTTTGGACCTGCTTGATCAGCACACCATTACTCGCGAACGACAATAACAACCCCGCCCCCCACAGCATGGCCAGGCCCAGCGTAAGCGCGTAAACGACGCGCGGAACACCCCAGCCGAACCTGTGACTGCGCACACGATCGCCCAGCACGCCCTGCCAAACCGGGGTCACCACCCAATGGTTTTCCGTTTCATGGGGAGAACGCTGCACCGGCTGACTGAACCACACACCTCGTAACGGCACACCACAGGCAAACTGGCCGGTCAATGCCGAAAGCGTATGCCGCCAACGCGCAATGCCCTCCTCCTGCAAATCGCGGGAAAGGCGTAGCAGGAAGTCATGGCTCATCACCGCGTTCATCTGCGCCAGCCCTTCACGCCGCAAAGGCTCCAGCAGCCGCGTCAAAGCGGTTTCCAGCTGCGCCGGCGTGAAGCGCGCTGACAACAGGCACCCCACCGGCTGCGACTTGCGGGGGGCCTGGGACCATGGACTGTCGCAGATTTGCCAGAGGTAGAGCGGCAATTGCCAGTTCAGGTGGCGGGCCAGGCCTTGCAATTGCCGCACGCCTTTGCCCATCGCAGCGTCATCGGCGGCCTGGGTTTTGTTCAGTGCCCAGACGACGCCGTCCAGCGCTCGCCAGCGGCTGAGGCCGGTCCATTGGTTTTCGAGTGGCTGATCCAGACTCGCTTGGGCACTGCCACCCCAGAGCAGTACGGTGCCTTGTGCTTCCAGCCAGTGTTGTTCGGCCAACGCGGGGGCGATCGCTTGAATTTCGGCGGGCTCGCCGATGACTAAAAGCAGGCGGACTCTGGAGCGCCAGAAGAAGCCGTAGCATTCGCGCAAATACTCAATCAACTCTGCCTGATATTTGCATCCATCGGGTTCGGCGGCGGGCGGTACCGTTAACGACCGAGCCCCCACGACCAACCTGCGTATCCCCTTCTGGATAATCTGCCATGAGACCAGCGCCATGCCGAAAAACACTGCCCATAGCAGAATGCCCCTTAACACGAGATCGCGTATCACGGCCCGACTGGGAAGTTCGGGCTCCATGAATAACCACCAGATCGCGGCGCCCGCTGCCACCAGTACCGCCAGGATCACAGCCAGTAATAGAGCTGTTTTGCCCCTGGATATTGTCGGAGATTCAATTTGTTGAGTCATCGGGTTCCATAACTCCAAGGGCCAGGGTGTGATGGGGGTCGTTTGCCAACCAGGCGCAAGGCACCTGATGCGCTTCGGCATACCAGGCCGCCAGGGTTTGCGCGACCATGGCCTGTAGACGATTCAAAGTGCCGAAGTTGGCGTCTTGCACATGCTGCTTGCAGTTCCAGCCAATGGCCGGCAGGTCAGCCACATCCGGCTGGGCGAACGACACGCACAGCGCAGCAGGCGTCGTCAGGTCACTCTGTTGCAAGGCTCGCTCAGCGACCGTGGTGAGCTGCTCGGTGTCGACCGAAAACCATTCACCTCGCGTAAAGCGCACGCCGCCCTGGGGGCCGAACAACCAGAGCAGCGCCGCTTCCCCGGCCGGCGAATGGCTTTCCTGCTCTGCCGGCGAGGATTGGCAACCGGCACACAGAATACGGGCCGTCGTCGCTGCGCCCTGCAATTGATCAATCACCGAATCGAGGCTACGAATGCCCTCCCACGTCTCGGGCAGTTCGGGTAGTTGAACCTGTGGCGTGCACAGCGCGACTTGATGGGCGAATGCTTGCCAGGCCGCCTGCGAGCCCTGCCAGTAACAACGCAGCGGCTGAACGACGGCGTTTTCACCACGTTGTTCGTGCCACTGTTGAGCGAGCAAAATCGCCAAGTTGTGTTCGCGTTCTGCAACGTCACTTCCAAACACCTGACAAAGGTGCAGCGTTCGCCCTTGGGGTGTTTCCTGCGGCACCGGCGGCAGATGGTCTGAGCTGAACAGTCTCAGGCCGTTTTCTGCGCTCGTGCAGGCCGCGGATACCAGCACGGATTCGACCAATGCGATGGTCTGCCGATGGTCCTGCCACCACGCCTGGCGCACCTGTTCGACTGCCTCGTGATAGCTCTGCGCGTTATGCCGATTGAAGCGAAAAAATAAAACGCGCAACAACAGCGCGAGCACCCAGATCAGGAACACACCGGC
The DNA here is from genome assembly GCF_030687575.1 of Pseudomonas sp. FP2309. Classification (NCBI taxonomy): domain Bacteria; kingdom Pseudomonadati; phylum Pseudomonadota; class Gammaproteobacteria; order Pseudomonadales; family Pseudomonadaceae; genus Pseudomonas; species Pseudomonas sp. FP2309. The sequence continues at coordinate 2,542,346 of NZ_CP117439.1, read as the reverse complement.
CACACTGCCGATCGCCAATCGCGCTTCAATCATCGGTCGCAATGCCACGCTGATGCTGCCCGAAAAAACCAGCAAGGCCACGCCACTCGCCAGCCAGCGCGAATACAGGGGTGCTTGTACCAGCGGATAGGGGCCAAACTCAGGAGCGGGAATCAAAACGCCACCTCCGTGTCGGGCATTGAGCTGACCAGCGTGCACCCGCACTTGCATCGGTGGCCATGCAAGGCCGCCGGACGGCCGTCAATGTGCAGCAAGTCGCTGCCTTCGGCGACCTCGGTTCGACCGTGCAGGTTACAGCGCACGGCATCACCCAGGCAGGCTATGGGGCTCCCATCACACTCGTAATGCCCCTCCAGCACTTCGCCGCCATATTCCCGCAGTGTGTCGCCTTGACGGATAACCGATTTCATCACCATACCTCCCAATATTGGCCGTGCATTACTTCGAGCATGACTGAGGCTCCGGCAACTGCAGCGGGGTTTTGATCGGGCATTCGGGGCTGCCGTAGGCGTAGCAGGAGGTGGTGACCTGGATGTCATCGCAAGGCAGAAAGTGAACAGTGAGGCCGCAGACTTTTTGGCCGGTGTAGTCGGGAACTGGGACTATTTTGGTGAGTTGGCGTTTTTGGGCATCGATTTTGTCCAGCCACGCGTCGTACTTAACCTCATCAGCGAAACCGGGAAACCCCTTCGAACTACCCACCCCAGTCTCCCAATCAACACGCACCGTCATCCCCGCCTGCCAACGCGCCGGGGCGACGTAACAGCAACCGCCCCCACCGCCCTGATACGGGCCAATGATGTCGATACCTGAACGACCCTCGACACTGAATCGGTTGATCGCCCAGTGGGTGTGGTTGATCGCCTCAAGCGTGCCGGCCTGGGCGCTTTGTACCCAAGCGGCTCCAGCCATACAGCAGAGCCAACCCACCCACACGTTGCATGAAAGAGAGGTGTGCATCGGTTTAATTCCTGGAGTGCTGCATCGCAGAACAGAATCAGATCTGTACATTGCTCACCTCGCGGAGCCTGGATCGGCATACCTCCCGCATTACTTCGAGCATGACTGAGGCTCCGGCAACTGCAGCGGGGTTTTGATCGGGTATTCAGGGCTGCCGTAGGCGTAGCAGGAGGTGGTGACCTGGATGTCATCGCAGGGCAGAAAGTGAACGGTGAGGCCGCAGACTTTTTGGCCGGTGTAGTCGGGGATTGGGACTGTTCTGGTGAGTTGGCGTTTTTGGGCTCTAACTTTCTTCGACCAAGCCTCGTATTTGCCTTCATCTGCAAACCCTGGAAATCCATCTGGATAGGCCACCCCAGTCTCCCAATCAACACGCACCGTCATACCCGGCTGCCAACGTGCCGGGGCGACGTAACAGCAGCCACCACCACCGCCCTGATACGGACCGATGATGTCGATACCTGAACGACCCTCGACACTGAATCGGTTGATCGCCCAATGGGTGTGGTTGATCGCCTCAAGCGTGCCGGCCTGGGCGCTTTGTACCCAGGCGGCCCCAGCCAGACAGCAGAGCCAACCCACCCACACATTGCGTGAAAGAGAGGTATACATCGGTTTAATTCCGGGAGTGCTGCATCGCGGAGCAGAATCAAATCTGTGCATTGCTCACCTCGTTGAGGCTGGAGTAGTTCATCGGCATACCTCCCGCATTACTTCGAACATGATTGAGGCTCCGGCAACTGCAGCGGCGTTTTGATCGGGTATTCGGGGCTGCCGTAGGCGTAGCAGGAGGTGGTGACCTGGATGTCATCGCAAGGCAGAAAGTGAACGGTGAGGCCGCAGACTTTTTGGTTGGTGTAGTCGGGGATGGGAACGTCTTTGCTGTGCTTTCGCGTGAGCCCATCATTTTTTTTAACCCAAGCCAGATACTTGGGTCTATCGGCAAACCCAGGAAAATCATCTGGATAGGCCACTCCAGTCTCCCAATCAACACGCACCGTCATCCCCAACTGCCAACGCGCCGGGGCGACATAACAGCAGCCGCCTCCGCCACCCTGATACGGGCCGATGATGTCGATACCTGAACGACCCTCGACACTGAATCGGTTGATCGCCCAGTGGGTGTGGTTGATCGCCTCAAGCGTGCCGGCCTGGGCGCTTTGTACCCAGGCGGCTCCAGCCAGACAGCAGAGCCAACTCACCCACACATTGCGTGAAAGAGAGGTATACATCGGTTTAATTCCTTGAGCGCTGCATCGCGGAACAGAATCAGATCTGTGCATTGCTCACCTCGCGGAGCCTGGATCGGCATACCTCCCGCATTACTTCGAACATGATTGAGGCTCCGGCAACTGCAGCGCGGTTTTGATCGGGTATTCGGGGCTACCGTAGGCGTAGCAGGAGGTGGTGACTTGGATGTCATCGCAAGGCAGGAAGTGAACGGTGAGGCCGCAGACTTTTTGGCCGGTGTAGTCGGGGACTGGGACTATTTTGGTGAGTTGGCGTTTTTGGGCATCGATCCCATCCAGCCAAGCATCGTACTTGACCTCATCAGCGAAACCGGGAAACCCCTTCGAACTACCCACTCCAGTCTCCCAATCAACACGCACCGTCATCCCCGGCTGCCAACGCGCCGGGGCGATATAACAGCAACCGCCTCCGCCGCCCTGATACGGGCCAATGATGTCGATACCTGAGCGACCATCGACACTGAATCGGTTGATCGCCCAATGGGTGTGGTTGATCGCCTCAAGCGTACCGGCCTGGGCGCTTTGTACCTCGGCGGCCCCAGCCAGACAGCAGAGAAAACCCACCCACACATTGCGTGAAAGAGAGGTGTGCATCGGTTTAATTCCGGGAGTGCTGCATCGCGGAACAGAATCAGATCTGTGCATTGCTCACCTCGCCGAGCCTGGATCGGCATACCTCCCGCATTACTTCGAACATGACTGAGGCTCCGGCAACTGCAGCGGCGTTTTGATCGGGTATTCAGGGCTGCCGTAGGCGTAGCAGGAGGTGGTGACCTGGATGTCATCGCAAGGCAGGAAGTGAACGGTGAGGCCGCAGACTTTTTGGCCGGTGTAGTCGGGAACTGGGACTATTTTGGTGAGTTGGCGTTTTTGGACCTCCATCTTGGCAAGCCAAGCAAGGTATTTGGGGCGATCAGCAAATCCCGGAAAGCCTTTTGAACCTGCCACTCCTGTTTCCCAATCCACACGCACCGTGAGGCCAGACTTCCAGCGCGATGGTGCGACATAACAGCAGCCACCTCCGCCGCCCTGATACGGACCAATGATGTCGATACCTGAACGACCCTCGACACTGAATCGGTTGATCGCCCAGTGGGTGTGGTTGATCGCCTCAAGCGTGCCGGCCTGGGCGCTTTGTACCCAGGCGGCCCCAGCCAGACAGCAGAGCCAACCCACCCATACGTTGCATGAAAGAGAGGTGTACATCGGTTTAATTCCGGAAGCGCTGCATCGCGGAGCAGAATCAGATCTGTACATTGCTCACCTCGCGGAGCCTGGATCGGCATACCTCCCGCATTACTTCGAACATGATTGAGGCTCCGGCAACTGCAGCGGCGTTTTGATCGGGTATTCAGGACTGCCGTAGGCGTAGCAGGAGGTGGTGACCTGGATGTCATCGCAGGGCAGAAAGTGAACGGTGAGGCCGCAGACTTTTTGGCCGGTGTAGTCGGGGACTGGGACTATTTTGGTGAGTTGGCGTTTTTGGGCTTTAATTTTCTTTTCCCAAGCTAAAAACTTCGGCCAATCACCTATGCCCGGAAAATCTTCTGAACTACCCGCCCCAGTCTCCCAATCAACACGCACCGTCATACCCGGCTGCCAACGCGCCGGGGCGACATAACAGCAACCGCCTCCGCCGCCCTGATACGGGCCAATGATGTCGATACCTGAGCGACCCTCGACACTGAATCGGTTGATCGCCCAGTGGGTGTGGTTGATCGCCTCAAGCGTGCCGGCCGGGGCGCTTTGTACCCAAGCGGCCCCAGCCAGACAGCAGAGAAAACCCACCCACGCATTGCATGAAAGAGAGATGTGCATCGGTTTAATTCCTGGAGTGCTGCATCTCGAAGCAGAATCAGATCTGTGCATTGCTCACCTCGCCGAGCCTGGACAGGCATACCTCCCGCATTACTTCGAGCATGACTGAGGCTCCGGCAACTGCAGCGGCGTTTTGATCGGGTATTCGGGGCTGCCGTAGGCGTAGCAGGAGGTGGTGACCTGGATGTCATCGCAGGGCAGAAAGTGAACGGTGAGGCCGCAGACTTTTTGGTTGGTGTAGTCGGGAACTGGGACTGTTTTGGTGAGTTGGCGTTTTTGGGCATCGATTTTGTCTAGCCACGCGTCGTACTTAACCTCATCACTAAGGCCAGGATTGTCATAGGAGTAAGCCACCCCAGTCTCCCAATCAACACGCACAGTCATGCCCGGCTGCCAACGTGCCGGGGCGACGTAACAGCAACCGCCTCCGCCGCCCTGATACGGGCCGATGATGTCGATACCTGAACGACCCTCGACACTGAATCGGTTGATCGCCCAATGGGTGTGGTTGATCGCCTCAAGCGTGCCGGCCGGGGCGCTTTGTACCCAAGCGGCCCCAGCCAGACAGCAAAGAAAACCCACCCACACATTGCATGAAAGAGAGGTGTACATCGGTTTAATTCCTTGAGCGCTGCATCGCGAAACAGAATCAGATCTGTACATTGCTCACCTCGCCGAGCCTGGCGTAATAGGCCGCCCAGTGCGCATCGATGGCCTTGTGAGCCTCAGCCAAACGGTGGGCTTCCATGACCGGGGGTGAAGTTGCAATGACCGCATTCGAGGCAGGTAACGCTGTGATGTCGGCGAGCATCGTCGCTTGGGTTTCGGGATTGAGCGCGAGCTCTCTTCTGCTGGCTTCACCGAAGAACACCATGCGCTCACGGAAATAGCTGCCCATCGGCTCACGGCCCAATGAATAAAGAAACCAGGCGCGGGAGTCGTGGACCTGGTCATCAAACAGCGCACGCAACAGCTCCACCGGTTCATTGGGGTTGGCGGTTTTGTGTACGCGACCATAGGCGTCGGCAGTCAGCCGATTGCGGTAACCAGCGGGCGGCGCAAACAGTTGGTCGACCCTGGCCTGCCCTGCCGCTTTCATTTGCCGGCACTCAACGCGGGCGTCGGCGGTGATGATGCGCAGCACCACCAAGGGCGGCGTGTTCGCCGGTAACACTCGACTCAGGCTGGAGGCCAGGTGATCGGGGTCGCGGTAGGCTGCACCAAACTCCTCGGCGGCCTCGCGCAATTGGGTTTGCCCCATGTCGGCATCGAAGTCCTTGACCCCGGGTTCCAGTGGCCTTTTCGGCGTGCGGCCTTCGCGCTCGATAGCGAGTTGCTGGCGACGGCGTTTTTCGACGGCAGCCTGATTTTGATTGCGTTGGGTCCTGGCTTTTTCACGAGCCACCGTATCGGCTTCAGTATCGCTTGCCTGGAGGTAGAACGGAGTCTGTTTGAGGCTGGCAAGAGCGTAGCGATTGATGCGCCAGGCGGTGATCCAGCCTAACTGGGTCCGTGCGGCCTGTTCCAAGGTGGCGGTGGACGTGAGGGGCTGGTAGCGTTCTATTTGTTCTGTGGGTAGAGGTTGATTGACCGGCGGTAGACCCAAGGTTAGCTGGCGCCAGGCGTTGAAGCGCTCGACTAAAATAGGCGCAGTAATAAATTCTAAAACGACTTCGGGGGCCATTGCCCGCCATGGCTCATGGCCTAGTCCGATTGGTAACATTTTTTTTGGAACCTTTAACGGTGCGCCATGTGCAAAAGCATCCGCATACAAATCATTCAAGGATATTTGCGACAACAACAAATGATCGCTTTCGCCGTTAGCCTTCCCCTGATCCCCCGGCGGATACCCTCCCCCCAAATCCGAATGCACCCCTGGATAAATCACCTCCACACTATTCACCGGGTAAGCACCACTCTCGCGCCGTATCGACTCCAGCGGAAAACACAGTCGCTGCTCAAACGCCGCCGTCAGGTGCAGGCAGCGCTTGACCAGCCCACCACCGGGCAGTTCCTGATTGCCATCGGCCCAGCTCATATGCCCATCCGCCCCCGGCAGGATGTCGGCGATGCCCACCGAGGCCACGGTGTCCAACAACCCCAGGTATTCCACGCTCAGGGGTAGTTCCAGATCACCCAGCTTCAAGTTCGGGCGGTAACGCATCAATGTATTCAGCCAACTGACAAACGCCCGCGCTGCCGCTGCCCCCCTGGAAAAACCGTAGACATACACCTTCAGACCCAACAGTTTTGAAGAGCCCGGATTCGGTTGCGCCAAGGCCAGGCGCAACGGCTGTTCGATCAACGTGAGTTGCTTGTTGAACACCGTCGCCCGGTTGGCCTGGCCCTTGATGGATTCCAGCCCTGGCAACGTGCCCATGGCCTGGACCGCTGCCCTCAGGCTCATGTTGTCCTGTCGCGGCAGGCCCAGCGTGCGCCGCAGGGCATCGATCAGCATCAGCAGGGCCCAATTGATCCGCTCTTCGCCAAACCAGGCCCCGGCCAGCCCGGCAGTGGTGTAGTTGAGGTCGCCCACCTCCGCAAACGGTGTGCCGACGCCAGGCATGTAGTACTTGAAGTACTGGCCGTTGCCGGTGCCTGGCGCGTCGGTCAACCGCTGGGCTCTGTCGTTGTGCCCGGTCCCACCGGCATGACCCGCTCCGACGGTGGCCCGAAACAGCCGGGCGATGTTCGTCGGATGCACTGTCGCAGATTCGTACAGGTCGTTGTTCAGGTTATTGCCGGTACCGTCGAAGAACAGGCTGACGTGCAAGGTCTTGCAGCACGGTGGCGTTACCCGGCGACCGGCGGCCAGACACAGTGCATCGTGATAACCCCGCTCCTGCTCGCACTGGCGCAGGATATTTTGCTGAACCTGCCCAACCCGACGGGGCAGACGCCCCTCCAGAGGAAACGGTGGCGGGTAGCAGACACTGGCATGTTTCATTTCGGACATGACTGAGGCTCCGGCAACTGCAGAGGGGTTTTGATCGGGTATTCGGGACTGCCGTAGGCGTAGCAGGAGGTGGTGACCTGGATGTCATCGCAGGGCAGGAAGTGAACGGTGAGGCCGCAGACTTTCTGGCCTGTGTAGTCGGGAACAGGGACTATTTTGGTGAGTTGGCGTTTTTGGGAGTCGATCTTTTCGATCCACGCATAGTATTTTTCCCGATCCGCGAAGCCTGGAAATCCAGCTGAACTACCCGCCCCACTCTCCCAATCAACACGCACCGTCATCCCCGGCCGCCAACGCGCCGGGGCGACATAACAGCAGCCGCCCCCACCGCCCTGATACGGACCAATGATGTCGATGCCTGAGCGGCCATCGACACTGAATCGGTTGATCGCCCAGTGGGTGTGATTGATCGCCTCGAGCGTGCTGGCCAAACCGTTTTGCGCACACAAAGCGCCCGCCAAAGCACCGAGCATGGCAAGGCGAGGTCTGCCGTCCCTGGATCTGTACATACCGTTCATGTCCTGTCTTCGCTGGGGTGTGGCGCGCAAAGGGTGCGCAACCTGTCGAGGGTGTGGGCTTGACGCTCGGGCGCCAGCAACAACCCCACATGGGTGGCGTCGAGCATGGCGGCGTAGCACGCTTGAAAGTGCTGCTCGGCGCTCCACTCAGGCGGCAGTGCATCGGCCAGGCTCACCATGGCTGTCGTGGCGTCACTGGCGCAGCACAGCGTTTCCAGTTGTTTATCGCTGAGTTCAATCGGTGCAAGGTCCTCCGGCAGCTCCAGCGCATCGACCCTCCCCTTGAGCTGCCTGGGAATGCCGTCGCGATCCAGCCAACTCCAGAACACAGCAGGACACAGCAACCGGTGTTGCTGCTCGGGTTCAAGTACATGGCTGAACAGCAACGGGAAAACACGCGGGTCGTAGTAACGCAGCAAGCCCAGGTGCCCACCATTGCGCACTTCCAGGCATTGCCCCAGGTGTTCGGCCAATTCCTGGAAAGGCCAGAAGGAGGCCAGCACCAGCAGCTGGGAGCGCCCCTTCAGCGCTTGCGCCAGCCCGAGAAGCCACTGGCGTTGCAGGGGTTGCGCCAGGTCGACACGCACCAGCAACGGCGCCAGCTCGCTGGCGGCGGCCTCAGGCAAGCCGGTAAATAACGAGTGCCAAGGCAGTGCAGGCTCCACGCCAAGTACGCTGGGCAATAAAGGAGACTCGCTGCCGGCCTGATCGATGATGATATCCAGGCAGGTGACGGACACTTCTGCGCAGGAGACTTCCAGCAGTTCTATCCAGGTATCGCAAGGAGCCGCACTCATGCTTGCACCTCCCTGGGAACGAAGCCTTGTCCGGTGGCCTGCGCCTTCCTCAGGCATTCCTTGCAAACCGAGCCGGGCAACTCCGGCAACGGAAATTGCTCACTGGTCCCCGGATTCAAACGATGTTTGCCCTTGAGACTGAGCAAACCCGGGCCATGAATATGGATATCGCCTTGCGGCGTAAGCCGGATATAGGCACCTCCACAGCCCAGGGTGATGCCATTTTTGGCCGTCAGTTGCAGATGGCCCTGTACCGACTGTTGAGTGATGTCCTGTTGGGCAATCAGCTTCATCACGTCGCCGTGGGATTCGATCTCCAGGGGGCCCTTGCCGGAAACCAGGCGCATGCCTTCTTGCTGGGCCAATAGGGAGATGGCTTCGTTTGCATGGACCGACAGGCGCTGGGCGGCGGCCAGGTTGATCTCATCGCTGCTTTGCACGTACAGCGACTTGCCGCTTTTGAGCAGCATACTGGCCGGTGTCACCGCACCAATGCCCTCGGGCGCACTGAGCAGCATGGCCGAGGCGCTGAGGTCCTTGGCACTGTCCTGAAACTGCTGCAAACCCTCGATTGCCGGCTGATGACTATGGTGAGCCTGGGCGATTTCCTGCCAGTCGGCGATTTGCTGCTTTGCATCTGCCACCTCCCCTGAGGCAGGTGCCATGGCCAGCATGTTATCCGAAGCCATCGCCTGCTCATCGGCACTGATAAACAAACCCTTGCCACCACGAATCGCTCCCCAACCATCGGTGCGCAGCTCGAAACCTTCACCACGCTTTTCGCGTCCGGCATCCACCAGATGCCCAAGATTGAGCTGGCTCTTGCCACTGTGCTCGGTACTCAGCTTCACGTGCTCCTGCCCGCGCGTGTCATCCATGCGCAGTTTGTTATTGGCCGGCGTGCGCAGCACATTGCGTTTGTAGTTGCGCAGGGTGACGTGATCGGGGTGCTCACTGTCGTGCAGGGCATGGGCGATGTAGGGGCGGTCCGGGTCGCCCTGTTCGAAGGCCACCGCCACTTCGGTGCCGGCCAGCAGCGGTAAATGCAGGCCGTGGGTGTCGCCGGCGTAGGGCCGCGCCAGGCGTAGCCACACGCTTTCTTCACCGGCCTTCCAGCTATCGCGATCGAACAGAAAATGGACCTTGTAGCGGCCTTCGAGGTCGATGTGGCCGTAGGGGTCATTGGCCTCCGGGCTGCTGACACGGGCCGGTACAGTCCCGGCGATTTGCGGCTTTTGCTCCACTTGCGGACGAAAGCACACGGTCTCCGAATAGGGCATGCCGGTAAAACTGGCGACGAAACTGCGGTCGCGGGCGGCTTTGGTTTTAAGGCCCGTGATCACAACGCGAGGGCTAAACGCCTGGGGGGCGCCGCCGGTGATGGTGAGCACCTGGCCCGGCGCCAGGGTGGCGCTGCTGCTCACGCCGCTGAGTTGCGTCTGCTCATTGAGGTAGCGTTCGTGGCTCAGGCGTGCGTAGAAATAGCCGCATCCACCTTGCAGGTCTTCGTGCTGATCGATTGGGTCACCCAGGGCCGTGTAGGGTTCGGCGTAGTGGTAGGCCTCGCCGTAGGTGGTGGTCGCGCCACGGGTCTGGTCGACCTCGGCGCTCAGGTAAGCGTTGGCATGCCGGTGGTGGTAAGTGCGCACATGCACCTGCTGCTCCACCACCTGATGGTTGGACTGCAGCGCCCATACCCCATCCTCGCCGCTGCTGCCCAGCCCGGATTGCGGGCGATACGGCAGCTTGATGTCGAATTCATAGAAGATTTGACTGTCGCAAAACTCGACGACGTCGATGCGCAGGCGCTCGTCGCTGGTGAAGCGGTACCAGATGCCGACATCAGCGAGCAGGCGAGCGATGAATTTCAGGTCACTTTCACCGTATTGCATGACCTGTTCACGCTTGGGGTGTTCGCATGCCAATCTGAAGAAAAAGTCCTGGCCTTCCAGGTCGTGACGACCGCGCAGAATGCTCTCGACGATTTCAGGCACCGACTGATGCTGGTAGATACGGAACTGCCGGCCACGGTCGAGCAGGGCCAGACGTGGCTGCAAGGTAATCTCGTAGACAGCCTGGTCGTTGGACCCGGACAGGCGTTTGAAGCCCGTGACCACGCCATACAGCGTACGCAGCGGTTTGATGGGCGGCGGGTTCAGGCTAAACAGCGGCAGCGTTCGGGGCGCGGCGTGCAGACTGAAACTGGCGTCCTGGCCGAGCAGGCTGTCGGCGGCCAGGTCACGTTCGGTGCTGGTGAACTCCACCCGATAAAGGAACGGCTGACTCAGGTGCTCCTGGCCGTCGAAGGCCAGGACATCGAGCTGGGCCGCCAGGTTGCGGACCCACAAAATGTGGCGGGTATGGTCGAAAAAAACGCTTGGTGAAACGCTGGAAGCCATGTCTCCAATCCCTGAGCTGCGAAAGCCCAAAGAGTAAAGATTGGTTATCGGTGATTAATGTCGGAAGATTCGACTTTTTAAGGAGGACGCTTCCCGATCTCGCCCTGGCCCTGGAAGCTGTCGATATGCCGATAGTCCAACTGCAACCCAACCGCCAGCGCTTGCGCCCGCCCCAACCGGATCGGGCCCCGCTCGATATCCACCAGCACCCCCGCACAGTCCAGCGCCGGCAAGCCGTTGATGTGCTTGAGTCGCCCGTCGGTAATGACCAGCACCTTCTGTTGCTCGGCCGGAAAACGCTTTCGCCGCGCCGCCAGCCACTGCTGCGCCTGGGTCAAGGCCGCCAGCAAGGGCGTCCCGCCACCCGCCCCCAACTGCGCCAGCCAACCCGTCAAGCCTTTCGCCGCCTTGAGCCCTTGCACCTGCCAGGCGGGCGATTGGCCGCTGGCGGTCAACAGCGCCATGCGCGCCCGTTGCCGATAAGCGTCGTCAAACAGCTGGGCCAGCAGGCCCTTGGCATCGGTCAGGGCACGATGTCGTCGCGTGGACGCGGAGGCGTCGACAATCACCAGCCATAACTGATGCTCCGAACGACTGCGCAGGTGAAACCGCAGATCCTCGCGGCAGCGCGGCCGCCCTCCAAGCAGGGTGCCCGGCCAATTGATCGAACCCTGTTGTACGCTGCGAGCCTTGCCTTGCCTGCCTCTGTCCAATCGCCCCGCCTGGGGCCGGGCATCCGCCGCCGCGTCGGGTCGGGGACGAATGCCTAGGGCTTTTTTGGCCAGGTGGGCACCTCGCGGCGCGCCCCTGTAGGCAGGGGCGGCGCGGGCATGTCGCCCCACTGGCCCTGGCCGGGTGAGGTGTCGGAGGGTTGCGGTTGCGGGCGCTGGCCCTGATCCGGCGGGCTGGCCGGTGGCGACGAATCCTGGCGACGATGACGCAACGCAAATTCGGCCACGGCTTCGATGTCTTCCTCCGCGATTTCATCCGCGCCACGCCACGCCGCATGGGCTCTGGCCCCGCGCAGCCAGACGAGGTCGGCCCGCAGCCCGTCGACGCCGGCGGCAAAGCAGCGCTCGGTGATCTGCGCCAGCGCCCGGTCATCCAGGGCAATCCGCTCGAGCCGCGCCCGCGCCGCCGTGCAGCGCTCACGCAACGCGGTTTGTGCGGCTGCCCACTGCGCGCAGAACGCTTGCGGATCGCTGTCGAAATCCAGGCGTCGGCGGATGATCTGCCCGCGCTCGGCCGGCAAGGTTTGCCCACTCAGGGCCACATTAAAACCGAAGCGGTCGAGCAACTGCGGGCGTAACTCGCCCTCCTCCGGGTTCATCGTGCCGATCAGCACAAAACGCGCTGAATGCCGATGGGAGATACCGTCCCGCTCAATCAGGTTGGTGCCACTGGCGGCCACGTCGAGCAACAGGTCCACCAAGTGATCGGCGAGCAAATTGACCTCGTCGACGTACAGCACGCCGCCATCGGCCTTGGCCAGTACCCCAGGCGAAAACTGCGCGCGGCCTTCACTCAGCGCCGCGTCCAGATCAAGGGTGCCGACCAGGCGCTCTTCGGTGGCGCCCAAGGGCAGCGTGACAAACTGCCCGCTGGCCAACAGGTCGGCCAGGCCACGGGCCAGGGTGGACTTGGCCATGCCGCGCGGACCTTCGATCAGCACGCCGCCGATCTTTGGGTCGATGGCGGTCAGGCACAGCGCCAGTTTCAACGCGTCGGCGCCGACCACGGCGGACAGCGGGAAGTGGGGAATATCAGTCATCCGAGCTCTCTTTAATTCTGCAATACAGGCAAACATCCTGGATGAGTGGGCCTTGTGTCATGAGCACACCTTTTGTACGTAACAGGCCTGAAGCAGGCACCCGGCCCGTTTTTGTGGTGAGCGGGCCCGGCATCGCCGTCTCAACTGTCTTCTTCTATATCCAGCAACAGGTTTTCCAGCGCCTCGCGGTACGCCCCCGGCTCCTGCCATTGGCCACGCTGCTGGGCTTCCAGCATGCGTTCAGTCATGTCCCGCAACGCGGCGGGGTTGTGCTGTTGCACAAAGGCCCGAGTGTCCGGGTCGAGCAGGTAAGCGTCGGTGAGCAAGGCGTATTGATGATCGTCGATCAAGCCGGTGGTGGCGTCGAAGGCGAACAGGTTGTCCACGGTTGCGGCCATTTCGAACGCGCCTTTGTAACCGTGGCGCTTCACCCCGTCGATCCACTTGGGGTTGGCGGCGCGGGAGCGGATTACCCGGTTGAGCTCTTCCTTCAAGGTGCGAACCTTTGGTAAGTCCGGCTGGCTATGGTCGCCATGGTAGCTGGCCGCCTTGTCACCGCTGAGGGTTTCCACGGCGGCAAGCATGCCGCCCTGGAATTGGTAGTAGTCGTTGGAATCGAGCAGGTCATGCTCGCGGTTGTCCTGGTTGTGCAATACGGCCTGCACCTGGCTCAAGCGCCTGGCGAATTGGCCACGGGCGGCGGTGCCTTCATCGGAACCGCCATAGGCGTAGCCGCCCCAGTTCAGGTAGACCTGCGCCAAGTCCTCACGGCTTTGCCACAGGCGCCCGTCAATTGCGCCTTGCACGCCGGCGCCATAGGCACCGGGCTTGGCGCCGAAGATGCGCCAACCGGCCTGTTTCGCGGCGGTGTCGACATCCACGCCGGAGGCGAGCAAGGCCAGGCGCTCACTGCGCACCTTGGCTGCCAACGGGTTCATATCGTCCGGCTCGTCCAGCGCCGCCACCGCCTGCACCGCCGCGTCGAACAAACGGATCAGGTTGGCGAATGCATCGCGGAAAAACCCGGACACACGCAAGGTCACGTCGACGCGCGGGCGGTCCAGCAGGCTGATGGGCAGGATCTCAAAGTCATCCACGCGCTGGCTGCCCGTGGCCCACACCGGACGCACGCCCATCAACGCCATGGCCTGGGCGATGTCATCGCCGCCGGTACGCATGGTCGCGGTGCCCCATACCGACAGGCCGAGTTGACGCAAGTGGTCACCATGATCCTGCAGATGCCGCTCCAGAATCAGGTTCGCCGACTGGAAGCCGATGCGCCAGGCCGTGGTGGTGGGCAGGTTGCGCACGTCCACGCTGAAAAAGTTGCGCCCCGTGGGCAGCACATCCAGACGCCCACGGCTCGGCGCGCCGCTGGGCCCTGCCGGCACGAAGCGGCCGCCCAGGGCGTCGAGCAAACCGCGCATTTCCGCCGGGCCGCAGGCATCCAGGCGCGGCGCCACCACGATGCGCAGGCTTTCGATCACCGCCTTCACGTCTTCCCAGCCGGGCTCTTCCAGCTGTTCCAGAGGGCCTTCCAGCGCCTGCTCGATCAACCGTGCCGCATACAACTCCAAGCGCTCTCGGGTGTCCCCGGCCGTGCGCCACAGTTGCGCATCGATACTCTGCAACACCGCCGGACGCGGCCCTGACCAGGGCTCGGCCAGGGCGCAGTCGAGCGGATCGAACCCCAGCGCGAACGCTTTGGCCAGCACCCGCAGCAGGCTCGATTGCGGACCACGGCCGTCGCCACGCGGGATGCGCAGCAAGGCCAGCAAGGTATCGATGCGCAGGCGGCCGGCGGGCGACTCGCCAAAGATATGCAAGCCGTCGCGGATCTGCGATTCCTTCAGGTCGCACAGGTAGGTGTCCAGGCGCGGCAGCCAGATCGCCGCGTCGGCGTCGCCGTCCAGCTCCAGCTCCTTGTCGATACGGGTTTCGCGCACCAGCTTGAGAATGTCTTTTTGCAGCTCACGGGCGCGGCGCGGGTCGAGCAGTTGTGCCTCGTAATACTCGTCCGCCAACAGCTCCAAGTCCCGCAGCGGCCCGTAGGTTTCGGCGCGGGTCAGCGGCGGCATCAGGTGATCGATGATCACCGCCTGGGTACGCCGCTTGGCCTGGGCGCCCTCGCCCGGGTCGTTGACGATAAACGGGTAGATATTCGGCAGCGGGCCCAACAGCGCGTCGGGCCAGCAGTTTTCCGACAGCCCCACGCCTTTGCCCGGCAGCCATTCGAGGTTGCCATGCTTGCCGACGTGGATCACGCCGTGGGCGCCGTAGGTGTGGCGCAACCAGAAATAGAACGCCAGGTAGCCGTGGGGCGGCACCAGGTCCGGGTCGTGGTACACCGCGCTGGCGTCCACTTGATAACCGCGCGCCGGCTGGATGCCGACGAACGTCAGGCCCAGGCGCAGGCCGGCGATCATCATGCGGCCGTCACGGCACATCGGGTCGTTGTGGGGCGTCCCCCAGCGTTCCAGCACGGCCTGGCGATTGGCCTCGGGCAAGCGCTGGAACATCGCCTCATAGTCGTCCAGGCCCAGGCTTTGGTGGCAGGGGCGCAGGTCGAGGCTGTCGAGGTCGTTGGTGACGCCGCCGAGCAGCTCATGGATCAGGGCCGTGCCGCTGTCCGGTAACGCGTGCGGCAGCGGATACCCTTCGGCTTGCAGGGCCCGCAGGATATTCAGCGCCGCCGCCGGGGTGTCCAGGCCCACCCCATTGCCGATGCGGCCATCGCGGGTCGGGTAGTTGGCCAGCACCAGCGCGATGCGTTTATCCGCGTTCGGCACCCGCGCCAGCTCGACCCAGCGCCGTGCCAGCTCGGCGACAAAATCCATGCGCTCGGGCGCGGCGCGGTAGCACACCACATCCGACTGGCTGCGCTCGCTGCGCCAGGCCAGGTCCTTGAAGCTGATCGGCCGACTGATGATGCGCCCGTCAAGCTCCGGCAAGGCAATGTGCATCGCCAGGTCGCGCGGGCCCAGGCCCTGTTCGCTGGCCTGCCAGCCGGGCTGGTTGTCTTGGGCGCAAATGGCCTGGATCACCGGGATATTGCGGCGAAACGGACGCAAATGCGGGGCTTCCGGGCTGGACTGGGCAAACCCGGTGGTGTTGAGGATCACCGCCGCGCCGACCTCGTCCAGCAGGTCCTCGACCACCGTCAGGCAGCCGGGCTCTTTAAGGCTGGCCACCGCGATCGGCAACGGGTTGAGGCCCGCGGCCTGCAAACGTTGGCAGAATACGTCAATAAAAGCGGTATTGGCCGCCTGCAAGTGGGAACGGTAGAACAACACCGCCGCCACGGGATGATCGGCCTGCCACTCCCTCTGCCAGTCATTGAGACGGGCATTGGCGCAATGGGGGTGATAAATCGCGGTGCGCGGCAGCGTTTGCGGCTCGGCCCACGGGTATTCGCGCCCCAGATAACCACTGGCCAGGCAGCGGTAAAAATCCAGCGCGTTGGCCAGGCCGCCCTGGCGCAGGAAGCGCCAGAGACGGTCGCGTTGCTCGGCGTTGACCGTGCTCAGGCCGCTGAGCTCCGGGTCTGGACGGTCATCCCCCGGCACCAGGATCAGCGTGACGCCGCGCTCGGCCAGCTCGACCAAACGCTCGATGCCGTAGCGCCAGTAGCCAATGCCGCCGTGCAGGGAGATCAGGATGACTTTGGCGTGGCACAGTACTTCGTCGACGTACAGGTCGACCGAGGCATGGTTCTGCACCTGCATCGGGTTGGCCAGGCGCAGGCTGGGATAATCCTCAGGCAACTGCTGCGCCGCTTCGGCCAGCAGCGCCAGGCTGGAATCGCCGCTGCACAGGATCACCAGCTCGGCGGGGGTTTGGCCAAGGTCGGCAATATTGTCGTCCGCGACGAAACCGCCGGGCTGGGTCCTGAGCAGGTGCATGGTTTAAACGCTGAGCGCGGCGCGCAACTGCGCTTCAAGGCTGGCGGCGTCGAGCGCCTGGCCGATCAGCACCAGGCGTGTGACGCGCGCTTCGTCGGCGCCCCAGGCACGGTCGAAGTGCTTGTCGAAACGCGTGCCCACGCCCTGGATCAGCAGGCGCATCGGTTTGTTCGGGATCGCGGCAAACCCTTTGATGCGCAGGATGCCGTGCTGCACCACCAACTGGTTCAGGGCGTTGAGCAGCAGCGCTTCGTCGGCCTGGGGCAGGTCAATGGAGATGGAGTCGAACGCATCGTGGTCGTGATCGTCTTCACCGTCGTGGTGATGATCGTGATGGCTGTGGCGACCGTCGATGTGCTCTTCGGAGCCGGCACCCAGGCCGATCAACACGTCCAGCGGCAGGCGACCGCTGCTGGCTTCGATGACTTTTACTGCCGGCGGCAGCTCTTCGGCGACTTCCAGGCGCACACGGGCCAGGTCTTCGGGGCCGATCAGGTCGGCCTTGTTGAGGATCACCAGGTCGGCACTGGCCAGTTGGTCGGCGAACAGCTCGTGCAGCGGCGATTCATGATCCAGGTTCGGGTCCAGTTTGCGCTGGGCGTCGACTTGATCAGGGAACGCGGCGAAGGTGCCGGCGGCCACGGCCGGGCTGTCGACCACGGTGATCACCGCATCAACCGTGCAGGCGCTGCGGATTTCCGGCCACTGGAAGGCTTGCACCAGGGGTTTTGGCAGCGCCAGGCCCGAAGTTTCGATAAGAATATGGTCGAGGTCGCCGCGACGGGCGACCAGCTCACGCATCACCGGGAAGAACTCTTCCTGCACGGTGCAGCACAGGCAGCCGTTGGCCAACTCGTAGACGCGGCCATTGGCTTCTTCTTCGGTGCAACCGATGGAGCACTGCTTGAGGATGTCGCCGTCGATACCCAACTCGCCGAATTCGTTGACGATCACGGCGATGCGACGGCCCTGGGCATTGTCGAGCATGTGGCGCAGCAACGTGGTTTTGCCCGAACCGAGAAAGCCGGTGACGATGGTGACGGGAAGTTTGGCCAGTGTTTTCATCGGATGCCCTTTGGGGCGGGCATACGGGACGATAGGCCCTGCGGCGCGGCGCAGAAGCGGATTTCGTCACCGGATCACCCCGCCCGGTTGAAGTAGAAAATCGGTTACGAGGCAGGTCTCCTGGCTTCGGGCTTGCGGGTCACATGACCGGCGCCGACTGCGCCTTCCCGCCGGTTCAGGCAGTGGCGTGGCAGTCGGAAAACCCTTCACAGTTGCGGGGGCAGCCGCGGCTTGAACCGCGTTCCCTTCTTAGCTTCGGCCTGGGCCGAAGAACCTCGAAGGTGCAAGGCTACAGGGGCTCGGCCCATTTGACTACCGCCGTTCTGCATGCTTTCCTACACGCCTTGTTTCGGGTGCCCTTCACAGGGTGAAACGGGAAACCGGTGCGTCATACACCTATGACCAGTCCGGTGCTGCCCCCGCAACGGTAAGCGAGCGAAGCGTCAAATCCACTGTGCATCAGCATGGGAAGGAGACGCTTGATCAGGCCCCACTCCTTCTCAGGAGCGCCCCTCGCAAGCCCGGAGACCGGCCCGAAAAATTCAGATAACAAACCCGCGGTGGGCGGGCGCTGTTCAGAACCCTGCGTGCCTGGCTCGCGGGGTTTTCATGCGCTCGTTTCACCCTGACACCTGATAGGGACGCGCCATGTCGATCATCAGCAGCACCTCGCACACCGCCAGCCAGACCACCACGCTCAGTCAACGCCTGACCGCCGCCATCGGCGCGTCGATCCTCGGCGCGTGCCTGGTGTATTTCGCCGGTTTCTCGCATATCGAGGCGGTGCACAACGCCGCCCACGATACCCGCCACAGCGCCGCGTTCCCGTGCCATTGAGAGCTGACGACATGATCAAGCGTATTGCGCAAACCGCAGGGTTCAGCGGCCTGCTGGCCGCCCTGCTGCTGACCCTGCTGCAAAGCTTCTGGGTCGCCCCGCTGATTCTGCAGGCGGAAACCTTTGAACACGCCCCGGCAGCCGCCGAAGTGGCGCATGATCACGGCGCAGGGGCTGCGGCCCACAGCCACGACGCCGAAGCCTGGGAGCCGCAAGACGGCTGGCAGCGCGTGCTGTCCACCACCGGCGGCAATCTGGTGGTAGCGGTGGGTTTCGCGCTGATGCTGGCCGGTCTCTACACCTTGCGCACGCCAACCCGCACCGCTCAAGGCCTGCTGTGGGGCCTGGCCGGGTATGCGACCTTCGTGCTGGCGCCGACCCTGGGCCTGCCGCCTGAACTGCCGGGCACCGCCGCCGCCGACCTGGCACTGCGCCAGAGTTGGTGGATCGGCACAGCCGCCTCGACCGCAGCCGGCATTGCGCTGATCGTGTTCGGCCGCAATTGGCTGCTCAAAGTGCTCGGCGCGGCCATTCTCGCCGTGCCCCATGTGATTGGAGCGCCGCAACCGGAAGTGCATTCGATGCTGGCCCCAGAGGCTCTCGAAGCCCAATTCAAGATCGCGTCGCAGTTGACCAACGTGGTGTTCTGGCTCGCCCTGGGCCTGATCAGTGCCTGGCTGTTCCGCCGCAACCGCAACGACCAATACTCGGCATGACCTATGTGGTCGGCCTGGGTTGCCAGCGGGGTTGTGACGTGCACACCCTGCTGGCACTGTTTGACAGCGCCCTCGCCGAGGGCGGGATCGAGCGCCACTGCATCAGCGCGCTGGCCAGCATCGATCGCAAACAGGATGAGCCAGGGCTGCTGGCATTGGCTCAACGGCTGGGCCTGCCCTTGCACTGCTTCAGCGCCGAGCAATTGGCTGCTTATGAGGGCCGGCTTAGCCACAAGTCTGCCGTCGCGTTCGCCCATACCGGCTGTTACGGGATCGCCGAAAGCGCCGCTCTGGCCTTGGCCGAACAGCGCGGCGGCGCCCCTGCCCGACTGCTGATTACCCGCAAAAAAACCACGCAGGTCACCTTCGCGCTGGCCTGCGCCGATTAGAATCCCCAGAATCGCGCTTTCCGATCATGAGCAACATTCATGCTCGCCCGCTTTTTCACAGGAATTGTCCATGACCGTCTACTTCATCGGTGCCGGCCCCGGCGACCCGGAATTGATCACCGTCAAAGGCCAGCGCCTGATCCGCAGTTGCCCGGTGATCATTTATGCCGGCTCATTGGTGCCCGCCGCCGTCCTGGAGGGGCACCAGGCGCAGCAGGTGGTCAACAGTGCCGAACTGCACCTGGCGCAGATCATCGACCTGATCAAAGCCGCCCATGCCAACGGCCAGGACGTGGCGCGCGTGCATTCCGGCGACCCCAGCCTGTATGGCGCGATCGGCGAGCAGATCCGCCATTTGCGCGAGCTGGGCATCCCGTTCCAGATCATCCCCGGCGTCACCGCAGTGGCCGCCTGCGCGGCGTTGCTTGAGGCCGAACTGACCCTGCCGGACATCGCCCAAAGCGTGATATTGACCCGCTACGCCGACAAAACCAGCATGCCCGCCGGCGAGGACTTCGCCAGCCTGGCCCGTCACGGCACGACCATGGCGATTCATTTGGGGGTCAACCATCTGCAGAAGATCGTCGCCGAGTTGCTGCCGCACTATGGCGCCGATTGCCCGATCGCCGTGGTGCATCGGGCTACCTGGCCGGATCAGGACCTGGCGATGGGGACACTCGCTGATATCGCCGAGAAAGTGGCGGCCAAGGGGTTTCGGCGCACGGCGTTGATTGTGGTGGGTCGGGTGCTGTCAGGTGACGGTTTCAGTGAGTCGTCGCTGTATCGCGCCGGGCACGCGCACCTTTATCGATCTTGATAAACCACGCGATGTTAATCCGATAGCTCGTTGATATTTATACATAAACTATAAAAATCGTTTCGCCATGCGCGCACGCGAAAAAATTAATCCGATTTATCAAGAAAACCATTTAAACCGCTGATTCATAAGCAAAAAAAACGGCGCTCACGGGGCGCCGTTTTTTTGCTCGCAGTGAACGCCTTACTCAGTAGTAGGCGTTTTCTTTCTGCGTATGGTCAGTCACATCGCGCACGCCTTTAAGCTCGGGAATACGCTCGAGCAAGGTACGCTCGATGCCTTCACGCAGGGTCACGTCCGCCTGGCCGCAGCCCTGGCAGCCGCCGCCGAACTTCAAGACCGCAATGCCGTCATCGACCACATCGATCAGGCTGACCTGACCGCCGTGGCTGGCAAGCCCAGGGTTGATCTCGGTTTGCAGGTAGTAGTTGATGCGCTCGTTGACCGGGCTGTCGGCGTTGACGTTCGGCACCTTGGCGTTGGGCGCCTTGATGGTCAACTGGCCACCCATACGGTCGGTGGCGTAGTCGACGACCGCGTCGTCCAGGAACGCTTCGCTGAAGCTGTCGATATACGCGGTGAAGCTTTTGAGCCCCAGGGCGGTGTCTTCAGGCTTCTCTTCACCGGGCTTGCAGTAGGCAATGCAGGTCTCGGCGTATTGGGTGCCGGGCTGGGTGATGAAGACGCGGATGCCGATTCCTGGGGTGTTCTGCTTGGACAGCAGGTCAGCCAGGTAATCGTGGGCGGCGTCGGTAATGGTTATGGCAGTCATGGAAACTCCTCACAGGCTTGCCGGCAGTTTACGCCAAAATATTACGCAGGTACAAAGTCCGAGTATTTTTGTCGGAAAAGCACCGACCTGCCTGTCAGAGGTTTTCATAGCGATTCATGTCCAGCACACCCTCTTCGACCGGCGTGGTCTCGCGGACGTACCGCGACAAGTCGTGAAAATACTGCCAGAACAGCGGATGACTGCGGCGCACGCCCCAGCGATCAACAATGGCTTCGAACTGGTTGGTGTCCCTGGCCTGCTCCATCTGCGAGACAAATGCCGGCACGTCGTGGACTGGCACATTGAACAGGAAGTTCGGGTAGCTGCTGAGCACGCCTGGGTAGAGGGTCAGGGTGTCCAGGCCTGGCTGATAGCGATACGCCTCACCCAGCAGGAACGCCACGTTACTGTGGGCGCGGTTGCGCAGCAGGCTATAGATCTCACGCTTGCCCCCGGCCGTTTCGATGCGCAGCATCGTTGCTTCGGGCAATTGCTCGATCACCTTGAGCCCCGCCGCCGGGCGCGCGGTCAGGCGACTGAGGGCCTGCTCCGCATCCCGCAATGCCGGGTCAATGCCGTCACGTGAGCAATAGGCCCCCGCGCAGCGGTTGATCGGGTCCGGGCTGGCATTCAGATCGCCGTAACGGCTGAGCAACTGGGTGGCAAAGTCACGCTTGGGGTCTTTTTCGTCCAGGTGCAGGCCGCTGGGTTTGTCGTTATCAATCGCTTCGTAGTCCATCCATAGCTTGATCTTGCCGCTGTTCTGGTACCAATCATCCATAAAGGCGTCGCGGCTATCGGCGGGCATCAGCCGGAGGAAGTTCTGCTCGGCGCCGTTGCGGATCAGGTCGAAATACAGACGAGTCTGGGCCTGGTGCGACACATTGCCGAACACGTCGAAATTCACCGCCAATTGGTAATAGGTGCGCTCCAGCAGCGGGAAATCGAACAGCCACAGCGTCTGCGGTATCTCGCCGATCAGGCCCTTGTTCACCGAAGCACTGTCGAAGTGGCGGAAGATGCTCAGCAAGGCGTTGTCATTGCCCGCCCACAGGGTGGACCAACCGGGTGGCGGCAGGTCGGCGTAGCTGTCGCGGCGCAAGGCCTCGTATTCATTGCGCTTGTCGCGGTATTTGAGCCACAGGCTCAGCACACTGCCGACGTCATCAATCTGCCCCGGCATCGCCAGTAACGGCGTCGTCTGGCCGCGATACCGCGCATCGGTGATGTACAAATCGTGGTCCGGGTCCTGGAACAGGGTCCAGAAGTTATCGCGGATCACGTCCGTGGCGATCTGCCCACGGCACACCGGCCCACGAATAAAGGTGCGCACGAAATATTCGGCATTATCGAGCATGAACTGGTAACGCGCCTTGGCGGGGATAGCCTCGAACGTTTCGAACGGGTTGGCGCGATGGCCCGGCCCGTAACCCGGCAAGGCGTTGACCTGCCAGTTATCGGCGTAGAACAACGCCTTGATGCGTGCCATTTTCTGGGTACTGAACGGGTAAGTGATGTGGGTTTTGTGCACGATCACGCCCTGCACCGGCCATAGGCGGTAGTACACGCGGGTGCCGGGGTCATCGTTCGGCCGGCGCGTATTGATCAGGTCGATCGGCTGACCGCTCGGCGTACGCGAGCGCACCCACTGAAAGAAATGCCCCGGTTCGCCGCCCTCAAAGTAGATATGCGCCAGAAACAAATGCTCGTACAGCCAGCGCGCCACCAGGCTTTCACGGGCGCCGGGCTGGTTGAACAGGTTTTCCCATTGCTGCACTTGCAAGGCTTCACCGGCGCTCGGCACCAGGCCCTGCTCGTCAATCGATGCGCCGGCAGCCAGCCAGCGCTGCAGGGTCTGGTATTGCTGATCCGTCAGGCCGGTGACCGCCAGCGGCATGCCTTCCCTGGGATGGGCGCCGGCGTAGGCGTTGAACTCGCCGGGCATGGCGCACGTATTGTCGCGATTGAGGCCCAATACAATCTCGTCGGGCAGCTTGGCGTTGGGCTGCAACGGCGTGTTATGACCCAATTCGAGCATGCGCGCCATCAGCGCTGCCTGGCTGCCCTGGGCATCGAGCACTGAGTAAAAACCCTTCTGTTGCCAGGCCTGTTTGCCGAAGGCGTCATAAAACAGTCGAGTGGTCGGCGTCGCCTGGCTGCGTTCCCCGTCATACACCAGCGCTTTGCTCGCGCCGCGTGACGCGCCCTCGGCACTGCCCAGGTTGAGCTGGCAGGCGGAGTCGTAGCACGCGTGGCAGGCCACACACTTTTCGGTGAAGATCGGTTGAATGTCGCGGGTGTAGGAGATCGCCGGGGCGGCGTCCTGGGCCCATGCAACGCAGGTGAGCAGCGACAGGACGGCCGTGGTGGTGAGGCGAAGTGACATGTGGCCGGTCCCGATTCAATGCGTGCGCTGAAAAATTGGCGATGATTCTACCGGGCCAGCCCTCCTCGCAACATGAGTGATATTCATGCAAAAGCTGCGCATGCCGCAAATCGGCACAGGTTTGTTATGATCCACGCCCTCCGTAATGCCTGACCAGAGTAGTCCCATGTCCGATCGTAGCGCTCGTCTGCACGCCCTTCACCACGCCCTCAAGGAACGTATCCTGATCCTCGACGGCGGCATGGGCACGATGATCCAGAGCTATAAGCTGGAGGAACAGGACTACCGTGGCAAACGCTTCGCCGATTGGCCGAGCGACGTCAAAGGCAACAACGACTTGCTGGTGCTGACCCGCCCCGACGTGATCGGTGGGATCGAGAAGGCTTACCTGGATGCCGGTGCCGATATCCTTGAAACCAACACCTTCAACGCCACGCGCATCTCCATGGCCGACTACGGCATGGAAGAACTGGCCTACGAGCTGAACGTCGAAGGCGCACGCCTGGCGCGCAGAATCGCCGATGCCAAGACCGCCGAGAACCCGGACAAGCCACGCTTCGTCGCCGGCGTGCTCGGCCCGACCAGCCGCACCTGCTCGCTGTCACCGGACGTGAACAACCCCGGCT
This sequence comes from Pseudomonas sp. FP2309, assembly GCF_030687575.1. Classification (NCBI taxonomy): domain Bacteria; kingdom Pseudomonadati; phylum Pseudomonadota; class Gammaproteobacteria; order Pseudomonadales; family Pseudomonadaceae; genus Pseudomonas; species Pseudomonas sp. FP2309. The sequence continues at coordinate 2,518,367 of NZ_CP117439.1, read as the reverse complement.
ACCGCAACGTCACGTTCGATGAACTGGTGGAGAACTACACCGAGGCCACCAAAGGCCTGATCGAAGGCGGCGCCGACCTGATCCTGATCGAAACCATCTTCGACACCCTCAACGCCAAGGCCGCGATCTTTGCCGTGCAGGGTGTATTCGAAGAATTGGGCATCGAACTGCCGATCATGATCTCCGGCACCATCACCGACGCGTCCGGCCGCACCCTCTCGGGCCAGACCACCGAAGCGTTCTGGAACTCCGTGGCCCACGCCAAGCCGATCTCGGTGGGCCTGAACTGCGCCCTGGGCGCCAGCGAGCTGCGCCCGTACCTGGAAGAGCTGTCCAACAAAGCCAACACCCATGTGTCTGCGCACCCTAATGCCGGCCTGCCCAACGAATTCGGCGAATACGACGAGCTGCCCTCGGAAACCGCAAACGTCATCGAAGAGTTCGCCCAAAGTGGCTTCCTCAATATCGTCGGCGGCTGCTGCGGCACCACCCCAGGCCACATCGAAGCGATCGCCAAGGCCGTGGCCGGTTATGCGCCGCGCCCGATCCCGGACATCCCCAAGGCCTGCCGCCTCTCGGGCCTGGAGCCGTTCACCATCGACCGCAGCTCGCTGTTCGTCAACGTCGGCGAACGCACCAACATCACCGGCTCGGCCAAGTTCGCGCGCCTGATCCGCGAGGACAACTACACCGAAGCCCTGGAAGTCGCCCTGCAGCAGGTGGAAGCCGGCGCCCAGGTGATCGACATCAACATGGACGAGGGCATGCTCGACTCGAAGAAGGCCATGGTGACCTTCCTCAATCTGATTGCCGGCGAGCCGGACATCTCCCGCGTGCCGATCATGATCGACTCCTCCAAGTGGGAAGTCATCGAGGCAGGCCTCAAGTGCATCCAGGGCAAAGGCATCGTCAACTCCATCAGCATGAAGGAAGGCGTCGAGCAGTTCATTCACCACGCCAAGCTGTGCAAGCGCTACGGCGCGGCGGTGGTGGTGATGGCGTTCGACGAAGCCGGCCAGGCCGACACCGAAGCGCGCAAGAAAGAGATCTGCAAACGCTCCTACGACATCCTGGTGAATGAGGTGGGCTTCCCGCCGGAAGACATCATCTTCGACCCGAACATTTTTGCGGTCGCCACCGGTATCGAAGAGCACAACAACTACGCCGTCGACTTTATCAACGCCTGCGCTTATATCCGCGACGAACTGCCCTACGCACTGACCTCCGGCGGCGTGTCCAACGTGTCGTTCTCGTTCCGTGGCAACAACCCGGTGCGTGAGGCGATCCACTCGGTGTTCCTGCTGTATGCGATCCGCGCGGGCCTGACCATGGGTATCGTCAACGCCGGCCAGCTGGAGATCTACGACCAGATCCCGGCCGAGCTGCGCGACGCGGTGGAAGACGTGGTGCTCAACCGCACCCCGGACGGCACCGACGCCCTGCTCGCCATCGCCGACAAGTACAAGGGCGACGGCAGCGTCAAGGAAGCCGAAACTGAAGAATGGCGTGGCTGGCCGGTGAACAAGCGCCTGGAACACGCGCTGGTCAAAGGCATCACCACGCACATTGTCGAAGACACCGAGGAATCCCGGCAGTCGTTCGCGCGCCCGATCGAAGTGATCGAAGGGCCGCTGATGTCCGGTATGAATATCGTCGGCGACCTGTTCGGCGCCGGCAAAATGTTCCTGCCCCAGGTGGTGAAGTCCGCCCGTGTCATGAAGCAGGCCGTGGCCCACTTGATCCCGTTCATCGAGCTGGAAAAAGGCGACAAGCCGGAAGCCAAGGGCAAGATCCTGATGGCCACGGTCAAGGGCGACGTGCACGACATCGGCAAGAACATTGTCGGCGTGGTGCTCGGTTGCAACGGCTATGACATCGTCGACCTGGGCGTGATGGTGCCGGCGGAAAAAATTCTGCAGGTGGCCAGGGAGCAGAAGTGCGACATCATCGGCCTGTCCGGTCTGATCACACCGTCCCTGGACGAGATGGTGCACGTGGCCCGCGAGATGCAGCGCCAAGACTTCCACCTGCCACTGATGATCGGCGGCGCAACCACCTCCAAGGCGCACACGGCGGTAAAGATCGAGCCCAAGTACAGCAACGACGCAGTGATCTACGTCACCGACGCCTCGCGCGCAGTCGGCGTGGCCACCCAGTTGTTGTCAAAAGAGCTGAAGGCCGGTTTCGTCGAGAAAACCCGCCTGGAGTACGTGGATGTGCGTGAGCGCACGGCCAACCGCAGCGCGCGCACTGAACGCCTGAGCTACGCGGCGGCCGTCGCCAAGAAACCGCAGTTTGACTGGGCCAGCTACACCCCGGTGGTGCCAACCTTTACCGGTGCCAAGGTGCTGGACAACATCGACCTCAAGGTGCTGGCCGAGTACATCGACTGGACGCCGTTCTTTATTTCCTGGGACCTGGCCGGCAAGTTCCCGCGCATCCTCACCGATGAAGTGGTTGGCGAAGCCGCCACCGCGCTGTACGCCGATGCCAGGGAAATGCTCAGGAAGCTGATCGACGAAAAACTCATCAGCGCCCGTGCCGTGTTCGGTTTCTGGCCGGCCAACCAGGTGAACGACGATGACCTGGAAGTCTACGCTGACGACGGCAAGCCGCTGACCACCCTGCATCACCTGCGCCAACAGATCATCAAGACCGATGGCAAGCCGAACTTCTCCCTGGCCGACTTCGTCGCGCCCAAGGACAGCGGCGTCACCGACTACGTGGGTGGGTTTATCACCACGGCCGGCATCGGTGCCGAAGAAGTGGCCAAGGCCTATCAGGACGCGGGCGACGACTACAACTCGATCATGGTCAAGGCACTGGCCGACCGCCTGGCTGAAGCCTGCGCCGAATGGCTGCACCAGCAAGTGCGTAAAGACTACTGGGGTTATGCCAAGGACGAGCAGCTGGATAACGAGGCGCTGATCAAGGAACAGTACAGCGGCATCCGCCCTGCCCCCGGCTACCCCGCGTGCCCGGACCACACCGAGAAAGCCCAGTTGTTCCAACTGCTCGACCCACAAGCACGCGAAATGCAAGCCGGCCGCAGCGGCGTGTTCCTGACCGAGCACTACGCGATGTTCCCGGCGGCGGCGGTCAGCGGCTGGTACTTTGCCCACCCCCAGGCGCAGTACTTTGCCGTGGGCAAGGTCGATAAGGACCAAGTGGTCAGCTACACCGCGCGCAAAGGCCAGGACCTGGCCGTGACCGAGCGCTGGTTGGCGCCGAATCTGGGCTACGACAACTAAGCTCGGCGCGATTGTCTATGCTGTCCCTCACACACCGGGTGTCGAGGGACCTATGGACGATCCAGCCAACAACAAGCCACCGAGTTTCTGGCAGATGCTGCACAGCGTGGTGGCCGCCGCCTTTGGCGTGCAAAGCGGCAAGAACCGCGCCCGCGACTTCACCCACGGCAAGCCCAGTCACTTTGTGATCCTGGGCGTCCTGTTCACGCTGGTATTTGCCTTGACGCTGTTCGGCATCGTCAAGCTGGTGCTGCACCTGGCCGGCGTCTAGCGCAGCAGCAGACTTAGGCTGAAGGGATAACGGTAGGATGCCGGCTTGCCTTGGGCGGACAACGCGCGAAAGTTCACCGCTGGGGGCGGCCCCAGTAAGCGACGCGCCTGGGATGGATTGATCAACTGGAATAACGCCCGCGGGCGGTCGCGCCCACCGTGGGCGCCGATATCCAGACCCTTGGCATCATCATGGATCAGCACCATGGCCCACCCACCCACGGTAAAATGCCCGGTGACCAGGCTCGACAAGCGCCCATCCAGGCGCGCCTCAAGGATCTCGGGCGAGCTGTTAACGGCGCTGAACAGCGTGTCCTTGCCCGGTGTTCGGCCGCTGTCCTGAAGCGCCTGCATGGCGCCCAGTGCCATCTGATCATTGGCCGACCACACCAGCGCAGTGTGCGGATAGCGCTTGAACAGCAGGGTTGCCTGCTCCAAAGCGCGCGCACGGCTCCACTCCCCGTAGACCAACTGACGCAGGCGCACCTCGGGATGCTCGGCCAGGGCTCGGCGCATGCCTTGCTCACGCAGTTGCGCGACCGGGGTGGTCTTGATACCGGAAAACGCCAGCAGATCAAGGGTGTCGCCCGGCGCAACGGGGCCGTGCTGACGCAACATATCAATGAGCATCAGGTAGCCGGCCTGTTCATCATCGGCGACCAGCGCGCCGATCACATCGATGCCGCTGCGGGCGCCCAGCACCTGCGTCTGGTCAGGGGTCAGCGCGCTGTTCACCAACAGCAGCCTGACCCCGCTGCCCTGGGCCATGCGCAGGATCTGCGGCGCTACGTATTGCTCATTGGCCACCACCAGGTAATCGGGACGCTGGCGGCCTTGCAGCGCCTCGCGCGCCTGTATCAGGGTGTTTTGACTGTCGCGCTCGGAATAACGCACACGCAGGTCAAGGCCGAGGTCCCTGGCGGCGGCCTGCATGAACTGCGTATAGCTGACCCAGAAGGTTTCCGTCGACATGCCGGGATTGAGAAAGAGCACCGAGGTCGCATGGGCAATGGCGCCATACGTCATCCCCAGTGCACACACGCACGTCAGCAAGACCTTCAGCATGGTTGTTTGAGCCTTGAAAATTGGCCGCCATGATAATGGCAGTCAGACAACCAATCGAGGCTCAATCAAAGTCCTTTATTGATGGCTGACCCAGAACACGGCTGTGCCGACCACCAGGATAATCAAAAACAGAATGGCCCAGGCGTCCACGGTACTGTCGGGTTTACGGGCTTTTGTCGGATTGCTCATCGCATCGCCTCTTGTCGGTTTTATAGGTGATTGCACAAAGACACGAGCACAGTAAAGTCCAGGATTGCCCGCATGACAAATGTGGTTACTCCGATAACCGTTCTCATTAGTCATTTTGGTTATTTGCATATACTCAAACATCACTTTTGCGCATAAACGCAAACTGGTATCGTGCGCCGGCTCCGTTGGGAGTGCGCGGCCGTGCGCGCAGATTTGCCGAGAACAGGACCTATATGTACGTATACGACGAATACGATCAGCGCATCATCGAGGACCGCGTCAAGCAGTTCCGTGATCAGACCCGACGCTACTTAGCAGGTGAACTGAGCGAAGAAGAGTTCCGCCCTCTGCGCCTGCAAAATGGCCTGTATGTTCAGCGCTTTGCGCCGATGCTGCGGGTGGCAGTGCCTTATGGCCAACTGACTTCGCGCCAGACGCGCATGATGGCCAAGATTGCCCGCGACTTCGACAAAGGCTATGCCCACATCAGTACGCGCCAGAACGTGCAGTTCAACTGGCCAGCCCTGGAAGATGTGCCGGACATTCTGGCTGAATTGGCCACCGTGCAAATGCACGCCATTCAGACCAGCGGTAACTGCCTGCGCAACGTGACCACCGACCAATTCGCCGGCGTCGCTGCCGACGAACTGATCGACCCACGCCCCTGGTGCGAAATCATCCGTCAATGGACCACCTTCCACCCGGAATTCGCCTACCTGCCGCGCAAGTTCAAGATCGCCGTCAATGGCTCGACCTCGGACCGTGCAGCGATCGAAGTGCACGACATCGGCCTGGAGCCGGTGTACAACGCCGCCGGCGAACTGGGCTTTCGTGTACTGGTCGGCGGCGGCCTGGGCCGTACACCGGTGGTGGGCGCGTTTATCAACGAGTTCCTGCCGTGGCAGGACCTGTTGAGCTACCTTGACGCCATCCTGCGGGTCTACAACCGCTATGGCCGTCGTGACAACAAGTACAAGGCCCGGATCAAGATCCTGGTAAAAGCACTGACCCCCGAGGTGTTCGCCCAGAAAGTCGACGCCGAAATGGAACACCTGCGTGGCGGCCAGACCACCCTGACCGAAGCCGAAGTGCATCGCGTGGCCAAGCACTTCGTCGATCCCGAGTACAAGGCCCTGAGCAATCAGGACGCGGAACTGGCGGCACTCGACGCGCAGCACCCAGGCTTCGCCCGCTGGCGCACCCGCAATACCCTGGCGCACAAAAAGCCGGGCTATGTGGCTGTGACCCTGTCGCTCAAGCCCACCGGTGTTGCCCCTGGCGATATCACCGACAAGCAACTGGACGCCGTCGCCGACCTGGCCGAGCGCTACAGCTTCGGTCAACTGCGCACGTCCCACGAGCAGAACATCATTCTCGCGGACGTGGAGCAGAACCAACTGTTCACCTTGTGGGGCGAGCTGCGCGAAGGTGGTTTCGCCACGCCGAACATCGGCCTGCTGACCGACATCATCTGCTGCCCGGGTGGCGACTTCTGCTCCCTGGCCAACGCCAAGTCGATCCCTATTGCCGAATCGATCCAACGCCGTTTCGACGACCTGGACTACCTGTTCGATATCGGCGAGCTGGACCTGAACATTTCCGGTTGCATGAACGCCTGTGGTCACCACCACGTCGGCCACATCGGCATTCTGGGCGTGGACAAGAAAGGCGAAGAATTCTACCAAGTGTCCCTGGGTGGCAGCGCCAGCCGCGATGCGAGCCTGGGCAAGATCCTCGGCCCGTCCTTCGCCCAGGAAGCCATGCCGGAGGTGATCGGCAAACTGATCGATGTGTACATCGAACAGCGCACCGAAGATGAGCGTTTCATCGACACCTATCAGCGCATCGGCATTGACCTGTTCAAGGAGCGCGTCTATGCAGCGAATCATTAAGAACAACGAAATCGTCGACGAAACCTGGCACCTGCTGCCCAAGGACGCGAGCTTCGATGGCATCTCCAATTGCGACGACCTGATCGTGCCGCTGGCGCTGTGGCGCGAACACGCCCACGCCCTCAAGGCCCGGGATGGCGGCCTGGGTGTGTGGCTCGACGCGGATGAAGAAGCTGAAGAAATTGGCGAAGACGTGGCGCACTTCCAGGTCATCGCTCTGAACTTCCCGGCCTTCACCGACGGGCGCAACTACTCCAACGCACGCCTGCTGCGTGACCGCTACGGCTACAAAGGCGAGTTGCGCGCCATTGGTGACGTGCTGCGCGACCAGTTGTTCTATCTGCATCGCTGTGGGTTCGATGCCTTTGCCTTGCGCGCCGACAAAGATCCGTATGAAGCACTCGAAAGCCTCAAGGACTTCTCGGTGACGTACCAGGCGGCAACGGACGAACCGCTGCCGCTGTTCCGTCGTCGCTAAGCCCCGGCGTCTGAAAAAGCCCTGGCATGCCAGGGCTTTTTTACGCCTGGATTTTAATCGAAGCCAACACCTGCTTCTGTCCCGCGGAGCACGGCACGCCTTCAGGCTGCGCCCGCACCGCGTCAATCACGCTCAATAACTGCGCCTTGTTATGGGCCAGTTGTGCCTGCATCGCTTCGATCTGCGCCACCTTACGCTCCAGCGCGGCGATCAGCTCTTCGCGTTTGTGCTCGCCTGGCGCCGGCATCAACGCCTTGAGCTCCTGCAGGCTGAACCCCGCCTGTTGCGCGCTTTGAATCAATTGCAGGATCTGCAAGGCCTCAGGTGCGTAACGCCGATAGCCGTTGGGCATACGCTCGACCTGGTTGATCAGCCCTTGGGCCTCATAAAAGCGGATACGCGACGCCGCCAACCCGCTCTGTTTTGCCAGCTCACCAATATTCATCGCCATTCCCGCTTGACATTAAAGTTAACTTTAAGCCTAGCCTGAGGCCTCCCCCGCTCAGGAGTCAATCCATGTCACCTTTTGAAGCCCTGCAACTGCCCAATGGCCAAGTCATCGCCAATCGCATCGCCAAGGCGGCGATGGAAGAAAACATGGCGGACCTTGATCAGGCGCCTTCCCGTGCGCTCAAGCAGTTGTACAGGACGTGGGCCGAAGGTGAACCCGGCCTGCTGATCACCGGAAACGTGATGATCGACCGCCGCGCCATGACCGGCCCCGGCGGCGTAGTCCTGGAAGACGAACAGCACTTGGAGAGCTTTCGTGAATGGGCCGATGTGGCCCGAGGCAAAGGCGTGCACTTCTGGATGCAGCTCAGCCATCCGGGACGCCAGACCATGGCCAACCTGGGTCAGCAAGCAGTGGCGCCCTCGGCCGTTGCCCTGGACCTGGGCGGATTTTCCAAGATGTTCGCCAAGCCCAAGGCCATGCGCGAAGACGATATCCAGGAGGTGATCCAGCGCTTCGCCACCGGTGCGCGCCTGGCCGAGAAGTCGGGCTTCACCGGTGTACAAATCCACGGTGCCCATGGCTATCTGCTCAGCCAGTTTCTGTCACCCCTGAGCAACAGGCGCACCGACCGCTGGGGCGGCCCCCTGGAAAACCGCGCACGCCTCTTGCTGGAGGTCATCCGCGCCGTGCGCGCCAGCGTCAGCCCGTCGTTTTGCGTATCGGTCAAACTCAATTCGGCGGATTTCCAGCGCGGCGGTTTTGATGAAACCGACTCGCAGGCGGTGGTCGAAATGCTCAACGCGCTGCCCATCGACCTGCTGGAGTTGTCCGGCGGCAGCTACGAAGCCCCGGCCATGCAAGGCGAAGCGCGGGACGGCCGCACCCTGGCCCGCGAGGCGTACTTCCTGGCATTTGCCGCGCAAATGGCCAGCATCGCCACCCTGCCCGTAATGGTCACCGGCGGCATACGCCGTCTGCCGGTCGTGCAGCAGGTTCTCGACAGCGGCATCGCCATGGCGGGCATTGCCACGGCCTTGACCCTGGAACCGCAATTGATCAAACACTGGCGCGCCGGGCGCGACCTCAACCCGCAGTTGGCACCCATTGACTGGAAGCGCAAACCGTTGGCCTCACTCGCCACCCTTGCTGTGGTGCGTGACCAGATGCGTCGCCTCAGCCGTGGCCGCCTGCCCAACGCCAAGACCGCTCCCTGGCTGGCGCTGGTGCGTGACCAATGGTTCATCGCACGACGCACCCGGCAATACCGTGCGGCCATGACGCAATCTTCACATTAAAGACGGAGCATTCGCCGTGATCGAACTGTCCCCTACTGATCAGCAGTTTTTAACATCACTGACGATTGGAGTGCTTCATGGCGAAAATCAACCTGGCTCAACAACTGGCGACCACCCTTGAACAGGCGGGCATCAAGCGCATCTGGGGCTTGACCGGCGACAGCCTCAATGGCCTCACCGACGCGTTGCGCAGCATGGACAGCATCGAGTGGATGCATGTGCGCCACGAAGAAGTCGCCGCCTTCGCCGCCGGAGCCGAAGCGGCCGCCACTGGCGAGCTGACGGTGTGCGCCGGCAGTTGCGGGCCGGGCAACCTGCACCTGATCAATGGCTTGTTCGACTGCCATCGCAACCATGTGCCGGTACTGGCAATTGCCGCGCAGATTCCGTCCTCGGAGATCGGCCTCAACTACTTCCAGGAAACCCACCCCCAGGAACTGTTCAAGGAATGCAGCCACTTTATCGAGCTGGTGACCAACCCCGAACAAATGCCTCAGGTGCTGCACCGCGCCATGCGCTCGGCGATCCTCAATCGCGGCGTGGCGGTGGTGGTGATTCCAGGGGACGTGTCGCTGCTGGAAGTTGAAAAAACGCTCAAGCCCTGGCCGGCCCTGCACGCGCCGCGCACGCTACCGGCGCAAGCCGATCTTGAGCTGTTGAGCGAAATCCTCAAGAGCAGCGAGAAAGTCACCCTGCTGTGCGGCAGCGGTTGCGCCGGTGCCCACGCGCAGGTGGTGGCCCTGGCCGATGCGCTCGGCGCGCCCGTGGTGCACGCGCTGCGCGGCAAGGAACATGTGGAATGGGACAACCCGTTCGACGTGGGCATGACCGGCCTGATCGGCTTCAGCTCCGGCTACCACGCCATGCTCGATTGCGACACGCTGATCATGCTCGGTACCGACTTCCCCTATCGTCAGTTTTACCCCACCGACGCCAAGATCATCCAGGTTGACCGCAACCCGCAGGCGCTGGGGCGTCGCGCCACGCTGGACCTGGGCATCGCCGCCGACGTGAGCGAAACCATCGACGCCCTGCTGCCGCGCCTGACGCGCAAGACCGACCGCAGCTTCCTGGAGACCTCACTCAAGCACTACGAAAAAGCCCGCCAAGGCCTCGATGATCTGGCGCAGCCCTCCAAAGCCAACCGGCCGATCCATCCACAGTATGTGGCGCGCTTGCTCAGTGAGCTGGCGGACGAGGATGCGATCTTTACCGCCGATGTCGGCTCGCCCACGGTGTGGGCCGCGCGTTACTTGAAGATGAACGGCAAACGCCGCCTGATCGGTTCGTTCAACCATGGTTCCATGGCCAACGCCATGCCCCAGGCCATCGGCGCGCAAGCGGCGTTCCCGGGACGGCAGGTGATCTCCATGTCGGGCGACGGCGGTTTTGCGATGTTGATGGGCGACTTCATCTCTCTGGCACAGCTGAAACTGCCAGTAAAAGTCATTGTGTTCGATAACTCATCCCTGGGCTTCGTGGCCATGGAAATGAAGGCCGCAGGTTACCTGGATGCCGGCACCGAGCTGAAAAACCCGGACTTCGCGGCCATGTCCAATGCCATGGGCATCCTCGGTATTCGGGTGGAGCAATCCGAAGACCTCGAACCGGCGTTGCGCCGTGCCCTGGCCCATGACGGGCCGGTGCTGGTGGACGTGGTGACCGCCACCCAGGAACTGGTGATGCCGCCGAGCATCAAGCTGGAACAGGCCAAGGGGTTCAGCCTGTACATGCTCAAGGCGGTAATGAGCGGGCGCGGTGATGAGGTGATCGAACTGGCGCGTACGAACTGGCTGCGTTGATCTGAAAAACCGTGGGAGCACCTCCGCTCCCACGGTCTGGCATAGGCGAGGGTCAGCCCTTGTGTTTTTCCACCCACTGCCCGTAGGCATCGATGAACGCCTGCAAAAACGGCCTGGTCTTTTCCGACAGCTTGCCGGACTCATCAAACACGTTACCCGCGCCGCCCAGGTACGCTTCCGGTTGCTGCATGCACCACACATCCAAGAACACCAGGGACTGGCGCAAGTGGTGGTTGGCACCAAAGCCGCCAATGGCACCCGGCGACACGCTGATGATCGCGCCCGGCTTGGCGCTCCAGGCACTTTGCCCGTAAGGGCGCGAACCCACGTCGATCGCATTCTTCAGCGGCGCCGGTACCGAGCGGTTGTATTCCGGGGTCACGAACAGCACTGCGTCGGATGAACTCACCTGCTGACGGAAAGTACTGTAGGCTGCCGGCGGTGAAGCGCCGTCGATGTCTTCGTTATAGAGCGGCAGATCGCCAATTTCGACAATGTTCAATTTCAGGTTGGCGGGGGCCAGTTCGGCCAATGCCAGCGCGACTTTGCGGTTGATCGACTCTTTTCTCAAGCTGCCAACCAGGACGGCAATCGTGTAGACCTTGCTCATTGAGGTTTTCCCGACGTCTGATTAAAGGAGCTGTTAGTTATAGAGGCTTCGCGGCAGGTTCACCAGCAGGTTTTGAGATTCCTCCCGGCATTTATCCCGCGCTTCAATGCGTAGGAAGCGTCTCAAAAAACCAACGAATAGTATTTTTTTTGCGTAGGCAAACTACCTCTCTTTATGACGGTCTACACAACGGTATATCGAGTGTTTATCTCCAGAGGTTCTAAACAGATGGCAGCAGTACTTGTCGGACAGTTCCATGCCAGAGACGCGGAAGGTCGCGTGTATTCAGTGCATGAGTTCCAGGAATCCAACCCGGCGCAAGGCGACCTGGCTGGCTCGGCGCCCACCACTACCTACAAGCTGGCCATTGGCGACCGTGTAGAAAAACTGGAAGGCGATGAATTCAAACTGATTCAATCCGGGACGATTCTGGTCCGCGAATCGCAAACGACCCTCGCCTCATAAGATCGCGCCCCAATGACCTGCTCAGTCCTGGCCATTGACGGCATCGACTGGGCTGGCGTGATCAAGGGCTGCGGATCTCCGTGACTTCGATCCCCTGCTCACCCCGCTTGAGCGTGACCATCAAGCGCCCCCGCTCGCCGTCCACGGCGTACATCGAGCGCGTGTACCCCGATGTGTTGTACGCGGGATACGCCTCCACCTGTCTGACCAAGGTAATACCCAGCACCGCCCCCACCTGTTCGCCTACCTGTTCCTGGGAACGGATAAAGGCTTCAAGTGCCAGGTTTTCCGGATTGGTTTCGTCAGGGTTGCTCAACAGATAAGCAGCCGCACAGCCGACGGTCACCAAGACCGCAAGTTGCTTGGCCGTTACCCCGAATAAGTGCGAGGGAATCGGCATATGGATCAGACCTGTTTTTGTTGTATGTGCCGGTAAACGGCATTGGTCGCTAATGATCAGACGAGCCATTCTAGTGAGGTCGTGGCCGAACGCCAGCGACAGAGGCGACCCACACAGTCTTTTTTGCGCACAATCGCCTGCGCCATTGAATCCCCCACGCGCTGCACATAGACTCCGGCGATGCGTTTACGTCATATCGAAGTGATTCAGGCCATCTTGCAGACCGGACACCTCGGCACGGCCGCCGAATGGTTGCAACTCCCCGTGGGCGATGTGGACACGGCGCTCAAAGAGGCCGAGTTGCAACTGGGCTTTATGCTGTTCGCCAGTGTGCGCGGGCGCTTGCAGCCGACCCGGGAAACACTGGCGTTGCAGGCCGAAATCGCCGGTGTGTATGAAGCGCTGGAGCCCGTGCAGCGCCTGGCCAGCCGCCTTAAACACCATCACGCCCCCACGTTACGCGCGCTGTGCACCCCGCCGCTGGCCAATCAGTTGCTGCCGCAAAGCATTGCGGTGCTGCGCCGGCGCTTCCAGGACACCCCGTGCAACCTGTCAAGCCAGCCGACCCGGGACATCGTCAGGAGCCTGTTGCTGCATGAGGCCGACGTGGGCCTGAGTCTGCATGATCCGGAGCACCCGCAAATCCTCGGCAGCGTGCTGGCTCAGGGCAAACTGCAAGTGCTCGCCCCCCACGGCTGGCTCAAACCCAGGCAAAAGTACATTGCGCTGCAAGACCTGGCCGGGCAGTCGATGATCGGGCTGGAGGGCCATGACCCGCTGAGTCGCCTGCTGGATGCCAAACTGCAGGCCTTGCGCCCGCTGCCGGTGGTGCAGACGCGGGTGCAGACCTACCAGATGATGCGCAGCATGGTGGAAGCGGGAGAAGGCCTGGCGATTGTCGACCCGTTCACCGCGTGCGGCGCACGCGAGGCCGGGCTGGACGCCTGCCCGGTGTCGCCGCCGATCATGGTCAGCCTGTATGCGCTGACGCTCAGGGATGGCGCGACCTCACCCGCCTTGAATGCGTTGCTGGAGATTGTCACGCAGAAGGCTGAAAGCCTGTTGCTGGGTTAAGCCTTGTTGACGTCGCTCTTGAACAGCCGGTACCAGAAGATCGCCACTTCGCGGGTCTGCGGGTCGATGCCGCGATAGCGCAGGTGGTCGATCCCGCCCATCACGTAACCGCAACGCTCGTATAAACGGCACGCCCCAAGGTTATTGTTCTGGGTTTCGAGCATCATGCCCGGCAGGTTTTTCTTGCGGCTCCAGAACTGCGCTACATCGAGTAACGCCTTGGCCACACCGTGGCGCCGCGCGGGCAACGCCACGGCCAACTCATCCACATGGGCAAACCCGTTCCAGTTGGTGCTGACCACCACGTGCCCCACCGGGCGGTCGTCCAGGTAGGCCATGAAAATCGCACTGTCTGGCGCATCACGAAAGCTGGCGAACTCCTCCGGGTCAATCCCATAGCACTTGCGGTACGGCACGATGTGCTCCACCGGCCACTGGTCGACGCGCGCGCCCATCTGCGGCACACCATAGGCGCTGACCTCAAAACTGAAGTCATTGCCCCACACGTAGGCATCAAAACCTTCGTCGGCGACCCTCACACTGAGCCCTGGATACTTCGGGTTCATTACAGCTTGCATAAACTTCCTTAAGCCTTGATGCAATCAACGGTGTAACAACGACCACTGCCGTCATCTTCGTGTTGTAAGCCGTGAACATCGGCGACAAAACCGGGGAAACTGCTGTCGAACGTGCGGGCAAATGCCAGGTAGTCGATGATCGATCGCGTCGACTCGGTGAAGCGTTCACCCGGCATGATCAACGGAATGCCCGGCGGATAGGGCACCAGCATCACCGCTGCGATGCGCCCAGGCAACGCATCAATCGACACGGCCTCCACCTCGCACCTGACCATCTGATCGTAGGCATCGGCCGGTTTCATCGCAATCTCCGGCAACACTGTGTACATCCGTTTAAGGTGCTTGGCGGTGGCGTTGCTACGGTAACAGCTATGCAGTTGATCGCACAGGTCGCGCAGCCCCAGACCCTGATAGCGCGACGGCCCTTGGGCGAACACTGAGGGTAGACAACTGGCCAGGCTGACATTCGCGTCGTAGCTGCGCTTGAACTCCAGCAGCTCGGTGAGCAAGGTGCTCCATTTGCCTTTGGTGATGCCCATGGAAAACAACACCAGAAAGGAATACAACCCGGTCTTTTCCACCACCAGCCCGCGCTCCCAGAGGAATTTACTGACCACCGCAGCGGGAATCCCGCAATCGCTCAAGGCCCCGCCGGCGTTGAGACCGGGCATCACCAAGGTGACTTTGATCGGGTCGAGCAATACATAGTCTTCGGCCACATCCCCAAAGCCATGCCAGTCATCCTGTGGTTGCAGCAGCCAGTCCGCTGTGACAACACGGTCGATGCCGGCCACCGAGGGCGGCTGCCAGATGGAGAACCACCAGTCCTCAGCGGCGATATGCTGGCGCAGATTGGCCAGCGCACGGCGAAAACTCAGGGCTTCGTCGAACATTTCCTGCAGCAACGAACGCCCGGCCGGGCCTTCCATCATGGCCGAGGCCACGTCCAGCGAGGCAATGATGCTGTATTGCGGCGACGTGGAGATGTGCATCATGAACGCTTCGTTGAAACGATCGCGGTCCAGTTGGCGCGCGCCACCGTCCTGCACATGGATCATCGAGGCCTGGCTGAACGCAGCCAGCAGCTTATGGGTGGAGTGGGTGGTGAACACCAGCGGGCTGTCCGGGGTACGCGAGGTGCCCATGCCGTAGCGCCCTGCGAAGAACTCATGAAACGCCGCGTAGGCGTACCAGGCTTCGTCAAAGTGCAGCACCTCGACGCTGTTGCCCAATTGCTGCTTGATCAACTCGGCGTTGTAGCACAGGCCGTCGTAGGTGGAATTGGTGACCACGGCCAGTTTGACTTTCGGCGCACGGCCACGGGTCAGCGGGCTCGCCTCGATCTTGGCGCGGATCGAGTCGGGGCTGAATTCGCTCAGGGGAATCGGGCCGATAATCCCCAGTTCATTGCGCTCCGGGCACAGGTACAACGGGATCGCGCCGGTCATGATGATCGAGTGCAACACCGACTTGTGGCAGTTTCGGTCCACCAGTACCAGGTCGTCGCGGCCGACCATCGAATGCCAGACAATCTTGTTGGCGGTGGAGGTGCCATTGATCACGAAGAACGTGTGATCGGCGCCAAAATTAAGCGCGGCACGCGCTTCGGCCGCGGCCAAGGGCCCGGTGTGGTCCAGCAACGAGCCCAGTTCGGGCACCGATACGGATAAATCCGAACGCAGGGTATTTTCCCCAAAGAACTGATGAAACGCCTGCCCCACCGGGCTTTTGCGATAAGCCACCCCTCCGCCATGGCCGGGGGTGTGCCAGGAATAATTGGAATCGGCGGTGTGCTGCACCAGGGCCTTGAAGAACGGCGGCAACAGGCCGTCCAGGTAAGTGCGAGCGGCCCGCGCCACTTGCCGGGCCAGAAACGGTACGGTGTCTTCAAACAAGTAGAGAATGCCGCGCAGCTGGTTGAGTTCGCTCATGGCATCGGCCGGGGCGTTTTCCAGGGTGACTTGCTCGCCCAAGGCAAAGATCGGCAGGTTGGGCGCCCTCACCCGCGCCAGACGGATCAGTTCGACCATGTTTTGCAGCAGATGGGTATTTTCGCCGGCGCCTTCGGCGGCGATCAGCATGCAGGCCAGGCCGTGATGGGTGGACGCGACCAGCCGGCCCTCGGCGTAGTCCACCGCGCAGAAGATACTGAAGCCCTCCTGCTCCAACTCCCGCGCGATGCCTCGAACCCGGTCGCCAGCGACGGTGTCAGCCTTGATGTCGCGGTGCACGATAAGGACAGGGAACTTCAGGTCTTTATACATGAGGGCGTCTAGTCCTGAGGGCTATGCACTCAAGGGTAGAAGCTGGGAGCAGATGTGGCGAATGAAGATTTTGCCACCCCCCGAAATTACTGTTGGGTCAATTGCGTCCACAGCGCCGGCGCACCGGCCGACTTGGCAATGGCTTCCAGGCGCTGCGCATGCTCGAGCATGTCCTGCTCGCTGGCACGGATGATGGTGGTGGGTCTGCGATCAGCCGGCAGGCGGCGGATTTCCGAAGGGCGATTGCCGGAGCCTTCTGCCGAACCACTGCCGTCGGACGCGTTGCCGGCCAGGGACAGACTGGTTTGCCCGCCGGTCATGGTCAGATAAACGTCGGCGAGAATCTCCGAGTCGAGCAAGGCGCCGTGCAGCTCACGGCCGGAGTTGTCGACGCCATAGCGTTTGCACAACGCATCGAGGCTGTTGCGTTGGCCCGGGTGGCGCTCACGGGCCATCATCAAGGTGTCGAGGATCGAGCAGTGCCGGGAAATGTCGGCGCGGTCGGTCTGCCCCATCAGGGCAAATTCGTTGTTGATGAAGCCGACGTCGAACGCCGCGTTATGGATGATCAGTTGGGCGCCATTGATGAATTCGAAGAACTCATCGGCCACTTCGGCAAAACGCGGCTTGCCCTTGAGGAATTCGTCGGTGATGCCGTGGACGCCAATCGCGCCCTCGTCACTGTCGCGGTCCGGTTGCAGGTAGACGTGGAAGTGACGTCCGGTGAGACGCCGACCCATGAGCTCGACACAGCCGATTTCAATGATCCGGTGACCGTCGGTCACTGGCATGCCGGTGGTTTCGGTATCAAGTACAACAGATCGGATGGCCATCAGGGTTCAGCTCTCAACGGGGTGGTGTGCAGTGCGGTAGGCGTCAAAGGGCGCGATGTTAACACGTCGGTCGGGATCAGCTCTGCTTGTAGCCCCGCACTTCGTCCACGCCACGGTTGGCAAGCTGGTCGGCGCGTTCGTTGCCGGGGTGGCCGATGTGACCGCGCACCCATTTCCAGGTGATGTCATGCCGATTGCATTGCTCATCGAGCAACTGCCAGAGGTCGGCATTCTTGACCGGTTCCTTGGCCGCGGTTTTCCACCCGCGCTTCTTCCAGTTGACCATCCACTCGTTGATGCCCTTCATCACGTATTGCGAGTCGGTCACCAGCAGCACATTGCAGCGACGCTTGAGCTCTTCCAGGCCGCGAATGGCCCCCATCAGCTCCATGCGGTTGTTGGTGGTATTGGCTTCGCCGCCCCACAGTTCCTTCTCGACACCCTTGCACACCAGCAAGGCGCCCCAGCCGCCAGGGCCAGGGTTGCCCTTGCAGGCGCCATCGGTGAAGAGTTCAACGCTATCGGTCATCGGTTACATCCATCAAAACAGGCGGGTCTGAAATCAAAAAGAGGTGTTACGGTCCGCTTTGCTTGCGGTTGACCTTGGCCATCGGCATCGGCACCAGCTTGCCCATGGGTTGGCGCACTGCCTGGCGCACCGGTCGCAGCCCGACCACGATCTTGCGCGCCACCAATAAATAGAAGCCACCTCCGGACAACTGCCAGGCGCCTGCGCGGCGTTCCCAGCCGGCCAGGCGGCCCTGCCACTTGGCCGAGGCAAGCGGCGGACGATAGCACCCGAAGCGGCGTTTCTCCAGCGCGAAGCCCAGCAGGTTCAGCCAGTCCGCCACCCGCGACGGCGAGATGCAGCGCGCCTGACCCAGGCCATCATGGGCAAACACATGGCGCAGGCCCCAACTGCTCCAGGGGTTGATACCAACAATCAGCAGATGGCCACCCGGCCGCACGCTGCTCGCCGCTTCGCGCAGCAAACCGTGGGGTGACAGGCAGAAATCCAGGCCATGCTGCAACACCACTACGTCGGCGGCGTGCTCGCTCAATGGCCAGGCCTGTTCCTCGCAGACGATCTCCACACCCGGCAACGGCGCGCCGAGGCGCACATTGCGTTGCACCTGCGGTGCGGACGGCGGCGTCTGTGCGGAGGGGCCGTAATGCACCAGGTAACCGCCGAAGAAACGCCCCAGCTCGTCTTCGAGCATGCGTCTTTCTTCGTCCAGCAGAAATTGCCCGACAGGCCCGGACAACCATTCGCGGGCCGCGCCGATCAAGGCCAGCCATTCAGGATCGGCCTGGGCGAACGCTTTATCAGTCATTGCATTCTCCAACTCGCCTAGACGTTCTAAGATGCACCAATGTGTTCAGCTTGGCGAATCGAAGAATGATACAGATCAGTGCCCTGCCCGCCTTCACCGATAACTACATCTGGTTGTTACAGGATGCGCAGACCCGGCGCGTCGCCGTGGTCGACCCTGGCGACGCCGCGCCAGTACTGGACTGGCTCGAACAGCACCCGCAGTGGACCTTGAGCGACATCCTGATCACCCATCACCACCACGACCACGTGGGCGGCGTCGACCAACTGAAAACCGTGACAGGTGCCAAAGTGTATGGCCCTGCCAGCGAAAAAATCCCGGCACGGGACGTCGCCCTGCACGACAACGACCGTATTACTGTGCTGGGCTGGGACTTCGACGTTTATAGCGTGCCCGGCCATACCCTGGGCCATATCGCCTTTTATCACCAGGGTGTGTTGTTCTGCGGCGACACCCTGTTCGCCGCCGGCTGCGGCCGCCTGTTCGAGGGCACACCGGAGCAGATGCACAGCTCGCTGACACGTCTGGCCGCACTGCCCGCCGAGACGCTGGTGTACTGCACCCACGAGTACACACAAAGTAACCTCAAGTTTGCCCAGGCGGTGGAACCGCATAACGCCGATATCGCCGAACGGGTGGAAAACGTCCGCCAGTTGCGGGCTCGCGGCGAGATGACCCTGCCCTCCAACCTGGCCTTGGAGCTGCGCACCAACCCCTTTTTGCGTACCACCGAAACATCTGTTAAACAAAAAGCGGACGAACGGAATGGACGCGACAATCGGGCTGGGGCCGAGGTGTTTGCTAGCTTGAGGGCATGGAAAGATAAGTTCTAAGACGACGCGATCTGATACGTAATTTCTGAATGGTTGACCGGAACCAAAGCGCTTTCTAGAATCGCCCGACATTTTTGCCCGGAACTTACTTCCAGCCAATGTCGTCATCTATTCGTAAATCCAACCATTCAGACGCATTGACCCGCCTGGCTCAAGCTGTGGCGGTGGCTGTCTCCGCAACGCTGGCGGGCTGCCAATCAACAAATTTCGCCGCACAATCCACCGTGCAACCCAAACCCAATCTTGCCGCCAAGATCAAGCAAAAACCCATTTGGCTCTCAGAGAAGCCCACCCCCGAAGTGCCCCAGGATGTCTGGGAGCGCATGCGTCGGGGCTTTCAATTGCAGGACGACGTAGGCGTCAACCCGCGCATCGAGCAACAGCGCCTGTGGTTCGCCAGCAACCCGTCCTTTCTGGAGAATGCCGGTGAACGCGGCAGCCTCTACATTCATTACATCGTCGAACGCCTTGAAGAACGCAACATGCCCCTGGAGCTGGCGCTGCTGCCGGTGATCGAAAGTGCCTACAACCCAATGGCCTATTCGCGCAGCGATGCAGTCGGGCTGTGGCAGTTCATCCCCTCCACCGGCCGCTACTTCAACCTGCGCCAGACCCGTGCCTACGACGGCCGCCGCGACATCACCGCCTCCACCACCGCCGCCCTGGACTACCTGACCCGCCTGCACGATATGTTCAACGGCGACTGGCTGCTGGCGCTGGCCGCCTACAATGCCGGCGAAGGCACAGTGAGCCGGGCCATCGAGCGCAACGAAAAGCTCGGCCTGCCCACCGACTACTGGAACCTCCCCCTGCCCCAGGAAACCAAGGACTACGTGCCCAAGTTCCTGGCGCTGTCCCAGGTGGTGCTGGCCCCCGAGGCCTACGGCGTCAACCTGAACCCGATTGCCAACACACCGTACTTCGAAGTGGTGGAAGTCAAGCAAAGCATGGACCTGTCCCGGGTCGCCGCGCTGGCTGAAATCGACGAAGACGAGCTGTTCCAGCTCAACCCGGCGCTCAAGCAACGTACCACCCTGGATGGCCCGCAGCATCTGCTGGTGCCGAGTTCCAAGGCACAATTGCTCACCAGCACCCTCTCGACAATGAAGCCTGAAGAGCTGCTGGCGATGCGCCCGAAAAAACAGGTCTTCGACGAAGTCGAGACCGCACGGGTGGCCGGCCGTACCCGCACCTACAAGGTGCGCAGCGGCGATAACCTGACGCTGATCGCCAAGGCCAACAAGGTCGATGTGCATGACCTGCAACGCTGGAACCAGCTCAACGGCCAGGCCCTCAAGGTCGGCCAGACCCTGGTGATGCAGGACACCCGCCGCGCGGTAGCCAGCAGCAAGAAGCCGGTGCAGTACAAGGTCAAGAAAGGCGATTCGCTGTACATCGTCGCCAAGCGCTTCAATGTCGAGATGCAACATCTCAAGCGCTGGAATCCGCGCACCGGCCAGGCATTGAAGCCTGGGCAGATGCTCGTAGTGTCCGGACCGCGCTGATCGGCAAAATCGTGCAAGCCCGCGAGCGGTGGTGGCGAGCGTGCTGAGGTCAGCAGGCTTGCCCCGCGCCGGGCAAGCCCGCTCACCCCGCAGGCGAACAAACCCGTAATTTACTGCCGTTTTCAAGATGCTTTTTCCAACCGGAACAAGCTGTTACTGTACCGACCATAAAGCCCAAGCCGCCTGGATCGGATCTCTGACTTGAAGCGTCCCCTCCTTCTACTAATAAGTCTGGTCTTGAGCTTTTCCGCTAACGCGACGATAACCGAGAGCCACGGTTATACGCAGTTCGGCGTGCTCAAGTACCCGGCCAAATTCACCCACTTCGACTGGGTAAACCCTGCAGCGCCGAAAGGCGGAACATTGCGGGTTATGGCATTTGGCACCTTCGATACCCTGAACCCTTATACCTTCAAGGGTTCGAGCCCGGTTTCCACCCCCAATTTCCTGCAATACGGCGTCAATGAGCTCAATGAGCCGCTCATGGTCGGCACTGGCCAGTACGCGCCCTCCGGTGATGAGCCGACCTCCAGCTACGGGCTGATCGCCCAATCGGTGGAATACAGCGAAGATCGCAGTTGGGTGGTATTCAATCTGCGACCGCAGGCGCGGTTTCACGACGGCAAGCCGATCACCGCCTATGACGTGGCATTTTCCTACCGCACCCTGCTGACCGAAGGCCATCCGCAGTACCGCACCAACTTGCAGGAAGTGGCGCGGGTGGATGTGCTCAATCGCCACCGTATCCGCTTCGTCTTCAAGCGCGCCGGCAACCCGTTGCTGATCCTGCGCCTGGGCGAACTGCCCGTGTTACCCCAGCACTATTGGAAAAACCGCGATTTCAAGGCCACCACCTTCGAACCGCCGCTGGGCAGCGGGCCCTACCGCATCAGCAAGGTCACCCCTGGGCGCCAATTGGTGTTCGAGCGCGTCAAGGATTACTGGGGCAAGGACCTGCCGGTCAACCAGGGCTTCTATAACTACAACAAGGTCGAGGTGGAGTTCTACCGCGACAGCGACGTAGCGTTTGAAGCCTTCAAGGCCGGTGAATTCGACATCTACATCGAGCACCAGGCCAAGAACTGGGCCAATGGCTACAACTTCCCGGCGATAAACCGTGGCGAGGTGATCAAGGCACAGATTGCCCACCAGATTCCGACGCAGAGCCAGGGCCTGTTCATGAACACCCGGCGGCCGGCCTTCAGCCAAACAAAGGTGCGCGAAGCACTGGGGCTGATGTTCGACTTCGAGTGGACCAACCGCACCCTGTTCAGCAACGCCTACAAACGCACCTTGAGCTACTACCCCAACAGCGAGTTCGCCGCGACCGGCGTACCGGTGGGCCGTGAGTGGCTGATGCTCTCGCCGTACCGCGAGCAGTTGCCGGCCAACCTGTTCACCCAGGCATTCAGCCTGCCCCAGACCGACGGTCGCGGCATCCCCCGCGCGACCATGCGCCGCGCGCTGGCCCTGCTGGGTGAAGCCGGCTGGACACTCTCCGGGCAGCGCTTGCTCAACAAAGACGGCCAGCCGCTGCGCTTCGAAATATTGCTGGTCAACCCGAACTTGGAGCGCATCCTGCAGCCCTATGTCGAGAACCTGATCAGCATCGGCATCGACGCACGCTTGCGCACCGTCGACCGTGCTCAGTACAAGCAGCGCCTGGATCAGTTCGACTTCGACATGATCCTGATCACCCTCAACCAGACCTTGAGCCCCGGCCTTGAACAGTGGCAGTACTTCCACTCCAGCCAGGCCGCGATCAAGGGCAGTAAAAACTACGCAGGCATCGCCAACCCCATCGTCGATCACCTGCTCGAGCAACTGCTCGCGGCCCAGACCCGCGAAGAACAGCTGGCTGCCGGCCGCGCACTGGACCGGGTGCTGCTGTGGCAGCACTACAGCATTCCCAACTGGTACCTCAACTATCATCGCTTGGCGTACCGCAACCGGTTCGCCTTTGTCACCACGCCGCCCTACAGCCTGGGCCTGAGCGCATGGTGGCTGAAAGCTTCGGAGAAAGCCCAATGATGTATTTGCGTACTTCACTGTTTGCCGGCCTGTTGCTGTGCAGCGCAGCCCAGGCGGCACCGCAGCATGCGCTGACCCTGTACAACGAGCCGCCCAAATACCCGGCCAATTTCAAGCACACCGACTACGTCAACCCGGACGCCCCCAAGGGCGGCACGTTCCGCGAATCGAGCCTGTCCGGCTTTGACAGCTTCAACCCATTTATCAGCAAAGGCGTACCCGCCGACAATATCGGCCTGATCTACGACACCCTGGCCACCCAAAGCCTGGATGAGCCGTTTACCGAATACGGCCTGGTGGCCGGCAAGATCGAAAAGGCCCCGGACAACAGCTGGGTGCGCTTTTATCTGCGGCCCGAGGCGCGTTTCCACGACGGCCACCCCATGCGGGCCGACGACGTGGTGTTCAGCTTCCAGACCTTGATCAAGGACGGCACCCCGCTCTACCGCACCTACTACGCCGATGTCGACGAAGTGATTGCCGAAGACCCGCTGCGGGTGCTGTTCAAGTTCAAGCGCACCAACAATCGCGAATTGCCGCTGATCCTCGGCCAATTACCGGTACTGCCCAAACACTGGTGGGCCACCCGCGACTTCAGCAAGGGCAACCTGGAGATTCCGTTGGGCAGCGGCCCTTACCGCGTCGCCGAGGTCAAGGCCGGGCGCTCGGTGAGCTACGAGCGGGTCAAGGATTACTGGGGCAAGGACCTGCCGATCAACAAAGGACTGTACAACTTCGATCGGCGCGTGACCGATTATTACCGCGACGCCACCGTTGCACTCGAAGCCCTCAAGGCCGGGCAGTTCGACTATTGGGCGGAGTTCAGCGCGAAGAACTGGGCAAATGCCTATAACGTGCCCGCCGTCGTGCAGGGCCGACTGATCAAGGAAGAGATCCCCAACGGCAACCCCACCGGCATGCAGGGCTTTGTGTTCAACCTGCGCAAGCCCATGTTCCAGGATGTGCGGGTGCGCAAGGCCATCAGCCTGTTGCTCGACTTCGAGTGGAGCAACAAGCAACTGTTCAACGGTGCGTACACCCGCACCCGCAGCTATTTCGAAAACTCCGACATGGCCGCCACCGGCTTGCCCGGGCCGGATGAGCTGAAAATTCTCGAACCGCTGCGCGACAAAATCCCGCCCCAAGTGTTTACAGAAGCCTTCGAGCCGGCCAAAACCGACGGCAGCGGCATGATCCGCACTCAGCAGCGCGAGGCTTACCAACTGCTGCAGGAAGCCGGATGGAGGATCGTTGACGACAAGATGGTCGACACCACCGGCAAACCGGTAACCATCGAATTCCTGCTGGCCCAGACCGAGTTCGAACGCATTCTGCTGCCGTTCAAGCGCAACCTGGCGGACTTGGGCATCGACCTGGTGATACGCCGGGTGGACGTGTCCCAATTCGTCACCCGCCTGCGTTCGCGGGATTTCGACATGCTGGTGGGCAGTTTCCCGCAATCCTCTTCGCCGGGTAATGAGCAGCGTGAGTTCTGGAAATCCACCAGCGCCGACAAGCCTGGCAGCCGCAATTACATGGGTCTGAAAGATCCGGCCGTCGATGAGTTGGTGGAGCAACTGATTGATTCCGACACCCGCGCCAGCCTGATCGCACACGCCAAATCCCTGGATCGCGTGCTGCAATTTGGCTACTACGTGATCCCCAACTGGCACATCAAAACCTTCCGCGTGGCCTACTGGAACAACCTGGGCCATCCCAAAGTGTCACCGCTGTACGACGTCGGCATCTCCACTTGGTGGAGCAAACCCAACGTACCTCCGGCCGTGGCCCCGGACACTCAAACGAGCGCCGATCCGGCGAGCGGAGGCGATTAAATGCTGGCCTATATTGTTCGCCGTCTGTTGCTGATCATCCCCACCCTGTTCGGGATTTTGCTGATCAATTTCATCATCATCCAGGCCGCCCCCGGTGGGCCCGTGGAGCAGATGATCGCCAAGCTCGAAGGCTTTGACGGCGCCACCAGCCGCATTGCCGGCGGCGGTGCCGAAGTGGCGGTGGCCGGCTCCAGCTACCGCGGCGCCCAGGGCCTGGACCCGGCGCTGATCAAGGAAATCGAAAAGATGTACGGCTTCGACAAATCAGCGCCGGAACGCCTGTGGATCATGGTCAAGAACTACGCCCGGCTGGATTTTGGCGACAGTTTTTTCCGTGACGCCAAGGTCATCGACCTGATCAAGGAGAAAATGCCGGTGTCCATCTCCCTCGGGTTATGGAGCACGCTGATCATGTACCTGGTGTCGATCCCGCTGGGCATCGCCAAGGCCACGCGCCACGGCAGCCACTTCGATGTGTGGACCAGCTCGGCGATCATCGTCGGCTATGCGATCCCGGCCTTTCTGTTCGCCATCCTGCTGATCGTGGTGTTTGCCGGCGGCAGTTATTTCGACTGGTTCCCGTTGCGCGGGCTCACCTCCAACAACTTCGACGAGTTGAGCTGGGGCGGCAAGATCCTCGACTACTTCTGGCACTTGGCGCTGCCGATCACCGCGCTGGTGATCGGTAACTTCGCCACCATGACCCTGCTCACCAAAAACAGCTTTCTCGATGAGATCAACAAACAGTACGTGGTCACCGCCAAGGCCAAGGGCCTGACCAACCACCGCGTGCTCTACGGTCATGTGTTCCGTAACGCCATGCTGCTGGTGATCGCCGGCTTCCCATCGGCCTTCATCGGCATCTTCTTCACCGGCTCGTTGCTGGTGGAAGTGATTTTCTCCCTTGATGGCCTGGGCCTGATGAGCTTTGAAGCGGCGATCAACCGCGACTACCCGGTGGTGTTCGGTACGCTGTTTATCTTCACCCTGCTGGGGCTGATCGTAAAACTGATCGGTGACCTCACCTACACCCTGGTCGATCCGCGGATCGACTTCGCCAGCCGGGAGCATTGAGATGAACCTGTCCCCCCTCAATCGCCGCCGATTCGAGCGGTTCAAGGCGAACAAGCGTGGCTGGTGGTCGCTGTGGCTGTTCCTGGTGCTGTTTGTACTGAGCCTGGGCGCCGAGTTGATCGCCAACGACAAACCGCTGGCGGTGCACTACGACGGCGGCTGGTATTTCCCGGCGCTCAAGCGCTACCCGGAAACCACCTTTGGCGGCGAGTTCCCCCTGGAGGCCAACTACAAAAGTCCGTACATCCGTGAGCTGCTCAAGGCCAAAGACGCCTGGACGTTATGGGCGCCGATCCCGTTCAGCTACCAGAGCATCAACTACGACCTGAAACTGCCGGCCCCCGCGCCGCCGTCTTCGGTGAACCTGCTGGGCACCGACGACCAGGGCCGCGATGTGCTCGCGCGGGTCATCTACGGGTTTCGTGTGTCGGTGTTGTTTGCCCTGACGCTGACCGTGCTCAGTTCGATCATCGGCGTGATCGCCGGGGCCCTGCAGGGCTTCTATGGCGGCTGGGTCGATTTGGCCGGGCAACGCTTCCTGGAGATCTGGTCCGGGTTGCCGGTGCTGTACCTGCTGATCATTCTCGCCAGCTTCGTGCAGCCCAATTTCTGGTGGCTGCTGGGAATCATGCTGCTGTTCTCGTGGATGAGCCTGGTGGACGTGGTGCGCGCCGAGTTCCTGCGTGGGCGCAACCTCGAATACGTGCGTGCGGCCAGGGCCCTGGGGATGCAGAACGGCGCGATCATGTTCCGGCATATCCTGCCTAACGCGATGGTCTCGACCATGACCTTCATGCCGTTCATTCTCACCGGCGCCATCGGCACCCTCACCGCCCTGGACTTCTTAGGCTTCGGCCTGCCGGCGGGTTCACCGTCGCTGGGCGAGCTGGTGGCCCAGGGCAAGTCCAACCTGCAAGCACCGTGGCTGGGCATGAGTGCCTTTGCCGTGCTGGCGATCATGTTGAGTTTGCTGGTGTTTATCGGCGAGTCCGCTCGCGATGCCTTCGACCCGAGGAAATGAGATGAATCAGGACAATCTGATCGAAATCCGCGACCTCAGCGTCGAGTTCGTCACCGGCGAGCATCACCACCGCGTGGTCAACAACGTCAGCTTCGATATCAAGCGCGGCGAAACCCTGGCCCTGGTTGGCGAAAGCGGTTCCGGCAAATCGGTGACTGCCCACTCGATCCTGCGCCTGCTGCCCTACCCGCTGGCGCGGCATCCGAGCGGCACCATTGAGTACGCCGGGCAAGACCTGCTGACTCTCAAGGAAAAAAACCTGCGTCATATTCGCGGTAACCGTATCGCGATGATCTTTCAGGAGCCGATGACCTCGTTGAACCCCCTGCACTCCATCGAGAAGCAGATCAACGAAGTGCTGGGTCTGCACAAGGGCCTCACCGGCAAGGACGCCACCCGGCGCACCCTGGAACTGCTCGAACTGGTCGGCATCCCCGAACCGCATAAACGCCTCAAGGCCCTGCCCCATGAGCTGTCCGGCGGCCAGCGCCAGCGGGTGATGATCGCCATGGCCCTGGCCAACGAGCCGGAGCTGTTGATCGCCGATGAACCGACCACCGCCCTCGACGTCACCGTGCAGTTGAAAATTCTGGAGCTGCTCAAGGAGCTTCAGGCACGCCTGGGCATGGCACTGCTGTTGATCAGCCATGACCTGAACCTGGTGCGACGCATCGCTCATCGGGTGTGCGTGATGCAGCAAGGCTGCATCGTCGAGCAGGCGGACTGTGAGACTTTGTTCCAGGCGCCGCAACACCCCTACACCCAGGAACTGTTGGCGGCCGAACCCAGCGGTGGCCCGGCCGGCAATCCGGTGGGACGGCCGCTGCTGGAGGTCGATGACCTGAAAGTGTGGTTCCCGATCAAGAAGGGCTTTTTGCGCAGCACCGTCGATTACGTCAAGGCGGTCGATGGCATCAATTTCAGCCTGCCCCAGGGCCAGACCCTGGGTATCGTCGGCGAAAGCGGCTCGGGCAAATCCACCCTGGGCCTGGCGATTTTGCGCCTGATTGCCAGCAAAGGCGCGATTCGCTTCGAAGGCCAGCAACTGGACCGCCTGACGCAGCAACAGGTACGCCCCCTGCGCCGGGAAATGCAGGTGGTGTTCCAGGACCCCTTCGGCAGCCTCAGCCCGCGCATGTGCGTCAGCGAGATCGTCGGCGAAGGCCTGCGCATCCACAAGATGGGCACCCCGGCCGAGCAGGAAGCGGCGATCATCGCCGCGCTCAAGGAAGTGGGGTTGGACCCCGAGTCCCGCCATCGCTACCCCCACGAGTTCTCGGGCGGTCAGCGCCAGCGCATCGCCATCGCCCGCGCCCTGGTCCTCAAGCCACGCCTGATCCTGCTCGATGAACCCACCTCGGCACTGGACCGCACGGTGCAACGCCAGGTCGTGGAATTGCTGCGCAGCCTGCAGGCCAAATACAACCTGACCTACCTGTTTATCAGCCATGACCTCGCGGTAGTGAAGGCATTGAGTCACCAACTGATGGTGGTCAAGCACGGGCAAGTGGTGGAACAAGGCGATGCACGGCAGATTTTTGCCGCGCCACAGCACGCCTACACCCGCCAGTTGCTGGAGGCCGCTTTCCTGGTGCCGGCTTAGGGTCCGCTTGCGCCACCCCTGCGCGCGTGGCTGACACAAGCCACGCACTTGCAGGAATCGAGACGGCACGACGCCCGGCGCTTGCGCAACGCTGAAGCTTGAACAATTGCGGTTTTTGTATAAGGCTGCTCCCCGACACATCCAATCACCGCGCTGGGAGCGCCTGCCCATGACCGCCGCGACCGCACCGCTGTTCTGGCGTGATCCTGCCCTGGCCTTTATCGAAGCCCGCACCATCGCCGACGGGCGCAAGGTCACGTACACCCGGCATGCCCACGAGCATTTTTCCATCGGGGCGATCACCGCCGGGCGCAGTTATTACCACTACGGTACGCAGACCTTTGAGATCAGCGCCGGCACCGTGGTGCTGATGAATCCTGGCGATGTGCATGCCTGCAACCCCATCGAAAATGCGCATTGGTCCTACCACATGCTCTACCTCGACACGCCCTGGCTGACCGACCTGCAGTACCAGTTGGGCTTCAGCACCGACCAGGGTTACCGGCCGTTCACTACCCCCCACACCCGCGACCCGGTGCTGTACCGTGGGTTGCTGCAGCTGTACCGGCTATTGGTGGATGAACGCGCCGAACTTCTGCAAAAACAAAGCGCACTGGTGAGTTATTTCAGTGGAGTGCAGCAGCGCCTCAACCCCTCGCCCGCGCCCCTGCGCGAGGTCAACCACAAGCTGGAACGGGCCGCCGACTACATCCACGAACACTGCACCGAGGCCCTGAAGCTGGATGACATTTGCCTGGCCGCAGAGCTGTCGCCGTCATATCTGATCCGCGCGTTCAAGCAGTATTACGGGCTAACGCCCCATGCCTTCCTGGTCAATCGGCGCATCCAGTTTGCCCGCAGCCAATTGCGCCAGGGCGAGCTGATCGCCGACGTGGCCCTGGCGGCCGGTTTCGCCGACCAGGCGCACTTCCAGCGCACCTTCAAACACCATTTCGCCGCCACGCCGGGGCAGTACCGCGATTGGCTCAAGCCATCAGTAAATAACCCACACTGGCCACCAGCAACGCGGCCATTGAGCGGTTGAACAGACGCACCCCCCGGGGGTTGCTCAGGTAGCGTCGCAGAAAGGTCCCGGCGTAGGCCCAGCAGGCCACCGACAAGTAGCAGATCACCAGATAGAGGCTCGCAAACAGCCACACTTGACCCGCGTCGCCATCGGCGGCAAATAAGCCCATCCCCGCCACGCAGGCCAGCCAGGCCTTGGGGTTGAGCCACTGCATGACGGCGCCGTAGAGCATCGATGGCGCGGTGGCACTGCCATCAGCGTCCAACTGGCCGTTGTCCGTCGCCAGTTTCCAGGCCATATACAGCAAAAAGGCGATCCCGCCCCACTGGATCACTTGGGTCAGGACGGGCCAGCGCACCAGCACCTCATGCAGGCCCAGGCCGATCAGCACCAGCAACAGGGTAAACCCCACGGCGGCGCCGACCACGTGTTTCTGGCTGGCGACAAAACCGAAGCGTGCGCCGGAACTCAGCGCCACCACGTTGACCGGTCCCGGCGTGATGGAAGTGGCCAACGCGAACGCGGCCATGGAAATGATAGAGCTCATTGCGGTTCCCTTTTTATGATGATGCCTACTGAGGGCTCCACGGTATAAGGCCCGGCCAAACCGGTATTGAACAAAATCACCCTCGGCCGATCGCCACTCCCTGTACTCTGTCGGCGCGCCGCGGTGGCGCGCTTTCCATTTCCAGCCCCATCAGGATGCCAATGCCCAACCCGATCCCAAGACGACGCGATGCCGCCGTCAGCCGCGAAGCGATTTTGTTGTCTGCGCGCAAGGTGTTTGCCCAATCGGGCTATGAAGCTGCCGACCTGAGTGAAATCGCCGCTGGCGCGGGGGTCACGGCCACGCTCATCAACCGCTACTTCGACTCAAGGGAGCAGCTGTTCACCGAAGTGCTCGCCGACTGCATGGTCGGCCCGGCGCGCGTAGCGCCAGGCACCCTCAGCGCGCACAATTTGGGACGCACCCTTGCCACGGCACTGGTCAGTCTCACCGAAACCGGCGATTTGCCGCTGAACGGTTTGCTGATCTTGCTGCGCTCGGCGTCGAGCAAACGCGCGGCAATCATCGGCCGCGCGGAACTTGAGAAAGGTCCCCAGGCAACCGTGGCGGCAGCGCTCGAGGGGCAGCACCACGAAGAACGCGCGGCGCTGATCATGGCGCTGGTATCGGGCTTCCAGGTGATGCGCCAGACGCTGGAAGTGTCTGCGCTGGTCAAGGCCGATCCCCAGGTGTTGATCGACCTGCTGACGCCGCTGTTCCAGCAGTTGGTGGATGGCGCCAGCACCGAGGCCCTAACGCCTTAACGCTGCGCGGGAATGCGGATATCGCCCTCGCGGCACTGGGTCTTCACGCTGCGCGGGCAGCCGGCGAAGGCCAGGTCTTTGGTCAGGCACACGCGCACCTCCGACAACACTTTGCCTTTGCAGATCACCGCCAGGCCGTGGTTGCCCATGCGCGGGTTGCTCTGGCGAAACAGCGCCTCGATCTCACGCGCAGGCAGCGACGGCGGCGTGTTGAACGGCTGCAACTGCTGCGGAATCACCACCGCCCCCAGCGCTGCATCAGTTTTTTCAAGGTATGCCAGCGGCTCAAGTCCGCTGCAGGTGCCGTGCTTGGCCCATTCATGCTTGAGCAGTGAACGGGTGGGGAACAGCGCTGCGCCCTTGTCCAGGGCCTCAGGCGACAAGCGCGACTGAGCATCACACGACGCCGGCCAGCCGCCCCGCGCGTACTGCGGCCACAAACCGTGCAGCACAAAACCGTAGCCCTTGCCCGAGCACTGTTCGTTGTTGGGGTGCGTCAGGCAAAACGTCGGCGACCATGACAACGACAGCACATAAAAATCAAATTGCCCTGGCGTGCCTTGCTGACGCGGGGCAGCCATGGCGCTGGTGGCGATGACCAGCCACAACGCGATCCAGTACTTCATCCGTTTATTCCTTGAAAAAAAAACCAGTCAATCACGACTAACCGGGATGAAAGGGGTTACGTTGCAGCACCTTGTCGAGGATCCGATCGGTCTTCAGTGCCTCGATCGCCAGCGACGGATGCTCGGCCTCACCCCGGATATGCGCGTTCATGGCCAACACGTGGTGCCATTGGATATGCGCGTGGCAGGGCACGTCGAGCACTTCAGCGGTCTCGCCTTCGAGGTACAGCGGCTGGTCTTCGAAGACCGAGAATTGGATGCGCCCTCGACTGCCGACCAACTCGACCCGATCCTCGCGCCGATCCGCGACGAAATTCCAGCAGCCCATGCCGAGTGCGCCGCTGCTGAACGTCCAGCAGGCGGTCACCGCATCTTCAGCGGCATAGCGCCCGGCCTGGCGCGCGGTAAAACCCGAGACTTCAACGATGTCCCCGGCCAGGTACTGGAACAGGTCAAAACCATGGCTGGCCAGGTCGGCAAAATAGCCGCCGCCGGCAATTTGCGGATCGGTACGCCAGTTGGCGGCGCTGGCATCGTCGGCGCCCGGCGGTTTGCACAAGGTCCAGGTGAGGTGGCGCAGCTCGCCGATGCGCCCGTCCCGCAGCCAGTCGCGCACTTGCTGAAAACGTGGCAGCGAACGCCGGTAATAGGACACGAACAGGTGCAGCCCGGCACGCTCGAACGTGCGTTGCATCAAGGCGCTCTGCTCGGCGTTCAGCGCCATGGGTTTCTCGACGCAGCAATGCTTGCCGGCCGCAGCCACCATGAGGCTGTATTCCAAGTGGCTGTCGGGCGGTGTGGCGATGTACACCGCGTCCACCTGCGGGTCGTCTATCAGGGCTTGGGCATCGGTGTAAAAGCGCGAGATACCGTGGCGTGCCGCATAATCGCGCACCGCCGCTTCACGGCGCCCCATCACGGCCACCAGGGCCGAACCTGGCGCTTTGTAGAAAGCGGGTCCACTCTTTAACTCAGTGACACTGCCACAGCCGATCATCCCCCAGCGTACGGTGTTCATCTGTTGTCCTCGTGCGTTTTCATCAGTCAGGCAGTATCCACATCCCCACGTCGACGCGCCATAACCACTTAGCATGACAATTGCATTACACTTTTGTGACACTCATCCCGCTGCGGGGGCACAGACGATGAAAATCAGGGCAACGGTCATTTGCGAACACGAGGGGCATATCCTCTTCGTGCGCAAGGCCAGATCGAAATGGGCCTTGCCGGGCGGCAAGGTCGAACGCGACGAACGTCCGGTGGGCGCCGCCGAACGCGAGCTGGAAGAAGAAACCGGATTGAACGTCGACGGGCTGCTGTACCTGCAGGAGCTGAAAGCGCGCGACACGCTGCATCACGTGTTCGAGGCCTCGGTGATCAATATCGACGACGCGCGCCCGTGCAACGAAATCGTCGACTGTCAATGGCACGCCTATGGCGCCCTGGACCAACTGGAGACCACCGACGCCACCCGGCACATCGTCAAGTCCTTTCTGCGCCGCCTCTAGCCCCGGGCGCCGCGCTTTGCCTTCTGCCGTTCGACAAAGGATTTGACGAACGCGGCGGCGGGCTTCACGCCGTCAGACTGCCAGGCCCCGCCCTGCCCGCTCCAGACCGCGCCACAACCAGCCAGGCAACACGTCAGGGTCAAGGCTATCGATCAAGTTCTTCACTCCCAACCCCAGTTCCGTGTCCCCCTCAATCACCAGGCGCCGACGGAAGAACAAGGTGTCCGGGTCT
Source organism: Pseudomonas sp. FP2309 (assembly GCF_030687575.1). Taxonomy (NCBI): domain Bacteria; kingdom Pseudomonadati; phylum Pseudomonadota; class Gammaproteobacteria; order Pseudomonadales; family Pseudomonadaceae; genus Pseudomonas; species Pseudomonas sp. FP2309. The sequence continues at coordinate 2,485,507 of NZ_CP117439.1, read as the reverse complement.
TCCTGCCGACTGGCCAGCAACAGGAACTCGCGCCAATTGCCGCTGATCGTCACCTGAGCCGTGGCCTGCTGCGCAATGCGCAAGCCGTCCCGCGCGAGCGTCAGGTACCAGCACAAGCCCAGGTCAGGGATACGCAAACACAGCCAACGCCCACGCAGCAGGTCAAAGCCGCCATCGCGCAAGGGTTCGGCCAGGCAATGGTTGAGCGCCTGCTGCAGGGCCAGGCGTTGCACCGCGAACGGCACACGGCGAATCAGCGGCAGCACACGGTCGGCGCTCTTGAGCAGCCACGCTTTACGCTTCAGCAAAGGCCCACCTCCTCGACCCGCAACATGCCGGCCTGACCGTGCCAGTAGCCGTTGCATCCTTCGACAAACAGCGGTGGCGTGGCGCCGTGGCGCACCTGGTCGAAGGCGCGCACCACCTCGGCCATACCTTCGGCCCGTGGGCTCAGGCGCAGCAGGTCGGCGCCGCCACTGACCAACGCGGGGTAATCGGCGAGCAAGTTGGTGACTTCGGCCGACAGGGTTTGTACGCCATTCAAGGTGAACAGTGGCTGCCCCTCCTGGCTGCTCAAGGCCATGCCGTCGGGGTAGTTGAGGCAACAGAACCGGCAGTCATCCTTGGGCCGGTTTTCCGCGCGGGCGGTAAAGCAGCGCGCCGAATAGGCCAGGGGCAGATGGCCATAGGCGAAGATTTCCACCTCGGGCAGCGGTCGGCCCAACTTGCCCACTTGCTCCAGTACATCGGCGATCAGCGCGTGGGAGCACTCCACCGGCGGCACCCATCGTTGCAGGCCGGCATCGAGCAGTTGCACCAGGGCGTGACCGTTATAGAGGTTGAGTGCCGGCCCGCCGACGAACGGCAGGTTGCGTTCGATCAGCAGCTGTACCGCGCCCATGTCGTTGGCTTCCACCCAAAACTCACCGTTGTCGCACAGGCGCCGCAGGCTGGAGAGTTCCGAAGCGGCTTCGATCAGGGTCAGGCTCGACAGCACGATCTGCGCCGAGCTGCACGCCTGCAATTCACGGCCCAGGCCCAGCCAATGATCGAGGGAAAACGCACGGCGCTTTGAGCACACGGTTTCGCCCAGGTAAATCACGTCCAGGGGCAAGCCGGCCATGTCGGCGTAGAAGCGTCCCAGATGTTCCTTGTCCCAATAAAACAGCACCGGTCCGAGGCTGAGTTTCATAGGTAATTCCTCACTGCCATGCACGGTGGTAGGCACCCAGGGTGGTCTGGCTGCCTTCGGAAAGCCCGGCGAGCACCTGCCGCCATGGCGCCTGCACCACAAAACTGGCCGGGGCGCTGCGGTAAGCGTCGAGCGCCGCGCGCCACACACGGGTGACTTGTTCCACGTAGGCCGGGCTGCGCTGGCGGCCTTCGATTTTCACCGCTGCCACGCCAATGGCGCTGAGTTCGGGCAGCAGGTCCAGGGTGTCGAGGCTGGTGGGCTCTTCCAGCGCGTGGAAACGCTTGCCGCCCACCAGGAAACGCCCCTTGCACAGGGTCGGGTAACCCGCAGGTTCATCGGGGGTGTAGCGGTCGATCAGCACTTCACTCAGGCGCGCACTGAGGCCGTCGGCGTCGTCGCTCCAGCGCACCGCCTTGGCCGGTGAACACACGCCACACAGGTTGGGCGACTCACCAGTGATATAGGACGACAGGTGACAACGCCCTTCGGCCATGATGCACAGGCTGCCGAAGCCAAACACTTCAATCGGCACCGGGCTGCTCGCCGCGACCTGCCGGACCTGCGCCAGGGATAACACCCGCGGCAACACCGCACGGCGAATACCGTAGCGCTCGGCGTAGAACTTAAGCGCCGTCGCATGGGTGGCCGAGCCCTGCACCGACAGGTGCAAGGCCATCTGCGGATGACGCGCGGCGGCGTAGCCCAGCACACCGGGGTCGGCGGCGATCAGCGCGTCCACGCCATGGTCAGCGGCGCGATCCACGGCGCGTTGCCAACGCGACCAGATCTTCGGCTGCGGGTAGGTATTGACCGCCACATACAGCTTGCGCTGGTGCTGGCGGATATGAGCGACGGCCGCATCGAACTGCTTGTCGTCCATGTTCAGCCCGGTGAAATGCCGGGCATTGGTGTCATCGCGAAACCCCACGTACACCGCATCGGCGCCTTGGCGCACCGCGGCTTTGAGGGCGGGCAGGTTACCTGCCGGGCAGACCAGTTGCATGACGACTCCTTATGCAAAATCGGCAAATGATAGAAATGGCACCGGCGCGCCCTTGAGCACTTGCTGCTCGCGTTCGACGATCACCAGGCCGTCGGCCCAACAGGCCGCCGTGAGCATCGCCGAGCTTTGCTGGGGGTGCAGGACCGCGCGCAGTTGCCCATCCACGCCGGGGTTCAAGCGCGCGCGCAGGTACTGGCGACGTTTGTTGGGCTTGAGCCATTCAAAACCGGCCACCACGCTGATCGGCACTGGCAGCACGCGCTCGGCGCCTTGGGCACGCAACAGAAACGGCCGCACCACCACCATCGCCGTGACCAGCGCGGCGCTGGGGTTGCCCGGCAGACCAATCCAGGGTTTGCCGGCCACCGCACCAAAGGCCAGGGGCTTGCCGGGCTGAATCGCCAGGCGCCAGAACGCCACACTGCCCAGTGCCTGGATCGCCTGTTTGAGGTGGTCCTCCTCGCCCACCGACACCCCGCCGGTGGTCAGCAGCAGGTCGCATTCGGAAGACGCCAACAGCAGCGCATCGCGGCTGGTCGCCAGGGCGTCGGCCATCACGCCGTAGTCGAGCACCTCGACGCCCCAGCCGCGCAGCAAGGCCGCGACCAGATGACGGTTGCTGTTGTAGATCTGCCCTCGCGCCAGCGGCTCGCCGGGTTCACGCAGTTCGTCGCCGCTGCTGAGCAGGCACACCCGCAGTGGCCGGTAGACCTTGACCCGGGGGATGCCCGCCGCCGCCAGCAGGCCAATATCCTGGGCGCGCAAGCGTTTGCCGGCGCTCATGACGCGCTGGCCGCGTTGCAGCTCTTCGCCGCGTTTGCGCACGTGCTCGCCCAGGCGCAACGGTGGGCACCAGATACGCTCGCCGTATACCCGGCAGCGCTCCTGGGGCACCACGCTGTCGGCGCCGGGCGGCAGTGGCGCACCGGTAAAAATCCGCACGGTTTGCCCGGCCAGCAACGGCACATCGCTGCACTGCCCGGCGGCAATGCGCCCGGCCAGCACCAGATAGCCGCCCTGCTCCGGCACATCGAAGGCGCGCAGGGCATAGCCATCCATGGCGCTGTTGTCCCAACCCGGTAGATCAAGGGGCGAAAACACCTCCTCGGCAGTCACCCGGCCCAGCGCCTGAGCCAAAGGCACCACCTCGGTGGACGGTGGCGACGGGGCCTGGGCCAACAGCTGGTCGATGGCCTGTTCGACCGGCAGCAAGTCACCGCTGTCGCAGACGTTCATGGGCGTGCCTCGCAGGCGCTGAGTGTTTGATCCAGCTGGGGCTTGAGGTGCGGCACGAAGTTGCAAGGGCCGGTGCGGCTGTCCAACTGGCTGAGCAGGATCTGGTCCCAGGCGGTGCGACAGGCTCCCGGCGAGCCTGGCATGCAGCACACCAGCACGCCGTTGCTGATGCCGGCCAGCGCACGCGACTGCAAGGTCGACATGCCGATTTCGACCAGGGACACCTGGCGGAACAGCTCGCCAAAGCCGTCCACCTGCTTGTCCAGCAACGGCAGCACGGCTTGCGGAGTGTTGTCGCGCGGGGTGAACCCGGTGCCGCCGGTCATCAATACCACCTGCACGCGGGGGTCGGCGATCCACTGCGAGGCGCGTGCGCGGATCTGGTAGATGTCGTCCATCACGATGCCGCGGTCGATCAGCCAGTGTCCGGCGTCTTGCACGCGGTCCACCAGGGTTTGTCCTGAGGTGTCGGTGTCGTAGGTGCGGGTGTCGCTGATGGTCAGCACCGCGATGTTCAGCGAGACAAACTCGCGTCGGGTCAGATGGGCCATGATCAAGGCTCCAGGATTCAAAGAAGCGCTCAGCCTGCGCTGCAAAGGGCGCAGGGCCTATTCCTCGGTGGAGGTATACCGTTAGGGGGCCAGTCGCGTGCGCTGCCATTGACCGTTGTGCAGGCGGTAGTCAAGACGGTCGTGCAGACGGTCAGGTCGGCCTTGCCAGAACTCGATGCGGTGCGGTTGCAGGCAGTAACCGCCCCAGTGCTCGGGACGTGGCGGCTGGCGACCGGCGAAACGCTCGGTGACCTCGCGCAAGCGGCTTTCCAGCTCGCTGCGATGGCCCAGTGGCTGGCTTTGCGGTGACGCCCAGGCGCCCAACCTGCTGGCGGCGGGACGCGCATCGAAATAGTCGTCCGACAGTTCGCCATCCGCCCGCGCCACCGGGCCTTCGATGCGCACCTGGCGCTCAAGCCCTGGCCAGAAAAACGTCATGGCCGCGTGGGGATTGCTCGCCAGCTCTTGGCCTTTGGCACTCTGATAATGGCCAAAGAAGAAAAACCCGTCGGCGCTGAAGCCCTTGAGCAAGAGAATGCGGCAATGGGCATGCCCGTCACGGTCGACCGTGGCCAGGGCCATGCTATTGGCCTCGGCCGGGGGCACTTCGGTCTTGCGTGCCTGATCGAGCCACTGGCCAAACAGCACCAGGGGATCGTCCTGCACCAGGTCGTCCCGCAAGCCATAGAGGGTGTAGTTGCGGCGCAGTTGCGCAAGAGACAAGGGCATGACGCGGTCCTCCGGAAAGTTCGCCACAGTGTGGGAACTGGCGGCGCGTCAGCCCTTGACCACGATCAACACTCGCCCGCGGCATGACGCCGCACGGCCACCTACCACAAGGATTTGGCCAGGATCACGATCAGCACCATGTGCGCCAGGATGCTGCGACGGATCCATAGCGCCCGTTTGGGGCTCAGGCGTTTGTGGTTCAGCAGGTACGCCAGCAACAGGTAATGGCCGATGATGCTCAGGGCCAGGGTGATTTTCAGGCCCAGCAGCAGCGCGAATCTGCCGGTCCAAGGCATGCTCCAGTAGTGCCAGGCCAGGCCGATGCCGGCGCCATACAGCACCACCACCACGCCATGCAGCACCCGGCGTGAACGCCGCGCAATCGCCTGCTCGGACATGAACTGCGCGGACCAGACCAACTCTTCACGGGCGCTGTGCCAAATCACCACCTCGAAAAACAGCGTGCCGATAAAGGCGATAGCCGCCAGCAGGTGCACGATCAACAACCCTGAATACATGGGCGTCCTCCTAACCGGGGTGGCCGTCGACGCGGGCCCGCCACAACATCGGCCCGTAGCGCCACAGATACAGGCCCAACCCGACTGACCAGCACAGCCCCGCCAGCCACAACGCCGTCACGGGCCACACCAGTACCAGTAACACCCGGCACACACACGCCAGGTTCAGCAGCGCAAAGGCCAGAGTCATGCCACCCGGCGACTGCAAGGGACGACCGGTATGGCCCAGGCTGACCCGCGCGATCATCGCCAGGATCAAGCCGCCCATCGCGCCCACTGTGAGCGCATGCACCGCCAGGCTCGGGTTGAGCGGCACACCGAAGTGCCACAACGCCATGCCCAGACAGGCCAGGGCCAGCCAGGCATACGCCAGGTGCAGCGACCACAGCAGCGGCACGCGCCACAAGCCACGATCATGCCAGCGCGCCAGCCGCAGCAGATGGCCGAGGCCAAGGGCGGCGAACAAGGCCCCCAAGCCAAGGCTGGGTGCTGCCGCGCCCCCTGCGGCACAGGCAAGCGCCACCAGGATCGCCCCGCCCAGCAACAGGCGGTCGAGCCACGGCCAGGGACTTACCGCAGCGTTGCGGCCCAGTCCGCGCGCAGTGAAAAACGGAATTACCCGGCCGCCGATCAGGCCCATCATCGCCGCCACCAGCCACAACCCGGTAAGCACCGACTGGCGCTGCCAGCCTTCGTCCTGGCGCCACAGCCCATACAGCGAAATGCCATCGGCCACGGCCAGCAGCGCCAACACCAAGACAATCGGGTAGTTACGGGTTTGCCGCACTTGCCACAGTGTCCAGCCCATCACCCCGGCCACGGCCAACGGGAAGCTCAGCTCAAGTACCGCGAGCAACGGCAATGGCAGGTTCGTCAGCCAACCCAGGCGCGCCGCCAGCCAAAGCGCGGCCAGCAGCGCCAGAGGCGTACCGCTGAGGCCGGGGCGACCGGTCCAGGTCTGCACCGCCGTAAGCAGGAACCCGGCGATCACCGCCACGCCAAAGCCGAACAGCAGTTCATGCCGATGCCATGCCAGCCAACCGCCCGCCGGCTGCCAACTGCCGGTGGCGCCACCCAGGGCCAGCAACCACAACGCAATGGCCAGTACCGCCAACAGGCATGCACCGAGAAAAAAAGGCCGGAAGGCCAAACGAAACAACGGGGTAATCGACATTGCCTTGCGCCGATCCAGTACCTGCATGCCATGGCTCCTCACTCAACGTTGCGCAGAGTGTGTGCCTATGGCAGCCCGCGGTTCTTGTCCTGGATCAATCCCGACCACAGAGCTGGGGGATTAACCCTGAGCCCTCGCCACACGTGCCGTGCCGAGTTCGGCGCTGGGGGATTTTCGCCGCTCAATGCGCCGTTTCACGCGCCGGCCCGGCTTTGCCTTTCGCCGGCCCGCGCACGTACAACGCCTCCACCAGTTTTTGCCGCTCATCCCAGGGCAAGCCGCTGGCAAACTGCGCCAACGTCGAATCCACCAAAGCCCTGAGCGCCGCGTCCGCCTCGCGCGCCTTGGCCAGTTCGGCCACCAGCACGTCGCGGTCCAGGGTCGGCGCCTGCAGTTGTCTGATCACGCCCATGCGCGCCTCACGCCCCGCCATTACCAGCGGCTGGCTGTCGGCGCGGTTATGCCGCAGCAGTTGGCGCAACTCGCGGCGCCGCTCCGGCGGCAGCTTGAACATGGCCTGGCGCAGCCCGTGCTGGTTGACCACCGCTTCAGCCGTTGGCGTATTGGCCTTCCAGTGATAAAGGCCACCGCCTACCCCGCCGATTAAAAACACGTTGAGCAACACCGATACCAACAGCCACGGTTTGAGGGGTCTGGTGGTCATTGTTCGGCTTCCTCTGCATTGACACTGAATACGACCTGCGCATCGCCCTGATCGAAGACACTGGGCAGCCCCTCGGACAACGCGCTCGGCAACGGCATGTTCAGGGACATCACCAACATGCCCGTGACGACACCGGCAATACCCACGCCCACCAGACCGACCGGCGATAACCAGTTGGCATAGCGCGACCAAAACGAGCGGCGCAAGGGCGCTGACCGGCGAATCTGCCGCGCCAGTGCCGGGTCGGCGAAGGGCGCTTGATGGCTGTCCAGTTGCGCATCGAGCCACCCCGCCTGCGCCAGGGCCTCCCGCGCCTGGGGGTGGCCGGCGTCCAACAAGGCCTGGGCCGCACCGCGCTCGGCGACGGGCCAACGTCGCAGATCGGCGCCGTAGGCATCGGCCAGGCAGGCAAAGCGTTCGGGTGTCATGGTGTTCCCCTTCCTGGGCGGGCAAGCCCGGGTGTGTCGGCAAGTCTGTTGCGCAATTGGCGTCGGGCCCGCGACAGCAGGCTCTCCAGTGCCTCGACGCTGATATTCATCAGGGCCGCGGCGTCAATGTTCGACAGCTCCTGGTAGTACTGCAACACAATGGCTTCGCGCTGGCGCTCGGGCAGTGCCGCCAACGCAGCGGCCATGCGTGCGCTGCGTTCGGCGGCTTCGAGCGTTTCATCGGCTGAGGGCGCAGTGTCCGCCAGTTCAAGCACAGCGTTATCGTCCAAAGGGCGCTCTTTACGCCGGCGTAAACGGTCGTGGCACAGGTTGAGCGCCACTCGGTGCAACCAAGTGTCGAAGCGCGCTTCGCCGCTGCGCCAATTGGCGGCGTGACGCCAGATGCGCAGGAAGCTTTCCTGTGCCACATCCCTGGCCTCGTCGGCGTCGCCCAGCAGGCGACTGGCGAGCGCAAGCAAACGCGGCAGCTTGCGCGCCACCATTTCATTAACGGCGGCAGGTTCGTTGTTGCCGATGCGCGCCAGCAGCTCAACGTCCGGATCAGTGTCTTTCAATCGAGCGATTCCAAAAAATCAGCGGATCCAATGCCCTTCACGCCAGTACCAGTTGGGGCCATGGGCTTCCCAGTGACCCGGCTCCCAACGCGCGTTGCGCCGCACCGGCTGCCAGTGGCCAGGCACCCAGCCATAACCGCGCCCTTCCCAGCGCCAATGGCCTTGGTCCCAGGCGTAGCCGGGCCGTTCGACCGGGACCATTTCCACCCGCGGCGGCGGAGGCGCCTGGCGGATGATGATTTCGGTCTGGGCAAACGTCGGGGTGCTGACAAACGCTGCAAAGGCCAGCGGAGCAAGCAAGGCATAGCGCAGTCTCATGGCAACTCCTTCATCGGCGTGCACCCATGCACGCTGTTGATGGGTTGAACGGCACGCGACGGAAAATCCGTCGCGACGGCATTTGGTTTTTTTCAGGAGGGGGTCGAGGCCAGTATTGCGTAGCTGTTGGCGCGACTTGATGAAAGGTTTGAAAGGATCGCGACGGATTTACCCAGGGGCCGCGTTCAAGGAGTGACGTCGCACACACTAAGAGGAAATACCATGTCCCGTCGCCTGTCCCTCTGGGTTGCCGCCCTGTTGATCGCCAGCCTCAGCGGCTGTGTGATCGTGCCCGAACACCGACATTGCTGCTGGCGCTATTACGGCGCGACCGATGCGCCAACCCACACCGTCAACGGCTGACCGAGCGCCGCGCAGCCCCGGCACATGGCGTTGAATTGGTTGCGCGATTCGCCAACTGGGCTTGAGATGCAACGGATGCTGTCCAGGCCCTCAGCGGCGAAGGTCAAATCGCGGGCAAAAAAAATCCCAAGTAGCTGATGGAAACTTGGGATTTAAAAATGCATAAACCGTGGGAGGTGAACGCCGGGCTATATTAACCAGTGTCAAAATCTGTAACAAGATTATTTTAATCCTTTCGTCGGATTAAAAGGGCCGTAAGTCCTTCAATAACCACATGTTTTTTAAGGTCGAGACGGTTATAAGTGCCACTTTTTGGTGCGACTCGCTGTTATATGCCCACTTATAAATAAGGGATATTGAATACAACCAAGCGCTATTTACGCGCCACTTTATAGCGCACGCAGTCCTGATAGAAACTCTGGCGGATCGCCTCGGGTTTGAGTCGTGAACGGCTGTCGTAGGTCTGCTCGGTGATGCCCATGGCCATCATGCGCATCCACGATTTGTTGAACTTGATGGTCTGGATCTTCTGCCGCGCGGCGTACAACGACACGCCCGACAGCTTGAGTTCCTGGGCCCTGGCGGCAGTACCGGCACCCCAACTGCACATGTACTTGTCACCGTCGCGCAACTCCCGTGCCTGCACGGCAGCCGCGCCGCCGGCCAGGGAGCAGGCGATCAGCATGATTCCAACAGTGCGCATTTGCATCCTCACCTAACCACCTGAAAATAAACGCGATTCTGGCGAGGATTTTGTTACAAAGGGGCCATTAAATTGCCTTATCACTCCCTACGGTTACCACTGGTACGTCGCACTCGCCTGCACCGTGCGTTGCGAGCCATACCAGCACCAGGAGTACGAGTAGCACGAGGCCACGTATTCTTTGTTCGCCAGGTTAGTGGCGTTCAGCGCCAGGCGCAGGTTGTCCTGGGGGTTTAGCAGATGCTTGATGTCGTAGTGCACCGCCGCATCGAACAGGGTGTAACCCGGCACCTTCAGCGTGTTGGCCGTATCGCCCCAGGAAGAACCGACATAACGTGCACCGGCGCCGGCACCAAAGCCTTTGAGCGTGCCGTCGTGGAAGGTGTAGTCGGCCCACGCAGACGCCGTGTGGCGCGGTACCGCGTAGGTCGTGGTGCCCTCGGCGTTGATGGCCGGACCTACACCGATATCGCTGATGGGGGCATAGCGCACCGTGTTGTTGGACTTGCTGATGCGGTTGTCCAGGTAAGCGTAGGCCGCCGTGATATCCAGGTTGTCGTTGAGGCTGGCTTTGCCTTCCAGCTCAAAACCACGGGACTGTACTTCGCCGTCCTGGCTCTGGCAGCGGCCGGTACCGCATAGGTGGGTAGGATCGGGATCAGTGGTCAACACATTGGTCTGGCGCAGGTCGAAGATCGCCGCCGTGATAAAGCTATTGCTGCCAGGGGGCTGATACTTGATGCCGACTTCGTACTGCTTGCCTTCGGTCGGCTTGAACACCGCGCCGCCATAGCCGGTGCCCGATTGCGGGTTGAAGGACTCCGAATAGCTGGCATACGGCGCCAAGCCGTTATCAAACAGGTAGACCAGGCCAATACGGCCGGTGAAGGCTTTGCTGTCCAGGGAGGATTGGCTCTTGCTCCCGGTGCTCAGGGTCTTGGTGGTGCTGTCAGTGCTGGCCCAGTCATAACGACCGCCCAACAGCAGCACCCACTTGTCCCACTTCATCTGCTCTTGCAGGTAGACGCCGGTCTGCTCGCTGCGCGAGGTGCCATCGGTGGTGTACGCCGGTACCGGCACGGCGGCACCGTAGACGGGATTGAAAATGTCCAGGGTCGGCCCCGCCGTATAGGTGCCTGACCCTGACAGCGTATCGGTGCTGGTGTTCTGATAATCGAGGCCCATTAACACGGTGTGCTGCAACGGGCCGGTGTCGAATTTGGCCTGCACCTGGTTGTCGAGGGTGTAGGCGTCCATGTCCACATCGGTGGCGATGGTCGAACGGCGAATGGTCCGGTAATCGGCCATCAAATAGTTGCTGTAGAGGCTGCGGTACTGCCCCTCACTGCGCAGATAGCGCGCGTTCTGGCGCACGGTCCACACCTCATCGAAATGGTGCTCGAAGGCATAGCCGAGGGAGTAGTGCTCGCGATCACTCTTCTCGAAATTCTTTTCGCCGTCGTAGAAATCCACGTCGATGCTGCGCCCGGTGGGGCTGTGCAACACCGAGCCCCAGGCCGGCATCGAACCGTAGGACGCGCCCTTGGGATCCTTCTGAAAGTGCCCGAGCAACGTCAGCGACGTGGCGTCGTTCGGACGCCAGGTGAACGCGGAGGACAGCGACTGGCGACGGGTCTCGGTGTGTTCCACCTGGCCGTCGGCGTCATCGAACAGGCCCGCGACCCGATAGGCATACACGCCCTGATCGTCAAGCGGCCCGCTCAAGTCGAAGGTAGTGCGCTTTTTGTTGAAGGTGCCGTATTCGACGCCCACTTCATGAAACGGCGTGTCCAATGGACGCTTGGTGACCATGTTGATCACTCCGCTCGGCGTGCCCTGCCCATACAGCACCGACGCCGGGCCGCGCAGCACCTCCACGCGCTCCAGGTCGAAGGCGTCTTTTTGCGGCAAGGCGTCACGGCTTGACGGCATACGCAGGCCGTCCAGATAGGTGGCCGGCGAGAAGCCACGGATGGTCAACTGGTCCAGACGCGAAGCTGTGGCGCCACGGGTTTCCGGGACCACGGCGGCGCTGTAGCGCAGGATCTGATTGAGGCTTTGGGCGTTCTGCGCGCGCATCTGGTCTTTGGTCACAATGGAGATCGACTGCGGCGTTTCGATCAACGCGGTGTCGGTCTTGGTGCCCGACAAACTGCGCGTCGCCACATAACCGGACACCGGCCCGACAGGGCTCTCGGCCTGGTACGCGCCGCTGATGGTGGTGACCTGCAACTCCATGGCGCCACCGTTATCCGGGAGGGCCTTGAGGCGGTAGCGGTCGGCGGAGATCTTCAAGGCTTGCAGGCCGCTGCCGGCCAGCAGTTGGTTCAGGGCCGCGTCAATGTTGTATTGCCCGCTCAAGCCACTGCTGCGCTTGCCCCGAGTCAAGCTTGCATCAAATGCCAACACCAGCCCCGCCTGTTCGGCCAGGCTATTGAGCGCCTGGCTCAAGTCACCGGCCGGGACCTGGAAGCTGCGCAAGGCGCTGCTGCTTTGTGCGGCAAAGGAAGTCTGGACATTCAGCAACGGCAAGGCGGCAAACGCCATCGCCACCGACAGGGCCAGTGGATGCAAGGGACGAGCAAGGCGCGACATGGGAAATCCTGCGTAAGGGAGGTTCTATTAACCATGACGGCCAAGTCGGAAAATCGGGCAAGAATGAGATCGATTTTTATTTGAGCGCGTTGCTTGGCACGCGCTGCAATCAGTCGTGTCGTGTTTTCGTGTAGCCCATTGAGCTGGGCTAGCGCGGTTCTGTCCCTTTGTTGGTCAGCCCTCTGTGATGTTGCCAACCGTTCATCCTGACGCTTTTGGCTGCGGCAGCGCGTCGACGCCTTGCCCTTTACCGAGCGATCAGCCCCTCAACTCCATGCCACCACCAACAACCCCGCCCCCAAGACCAAACACAACGGCGAATAAAACCAGGTATCCAGCCGCGCAAACCGAGATCCGCCTACCTTCTTGAAAAACCCCACCAATTCCGAATCCCCAATCGCCCTGGCGAACATCACCAACGCAATCGCACTGATGCCCCATTGCAAAGCCCCATGGGACACCGGCGAGAAATACAGGCCAGCCCGCAGACACACGAGCACGGCAATCGCCACCAACCCCATGGCCACTAAAAAGGTGCCCAGCGCCGAGGGTTTGAACGCCGGGCGAGGCCCGCTGGCGAATTCGCCGGGAAGTTGGGGGATGGCGGCGAGGCTGCCGAGTTTGCCGCCAGCCGCCCAGTACAGGTGCACCATGCTGATGCAGGTGAAAACGCCGACGATCCATCGTGCGATGACAAAGCTCATGGCGGGTCTCCCTCAGAAGGTGCGACTCAGCATAGTCGCCAGGAGATTTATTGCAGGCATTTCGTCGGCGGCTGACAGCAAAGTGTTCCTCATGCAAATCGCCCGTTTCAATGCTCAAATGCACCGCGTACGTGGGCCAGCCCACACACGCGGTGCACGCTTTACTGACTTAACCCAGCTTCAACCTTCTGCGCCACATCCTCGGTCAACCACGCCTTCCACACCTCTGGATGCGCTTTCATAAACATCCGGGCCGCCTCCCGTGGCGCTGTGTGGTTCTCACTCATGCTTGCCAGGGCCTTATTCAGCGGATCAATCGGAAACTCGACCTTCTCAAAAAACGCCGCGATCTGCGGATGCGCCTGTTGGAACGGCGTCGACACGCCGATGCTCAACTTGGATGCCAGCGACCGCGTCGGCTTCGGATCGGGGTTATCCGCGTCCGTCAGCGTCTTCCAGGCCTCGGCATCGAACGGCGGCTCTTCCAACTGGATCAGTTTGTAGCGCCCCATCAAAGGCGTGGGGGACCAGTAGTAGAACAACACCGGTTTGCCACGGCGTATCGACGAGGCGATTTCGGCATCCAGCGCCGCGCCCGAACCGCTGCGAAAGTTCACGTAGCTGTCGTCCAGGCCGTAGGCTTTGAGCTTCTGCTTGTTCACCACCTCCGAGGTCCAGCCGATGGGGCTGTTGAGAAAGCGGCCCTTGCCAGGGGATTCCGGGTCCTTGAACACGTCCTTGTAGCGGGCCAGGTCCTTCACGCTTTTAAGCTCCGGCGCCAAGGGTTTGATGCCTTTGACGGGATCGCCCTTGACCACGTACTCCGGCACCCACCAGCCTTCGGTCGCGCCTTTGACGGTATCGCCCAGACCCACCACTTTGCCTTCGGCCTCGGCCTTGACCCACACGGGGCTGCGACCTGCCCATTCTTCGCCGATCACCTGGATATCATTTTTGGCCAGGGCGGTTTCCAGGGTGATGGTAGTACCGGGCAAGGTGTCGGTCGGCAGTTCATAGCCCTTCTCGACAATCACCCGCAGTATTTCGGTGATCAGGCTGCCGCTTTCCCAGTTCAGGTCGGCAAAGTGCACCGGCGCCGGTGCGGCCGCAGCCGGCAGCGAAGCGACTGACAGACTCAGCGTCGTCAGAGAAGCAGCCAACAGCGTTCTCAATCCTTTCATGCCCTTGCACCTCGCGATGTTGCAGCCGATAGCGGACGGCTTTGCTGCATGCGCGCGAAGCCTCTGAATAGTTAAGTCAACTCAACTGTAGAAGAGGTTCCGGGAGATAGAAGATGTTCGCTGTCGGTTATTCGCTGGCCTTGAATGTCACCAGTTCACCCTTGCGCCACTTGGCGGCCTTGCCGGTCACGGCCTTGAGGGTTTTGGTCAGGCCTTCCTGCAGTTGTTCATTGGCGGCGAATACCAGCATGACGCTGTGGCCTTCCTTGAAGACGATGCCCTGACCTTCGGTTGAAGAAACAAAGGCGTAGTCGCCCAGGCCATATACCGTCAACTTGATGTCGCGAAATTTGAGTTCGAACTTGCCGCCTTCGCGACTGGGCAATACAGCTGCGCGAAAGTGGTCACCGACTTTGAGTTCCAAACGAGGTTTGTCATCCACGACCAACGCTGTTTCGGTATCGATTTCGGCGATGTAGATGCCTTCCGGCGTCTGCTCAGTGATGTAAACGAAACGAGATTGAAACTGCTTGACCAACTTTGCGCGCAAATCACCCAGCACGAACAACGCGTGCATATCCAGATTACTGACTGCCAAGGAAACGCCCCCACATCGAAAAGAGCGCTGTCCGCCAAGCGCGGGCAGCACAAAAAAACGGCCTTACAGGCACGATCACACAGCACATGCTCTTTGAAAAAAACTGAAGAAGACCCCGCTGCTGCGCCCCGCGACGGGTACAGCCGTACACGACAGACCTTGTGCAAGGTCATCCGGCATCACAGGAAATCACAGGTTCACTAACCAGAGAATACCGGTCGAACCGCTTCAGAGAATAACCCAATTAAAAACGCTGTTTCCGACAACGTGTACAAACGAAAACACCTCGGTTTGGAACCAGGTGCCACGCGCAGACGACAATACTAAAACAGCAACAGGGGTCAAAACCACCCGAAACACTGCTGGTGTGCCAACAAGATCAATCGACAGGAGCTGACCATGCAACGACGTCAACACGACGCTACGTCTTCCCGCGCTCGTTCATCCTGTCAGGACGAACGCCAATACTACTGCTTGCACAGCCCCAGCGGGTACTCCAATTCCGTTCTTTACCAAGTTGTACCTGCCGGGCGCAATTTCTTTCATATCCTTGAAGTGAACAGCGGCAGGATCAAAGGTTTTCGCAGCGACCACATCCAAGCCTGCGAGCTGGCCAGACAGTTGGAAGCCAACCTGTCTGGAGGGATCGTTTCGTCAGCCGGGTGAGTTTACTGCGCCGCCGCCCCTCAACAACTGCCATACTGGCCCGTCCATTGAAGTTTGCCCCGTGCGGGTCAGGTTTCATCAGTGCAGTTAGTTACCTCGAAGGGAAGGCGATACGTGACGGAATTTGATATTGGCGAATTTTTCATTCATGGCGACGCAAGGGAAGTAGACGGTGAATTTCAAGCCGTGATCGTGATGCGCGCCAAGCCGCCGCTGACCACCGTCACAACGCACCAAGTGGAAAAGGACCGTTGGTTCAAGACCCTGGAGACTGCCGCCAGCGCCGGGAAAGAATCCGCCCTGGCCCTCAAGACTGCCGTGGATTCAGGGGCCCTGACTTCCTGAGACACCGATCGAACTCTGTCACGCTCCAGGCCTCCCATGCATACCACCTTCAAAACCGCAGGGAGAACTACATGGACGCGCCGATACCTACGCTCGAAACCTTATTTGATCAACTGGGCCTGGAGTCGACGCCCGAAGCTATCGACGCCTTTATTGCCGCGCACCCACTGAGTGACGACGTCAAGCTCATCGACGCACCGTTCTGGACGTCGCAGCAGGCGCAGTTTCTCAAGGAGGAGTTACGCGAAGACGCCGACTGGGCCATCGCGGTGGATGAGCTGAACCAGCGCCTGCATCAAGGCCAGTAACGCACTCAGTGCAGGCTGCCTGACCGTTCCAGGCGCAACTGCGCCTCCCAGGCAGCCTTGCAAGCATGCGCTTGATCGCGGCTGGCGAACGCGGCGCCGCGCTGCTCACCGTCGAGCAGCACCACCCAACAGGCGTTCTGGCCCAGCGCGCGCAGGGTTTCGGGGACGCCACTGCCGATAATCACCGCGACATCGACTTTGTTTTGCATAACACTTCTCCGCAATTCGTTAGCTGGCTAACAATGCGCGACATGCTACGACGTTCCATTAATGCGAAAAAGCGATCCCGCGACATAGCTTCGTTGCATAAACAGCAACAATTCCCTCAGACGCCCTTGGCGCCCTCAGGTTTATACCCCAGGCGCAACCCGCCCCAATGACGTCCCCTGACCATGATCGGTACCGACAGATCGTGCATCAGCTCGCCGGTATCGCGGGTGTAGGTCTGCAACAACACCGCTTGCTGATGGCTGCCGCAGCGGATCCCGGTACGGTCGTCGAACTTGCGCTTGGTGCGGTTTTGCACCGCATCGACCTGGGCATCACCGGTCAAGGGCTGGGAAAAGGCCTTGTTATGGGTAGGCACATAACCCTGTTGCGTGCAGGCGATGGCGAACACCAGCCCCTCATGGCGCGGCAACAGCGCTTCCTGAATCGCCGGCAGCACCTGATCGGTATAGCCGTCGAAGCGAGTGTGGTATTTGCTCGGATGGGTATTGGCAATCGGCGTGTAACTGCGGTCGAACAGGTCGTCCAGGCTGATACGATTTTGCAGCACGTCGGCCTCGAATTGCGCCGCAATGCGACTGGCCCCTTCGCGCGCCAGGTCGTAAACCCGCTGGTGATAGTCATCCAGCCCGACCGCCGCCAGGCGTTCACTGATGGTTTCGGCCTGCCCTTCCATTTGCACGGCGGCGTCGGCCAGTTGGCGGGTCTGCTGGTCACTCACATCGAGGTCGCTGCGCATCTGCTCCACGGCGTGGAACAGGCTGTCGAGCTGGAGGCGATTGGTGTCGGCGCCCTGGGCGATTTCATTGACCTGCACTTCCACATTTGCCGCCAGGCTGGCGATGCTGTGCAACTGTTCGCCGGCGTGTTCCACCTGCTCGACACCGGTGTTCAAGTCCGCCGACAACTGGCGAATCTGCTCCACCACCTGAGCCGTGCGCTGCTGGATATCCGCCACCATCACGCCGACCTCATCGGTGGCCGTGGCCGTGCGGCCGGCCAGCCCGCGCACTTCATCGGCCACCACGGCGAAGCCGCGCCCATGTTCGCCGGCGCGCGCCGCCTCAATCGCCGCGTTAAGCGCCAGCAGGTTGGTCTGGCTGGCGATGGATTGGATCACCAGGGTGACGCGCTGGATTTCTTCGCTGCGCTGGCTCAACGCCTCGATCAACTGGCGACTGGCGTTGGCACGCTGGCTGAGCTGGTGCATGCGGGTGATCGACTGGGCCAGCACGTCACGGCCTTCGGTACTGCGCTGATGGGCCTGGCTGGCAGCTTCCAGGGCGTCGCGGCTCAATTTCGAGGTGACTTGTTCGGTACCGATCATCACTTCGGCGCTGCTGACAATCTGTTTGGCCGCGCTCAGTTGCGATTGCACGCGGGCCGCCAGTTGCTTGACCGAATAGGCCACGCCAGCGGCGGACAGCGCGTTATGGCTGGTGGTATAGGACAGGTCGCGGGTCAGGTCGCCGATGGCATCGGTGGCCGCTGTGTGCATTGTTGCCGGTTTGGGCGCTCTCAGGCGGGGCAGCCAGATCACCAGCAAGGCCAATGGCAGGCAGAGGTAGATCGGCAGGCTGGCGAGGGCCAGGCCCAACAGTATCAGCACCAGGGCGGTGCTCTGCATAAGCGGCGTGAGCCAGCCGGGCAACCCGCGCACCACCGGTTGCGGTGGCACAGCTGCGCCCATCAGAGTTCCGTCTCCAGCCATCGTCGTTACCCCCACTGCTTGTCATTGTTGTTCCTGCATTTAACGCCACTATCGGGCCATTATCCATGGGCCTTTAGTGGGGTACGTGCAATAGATCAATAGACGGGGCGTAACGTGTCTTTCTTTGGGGGACCGCTTCAACAATCCCCCCAAACTTCACCGCATCAGGCTTGGCGCTGGTGCTTGTCGATCTGCTCGTGGCGCTCTTGGGCTTCGATGCAGTACTTGGTGGTAGGGCTGATCAGCAGGCGCTTGAGGCCAATAGGCTCGCCGCTGTCATCGCACCAGCCGAAGGAATCTTCCTTGATGCGTTCCAGTGCACGCTCAAGCTGCGGCAGCATGCGCTGGTCGCGGTCGATCGCATTGACCAGCCAGGTGCGCTCTTCTTCCACGGAAGCAGCGTCAGCCGGGTCAGCCGGGGTGTCCAGGCTTTCAATGGCGATACGGTTCTGTTCAATGCGCTCGTGGTGTTCCACTTTCATGTCTTGCAGCAACTTCTCAAAAAAAGCGTGCTGTTCGGCATTCATGTAGTCATCCGCCGGCATGGCCAGCAACTTTTCCTTTGTCATTGATTTCTCTATAAAAAATACGTGCATTAAGGCGAATAAGGGAGCGTTCCGGCCGACCTGTGCAGGCCTCGGAACGGCGCCATCCATTCCAAGCGCCACCCGGCACTCAATTTACGAGGGGCGGCAGTCTAAGGCCGACTTGAGGGCGCAGCAACTGAAAAGACAGGCATTTTTTCCGATACAACCCCAAAAGGCACCAGGACGGGCTTGGCGAACGGTCATCGGAGTGCGTTTATAGCAGGAAAGTTCGTAGAGCAGCTATATGGGATGAGCTGCAAGCTACAAGTGGCAAGTGGAGAGCTTTAAAGCGTGCCACTTGTCACTTGCCGCTGCCACTCATCGCTTGAGCTTGCGCTTGTTGCGGTATTGGTCGATCACCACTGCCACTACGATGATCAAGCCCTTGATGATGTCCTGAATATAAGCATCCACGCCGACGAAGGTGAAGCCGCTGGCCATCACCCCGAGGATCAGCGCGCCGATCACCGTGCCGGTGATGCGCCCTACCCCGCCCGCCAGGCTGGTGCCGCCGATGACCGCCGCCGCGATCGCATCCAGCTCGTAGGACATGCCCATACCCGCCTGGCCGGTGGCGGCGCGTGCCGAGGCCACGACGCCGGCGAGGCCCGCCAGGAGGCCGGCGATGCTATAGACGATGATCAGGTGGCGCTTGACGTTGATCCCCGAGGTCCGCGCCGCCTGCATGTTGCCGCCGATGGCGTAGGTGTATTTGCCGTACTTGGTGTAGCGCAGGGCGATATGGAAGATCACCGCGACGACCAGAAAGATGATCACCGGCATCGCGCCATGGCCGATCGCCGTGTAGGAATCGGAGAGCATGCTCACCGGCTGGCCTTCGGTGTAATAACGCGCCAGACCACGGGCCGAGACCATCATGCCCAGGGTCGCAATAAACGGCGGGATCCCCGTGACTGCAATGATGCTGCCGTTGATCGCCCCCGCCAGCAACCCCACACCCAGCCCCATCGCCACCGGAATCCATACCGGCAGGTCGGTGAGGCTCGGGAACACGGCGCGGGAAAAGTCGGAGGTCTGCGCCAAACTGGCGGCGATCATCGCCGACAGTGCCAGCACCGAGCCGGATGACAAGTCGATCCCGGTGGTGATGATCACTTGGGTCACACCGATGGCCAGCAGGCCGATGATCGAGACTTGCAGGATCATCAGCACCAGGCGCTGAGCGTTCATCAAAAAGCTCTGGTCGCGCACGATCCAGCCGAACAGCTCAAACACCAGGCCAATACCGATCAACACCAAGAAGATGCTCAGCTCGGTGGGCAGGCGCCGCCGCTGCTTGACCGGGGCCGTGGCAGGCTTGTTGTCTGTTATTGCGTTCATAGCCAATCACCTTTTTATTCTATGGCGCGGACCAACCGCAGGCCCGCACGGCTGTTCGTCAGTGGACCGCGGTCATCCCGGAGGCCAAGTGCATGACTTTTTCCTGGGTCGCGTCGGCGCGGTCCAGGGTGCCCATCAGTTCGCCTTCATGCATCACCATTACCCGGTCGCTCATGCCCAACACTTCGGGCAGCTCTGAGGAAATCATGATCACCGCCATGCCCTCGCTGGCGAGGAAGGAGATCAAGCGGTAGATCTCGGCCTTGGCCCCGACGTCAATGCCACGGGTCGGCTCGTCCAGGATCAGCAGGCGCGGGTTGGTCATCAGCCAGCGCGCGAGCAAGGCTTTCTGCTGGTTGCCGCCCGACAGCGTGTCGATGCACTGCTCCAGGGACGGGGTTTTGACCCGCAGCTTTTTGCACATGTCTTCGCACAGCGCGCGCAGGGCTTTCTGCTGGATAAAGCCGTTGTCCGAATAGTGCGGCAGCACAGCCATTTCCATGTTTTCCAGCACCGACAGGCAGGGGAACAGGCCACTGAGCTTGCGGTCCTCGGTCAACAGCGCAAAGCCTTTTTCGATGGCCATGTGCGGGTCGCTGATGCGGACCGGCTGACCGTCCAGCACGATCTGCCCGCCGTCGCTTGGGGTGATGCCAAAAATGGTTTCCGCCACATTGGTACGGCCCGAGCCCATCAGCCCGGCGATACCGAGAATCTCGCCGGCATGCAGGTCGAACGACACGTCCTTGAACACGCCGTCCAGGCGCAGGTCGCGCACCGACAGCAGCAGCTCGCCGATGGGCGT
Source organism: Pseudomonas sp. FP2309 (assembly GCF_030687575.1). Lineage (NCBI taxonomy): Bacteria > Pseudomonadati > Pseudomonadota > Gammaproteobacteria > Pseudomonadales > Pseudomonadaceae > Pseudomonas > Pseudomonas sp. FP2309. The sequence goes on along the minus strand of NZ_CP117439.1, from coordinate 2,464,981 downwards.
CTCGCGCACCGGGAACAACTGGCTCAGCTCACGCCCCACCATCATCGAGATCAGGCTGTCGCTGTTCATGCTGTCGGCACGTTGCAGGCCGATATAGTGACCGTCGCGGAACACGGCCACTTCATCGGCGATGGCAAACACTTCGTTCATTTTATGCGTGATGTAGACGATGCCTTTGCCCTGGGATTTGAGGTCGGCAATGATCGAAAACAGGTGCGCCACTTCCTTTTCGGTAATGGCCGAGGTGGGCTCGTCCATGATCAGGATGTCGGAGTCGTAGGACACCGCCTTGGCAATCTCGACCATCTGCCGCTCGGCGATGCTCAGGTTGCCGACCTGCTCTTCCGGGTCCAGATTAATCCGCAGGCGCGCCAGCAACTCGGCGGTGCAGCGGTGCATTTCGCGGTGGTTGACCATGTGCAGGCTGTTGAGCTGCTCGCGGCCGATCCAGATGTTCTCGGCGATGCTCATGTGCGGCATCAGGTTGAGTTCCTGGTGGATCATGGCGATCCCGGCCTTTTGTGCCGCCAGCGGCGTCTCAAAGACGATGGGCTCTCCGCGCAGGCGAATTTCGCCGGCGTCGGGCTGGTAGATGCCAGCGATGATTTTCATCAAGGTCGATTTGCCCGCACCGTTCTCCCCCATCAGCGCCAGCACTGTGCCGGGGCGCACGCGCAGTTGCACGTCGGCCAGGGCCACGACGCCGGGAAAGCCTTTGCTGATATTGACGATTTCCAGCAGGTAGGGTTCGTCCAGCGGCAGGGGCTGGATACCGAGGGGCTGCGAGACAGCGGCTTGAGCGAGCATAGGGCGGTACTCCATCGGCAGGGCGGGCACGACCGCCCTGCCGGCTTATTGTTGTTATGTCAGGGCTACTTGAAGTCTTTGACGTTGTCCGGCGTGATCAGCTGGAACGGGATCACCACGTTCTGCTCGATGGGCTCGTTCCTGGCCATCTTGCGCGCGGTGTCCACCGACTTGTCCGCCTGACCCTTGGCGTCCTGGAAGGCCGATACCGTCATGTCGCCCTTGGTGATCGCGTTCAGGCCGTCCGGCGTGCCGTCGACACCGGCGATCAACACGCCTTTCTTGCCCGCTGATTTCAGGGCCATGGACGCACCGATCGCCATCTCATCGTTGTTGGCCAGCACCGCCTGGAAGTCGCGGCCCTGGGTCAGCCAGTCGTTGACCAGGGTCATGCCCTTGTCACGCAGCCAAATGCCGGTTTGCTCCTGTTCGATCTTGATGCCTGGGTACTTGGTCAGGACTTCTTTTACGCCCTTGGTGCGGTTGGTGGTGGAGTTGTTCGCCAGATCGCCGAGCAAAATCACGATATTGCCCTTGCCGCCGAGCTTCTCGGCGATGTACTGCATTTGCAACTTGCCGGCTTCCACGTCATCGGAGGTCACCGCCGCGACACCGGGGGCCAACGTCGCGCTGTCGGGACGACGGTTGACGAACACCAGCGGGATTTTCGCCGCGGTGGCGGCCTTGATGATATTGGCCGTGGAGGCAGTGTCCACCGGGTTGACGATGATCGCATCGACTTTCTGGCTGATGAAATTCTCGACCTGGCTCAGTTGTTTCACCACATCGGCGCGGGCGTCTTCGAACTGCAGCTGCACGCCGTCACCCTTGGGATAAGACTTGGCTTGTTTGTCCATGTCCTCACGCAGGTAGGTGAGAAAGGTGTCATCGAAGGCGGACATACTCACGCCTATCTTCAGATCGGCAGCCGAGGCCACACCACTGGCGAGCAGCATGGACAAGGCCAGCGCGGTAAAACGAATCGGGGTCTTCATGAACGGTCTGTCTCCACTTTCTTGTTGGTTTTTTGGACGTTGCGTTTATCAGAGCTCGGCGGGCAGTCGGACGACCGGTGCGCCTGGAATGCAGCAGACCAGCGCGCCGTGGTTTTCGACGCACAGCACGTTAAGGAAGGAAAAGTAGAACGGCCGGGCGCGGGGCAGATCGCGTGGCGTGTGGGCAGGGCGTAAAACTCGCAGTACAGCGTTGAAGATTTTCATCTGACGGTACCTGGTTGTTTTGATCTTGTTTTTGTTGAGTCGCCGGGATCGAGTCCGCGACGTACTTTATGCAACCTGGAAAAGACTTTATTGGAAAATAATTTCCATATCAACCTGTTTTAGAATTTTATTCTATTTTTGTTGAAACCACCTGCTGGCGCTCGGCGCTCAGGCGTGCGGCGTCCAATATACGGGTAGTTTCCAGCGCTTCATACGCGTCGACCGGCAAGGCCCCCTGCCCTTGCACAGCGGATTGCAACTGCCGATAAAACTGCGTCCAGCAGCCTTTCTCCGAAGGCACCCGCTCGCGGTCCGCGCCATGCTCAAACCAGCCCCAGCGCCGGTGCTCTTCTGCGCCCCAGTGCTCGCCCTCGGTTTTCGGCGACTTGCCGGCCATCAGCGCCTCTTCCTGGCCATCGAGCCCCTCGACGGTGTAACACCCCAGGCTGCCGCTTACCCGAAACCGCGGGGCCTGGCTGTTTTGCAGGGCATTGCCCCACAGGTGGGAAATCACCCCGTTGGCATGGGTCAGCGAGACGAAGAACCCATGGTCGACGCTGGGATGTTCGGCGGTGTAATGCAGTTGCGCGAACACCCGGTCCACCGGGCCGAACAATTGCAGCGCCTGGTCCACCAGATGGCTGCCCAGATCGCGCAACCAACCGCCACCGCTGGCATTGCCGACCGCTTGCGGGCTGAAGCGCTCCACGCGGGATTCAAAACGAGTGATGGTGCCCAGGGCCCCGGCGTCAATCAGTTTGCGCAGGGTCAGGTAATCCGAGTCCCAGCGCCGGTTCTGGTACACCGTCAGCAGTACGGCATGACGCTCAGCCGCCGTGATCAGCGCCTGGGCCTGTTCGGCGTTGGCCGCGAAGGGTTTGTCGCTGACCACCGCCAGCCCGTGTTCGATGGCTTCGAGCACCAGGGCCGGGCGGCCTTTAAGGGTGGTGGAAATCACCAGGGCGTCGACACCGGCCTCGACGATCTGGCCGATGGAGTCGAAGGCCTGGAGGCCGGGATGATCGTTCGCCAGTTGCTGGCGGCGTTCGGGTGAACGTGTGACTACGCCGACGAAGGTTGCGCCCGGCAATGTGGCAATCAGCGGCGCATGAAAAAAGCGCCCTCCGTGGCCGTAGCCGACTAGTCCGATTCGCATGACTTATTCCTTCTTTGACATGGAAACCCAATCAACGGTGGGAAGGAGCTTGCCCCTTCCCACACTGATCGCCTTAACCGTAAAAACGCGGACGATCCGGCAGGCTCACCTTGACGATCTGCTCAGTGCTTTGCGCCTGGATACACGCATCCGCCGCCACCGCTGCCGCAAATCCATCCCACGCCGACGGACCGCCGACCTGCCCGGCGCGCACGCTATCAATGAAGGCCTGCAACTCAACGTCATACGCCCCGATAAACCGGTCCTTCCAGTCCATCAGAATCGCGTTGGACAACTTCGCGCCACTGCGCAGTTGCACCTGGGACGGCTCCGGCAACTTGGCGATACCGGTCTCCCCGACCACTTCACACTGGATGTCGTAGCCGTACTGGCAGTTCACAAACACTTCCACGTCGATGCGCGTGCCTCTGGCGGTTTCCAGCAGCACGATCTGCGGGTCACGCAGGTGGGCCAGGGCCTTGCTGGTCTTGCGCGGGAACACCACCTGCACCGAAACATAATCGTCGTTGAGCAACCAACGCAGTACATCCAACTCGTGGATCAGGGTGTCGGTGATCGCCATGTCGGTCTTGTAGTTCTCGCCCACCTTCGGGTTGCGGTGTGCGCAGTGCAGCATCAGCGGCTCGCCGATCTGGCCGCTGTCGATCACGGCTTTGAGGGCGCGATAGCCTTCGTCATACGGGCGCATAAAGCCCACCTGCACCAGGCGTTTACCGTGGGCCACCTCGGCCTCGACGATCTTGCGGCAGCCTTGGGCAGTGACGGCCAAGGGTTTTTCACAGAACACCGGTTTGCCGGCGGCGATGGCGGCAAGCACGAATTCTTCGTGGCTCGGGCCCCACGAGGTCACCAGCACGGCGTCCACCTGCGGCGAGTGGATCAGCGCGTGGCCGTCCGGGTACACCTCGGCGTCCAGCTTCAGCTCAGCGACGACCCTGGCGGCCTGCTCAAGGTTGATGTCGGTCACCGCCACCACCTGGCTGTTGAGCAGGGTCTGGCTGCACCGACGGATATGGTCACGGCCGATGGCACCGGTACCGATCACTCCAAGCTTCAACGACATACAAACACTCCTCTTGTTATTTAGTACTGCCGGGCCTTCGCCAGGTGCTCATTGAGTTTTTTCGCTGCAGTTTGAGTCCGTTCGCGGGTGGACACCTGCGCCACGCCCACCCGCCACCACGACAGGTAGCCGTGGATCATGGTTTTGGGCAGTACCTTGATGTCGATCAGGGTCGAAACGGTTTGCGTGCGAGCATCGGCCAGCGCCGCTTCGAGCTGTTCGACGGTGCTGACCTTGTAGGTCTTGCAGCCATAGGCCGCCGCGCTCATGGCGAAATCCACCGGCACCAGGCCGCCGTCAAGCTTGCCGCTCTCGGGGTTGCGGTAGCGGAACTCGGTGCCGAAGCTGTCCATGCCATTGCCGATCTGCAGGTTGTTGATGCAACCGAAGGCCATGTTGTCCAGCAGCACCACGTTGATCTTGCGCCGCTCCTGAATCGAGGTGGCCAGCTCCGAGTGCAGCATCATGTAGGAGCCATCGCCGACCAGCGCATACACCTCCTTGGTCGGCTCGGCCAGCTTCACGCCCAGGGCGGCGTTGATCTCATAGCCCATGCACGAGTAGCCATATTCGACGTGGTAGGTGTTGACGCCTTTGCTGCGCCAGGCACGCTGCAGGTCACCGGGCAGGCTGCCGGCCGCGGCGACGATGATTGCGTCGTCGGCCAGACGGGCGTTGAGCACACCGAGCACGCGACTCTGGGTCAGGCTCGAGCCGGTCAGCTCGATAAATTCACGCAGTACCGCGCGGTCCAGGTGGTCGTCGACTTCAGGCACGAAATCATCGCCGTGGTATTCGACCTGATGGACACGGTCCACCTCTGCCTCCAGTTGCGCCTTGGCGTCGGCGATCTGCTCACCCCAGCCGGCGCGGTAATCGCCCAGGGCATCGGCCAGTGCTTCGAGGGCGAGCCTGGCGTCGGCCACCACCTGCACGCCGTCGAGTTTCACCGCGTCGCAGGGGCTGATATTCAGATTAAGAAACCTCACCTCGGCATGCTTGAACAGCGACTTGGACGAGGTGGTGAAGTCGGTATAACGGGTGCCGATGCCAATGATCAGGTCGGCCTGCGGCGCCAGCAGGTTGGCCGCAAGGCAACCGGTCTCGCCCAGGCCGCCCACGTTCAACGGGTGGCTGGACACCACCGCGCTCTTGCCCGCCTGGGTTTCGGCGAACGGGATATCAAAGCGTTCGGCAAAGGCCTGCAGCGCGGCATTCGCGCCTGAGTATTTCACCCCGCCGCCGCAGATGATCAGCGGTTTGCGCTTGCCGCGAAACGCCGCCAACGCATCGCTGATCATTGCAGCGGTGGCCGGGCGCCGGTCGATGCGGTGCACGCGCTTTTGCAGGAAATAATCCGGGTAGTCCCAGGCTTCGGCCTGCACGTCCTGGGGCAACGCCAGGGTCACGGCGCCCGTTTCCGCCGGGTCGGTCAACACCCGCATCGCATGAATCGCGGCGGTCATCAGTTGTTCGGGACGGTTGATACGGTCCCAATATTTGCTCACCGAGCGGAACGCGTCGTTGGTACTGATGCTCAGGTCGTGGAACTGCTCGATCTGTTGCAGCACCGGGTCGGGCTGGCGACTGGCGTACACATCGCCGGGCAACAGCAACAACGGGATGCGGTTGGCGGTGGCGGTCGCCGCGGCGGTCAGCATATTGGCCGCGCCGGGGCCGACCGACGCGGTGCACGCGTAGATTCTGCGCCGCAGGTGCTGCTTGGCAAAACCGATGGCCGCGTGGGCCATGCCCTGCTCATTGCGGCCCTGATGCACCACCAGGTCACCGCTGTCCTGCTCCAGCGCCTGACCCAGGCCCAGCACGTTGCCGTGGCCGAAAATCGTGAACACCCCGGCGACGAACTTGCTCTGCACGCCATCGACTTCGATGTATTGGTTATCCAGAAACTTCACCAGGGCCTGGGCCATGGTCAGTCGGGTTGTGGTCATGTCGCGCCCCTTAACGTTTTTGCAGGTGGGCAATGCTCGCGCCCAGGGCCTGTTGGATATCCGCCAAGCGCATGCGGCGCAGGGCAGACGCTTGGAAGCCGAGCCCATCGCGCCTGAGCGCGGCCGCCAACGGGATAAAGTCCGGCAGGGACAGGCCTGGGGCAACCATACGGTTCAGGGCAAAACGTAGCGGCGACTTCATTGTTGTTCTCCGTCCAAAACCGCTTAAAGGTCCAGCAGCCAGCTGTGCTGCGGGTCATTGTGGAAATGCCAGGCGCGCTTGGGCCCGGCCATCACGTTCAGGTAGTAAGACTCGTAGCCGTACGGCACGCTGACCGGGTGGTAGCCCTTGGGCACCACCACCAGGTCACTGTTTTCCACGGCCATGGCCTCGTCGAGGCTGCGGTCGTCGGTGTACACCCGCTGGAACACGAAGCCCTGGGGTGGGTTGATCTGGTGATAGTAGGTCTCTTCCAGAAAGCTCTGGTGCGGCAGGTCATCGGTGTCGTGCTTGTGCGGCGGGTAGCTCGACGAGTGCCCGGACGGTGTGCGCACTTCCACCACCAGCAGCGAATGGGCCGGTGAGGTATCGGGCAGGATGTCGCACACATAGCGGGTGTTGGCGCCTTTGCCGCGTACGCTGCGCTTGCAGTCTTCGGGGCGAATCAAGCGTGGCGCGTAACCACCCGCGCCGGGCGCGGCGCACACGGCGATCTGCACGTCGCTCAACGCCGTGACTTGGGCCGTGGTGCCAGGCGGCAGGTACGCGGCGAACGGCGACTTGTCTTCGAACACCGACTGGCGATCACCGAGGTTCTGCCAGGTGAAGCCCTCGCCTTCGATCGTCACGCGGCCGCTGAGCAGCACCACGCACAGCTCCTGATCACCGGCGGTGACCGGCAGGGTTTCGCCAAGGCTCAGGCGGTAGGCGGCAAAGCCTACGTATTCCAGGCGCCCCTCTTCCAGGGCGACCATGGTTTGCCCGCGTTTACTGCTCTTTACCAGCAAGCTCATGGTTTGGTCCTCTCGTTGAGAAGCGCACGCAACGTGTCATAACCCTTTTTTGCATAGATATAGCTGGGCGCCACCGCCGGGTCCTGCTCGGCCTCCACTACCAGCCAGCCTTGGTAGTTGGCGGCGAGCAGCACGTCCAGCAGTTCGGCAAAGTCGATATCGCCATCGCCGGGCACCGTAAAGGTGCCGTTGACGATGCAGTCGGGGAAGCTCCACATCTGGTTGCGCGCCAGTTGCACCACCGGTTTGCGCACATCCTTAAAGTGCACATGGCAGACGCGCTCGATGTGTTTGCGCAGCACCTGGAGAGGGTCGCCGCCGCCCATGTAACAGTGGCCCGAGTCAAACAACAGGCCGACTTCCGGGCCCGTTCGCTGCATCAGTTGGTCGATGTCTTCGGGGGACTCGACGTAGGCGCCCATATGGTGGTGGTACGCCAGACGCACGCCCTGTGACAGGGTGAAGCGCGCCAATTCCGTGAGCTTGTCGGCATAGTCCTGCCAGGCCTGCTCGCTGTGAAAGCGCGGGCGCTCGATCAGGCGAATGCGCGAACCCTGGATCGAATCGGCCACCTCGCCGTACACCAGCACCGTGGCGCCGTTCTGTTTCAACACGTCGACATGGCCGGCAATCGCCTCGATCTCTTCGGCCACCGAGCGTCGCGCCAGGCGGCTGGAATACCAGCCGGAGACCAGCGCCAGGTCATAGGGGCGCAGCACATCGCCCACGCCTTTGGCGTCCTTGGGGAATTTGCCGTTAAGTTCAAAACCTTCGTAGCCGATCGCCTGGCCCTCGCTCAAAGCGGTGCTCAGCGGCGTTTCACCACCCAGGGCCGGCAGGTCGTCGTTGCTCCAGGAGATCGGGTTGATGCCAATTCGAATTGCGGGCATGGCTGCACCTTTTGTTTTTATCTGACGTAAGCCTGGTTAGATCGGCGTTGTGTGGGAGCGGGCTTGCTCGCTCCCGCCTTTGAGCCTGTTTACTTTCGCGCGCTGCGCCAGGCGGCAATGAGTTGCTCGAAGGTGGCCTGCACCTGCTGGATCAGGGTTTCGTCATCGATCTCCCCCGCCATCCACGCCTTGCTCGGCGCCTGGAAAATCGTGCGCCCCACGGCAAACCCACGGCAAGTGGTGCTCAGGCGTGCTTGACGAAAGCCTTCGGCAAGGCACTCTGCCGAGGCATTCAAGCCCAGCAGCACCACGCCACGGCAGTACGGATCACGCTCGTGAATCAGCGCGTCAAGCTTTTCCCACTCCTCGGCCGACTGCGCTTCGATCTTCCACCACGCCGGGTAAATGCCCAGGTTGTAAAGGCGCTTGAGGCTGCGGTAGAGCACATCGGGGTAAGTGGACGGGTGCTCCTTGGGCGGGATGACTTCCAGCAGCAGTTCATGGCCGCTTATCAGCGAAGCCTCGTACACCGCCTTGAGTTGGGCTTCCTGCTCCAGGCGCAGCAGCGGCTCGTCGTCTGGATGAAATTGCACCAGGCACTTGATGATCTGCTCCTGGGGCCAGGCGATCAGGTTGCTACCAATCGAACGGCCGTGCTCGAAGGCCAGGGGCCGTGAGTTCTGCACCTCCACCGGACGTGCGATCCACCAGCCACGGCCGCTGGCGGCGTTGAGCGCGTCCTGGCCAAAGCGCTGGTCAGCCAACAGGCCCACATCGGCGTCGACACCCTGATCGGCGAGCTTTGTTTCCACGCGTTCGATGGCCTGGATAAACAGCTGCTTGATAGCGCTGATACGGGTCGGGTCCTGGCCACCGCGTTGCGCCAGGTCGACCAATTGCCAACGATGATCGAAGGCGAAGATGAACAACTGCTTCCACGCCTTGCGCGGCACCGTGACACGGTGCAGACGTTGCAGGGTCACGTCCTGGTCCGGGCGGGTGATCGGCACCGGGCTGTTGAACAGGTACTCCAATTCGGCGGAGGTCGGCATGGCGGGTGCGCAGGCGTGGCGCGACACCACCAGGCCACCGCAGGCGTTGGCCAATTGGCTGCAACGCTCATCGCCGGCGTCGTTGAGCCAACCGCTGAGGAAGCCCGACATGAACGCATCGCCGGCGCCCAGCACGTTGAGCACCTCGACGCGCACCCCAGGGTAGATCGCGCCGTCTTCCAGGCGCGCGGGAATCGCACCGTGAATCACCGTGCAGCCCTGCGGGCCCAGCTTGACCACCAGGGTGGCGGGCGTGAGTTCGCGCACAGTCCGCAGCGCGCCAAGCAGGTCTTCACTGCCACCGGCGATCAGGAACTCCTCTTCGGTGCCCACGATCAGGTCAAACCGCGGCAGGATCTTCTGCACATGCGCGCTCACATTCTGGTCGGCGACAAACCGCGTTTCGCCGTCAGCCTTGCCCGCCAGGCCCCACAGCACCGGGCGATAATCGATGTCCAGGACGCGCTTGACGTTGTGTTTGGCGGCGTACTCCAGGGCCTGGATGCTGGCCTTGTACACGCTGTCGGTGGAGAAATGCGTGCCGGTGATCAGCAGCGCTTTGCTCGAAGCGATAAAGGCTTCGCTGATGTCTTCGGCGCGCAGCGCCATGTCGGCGCAGTTTTCGCGGTAGAACACCAGCGGGAAGGTTTCGCGGTCTTTGAGGCCGAGCAACACCAGGGCGGTGAGGCGTTCCGGGTCGACCTTGATCCCGCTGACATCGCAGCCTTCACGGGCCAGGGATTCCACCAGAAAGCGACCCATATGGTCGTCGCCTACCCGGCTCAACATCGCCGACTTGAGCCCCAGCCGCGCCGTGCCGAAAGCGATGTTGGCGGAAGAGCCGCCGAGGTACTTGGCAAAGCTGGACACGTCCTCAAGCCGCGCACCCACTTGCTGTGCGTAGAGGTCGACGCCCAGGCGCCCGAGGCAAATCAGATCCAATTGACGCCCACTGGCAAAACGAGTCTGGCCCATGCTGGCTCCTGTTATTTTTATCAGCCTGCGTTGTGCCGCCGTGGCGACGGCAAACGCTCTTGGTGGATGCAGACTAGAACGTCCGGCTGCGGCAATCAATATTTATTCCAGAATTATTTTTAGTGGAATATTTTTTCCAATACGTTGGCATAATGGCCCACCAGCCACCGTGCATCGTTTCAGCAGGCCACGGCGGCCGTGATGCCGGGGTATTTTTTTGCGCCTACCCTGTAGACTTGCGCCACCCATCAGCGCATCAGACGAACACGCCAGAAGGATTGCCCATGTCCCGCACCGATCCCGAGACCACACTGGAAGCCCCGCTCGCCAGCCCTCCGATCAATGCCGAACGCCTGTTGCAGCTGATCACCGACGAATACGAAAGCCTGCCGCGCCAACTCAAACGCATCGCCAGCTATATGAGCCAGCAAAGCGACCGGATCATGGTCGACCGCATCAGCGACATCGCCCGCGAATGCGAAGTGCACCCCTCGGCCATCGTGCGGTTCTCCCAACGCTTTGGCTTCAGTGGTTTCAGTGAGATGCAGGCGTTGTTTCGCGAGGCCTACACCCACAAGACCACGCCGGTGCAGAACTATCAGCAACGCATCCGCAGCATGATCGCCAACAAATCGCAGAAGGCCAGCGGCGGGGACCTGGCGCGCGAGTGTGTCAACGCGACGCTGTCGGGCATTGAGCGCCTGGGGCTGGAACTGGATGACGTGGCATTCGACAAAGCCGTGGACCTGGTGGTCAACGCCGACAATATCTACGTGGTCGGCGTACGCCGTTCCTTTGCGGTGGCCGACTACCTGGTCTACAACCTGCAGCACACCAACAAACGCATCCATCTGGTCTCGGGCCTGGGCGGCAGCTACCGCGAGCAGATGCGCAGCGTGCGCGCCAATGACCTGGTGATCGCCATCAGCTTCACGCCCTACGGCAAAGAAACCCAGCACTGCCTGCGCATCGCCCAGCACCACCAGGCCAAGACCCTGATCATCACCGACAGCAACCTCTCGCCCCTGGCCAAGCGGGCCAACGCGGTGCTGTTGGTTAACGAAGGGTCATCGTTCGCCTTCCGCTCGTTGAGCGCCACCCTGTGCCTGTGCCAGGCGTTATTCATCGCCGTGGCCTATCGGTTGGAATTGAAGGTGGATGAGATTCACGAGCAGGTGGGGTTTGACGACTGACGCTCGGTTACCGCAAATAAAACGCGGGAGGGGGATTGCCCCCCTCCCGCATCGGACCGAGATGGCCGCGGTATCAATGCATGAAAATGGCGATCAGGATAATTACCGGGATCGGCACGCCGAGGAACCACAGAAGTAATGAGCGCATGGTGTTCTCCTTGAATTAACGAACGTAGGTTTCGGTCTCGACGTACACCACGGCATCGCGACGACGACCGCCGAAGGTTGCGGCGAAACTGGCGAAGAAGGCGCCGATCAGCAGTGCAACAAATGTCCACAGCGAGGTATAGGCGGCGACTTTGGCGGCTGTATCCGCAGCTTGCTTGGCTTTGAGCTTGGCGTCTTCGACGGCTTTACGGGCATCGCCGTAGACCTTGTCGATACGCGCCTCGGCCTGGCTGAGGTTGGTGCGCTGGCTGATCAACTGCGCCAGGTAGGCACGGTCTTCGGCGGCAAGTTGGCCGTCGTTGCTCAGGGTGCGGGTGAAGATGCGCGCGACCACACCATGGGCCGCGTCATCGCTGACCGCCACGGGGCGGTCATCGCGAAACAGGCTGTCGACGTAGTAGTCGAAGTCGCCGCCGTTGACGCCTTTGGCCGCACTGCCCGCCGCTTGCGTCATACCGCTGGCCGCGCCCGCCGCGACACTGGCACCGGCTTTCACACCCCCACTGACGACGCTGCTGACCGAACCGACGACCAATACCGCGGTGATCAGCGTAGCCACTGCCCAGGCCAGGAAGCCATGGGCCGTGTCGCGAAAATACACCTCATCGCCGTGCATGCCCGCCCACTTCACCCGCAAACGGCCGGCGATGTAACCGCCCAGACCGGAGGCGACGATCTGCGTAAACGCCAGCCAGATAATCGTGGATATGCCCAGCCCTTTGGCGCTGATACCGCTGTCCGCCCACGGCGACACCGCCGAAAAACCCAGGCCGAAGCCCAGCAGCACCAAAATCAGCGACAGTGCAGCCGCCGCAGCGGCCCCGGCAAAGATCGCCCCCCAGGAAACCCCGGAGTGCGTGCTCGACGCTTGCAGCGTGGATGAGGATGTGATCATTGTTATCGTACTCCCGGCAGGAAAGATGGTGTTACAAGTCTCAAAAGGGACAGTGCAGGCACCGTGCCAGTCGCCAAAAAATAAATACCGTTATTTTTCAAAACGTTAGATATTTTGAACTTACCCATTCCATGCAAGTTGCAACACCCGCCCATCGCAGGCGTGCGATATGCATTCCCCTGAAAAACATCGGGCTGCCTGAAACATGAAGTTTTATTTAGGAAGCGTTCAGCCATTTCTTGGCAAAATGCCCTCACTTCTAGTGTGAATCGCTCACCAGGTACTCCTATGACCCGCATTTTGACCATCGAGGATGACGCCGTAACGGCCCGCGAGATCGTCGCTGAGCTGAGTAGCCATGGACTGGACGTAGATTGGGTGGACAACGGCCGCGAAGGCCTGGTCCGTGCTGTGAGTGGTGATTACGACCTGATCACCCTGGACCGCATGCTGCCCGAACTGGATGGCCTGGCCATCGTCACCACCCTGCGCACCATCGGCGTGTCGACGCCGATCCTGATGATCAGCGCCCTCTCCGATGTGGACGAACGTGTGCGCGGCCTGCGCGCCGGCGGCGACGACTACCTGACCAAGCCATTCGCCTCCGATGAAATGGCCGCCCGCGTCGAAGTGCTGTTGCGCCGCAAAAGCACGGTCAAGGAGTTCGAAACCGCCCTGCGCGTGGCCGACCTGGAGCTGAACCTGATCAGCCGCGAGGCCAGTCGCGCCGAGCAGCCGCTGACCCTGCTGCCCACTGAATACAAACTGCTGGAATTCCTGATGCGCAACACCGGGCAGATCCTGTCGCGGATGATGATCTTCGAGGAAGTCTGGGGTTATCACTTCGACCCGGGCACCAACCTGATCGACGTGCACATCGGTCGTCTGCGCAAGAAAATCGATCCACCGGGCCTCACGCCGTTGATCCGCACGGTACGAGGTTCGGGTTATGTCATTGCTGAACCCCTCTAAGGGCTGGCGCTCTTCCAGCAGCCGCTTGCTGGCGCTGTACAGTTCGCTGTTCGTGGCCTGGAGCTGCATCCTCATGGGGGTGCTGTATTACGAGGTGTCGGGCTACCTGAGCGACCTCTCGCGCCATTCGCTGATGCAGCGTCAGCACTTGTTCCAGCGCTTCGACGGTGAAGAATTGGTCGACGCGCTGACCACCAGCATGACCTTCGACATGAAAGGCGTGGACGCCTACGGCCTGTTCGACGAGCAATTTCGCCCCTTGAGCGGGCCGATCCGCGCGGTCCCCCCCGACCTGCCGCTGGATGGCAAGATCCACGCCCTGGCCAATTGCGTCGACTCCGACGACCCCAAACTGCCCAAAGACAGCTGCGACGCCGTGGCCACCCACACCGAAGACGGCCGCTGGCTGGTGCTGGTGCGGGCCAACGGTTCGCTGTTCGGCGTGACGCGGATCATCTGGCATGCGCTGCTCTGGGCATTGTCCCTGACGATCATCCCCGGCGCCGCCGGCTGGCACCTGCTGCGCCGCCGTCCGTTACGGCGGATTCGTGGGATCCAGGCCAGCGCCGAAGCCATCGTCGCCGGTGACCTCACCCACCGTTTGCCGCTGTCGGACCGACGCGACGAACTGGATATGCTCGCGGCCATCGTCAACGCCATGCTCGACCGCATAGAGAAGCTGATGAACGAGGTCAAAGGCGTGTGCGACAACATCGCCCACGACCTGCGCACCCCGCTGACCCGCTTGCGCGCGCAGCTTTACCGCATCAAGCAGCAGGCCGAACACGACTCGGCCCATGCCGTGCAACTGGACGACGCCATCGCCGAAACCGACACGCTGATGGCGCGCTTTCGCGGGCTGTTGCGCATCTCGGAACTGGAAGACCACCAGCGCCGCTCGGGCTTTTTGCTGATGGACCCGCTGCCGCTGCTGCGCGAGCTGCATGACTTTTACCTGCCCCTGGCCGAAGAAGGCGAACTGCATCTGGTGCTGGACGCGCCCGACTCCCTGCCCTGGATCACCGGCGATCGCGCGTTGCTGTTCGAAGCCCTGGCTAACCTGCTGAGCAACTCGATCAAGTTCACCCCACCGGGTGGCGAAGTGATTCTGCGCGGTGTCAATGACGCCGGCAGCACGCGCATCGAAGTGCACGACTCCGGGCCTGGCATACCGGCAGCAGAACGCGCTGCCGTGTTCCGGCGTTTTTACCGCGTGGACGAAGGCGACCAGCGAGGTGGCTTCGGCCTGGGCCTGTCGATTGTCGCGGCGATCATCAACTTGCACGGCTTCAAGCTGGAGGTGGGTACCAGCGCGCGAGGGGGCGCGCGCCTGATCCTGGAGTGCCGCCAACAACTGATGCCCGAAGCCTGAGCCATCCAACGCGAAAGCCAGTGAGGGCAACGTGTGGGAGGGCCTGCTCCCACCGGTGTGCGGCATTGCCTGTCAGATCGGCTCAGGCCGGGAAATTTGCGCGCAGCGCCTCGAGCCCACCGCTGTAAACGCCGGCGAACAAGACCTCCGCCTGCGCATCCGTAGTACCCGCCGACGGGGTGAATACGCCGGACCACGTGACCTTCGCCGACGATTCCGTCAGCGCCTCCACCTGCAACGTCGCCAGGTACGCGCTCACCGGAAACGGCGATTGCTCGATCGTGTAGCTATAGGTGCGGGCCACGTTGTCGAAGGTCTGCAAACGCTCCACCACCACGCCGCCGTCGGCGGTCTTGAGGTGACGTACGCGACCGCCTTCGCCCGCTTCGCTGGTGGCGATCAGCGGCAGCCAATCCGGCAGGCTGTTGAAGCCGCCGACGAGTTGCCAGACGGTGTCGGCCGAGACCGGGATTTCAATCACTGCAGATGCTGTTGGCACGGTAAATCTCCAAAAGTCGTAGGAAAATCTCGCTCAGCCTGCCACGCAAAACCCGTCAATGCATCATTTCCCGCAACCGGTACCACAACATGCCCAGCGCCAGCAGCGGCGAGCGCAAGGCTTTGCCCCCCGGAAACGTCATGTGCGGCACCTGGCTGAAGATATCCAGGCCCTGGCTGTGCCCGGCATGAATCGCCTCGGCCAGCAGCCGTGCGCACCAATGGGTCACGTTCAGGCCGTGGCCCGAATAGCCCTGGGCGTAGAACACATTCGGGTACTGCTTCAAGCGCCCCACCTGCGCAAAACGGTTGGCGGTGATGCCGATCATGCCGCCCCACTGGAACGCGATGGCGGTGTCTGCCAGTTGCGGGAATACCTTGAGCAACTTGGGCTGCATATACGCGGCGATGTCCGCCGGATCACGCCCCGAGTAGTGGCAGGCGCCGCCGAACAGCAAGCGACGGTCGGCGGACAACCGGTAGTAATCCAGGCCGACTTTCTGGTCGCACAACGCCAGGTTCTGCGGGATCAGTTGGTTGGCCAGTCCCACTGACAAGGGCTCGGTGGCGATGATGTAGCTGCCCGCGGGAAGCACCTTGCCGCTCAGGCGCGGTTCGAGCTCTTCCAGATGCGCATTGCAGGCCAGCACCAGATGGGTGGCGCGGACTGTGCCGCCCGCACAACGAACCTGCACAGTCTCGCCATGAATCAGCTCCAGCACGTGGCTGTGCTCAAAGATCCGCACCCCCAGTGACTCGGCTACCCGTGCCTCGCCGAGCACCAGGTTCAGCGGGTGCAAGTGCCCGGAGCCCATGTCCACCAGGCCACCGGCATACTGCGTCGAATCCACCACGTCCAACATGTCCCGTGGCCCCACCAGACGGGTTTGATGCGCGTATCCCTGGCGCGCCAGGCGCTCCTGCTCACCCTTGAATGCGGCGAACTGCGCCGGCGTATTGGCCAACTCGCAAAAGCCCCAGCGCAGGTCACAGTCAATTGCGTGTTCGCGAATACGCTCGCCCACCAGCGCCACCGACTCGATGCCGGCGCGCTGCAAATAGGCCACGCCCTCCTCGCCCACATACCTGGCGAACCCCGACACATCGTGGCCAATGCCGCGAATCAGTTGCCCGCCATTGCGCCCGCTGGCGCCCCAGCCGATGCGCCTGGCCTCCAGCAACACCACCGAAAGCCCGCGCTGGGCCAACTCGATGGCGGTGTTGACGCCGGTGAAACCACCACCGATCACACACACGTCAGCCGTCAGGTCGGCGCCCAGACAAGGGTGCTCCGGCATGGCATTGGCCGTGGCCCGGTAATAGGAGCGCACGTGGTCGTCGGACGGCATCATTTATTGGTCTTCACTTTGCTCCAGGCGCGGGTCATCAGGCGCATGGTCGCCGGGGTGGGCGTGGTGGAAATATAGAGTTTGTCGAGCACCTCCTGAGGCGGGTACACCTCAGGGTTGTTCACCAGTTCCGGGTCCATGAACGCCTTGGCCGCCGGGTTGGCGTTGGCGTAACCCACCGAGGCGCTGACCTTGGCGATCACTTCGGGGTCGAGCAGGTAGTTGATAAACGCGTGGGCCTGTTTCGGATTGCCGGCGTCAGCCGGAATCGCCAGCAGGTCGAACCACAGGTTGGAGCCTTCCTTGGGAATCGAGTACGCAATGTTCACCCCATTCTTGGCTTCCTTGGCCCGGTTGGCGGCTTGGAACACATCGCCTGAATAGCCGAACGCCACGCAGATATCACCGTTGGCCAGGTCCGAAATGTACTTGGAGGAATGGAAGTACGTGATGTACGGGCGCAGGGTCAGCAGTTTGGCTTCGGCTTCCTGATAGTCCTTGGGGTTCTCGCTGCGCGGGTCCTTGCCCATGTAGTTGAGGATCGCCGGGAACAGCTCATCCGCCGAGTCGAGGAAGGCCACACCGCATTGATTGAGCTTCTTGATGTTTTGCGGCTCGAACAACACCGCCCACGAGTCGATATGGTCGATGCCCAGCACCTGCTTGACCTTGTCGACGTTGTAGCCGATGCCATTGGTGCCCCACAGGTACGGTACCGAGTGCGCATTGCCCGGGTCGTTTTTCTCCAGCAGCTTGAGCAGCTTGGGATCGAGGTTCTTGAAGTTGGGCAACTGCGCACGGTCAAGCTTGAGGAACGCGCCGGCCTTCACCTGACGCGCCAGGAAGTGGTTGGACGGCACCACCACGTCGTACCCGGTGCGGCCCGCCAACAACTTGCCCTCCAGGGTTTCGTTGGAGTCGAACACGTCATAGATCACCTTGATCCCCGTTTTGGCCTGAAAATCAGCCAGGGTGGTCTCGCCGATATAGTCGGTCCAGTTGTAGACACTCACCGTTTGTGCCGCTTGGCCGGTGCTGCTGAACGCGGCCACCAGAGCCAGCGGGAGAAGCTTGTTCACAAGACGCATATCGACACCCCTTATTGGTTTTTTTAGACGCTCAACAGCAGGAACTCACGCTCCCAGGAACTGATCACCCGCTTGAAATTCTCATGCTCGGCACGCTTGACCGCCACATAGCCGCGCACGAATTTGTCGCCCAGGTAGCGCTTGACCGTTTCGCACGCTTCCATGCGCGCCAGCGCATCTTCGAGGGTCAGCGGCAAACGCAGGTTGCGGCGCTCATAGGCACGGCCTTGCACCGGCGCGCTGGGGTCGATCCGCTCAATCATGCCCAGGTAACCGCACAGCAGGCTCGCGGCAATCGCCAGATAAGGGTTGGCATCGGCGCCCGGCAGGCGGTTTTCCACGCGCATGGCGTCGGGGCTGCTGGTGGGCACGCGCAGGCCAACGGTGCGGTTCTCTTCGCCCCACTCCACATTGACCGGGGCCGAGGTGTCGGGCAAGAAGCGCCGGAACGAATTGACGTTGGGCGCGAACATTGGCAGCAGCAGGGGGATGTACTTCTGCAAACCGCCGATGTGGTGCAAAAACAGCGGGCTCATGGCGCCGTCGGCATCGACGAACACCGGTTTTCCGGTGGCGATGTCCACCACGCTCTGGTGCAGGTGCATGGCGCTGCCCGGTTCGTCGGCCACCGGTTTGGCCATGAAGGTGGCCGCCACGTTGTGCTTGAGCGCGGCCTCGCGCAGGGTGCGTTTGAACACGGTGATCTGGTCGGCCAGGTCCAGGGCGTCACCGTGGCGAAAATTGATTTCCATCTGCGCCGGGCCGTCTTCGTGGATCAGCGTGTCGAGGTCCAGACCCTGGGCTTCGCACCAGTCGTAGACGTCTTCGAACAGCGGGTCGAATTCGTTGGCCGCGTCGATGGAAAACGACTGACGGCCGGTTTCGGCTCGGCCGGAGCGTCCCACCGGGGTCTTGAGCGGCAGGTCCGGGTCTTCGCAGCGCTGGGTCAGGTAGAACTCCATTTCCGGCGCCACGACGGGCTGCCAGCCCCGGTCGGTGTAAAGCTGCAAGACTTTTTTCAGCACGTTGCGCGGCGACAGCTCGATGGGGTTGCCGCTCTTGTCGAAGGTGTCGTGGATCACAATCGCGGTGGGCTCGATGGCCCACGGCACCACGTAGGTGGCGTTGGATACGGGACGGCAGACCATGTCGATGTCGGCCGGGTCGAGCAGGTCGTAGTAGATGTCGTCGTCGACAAAGTCCCCGGTTACCGTTTGCAGCAACACACTTTCCGGCAGGCGCATGCCTCGCTCATGCAGGAACTTATTGGTGGGCGCAATCTTGCCGCGTGCGATGCCAGTCAAGTCACTGATCACGCATTCGACTTCGGTAATCTTGTGTTCTTTCAGCCAGGTGGACAGCTGATCGAAGGGGGCGTTCATAAGGACCTCGTCATGGGATGGGAGCTGCGCCGCCTTGTACTCGCGGCGCATTGAGGTCTATCTTGAGCCAGCTTTCACACGCCATCTATCCACTTTGCGCCAACCACAACGCACCAATAGAGTGCGCCCAGGTTCCCCATGACACAGGCAACAGCTTTGCGCGTACAGGCCTTCTCCACCGGTGATGTCGCCGCCCAATGCAGCGCGACACCGGGCTGGGTGCAACAGTACCAGCAGATGTCACCGGGGCATTTTGCCGGGCGGATCCGCTACCTCGACCTGCAAGGCGTGCAGGTGTACGAAGAATGCATGAACACCCGCGTCGAGCAACATTTCAACGCACCGCCGGGCGCGTTGGCGTTCTGTTTCGATGGCAGCGACAACGCGCTGTACCTGCTCAATGGCGAGAGCCGCAACACCTGGATCACCCCGGAGAACTACCGCGAAGTGGCGGTGGTGTTCGGCGCACAATTCGTGCAGCGCCATGGGTTGGAGATGAACAGGCTCGAAGGCCTGTTCATGGCACCGCTGACCTGCCAACAGAACGTGCTGTTCACGCGCTGGCTCAGTGGCACGCTGACCCGCCTGGCGACACTCACCGACCCGATCAGCCGCGACGCCCTCACCCGGCAACTGCTCGACGACTGCCTGTTTATCCTCGACAACACCTGCGTAGGCCTGGATCGCAGCGCTTTGCACAAGCGCAGCGCGGAACGCCAGTTGATGGCGCGCATCGGTGAATGGGCCGCCGATGCGCCGGATGAAACCGTCAACCTGCTGCAACTGGCGCAGATCGCTGGTGTGCCGCTGCGTCAGTTACAGCAAGGCTTCAAGACCTACACCGGCATGAGCCCGGCGCAGTGGTTGCGCTTGCGCCGGTTGAACGGCGCGCGACGTGAATTGTTGAATGCGGCCGGGGCGACGGTGGCCGAAGTGGCGATGAATTGGTCGTTCTGGCATTTGGGGCGGTTTTCACACAGCTACCGCGCGTTGTTCAAGGAACTGCCCAGCGAAACGTTGAAGCGCTCACTGTGAAAGGCAAGCCAATGCGGGAGGGGCTTGCCCCTCCCCATTGAGCGCATTTTCAGGGCTGAGTGTTGAGGAAGGTTGCGATCAGTTGGTTGACTTGGTCCGCCGCTTCCAACTGCACCATATGCCCCTGCCCCGGCAATATTTCCAGCTGAGCTTCCAACCCCTGGGCATGCCCGGCCGGGATGATTGCGTCGTCACTGCCCCAGATCACCAGGCTTGGCTGTCGACCGACCACATGGCGCAGGTCCGTCATCTGCCGGCCGCCGTCAAACAACCTGGCATTGAGCTGCCGCAACGCCTGATCCACCCCTTCCAGCCGCTTGAACTTGAGCATGTCCTCCAGCATCTGGCGCGTCACCAGCGCCGGGTCGCTGAACAACTGCACCAACTGCGGTTTGAGCGCGTTGCGGTTATTGGCCTCGGCAAACCCGTGCAGGTAATCGCCATTGATGTCCGGCCCCAGGCCGGCGCTGGCGATCAGCGTCAGCGACGCAACGCGACCGGGGGCCTGGTCGGCAACCGTCAGCGCCACCAGCCCACCCATGGAATGCCCGGCCAGGTGCACGCGGTCGAGCTTGAGGTGATCGAGCAGCGCCAGCAGCGCCTGGCTCAGTTCCTGGGCGTCACCCGTTTGCAACTGCTTGCCCGACTCACCATGCCCCGGTAAATCCAGGGCGATTACCCGGCGTTCGGCGGCCAGGGCCGGTTGGTTGAACAGCCAGTTATTCAAGTCGCCGCCAAAACCATGCACCAGCACCAGCGGCGTGCCGCCTTCGCCGAGGTCCAGATAGCGCAGCAAGCGCCCACCTGCCTCGACTTTCTGCGCGCTCGGCCCCGAGGTTTCGGCCTCGGCCGCACTGGAGACAAACCCGGCCTGGAAGCGGTCGATCACTGCATCAATCTCTTGCTCGGTGGCTTCGCCCTCCACCACGATCCCGAGCAACGCGCCCACCGGCAAGGTCTCGTCGCTCAACGCCAGCACCCGGCGCAAGACGCCGCTGAACGGTGCCTCGACACTGCTGGAGATCTTGTCAGTTTCGACGTCGAGCACCTCCTCGCCCTTCTCCACTCGGTCACCCGGCTGCTTGAGCCAGACGTCGATGCGGCCCTCGGTCATCGACAGCCCCCACTTGGGCATGGTCAAGGTATGGATCATGCGGCAGTCCTCTTGTCGGCGATCTTCAGCACGGCGGCTTCGATCTTCGCGGCGTTGGGGATATACAGGTCTTCCAGCGCATCGGAGAACGGCACCGGCGTGTGCGGCGCGGTGACCATTTCAATCGGCGCGCGCAGAAACGCAAACCCCTGCTGCGCCACCAGCGCGCTGATATCGGTGGCGATGGAACAGCGTGGGTTGGACTCGTCGATCACCACCAGACGCCCGGTTTTCTCCACGCTTTCCAGGATGCTGTCCTCGTCCAGCGGGCTGGTGGTACGCAGGTCCAGCACTTCACAGTCGATGCCCTGGCGGGCCAGATTGGCGGCGGCTTCCAGGGCGATGTGCACCATGCGCCCGTAAGTCACCAGGGTCACGTCGCGGCCTTCGCGGACAAAATTGGCTTCGCCGAAAGGGACGGTGTAGAGCTCCTCCGGCACTTCGCCCTGCAGGCTGTAGAGCATCTTGTGTTCGAGAAAGATCACCGGGTCGTTGTCGCGGATCGCCTGGATCAGCATGCCCTTGGCATCGTACGGCGTGGCCGGGCATACCACCTTGAGGCCAGGGATGTGCGTCCACATCGAGGTGAGCATCTGCGAATGCTGGGCGGCGGCGCGCAGGCCGGCGCCGTACATGGCGCGCACGACCAGGGGCGTGGTGGTCTTGCCGCCGAACATGTAGCGAAACTTGGCGGCCTGGTTGAGCAACTGGTCGAGGCAGCAGCCGATAAAGTCGACGAACATCAACTCGCACACCGGGCGCATGCCCCGCGTAGCGGCGCCGACCGCCATGCCCACGTAGCCGACTTCGGACAGCGGCGCATCGAGCACGCGCTCGGGAAATTCCGGGTACAAGCCCTTGGTCACGCCGAGCACGCCGCCCCAGGCGTCTTGTTCACCGGGGGAACCGGTGCCGCCGGACACGTCCTGGCCGATGATGAACACGCTCTGGTCCCGACGCATTTCCTGGGCCAGGGCTTCGTTGATTGCCTGCTGATAAGTGATTTTGCGAGCCATGGAATTCTCTCCGAAGATGAATGTTATGCGCGGTAGGCGACATAGACGTCGCTGAGCAGGTCGGCGGCTTGGGGCTTGGGATCGGACTTGGCCAGGCGCACGGCGTCGTCAATCAACTGCACCACCTCGGCGTCGATGCGCTCGAACTGCGCGGTGTCCAACCAGCCTTCGGCGCTGCAGCGCTGGCGGAACAACACCAGGCAATCGTGGGATTCGCGCAGGTTCTTCACTTCGTCCGGGCCGCGATAGGTTTGCGCATCGCCTTCAAAATGGCCGTAGAAGCGGCTCAACTTGACCTCGACCAAGGTCGGCCCGGCGCCCTCGCGCGCCCGCGCCACCGCCACGCCCAGCGCCTGGTGCACGGCGAAGAAGTCGTTGCCATCGACAATCACCCCCGGCATGCCAAACCCCACGGCACGCTCGGCGATGTCCTTGCAGGCCACCGACCAACCGGAGCCGGTGGCTTCGGCATAGCCGTTGTTTTCGGCGACGAACAGGCACGGCAGGTTCATGATCGCGGCCAGGTTCATCGCTTCGAACACCGCGCCCTCGTTGGAGCCGCCGTCGCCAAAAAACGCCACGGCCACGCCCTGGCTGCCCTTGAGCTTGGCCGCCAGTGCGGCGCCGGCTGCCAACGGTGCACCGGCGCCGACAATGCCGTTGGCGCCGAGCATGCCTTTCTCCTGGTCGGCGATGTGCATGGAGCCGCCCTTGCCGCCGCACACGCCGGTTTTTTTGCCGTAGATCTCGGCCATCATGCCGAACACATCCACGCCCTTGGCGATGCAGTGGCCGTGGCCACGGTGGTTGGAGGCGATGCAATCATCATCGTTGAGGTGGGCCATGACCCCGGCGGCGCTGGCTTCCTGGCCGGCGTACAAGTGCACGAAACCGGGGATCTCGCCGGTGGCGAATTCCACGTGCAGGCGCTCTTCAAACTCACGAATGGTGCGCATCACCGTGTAGGCATGCAGCAGTTGATCGGTGGACAGGTGAGTGGACATCTTGTTGTTCTCCAGGTTGTCTCGACACACAAAAGGCTGGCTGCGGCCAGCTACAGGCCCTTCAGCACAGCCTGTGCCAATGCCTGCAAAAACCTGGCAAAGCCTTGATCCAGAGCAGTGCCACGCGGTTGTGCCGGCGCGCCACGACACCGCAGAATGAGACCGCGCAGCGCAGCATGCAGGTCGCGTCTCGGCTCGCATGAGACGCTGCGTCTCAGCAGCGGCCCTCTGTCAGGGCGCGCTTGTCCCTGTGCGCCGGTGGGCGCTTAATGGCGGGCATAACAACAAAGATCGAGAACCGGAGGCCTTATGCTCGCCGCGAACTCCAGAGAGCACGTCGACTGCGTCAGTCGCGTGGTACGCAATGCCGAGCGCCTGCCCCAGGCGCCAGTGCCGGCGTTGATTTTCGATTCCTGGCGCCGCTCCATGGAACAACACCACCTGGACCCTGGCTCGCTGCAAGGGCCGCGCATCCTCACCGAACCTTTGCTCAAGGAATGCCGCGAACGCGCCGAGCTGTTCATGCGTATCGCCGGTGAAGCCGTCGGGCAACTGCACCACCGCGTACGCCATGCCGATTACTGCGTGATGCTCACCGACGCCCAGGGCCAGACCATCGACCACCGCGTGGACACGGCCATTCGTACCGACTGCCGCAAGGCCGGCCTGTACCTGGGCACCTGCTGGTCGGAAGCCGAAGAAGGCACCTGCGGCGTGGCCACCGTGCTCACCAGCAAGGCCGCGGTGACGGTGCACAAGCGCGACCACTTTCGCGCAGCCTTTATCGGCCTGACCTGCTCCGCCGCACCGATCTTCGACCCTCAGGGCAACCTGCTCGGCGTGATGGACGCCTCGGCGCTCAAGTCCCCGGATGACCGGCGCAGCCAGCACCTGGTACGGCAAATGGTGGCGCAGAGCGCCGAGGCCATCGAGAACGCGTTCTTCATGCACAGCGCCCGCCAGCACTGGGTGCTCCAGGCCCATAGCACGCCAGGCTACGTGGACAGCCAGCCCGACCTGCTGCTGGCGTGGGATCAGGATGGACGCCTGCAGGCCTTGAACAGCAAGGCACGCCAGGCCCTGCGCCTGCGCTTTGGCCAGGTGCCGGCGCATATCGGCGAGGTGTTTGACCTGGATGCGTTGCGCGCGGTTACCGACCAATCGGCGCGCCACCTGCAATGGCGCGGCGCGGCGGACGCCCTGCATGTGCGGGTCAACACCCCGCAGCGCACGCCGCGCCGGGCGGTGCCGGACACCCAGGTCGACCCGCGCGTGGAGGAGCACCTGCGCCTGGCCGTGCGGGTCAAGGACCGCCACCTGCCGGTGCTGGTGCAAGGCGAAACCGGCGCGGGCAAGGAAGTGTTCGCCCGCCAACTGCATGAGCGCAGTGCCCGTCGCACAGGCCCGTTTGTCGCGGTGAACTGCGCGGCCATCCCCGAGAACCTGATCGAAAGCGAGCTGTTCGGCTATGTCGCCGGGGCCTTTACCGGAGCGTCCAGCAAAGGCATGCCGGGGCTGCTGGTGCAGGCCGATGGCGGCACGCTGTTCCTCGATGAAATCGGCGACATGCCGCTGGCCCTGCAAACCCGCCTGCTACGGGTGATGGCCGAAGGCGAAGTGGCGCCCCTGGGCGGGGCCAAGACCCGCACGGTGGATATTCAGGTGATCTGCGCCAGCCACCGCGACCTGGCAGTGCTGGTCAGCGATGGGCGTTTTCGTGAAGACCTGTACTTTCGCCTCGGCTGCGCGCGCTTCTGCCTGCCGCCGTTGCGCGAGCGCACCGACAAGCTGGCGCTGATCAACCGCCTGTTGGCGCAGGAGGCGCGCACCAGCGGGGTGTCGTTGGGTATCGGCCACGCGGCCCTGGAATTGCTGCTCGGTTATGCCTGGCCGGGCAACGTGCGGCAACTGCGCCACGTGCTGGCGTACGCCTGCGCGGTGTGCGAATGCGGCACGCTGCAGGTGGCGGATCTGCCGGTTGAGATTCGCGGTGAGCAGGTGCCGGTGCTGGCCGAACAGAGCGTCAGCCCCGAGCGCCAGCTGGTGCTGGATGCGTTGATTCGGCATCGCTGGAAGCCGTTGCCGACGGCGCAGGCGCTGGGGATTTCCAGGGCGACCCTGTACCGGCGGGTTAACCAGTTGGGCATCGATATGCCCGGCAAAACCAGCTGATACCGTCAGGTCAATCGTGTGGGAGGGGGCTCCTCCCACACGTTTCAGCGGTAGACCAGGCCACCATCGATCAACGGCGACTGCCCGGTCATATAGTCCGCATCGGGTCCCGCCAGGAACGCCACCAACCCCGCCACGTCCTCCGGCGTTTCGGCGCGGCCCAACGCGATGCCATCCACGTACTTCTTGTACGTTGCCCCCACTTCAGCACCGGTGATTTCGGCCATGCGCTTGTCGATTTCAACCCACATATCGGTGCCCACCACGCCAGGGCAATAGGCATTTACCGTGATCCCGGCGCTTGCCAGCTCCTTGGCCGCCGCCTGGGTCAAGGCGCGCACGGCAAACTTGGTGGCCGAATACACCCCTAGCAGCGCAAACCCTTCATGGCCGGCGATGGAGCAGGCGTTGATGATCTTGCCCTTTTGTCCCAGCGCCTTGAATTTCTTGCCGGCGGCCTGGATGCCCCACAACACGCCCTGCACGTTGATCCCCAGGGTGCGTTCGACCTGCTCCGGGCTCACCTCCAGCAGCGCGTCGATCTGCGCCACCCCGGCGTTATTGACGATGATGTCAAAGCCGCCCAAGGTTTGGTGCGCATGCTCCACGGCCGCCACCACCTGTTCACGCCTGGACACGTCGGCGATAAACACCGACGCCTTGCGACCCAGCGCGACCACTTCGGCGGCCACGGCCTGGAGCTTGGCGCCATTGATGTCCACCAGGGCGATATCGGCACCGTCCTGTGCCAGGCGCAGGGCGATCGCCCGGCCGATGCCCTGCCCAGCGCCGGTTACCAGCGCAACTTTTCCCGCGATACTCATGGCTATCTCCTGCAACGTTGAGCAAAGCGTGTCTATCGCAGAGGTACGCAGGGCGCGTCCAGGCGCAACGGGAATCACGTCAAGGCTGAGACGGTACGTCTCAACGCGAACCCTTCTCGAAAACTTGTAAAACCGCGCCAATCTGCCTAGCTTATGCGCCCCCCGCCCTGCGCTTTAAGGCCCTGCCCCCATGGTTTTGCGTTTTCGTCCCGTCGTTACGTCACGTTTCGCCCTCGGCCTGCTGCTCAGCGGCGGTATCGGCAACAGCCTCGCGGCAGACATCGAACTGCCGGCGGTGACGGTCCAGGGCCAGGACGCGTCCGGTTATCGCGCGGACACGGCCTCGGTCGGCGGTTTCGACGAGGCGCCGCTGCTGGACACCCCGGCCTCGATCACCGTGATCAACGCCGCACTGATCAAAGACCAGCAAGCGCGCCTGCTCAGTGAAGTGCTGCGCAACGACGCCTCGGTGGGCGACAGCTATGCGCCAATCGGCTACTACGAAAACTTTGTGGTGCGCGGTTTTTCCCTGAATGCCGCCAGCAGCTACAAGATCAACGGGCGCACCATCACCGGCGAGCAGAATGTCGCCTTGGAAAACAAGCAGCAGGTCGAGGTGCTCAAGGGCCTGGCGGGCCTGCAGAGCGGAATCTCCGAGCCCGGCGGTGTGATCAATTACGTGACCAAGCGCCCGGAGGATGTGCGCGCGGTGACGGTCTCCACCGATGATCGCGGCAGCGGTTACCTCGCCACCGACGTCGGCGGCTGGTTCGGCAGCGAGCAGCAATTTGGCCTGCGTGCCAACGTGGCCCACGAAGACCTCAACGCCTATGTGGAACACGCCAACGGCAGGCGCGACTTTGTGTCCCTGGCCTTTGACTGGAACATCAGCCCCGACGCCGTGCTGCAACTTGACGCCGAGTACCAGAACAAGCAGCAACGCTCGGTGCCGGGTTACCAATTGCTTGGCGGTACCGAGGTCCCCCACCATGCCTCGCCGAAAAAACTGCTGGGCCATCAGAGCGGCTCCAAACAGGTGGGCATTGATGCGCTGAACCTCAACGGCCGGTTCGAATACCGCTTCAGCGACCAGTGGCAAGGCAGCGTCAGCGCCGCGCGCAGCAAGGTGGTGATTGATGACTACAGTTCGTTTGCGTGGGGCGGTGATACCGGCGGCGTCGGCAATACCTTCACCCCCCAGGGCAATTACGATATTTACGATTTCCGCAGCCCCGACGACACCCGCCGCAACGACGAAGTGCAGGCGGCCATGACCGGCCTGTTCGACACCGCAGGCCTGGGCCATGAACTGACCTTCGGCACCAGCGCGTTTCGCCGGGTGATCGACAAGCGCACTGCAGTCAACGAGTGGCTCGGCAGCGGCAACATAGACGCCGATGCACCAACATACGCCCCCACCGATGTGCCGCTCAACGACAGCCATCGCACCCTGGACAGCCGTCAGTACGGCGTGTTCGTCACCGACCGCATGCGCTTCAACGAGCAATGGCAGACCATCCTTGGCGGCCGCGAAGTGCGCCTGGATGAACACGCCTTTGATGGCAGCACTGGCGATCAGACGCGCCATACCCAGCAATACGTGTTCCTGCCCGAGGCCGCGTTGATCTACAAGCCGATCGAGAACATCTCGCTCTACACCCGTTACAACAAGGGCCTGTCCCTGGGCGGCACCGCGCCGTGGTTTGCGACCAACAAGGATCAAACCCTGGCCCCGACCACCTCCCGGCAGATCGAAGCCGGGGTCAAATACGACTGGCGTCGCATCAGCTTCGCCGCCGCCGTGTTCCAGACGCGCCAAGCCTACCAGTACACCAAGCCGGACGGCGTCGGCAACTTCACCTATGTGCAACAGGGCGAACAGAAGAACACCGGCCTGGAACTGTCGGCCAATGGCTGGGCCACCGAGCGCTTGCAGATCGCCACCAGCGTCGCGGCGATCCGCGCGCGGGTCAGCGGCAGCGGCACACCGGCCTACGAAGACCACCAGGCGATCAACGTACCCAAGCTGCGCGCCAGTGTGTACGCCGACTACGCGTTACCCTGGGTCAACGGGCTGGCCGTGCTGGGTGGCGTGCAATACAGCGCCAGGAAGTACGCCAACCGCAGCGGCAACGTCGCAGTGGGGGACTATGCGGTGGTCAACGTCGGCAGTCGTTACACCACCCGCGTCGACGGCTATGAGACGGTGTTTCGCCTGAGCGTCGACAACCTCTTCGACAAACGCTACTGGCGCGACGTGGGCGAATACATGGGCGATGACTACCTGTTCCAGGGCGCACCGTTGACGGCGCGCCTGAGTGCCTCGGTCAACTTCTGAACACCCGCGGCCTCGCCAGGCACAGCGCCGCCAGCCCACACACCAACAGGCTCCAGCCCAGGTCCTGCACCCAGGCCACCAGGGTCAGGCCGGCACCGATGGCCAGGTAATAAAGCAAACCGAACACCGCCGCCGCCGTGCCTAAACGGTCACGGTAGGCCATCAGCGCGGCGCCGAGCACGTTGGGGATCGCCATGCCGAACGCCAGCACCACCAGCAGCATCGGCACCACGCCGCGCGGCTATTTCAAAGCCCGTTAACGGTTTACGTGGGCATCTTGCGAAACCCCACCGCCAGACGGTTCCAGCTGTTGATGGTGGCGATGGCCACGCTCAGGTCGATCTGCCCCTGGGCGCTGAACTCGGCGGCCAGCGCATTGAAGTCTTCGTCCGGGGCGTGGGTGCGGCTGATCAGGGTCAGGCTCTCGGCCCAGGCCAGTGCGGCGCGCTCACGCGGGGTGAAGAACGGCGTTTCACGCCAGGCTGACAGGGTGTACAGGCGACGCTCGGTCTCGCCGCCTTTGCGCGCGTCGGCGGTGTGCATGTCGAGGCAGAACGCACAGCCGTTGATCTGCGACACGCGCAGACGGATCAGTTCCAGCAGAGGCAGTTCGATGGACAGCTTGCCGACGGCGGCTTCCAGCGCAAGCATGGCTTTCATGGCGTCTGGGGAGGCGGTGTAGAAGTCGGTACGCGGTTGCATGGTAATACTCCGGAACGGTGGGAATGGGGGGCCAGACTAGCCACCCGCCCGTGTCGCAGGAATATCCAATTTCGGCGAAGAACAGGTGACCAATGCGGGCCGCTTGATGTGGACGGTGTCGCCCCCCTAAACCTCCCGCGCCATATGCTCCGCGATGCGTGCGCGCAGCCAGCGCTCCGCCGGATCATTGTCGTGCACCCCGCTCCACACCATCGACAACTCCGCCGCATCAATCGCAAACGGTGGGTCCTGCGCGCGCAGCGAGGTGCCCTCGGTCAACGCACACGCCGCGTAATCGGGCACCGTTGCAATGATCTGCGTGCCCGCCAACAGCGCGCGCAACCCGCTAAATTGCGGCACCGCCAGCACCACCCGGCGGGCGCGGCCGATGCGTGCCAGGTCGAGGTCGATATTGCCGCTCAAGTCACCGGAGAACGACACCATTGCATGGGGCCGCGCGCAATAGTCGTCCAGGGTCAGCGGCTCGGCGCCCTCATCACCGCGCAGCACCTTGCACGGGATATCCCGCAGCTTCTTGCGCTTGGCGTTCGCCGGCAATTCGGTGGTGTAACTCACGCCCACCGAAATCTCGCCGCTGGCCAGCAAAGCGGACATCAACAGGTAATTGGCGCGGCGTACCACCACGACGATTCCCGGCGCCTCCTCACGCAGCCGGCTGAGCAACGGCGGGAACAGGCCGAACTCGGCATCGTCCGACAGGCCGATACGGAACACCGCGCAGCTGGTGGAAGGATCGAAATCCTTGGCGCGACTGACCGCTCCGGAGATGGTATCCATGGCCGGCTGCAGTTCCTTGAGTATCGCCAGCGCACGGGGCGTGGGCTCCATGCCCCGGCCGTTGCGCAGCAGTAACGGGTCGTCGAACAAGTCTCGCAAGCGGCCTAACGCCGCACTCACCGCCGGTTGCCCCATAAAGAGCTTTTCGGCGACCCGGGTCAGGTTTTTCTCGAACATCAACGCCTCGAAAATCACCAGCAGGTTCATGTCGACGCGGCGCAGGTCGTTGCGGTTCATGGCGAAATCCATACGGTTGAGCAGCGTTCAGGGAAGCACGCAAACAGCGCTTTGGATTGCACGCCTGTGCTGTCTTTTTTGACAGATTTGAGCCCGTACAGCTGACAAAATTAACAACGATTAACTCGTCAGCCAGACGGTCCGGCAACAAGATAACCGCCATCTACACTGCATCCATTCACCGGGAACGCTCCCATCGACTGCGGATATCTGTCATGGCCCGACTTGAGTACTGCGCCCCCCGTTTACCCGCCACCGGCGGCCTGTGCCCCAGGCGCGAACGCATTGCCAAGCAACTGATCCTCGCCAACCTGGGCGAAAGCCTGGCGATTGCCGACCTGGCCCAGGCCTGTGCGCTGTCGCGAAGCCATTTTTCCCGCGCGTTCAAGTGCAGCA
Source organism: Pseudomonas sp. FP2309 (assembly GCF_030687575.1). Lineage (NCBI taxonomy): Bacteria > Pseudomonadati > Pseudomonadota > Gammaproteobacteria > Pseudomonadales > Pseudomonadaceae > Pseudomonas > Pseudomonas sp. FP2309. The sequence goes on along the minus strand of NZ_CP117439.1, from coordinate 2,434,239 downwards.
CCGGGCTGTCACCCCAGGAATGGATTCGCCAACAGCGTATCCAGCGCGCCAAGGAACTGATCACCCAATCTTCCTTGAGCCTGACGCAAATCAGCCTGGAATGCGGGTTCTGCGACCAGGCGCACTTTTGCCATATGTTCACCCGCAGCGAGGGCGTCAACCCGATGACCTGGCGAAATCACCAACTGCGTCACAAGCTCCAGGAGATCGCTGCCTAGTGGTCTGCATGCGCCTGGCCTATGCTGGCGGCTCCCCTTTCCCAGAGCATGACCCCCGATGAGCGAGCTGAGCGATAAGGCGGTGCATTTTGGCCCTTACCGCATCCATCCGCGCCAGCGCCTGGTGCTGGAAGCGGGCCGCCCGTTGCGTCTGGGCAGGCGTGCAGTGGACATCCTGCTGATCCTGCTCGAGCAAGCCGGCAACGTGGTGAGCAAGCAGGAGCTGATCGCGCGGGTGTGGCCCAAAAGCGTCGTCGAAGACGGCAATCTGCGCGTGCACATGGCGGCGTTGCGCAAGGCGTTGGGCGACGGCCAGGCCGGGCAGCGCTATATCGTCACGGTGGCGCAGCGTGGCTACAGTTTTGTTGCGCCACTGAGCATTGAACCGATGAGCCTGCCCAGCGAAGGAACACCGCAACGTCCCTGCCATAACCTGCCGCTGCGCCACACCCGCATGATCGGCCGCCAGGCCCTGATCGACAGCCTGGTGCAGCAACTGCCGGAGCAGCGTTTCATCACCCTGACCGGCGCCGGTGGCATCGGCAAAACCACCGTTGCACTGCGCGTGGCGGAGCTGTTGATCGGGCACTACCGCGACGGTATCCGCTTGCTCGACCTGGCGCCTCTCAGCGCGCCGTCGATGATCCTGCCCAACCTGGCCGCCCTGCTCGACCTGACCTGCGCCGAGGACGAAGCGCCGGCCGCATTTGCGCGCCGCTTGCAGGAGCACCACCTGCTGCTGGTAATCGACAATTGCGAGCACCTGCTGGACGCTATCGCGCTGATCAGCGAAAGCCTGCTGCACCACGCCCCCAGATTGCACATTCTGACCACCAGCCGCGAGGCCCTGCGCGCCGAGGGCGAATACGTGCAGCGCCTGGACCCCCTGGCCTGCCCGCCCGCCACCGGCAACCGTGCCCAGGCCCTGGGCTACCCGGCCCTGCAACTGCTGGTGGAGCGGGCCATGTCCCATCAGGACAGGTTTGAACTGAGCGACGCCGAACTGCCCCTGGCGATTGATATCTGCCAGCGCCTGGACGGCATTCCCCTGGCAATCGAGCTGGTGGCCGCGCAGATCGAGCGTTTCGGTCTGCCGGGGCTGCTGGTGCAAATGGAAGACAATTTCCGCCTGCTCACCCGTGGCCGCCGCAATGCCCTGCCGCGTCACCAGACCCTGCGCGCCACGCTGGATTGGAGCTTTGAGCTGCTCACCGAGTGTGAGCAGATTTGCCTGCGCCGCCTCGCGGTCTATCGCGGCGGTTTCAGCCTGGCCAGCGCGGCGGCGGTGATTGCCGGGGAGCACATCGCAGCGGCCCAGGTACCGGGTTCGATCAGCCAATTGGTGGCCAAATCCCTGCTCAACGTGGAGGCCGGGGATGACGAGATGGTCTATCGCCTGCTGGACGTCACCCGCACCTACGCCCTGGAAAAGCTCAGCGTCGCCGAGGAGCTTGACGCCACCCGCGAACGCCATGCCACGCGCTGCCTGACGTTAATGAAGCAAGCGCAGCAGGATTGGCAAAACACCGCGACCCAGACCTGGATCGACCGCTACGCACCGCTGCGTGATGACATTCGCGCCGCCCTCGATTGGGGGCTGGGCGACCAGGGCGTGCACCTGCTGGGCATCCAACTCACGGTCAGCGCCATGCCGCTGTGGCAGGAACTGTCGCTGTTGCGCGAACACGGTTTATACGTGGGCAAGGCCCTGGCCCGGCTGGGGCAATCGAGTGCGCCGAGCCAGCCACTGAACATGGCCCTGCAACTGGCGCTGGGCAGTTTTTCCTATCACACCCAGGGGGGCACGCCCGAGACCCTGGAGGCGTTTGCCCGGGCGCGACGCCTGGCCGAAGCCGGCAAAGACCTGGCCGGGCAATTGCGCGCCGTGTCGGGGCAGATGGCGGTCAACCTGTGTGGCGGCAACTACCGCGAGGCGTTGGCGCAAAGCCTGCATTTCGACAGACTGGGCCCCCAGGCCGAGCCGCAACTGGACCTCAGCGCCCAACGCCTGCGGGTGCTGGCGCAGCACTTCGCCGGCAACCAGGCGCTGGCGCTGCACAATGCCGAACAGGTGATCCAGCGCATGGCCCACAGCGGCCACCTCAACCGCTTCACCCATGGGTTTGGCGTGCAATACGACCAGGGCGTGGCGGCACTGACCATCCTGGCGCGCATTCTCTGGCTGCGCGGCTTCCCCGAGCGCGCGTGGCGCACCGCCAGCCAGGCGTTGACGCTGGCGTTGCAGATCAACCACGGCACGTCCATCTGCTACACCCTGGCCCTGGCCGGCGTGGTGATCGCCCACTACAACGGCGACACCGCCACGGCTCGCGATCGGTTGGACCTGTTGTTGCAGCAGGCACAAAAACACTCGGTGCCGCTGTTTCATACATGGGCGCGATGCTACGAGGGCACGGCGCCGATAGCCGATGTGCAGGGCCTGGGCCTGGTGAAAGACACCCTGGTGACATTCAATGCCGGCACGGTGGACGACGCCGCCTTAGAGCGCGCCATGAACGGTGGCGCCGGCTGGTGCACGCCGGAGATCCTGCGGGTCCACGCCGACGCCATGGGCGACAGCCACGCGGCCGAGACGCTGTTGCTCGAAGCCTTGGGCCAGGCGCGGCAGCAAGGCGCGCTGGCCTGGGAATTGCGTTGCGCACTGTCATTGGCGCAGCGCTGGCGGCAGCAAGGCCGCGTGGACGCGGCACGCGACCTGTTGAGTTCGATCCATGGGCGCTTTACCGAAGGGTTTGCCACCCGCGACCTACTCCGCGTGCGCAGCCTGCTCGACGAGTTGCAGCACAAACGGCCGGCCTGAGAGCGGCCCCAGGTAGTGCCCGTAATCCTGCTGCAAACGCGCCACCTGGCCGGGGTCGCGCAGTTGCGCCAAGGCATAGCTGCGCAGGCAGTGCAGCAAACGGTACCGTTCGGGACCGGGACCAGGTTCCAGGGTCAGCAGTGACAGGTTCACCAGTCGGGCCAGCAAATAAGACAGGTCGGCGTGTTCCAGCTCCGTGCCGGCCACCAGCTCACTCAAGGTGGGCAACGTCACCGCCATCCGGAACAACCCCAATTGTAAGAACAGCCAACGCTCGGGCAGGCTGAGGCGCTCATACGTCCAATCCAGCGCGGCGCTCAGGGATTGGTGACGCGCCACCGCCGTACGGCGACCACGGGTCAACACCTGCAGGCCGTTGCGCAATTGCGCCTGCAAACCGTGCACGCCCAGGGCATCGACCTGCGCGGCGGCGAGCTCCAACGCCAGGGGCAGGCCGTCGAGGCGCCGACAAATATCCCGCAACGGCGCCAGGTCCTGGGGCCGCAACACAAAGCCCTGCTGTGCGGCGCACGCCCGCGCCACAAACAGTTGCACCGCCGGGTAAGCCATCGCCTGTTCAACGCTGGTCAGTGATGAGGGCCCAGGCATCGCCAGGCGGGGCACGCGCACACACCATTCGCCGGGGACCAGCAGCGCTTCACGGCTGCTCACCAGCACGCTGACGTGGGGTGCCTGCTCACGCACTACCCGCAGCAGATGCCGACAGGCGCCCAACAGCAGGTCGGCGCCGTCGAGTACCAGCAACAATTGGCGGTTGACCAATTGGCGGCACAGCTCGACAGCCGTGGCGCAAGGTTGCAACTGCAGCACCGTGGCCAGGTGGCGCAGCATCTGCGTCGGCGCGTCCACGGTGGCCAGGTCGACCCACCACACCCCGTCGCGGTAGCGCGGCAGCACCTTCGCCGCCAGGGCCAGGGCCAAGGTGCTCTTGCCCACCCCGGCACAACCTGTGAGGGTCATCAGCGGCTGCCTTGACAAGCGCCGCGCCAGCACGCGCAACAGCTCGTCACGGCCGATCACCGGGCTGAGCCGTGCTGCGAGGTTGTGGCGAGGCGTCGTCACATGAACACTGCCGAGCACGGGGGCGGCGAAGCAGTAGCCACGCTGGGGGTCGTTGAGGATCAGGTGCTGGCCGTCGAGGGCACGGCGCAGTGCGGCGATGTGCACCCGCAGGTTGGTTTCCTCCACCACGCTGTCGGGCCAGACCCGATCGATCAGGCTGGCCTTGCTGACAAACTGCCCCGGCACCTCCAGCAGCGCGGCAAGAATATCCAGTGCACGCCCGCCCAAGGGCACCGGCCAGCCCGCCTTGCTCACCAGCCGCTGCTGGCGGTGAAAGGCATAGGCACCGAAGCGCAGCGTGCCATCGGCGTCAGTCGCCAGAGGGTTGTTCATAGTTGCAATCGCGCTGGAACACCCGGCCTTGGGCGTCTGCGCATCCTTTTCCATGGGCTCGACGTCATCTTGCCAGCTACCAATGACACGGCAATGCTGGCACGGGGAGCGATACGGACAATCAGGTGCGCGAGACGGACATCCTGTCGTTAACTGAACTGTTGTCGGTATTGGGTCGGGTTGAGGCCGAGTTTTTCACTGAACAGAAAGCGCATATGCCGAACGCTGCCAAAGCCTGCGTGAAAGGCCACGGTCTTGAGCGGCAGGTCGGTGGTTTCCAGCAACTGACGGGCGCGGTCGATGCGCGCGCCTTGCAGGAAGGCCATGGGCGTCATCTGCACTTCTTTGGCGAAGAGCCGCGAAAAGTGGCGCGCACTCATGCCCGCCAACTGCGCCATGGACTCGATGGTGAACGGCTGCGCCAAGTGTTCCAGCACGCGGTTCTGTACACGGGTGATGGCGGTTTCCTGGGGCGAAACGGCGGCCGTCATCGGGCTGAACTGGGCCTGGCCGCCCTGGCGCTTCATCACCACCAACAGCACTTTGGCCACGTCCACCGCCACCTGTTTGCCATGGTCCTGGGCGACGATGGACAACGCCAGATCGATACCGGCCGTGACGCCGCCAGAGGTGATGAGCCGTCCGTCCTGCAGGTAGATGCGGTCGGTCTCGACGATCGCTTTGGGAAACGCCTTGATCAACCGGTCGGTGTAGTGCCAGTGAGTCGTGACGCGCCGATCATCAAGCAGCCCGGCATGCCCCAATACAAAAGCGCCGGTACAGATCGAACCGAAGCGCCGCGCACGTGGCGCCGCCTCCCTGAGCCAGGGCAGCAGTGCGGGATGGCATTCGTTATAGGCACCCGGACCACCGGGTACCAGCAGCACGTCATAGACGCCATCGGCGTGCTCCAGCAACAGGTCGGTGTGCACCAGCACGCCGTTGGAGGCACGCAGCGGGCCGGGCTCGGTGCCGATGGTGAGGATCTGGTAATGCGCCGCCGCCGGCAGATAGCGGTTGGCGATGGAAAACACTTCGAGCGGTCCGGCCATGTCGAGCAGGAGGAAGTCCGGAAACAGCGCCATGGCCACGGTTTTCATATGAAACGTCCATCAGGAGGAAGAAAGGCGGCAGGCATTATGGCATGCCTTTTATTGTCAACCTGATAGAGACAGTTATTCAGATTTCAGCCTCTTAATGAATATCCCAGTAACCAGTAACCTTCTTCTCAACGCCAGCGCCCTGCATCTCGCAGCCTGCGCTCACTTGAGGACACCGCCATGCTGACCCTTCGTAAAGCTTCTGACCGCGGCGCCGCCAACCACGGTTGGCTGCAGTCGTCTCACACCTTCTCGTTCGCCAACTACTGGAACCCCGCCGAACAGGGTTTTTCCGACCTGCTGGTGATCAACGATGACCGCGTCGCCGCCGGCAAAGGCTTCGGCCAGCACCCGCACCGTGACATGGAGATCTTCTCTTATGTGCTCGAAGGCGCCCTGGAACACAAAGACACTCTGGGCACCGGCTCGGTGATCCGCCCCGGCGACGTGCAACTGATGAGCGCCGGCAGCGGCGTGGCGCACAGCGAGTTCAACCACAGCCAACGCCTGGGCGTGCACTTCCTGCAAATCTGGATCGTGCCCAACGTGGCCGGTGCCGAGCCGCGCTATCAGCAGGAGCACTTCAGCGAGGCGCAGAAACGCGGGCGCCTGCAACTGATCATCTCGCCGGACGGCGCCGACGGTTCATTGAGCGTGCGCCAGGACGCACGGGTGTACGCCGGGCTGTTCAACGCTGATGAAGCCGCGACCCTCGACCTGGCGCCGGATCGCCACGTGTATATCCATGTGGCCCGAGGCAGCGTGCAGATCAACGGCCAACGCTTGCAGGAAGGCGACGGCGCCCGCGTGCGGGATGAACGGCAGATCCACGTCAGCCATGGCGAAGACGCCGAGGTGCTGGTGTTCGACCTGCGCCCTCGGGAACTGCCGCAAATGCCTTGACCGGCCCGGCGATGGCCCTTTGAAACGGGCTATCGCTGACGTTGATAGTCACCATCAGCGCAATGAAGTTCTCTTAAAAAATGCACCGCGTAACATCAAACCCATACCCGGCAACACCTACTTAAAACACTTGGAGCACACCCTCATGAAACGCCAAATCTTGCTTAGCCTCGCTTTCTCGGTACTCGCTGCAAACGCATTTGCCCACCCTGTTGTTGCCGAAGGCGGTGCTGATCGCCTGATCGAAAGCCGTGTGGCCGAAGGCGGTGCGGACCGTCTGATCGAAAGCCGTGTGGCCGAAGGCGGTGCGGACCGTCTGATCGAAAGCCGTGTGGCCGAAGGCGGTGCGGACCGTCTGATCGAAAGCCGTGTGGCCGAAGGCGGTGCGGACCGTCTGATCGAAAGCCGTGTGGCCGAAGGCGGTGCGGACCGTCTGATCGAAAGCCGTGTGGCCGAAGATGGCGCCGACCGTCTGCAAGGCAACCGCGTCGCCGAAGACGGTGCTGATCGTCTGCAAGACAGCCGCGTGGCTGAAGGCGGTGCTGATCGTCTGCTGGATAACCATGCCTGAGACCGCAGCGTTTGCGGGAACCCCAAACCGGCCTGATCAGCCGGTTTTTTTTCGTCTGCCTTAAAGGGAAGTATCCGAATCGTACCGTCCTCGACAAATCAGTCACTTGCGGACCTACCTCACCTGGCCTCGGGCCCCTAAAGTGCTGCCATCGATCAACTGTCTGGCACTGCTATGAATCTCTGGTTTCGTTTGCTCTACATGCTCTGCCGTCGCCCATGGCGTAAACCCGCCGACGGACTGGCCACCACCGTGGTGCGTATGCGCGTCTGGCCACTGGACCTGGACATCAACCGGCATGTCACCAATGGCCGCTACTTTTCCCTGGCGGACGTCGCACGGATGGATTTCGTGTTGCGCACCGGTGCGTTTCGCGTGGCGCTGCGCCACAAGGCGCTGCCCATCGTCGGCGACACCTGGGGCAAGTTTCGGCGGGAGTTGAAACTGTTCGAGGCATTCGACGTGCACACCCGCCTGCTGGGCTGGGACCACAAGTGGACCCTGATGGAGCACCGGTTTGTCAGTCGCGGTCGCGTCGTCGGCGTGGTTGTGATGCGCGGGCTGTTCCGCTCGGCCAAGGGCACCCTGCCCCCTGCCGAGTTTGTACGGGAATTGGGACTGGCCGAGGCATCACCGTCGATGCCGCAATGGCTGACCGACTGGGCGCTGAGCTGCGATGACATGGGTGCGCAGTTGCGGGCAGAGGAGCTGACCTGACAAGCCGATCTCGAATGCCCCGCATGGCCTCACATCCCGCTCATAAACGGGCAAGGCTTTAACCTTGCCCGGCTCAAAAAAATCGTTGGGGCTAAAATACTTAACCAGCACTTAGAATTTGCACTAGCCTATGTGTAAGTTCAGGTAAAGCCCCGTACAACAACCGCTTACTTCCTCGCACGGCCCGCAAAAATAATGTGGTGAATGTTAAAATTTGTCACGTTTGACCGTATTCAATTCGATTAGTATCTAAATGCTAGCAGCGATTGAACCGACGGCTTTGCATGCCAGAAAAGGGAGTAGGTGATGCATTTTTCCAATGTCCTCGCTATTGCACGGACTCAATCGAAATCGGACGACTTCCGGGCGCTGATAGTTCGCACTGTGCCGAATCATTTAAAAGTCGATACACGCTGCTACGGACAACTAATTGACGCCAAAGAAAAGCACGGAAACTACCGTGCGATTATTATAGAAATCGACACACCTTCTGCCAGCCATCAAACCCTGGACATCATAAGAAAAGCCCGCCAGGAAAATCCGCACTGCACGATAATTGTGGTCGTGACATTTGCGTCCACACTGAGCAAAACAAAATACTACTTGGCCGGTGCGGACTATTGCATCAAGGTGGTAGAAACCTCCCCTGAAAACACACTCAGCCTGTTCGATACCTTCCTGTCTGAAAGTACGCAGCCCCCTCACTACGCACTGGTGTTAGACCAGGACCGCATGTGCATTTATGGCGACAGCAAAAAGCTGGAAATATCATTCGTCGAAATGAAAGTACTGGAAGCGCTTATCCAGAACAGACTGCTTAGTCACAATGAAATTGCCGCAGTCATGGGGCTTAATACTAAATACTACGACTCCAGAGCCCTGGAAAAGTCCATCAGTCGCTTGCGCGGTAAAATCAAGGCGCACTACGGCGAGAACATCATCCAGAACATCCGCGGCTATGGGTACAAGCTCAGCCGCGCCCTTATTTGCGCCAGTCATTTCCACCCCATCAAGGAGAGGTCGAGCCGTGAATAACGAGCAACTTTCACCTGGGCCCGTTGCGGGCCTGGCGCTGGCCCGCCAGGCGATCGTCGAGCGCAGCCATGCTTTATGGGGCCGCGAAATACGCGTGTTGGGCACCGGCACCCGTGAGCAACTGAACGCGGCCTACAGCGCTGCGCTGCAACGCATGCTGCCGTCGCTCCCGCATCTTGGAACGGCCAGCCACAGTGTTCTGAACATAGACCAGTGCGTGTTGATGAACGACATCCTCATCAAGGACATCCTTGACCTGGCCCACACCATGGACGCCCATGGGCGGTCTCTCATGTTGAGCCTCTACAACCCACTGGATGCCCTGCCGGGGCCCGCAGAGCGCAGGGCCATGGTACGTCAGCTGTACAAACTCAAAGACCATAACGGTATCAGGCTGGCCTACAACAACTACACGCTCGATACAAAACCAGGCGATCTGCTGATCGACCTGAAACTCTACGACTACATAAAAATGCCATTCCCGGATTCCGCCCTTCGGCTGAGCCTCAACACACGTTCGGACCTCTTCAATCGGCTCTACGACCGCATGCTGGAGCTGATCAGTGCAACACGGGTGGGTTTCATCGCCGACCATGTTGAATTTTCCGATAGCGCAATGATGGCAAAAAGCCTTCCATTCGAATATTTTCAGGGTGGCTACTACTCGCCTGCTGACCGTTTTTAAAGAACTGCATCTTCCTGAATTTGGTGGACACTATGAGCTCTCTCAACAAATACGCCTTCACGCCCACACATGCGGCGATCGCACTGCAGGACTTCACGCCCAATGCAGAGACGTTCCACTACGATTTAAACGTGACCGCCCACACCCTCACCCTGCCATCACAACCGTTTAACGCCGCACCACAAGCCTCCCGGATCGCCGAGCATGCGCCGCAAAACCATACCGCTTACGCGGATATGACCGGCGACAGACCGCAACCGCATCCCCAAGACTTTTGGTTGCTCACGCAACATGATCGAACGCTGGTCAAAGGCGGGCTGCGGATTTCGTTAACCGCCATTGAGTCTGCGTTGATTAAAAAAATGCTGCATCACGAAGAGCGCGTGGTCAGCAAAGAAGAATTGATCCGCAATATAGGACGCGAACCGGACCACTATCGCGGCCTCGAGATGTGCCTCAGCCGCTTGCAGGAAAAGTTCAAGCGCGCCAATGCAGGCGAGCGTTTGTTTCGCGCAGTCAGAAATCGCGGATACTGCCTTACACAAAAAATCAAAAAACCGCTTGAGTTAAGCCAGGCGCGTCGTTGAGATAATAAAAAGATCAGACTTTATCATTCACACTGCCTATTAAAACTCTCTTATAACTGCCCTTTTATAACACCCTCTTTATAACAATATGGCGCGCACCTTGTTATAAGTCGTCAGCCAATGCCCCCGACCGTTCATTACTATCCATGGGTACGCGCTCGCGCGTGCCTGTCGTTTGAGTTCGGTCATACCGAGACTTTATTAACCCTGCCACTACGTGCGTGGTCACCACCGGGAGCAGAACTATGCTGAACAATACTAGAATGCATCGCCACCTGACCCCCAAGGGCTTAACGTTTTGGGGCCAGTGGACGCTGGCGTCGGGCCTGGTCGTTGCAGCGCTGTTTATGTTGGTATTTTTAAAGACAGGACAACTTGAATACCACTATCGAGTGCTGGCCGCGTTTACGATACTGGCCTCGCTTCCCGCGTATAGCCTGTGTGATGTCTATAGTAAAAAAGATGATTATGCCGTGGGCCTGGGACGCCTGTTTTTGGGCTGGCTGCTGACCGTCGGCATCGTGTATATGGTGGGCGTCGCGTGCCAGGCAAGTTCATTATTCCCGTTGGAAACATTATTGCTCTGGGTCGCGATCAGTTATCCCTTATTGGCGCTGTTTTATATTCCTTTGCACAGCCTGTCCCGGTATTACCACCGCCAACTGCATGAACGGCATAAGTCATTAATTGTGGGAACCGGCAAACTGGCCGTCGACTTGGCCCGTACCCTCTCGCGGCAAAAGCGCTCGCCGTTGGTTGGGCTCGTCGGCAGCAACGTCGACGCCGCTGACGGCGCACAACCGCAGATCCTCGGCGAACTGCCGCAATTGCCACAGTTGATCCGGCAACACGGTATTCGTCGGCTCTACATCACCCATTCGCTGCAGGAGGCCACCCACATTGAGACGTTGTACCTCAACCTGCTGGACATCAGCGTCGACGTGATCTGGGTGCCCGATCTCAATAACATGCTGCTGCTCAACCACTGCGTGGCCGAAGTGGACGGTCTGCCGGCGATCTTCCTCAATGAAAGCCCGCTGACCAGCCGCCCCACCGCCGCCTTGAGCAAGGCGTTGCTGGACAAAAGCCTGGCATTGCTGGCGATCATCGTGTTGAGCCCGTTGTTGCTGTTGTGCGCCGTGCTGATCAAGCTGACGTCTCCCGGCCCGGTGATCTTCAAGCAGGACCGCCACGGCTGGAACGGCGAGGTGATCAAGGTCTGGAAATTCCGCTCGATGCGCGTGCATGACGGCCATGAGGTGCGCCAGGCCAGCCGCAATGATTCACGCATCACCCCGGTGGGCCGGTTTCTGCGACGCACCTCCATCGATGAGTTGCCCCAGTTGTTCAATGTGTTGCAAGGGCACATGGCCCTTGTGGGCCCGCGGCCTCACGCCATTGCACACAACGATTACTACACGGGGAAAATCCGCGCCTACATGGCCCGCCACCGGATCAAACCCGGCATCACCGGCCTGGCCCAGGTCAATGGCTGCCGGGGCGAGACCGAGACACTGGAGAAGATGCAGCAGCGCGTCGACATTGACCTGCGTTACATCAACACCTGGTCGCTGTGGCTGGACATCAAGATCCTGCTGAAGACGCCGTTCACGCTGCTTTCCAAAGATATCTACTGAGCCCATCTCCACGCAGACCCAATGTGGGAGCCGGCTGCCCTGCCCCACATTGGCCACCGTGTTACTGCGTGATCTTGTCGAAGTTCTTGTAGAACAGATCACTGTCACGCCCGTCGGTCATCGCATGCAGTGAATAGGCGCGATTCAACCGCGCACCGCCGTCGCGGGTCAGCGGCGCCCACACCAGGTTGGCGCGGCGCATCGTCGACAGGCTCATCAACTCATCGAACGGAATGGACAGGTACAAGCCTTTGTCGAAGCTGCCTTCGCCATACTGTTCAGCAGATGCGCTGGTGCGGGTGATCCAGGCTCCCACGCGCACGCCGTTGCTGAATTCGCGCGACAGGTCCAGGGTCGCGCCCCAGTCCCGGGCCAGGTAGCGGCCGACACTCAAGGCGCCCTGCAGGTTGAACGGCAAGTCGGTATAGCCGGTGATATGCCCGGTGACGGTGCGGTAATCGCGCAAGCTGAAATCCTGCTCGAAACCACGCTGGCGTACGTAGTTCAGGTCGGCACCCAATGCCCAGCGCTGGCCCATCGGGCGGTACAGCACTTCACTGCCGACACCGGCGTACATCGACTCAAGCAACCCACCGTAAACCATGCCGTACAGGTCCTGATCCAGCTGTACCGCGTGGTTGAGCTGGAAGGTCGGCAGGGTCACATCGGAGGCAGTCATGTACTGGCGCAGGTCAGTGCGCACGCGCGGCAGGCCGCTCGGCGCGTCGTAGGTAAAACCGTCGTAGTTATTGAGCAGGTTGATGCTGAGCAGGCCGCTCCACCACGTGTTGCGGGTGAAGCGGTATTCGGCGTCAAGGTCGGCGGAAATCTGGTACAGCAAACCATCCGGGCCGCCGACGTTCTGCTTGTAGCCCAGGCCCACGCCATAGCTGAAGGGCTTGGGTGGCGCGCTATAAAGCAGCGTTTGCGAGCGATCGCTGGCGCGGTTGACCTCGACCTGGCGGTGCAGGTCCTGCAGGTCTTCACGGTGGTTCACCACCTCACGGAACGTCTGGCGCGGCACGCTGGTTTCTTCGATCGGCATGGCGTAGCGCTCGTTGACCAAGGTGAACCAATCGATCTGATCGTTCACGCTGCCGTCGAGGATCCGACTGGCGCGCCCCACTGCCTTGGCACTGTAGAAGTAGCGCTGCTGTTCGCCATACACCAGCAGCTCGGGCCCGCGCCGCGTAATGCGCTGCACGTTGTAGCCGGCGTTGTCGTGCAATTGCTTGGACACGGCGGCCCAGTCCACCTGGTCCAGCGGTGTCTGCGGCGCCTCTGCCGGCAGTTTGGGCGCCGGCGGGTCGTAGCTCTTTACCGGGGCTTTGCGGCTGACGAAATTGGTATGCAGGGTGATGCCGAACATCGCGGTGTTACCACGCTCCCAGGCCGCGCTCACGTCCACCGAATCCGCCACTTTGTAGACCAGGCCCAGGTTGATCGGCGAATCCTGGCGCTGATTGTTAGCGCGCGGTTCGTGCCGGTAGTCATTGCCCTCGTATTCCAGCTTGAGGCTCAACGGCGCCCACGGCGTCTGGTAGGCGATGCCGCCGAACAGCGCTGGCCTGCCGCGAAAATAGCCATTGGAAAAGTCCCCGGAACCCTCGGCGGTGGGGCGCTCATTGAAGCGGTTATCCACGGCCCCCAGCGGGTTGCCGAGGTCGCCACGGCTGCCGAGGTAACCCCAGGCAATACCGGCGCTGAAATCCACATCGCCATAACGCTTGTTGGCCACCAGGTACTCGCTGGAAAACAGCCCGGTGCCGCCCAGGTCCATAAACCCCAGCGCCACGGCGGGCAGCCAGTGGCTTTCCGGATACAGGCGGACTTTGGCGTCGACGGCCTTGTCCTTGTAGCTCTGGCCACCGCTGAACGACTCGGCGCCATAGGGGCGGTTGGTGATCGCGGTGTAGCGAAAGGTGCCCTCGAGCCAGTCCAGCGGTTGTGCGGAAAAACTGTAACGGCTGTAAGGCTCGGTGCGGTTGGCATTCACGCTGAATTCACCGGCCGGCGCCATGCGGGCAGTGGGGGTTTGCAGCAGCCCCACGCCGCCAAAATCACTCTGGGTATAACGCGGTTCGCCATGCGCGACGCCACAGGGCACCAGCAGCACAGCCGCAAGACATAATTTCAAGGCGTGACCTCGGCCTGGGGTTGGGTGGCCAGAAACTCGGCCAGTTGCTGATTCAGTTCCGGGGTGGGTGGGTCCAGATCGTCGTTGCGGATCGGCACCAGCAAGGTGCTGCCAGGCGCGGGCGGCGCGCCGTCTTCGCGGTTCCACGCGGCGATGCCCAGGCGCGTGACGGCGCCGTCGGGCTGGATCAGCCACAGGTAATCGACATCCGCCTGGGCCGATGGCGGGCAGGCGTCGAGGTAAGCACGTGCCGGCTGCAGCGGCGTGAATGGCAGGCTGCACGGTGCGGCCACCGCGCCCAGCACCTGTACGCGCGCGGGCCTGGGCGGGTAGACCAGGCGGTCGCCGTCATCGACCAACGGGTTGGGCGCAAACCCCACCTCCACCGCCACCGGGTCGAGCATCGCCACCTGACGACCGGTAACCGGCAAGACCAGCACCTGCTGATAAAGCCTGGCCGCCGCTCGTGCACGCGCCTCGCGCCCCGCCGCCAAAGCAGCCTGGTGCAGCACGTCAAGGTCAAATAACACACCGGCCTTGAGCCGGGTCTGCTGCATCAGCAACCCTTGGCGCAGCCAGGCCGCGCCCAGCCAATAGCCTTGGGCGTCCGGTTGCGCGGCGGTGATAACGTCAAGCAGGCGCGCTCCGCTGTGCAACGGGACCGGCCCTGGGTTGCGCACTTCGCCACTGACCGTCATCGCGGCCTGGCACACACTGGCGCAGCCGCAAAACAGCAGCAGCGCGCCAACTCGTCGAACACTCATGGCGCGTCCTTGCGGGTCGGTTGCAGTTGGGTGATGGTCAGCGTCAGGCGGGGCGTCAGGTGTTGCTCGCTTTGCACGATAAACCCGTCGTTGGGGTCGACCCAGTAACGGTTACGCGCCCGAAAGTCGCCCACTTCGATGTCTTCGTCGACCCGCAGCAAGGCATAGGCTTTGTCGAGAATCTCGACGGTCTCGATGCCCTTGCGCGTTATACGGCTGGTGACGTCGATGCCCAGCTGATAACCGCCCACCAGGTCGATCTGGCGGGTGCTGCGATAACCCTGCGGCAGCCGGTGCAAGCCTTGCTGGAACGGCGACTGGCCTTGCCAACGGGTGCCATCAAGGTCAGCGCCCAAGCCCACCGTGCGCACCACCAGACCGTTGCGCAACAACAGCACCTGCTTGCCGGAGGCCACCCAGAATTGCAGGTCGCCACGTTGGCGAATCAGCGCCATCACCCCTTCGCTGGACACCGTGGTGACTTTGATCTGGGGGAACGGCACCGCGTCCACCTGGGCCCTGGTCAACGCCAGCGGCGCCGGCCCGACCACGGCCGCTTTGAAGGTGTCCAGGGAGGCCTGCATCAATGGGTTACAGCCGGCCAGCAGGCACGCGACGCCCACGCAGGCGGCGATCTTAAGAGTGTTCACGCAGGTTCCACCCTATCGGCTGCTGGCTTCGCTCAGGTTGTTCTGGGTGGACGCACCGATGCCAATGATCGACGCAGAGGGCATCAACTGGCTGATCACACGGTTCCAGCGCGTGATATTGGCGGGTCCGACAAACACCACATCCTGAGGCTGCACATCAAACCGTGTGGCCAGGGCCATGGCCGACGGCGAGGTGGCTTGCAGCTGGAACACTTTGGCCGGTTCAACCGCGATGTTCTGCGCACCGCGAATCACGTAAATGGCGTCGGCGTTGGAGGTGTTCTGGTTCACGCCGCCGACCGAGCCCAGTACATCGGACAGGTTCATGCTGCGCGTCTTGAAGCTCAGGGCGCGGGGCTGCATGACCTCCCCCATCACATAGATGCGCTTGCGGTCGTTGTAGGCCAGGTACAACTGGTCACCGTCCTTGAGGTACACCTCGTTCAAGCGCGATGCGTCCAGGTTGAGGGTGTCCAGATCAAGGGTGTAGCGCTTGCCGTCACGGGTGAGCGTCAGGTTCGACAGGTCGGCATTGATTGGGTCGATACCGGCCACACCCAAGGCCTCGCTGACGTTCATGGCGATGGTGGTGATCGGTACGGGACCGGCCTTGACCACCGCGCCGCTGATCACCACTTTCTGGCTGGCAAAGCGCAACACACTGACATCCACCTGAGGGTTGTCGATGTACTGGCGCAGCTTGTCGGTGATCTCGCTGCGCAGCGCTTCAATGGAGCGGCCCTTGGCGACCAATTCGCCCACATAGGGGTAAAACAGATTGCCCTCGGGGCTGACCAAACGGCCGTTGGCATCGATCTGTTGTTGTGGCCCCGACGGCGCGGTCAGCTCAGGGTGATCCCATACAGTGATATACAACGCGTCATTGGGACCGATCAGATAAGGCCCCGGCTTATAATTCAACAAGGGCGCCGCAATGGAATAAGGCACTTGCGTCGCAGCGTCCATGGCCAATAACTTGGGAGTGATCGGAATTAACTCCACACGACTGTCTTGCGCCCCACCCTCCTCGGTCAAGGCCGCCGTGTTCATATATTGGCCCGGCGCAAACATACAACCTTGCACTAAGGCGGCGACCACCACGGCCATAGAAAACATACGCTTCATCGTGTGAGCACACTCGCAATAGACGACAAGAAAAAAAGACCACTTGGACGGGGTTGCCAGGTGGTCTGAAAGCGGAAGATTTACGGCTAGTTGCTGGTACTCGTGGTCCCGGTTGTGCCGGTGGTACCTGTGGTATTGCCGCCATTGGAGCTGCCGCCGCTGCTCGACGCCGCGGCAGCGCCGGCGATGAGGGCACTGGCGACCAGCAGGGTTTCGCCTACCGTCACCGACCCGACCACCGCAGTGCCCAGCCCCAGCGGTAACTCGGCCGCGTGGGCAGACGTACTCAAGACACTGAATACAATAATAGCCAGTGGTGTTCTCATCTCAGACTCCTTATTGCCAATGAGTGGGCAAACCGATAGTGCCATCCCGCTAAACAACGCACCAGACGGATAACAATTAACCTGCTTAGTTGAAAATAACGTTTTGCCGACAAAGCCCCCGGCCGGCCATGCGTTGCTCCCATAACCGTTATTTAAAACGTTATTAATTGTCGGGAAACTTCAGGCCCGACCATACTTATCCTCGAAGCGCACGATATCGTCTTCGCCCAGATAAGAGCCCGACTGCACTTCGATTAACTCCAACGCAATCACTCCCGGATTTTCCAGGGCGTGCACCTGGCCGATGGGGATATAGGTCGACTGGTTTTCCGCCACCAGGTAGGTCTGTTCGCCATTGGTGACTTTGGCGGTGCCGCTGACCACGATCCAGTGCTCGGCGCGGTGGTGATGCATCTGCACCGAGAGTTTGGCCCCCGGCTTCACCGTGATGCGCTTGACCTGGTAACGCAGGCCGTTGTCCACCGAGTCATACATGCCCCAGGGCCGATACACCTCACGGTGGTTGAGGTGCTCATGCCGCCCCGCCTGTTTGAGCTGATCGACAATGCCCTTGACCTGCTGCACCTGATCCTTGTGGGCCACCAGCACCGCGTCTTTGGTTTCGACAATGATCAGGTCGTGTACCCCCACGGTGGCCACCAGGCGGCTGTCGGCATGCACGTAGGTATCGCGGGTGTCCAGGGCCAGGCCATCGCCGCGGATGACATTGCCGCTGGCGTCTTTCTCGCTGGCCTCCCACAGCGCCGACCAGGAACCGATATCACTCCAACCGGCGTCCAGCGGCACCATCACCGCGTCGGTGGTTTTTTCCATCACGGCATAGTCGATGGAGTCGTCCGGGCAGGCGGCAAAGGTGGCGGCGTGCACGCGGATAAACGGCTGATCACTGCTGCCACCCTCCAGCGCCACGCGACAGGCTTCAAGAATCGTCGGTTGAAAGCGCTCCAGCTCGGCCAGGTAACGGCTGGCGCGGAACATGAACATGCCGCTGTTCCAGTAATAGGCGCCGCTGGCCACATACGCGGCAGCGGTGGCCGCATCGGGCTTCTCCACAAATCGCTTGACCCGGTAACCGCCCTCGCCCACCGCCAACCCTTGTTCGATATAACCGTAACCGATGTGGGCACTGGTGGGGGTGATACCAAAGGTCACCAGCTTGCCCTGCCGGGCGTGGGGCAAGGCGACTTCCAGGCTGGCATGAAACGCCGGGATGTCCTCGATCAGGTGGTCCGCCGCCAGCACCAGCAGGATCGGGTCCTGATGGTCGGCCACCGCCTTGCACGCCGCCAGCGCGATAGCCGGCGCGGTGTTGCGTCCTGTCGGTTCGAGCAGGATGCTCGCCTGTTCCATGCCCAGTTGGCGCAATTGCTCGGCCACCAGGAAGCGGTGTTGCTCGTTGCAGATCAATAACGGCAACGCGACATTTGCACCGCTCAGCCGGGTGATGGTCTGCTGCAGCATCGACAGGTGCGCATCGGTCAGGCGCAGGAACTGCTTGGGGTTCAGTTGCCGCGACAGCGGCCACAGGCGCGATCCCGAACCGCCTGCCATGATCACGGGTAATAACATGAGAGCATCCTTGGAAGAGCGATTCAGAAATAGGCGCGGGTGTTTTCATGCACCCGCGGGCTGATGCGCAGTTCATCCTGGGGCCACCAGCGATACTGCTGATGTTGTTCGGTCGGCGGTTGCAGCGGCAGGTCGTCGGCCAGCTCCAGGCAATAGCCAAGCACCACGTAGTGGGTGTCCGGCCCGGCCCCGGCGTTGGCAAACACGCTGTCGTCGTAGAAGTGCTCATACACCCCCAGCAGCCGCGCCTGGCCGCGTTCGAAGGCACGCCCCAATTCGTCGCGGGTGATACGTCGGAAGGCCGCGTCGAGGCTTTCGTTTTTCTGGATGCGCCCGCCAGGCACAAACCAGAAACCATACGCCGGTCGGTTGACCCGCAAGCCGAGCAACGTCTCGCCACGGCCGTTGCGCACCACCAGGTCGATCGCCACCAGGGGCGTCGACGCCACGACGGTCTTGAAAGTCGGTAAATCAAGCCACATAGCGGTCAAACCTGTGCCATGAAACGTTGCAGAATGCGCTCCTTGTCAAGGAACTCCCTGGCGTAGTTCAACGCCACCTCGTTGCGCGCGGGCAACGCCAGTACCCGCTCGATCCCGGCGTTGAGTGCCGCGACGGACTCCGGTTCAACCAACACCGCAATCCCCGGATGCTCGCTGCACAGGCGGCCGAGCGTGGTGTCGGGGTCGGCGGTGATAATGGCGTGGCCGCCCACCGCCAGGATGTTGGTCAGCTTGGAAGGCAACACCGAATCCGCCACCCCGCGTTTCTGGATCACCAAGTGCCCATCCACCGAGGCCAGCAGTGCCGGCAAATCTTCATAGGCCTGCAACGGCGCGAACAACACATTGCGCAGGCCGTCGCGGTTTACCCGTTCGAGCAAACGCGCCTTGCCGGTGCCCTGGCCGACGATCAAAAACACCAATTCCAGGCGATGGAGGTGGGCCTTGGCGGCATCGAGAATCAGCTCCAGGCCCTGCTTCTCGCCGATGTTGCCCGCGTACAACAACACCCGCGTGCCGGGCGCCACCCCCAGGCGCTGCAACAGCGCAAGGTTGCGCGGCACCTGGCGAAAGCGCGCGGTCTCCGACCAATTGGGGAAGAACAGCAAGCGCTTGCTGTGCACGCCTTTGTCACGCGCTTTGTCGAGCATGCCGCTGGAGATCGTCGAGACCCGGTCAAAGCGGCGCAACAGCCAACGTTCGAGCGCCAACGCCAGGCGCCGCAGCCGCGAACCAGCGCCGATGCCCAGACCGAACATAGCGTCCACTTCATAGTCCTGGATATGCAGCACCGACCGCGCCCCACACAACCTGGCCAGCAACAGCGCCTGCGGCGCACAAAACAGCGTGGGCACCACCAGGATCACAAGATCCGGCTTCCAGCGCACTTGCCCGAGCACCGCCAGCAACGAGCTGGCAGCAAAGCTTGAGAGGTGCAGCACACGGGTCAGCGCCGAGGGTTGGCGCGGCACATACAGCGGGCAACGGATCACCGTCACGCCGTCATCCTGTTCGGTGCGATAGCGCCACGCTGAATACCCCTCGCCCACCTGCCAGTGCGGGTAATACGGCGGCGCCGTTACCACCCGCACCGCATGCCCCTGGCGCGCCAGCCAGCGCGCCTGCTCACCGCTGTACTTGCCGATGCCGGTCAGCTCCGGGCTGTAATTGATGCCATAGAGAAGGATCTTCATCACTGGCCCCGAGGCTGTTCGAGGGCCGCGAGGTAGGCGTTATAGGCATCGCGCAAGCCTTCTTCCAGGGGCACGTAGGCTTCCCAGCCCAGGGCATTGATGCGGCTCACATCAAGCAATTTACGCGGTGCGCCGTCGGGCTTGTCGCCATCAAAGCGCAAGCGCCCCTTGAAGCCCGTAACCCGCACCAACGCCTGGGCCAACTCGGCAATGGTGCAATCCACACCGGTGCCGACGTTCAGGTGCGAGCACATCGGCTGGGTCTGTTCGCGGTAGCGCTGCGGACTCAGTTCCATCACGTGGACGCTGGCGGCCGCCATGTCGTCCACGTGCAGGAATTCACGCCGAGGCTTGCCGCTGCCCCAGATCACCACCTCGTCATCGCCCCGCCGCGTGGCCTCATGAAAGCGGCGCAGTAACGCTGCGATCACATGGCTGTTCTGCGGGTGATAGTTATCGCCGGGGCCGTACAGGTTGGTGGGCATGACGCTGCGATAATCGCGGCCATGCTGGCGGTTGTAGCTTTCGCACAACTTGATCCCGGCGATCTTGGCCACGGCGTAGGGTTCGTTGGTGGGCTCCAACGCTCCATCAAGCAACACCGCTTCGATCATCGGTTGCGGTGCATGCACCGGGTAGATGCACGACGAGCCCAGGAACAGCAGCTTTTCCACGCCGTGGCTGTGGGCCGCATGGATCACGTTGGCCTGGATCATCAGGTTCTGGTAAATGAAATCCGCCGGGTAGGTGGCATTGGCGTGAATACCGCCGACCTTGGCGGCGGCCAGGTACACCTGGTCGATACGGTGCCTGGCGAAGTACGCCTGCACCGCCGCGGGGTCCAGCAGGTCCAGCTCATCGCGCCCCGCCGTGAGGACCTGCGTATAGCCCAGGGCCCACAGACGCCGCACGATGGCCGAACCGACCATGCCGCGATGGCCGGCAACAAATATCTGCGCATCTAAATCACGAGCCATGCTCAGTTCTCCACGGCAATGGGGGCATCGTGGCCATGCAGGCGCAACAAGGCATGACGCTGAGCGATCTTCAAGTCTTCGCGGACCATCTCCGCACACATCTGCTGGGCGCTGATTTCGGGCACCCAACCGAGCACGCGCTTGGCCTTGGACGGGTCGCCCAACAGCGTCTCCACCTCCGCCGGGCGGAAATACCGAGGATCTACGCGCACAATCACGTCGCCCACCAGAATGCCCGGCGCCAGGTCGCCGTCGATGTGCTCGACCACCGCCACCTCCTCCACGCCTTCGCCGACAAAGCGCAAACGCACACCCAGTTCCGCCGCCGACCAACGAATGAACTCGCGCACCGAATACTGCACGCCGGTGGCGATCACGAAGTCCTCTGGGGTGTCCTGTTGCAGCATCATCCACTGCATGCGCACGTAGTCCTTGGCATGGCCCCAGTCGCGCAGTGCGTCCATGTTGCCCATGTACAGGCATTGCTCCAGGCCCATGGCGATGTTGCTCAGGGCGCGGGTGATCTTGCGGGTCACAAAGGTTTCACCGCGACGCGGTGATTCGTGGTTGAACAGGATGCCGTTGCACGCGTACATCCCATAGGCTTCACGGAAGTTCACGGTGATCCAATAGGCGTACAGCTTGGCCACCGCGTAGGGCGAGCGCGGATAGAACGGCGTGGTTTCCTTCTGCGGGGTTTCCTGCACCAGCCCATACAACTCGGACGTGGACGCCTGGTAGAAGCGCGTCTTCTTTTCCAGGCCCAGCAGGCGAATGGCCTCAAGGATGCGCAAGGCACCCAGGGCATCCACATCGGCGGTGTATTCCGGCGAATCAAAACTCACGGCAACGTGGGATTGGGCGCCGAGGTTGTAGATTTCGTCGGGTTGGATCTGCTGGATGATGCGCGTCAGGTTCGACGAATCCGCCAGGTCGCCGTAGTGCAGGATCAGGTGTTTATGCGGGGCCTGGGGGTCCTGGTAAATGTGGTCGATGCGTTGGGTATTGAACGACGACGAACGTCGCTTGAGGCCGTGTACGGTGTAGCCTTTTTCCAGCAATAGCTCCGCCAGGTAAGAGCCATCCTGACCGGTGATACCGGTGATCAGCGCAACTTTGTTCATGTCAGTCTCCCAATTTTCAGGCGAGCGAAAGCCGACACCCACACTGGGGTGTTTGTTGAAAACGCTCGGTTACTTCGTGGTGGGCAGGTTCAAGTTATGTCCGGTCAACTTTGAAAGTTCCCGGACAATGGCTTCCTTATCGTTTAAATGCGCAATGGCGGTTTCCAGCTCCAGCACCTTGGCGCCCACCAGAAAGCGGTACCAATAGCCCTGCAACAGGTGGTACACCAGACCGCTGCGGCCATCGAGAAACCCCAGCTGGACGATGTAGCGCCACAAAAAATACGCGGTGGAACTCAGGGTGAACGGCACGCGGTTATACAGGCGGTTCTTCACCAGACGCTTGGCCCTGGCCTGGAACGAACTCTGCCCGGCGTGCAAGTCGTCGCGTATCGCAAACAACCCCAAGCGCGCGTTCAATATTTCAATGGCTTCACGGGTGGCGTAGCCGTTGTGCTTGTGGGTGAAAAAGGTCAAGTCATGCAGGTTGTGGTCGGCAAACCCGCCTTCCAGCGTGATGGTGCGCCCCTCGGCCACCGAGATGTGCTCGTCCATCCAGCGGTCCTCGATACGGCCCTGTCCGGTGCGCCACAGCCGCAGCATTTTTAACGGGTAGCGGCCGCCATGACGCACCCAGCGCCCCATGAAAATATGCTTGCGCTTGAAGTTGATACCGGTGATATCCCTGGCCAGGGTGGGCAGCCGGGTATTGATGGCGGCGGCCAGGTCGGCCTCGATGATTTCATCGGCGTCCAGGCGCATGGTCCAGTTGCCGGTGATCGGCAAATGGTCCAACGCCCATTGGAACTGCTTGGCCTGGTTAACGAACGCGTGCTGCACCACCCAGGCGCCGTGGCGCCGGGCGATGTCGCAGGTGTCGTCGCTGGAGAACGAATCGACCACCAGCACCTCGTCGCTGAAGGCTCGCGCCGACTCGATAGCACGGGCGATGTGCAGGCTTTCGTTGTAGGTGAGGATGATCACGGTGATGGTTTCGCGTTTCATCTCAAACACCATGCAATTGCAGGACTTCGGCGGTCAGCCTGCGCGGTGAACGCGCCGCGCGAAAGTGGCTTTCCAGGGGCACCCCCGCGGCAATCATCATGATCAGCCGCTCGCTGGCCGGGATAGCGCCGAGGCTGCGGATTTTCTTTTCCACCGTATTGAGGATCGCCAGGTTCAGTGGGCACGCACCCAGACCATTGGCATGGCAGGCCAGCAACAGGCCCATGGAAAACAAGGCGCCGTCCACGTAAAGCTGGTTGCGCTGCCCGGCGCCGCCCCACGCAGTGACTTCCGAGGTCACCACAAACAGGTTGTCCACCGACTGCGCAAAGCCCCGCGAACCGCCTTGCAGCTCAAGCAACTGCGCGATCACGGCGCGGTCCTGATACACATGCACCCGCGACGATTGGCGGTTGCACTGGGACGGTGACGACTGCGCCAGTTCCACCAGCGAGGTGAGCACGTCGCGGTCGATCGTGCCGGCCTGGAACATGCGGCAACTGGAGCGCGATTGCAGGAACGCCTTGGCGTCCAGCCCGCCGTTGCCCAACCATGGCGCGGCACGCTTGATACCGCCGGTGCCCGCCGTCCCGTCGCGCTTGAGGTGCTCCACGTAGGCATCCAGGTAGAACACAAAGTCATCGCTCACGCCCAGGGTGCGGTGCAGGTCGAGGTAGCCCTGGAACGCGCCGAGGGCCATCTCCAGCGGCAACGCCGAATAGCTGCGGTCGTACTCGTTGAGCATGTGGATGATGCCGTTGATCTTGTCCTTGCCGAACAGCGGTTTGGGTTCTTTGAGGGACAGGCCTTTTTCCACGGTGTGGGTTTCGATGAGGATCTTGTAGAACAGCTTCTTGTTGCGGCTTTCCAACGGCGAATAGCCGTTATGGCGAATAAACGTGAGCATGTCGCGGAAAAACTCGCTGACGAACAACATCAACTTCCATGCCTTATCCATCATGCGTTTCACCTTTTTCATAGTGCGATGTCTCTCGGTTTGAGGGGGCGGCACGGCGCACCGACGCAAATCATCCAGGCCGGTAGGTCGGCCGTGACCACCGACCGCGCGCCCACCACACAGCCTTCTTCCAGCACACAGCCTGGGTGAATGAACGCTTCGGCGGCGACCCATACGTGGTCCTTGATCACGATCTCTCGCGTCACCAGTGGCCGCAGCAGGCTGCGAGTGTCATGGGTGCCGGTGCAAAGGAAACTGCGTTGGCTGATGGTAACTTTGGAGCCCAGGGTGATCCGCGCCATGGCGTATACATCGACCCCTTCGGCGATGGCGGTGTAATCCCCGATCTCCAGGTTCCACGGCGCCCAGATGCTGCACGTGGGCGCAATCCGGCAGCCCACGCCGACCTTGGCGCCAAAGCAGCGCAGCAGCAGACGCCGCCAGCCATGCAGCGTCCAGCGCGGTGTGGGGCGAAACAGCAGGCGGTAGACGAGGCCCCACACCAGACGCCGGGCC
Source organism: Pseudomonas sp. FP2309 (assembly GCF_030687575.1). Classification (NCBI taxonomy): domain Bacteria; kingdom Pseudomonadati; phylum Pseudomonadota; class Gammaproteobacteria; order Pseudomonadales; family Pseudomonadaceae; genus Pseudomonas; species Pseudomonas sp. FP2309. The sequence continues at coordinate 2,409,681 of NZ_CP117439.1, read as the reverse complement.
TTGTCGCTGCGGGGCAAGGTATCGACGTACTTGAGTTGCGCAAACTCGCTCATGGCTCGATCGCCGCCAGTTGTTCCAACAGGTAGCGTTCGCCCACCTGTTGCAAGGCCTGGCGCCGGGCGCGCACGGCGACCCAATCGATAGGCACCGCGATCAGGCGTTGCACCTGGCCTGCGTCGTCCGCCGGCAGGAAGCGTTGAGACAACTGCAGTTTCTCCAGCAAGTTGCGCACCCGCGCATTCAGCGACGCCTTGGTGCCCGGCAGGCCCACGGCGATAAATGGCTTCTCGAAAATGATTGCAAATACCGTGGCATGGAAGGAATTGGTCACCACGTAGGCGCTTTCCTTGAGTAACTTGAGCCAGTCCTGGGGGCCCACCTGCACGGTCTCACCGATCTGCCGCCAGCGCCGGTGCGCGTTGTACGGCGAGACAATCGGCCCGGCCACATGGCTGGACAACGCCTGCGCCACTTCTCGCACGCCCACACCGGTACGCAGCGCATAGCAGAACACATGACCGCTGCGGGTCTGGGTGGCGGTGGCCAGCAGCGCCGAATAATCGCGGTGCAACAGCGTCGGGTCGGGCACACACTCGGCGGCCAACCCGGCGACCTGCTGCACGATGGCCACCCCGCTCTCCTCGCGCACGCTGATCGCCGACAGTTGCTTGAGCAGGCCCTCTGCTTTGGCGTGGTATTCGGGCTCCAGGTATTCCTTGCCGAAACTGGCCGCGTAGGAGATACGGCGAGTCGCTTTATCACAGTCAAACGCCAGAAAGTACGCGGGGTCCAGGCCGGTCTGGCCCGAGGGGTTCCAGATCTGGTCGCTGCCCGCCACCAGCAGTTGCTGGCCGGCAACCGCGCGGTTGAGTTGCTCGACGGTAGCGTAGCGCGGCGTCTGGATATTCAGAAAGCGCGCCTTGAACGCCTGGAACTGTCGCGACTGCGCATTGGGCCCAAGCACCTGGGTTTTCAGCGCTAGGGCCTTGAGGTACAGCGCCTTGAGGTTGGCCTTGAACTGGCGCGGATTAAACACCTGACGCAGCTCGCTACCATCCTCCACATAGGTTGGGTGGTAGTTGATCAGGCTCACCTGCAAACCCTGCTGCTGCAGCCAACGCTGCAACGCATAGGCTTGCAGCACGGCACCGAAGTTCTCGCTGAAATGGTACGTCAGTATCCCGGCTCTGACGGGGTGTGAAGATGCGTTCATGAACCAGCCTGCCTCAATAAGAAATGGGGAGTGGGTAAGGTCTGGCGAACCGGCGCTGCCTGATTAAGCAGGCCGATGATCATTGACCACACCAGCAAATAACTGCCATCGAAGGTGGTGAAGAATTGGTAACTGGTCTTGAACGAAAAAATCAGCAGAATCGCCACCACCGCCAGCGACACGGGGGTGCGCGGCAAAGCGCTGAACAGCAGGCCAAACAGCACTACACCGACCACCCCCAGTTTGGCGGTCACGCCCCAGTAACCGTTCTCGATGTCGAACTTGGAATTCTCGAACCAGCGCTCGTCATTGGTCGGCACGCCGGGGGTCAATTGCTTGGCCAAGCCATTGCCGAGGAACACCGTGGCCGGGCTGTCGAGGAACGACTCCCTGGCATGGGCGATCTCGAAGGCACGGGTCACGTCTTCGCCCTTTTCCTCGAACAGGTAGGTGGCAAAGCGCGAAACCGCCAGGGGGCTGGCATAGAACGTCAGCGTGCCGAGCGCGCCGATGGCAACCACCAGCACCGCCAGGGATTTGAGTTTGCGCTGGGTGATCGCCGACAACAGGATCATCACCGCCATGGCCGCCAGAATAGTCTTGGAACCAGCCGCCAGCAGCGTGACCGCGAGAATCAGCATCAAACCGATCCTGCGTTGGCAGCAGGCATAGAAAAACAACAGGACCGCCGAACTGGTGGGGAACAGCATGATGCGTCCCACCTCGTCGCTGGACTTGGAGGCGGCGTTGGTCAAGTCGATGCCCACCCCGTACAAGCTGACCTGCAACAACTGGCCGAGGGCAAAGAGGTAAATGATCCGCTCGATGATCTGCCGATAGCGCAGGCTATGGGCGCGGGCGATTTTCGCCACATTGGCCTGCACATAGGCGTAGCCGGCCAACAGCAGCACAAAATAGAAAAACGGAATACCGGAGCGTAGAAATTGATACAGGGATATTTTCGCACCGCTGCTCACCAGCACCTGCAATACGCTGGAGGCCACCACCAACGCCAGCAAGGGTAACGCGCGCGTAACCCCACGGCCCGCGTACACCACGAACGGCAGCAACAGCAGCAGGGCCAATGGCTGCGACAGGTTGTTGCTCAGCGCCAATGGCAAGGCAAAAAAGCTCAGTGGCAAGTAAAGAGTCAGCCGCGCTTGGGACAGCATCATGGGTGCACCTCAGTGCCGCGCATCAGCCGCAGGTAAACCAGCACCACCAACTCCGGCAACGCCAGTAACAATGAGGCGCCCAGCACCGGATCAATGCGCTCCTTGCCCGCCAGCCACAGCAGCAACGCGGCCAGGCTGCTCAAGGCATAGATCACCGAGGTGCGGGTGTGGCGGTTGGTGGAAATCAGCACAGCCGCGAGGATGAACCACGCCACGTTGAGGATGGTGTGAGCACCGATCAGCGCCAGCGACACGCGGTCGACCTGCACCAGGCCGTGGCTCCACAGCGTAATTATCTGCGGTCCGGCCGCGATACCTGCGGCATACACCAGCACGCACAGGCCCAGCACCTTCGAGCTGGCGCGCTGGGTAAAGCGTCGCGCCTCGTCGAACTGCCCACGCCCGGCCAGCCGCGAAATCTCCGGCGTGAGTGCGTTGCTGCAGGTGATACCCAACTGAATGATCAGGCGCATCAGGGTACGCGCCATGGTGTAGCCCACCACCACCGCAGGGCCAGCGATCTGGTTGAGCACTTGCAGCCCGCCCTGCAGAGTGATGGCCTGTGCCAGGGGGATCGCCGCACTGCCCACCGCCGGTTTCCAGATGCCGCGAAACTCCGCCCATGACGCCGACGCCAAACCCAGCAACGGCCAGGGCGAAATGCGCCGAACAAACACAGTGACCAGCAGCAGAAACAGCATTTGACTGTAGAACATGCCCTGGGCCAATTGCAGTTCGGAGCCGCCAAGCAGCAGCACGCCGATGGACAGCACAATGTCCAGGGTTCTGCGGTTGGCCATTATAAAAACGCCGCCGACGGTCCTGTCGATGGTGCGAAACCATGCCTCGATCGGCCCGCCCAGCAGGCGTGTACACAGGTAGCCGGACATAAACAGCACGACCAGGCTGGCGTGTTCCGGCGCCAGGGTCTTGAGCCCCAGCAGCGCCACCCAGTCGAGCCACTGGCCGAGGGTCAGGGCAAACAGTACGACCAATGCGACCACCGCCAGGGTGAACGCCAATGCGGTCTGCACACTGCGCCGCGCACCGGGCACATCACCCTGGCTGGCGCGCAGCGTGGCGTTGGTGGCTGACGCCTGGGCCACCCCCAGGTCAAGCAGGCTGAGCATCGACGGAATCCCGGTCAGCACCAGCCAATCGGCATAGCGCCCGGTGCCCCAGGCGTGCAGGAAAAACGGCACCAGCACCAGTTGCGCCGCCAGCGTCACCAATTGGGTGTAGCCGTAGCTGAGCACGTTGAGGCGAAAACGCCGCGACAAGGAACGGGGCATCTCAAGCACCTTGTTCACCCTCATCAAGCCTTGTCGGACTGGTAGGCGTAGCTGTAATAGCCGTAGTCGCCATAGCCGTAGCTGGCGGAACGGCGCTTTTCCACGCCATTGAAGATTGCGCCCTTGAGTTCGATACCGTTCTGATGGAAGCGGCGCAGGGTCAGCTCGATTTCCTTCGCCGAGTTCACCCCGAACCGCGTCACCAACAGACTGGTCCCGGCCTGGCGCCCGATAATCGCGGCGTCGGTCACCGCCAGCAATGGCGGCGTGTCGATGATTACCAAGTCGTAATGCTCGCTGACCTGCGCCAGCAATGCGGCAAAATTGGGGTGCATCAGCAGTTCCGACGGGTTGGGCGGAATCTGCCCGCGACCGATGAAATCGAAACGCTCCACAGTGGTCGGGTGAATCGCCTCGTGCACATCACAGCGCTTGACCAGCAGGTCCGACAACCCCACCTCCACCGCTTGGCCAAGCATTTTGTGCAAGTAGCCTTTGCGCATGTCGGCATCGATCAACAGCACCCGCTGGCCCGACTGCGCAACGATGGCGGCAAGGTTGGCCGAAACAAAGGTCTTGCCCACTTCGGGGCTGGGGCCGGTGATCATCAAACGGTTGTTTTTGGCCTCGAGCATGGCGAAGTGCAAGCTGGTGCGCAGGCTGCGCATGGCCTCCATCACCAAGTCATGGGGGTGGTTGACCGCCAGCAACCTCGCAGCGCCAGAGCGGTGTTTGAGGGCATTGGCCTCCTCCGCCTTTTGCAGCAGGCTGAAGGGAATCGACGCGTATACCGGCAGCCCGAGTTTCTCGATATCGTCCGGGCTTTCCATGCCCCGATTGAGCAGGCTGCGCACCAGCACCAGGCCCACCGAAAGCATGCCGCCCAGCAGCATCGCCAGCAGCACCACAATCGCTTTGCGCGGCGCCACCGGTTTGCTGAGATTGGCGTCGGCGCTGTCGATCAGGCGCACGTTGCCCACAGTGCCCGCGCGCATCACGTCCAGCTCCTGGGAGCGGTTGAGTAACTGCGTATAGATCTCGGTGCCCACCTGCACGTCGCGGGTCAGGCTGAGCAATTCCTGTTGAGTACTGGGCAAACCTTCGACCCGCCGGGTCATTTGCGCCTGCTTGGCGTTGAGCTCAGCGAGCTTGGCGAGCAGGGCGCGGTACGCCGGGTGCTGGGGGGTGAACTTACGGTCCATCTCGGCCTGTTGCAGCTTGAGTTCGGAGATGCCTGTGTCCAGGGCCACCACCTGGTCGAGCACTGCTTTGGCCTCCAGGCTGATGTCAATGGATTTGCTGCGGGTCTGAAAGCGGTTCAAGGCGTTTTCGGCCTTCTCCAGGTCGCGGCGCACCTGGGGCAACTGGTCATTAAGGAACGACAGGCTCTGCGCCGCCTCGGCCGAAGTGCGGTCGACGTTCTGCTTCACGTAGAGGTTGGAAATCTCATTGAGCGTGCGAATGGCCAGAGCCGGGCGCGTGCTCTCCAGAGACAGGCTGATGATTCCGGACTCCTTGCCGCGCTCAATCACGGTCAGCAGGTCCTGATAATCAGCCACCGCATCCAGGCGCGGCTTGCGCACAATCTTGAAATGCGCACCGGGGTTGGCCCGCAGTTCTTTGATCAGCACCTCCACGCCGGCGCCAGAAAACACCTCGCCGACACTACCCGCGGCGATCTCCCGGCCGTCCTCATCAAACAAGCGGTAGGTCTGTGCCTCACCGGCCACCAGCATCAGGTCTGTTCCGAGCAGCGCGGCCGGCAGGTTCAATGTACTCAGTGCCAGACGCTCGCCCCCCGCCGACCAGCGGCTGAAGCCGAACAACGGCGGCGCGATACCGCCATCGTGTTCCGGCACATAACGCCGCGCCAGGAAGCCACCGATCAGCGGAAAGCGCTGGGGGGTGATAGTTAGATCCAGTGCCAGTGTGTCAACGGTCTTGCCGATAATCGTGCGCGACTTGATCAACTCGATCTCGGTCACCGCCGGCGACTCCTTGCCGAGCAGGCTGCTGACGTCGGAGAAGCCGAGCATGTCGTTCTTCTTCGGCTCCACCTGGATCAACGCGTTCGCCTGATACACCGGTGCCGCCAGGATCGCGTAAGCCGCGCCAATCACCATACAGGTGCCTGTAACCCCGGCGATCAGCCATTTGTGATCGATCAGGGTACCGAGCATGCCGAGCACGTCGATCTCGTCACGGTGGGGACTGTCCGGAGCAGCGTTCTGGGGTGAATACATAAATCGCGTCTTCGTCCTTGCAATCGTTTAAAGAGGGAACTTCAGCGCGCCAGACGCTGGGCCCAGGCCTGCACCGCCTGTTCGATCAACGCATAGGTCTGCACAAAGGCCGGCTTGCCCTGGCGATAGGGGTCGGTGATTTCGCGGTCGTGCTGCCACTTACCCAGCAGGAACACCTTGCCCCGTGCCTCGGGGGCGAGGTCGAGCACGCCGTCGATATGCCGCTGCTCCATCACCAGGATCAGGTCGGCTTCGCTCACTGCCTCGGCGCTGAGTTGCCGTGCCCTGTGCCCCTGGGGCACATGCCCGTGCTCGTGCAGCACCTGCCCGGCCGTGGATTCCAGCGGCTGATCACGCAAGGCCGCCAAACCCGCCGAACGCACAGCGATCCCGGAGGACGCCAGCGCGGCACGCAATAACTGTTCTGCCATAGGGCTGCGGCAGATATTGCCAATGCACACAATCAATATGTTTTTGAACAAGGCAACCTCCCACGCACCGCACACTTATTCTTCGGCAAAAGGGATGACCTTATTTAAATACCAACAACTAACGACGGGACAATTATGCTCACAGCCCTTAAACATCGACCATCTATCGCGCAAGACAAAAAATAACAACCCGTGCAGTACCCGACTAAAAATAACATTCGAGTACTTTTCCCCCTTCGCATAATAAAGTGCCGCCTGAGTGCAATAACAAGGGAACGGCCATGAACACGTCAAAGTTATTGATAGAGCGTATTGGCCTCTTTCCTTCTTCGGGAAATATTCATGTCGAGGTGAGCAACTCGAGCCGTGTCGTGGAGCACATGCAGGTGCTGTACGCCGACAATTCCCTGGACAGCAATGAGAGCGGCGCCGGCCTGTCGATGGTCTTTGCCGACTGGCGTTTCAAGCTGAAGGTCAGTGATGCGCTGTCGGTGTGCCTGTGCGTGGAGAGCCGTGGCGACAGCCAGTTCATGCAGGTCAAGACCGCCGAGTTGCTGGCCAATATTGGTCGAACGCAGGGGCGGTCATGAGCGTGTCAGGGGGTTGCGGCGCTGCCATGGGAGGTTTCCAGGCGCCAGGCAGGTGCCTGATGGGCCGTCTCGGCGCCTGAAAGGCCCAGGGCAACGCGGTTGAGCAACAGCTCGGCGTTGTATTTGGGCACCAGCGCACAGACCAGCAAAAATACCAGCCCAGCGCCCATGAACGCGGGAGACACCTTGATGTTCGCCGCGTCGATGCGCCACAGAAAGGCAAGCGCTGCCACCGTCCCCAGTGCGGCACCGGCCAGGGCTTCATTCAGCGGATGTATATAAGGCGCGACACAATAAGCGCTGAACCCGACGCTGATCAGCGACCCCACTGACGCCGCCGGCCAGCGCCACGCTAAATTGAACTGGCGCACTGCCAGACTGCTGGCCACCGTCACCATTAAACAGGTGTTCATGGCATGCCCGCTTATGACCGCAATATCTGCGTATTGAAACGACACACCCCAGCCTTTGAACAGCAACTTGCTGGCCGCCACTATCGAATACGTAACCCCGATCGTGATAACCCAGGCTCGAAGTGCCCACGGCGTGGAATACCATAACCAGACAGCAATCATCACGGCGGCCGGAATCATCACGGTAATACCGCCATATTGCGCAAGTTCTGCCCGCATGAATGCCCAACCTTCGAGGTGCTGTTTTCGGCGCTCATCAGACCTCAGCCCCGCGCAGAAAACAACGTTATCCAAGGTCAGCCTTGACAGCCACGACGCTGGACGGGCAACCGTCAGACCAGTCAGCAGCCGCTAGCCAGGCGTTCGCGCAAAAACTCCACCAAGGCCTGCACCGGCCGTGAACTTTGCCGATGCTGGGGGTACACCGCCGACAGGGTCAGCGCCTCTGGCGCGAAATCATCGAGCAGCGTGACCAGGCGACCGTCCTTCAGCGCGTCGCCCACGATGAAGGTCGGCAGGTAGGTGACCCCCAGGCCGGCAATGGCGGTGTCGCGCAGCAGTTCGCCGTTGTTGACGCGCATACGGCCGCTGACGTTCAACGCTTGCAACTTGCCCTTGAAACGCCATTGCACCTGGCGCCCATGCCCGTAAGGCAGGCAGTCGTGTTCGGCGAGGTCTTCGGGTTTGAGCGGCGTGCCTCGCGCGGCCAGGTAGTCGGGGCTGGCGCAATACACACGTTCGACGCTGGCGATGCGTCGGGCAATGAGGGTGGAGTCTTCCAGAGTGCCGATGCGCAGCACCAGGTCGTAGCCCTCGCCGATCAGATCCACCGGACGGTCGCTGAGGTCGACTTCCACCGACACCTGGGGATGGCGCTGCAGGAACAGCGGCAACAGGCACCCCAGGTGCGCCATGGCGAACGACAAAGGCGCGCTGAGGCGGATGGTGCCGCGCGGTTCGCTGTTTTGGCCGGCGATGCCCTGTTCCACTTGCTCGACTTCACCGAGCAGGCGCAAGGCGGACTCGTAATAACTCTGCCCCAGGGGCGTGACGTCCAGGCGTCGCGTGGAGCGGTTGAGCAGGCGCACGCCGAGGCGGTCTTCCAGTTGGATCAGGCGGCGGCTGACAAATTGCTTGGACAGGCCCAGTTGCTCGGCGGCGGCGGTGAAGCTGCCGGACTCCATGACCTGGCAGAACAGGCGCATGTCTTCGAAGGGGTTCATTGTCGCTTCTCGGTGGACGATAGCGTGTTTTATAACCGGACGGTCGCAACACCACAAATCTAAAATGTGGGAAGGAGCTTGCCCCCCTCCCACACAGGGTTACCTGCAGGTTGAGAGCAGGTTATTTGCCGGTGAACGCCGAGTAGCTGTTCATCAGGTTGCGGTAGTTGGGAATGCGCGGCGACAGCAGGTTGGCCAGGCCTTCCATATCATTGCGCCAGTCGACCTGCAGCTCGCAGGCCACCGAGAACCAGTTCACCAGTTGCGCGCCGGCGGCGGTCATGCGTGCCCAGGCGGCCTGTTGCACGGTTTCGTTGAAGGTGCCCGAGGCGTCGGTGACCACGAACACTTCAAAGCCTTCGCTGAGGGCGCACAGGGTCGGGAACGCGACGCACACGTCCGTCACCACACCGGCAATGATGATCTGCTTGCGGCCGGTCGCCTTGACGGCCTTGACGAAGTCTTCGTTGTCCCACGCGTTGATCTGGCCTGGGCGCGGGATGTACGGCGCGTCCGGGAACAGCTCTTTGAGCTCGGGCACCAAAGGACCGTTGGGGCCGCTTTCAAAGCTGGTGGTGAGGATGGTCGGCAGGTTGAAGAACTTGGCCACGTCGGCCAGGGCCAACACGTTGTTCTTGAACTCGTTGGGGGAGAAATCCTGGACCAGAGAGATCAGGCCAGTCTGGTGATCGACCAACAGGACGACCGCATCGTCTTTGTTCAAGCGTTTGTACGTCATGGGTTAACTCCTTTGGGGGTTTTAAAAGGCAAAGCACGAGCAGCCGAACGCGCCCCAGAAACCCTGGAAGTCGCTGACCGGCACGCTGCAAAGGCGCGCTTTCTCATGGCTATGGGAATGCACGCCACAGGGGCCACTGCAGTGGTGAACCTGAGCCTGCATCGGCGAGCTCGGACGCCAGTGGCCCGGCACCTTGACCACCGGTGACCAGTCCGGCAAAACCGGCACCCGCGGTGGCGCGTAATCGTCGAAGTCGCCGGCGCCGTACACCACCTTGCCGCCGACCACGGTCAGCACCGACTCGATCCACTTGATGGCCTCTTCATCGACGCTGAAAAAATCCGCCGACAGCGCGGCGAGGTCAGCCAATTGGCCGACCTTGATCTGGCCCTTCTTGCCCTGCTCCGACGAGAACCACGCGCTGCCGTGGGTGAACAACTCCAGCGCGGTGAGGCGCGGCAACCCTTCGGCATGCAGCTCCAGACCGCCGACGGTGCGGCCGCTGACCATCCAGTACAACGAGGTCCACGGGTTGTAGCTCGACACCCGCGTGGCGTCGGTGCCCGCCCCCACCGGCACGCCTTCGGCGAGCATGCGCTTGATCGGTGGCGTGGCTTCGGCGGCCTTGGCGCCGTAACGCTCAACAAAGTACTCGCCCTGGAACGCCATGCGATCCTGGATCGCGATACCGCCGCCCAGGGCACGCACGCGCTCGATGTTGTGCGGCGTGATCGTCTCGGCGTGGTCGAAGAACCACGGCAGGCCGTTGAACGGAATGTCGCGGTTGACCTTCTCGAACACGTCGAGCATGCGCGAAATGGATTCGTTGTACGTGGCGTGCAGGCGGAACGGCCAGCGCTGCTCCACCAGGTGGCGCACCACCGGTTCCAGCTCCTGCTCCATGGTCAACGGCAGGTCCGGACGCGGCTCCAGGAAGTCTTCGAAATCCGCCGCCGAGAACACCAGCATCTCGCCGGCGCCGTTGTGACGCAGGTAGTCATCGCCCTGATGCAGGGTGACGCTGCCGGTCCAGTTTTTGAAGTCGCTGAGTTCTTCCTTGGGCTTTTGGGTGAACAGGTTGTAGGCGATACGCACCGTCAACTGTTCTTCCCTGGCCAGTTGCTCGATCACCGCGTAGTCATCGGGGTAATTCTGGAAACCACCGCCGGCGTCGATGGCGCTGGTCAGGCCCAGGCGATTGAGTTCGCGCATGAACTGACGGGTCGAGTTGACCTGGTACTCCAACGGCAGTTTCGGGCCCTTGGCCAGGGTCGAATACAGAATCATCGCGTTGGGCCGCGCCACCAGCATGCCGGTGGGGTTGCCGTGACTGTCGCGCACAATCTCGCCGCCCGGCGGATTCGGCGTGTCCTTGGTGTAACCGGCCACGCGCAGGGCGGCACGGTTGAGCAAGGCGCGGTCATACAGGTGCAGCACGAACACCGGCGTGTCCGGGGCGGCCTGATTGAGTTCCTCCAGGGTCGGCATGCGCTTTTCGGCGAACTGGAATTCGTTCCAGCCGCCGACCACGCGCACCCATTGCGGCGTGGGCGTGCGGTCGGCCTGGTCCTTGAGCATGCGCAGCGCATCGGCCAGAGATGGCACGCCTTCCCAGCGCAGTTCAAGGTTGTAGTTCAGCCCGCCACGGATCAGGTGCAGGTGCGAGTCGTTGAGGCCGGGGATCACCGTGCGCCCCTTCAGGTCGATGACCTGGGTGCCACTGCCCTTCAGGGCCATGGCTTGTGCGTCGGTGCCGACCGCAACGAAACGGCCCTGGTGGATGGCCACGGCGGTGGCGCGCGGGTTTTCACGGTCCACGGTGTGGAATTGGCCATTGAACAGAATCAGATCAGCGTTCATAGGGTTTCCTTTACAGAGGCTTCAAGCCAGGGAGCGAACAGGCGGGTGGCGGCCGGCATCAGCAGGTAGACCACCAGCAGGACGATGGTCAGGGTGACCAGAAAGGTCGCGACCACGTAGTTGGACAGGAAGGGATGCAAGCGCAGGACCGGGCCCCACACGATGGGCACCAACAGAGTCAGCGGCAGGATGACGAACAAGGTCACCACCGCTTGCTTCCAGCGCGGTGGCTTGGCGCTGGTCTCCAGCGCCGGGCTGAACCAGAACTCGTTGACCGCGCCGATTTCGGTGTTGTCGCCATCGGCCAGCATGGGCGCCGCTTCTGCGATCAGGCTTTTACGCTCGGGGGAATCGAGCCAGGTTTCCAAGTCGTCGGTGGAGCGGTAGCGCAGCACGCAAGTGAACAGCGCCAGGGAGTTCTGTTGACTGCGCACCACGTCCACACCCAGATGACCGGGGCGCTCGCCGGCGATGCGTACGATGCGCCGCAGCCAGGCTTCGTAATCGGCTTCCAGGCCTGGTTTGATCAGGTGTTTGACCACCAGGGTAACGACTTCGTCAGGCCCTGTTTTTGCTGCTGGGTCCATGGGGTGCCCCCTCTGCCTTGATGTGTCAGCGATGAGGGGAGTGTGGCGGGGATGGCACCGGGAAAATTGGATGTACGTGCTGTCTGGCTAAGCGCCGTGACACCCTCAAGCAGGCAGCGCAAGCACCCGCAACGGCCTCATCGACTTATAGGAAAAACTCGAATAAATCTCTTTGACGCAAGGCAACGTCTGCAACACCTCCCGCGCAAACTCGCCAAACGATTCCAGGTCTTTGGCCACCACTTCCAGCAAAAAATCGTAGCGCCCCGACACGTTGTGGCAGGCCACGATTTCCGGAATTTCCAACAAGCGCTGCTCAAACGCGCGGGCGATGTCCTGGGTGTGGCTCTCCATCATGATGCTGACAAACGCCGTGACCCCATAGCCCAGCGCCTTGGGCGACAGGATCGCCTGGTAGCCGCTGATCACGCCGCTCTCCTCCAGGTGGCGCACCCGGCGCCAGCACGGTGAAGTGGTCAGGGAGACTCGCTCGGCCAGTTCGGCCACGGTTAAACGGGCGTTGCTTTGCAGGGCGTTCAGTAACGCCTTGTCGGTACGATCCAGGATGATGGGCATGGTTTGCCTCTGTTCATTGTTATTCGGGTGTTTTCATCCCAGGACGTGGGATTTAGCGGCAACATTTGCACGAATCAGCCACGGTTATGAGCATAGCATTGTAGGAAATAAGGAGCGCCCGACATGAACACTAAACACCCTGCGTTCGGCTTTTCCACCCGTGCCATTCACCACGGTTACGACCCCCAGGACCACCACGGTGCGCTGGTGCCGCCAATCTATCTCTCGGCCACCTTTGCCTTCCCCACCGCCGAATATGGCGCCGCGTGTTTTGCCGGCGACGCCGACGGGCATTTTTATACGCGCATTTCCAACCCGACCCTGGCGCTGCTGGAAACCCGTATGGCCAGCCTGGAAAACGGTGAGGCGGCCGTGGCCTTCAGCTCCGGCATGGGTGCGATTGCCGCGACGCTCTGGACCCTGCTGCGCCCAGGCGATGAAGTGATCGTCAGCCGGACGCTCTACGGCTGTACCTTCGCCTTGCTGCACCATGGCATCGGCGAGTTCGGCGTCAAGGTGCGCCACGTTGATCTCAGCGACCTCGCCGCCGTGCAGGCCGCGCTCAGCCCCGCCACGCGCATGATCTACTGCGAAACCCCGGCCAACCCCACCCTGCAACTGGTGGATATCGCCGCCGTGGCCGCCCTCGCCCACCAACAGCCGAATGTGACGGTGGTGGTCGACAACACCTATTGCACGCCCTATCTGCAACGCCCCTTGGAACTCGGCGTCGATGTGGTGGTGCACTCGGCCACCAAATACCTCAGCGGTCATGGCGATATCACCGCCGGCGTCGCGGTCAGCAACGCAGCGCTGGCGCGGCGCATTCGTTTGCAAGGCCTCAAGGACCTGACCGGCGCGGTGATGTCGCCCCAGGATGCTGCGCTGTTGATGCGCGGCCTCAAGACCCTGGCCCTGCGCATGGACCGCCATTGCAGCAATGCCCAGGCGGTGGCTGAAGCCTTGCAAGCGCACCCGGCCGTCGCGTGGGTGACCTACCCTGGCCTGCGCAGTTTCCCCCAGTACGAACTGGCGGCCCGCCAGATGAGCCAGGCCGGCGGCATGCTCGCCTTCGAGCTCAAGGGCGGGGTCGACGCCGGGCGACGCTTCATGAATGCCCTTAAGCTGTTCACCCGCGCGGTCAGCCTGGGCGACGCCGAGTCACTGGCCCAGCACCCCGCGAGCATGACCCACTCCACTTACACCCCGGAAGAACGCGCACACCACGGCATCAGCGAAGGGTTGGTGCGGCTGTCGGTCGGCCTTGAAGACGTGGCCGACCTGCTGGCGGATGTGCAGCAGGCGCTGGCCACATGCACCCAGGCGCAGCCGAAAGTGAGGGTGAGAACGGCGCATGCGCTGAGGTGATGCGAAGGCCGCGCGAGCGGCGGCCTGACCGTGATCAGGCCTTCTTCACCTTCAAATGCCGCGCATACCAGGGCCGCTTCGGCACGCGCCTGAACAAGCCTTGCAGCGCGTCGTCATCGGCGCCAAAGGTGATGCGCAAGGCGAGTTTCATGGTCTCCGGGTCCATTTCCATGGATTTACCCATCTGCAGCCCCGGCGTGGTGCTGCAGCCGTGGGTGTCCGGACCCAGCCACGGGTCGCCGATTTCCACCCAGCGCCCCGGCGCGAACCAGGCCACACCGTTGATTTCCCGCCGCGTCACTTCGCCGGGGTGGAAGCGTTCGTGGGCGCGGAACCAGTCTTCGATGCGGTCGTCGATCCAGCCGTGGAAGTGCCAGAACACCGGGTTGACGTGGGACGAAAACGGGTCGCCAAGGAAGTCGTTCTCGGCGGCATACCAACGCGCGGCGAAGTCGGCCGGATCACGCGCCATGGGCACCGGCGCGCCGTTGGAAGGGTCGCGCGGCACCGAGGCCCAGCGCATGTGCAGCCAGTCGTGCAGACCCAGTTCCATCTGCGACCCCAACTGGCCCAAGGTGAACTGGGCCAGGTAGCGCGGGTCGCGGTATTGGGATTCCCACACCTGGAAATTGCTGTGGTAGGTCTCGGCCGCCTTGATATCGCTGACCCACTGGGTGTACTCGCTGTCGTCCGGGGCAGACCAGGTGGGGGGCAAGGCAAAGCCGTCGTGGTTGTCGAAGTAGCGCACAAAACCCAGGCGGTCGCGCTCCAGTGCCGGTTGCGGCGCGGGGAACGCCGGCCATGACGGCAAGTCCTGCATCGCACGGGCGGCGCCGAGCATGTGGCGGTGCATAAAAAAGAAGTCGATACCCGAGCCGTTACGGTCCTTGCGCTTACCGCGCGCGTCACGCTCCTGCCCGCGCGGGCCGGGTTGCCAGCCGATACCACGCAGAGCGTCGCGTTTTTCCTCGGACAACTTGTGCCACTGGTCACGGGTGGCGTGCCACAGCTGGTGAAACAAGCGGTGCTCCGGGGCGATCAGCCAGGCCAGCAGGGTCGGGTTGAGGCCAATGCGCTGGCGTGCTTCGGGAAACAGCTGTTTGTGGGCGATAAAACGGTTATCGCGCTCAGTCATCGCCAGGGGCCGATCCATGTCGACGATCTGTCCGCTGAGGGTGCCGCTGCCAGCGTTGCCAAAGTCGGCCCAGACCTCATCAAGGGTCATCTTGAACTCATAGGCAGGCACGCCATCGACCGAATCGCGATCGATCAGCCGCCAATACAGCAAAGCCCCCTCGCCCGTCAGCAGGTCACCGAGCACGCGGTAGCGCGGCTCACCCTCGGTACGCAGGTTGGCGGCGGTGTCCAGGTAGCCCCGCAGGCCACGGCCTCGGGGGGCAATATCGAGCATCAGCTCCAGGCCTTGCAGCGGCAGGCCCTTGAGGCCGGCGTCGCGACCTTCCAGGCGCAGGCTCCAGACACCGCGCAGGGTGTTGGCCAGGTGTTGGCCGGTGGTGTCGGCCAGCTCCACCGTGGCTTCGCCGGGGGTGATCGGAAACTCTTCACGCGTCAACTCGCGATGGGCATAGAAAGCAGCCGGCACCGCAGCGCCGGTCAGCGCCAGGCCTGCGATGAACCCACGTCGAGAGATGGTCATTGTCTACCTTAGGAAACGGTTTTATCAGAGCTAGAACGTTTGCAGGCCGGGGAAATTTAGCGGGCTGGCGCCAGGGTCTAAATTTCGCCGCCCATCACTCGTTCTTCCCTGATAGCGAAGGCCTCAACTGACTGAGATGGCAATGACAAAACCACGTTCGAAAAAGGCGCTGTACATCGGCCTGCCGCTGGCACTGGCCATCGCTGCCGGGGCTGGTTTCCTGGCCTGGGATTATCTGTTCAAAGGCAATGCCGGCTACCCGCTGGCGGTGATCAAACAGGCCAACGAACTGCAGGACCGCTTACTGTCGTTCGACAGCCATATCACCGTGCCCCTGGACTTCGGCACCGCCGGCAAGGAAGCCGACAAGGACGGCAGCGATCAATTCGACCTGGCCAAAGCGGCGCGCGGCCGATTGTCGGGTGCCGCGCTGACGATTTTCGGCTGGCCCGAAATCTGGAGCGGGCCCAACGCGCCGCACAGACCCACCGAAGGCTTTGTCGAGGAAGCGCGCCACGAGCAGGAAGTGCGCTACAGGATCATCTCCGGCATGGTGCGCGATTTCCCCAATCAAGTGGGCATCGCCTATACACCGGATGACTTTCGGCGCCTGCACGGCGAAGGCAAGTTTGCGATTTTTATCAGCATGCTCAATGCCTACCCACTGGGCGACGACCTGAACCAGTTGGACCTGTGGGCCGCGCGCGGCATGCGCATGTTCGGCTTCAGCTACATCGGCAATAACACCTGGTCCGACTCGTCGCGCCCGCTGCCGTTTTTCAATGACTCCCCGGATGCCCTCGACGGGCTGTCAGCGATCGGCAAGCAAGCCGTGCACCGCCTCAATGACCTGGGGGTGATCATCGATGTCTCACAGATGTCGACGAAGGCATTGGAGCAGGTTGCACAATTGAGCCGCACACCAATGGTCGCCTCGCATTCGGCGCCGCGCGCAGCGGTGGATATCCCGCGCAACCTCAGCGACAAGGAACTGCAACTGATCAAGAACAGTGGCGGCGTGGTGCAGGTGGTGGCCTTCCCGGCGTATCTACGGCCCTTGAGCCAGCCGACCCAGAACAAGCTCAACGCCCTGCGCGCGCGCTTCGACCTGCCCCCCTTGCCGAACCTGGCGATGGCGTTGATGCCGGGCGACGCGATCATCGCGGCCTGGCCCGAGCAGAAGTTCGGCCAGTATGCCGGCGAGCTGTACGGCATCCTTGATAAAGAACCCAAGGCCACCCTCAAGGATCTGGGCGACGCCATCGACTACACCGTGCGCAAGATCGGCATCGACCACGTCGGCATCGCCTCGGACTTCAATGACGGCGGCGGCATCGACGGCTGGAACAACGTCGGTGAAATACGCAACGTCACCGCCGAACTGATCCAGCGCGGCTATTCCGAGGCCGACATCGCCAAACTGTGGGGAGGCAACTTCCTGCGGGTATGGGAGCAGGTCCAACAATCCGCCAAGCCCTTGGCCAACCGCTAATCACCGGTGAAGCAAGCCATGACCGACCGCCGTACATTTCTCAAGCAGGCCGGGGTATTTGCCGCGAGCCTGCCCCTGGGCGCTGCCGCCTTTGCCCAGGCGCCGACTGCGCCATCGCAGGCGCCATGGACACGCTTCAAATCGCTGTTCAACCAAGACCCCGACTACCTGCATTTTTCCAACTTCCTGGTCACCTCCCACCCCAAACCGGTGCGTGAAGCCATCGAGCGCTATCGGCTGCAAATCGACCGCAACCCTGGGCTGGCGATGGACTGGGACCTGGAGGAAACCTGGAAACGCGAAGGCCAGGTGCGCGAATGGGCCGGGCGCTACCTCAAGGCCCAACCCGCGCAGATCGCCCTCACCGGCAGCACCTCCGAAGGCCTGGCGATGATCTACGGCGGGATCCAGGTGCGCCCGGACCAGGAAATTCTGACCACCACCCACGAGCACTACGCCACCCAATACAGCCTGGATTTTCGCGTGCGCAAAGAAGGCACCCAAGTGCGCAAGATAACGCTGTTCGAGGATGCCAACCGGGTCTCCGTCGACGAAGTGCTCGGCAACATCCAACGCAGTATCCGCCCCAACACCCGCGTACTGGGCATGACCTGGGTGCAGTCCGGCAGCGGCGTCAAGCTGCCGATAGGCGAGATCGGCAGGTTGGTGGATGAGCACAACCGTCAGCGTGACGACAAGGACCGCATCCTCTATGTGGTCGATGGCGTGCACGGCTTCGGCGTGGAAAACCTCGACTTCCCGGACATGCACTGCGACTACTTTATTGCCGGCACCCACAAGTGGATGTTCGGCCCGCGCGGCACCGGCATCGTCTGCGCGCGCTCGGCGCAGAACAATGACGTGACGCCCCTGGTGCCGACCTTCTCCGAAGACACCAACTTCGCCACCACCATGACGCCGGGCGGCTACCACGCCTTCGAGCATCGCTGGGCGGCGGATGAAGCCTTCAAACTGCACCTGCAGTTGGGCAAGGCGCAGGTGCAGGCGCGCATTCATCAGCTCAACAGCGAGCTGAAACAGCAGCTGCTGGACCACCCCAAGGTTGAGATGGTGACCCCCGCGAGCCCTGACCTGTCGGCCGGTTTTACCTTCTTCCGGATCAAGGGCCAGGACTGCGACCGGTTCGCCGCAGCCATGATGAAAAACCGCGTGGTGATCGACGCGGTCGACCGCGACGCCGGCCCGGTGATCCGTACCGCCCCCGGCCTGCTCAACAACAGCGGCGAAATCCAACGCTTTATGACCTTGCTCAGCAAACAGGTCTGACGCGCCCTTTTTCCTTTGATCGAGAGACCTGCATGAACACTGTCACTCACCTGAAACTCCTGACAGCCCTGCTTCTGACCCTCCTGTGCGGCGCGCTGTTGCCCGGCCTGGCCCACGCGGCGGCGCCCGAACCCGGCAAGGTGTTCAAGGACTGCAAGGACTGTCCGGAAATGGTCGTGCTGCCCGCCGGCACCTTCACCATGGGCACGCCGGAGGATGAAGTCGGCCGCGAGCCCGACGAGGGCCCGATGCACCCGGTGACCTTCGCCAAACCGTTCGCCATGAGCCGCTTTCACATAACGGCCGGCGAGTGGGACAGCTACCTGCGCCAGAGCGGCGTGAAGATCGCCGATGGCGATGAGCGCCCCGGCCGCGAGTGTATCGCCAGCAAGCCGCGCTACCCTCAAGCCCCCCGCCAGCCGGCGGTGTGCATGAGCATCGAGGATGCCGAAAAGTACGTCGCCTGGCTGTCGAAAAAGACCGGCCAGAAGTACCACCTGGTCAGTGAGGCCCAGCGCGAATACGCGGCCCGCGCCGGTTCGACCGGCCCGTTCCCCTTCCCGTTCGATGAGGGCAGCCAGTACAGCATCGCCAAACATGCCAACACCTACGGCCCGACCGATGGCTACAGCTACAGCTCACCCGCCGGCAGCTACCCGCCCAACGCCTTCGGCATGTACGACATGCACGGCAACGTCTATGAGTTCGTCGCCGACTGCGAGCACAAGAACTATGTCGGCGCACCCGCCGATGGCAGCGCCTGGATTGCCGACGGCGACTGCAAAGCCCGGCAGATTCGCGGCAACGACTGGGGCGAGGCGCCGGTGTTCTCGCGTTCAGGCAACCGCAACACCATCTGGGTAGAAACCCGCGGCGACTGGATCGGCTTTCGCGTCGTACGCGACCTCTGACCCCACCCACCCTCGACGGCCGCGCCGTCGGGGGTCTGTCTGACCCCTCCCCTCCCGGCTCCCGTCCTTCCCCGCGCATCGCACACTCACCGCTAAATTCAGGGGCTGCCCTTTCGTTCCATAAAGGTTCGATACCACGGACCCACCGCAAAACCCCAAACGCCGAGGAACGTTTTACATGACTGCCAAACCACGCAGCGCCTTTCGAGAAGTGCTCAGTTTGCTCAAGCCTTATTGGGTGACGCTGAGCATCTCCATTGCCCTCGGCATTCTGGGCGGTTTGTGCGTGACCGCGCTGCTGGCCACGATCAACACCACCCTGCACACCGAGGGTGGACTCAACTCCAGCATGGTGCTGGCATTCGCCGGTTTCTGCGTACTGGGCCTGGTCAGCTCGATCGTGTCCGATATCGGTACCAACTATGTCGGCCAACACGTGATCGCCCGCCTGCGCAAGGACCTGGGCGCCAAGGTGCTGTGCGCGCCGGTTGAACAGATCGAACGCTATCGGGCCCACCGTTTGATTCCGGTATTGACCCACGACGTCAACACCATCAGCGACTTCGCCTTCGACTTCGCGCCGCTGGCGATCTCGTTCACCGTGACCCTCGGCTGCCTGGGTTACCTGGCGATGCTGTCATGGGAAATGTTCCTGCTGACCACCCTCGCGATCATCATCGGCAGCGCCGTGCAGTACCTGGCGCGGCAAATGGGGATCAAGGGGTTCTTCGCGGCCCGCGAAGCCGAAGACGAACTGCAGAAGCACTACAGCGCACTGAACGCCGGCGCCAAAGAGCTGCGCATTCATCGTCCGCGACGCTTTCGCATGTTCAGCCACCGCATCGAAGGCACAGCGAACAAGATCCGAGACACCCATATCCGCTCGATCAATATTTTCGTGGTCGCCAAGACCTTGGGCTCGATGCTGTTCTTCGTGGTGATCGGCCTGGCGCTGGCCCTGCAATCGTTCTGGCCAAGCGTCGATCAGAAAGTCATGAGTGGCTTCGTGCTGGTGCTGCTGTACATGAAAGGGCCGCTGGAACACCTGATCGGCACCTTGCCGATCGTCAGTCGCGCGCAGATCGCTTTCCGACGCATTGCCGAGCTGTCGGAGCAGTTTTCCTCACCGGAACCGCATCTGCTGATCGTTGACCTGCCCCATGTGAAACAAAGCGTGCACAGCCTTGAGCTGCGCGATGTCAGCTACGCCTTCCCGGCTGTCGAGGGTTTCGAACCGTTCAAGCTCGGCCCGCTGAACTTGACGATCGAGCAAGGCGAAATCCTGTTTATCGTCGGGGAAAACGGCTGCGGCAAGACCACCATGATCAAACTGCTGCTGGGCCTCTACACGCCCCAGCATGGGCAGATCATGCTCAACGGCAAGGCCGTCGATGCCCACAGCCGTGACGATTATCGCCAACTGTTCACCACCATCTTTTCCGACTACTACCTGTTCGACGAACTGGTGCAGGGCGAGCACGGCAAACAGCTGCCGGCCGATGTCGACCAGTACCTGGAGCGCCTGGAAATCGCGCACAAGGTCAGCGTACGCGACGGCGCCTTTACCACCACAGACCTGTCGACCGGCCAGCGCAAGCGCCTGGCATTGCTCAATGCCTGGCTGGAAGAGCGCCCGGTGCTGGTGTTCGACGAATGGGCGGCCGATCAGGACCCGACCTTCCGCCGGATTTTCTACACCGAGCTGCTGCCCGACCTCAAGCGCCTGGGCAAGACCATCATCGTCATCAGCCATGACGACCGTTACTTCGATGTCGCCGACCAATTGGTCCGCCTGGAACGCGGCAAAGTGATCCAGGCCAACAGCCTGGCCTGAGCCCTGCGCACCGCCATCGACCCTGACTTAACGCCCGAGACCTGCAATGACTGCCACTGACGATATTCAAGACGACGAACTGCTGGCCCTTCTGCTGGGCGACGAGACCACCGCGCCGCGCATCAGCCCACGCGACTCGACACGCCCGGCGCCGTTGTCCTATGCGCAGCAACGCCTATGGATCGAGCAGCAATACGACGCCGGCAGCAGCGCCTATAACCTGCCTCGCGCGTTTCGGCTCAAGGGGCAACTGCACGCCGAGGCCCTGGAAAGCGCCCTCGCGCAGGTGATCGAGCGCCACCAGATCCTGCGCAGCCGCTTTGTCGAGATCAATGGTCAGCCGTTCCAGGAAGTCGATCCGCAGGCCTGCTTCCGCCTGGATCGCCAGGACCTGCGCGCCTACCCGGCCGCCGAGCGCGAGGCCCTGCTCGATCAACGGATCCAGGCGCAGAACACGCAGCCCTTCGACCTGACCCGAGGGCCTCTGCTGCGCGCGCAGCTGCTGCAGTTGGACGAACAGGAACACGCGCTGCTGATCACCATGCACCACATCGTTTCCGATGCGTGGTCCAACGCGATCCTGGTCCAGGACCTGTGCGAGGCGTACCGCATCAGCACCGGCACCCGCGAGCACCACCCGTTGCCCGCGCTGGCGGTGCAATACGCCGATTATGCGCAGTGGCAGCGCGACACTCAGGCCAGCGGAAAAGGCCTGGAACACGGTATCGCCTACTGGCGCAGCTATTTGGGCAATGACTTTGCGGTGCTCGAACTGCCCACCGACCGGCCACGCCTGAAGACCACCGGCCAACCCGCCGCCCACTGTCATATCCAACTGCCGGCTGTGCTGAAACAGCAGGTCGACGCGCTGTGCGCACGCGAAGGCATCACGCCGTTCGTGGTGTTCCTGGCGGCCTGGCAGATCCTGCTCAGCCGCTACAGCGGCCAGCAGGATTTCTGTGTCGGCGTGCCCAACGCGACGCGCCACCTGGAAGAGACCCAGGCGCTGGTGGGGTGTTTTGTCAGCACCCAGGTTTACCGCGCGCGCCTCGACGCACGCATGAGTGCGGTCGAGTTGCTGCGCCGCCTGCGCAAGGAGTCACAGGCGGCCTTGCAGCATGCCGATGTGCCCTTCGAACTGCTGCTGGATAACCTGTCGTTTGAGCGCAGTGCCGAACATGCGCCTATTTTCCAGACGCTGTTCAACTGGAGGGTCGAGGACAACACCGCGACATTATTCCAGTTGGGCGACCTTGAACTGGCGTTTATCGACAGCGACTTGCCCCAAGCCAAGTTCGACCTGTCGATCGATGCCGGCAGCGGCCCGGCGGGCTACTACGCCAGCCTTGAATACAACGCCGAGCTGTTCGACGCCAGCACCGTGCAACGCATGGCCGGGCATTGGCAGAACCTGATTAAAGCCATCAGCGCGCAGCCGGAACAGGCGCTGGGCGACCTGGCGTTGCTCGACCCGGTGGAGCGTCGGCTGATCCTGGAGGACTGGAACCCACCGGCACTGGCGATCAACAGTCTCCCTGTGCATCAGCGCATCAGCGCACAGGCGGCCTTGACGCCGGACGCGATCGCGCTGCTGCTGGGCGATGCGCGCCTGAGCTACGCCGAGCTTGAGCAACAGGCCAATCGTCTGGCTCACCGCTTGATCGCCATGGGGGTTGGGCCGGATGTGCGCGTCGGCGTGGCTTTTGAGCGCTCGATGGAAATGGTCATCGGCTTACTGGCGATCCTCAAGGCCGGTGGCGCCTATGTGCCGCTGGACCCGGAGTATCCGCAAGACCGTCTGCGCCACATGATGCAGGACAGCGGGATTGCCCTGGTGCTCACCCAGGCGGCGATCGGCTCGGGCCTGAGCATTCCGGAGGGCATCGCGGTGATGAACCTCAACCTGAATGCCGCCGACCTTGCCAGCTACGCCGGCGACGCCCCGCTCACCCAGGTCAGCCCACTGAACCTGGCTTACGTCATCTACACCTCCGGCTCCACCGGCATGCCCAAGGGCGTGGACATCAGCCATGAGGCGCTCACCGGCCATACCGATGTCGCCATCGGCTACTTCCAATTGAGCGCACAGGATCGCGTGCTGCTGTTTTCGTCGCTGAACTTCGATGGGTTTATCGAGCAGCTGTTTCCCGCGTTGTGTGTCGGTGCGGGCGTGATCATTCGCGGCAATGAGGTCTGGGACAGCGAGAGCTTTTACCGCGAAGTCATCGACAATGGCATGACCGTGGCGGACCTGAGCACCGCGTACTGGTTCCTGATTGCCCAGGAATTCGCGCGCAAGGGCCCCCGCGATTACGGCCGGTTACGCCAGGTCAGCGCCACCGGCGAGGCGATGCCACCGGAAGGCGTCAAGTTGTGGTCCCAGGCCGGGCTCGGGCATGTGCGCCTGCTCAATACCTATGGCCCGACCGAAACCACCGTGACCGCCAGTTTCCTCGACTGCGCCGAGTACGTGTGCGGGGCGCGGCCACTGCCGGCACTGATGCCGATCGGCACGCCCTTGGGTGGCCGCACCCTGTACGTGCTGGATGGCAACCTGGAGCCGGTGCCGGCGGGGGTGGTCGGCGAACTGTACATTGGCGGCCCGTTGCTCGCTCGCGCCTATCACAACCGTGCGGCGCTGACCGCCGAGCGCTTCGTGTTGGATGCCCTGGGCCCGCAACCGGGCGGGCGCCTGTACCGCACGGGCGATCTGGTGCACTACCGTGCCGACGGGGTAATCGAGTACATCGGGCGCGCCGACCATCAGGTCAAGATCCGCGGTTTCCGTATCGAGCTCGGTGAGATCGAGGCACGCCTGCTGCATTGCGCCGAGGTCCGTGAGGCGCTGGTGGTGACCCTGGACGGCGCTAACGGCAAGCAACTGGCGGCGTATCTGGTGCCTGCCGACCCGACTCTGGCCGACGCCGACCTGGACACCCAGAAAGCCCGCCTGGCGGACGTACGGGCCCAGCTCAAAGCCAGCCTGCCGGACTACATGCAGCCGACGTTCTGGGTACTGCTGGCTCAGTTGCCGCTGACCCCCAACGGCAAGCTCGACCGTAACGCCCTGCCCGCGCCAGACCCTTCAATGGCCCACAGCGACTACGTACCACCGCAAACCGCACTGCAAACCCGTCTCGCGCTGATCTGGCAGGAGGTGTTGAAAGTCGAGCAGGTTGGCCTGCACGACAATTTCTTCGAGCTGGGTGGCCACTCCCTGCTGGCCACGCAAGTGGTGGTGCGGGTCCGTGAGCAGTTGGGTGTGGAGCTGCCGATCCGCGAGCTGTTTGGTGCCGAGCATCTGCTTGAGCTGGCCGAAAAAGTCGAGGCGCTGCAAGCCGCTGCCAACCCCCTGCAGGACGAACTGGCCAGGACCCTGGCGCTGCTCAAGAGCCTGTCCAGTGACGACATTGAAGATCTGATTTCCCAATAAGGAATTTTCGCGTGCAAGAGTTACTAGCGTCCGTCGGTTCGCTGTCTTCCAAAGAGCGCAAGGCGCTGGCGACACTGCTCAAGCGCCAGGGCATCAACCTGTACAACGTTGCCCCGATCTTCAAGCGACACAGCGAGGAGCCGGCGGTGTTGTCCTACGCCCAACAGCGCCTGTGGTTCTTCTGGCAACTGGACCCCGACAACACCGCGTTCAACATTCCGGCAGCTCTGCAATTGCAGGGCCCGTTGGATATCGACGCCTTGCGCCACAGCTTCGAGGCGCTGATCAGCCGCCATGAAAGCCTGCGCACCACGTTCACCCAGGACCAGGACCAGGCCGTGCAGGTCATCCACCCTGCTGCGGCGTTCAACCTGCAGATGGAGCACGCCGAGGGCGTGGCGCTTGAGGACCAGCCGCTACGGATCGAGACGTTCGTCGAACGCGTGGCCAGCCAGCCGTTCGACCTGGAGCGCGGGCCATTGCTGCGGGTCAGCCTGTTGCAACTGGCCGAGGATAACCATGTGCTGGTTGTCGCCATGCACCATATCGTTTCGGATGGCTGGTCAGTGCCGATCATGATTGAGGAACTGATCGCCCTGTATCAGGCGCACAGGCAGGGTGCGGTGGCGCAGTTGCCGGCGCTGGCCGTGCAATATGCCGACTACGCCGCCTGGCAGCGCCAATGGATGGAGGCCGGCGAGCGGGAACGGCAACTGACGTACTGGCAGGCGCAACTGGGCGGCGAGCAGCCAGTGTTGCAACTCCCGGCCGACCGACCGCGCCCGGCGGTGCAGGACCAGGCCGGAGCCGATCATGAAATCCCCATTGATGCAGCCTTGGCCCACCGCCTCAAGCAACTGGCAATACGCGAAAACTGCACGCTGTTCATGGTGCTGCTGGCCTCGTTCCAAGCCTTGTTACATCGATACAGCGGCCAGGAACAGATTCGCGTCGGGGTGCCCGTGGCGAACCGAACGCGGGCCGAGGCCGAACGGCTGATCGGGTTTTTCGTCAACACCCAGGTGCTCCAGGCACAGCTGCACAGCCGGATGCCGTTCAATGAGTTGCTGGCGCAGGTCAAGGCCAATGCGTTGGGCGCCCAGGCCCATCAGGATTTGCCCTTCGAGCAATTGGTGGAGGCGCTGCAACCGGAGCGCAGCCTGAGCCACAGCCCGTTGTTTCAGGTGATGCTCAACCACCAATACGAAGAGACCGGCGTGGCCCCGGCGATCGAAGGGTTGCAGGTCAAGAACCTGAGCTGGAAACGCCAGACCGCCCAGTACGAACTGACCCTCAATACCTTGGAGCAGCCCCAGGGCTTGAGTGCCACCCTGAGTTACGCCACGGCCCTGTTCGATGCAGGCACGGTTGCGCGTATCAGCGGTCACTGGCTCAACCTGCTGCAGGCGGTGTGCCGTGACCCGGCCCAATCCATCGGCGAGCTGCCGCTGCTCAGCGCCGACGAACAGCGCACCTTGCTTGAGGACTTCAACCGGAGCCATTACACCGGCGGCCATGGTGATTGTGTCCAGCAAAGCATTGAAGCCAGGGCGCAGCACACCCCCGATGCAACGGCGCTGCTGTTCGGCACGCAGTCCATGAGCTTCGCCGAACTCAACCGCCGGGCTAACCGCCTGGCGCACAAATTGGTGGAACTGGGCGTCAAGCCAGAAGTGCTGGTGGGCATCGCCCTTGAACGCTCGATGGACATGGTGGTGGGCCTGCTGGCGATTCTCAAGGCCGGTGGCGCCTACGTGCCGATGGACCCGGAGTACCCGCGCGAGCGCCTGGCGTTCATGATCGAAGACAGCGCCATTGCGCTGCTGCTGACCCAACAGCATCTGCTCGACGTGCTGCCGATTCCCGACACGGTCACCTGCCTGGTCATCGACCAGGACAGTGCTCGGCTGCAGGCCTACAGCGAAGACAACCTGCCATGCCGGGTCGAACCCGAGCACCTGGCCTACATGATCTACACCTCGGGTTCCACCGGCCGGCCGAAGGCGGTCTGCGTGGCCCACGGCCCGCTGAGCATGCACTGCCAGGCCATCGGCCAGTTATATGGCATGACGGCCCAGGATTGTGAACTGCACTTCATGTCGTTCGCCTTCGATGGCGCCCATGAACGCTGGCTGACCACCCTGACCCACGGCGGCCGCTTGCTGATCCGCGACAACAGCCTGTGGTCGGTGGAGCAGACCTACGCCGCGCTGCACCAGTATCAGGTGAGTGTCGTGGCCTTCCCACCGGTGTACCTGCAACAACTGGCCGAGTACGCGGAACACTTCCCCGAACCGCCGCCGGTGCGCATCTACTGCTTTGGCGGCGATGCGGTGCCCAACGCGAGCTTCGAGCTGGTCAAGCGCGTGCTGCGCCCGCAATTCATCATCAATGGCTACGGCCCCACCGAAACCGTCGTGACCCCGCTGATCTGGAAAGCCGGTCGCGAGGAGAGCTGCCAGGCCGCCTACGCTCCCATCGGCAAAATTGTCGGCGCGCGCACCGCCTATGTGCTCGACAGCGACCTCAACCCCGTGCCGTTGGGCAGTGCCGGCGAGCTGTACCTGGGCGGCGAAGGGCTCGCCCGTGGTTACTATCAGCGCCCGGACATCACCGCCGAACGCTTTGTGGCGGACCCGTTCAGTCACGGTGGGCGTCTGTACCGCTCAGGCGACCTGGTGCGTCTGCGCGCCGACGGCGTTACCGAGTACCTGGGGCGCGTCGACCATCAAGTGAAGATCCGCGGCTACCGCATTGAACTGGGCGAAATCGAGGCACGCCTGCAAGACCATCCGGCCGTGGGTGAAGCCGTGGTGCTGGCGATGGACGGCCCCACCGGCCGGCAACTGGTGGGTTATATCCTGCCGCTGGACCCACGCCTGAGCCACGCCGGCGCCAACGAGCAGGAACTGCTGCGCACCGCGATCAAGGACCACCTCAAGACCAGCCTGCCGGACTACATGCTGCCCAGACACCTGGTGCTGCTGGACAGCCTGCCGCTGACACCCAATGGCAAACTCGACCGCAAGGCCCTGCCCGCCCCGGATTTGAGCGTCACCCAGCACACCTATGTGGCACCGCAGACCGACACCCAACAGCGTTTGGCCGCTATCTGGCAAGACGTGCTCAAGGTCGAGCAAGTCGGCCTCACCGATAACTTTTTTGAACTGGGCGGCGACTCGATTGTGTCGATCCAGGTGGTCAGCCGTGCCCGTCAGGCAGGTATTCGCCTGACGCCCAAGGACGTGTTCCAGCACCAGACGATTCTCGGGCTGGCCGGCGTGGCGCAGGCCATCGACACGCAGGCGCAGGACCAAGGACCGGTGCAAGGCGCCTCGCCGCTGACGCCGGTGCAGCATGTGTTTTTTGCCGAGACGGTGCCCGAGCGCCAGCACTGGAATCAATCGATCCTGCTCATGCCATCCCAACCGGTCAACGCCGAGGCGTTGAGCCAGGCGCTGGAACAGTTGCTGCGCCACCACGATGCACTGCGCCTGGGCTTCACTGTGCAGGACGGCCAATGGCATGCCGCACACCGCCCGTTCGACAGCACCGGGCACGCGCTGCTCTGGCACCGCCAGGCCGCCGACAGCCAGGCGTTACTCGCAGCCTGCAACGCGGCGCAACGCAGCCTGAACCTGGAACAAGGCCCGCTGCTGCGTGCGCTGCTGGTGGACCTGCAAGACGGCACTCAGCGCCTGTTGCTCACCGCGCATCACCTGGTGGTCGATGGCGTGTCCTGGCGCATCCTGCTGGAAGACCTGCAAACCAGCTACAGCGCCTTGTTGCAAGGCCAGGCGCCTCGGCTGCCGGACAAGACCAGTGCCTTCAAGGCCTGGGCCGAGCAATTGCAAGCATATGCCCGCGGTACCGCGTTGCAGGAGCAGATGCAGTACTGGCAACGCCAATTGCAGGGCGTCAGTGACGATCTGCCAGGCGCCCGCCGCACCGCCAGCCTGGCCGGCAGCCAGGGGCAATTCGTCAGTACCTGCCTCGACCCACAGCTGACCCGACAGTTGTTGCAGGAAGCGCCGGCGACGTATCGCACCCAGGTCAACGACCTGCTGATGACCGCCCTGGCGCGGGTGATCTGCCGCTGGACCCACGCCCCGTCGGCCCTGATCCAATTGGAAGGGCATGGCCGCGAAGACTTGTTCGACGCACTGGACCTGACCCGCACCGTGGGCTGGTTCACCAGCGTGTTCCCGGTCAAGCTCACCCCAGGCCAGCACCTGCCGGACTCCATCAAGGCGATCAAGGAGCAACTGCGCGGCCTGCCGGACAAAGGCATTGGCTACGGGGCGCTGCGCTACCTCGGCGATGCGCAGACCCAACAAACCCTGGCGGCCCTGCCGAAGGCGCGCATCACGTTCAACTACCTGGGGCAGTTCGACCAGAGCTTCGATGAAGACGCCCTGTTCAGCCCCGCGCCCGAAGACAGCGGCGACAATCAGGACCCCAATGCGCCGCTGGATAACTGGCTGAGCATCAATGGCCAGGTCTACGGCGGTCAATTGCAGCTCAATTGGACCTTCAGCCGCGACATGTTCGACGCCTCGTGCATCCAGCAACTGGCCGATGATTACCGTGACGAACTGCACGCCCTGATCCGCCATTGCCTGAGTCCCGAGGCGGGTGCGGTCACGCCGTCGGACTTCCCTCTGGCGAACATCTCCCAAGTGCAATTGGACACCTTGGCGGTGGACGCCCGCAGATTGGATGACCTGTACCCGCTGTCGCCCATGCAGCAAGGCATGCTGTTTCATTCGGTGTATGAACAGCGTGGCGATACCTACGTCAACCAATTGGCCGTCGACATTGAGGGTTTGGACGCGGCGCGCTTCATACGCGCCTGGCAAACGGTCATCGAACGTCACGACATTCTGCGCAGCGGCTTCCTCTGGAAAGACGGGCTGGTTCAACCGTTGCAGTGTGTGCACAAGCACCTGAGCGTGCCGGTGCGCGAGCTGGACTGGCGTAATCAGCCCCTCAAGCACGGCGCGCTGGAGGACCTGGCCAGGGCAGACCGTGAGCAAGGCTTCGACCTGCAGCAGGCCCCGCTGCTGCGCCTGATCCTGGTGCGCCTGGATGAACACGCGTACCACCTGATCTACACCAGCCACCACATCCTGATGGACGGCTGGAGCAACTCCCAACTGATGGGCGAAGTGTTGCAGGCCTACGCCCACCAGCCCCTCGCGCCATTGACCGGACGCTTCAAGGATTACATCCGTTGGCTGCAACACCAGGACCGCGCAGCAGGCCAGGCGTTCTGGACCCGGCAGTTGCAGGACCTGACGGAGCCAACCCGACTGGCCAGTGCCTTTGGCGGCAAGGCCCTTGGGGAGTCTGAGGCACACGCCCACGGCGTGCACCTGCACCGGTTAGACCGCGACAGAACGGCGGCCCTGGAAGCATTCGCCCGGGACCAGAAGGTCACGCTCAACAGCGTGGTGCAAGCCGCGTGGCTGCTCCTGCTGGCCCGCTACAGCGGCCAGGACACCGTGGCGTTCGGCGCCACCGTGGCTGGCCGCCCGGCGGATCTGCCCGGTGTGGAAAGCCAGCTGGGGCTGTTTATCAATACCCTGCCCATCGTGGCCACGCCGCAACCCCATCAGAGCGTGAGCCAGTGGCTGGCACAGATCCAGGCGCAGAACCTGAACCTGCGCGAGCACGAACACATGCCGCTGCATGAGATTCAGCCGCTTTCGCCGCTGGGCGCCCAGGCACTGTTCGACAACATTCTGGTGTTCGAGAATTTCCCCGTGGCGCAGGCATTGCAGCAAGCCGCCCCCGCTGGACTGGTGTTTGGCGAGGTCAAGGACTTCGAGCAGACCAACTACCCGCTGACCCTGGCCGTCTCCCTCGGCGATACGCTGTCGCTGAGCTTCGAATATGCGCTCGCTGAGTTCGCCCCGGCGACCGTTCAGCACATCGCCGAGCATTTGGACACGCTATTGCTGCGCATGCAGACGCACCCGGAGCAGGCGCTCGGACACCTGCAGGTGCTCAGCGATGCGCACCAGCGCGACCTGATCAGCCATGCCGAGGGCGGTGCGATCCACGTCAGCGCCCAGCTGTGCGCTCACCAATTGATCGAGGCTCAAGCGGCAAAGACACCCGACGCCGTGGCGATTGTGCTCGACGACGCGCAACTGACCTATGGCGCCCTCAACGCCAGGGCCAACAGGCTCGCCGGCAAGTTACGCGCCTGCGGCGCCGGACCGGACCAGTTGGTGGGCCTGGCGGTGGAGCGCTCGCTGGACATGGCCGTCGGCCTGCTGGCGATTCTCAAATCGGGCGCCGGCTACGTGCCGCTGGATCCCTCCTACCCCCAGGATCGCCTCAGCTACATGCTTGCCGACAGCGGCCTGAAACTGCTGTTGATTGAAGATGCCTTACGGGACCGGTTGCCGGTGCCCGCCTCGGTACACACGCTGAACCTGAGCGACGGGCTGGAGGGCTTCAGCGTCGCCGACCTGCCCCATACCGTGACGGCGCAGAACCTCGCCTATGTGATCTATACGTCAGGTTCCACCGGTCAACCCAAGGGCGTGGCCATCAGCCATGGCGCGCTGAGCGAATTCTGTGAGATTGCCGGCGAGTATTCGCAATTAACAGCCGAGGACCGTGTGCTGCAGTTTGCAACCTTCAGCTTTGACGGCTTCGTCGAACAGTTCTACCCGCCGCTCTGCCGTGGCGCCCGCGTGGTGCTGCGCGGCACAAGCGTGTGGGACACCACAACGTTCTATGAACAGATCCTGCACCACGGCATCAGCGTTGCCGACCTTCCCTCCGCGTATTGGCACCTGTTCGCCATGGATTGCGCGGCAGCCGGCCCGCGCAGTTATGGGCGGTTGCGCCAGGTCCACGTTGGCGGCGAGGCCATGTCGGTTGAAGGCCTGCGTCATTGGCAGGCCGCCGGCCTGGGTTCGGTGCGCCTGCTCAATACCTATGGCCCGACGGAGGCAACCGTGGTGTCGAGCACCCTGGAGTGCTCGAACCTGAACCCTGCGAGTTTGTCCGAACACGGCATTCCCATCGGTCGCGCCCTGCCCGGCCGCAGCCTGTACGTGATGGACAAAGACTTCTGCGCGGCCCCTCTGGGTGTCGTGGGTGAGCTGTACATTGGCGGTGCCATCGGCCAGGCCCGCGCGTATCACCAGCGCCCCGGCCTGAGCGCCGAACGCTTCGTGCCCAACCCGTTCGTGGGCGGCGGCGAACGCCTCTACCGCACCGGTGACCTGGCGCGCTACAACGCCGAGGGCAACGTGGAGTACGTGGGCCGCATTGACCATCAAGTGAAAATCCGCGGTTTCCGGATCGAGTTGGGTGAAGTGGAAACCTGCCTGCAGGGCTGTGAAGGGGTTCGCGAAGCAGTCGTCATGGCAATTGACGGGCAAACCGGCAAACAGCTGGTCGGCTATGTGGTGGCAACCGCCGCCGCACGCGCGATGGAACAAAGCGCTTTGCTCACGGTGCTGCGCAATCACGTCAAGGCGCAATTGCCGGCGTACATGGCACCTGGGCAATGGGTGATTCTGGACCGACTGCCGCTGACGCCCAACGGCAAACTCGACCGCAAGGCCCTGCCCGCGCCGCAGAACGTCAGCGTGACGGCGCCTGCTGCTGCGCCACGTACCGCGCTGGAACAGCAAATGGCGCAGATCTGGAAAACCGTGCTCAACGTTGAGTCGGTGGGCTTGCAGGATAACTTCTTCGAACTGGGTGGCCATTCGCTGCTGGTGTTGCAGGCGGTCAGCCTGATCAACCAGACCTGCGGCAGCCGACTCAGCCTGCATGATTTCATGGGCTACCCGAACCTTGAAACGCTGTGCCGGAACCTGCAAACGCCGTCCACCCAGCTGGCGGTGCGCCTCAACCCGCATCAAGGCCCGCAGCCGCCGTTGTTCTGTTTCCATCCGATCTTCGGCATGGTCCACAGCTACCAACCCCTGGCCATGGCGCTGCGCGAGCAATCGCCTGTCTATGGCGTGCTCTGCAAAGCCTTCCTCGACGGCGTCTGGCAGGACATCAGTTGGGCCGACATGATCGAGTTGTATGTGACCACTATCCGCAATGTCCAGCCCCAGGGCCCCTACTCCCTCGCCGGCTGGTCACTGGGCGGCAACCTGGCCATGGAAGTCGCCCACCGCCTGGAAGCCGCAGGCGATACGGTGGCCTTCCTGGGCCTGATCGACGCGCCGCCGCCGGCCTCGGTCGAGGTCTTCTGGCAGGCGGTGCAGGCCCGGCACGGCACGCCTGCAGCCCCGGCGCGCAATGCGCTGGAGCTGTTCAAGCGTTTATTCCCCGAACAGGCTGACGCGGCAGAGGTGCACTATCGACAACTGCCGGAGCTTGAGAAGCAGGCACGCTTTATCGACTGGGCAAAACAGCAGCTCAAGGACAGCCCGACTCAAATGGCAAGCCTGTTGCTTGGTGAGCGTGAACTGGCCTTGGGCGAAGTCGTGAGCCAGAAACTGGAAGCATTGGCGCAGGACTTCCGTTATCGCCCGTTGAACGTCGCCTTGCACTGCTGGTGGGCCGGACACGACAAGTCGCCGGCGCTGGTCGAGCTGCTCGAAGCAGAGCTCAAAGCCGCGTTGGGCGAAGAGTGCCTGGCCCTGTCGATGCCCCTGGCGTGCGACCACGAAGCGATTGTCAGCGAGCCCTCGCTGATCGATTCCCTGAGCCATTCGTTGCTCGGCACGCGCTGAGTTGCACACGATGCGGCGACACCGATTGGGGTGTCGCCGCTGCTTGTTCCAACGCGCTTCCCTCCCCCTTTTATCCACGCAAAATTAATTCACCGGTCGCTGCACCCGCGCCGCCTGCTGCAGCCGAATTTCCCTGGGCCTTAGCAACTACGGCGCCTAGTACCGCCTGAGCCATGATGCGGACGGTGTCATTGCCCTTTTCCACAGCAGGTGCCAAAAGCGGCCCTTAAATCACTGTTCAAGCAGATAGACCGTGTAGTGGTCTAATGATTCCGGACACCCATTTAGGCGAGAATGCTCGCCAGATCGAGGTGTCAGATGACCAAACAACGCCGCTCCTTTACTCCCGAATTCAAACGCGAGGCTGCCGACCTCGTGCTCAAACAAAACTACAGCTACATCGAAGCCAGCCGTTCACTCGGCATTGGTGAGTCGGCATTGCGCCGCTGGGTTGACCAGATTCAGAAAGAACATAAAGGCATCACCCCGCAGAGCAAGGCTCTGACTCCGGAACAGCAAAAAATTCAGGAGCTGGAAGCCCGGATTGCTCGGCTTGAGCGAGAGAAATCAATACTAAAAAAGGCTACCGCGCTCTTGATGTCGGAAGATCACGAGCGTTCGCGCTGATTGACCAGTTGAGTGCACATGAGCCGGTTGATTGGCTGTGCAAGGTGTTTGACGTCACGCGCTCGTGTTACTACGCCCAGCGCCTGCGGCGCCGCACGCCCGATGTTGAACAGCTTCGATTGCGAAGTCGCGTCAGTGAGCTGTTCTCGCAAAGTCGTAGCGCTGCGGGCAGTCGCAGCATCCTGTCGCTGATGCGTGAAGACGGTGAGCAGATCGGTCGATTCAAAGTGCGCAGCTTGATGCGCGAGCTTGATTTAGTCAGCAAACAACCCGGCTCCCATGCCTACAAACGAGCAACAGTAGAAAGACTGGATATCCCGAACACATTGAACCGCGAGTTCGACGTGCCAGCGCCCAATCAAGTCTGGTGCGGCGATATCACCTACATTTGGGCGCAAGGAAAGTGGCATTACCTGGCTGTCGTCCTGGATCTTTGTACGCGTCGGATCGTGGGCTGGGCGCTGTCGGAAAAGCCAGACGCTGAGCTGGTGATCAAAGCGCTGGATATGGCTTACGAGCAGCGTGGCAGGCCTTCGGATCTGCTATTCCACTCGGACCAGGGATCGCAATATGCAAGCCGACTCTTTCGCCAGCGGTTGTGGCGATACCGTATGCGCCAGAGCATGAGCCGACGAGGAAACTGCTGGGATAACGCACCGATGGAGCGCGTATTTCGCAGCTTGAAAACAGAATGGATACCGACCGTGGGCTATCGAACTGCGCAGGAAGCACAGCGCGATATCAGCCATTTTTTGATGCATCGCTACAACTGGATTAGGCCTCATCAATTCAACGATGGGTTGGCCCCAGCGCGGGCCGAGGAAAAACTTAACGTCGTGTCCGGGATTAGTTGACCACTACACTTCTTGTCTGGATAGAGCTGGCGCGCTATTAGCTCTCCAACACTAGCGCCTGCCGCTCCGGCCAGCGCTGAGTTGCCCTGCGCTTGCGCAACCAGCGCCCCTAGCACCGCATGCGCCATCAAGTTGGCTTCGGGATTATCGGCGGTCAGACTGTGGATTTGCTCTGCGAGATAGGGCGCAGCGGCGCCGGTTAGCGCCTGCGCGATATTTCCGCCAGCAAGCCCCTGCAACGCTGCTGTGACTGCTTGCGCCGCACGTTGATAATCGCTGCCCGTACCATACTGCTGCATAACGGTATTGGTGATCTGCGTCGCAATTTGCTCCGCTGTTGGATCGGTGTTACCCCCTGCGATCAAACTGTCTCGTGCAGCTGCGATCGCCGCTGGATCTTTCTGAGCTTTGGCAGCGTTAATGGCACCTTGCGTGCGAATGATATCCATCGACTGGGTACCGATCTCACTGATCAGCCTTACCTGTTGCAGGCGCTTCTGCTCTTTCTCTTTATCGAAGATTGGGCTGATGCTGTCGTTGGCGTGTTCGACATCGTGGCTAAGAGTCGCCACATCTTGCTGTTGTTTGGCAGGGTCGCGAATATCGAGGGTGCCATTGGAGAGGGCCGATGAGGTCGTACCGCTTGCGCTACCACTATGGTTGTAAGCGATCAAAGTACCGCTGGGCATGTTGCTGGTAAAACCGCCACTGCCGTCGCTGGAACTGCTGACGCTGGCACTTTGCATTTGGCTCTTGTATTCGGCCTCGTTCTTGATATCACTCCAACCGAGAGTGCCTGTACTCAGCCGATTCTTATCGGCCTCTGCGGTACTGGCGATGACGCTTCCATCAAGTTGTGTGTGATTACCCACATCAACCTGATAACCACCTTTACCCGCGTATAACCCGGTCTGCTCCTGCACGCTTTGGTATTTGGAGTCAATCTTGGTTTGGCTGACGCTAAGACTGGCTGAGCCACCTGTGCCGATGATCGCGACACTCACGCCGCCACTCACATCAGTTTGCTTAGACTTATAATTGTCGGTGTCTTGAAGGCTCTGCAGTGTCAGATCGCGACCGACACTGGCAGCGATTTTGTCAGCACTGACCTGTGCGCCCTTAAGGGCAGTGTCTCGCCCGCTGACCAGGTTAGCCTGATGTCCTGCGTCCAGCGTGGTTTCAGTCCATGTGGTGCCGGTACCTTTTTCATTACCAGTGCCTTTATTCGCGTTGGCGAAGATACTCAGGCCACCGCCTTGAGGCCCAACCCCCAAACTAATCCCGATTGCGCCACCGCCACTATTGTTTTTGCCATCCAGCTTTTGGCTATTGGCGGTTGCTTCAAGACGGATATCCCGCTCAGCGGCCAGCGAAATGTCGTTGACTGCTTTGAGGCTACTACCTTGAACATGGATATCTCCGTCTACCCCAGGAGTACCGTTACCGACGGCGACAATGCTGAGATTGTTGCCGCTGGTCAGGCTACTGCCTTGGCTAATCGTTTGTTCTTGGGTCTGTTTTGAACTGGACTTCTGCGCACCGAGGGAGATGCTAATACCGACAAACTGCCCGGCGTTGTCA
This sequence comes from Pseudomonas sp. FP2309, assembly GCF_030687575.1. Taxonomy (NCBI): domain Bacteria; kingdom Pseudomonadati; phylum Pseudomonadota; class Gammaproteobacteria; order Pseudomonadales; family Pseudomonadaceae; genus Pseudomonas; species Pseudomonas sp. FP2309. The sequence continues at coordinate 2,373,578 of NZ_CP117439.1, read as the reverse complement.
GCAGTCATTCCACCGTTCTGCTGAGCAGCCTGCCAAGCCTGAACGCCAGTTAACCCTGCTTTGATACCTTGCAAGGCGGATACACGGCTGTCGTCTTCCTGCTTGGCTTGCTTGGCCGTTTGATAAGCGGTATCGACCGCACTGCCGACAGTTCCGGAGAGTGCCAGCGTCAACCCACCGCTTTTGCTTTTAGAGGTTTGCTCGCTCTTGTTGTTATTTTCGGCCGCAATGATGTTGACGTTTTGGCCAATGAGGTTGATGTCCTTGCCTGCAATAACATCAGAACCTTTTATGGTCAGATCTTTACCGGCCTGAATATCGACACTGCCAAGAACGCTGCCGACGGTACTGGCCTTACTACTCTCAGTAGTGCTGCTCGATGTATTTTGAAAGCTAGTCGAACCTATGGTGAAACCTATACCACCAGTCCCCAACAGGCCGGATTTTTTACTCGACGTAGAATGGCTTTCTTCGAAGGTTTCAGTTGCCCCATCGATCACAACGTTGCGCCCAGCAATCAAGCTGGTGGAATTGGTGGAAACTACGTCACTGGCGGTAGTGCCAATGTCCCGACCGGCACGGACGACCACCGTGTCGGCACTGATGGAGGAGCCCTGTTGAGTGATAGAGCTGCTGCTGTCGATGCGTGTCTGCTGGCTGCTGGACAACAAACCGCTGCTGGTCTTGATTTTGCGGTAGTAGCTGTAATCGCTGTTTTGCGCCGCGTTCAGGTCTAGATCGTTTCCTGCGTACAGGTACGCTTCCTTCCCGGCACTTACACGACTGGCACTTACCAACAGATCCTGGCCCGCATTCAAGGCAACGTTGCCTCCAGCAGTCACTGTCGTGGAAACCTGCTGAACGTGATCCTCCTGACTCGTCACCTTCTTGGTCTTACCATACGAATGCTGCTCATCCGCCGCCGAAGCCAGGGTCAGATCACCCACCGCACTCATACTCACATCACGCTTGGCAGCAATCTGACTGGCAATCGCGGTGACATCCCGGCCAGCGCTGACCTTCAAGTCTTGCCCTGCATCGACGGTCGAGCCGTATTGGGTAATGGTCTGGTCCGTATGCAAACCACGCACGCCGCTGGTGACTTGTTCAGCAGATACAACGTTAACGTCACGTCCGGCAACGATCGTGGTGTCCGTGCCGCTTTTGAGCACGCCACCTGTGTTGTTGACGTCTTGCCCAGCCTTGACGGTCAGGCCGTTGGCGGCTTCGATACGGGCGGCGTTATCGACGAAGTCAGTGCGCTCGGTTCGGTAGCCGCTGCTGCTTTCGTGGGTGGTGACGGTGCGTTCGTTGATCACGTCGCGGCCGGCGGTCAGTGAGACGTCGCGGCCGGCGATGACACCGCCTGCCTTGTTGATCAGGTTATTGCCGGCCAGCAGGTCAAGCCGATTGCCCGCTTCTACCAAGCCACTGTTCACCAGGTCGTTGCCGGCCGTGGCGGAGAGGTTGTTGCTGGCTTTCAACGTGCCGGCGTTGTTCAGGTCCTTACCAGCGATCAGGGTTACGTCACTGCCCTGGATAAGGGCGCCGTTGGCGGCCAGGCGATTGTTGGCGTTGGCCAGGTACAGCACTGGCACCAGCACTTGCTCGCCGTTCACCTCGGCATTTTCCATCCAGACAATGTCGTGGGTCAGGGCTGCGACTTGCTCGGAGGTCAAGCTGACACCAAGCGACAGGTTGAGCTCCTGTTTGCTGGCGACGGCGTTGTTCATCAGGTACTTGAACATGCCCTCGTCGGAGGTCTGGCCGTCGATGTAACGCTGGCCGGTTCGGGCGACTACGGCTTGCTGAATCAGGCTCTGTTCATAGAAACCGTCACCCAAACGCTTGGCGCTTTGGTCCGGGTCGTAACCGAGGTTGGACAGCAGGTAGTCCGAGCTCATGAACTGCTTGAGGTCGGTGAGCACCGGGTTGGTTTCGATCAGGTATTTCTGCGGTTTGGACTGACCGCTGCTGGCGGGCAAGCCCTGGACGCGGTTAACGGTAAACGCCGTGGAACGACCGGGCAGTGCTGAGCTATCCGCGTCAGCGGCCGGCGTGCTGGCATTGATTGCGCTGGCCCCAGCGCTCACGTTTGGCGTCTGACGATCTGTCGCGGTCAGGTCCACGCTGCTGGCCGAAGCCTGAGCGTTGTTGCCCAGTTGAATGCTGCGGGGCTGAACATTGGGCAGTGTTTGCTGACGCTGGTCCGGGCTGACGGCGCCGCTGCCCATGGTCCAGCTCTGCGCACCGGTGGTCACCGGGGTAGTACTGCCTTGAGCGCTCAAACGGAACAGGCCGTTTTGCCCGGTGGGCAGCGCGAAGCCCGGCAGGGACAATGGGTTGACTTGCTGCTGTGAGAGGTTAGGCGGCAATTGCTGGTTGAGGCTGATACGTGTGGAGAACGCACTGCCCGCCGCCCCCGTATCGGTGCGCGGGCCGCTACCTACATAGGTATAACCAGGGCGTACGGCACCGTTACCGATAGTGTTCTGGGCGTTGACGTTGACCGTGCCGCCGGCTTGGATGATCGCCGCGTAGCTCTGGTCGCCGGAAGCCAGTTTGCGGGTGCTGCCCAACCCCACAAGCTCGGATTCGGTCATGCCAATAAAGTTGGCCATCCCGCCCTGAAGGCCACTCAGGTTAGCGGCGCTGTAGCCGCTGCTTTGATACCAATACTGGTTCGTGAAGGCATTTGCGGCGCTGTACCAGCCGCCCGCGTTGCTGGTTCGCTCGGACAAGAAGATACGGGTGGTTTCAGTTTCACCGGTTTCAACACCGCTGTTGGTCAGGTTGACCAACGTGGCGCTCAATTTCCCCGCCGTTGCGATGGTGCTGCTCTGGTTCAGCAGGTCACCACCGTTCAGGGTCAGGTCGCCGCCAGCCGTGATGCTTGACGCAGCGCTGGCCGCAGTGACCTCAAGTTTCTCGCGCTGGACGATCTCCCAAACGTGGTTCTGTTTTCCGCTGCAGTCACCTGCGTTGTACCCTTGGATGCAGGTCACTTCTCCGATCCTGGCGGTGTAGATGCCTGCGTTGTTGACGGTGAGCACGTCCCGAGTGTTCTGGATGGTGCTCGCCGAGAGGCTCATGCTGCCGTCGCTCTGAATCGACGCGGAATTATTGAGGATGCTGGTGGCCTGGGCGCCTTGGCCGTCACGGTCAATCGTGAGGTTGCCCAAGCTGTAGATGTTGGCGTAATTGTTGTTCAGCGCGTTGACCCGCAGGCCCATGTTGCCGCCACTGAAGATCAGCCCGCGATCGTTGGCCAGTGAGCCGGTGGTTACGGTCAGCGCTTGAGCACTGCCCAGCGTGCCCTGGTTGTTGATACCCGCTGCGTTGACGGTCAGGTTAGTCGCCGAGGTCAGGCGACCGACGTTACTCAGTTGGCCACCGACTGACACCGTCGTGTCCCCGCCGCCGGCGATGCTCGAAGCAGAGTTCAGGTTCACTTGCCCGGCACTCAGTCCGAGTGTCCCAAGGCTGCTGAGCCGGCCATTGCCTGAGTACGTGCCACCGAGGTTCAGGCTCAGCGCACCGTCACTGGCGATGAGTCCGTCGTTGGTCCAATTGCCACCGCTACCGACGAGACTGGTGGACGCCAACAGTTGGCCACTGGCGGTCTGGGTGAAGTTATTGACGTTGACGTTCAGCCGCGCGGCCTGGATGACGTTGCTGTTGCTCCAGCTGTCGGCGTTAAGCGTCATGCCGCCGCGAGTGACGATCGAGCCGCCGGCGCCCGTGACGTTGGCGGTAGAGATGTCGAACGTGCCGTCGCCCACATGCAGCAAGCTGCCGCCAGCATTGAGAAAGCCACCTGCCGCCAGGCTCAGGTTGGTGTTCGCGCTTTCCAGCGTGCCGTTGCGGTTGTCAAACAGCCCGCCTATCTGGAAGTCGGTTTTGCCGCTGCCGCCCAGGGCGCGCAGTTGGCCTGTCTGGTTATCGAGGCTCGCGGCCTTGATTGCCAGGGTGCTGTCGCTTTCGATGATGCCCAGCCGGTTGTTCAGTGCGCCACTGAGGTTGAGGTCGATCTGCTGACCGGCAATCTGGCCATCGTTGTCGCCGCTGTTGTCAAAGTTGCTGCCGGTGACGTTGATCTTGCCTTTGGCGTACAGGCCGCCGTTACGGTTGTCGAAATTGCCGGTGGTGATGATCGCATCACCACTTTGCGCCGACACTCGCCCGCCGTAGTTATCGATGCTACCCAAAGCGGTCAGGTTCAAGCGCTGTGCCTGGGTCAAGCCGCCTTGACGGTTGTTGTTCAGGTCATAGCCGTTTTTCAGCGCACCGGTCAGGTGCGTGTTGAACGCGGCTTGCAGGCTGGAAAGCACGCCGCCGCGGTTGTCGAGGTTGTTGGCGTTGATCGACAGGTCACCGGCCTTGGCGATAATCCGGCCGCTCTGGTTGTCGATATCGCCGCCCGTGACGACGGTCAACGCGCCCTGGCTTTGCAAGGTACCTTTGGCGTTGGCGAGGTTGGCCGCCTGGATATTCAAGTCGCCTGTCTGGCTGTAGATCAAGCCGTCAGCACTGTTCTGCAGGGCGCCCGATGTGGTGATCGTCAGCAGATCGTTGGCCGCGACGGTGCCCCGATTACGATTGTCCAGGCCGCCGGTGAGCAGCGTCATCAAGCCTTGGCTGACGAGTTGGCCGCCCTGGTTATAGATTTGCGTCGAACGCTGAACCCGCAACGGGCCAACGCCGGCCAGTTTGCCATTGGTGTTGGTCAGCACGCCCAACAAGTCGAGGGTCACCGCCGCGTTGCCGACCAGGTTGCCACCGGTGTTATCCAGCGTGGTACCGGTGAAGCCAAGGCCCTGATGGGCGTTGACGGTGCCGCCGGCATTCCCCAGCGTCATCGCCTGAATCACCAGCGCCGAACCGCTGTCGATCAGCCCGCCTTGGGTATTGTTCAGCAGGCCGCCGACGGTCAGGGTCTGGCCGCCGCCACTGGAGACCACGCCGCCGTTGCTGTTATCCAGGCTCGCCGCGTTGAGATTGAGGTTTTTGCGGCTGACGATTGCGCCTTCACCGCTATTGAGTACCGCACCACTGACGGCGACGGAAACATCGCCGTCGCGACTCGACAGCGTACCTTTGTTGCGGTTATCAAGACCGTTGCTGGTCAGGTTCAGGCCCTGCCAGCCGGACAGCAAGCCACCGAGGTTTTGCACGGCGTCGGCATTCACTGTCAGTACGTTGTTGCTGATCAGTTTCCCAGCGGTGTTGTCGATCGCCCGCGCATTCAGACCGATGCTTTGAGTGCTGGAGATTTCACCGTTGCGGTTACTCAGGTCGCGTAAGTGCTGAATGCTCAAAACGCCTGCGGTGTTGATCAGGCCGCCGCTGTTGTCCAGGTCTGCCGTGGCCGCTCCAAAATCGATGGCAATTGCGCTGCCCAACAGTGAGCCATTCTGATTATTGAGGCGGCGACTGTTGATGGTCAGACCGCTGGTGGCGTTGATCAGGCCGTTATTCTGGTTATTCAGCTGTCCGTCGAGGTTCAGGTCCAGATTGGCACGGCTGGTCAGCGTGCCGCCGCTGTTGTCCAGGCTGGCGGCTTTGACGTCGAGTGCGGCGGCCGCTATCAGGCCTTTGAGGTTGGTCAGCGCCTGATCAACACGCAGGGTTACGCCCTGATTACTCAACAGCTTGCCATTACTGTTGTCCAGGCTGCGAGCCGTCACGTTGAAAGCTTGGGCGCTGGAGATTTCACCGCCATCGTTGTTGATGTCGGTGAGTTTTTTGAGCATCAGCAACGGCGCGCTGATCAACCCGTTCTGGTTGTTCAGTTGGCCCTGGTTCATGTCCAGCGTCAGGGCGGTGTTGCTGAACAGTTGACCGCCATGTTGATCCAGGCCAGTGACGCTGGCGGTCAGGGCGCCGGAGCTGGCGATTCGACCGCTGTCCTGGTTGGTCAGTTGAGAGGTTGTCAGGTCCAGCGTGTCGCCACTGTTCAGCCGCCCGTTGTGGCTGTTATCCAGCACCCCTGTGTTCACGCGCACGGCGCCTTTGCCGCTGATGCTGCCTTTGTTGCTGTTATCGAGGCTGGCACTATTGAGCACGAGGCCGGCGTCGGTAACGATCTCACCGCCTTGGTTGAGTACGACGCCCGTAGTGGTCAACGTCAGCGGCCCCGCAGCAGACAGGCTGCCGAGGGTGTTGGTCAGGCTGGATGAGGTGACGTCCAGCCTACCTTCGGCACTCAGCAGACCTTGGCTGTTGGTCAGATCGCCGGAGAGTCCGGCCTTGAGATTTTTCTGGCTCAACAGCAAACCACCGCTGTTGTCGAGGTCCTGTCCAATCAGCGTCAGGTCAGTCTTGCCCGACAGCAAGCCTTTGACGCGGTTGATGACATGATCGACTGTCAGTGCCAGCGCGCCCTGCGCAACGACCTGACCGCCATCGCTGTTGTCCAAGCGATTACCCACCAGGCTAACGTCGGATGCGCTCAACAACTCGCCCCCACGGTTATCGACGGAGCCGACGTTCGAGTTCAGTGCGTTGTTTGCCTCGACCAGGCCACCCTTGCGGTTGTCGAGGCTAGTACCGGTCAGCGTCAGGCCACCGGTTGCAATCAACTGCCCGCCCTGGTTATTGAAGTTTGCGACGCTGGTCGTGACATCGGCTTTACCGGCGATCTGGCCACGGCGGTTGTCCACGCTGTCGGCGCTGACCTGCACATTGCCGTCGGCGATCAGGGTGCCATCCTGGTTGACGACCTGACCGTCTACCGTGACCCCGAGGGTGCTGCGGCTGCTGATCAGACAGCCAGTGTTGTCCAGACCGGCGCTGTGCAGGTCCAGGGTCTGAGCGGAAATCAGTCCCTTGACGCTGGTCAGCAACTGTTCGACGCGCAGGGTCAGGCCCTGATTGCTGATCAACTTGCCGTTGCTGTTGTCGAGGTTACGAGCGTCCAGTGCGAATGCCTGTGAACTGGAGATCTCACCGCCCTGGTTGTTGATGTCCTTGAGGTTTTTCAGCATCAGCAACGGTGCGTTGATCAGGCCGTTCTGGTTGTTCAACTGACCCTGATTCAGGTCCAGACTCAGGGAGGTTTTGCTGAACAGTTGACCGCCCTGCTGATCGAAACCGGTGACACTGGCGGTCAATGCTTTATCGCTGGCGATTCGGCTGGCAACACCGTTGCTCACCTGAGTCGCGCTCAGGTCCAGGGTATCGCCGCTGATCAGTTGACCACCCTGGGTATTGTCGAATGCACGGGTCGTTACAACGGTCGCGTTCTTGCCGCTGATCGAACCTTTTTGGCTGTTGTCGAGGCTGGCGCTGTTGAGAGTCAGGGTGCTGTCTGTACTGATAGAACCGCCCTGATTCTTCAGCACGCCCGTGGTGGCCAATGCCAGTGCTCCGGCACTCGACAGGCTGCCGCCAGTGCTATCAAGACTGCCTGCATTGACCGTCAGAATCCCTTCACTGCTGATCAGACCAGCGACGTTGCTCAGGGCGTTGTCGAGGCGAATATCCAGACCTTGCTGAGTCACAAGGTTGCCACCGCTGTTGTCCAGGCTCTGCCCGATAACCGTCGTCGCGCCTTTGCTGAACAGCTGGCCTTTGGTCTGGTTAATGATCTGTGCCACACGCAGGGCCAGATAGGTGCCGGCGAGGATCTTGCCGCTATCACTGTTGATCAGTTGTGAGCCTTGCAGGCTGACATCGACGGCGCTGGAGATTTCCCCTCCACGGTTGTCGACTGCATCGACGTTGAGTTTCAGCGTTTTTGTGGCGCCTACCAGACCGCCACCACGGTTATCCAGTACCTTGCCGCCCAGGGTCAACGCGCCTTGGGCGACCAGTTCGCCGCCCTGGTTGGTGAACTGCGCAACATTGGCGATCAGGTCGGTTTGGCTGGCAATGCGACCGCCGCTGTTATCAGTGCTCGTGGCCTCCAGGCGCAACGGACCTGTGGCGCTGAGCAAGCCGCCACCGTTATCCAGATGCGTACCGTTGAAGTCGATGGCTGCCTGGCTGTTGAGCAGGCCTTGCTGACGGTTATCGAGTTGCCCGACATTCAGTTGCAGGTCATTGGTGGCGCGTACTTTACCGGTGCGGTTGTCCAGCGAATCGCTGCGCAGGGTCAGGCGATCCTTACCGCTCAGGCTGCCATTACGGTTGTCGAGGCCGCCAGTCTGCAGGTCAACCGCGTCTTTGGCGCTGAGGTCGCCGCTTTGATTATCGAACAGGCCCGTGATGCGTGCGGTCAGACTGCCATCGCTGATAAGGCTGCCGTTATGGCTGTTGTCCAGACTGGCGGCAGTGATACTGACGTTCTTGCCGGAGCCCAGCACACCGTTCTGGTTATTCAGGGCGCCTATCAAACCAATGTTCAGTGCAACGTCCCCGGTCACCTGACCATCGCTGTTATCCAGCGAGGAGGCATTCACCGTAGTATTGCCGGCGCTGGAAAGCTCGCCATTGTGGTTGTTCAACTGCCCAAGATTGGCGGTCAGGCTGCCTTGGCTGGTGATGACGCCCTGAGTGTTGAACACCTGATTAGCGGCGAGATTCAGCGTACCGCTCCCCAACACCCGACCGTTGTTCTGATTGTCCAGAGTCCTGGCGTTGAGGGTGGTGGTTTGTCCGCTGAGCGTGCCACCCTGGTTGGTCAGGGTCTGAGTTGCGTTAGCAACCAGGTCACGACTGGCGATGATGTTCTTGCCAGTGTTGTTGACGCTCTGTGCACTGATGCTGACATCGCCCGTGGCATTACGAGTGTTATCGGCATTGACCCCGCCTTCGATGATGCCGTTGTTGGTCAACTGGCCGCCGCTGGTGAGGGTGATGCGGTCCTTGGCGACAAGGTTGTTCTGACTGGTCAGGTCACCTTGGGTTTTCACATCCAGGGTGGTGCCGGCGTAGACCGGCCCCTTGGCTTCCAGGCTGTCAGCCGTGACGTTGACTGCACCGGTGGCCGCAGTATCGACGACGCTCAGGTGCCCATTGGCATCAAGCTGAATGTCACCCGCACTAGCAGCCATCTTGCCATCGAGTTTCACCCCGACACCGGCTTCGCTACTCACCAACTTGATCGCCCCGGCATACATCCCACCCAGGGACGAAGAGTCGATCGCCAGTTGCGGTGCAGTCGCCGGGTCGGCGGCACGCGCGGTGGCCTTGAGCGTCTTGGCGTCAACGTCATTAGCGCCGGCAATGATCGTCAGGTTCTTGGCCTGGATCTCCGCATTGAGCTTGGCCGAGCGGGTGATGATTTCGAAGCGATCGATGTTGTTGGCATTAAGGCCCGCACCTTCGATGGCGACGCTGCCTCCGTCGACTTGGTAACGATTGACCTGGCCGTTTTCGATCACTGCTTTACCGGTGGTCAACGTGGCTTGCGGGGTATTGATAAAACCGCAGCCATTGCAGGTGATGCCATACGGGTTGGCCACGATCACGTGGGCCGATTGCCCCGCCACCTCGGTGTACCCGCGCAACTGACTCGGGCTGCCGCCGTTGACCTCGTTGAGGATCACGCTGGCTGCTGTGCCGTTGAGGTTCTGGTTGCCGAGGATGATCCCGCCCAACTGGGTCGACTGGGTGCGGCTGGTGGCGTTGTTGAGGATGACGCCCTGCTGGCCGACGTTGTAATCCTGGAACTGGTTATGGGACAACCCGCTGCCATTGGGCGCCGCGATATTGACGATGGGTACGCCATTGCCCGCCTGGCCCAGCGTAGTCCCCGGCGCGCTGACCACAATCCCATCCGCCTGCGCCAGCAACGGCTGCCAGAACATCGCGTTGGCCAGCACCAACGCCAAGCCACGCTTGGGCAACCCCAGGAAGTTGGAACGACTTTTCAAGGCCGCAGAAGGTTGGCGCGCGAGGAAGGCGAACTGGCGAACGTCCATGTCATGTCTCGATGCCCAAGGGGCGGTAAAGATTTAAAGGAAGAAATCCAGGCGGAAATAGACCGGCGCTTCACGTTCAGTGATCGGCCCCGGGCGTTCCAAAGAGTGTGCAAAGGTCACCGTGGCGGCGACGTTCTGGCTGCGTGCAAACAGCTCCAGCGAATTGCTGGTCATGCGCCCGTGCTGTTCGGCGTTGTAGCGGCCATGGCTGATCACTCCCTGGTCGTAGCCGAGGCTGGTGCCGTACTCGCTGAACACCGGCTGCATCCAGGCCCAGGTCACCGGGCGACTCCAGCGCAGGTCGTTGCGCCAGTAGCCGCCGCTGTCGCCGGACAGGCTTTGATCCTTGTAGCCACGAATCGACGATTGCCCGCCCAGGCTCATGCGTTGCGGGCTGAACAGCACGTCTTCGCTGCGCTGGCCGGTCATCAGGCTGCTGAAACTGAACGACTCGCCCCACAGCTTGAACGGGTACAGGTAGCTCAGGGTCGCGGTGTATTTGCGGTAGCGCGCATCGGCCTGGCCGGGCCGTGGGTTGTGGTTGGCCTGGGCGTCGAACGCGCCAATGCCATCCTGCATGCCCAGGTCGATGTTGAGGAATGAGCCGCCAATGCGTCGGCCATGGTTGATGCCAAACTGGGCTTCGCTGAGGCGGTTGCTGCTCAGGGCGAGTTTGCTGTCTTCGATAAAATTGTTGGTGCGCAGGTAGGCCACACCGGTGCTGAGGGAGGTTTTGCTCAGGGCGTCGCGGTGGATCACCCGCTCCAGGCGCAACTGGTGGTTTTGGCTGTCGCCGGTCTGCTTGAAGTTGAAATTATTGGCCTGGGCCAGGGAGCGGTATTCGGTTTCGCTGTAGGTGTAATTGAGGTTCCACCAGCCGAACGGCAGGCTGTAATTGAGCATCGAATTGCGCGAGGTTTTCTGGTGGTCGCTGACGGCATCGTGGCCGCCGCGCAGGGAGAGTTGGTCGGCCAGGCCCAGCGGGTTGTCCCAATCCAGGCTGGCGCCCCATTGCTGTTCACCGGTGCTGCGCTGGCCGCCGTTGTGGCGGGACAGGCCGACGCGCCAAGGTTTTTGCGGCGTGTTTTTCACCAGTACTTCACTGCCGCCGACTTCTTTGCCCGGCGCCAATTCCATCTGCGCCTGGTTCGATGGCAGGCGGTTCAGTTGATCGACCATTTGCTCGATCTCGCGCAGGTTGAGCAGGTCGCCCGGTTTGCCTGGGAAGCTCATGAACAGTTGGCGGTCGGTGATGCCGCTGCCTTCGGCGCCCTTCATTCCTTCCAGTCGGCCCTCGACCACTTGCACCTTGAGGTTACCGCTGGAGAGATCCTGTTGCGGCAGGTAGGCGCGGCTGGTGACGAGCCCTTTCTCAAGGTAGCGGTCGGTGATGACCTTGAGCAGCTCATTTAGCTGCGGCACACCGAGGCATTGGCCGATATAGGGTTTGAGCAGGCTTGAGCGCTCGCCTTCAGACAGCGCGTCGGCACCGGTGAGTTCGATGGTTTTGATAGGGAAGCAACGGGTGTCGGCGGGCGCTGTCGGCTTTGCAGGAGGGGCGGCCTTGCCGGGCAGGTCCTTGAGTTCTTCGAGGCGCCGTTGTTGCTCTTCGAGCAGGCGGTCCTGACGATCACGGATCAGGTCGGTGACGCCCGGCGTGTTCTGCGGGGTGGCACCTTGAGCCGTCCCAGCTAATCCCAGGCAAAAAAAGCGGACAGCAGGCTGAGCCTGGCCCGAGGTACCGAACGCCACATTTCCAGATCCCTCCGCATGGCGTTATGCCATCAACTGGCGGCGATCCTATGGTGGCAATTTAATGGCGTCAATTAAATTGTAAGTAATTATTCCGATCTAGAGACAGAAGAAAATCGGCTTTTCAGATCATGTCCTTTGATATCAATTGCTTAACCAAAAAATAACCCGCGCCTCCATTACTCGAATCGCAAAAAATACCCCCGAGCCTTGCGGCACGGGGGTATCGGAGGCGGCTGCCAGGATTAGAACTGGTACTTGAGCCCCACCATTATGTTGCGCGGATCACCGCTGTAATAGCTGTTGTACAGACCATAGCCCGAGTAGTACTGACGATCGAAGATGTTGTTGAAGTTGAGCGAGGCACTCAGGTGCTTGTCGATGTCGTAGCGTGCCAGCAGGCCCACCACGGCGTAGCTGCCTTCCTTGGCCTGTGCTTCCAGAGAGCTGTCGACGTAGTACGTCTTGCCCTGCCAATTGAGATTACCGCCAACCGTCAGGTCTTTGAGCGCACCGTCGAGCTTGTAGGTGCTGGCCAGTTTGAACTGACGCTCCGGGCGTTGGGTGTCGAGACGTTGATGCTGCTCATCCCGCGGCCGGGAATAGGTAAAGCCAGCGAGCACTTGCCAGCCCGGCAACACTTCGCCGGACGCCTGCAGTTCGAAACCGGTGGTGGTGTTGGTCACGCCTTCATAGGCGTCAAGGCCCTGGTCGGTGCTGCCAACGTACTGCGCGTAGTTGTCCTGTTTGGTCTTGAACACCGCGACGCTGGTGTTCAGCGCGCCACCGTAGAACTCGGACTTGAGACCGGCCTCGTAGTTTTTCCCGGCCATCGGTTCCAAGACCTTGCCGCTCATGTCGATGTTGCTTTGCGGTTCAAAAATGTCGGTGTAGCTGACGTACACGGAATGCTGTTCGGTCAGGTCGTAGACCACGCCGGCGTAAGGAATGACCTTACCGGTTTTCTTCGCGTCATCGTGGTCCGGGTTTGCCGGGTCCGAGTTGTAGCCCAGCTCGCCTTCACGCTTGTAGTTGACCACGCGGCTACCGAGTATCACCGACAGATCGTCGGTAGGCTTGAGGCGTACGGCGCCAAACGCACCGACTTCCTTGATGTGGTAATCCTGGGTGGTCCAGGTGGCGTAGGACGTAGGCTTGGGCGGGTTGTTGCCCCAACTGTCGAAGTCCACGCTCAGGCGCGAGGAGTTCAGGTCCGCGTTTTCCGAGAAGTAATCCGAGCGACGGTCACTGACGTTGAGCCCCAGAATCAGGTCGTGGGAGCGACCGAACAGGGAAAACGGCCCGGTGGCATAGGCATCGACCGAATCGGTGTTGATGACGTAGGTCTTGTGGCTGCGGAACAACTGGGCCTGGCGCGTCGTTCGGTCGGGGTAAGGGCCCCAGCCGATGATGTTGCCCTGCAGTTGTTCGGTATCGCCCTTCCAGTGGCTGGCTTCGACACGCAGCATCCAGTCATTGTCAAACTGATGCTCGACACCACCAAAGTACTTGGTGCTTTCACTGTCGCCGTAGGCCCATTTGGCCGCCGGGCTTTTGGAACGGGAGAAGTCGGTACGTGTACCGTCGGAGTAGAACAGCGGCAACTGGCCGAAGCTCGAACCGTTGGAGTTGATCTTCTGATAGTCGATACCACCGTAAATCATGGTGTTGTCGCTGATATCCGCCTCACCAATGGCGTAGAACACGTTCTTTTTCGACGAGTAGTAATCGATGAACGAGTTGGCGTCGTCGTACGCCGCGACCACGCGACCGCGCAACGCGCCGTTTTCCGTGAGCGGCCCGGACAAGTCCATCTCGGTGCGATAACGGTCCCAGGTGCCGCCGTTGGCGGACAGGTAGCCCTGGAACTCTTTGGTCGGACGCTTGCGCACCAGGTTGACCACACCGGCCGGGCTGCCGACGCCGCTCATCAAACCGGTGGCGCCGCGTACGACCTCGACCCGGTCGTAAATCGCCATGTCCCGCACACCCAGGCCATTGGTGTTGGTGGTGAAGTCCGAGGTGGGTACGCCGTCATACTGGAAGTTATTGAGCGCAAAGCCACGGGAGTAGAAGTTGAAACGTTCGCTGTCATCGTGCATCACCGCCACGCCTGGGGTTTGCTGCAGCACATCGGAAATGGTGCCCAGGCCCTGGTCAGTCATCTGCTGGCGGGTGATCACGGTGACCGACTGAGGCGTTTCACGCAGGCTCAGTGGCAACTTGGTGGCGGTGGTGGCCGCGCCGGTGGTGTAGGAACCGGTGTTTTCGGTGGTCTGGCCCATCGCCAGGCCGCCAATTTTCACAGCATCGAGTTGAAGCGCGCCGTCTTCCGGTGGCCCGCTGAGCAATACCGTGTTGTCCTCAATTCGATAGGAAATGCCCGTGCCGCGCAGCAGTTGTTGCAGCGCCGACGACACATCCAGATCGCCGCGCAGGGCGACCGACCGCTTGCCTTGGACCAGATCCGGCGAATACAGGATCTGACGACCGGATTGCTGGCCCAGCTCACGCAATGCCCCTTCCAGTGACTGGGCGGAAATGTTCAGTTCTGCCGCCGCCAGGGAGCCGGAGAGCCCCAGGGACAGGCCGAAAACTGCCGCAGTGAAGGTGGAACGCCCCATGATTGCATCGAAAGACCGCCGCAGTGCGGTGGTGGTGTGTCGTTCAGCAGACATTTATATGCCCTTATGAGTGAGGTTGGTCAGTAACACCTATCACGAATGAGAATGCTACTTGTTTGAAGTCAGACATGAGACGGATCATCGCCGTAAAACCGGAAAGTTTTTTTGCGAAAAAAGCAGGTCGTCACCGAAAAAGCCTGCGCGCCCTCGTCGGGCGCGCAGGCTAAGGACTTACGCAGTAGCGTTGGCGCGGGACTTGGCCAAAAGCGCTTCGCGCTGCTCCGGCGACAGGCTATTGAGCTTCAAACGCACCTGGGCGGTACGTTCCAGGGCGCCCGGGACGCTTTCATCGCGGGTCAGTGCCGCCGCAAGCTCGGCCACGCTGGGGTGGTCGAACACCACGCCTGGGTGCACCTCGAGCTGCAATTGCTTGCGCAGGGCCGAGACCAGCTTGATCACCAGCAACGAATGCCCGCCGATGGCAAAAAAGTTCTGCTCGACGCTCAGTCGCTCGATCCCCAGCAACTGCGCCATGCCCTCGGCCAGCAGGGTTTGCAGCGCGCTGCTGGGCGCGACATGCACCTGTGCCGTCAACAATGACTCAGGCGCCGGCAGGCCCTGGCGATCCAGCTTGCCGTTGGCCAACCGAGGCAGGTGATCCAACACGAAACAATGGGTGGGCACCATCGCCGCCGGCAGACTGGCCGCCAACGCTGCACGCAGCTCGTCGGCCCAGCCGGGCCCAGAGGCTCCTTGCGCTTCGACGTAAGCAACCAGTTGCACATCGCCGTCCACGGCGGCACCGGCGCGCCACGGCACCACCACCGCCTGGGCGACGCCCGGCAGCGCGAGCAAGGCCTGTTCGATCTCCGTCAGTTCGATACGGAACCCCCGCACTTTGACTTGATGGTCGCGCCGGCCCATCAATTGCACACCGCCCTGTGGCCGATAGCGCCCCAGGTCGCCACTGCGATACAGACGTTCACCGGGGCGCCGCGGGTGCTCGATAAACGCGTCGCGCCCCTGCTCACCCAGGTAGCCGCGCGCCACTTGCTGACCGCCGATATACACCTCGCCCACGGCGCCCAAGGGGACTTCACGCAGGTGTTCATCGAACAGGTAGACCGCGCAGCCGTCGAACACCTGTCCCAACGGCACGCCGGCGCTCAAGTCGCTGTTACGCGACAGCGGTTGATACAGCACGCCGACCGTGGTTTCCGTCGGCCCGTAGTGATTGAACACGCGACACGCCGGCGCCACCTTGAATATCAGCTCGACCAGGCCCGGCGCCACGGCTTCGCCGCCCAGCACCAGCGTGGCTGGCAGGTCAGTGCTGTCCTGGTCGAGCAAGGCACTGAGGTGCGACGGCACGATTTTCAGGCAGTCGACCGCGTGAGTACGCAGGAAATCGGCAAAGCGTTTGGCGTCCTGCATGTGCTCGTCGCTGGCAATGTGCAGCGCAGCGCCGAGGTACAGCGCGCCAAACAGCGTGGTGTGGCCCAGGTCGGCCGCCACCGTGGAGGTCATGGCAAACGCGCTGCACTCAGCCAGGCCCAGCGCTGTCGTAGACGCCTGCACATAGTTGAGCAATTGCCGATGTTCGACCACCACGCCTTTGGGCACACCGGTGCTGCCGGAGGTGAACAGCACGTAAGCGGGTTGGTCGAGCGCGGCCGGCGCCCAATCGAATCGCTCGGCAGGATCCAGCGGCGGTAACCCGTCGACGCGCACCACCGCCACGTCGCCGTCTGCGTGATCGGCGTCACTGAGTACCCGCACGGCACCGGCCTGTTGGATGACCAGCGCCTGGCGGTGCTGCGGCCATTGCGGGTCAAGCGGCACCCATGCCGCGCCGACGCGCCACACTGCAAGAGAGGCGATTACCAGCTCCAATGAGCGCGGCAGCCGCAGCGCTATCCTATCGCCCGGCTGCACACCCTCAAGGCGCAAGTGCCGCGCCAGTTGCTCGACCCGCTCATCCACTTGGCGATAGGTCAATTGAGTACCGGCAAAGCTCAACGCCAGCGCCTCGGGAGTGCGCTGGGCCCACTCGGTAATGCGTGTCGGCAGACTCGGCCCCTGCAACGACAAGGGCGCTCCGATGCACTGCTGTTGCAGCGCACCTTCCCGCGCACTGATCAACCCCAGGTCTGCCAGCGCCGTGGCGGGGTTCGCCAGCAGGCTGCGTAACAGTGTCTGATATTGCTCCAGCAGCGCCGCCATGGACGCCTCGTCGTAATGCGCCGGATCAAAGCGCAAGTGCAAGGCCCGCGCTTCGACCAAGCGCAGTTCGAGTTCAAACGGTGCAACGCCGTCGTCCAACGCCACCACCGACCAACTGCCGCCCCCCACCGTCACGGACGCCATCACGCCTTCGTGGGCAAAGCCACACGCCAGGTGCGCGGCGCTGGGCGGCGCCTCCACCGGCCAGTGCTCCTGCCAGGTCAGGTGCGCCTGTGCCTGCGCGTCCAGGGTCGGCAACCATTGGCCAAGGCTGTGCTGCAACGGCACGTCGATTACCAGCGGCAAGGTTTTTTCGAACAGGCCCATGCAGTCGGCAAAAAACTCATAATCGAGCCGACAATCGTGGCGCCAGCCCACCTGCATGCGGGTCTGGCCGCTGATCCGCGCCAACAGGCCCCACCACGCGGCCCTGGCAATCCGCTCCAGCGGCTGGTCCAGGTGCTGTGCGTAAGCGCCAAGCCCGCGCTGCAGGTCAGGGTCGAGGTCTACCGCCAGGCGGTTGCTGACCTGCGCGCCCGCCGGGCCGTGGCGCCGGCAGGCCAGTGCCGGAGCGGCCGCGGTGCCCTGCTGCCGCCAGTAATCGCGACCGCTGGCGGCATCTTCATCCTGAGCCATTTCCCCGCGCCACTCGACGTATTGGGCGTACTGCGCGGCCTCTTCGTCGATCGCCGTAGTTTCATCGGCCGCATACGCCTGGTGCAAAGCACGGTGGAACACCTGCAACCCGTTACGATCACTGAGCAGCGCCGAAATACGCAGCGCCAAACCGTAATGCTGCTCGCCCAGACGGCACAGGTGCAGCATCGCCAACGGCTGTGCATCTTCGGCGAACCCCTGCTGTTGGAGGTCGCGCATATGCTGTTCAAACGACGCGAGGTCCGGCATCGCCGCCGGTTCCAGCACCAGCGGCCAATGGGCACGCGGCTCGAGGGTCTGGCGCACACCGCGATAACTCGCCACGCGAATCAGGCGGGTGGCCAGGATCGGCTGCCGGGCCAGCACCTGGTCTGCCGCGCGCTGCAACCGCGCCGGGTCCAGCTCGCCACGCACCTCTATCAGCAACAACAAGGCCGAATGGCGGCCCTCGGCGGCAGTGCCCAGGGCGGCCTGCTGTTCCGGGCTCAGGGCCTGGTCAAAGGCAGTGCTCATTGGCCCACCTCCTCTTCCAGCGTCTGGCGGTTTGGCGTTGTGGAGCAGGCATTCAGATCGGCCCGATCAAACATATCGCCCATCGCCACCACAATCTTGCGCGGCCCCTCGAACGGATCGCGCGCATGGGCGGCGAGCATGTTGTCCATCAACACCACATCGCCCTGCTGCCAGTCAAAACGCACCGCGCACGCCTCGTACAGTTGGCCCACCAGTTCCATCACTTCATCCTCAATGGGCGTACCGTCCCCGTAGTAGACGTGCCGGGGCATGTTATCGATGCCGAACAGGCCGATCAGGTCGTCGCGCACGTCGGCGTCCAGGCAGTAGATGTGGTGCAACTGCACCTGGTTGAAGAACGAACGCGCACCGGTCAAGGGATGGCGGACCACCGCCGGGCAGTGGGTGCGGGTCTGCAATTCATCATTGTCCAGCCACTGCCACTGGATGCCGGCGGCGCGGCATCGCGCTTCGACCTCTTCACGGCTGTCGGTCTTGAAAAAGTGCCGCCACGACACGTCGAGCTTGTCGGTGAAGGTGCGCACGTAGAGCAGGCCCTTGCTCTCGAACTTCGCCAGCAGGTCCGCCGGAAGCCGGCGGCACATCTCGCGGCAATCGACGATAGGCGTCGCGCCGCCCACCGGCGACGGCAACTCGCAATAGAACATCTGCTTGCGCGGCCAACGGTCCTGGTGCGAGCTCTCGTTGTGGAACAGGATCATTTTCTTTTCCGGGTACGGCGTGGACCGGTAGGTATTCTTGCCGCCGTCCTTTTTCGGCAGATCGCCGTAGTTACCGTAGAGCCCCGGCTGCAACGCTTCGGCGAACTGCTCGAATTCCTCGATACCGTTCAGGGCGAAACCGCGGAACAAAATGCTGGCGTGACTGGCGAGTTTTTCTTCCACCAGTGCGCGGTTGTTGCGCACCCATTCGATGACATCCAGGCCGCTGTCCGCCGGTTGCGCCAGCAATGGGAACACCTGATCCGGGCGCAACGGCGAGAACCGCACCTGCGCCGCGCCGGCCGGGGCTGCCGCAGGGCCCTTCTTGAGGAACTTGTTGAGCTTGTCGAACTTTTTGCTTGCGACCTTTTCCGTGGCAGGCACTTGTTGTGCAGCAGACATGACGAATTCTCCTGAGAGTGTGTGTCGGTCCTGCACCGCTTGCTCGAGAATCCCGATCCAGCTGCGCATCATTCTTTCGATGCTTTCGCGACGGAACAGCGCGACGGCGTAAGACCAATGACAAACAAGGCTATTTCCTAGTTCTTCAACGAACAGGCCCATCTCGAATTTCGAGTGGCGCTCTTTTAATTCCACGGGCTCCAATTCCAAGCCATCGACCTGCAAGGTCGCGTTGGGGGTGTTGTTCATCACGAACAGCACTTGAACCAGCGGATTGACACCCTTGATACGTTCCACCGCGCAGGCATCGATGATCAGGTCCAGCGGCAGTTCCTGGTGCTCGAAGGCGTGCAACGCGTCGCGACTCACCGTGTGCACGTAGTCGCTGAACGGTTGCTCCTGCAGCAGCCGCGAGCGCATCGGCAAGACGTTGACGAAGAACCCGATCAGACCTTCCAGCGCCTGTTGCTGACGACCGGCGATGTCGGTACCGATCACCAGATCCGCGGTCTCGCATGTCCGGTGCAGCATCAGTTGGAACGCCGCGAGCATCAGCAAGTACGGCGTGCAGCTCAGTTCCTGGGCCAGGGTCTTGATCGATTGATACAACGGCGCCGGCAGGCGTAACGCCAGGCCATCGCCGTCATGGCTCGGCTGGGCCGGACGCGCAAAGTCATGGGGCAATGGCAGGCAGGCCGGCGCGCCTCGCAGCGTCTCGCGCCAATAGGCAGTGTCGGCGGCCAGCCAACCCTCGTTGAGCAAGCGTTGCTGCCAGAACCCATAGTCGAGGTACTGCACCGGCAACGCCGCCAAGGGTTTCGAGCCGTCGTACAACGCGAGCAATTCCTGCACGAGCACGGCCATCGACCAACCGTCGGAGATGATGTGGTGCATGGCGAAGAAGATCAGATGCTCGCCCGCCCCCAGGCGCAGCAAGTGCACACGCAACAGCGGCACCTGCTCCAGGTCGATGCGCTCGGCGGCGCAGTCGAGCAACCATTGCTGCCTCGCCTGCTGCCGTGCTTGAGCGTCCAGGTCACTGATATCCAGCAGGCGGATCGGCAAGTCCACTTGCTGCGCGACCCGCACCAAAGGGTTGCCGTCTTCGTCTTCGTGGTAACTGGTGCGCAGTATTTCGTGGCGGTCCATCAGTTGCACAAAGCTGCGCTGCAAGCGATAGAGGTCCAGTTCGCCGCGCACACTCAGTGCAGCCGGCAAGTTGTAGGCGGCGCTGTCGCTGGAAATACGCTCCACCAGCCAAAGCCGCTGCTGTGCCAACGACAGCGGCAGCACGCCCTCTCGTGGCTGCGCCGTCAAGGCCGGCAGGGTCCGTTTGGGTTCGGCCTGCACGCGGCGCTGTTCCAGGCGTTCAGCCAGGGCGCCCAGTTGTGCGCACTCAAACACATCGCGCAGGCGCACTGCATCGAGCCCTGCGGCGTGGGCACAGGACACCACACGAGTGGCCAGCAGCGAATGCCCGCCCAGCTCGAAGAAATGATCGCTGAGGCCCACTTGCGGCACCTGCAAGACCTGCTCCCAGATCGCCGCCAGTTGCCGTTGCAACGGCGTGACCGGCGCCTGGTACGACGTACGTCCTTGGTTCAGGTCCGGCAGTGGCAGCGCCTTGCGGTCCAGCTTGCCGTTGGGGCTCAGGGGCAGGCCCGCCAGCAGGATCAGGTGAGTCGGCACCATGTAGTCGGGCAACACCCCCTTGAGCTGCGCTCGCAGGCCATCGCGCCACACGCCCTGCACCTCTGCTTCGGCGTGCACCAACCCGGCCTCGCGCGGCACCACCCACGCGGCAATCTGCAAGCCGCCCGGCCCCTCCACGGTCATGACCAACGCTTCGCGAACCCCTGGGTACGCTTGCACACGGGCTTCGATTTCGCCGAGTTCGATACGGAACCCGCGAATTTTCACTTGATGGTCGGCACGTCCGACATAGTCGATCACCCCGTCAGCGCGATAGCGCGCCAGGTCGCCAGTGCGGTACAAACGCCCGCTGCCGAAGGGGTCGGGAATGAATTTTTCCGCGGTCAGGGCCGGCCGGTTGAAGTAACCGCGCGCCAGCAGCTCACCGCCAATCAACAGCTCGCCCACGACGCCCACCGGCACCGGGTTGAGCGCATCGTCCACAATGTAGATCGCACGGCCATCGAGCACCCTGCCGATCGGCATCATCAGCGGCACGGCCAGCGCGCCGGATACGTAGTCGGCACAGTCCAGCGCCGTGGCGGTCACTGTCGCCTCGGTGGGGCCATAGGTGTTGTACAGCGCAATGTGCCCAAGCCCGGCGTCACGCCAGGCATGCAACCCTTCCGGTGGCATCGCCTCGCCCCCCGCGTGAACCTGGCGCAGGCGCCCATAGTTGCGCGGCCCGACGGCGGCGAAGTCACGGGCCAGCATGTGCCAATACGCGGTGGTCACGTCGACCACGCTGATGCCGTGGGCCATGACCTGCCGGTAGAACGTCTCGCTGTCCCACAGCTCGCCGCCGCGCAGCACCACACAGGCGCCGGTGCACAGTGCCGGGTAGAGTTGCTCGACAAAACCGTCGAAGTTGAACGTACCGAACTGCAATACACGGTCTTCAGGCGTCAACTTGAACAGCGCCTGCATCACCTGCACGTGCCGCGCCACGGAACCCCGGTTGATCCCCACGCCTTTGGGGCGGCCGGTGGAGCCGGAGGTGAACATCACATACGCGAGGTGCGTCGGCTGGGCCAGGTTTGTCAGGTCATGGGACGGGGAATCGACCAGCCATTGTTCGCGGGTGTCCAGGCACAGCACGTGGACATCTGCCGGAATCGGCAACTGCGCCTGCAGGTCGGATTGGGTCAGCAACAGGTGCAGGCCGCTGTCCTCGATCATCCAGCCCAGGCGCTGGCTCGGGTATTGCGGGTCAAGCGGCACGTAGGCGCCGCCGGCCTTCAGGATGGCCAGCAGGCCGACAATCATGTCCAGGGAGCGCCCCACCGCCACACCCACCAGCGCATCCGGGCCAACCCCGAGTTCGCGCAACGTGTGCGCTAACCGGTTGGCGTCCCGGTTGAGCTCGGCATAGGACAACTGCTGCGCATCCAGGATCAGCGCAGGGGCTGCACCGCATGCCCGCGCCCTGGCCTCGAATGTCTGGTGCACACAGGCATCGGCCGGGGCGTCTTGCGGTGGGTTCCAGGCGTGCACCATGGCCTGATGTTCAGCCGCCAACAACGTCGACAGCTGTCCGAGTGCCTGCGCCGGGGCGTTGACGAACTGCTCCAGCAGATGCCGCAGGTGCCCGAGCAACCCCTCGACGGTCTGCTCGCCAAAGCGCTCGCGCTGATAGCCCAGGCTCAATGACAGGCGTTCGCCGCTGTGGACGGTGAGGGCCAGCGGGTAGTTGGTGTGCTCATGATTCTGCGCGGCGCTGAACCGCAACCCGTCGCTGCCGCCTTGCTGCAGGCTCTGGGCCACCGGGAAATTTTCGAACACCAGGATGCTGTCAAACAACGCCTCGCCTGCGGAGCCGGCCCAACGCTGGATGTCGTACAGCGGCGTGTGCTCGTGCTCACGCAGGGCTAGGTTCAACGCCTGGACCTGGACAATCCACTCACTGACCGACTGGTGCGCCTGGGGTTCGGCGATCAGTGGCAAGGTGTTGATGAACAGGCCGACCTGCTCTTCGATGCCGGGCAACTGCGCCGGACGTCCGGAGACCGTGGTGCCCAGCGTCACGCACTGCTGGCCGGTGTAGCGCTGCAACAGCAGTAGCCAGGCGGCTTGTACCAAGGTGTTGACGGTGACCTTCTGTTCACCGGCAAACGTCGCCAGGCGCCGAGTGGCTGAGGCCTCCAGCAGCAGATCGGTTTCGGCATAGCCCTGGCCCGGCGCGTCCTGGCGCGGCAGCGCCGAGGCCAGCAGGGTCGGGCCATCCAGGTGGCCAAGGCGCTCGAGCCAGAACGCCTGGCTCGCCGCCGCGTCCTGGCGCTGCAGCCATTGGATGTAGTCGCGGTACCGCCCTGGCGCCTTGGCCGAGGGCTCGCCGGCATAACGGGCGAGCATGTGCGCCAGCAACTGCGCGTTGCTCCAACCGTCCATCAGGATGTGATGGTGGGTATAAATCAGGTGATAGCGCTGTTCATCCAGGCGGATCAGGGTCAAGCGCAGCAAAGGCGCCTGTGCCAGGTCGAAGCCTTGCCGGCGATCCTCGGCGGCGAACGCCTCGACATCCCGCGCGGCGGGCGAACGGTCGCGCCAGTCCAGTACGGTCAGCGGCAGCTCGACACTGCGTCGTACCCATTGCAGCGGTTGCTCGCTGCCGTTCTGCCAGATAAACCCGCTGCGCAAAATGTCATGGGCCTCCAGCGTCGCTTGCCAGGCCTGACGAAAACGCTGCACGTCCAGGCCTTCGACATCGACCGCCAACTGGTTGACATAGGTGTCGTCGCCCTGTGCATACAGCGTGTGGAACAACATGCCCTGCTGCATCGGCGACAGCGGGTAAATGTCATCGATGGCGGGCCCCGGCACCGGCAACTGGTCAAGCTGCTGCTGGGTCAGGTTCGCCAACGGGAAGTCGGACGGCGTGACTTGCCCGGCGGGCGTGGCGCAGCAATGTTCGATCAGGCCTTTGAGCTCGACCGCGTAATCGTCGGCCAGTTGCTGAATGGTCGAGACCTGGAACATCTCGCCACTGAAGCCCCAACTCATCGACAATTGCCCGCCGTAGACCTGGCCTTCCACGGTCAACCAGTTGGCCAGCGGTGCCAGAGGGTCCTGGGCCAGCCCGTGGCCTTCGCTGGACGGCAAGAACAACGCCTGCTCATCGAACTGGCGGTCAAACTGCCCCAGGTAGTTGAAGGTAATACGCGGCTGCGCCAGGACCGCCAACGTCGCGGCGACTGCAGGTTCGGCCAGGTAGCGCAACACGCCGTAACCCACGCCTTTGTCGGGCACGGCACGCAGTTGTTCCTTGACCGCCTTGATCGAAGTCGATACGTCGTCGGCGGGGGTCAGGGTGACCGGAAACAGGCTGGTGAACCAGCCCACGGTGCGCGTCAGATCCAGGCCGTCAAACAGGTCCTCGCGACCATGCCCTTCCAACTGAATCAGGGTGCTGCCCTGCCCGCTCCAACGCGTTATTACGCGGGCCAGCGCGGTCAACAGCAGGTCGTTGACCTGCGTGCGATAGGCCGCCGGGGCCTGGGCAAGAAGCTGGCGCGTGGTGTCGGCATCCAGGGTGCACGTGACTTTGCGCTCCAGGCCTTGATGCAACGCGCCATGGGGGTTGTCGCATGGCAGGTCGTGAACCGGCGCGCCGCCAAGCGATGTCTGCCAGTAGTCCAGTTGCGGCACAAAGCGTGGCACGCACGCTTGCAGGCGCGCGCTCCAGTCCTGATAAGTGCTGGTCTTGTGCGCCAGT
This sequence comes from Pseudomonas sp. FP2309, assembly GCF_030687575.1. Lineage (NCBI taxonomy): Bacteria > Pseudomonadati > Pseudomonadota > Gammaproteobacteria > Pseudomonadales > Pseudomonadaceae > Pseudomonas > Pseudomonas sp. FP2309. The sequence continues at coordinate 2,349,415 of NZ_CP117439.1, read as the reverse complement.
TCAGCACCGGTGTAGAGCTGCTGCAGATCTTCAAGCAATACCCGCCAGGACACGCCATCCACCACCAGGTGATGGACGGCCAGCAACAGGCGCTGGCTGTGATCGGGCATGTCCACCAGCAGCGCGCGCAGCAAAGGGCCCTGCTGCAGATCCAGGCTGCATTGAGCCTGGGTGCACGCCTCGGTCAGCGCGTCGGCGCTGTCTATCTGGCGCTGCCACAACAGCGGCGCGTCGGTGTGCTCGGCGTAGTGTTGCTGCCAGCCATCGTTGCCGGGCTCATAACGCAGGCGTAAACCGTCATGGTGGCGCGCCAGGCGTTGCAGGGCATCCTCCAACAGTGCCGGCACCACCGGCTGCCGAGGCACCAGCAGCAACGACTGGTTCCAGTGTTGGCGCTGGGGAATATCCAGGGCAAAAAACCATTGCTGCACCGGGCTGAGAACCACCGCCCCGCTGGCCAGGCCTTGGTCGACCTGCGGCTCGTGGCGTTGCTCGGCGACTTGCGCCAGGCTGCGGATCGTTTGGTGCTGGAACACATGCTTGGGGCTCAGGCCGATGGCGGCCTGGCGCGCACGGCTGACCACCTGCATGGACACGATAGAGTCGCCGCCCAGCTCGAAGAAGTTATCGTCGAGGCCGACACGCTCCAGCCCCAACAGCGCTTGCCAGATCGCCGCCAGGGCCTTTTCCACCGGGTTACGCGGCTCGGCATGTTCACGCAGCGGCTGGCTGGCGTCGATGGCCGGCAGCGCCTTGCGGTCGAGCTTGCCGTTGGGGGTCAAGGGCAGGTGCGAGAGGAACAACAAATGATTGGGCACCATGTACGCCGGCAACACCTGTTTGAGCGCGCCCTTTAGTCTTTCTCGCAGGCTTTGCTGGGCGGCGGCATCCTCCAGCACGCCGGCGTCGGAGGGTACGATCCAGGCCACCAGTTGCTGGCCACTGGCGCTGTCCTGGGCCAGTACCGCCAGCTCGCGCACGCCCTCGTGTTGCAGCAGGTGTGCTTCGATTTCCCCCAGTTCAATGCGAAAACCGCGCACTTTGACCTGGTGGTCGATACGCCCCTGGTATTCCAACACGCCGCCGTCCTGATAGCGCACCAGGTCGCCGGTGCGGTACAGGCGCTCGCCGTCCACGGCGAACGGGTTGGGTACATAGCGCTGCGCCGTGAGCGCGGCGCGCTCCAAATAGCCACGGGTGATCCCGGCGCCCGCCAGGTACAGCTCGGCGCAGATGCCTTGGGGAACGGCCTGGAGTTCGGCGTCCAGCACGTACGCGGCGGTATGGGTGATCGGCCGGCCAATGCTGGCGCGGCCGCCCGCCGTGCGGCGCGTGAAGGTTGAGTAAGTGGTGTCCTCAGAAGGGCCGTAAAGGTCGAAGACGTGCTCGATGCCCGGCTGTTGATACAGCGCCTCCACCAGCGTTTGCTTGAGGGGTTCGCCCGCCAGGTTGATGATGCGCACACCGGCCGGGATCTGCGCAGTGCGTTGCAGGGCCGCGATAGCCGACGGCACCGTGTTGATCAGGCGCACCTGGTCACGCGCCGCCAAGTCCGGCAGCTCCAGGGCATTGCGCGCGATGATCAGCGAGCCGCCGAGGGCCAGGGTGACGAACAGCTCCCACACCGACAGGTCGAAGCACACCGAGGTCGACGCCAACACCCCTTGCATGTCGTCCTGACGGTAAACGCGCTGCGACCAGTCGATCAGGGCCAGCACGTTACGGTGGGCAATCGCCACGCCTTTTGGCTTGCCGGTGGAGCCCGAGGTGTAGATCACATAGGCCAGGTTGTCCGGTGTCACGTCTCGGTCGGGTGCCGTCAGCGGCCACGGCGCCAGCAGCGCGGACCAGTCGTCAAGCAGCACCACCTGAGTGCCGGTCGCGGCAGGAAGGCTGGCGGCCACCGCGTGTTCGGTGAGCAGCACCAAGGCGCGGCTGTCTTCGAGCATGTAGGCCACGCGTTCGGCCGGGTAATCCGGGTCAAGGGGCACGTAGGCGCCGCCGGCCTTGAGTACCGCGAGCAGTGCGACCAACAGGTGCTCGGAGCGGGTCATCGCCACGCCGACACGCACTTCCGGGCCAACGCCACTGGCGACCAACAGATGGGCCAGTTGGTTGGCCTGCTGGTCCACCTGCTGGTAACTCAGGGTGCGGGTGCCGCAGGTGACCGCCAGCGCGTGCGGGTGCTGCGCCACCTGGGCGGCAATGCGCTGGTGGATGCACAGGTGCCGGTCAAACGTGTCCTGGCTGGGGTTCCAGTCAACGATGATGCGTCGGTACTCGAGCGGGTCCAGCAGTGGCAAGGCACCAACCGTTTGCCGGGCGTCGTCGACCATGCCCTGCAACAGGCGCAACCAGTGGCCAGCCATGCGTTCGATCGTGGACGGCGCGAACAAGTCATCGGCATAGGTCAGCGCGGCATGCAGGGTGCCGGACTGTTCGTAGGTATCCAGGGTCAGGTCGAACTGTGTGGTGCGGCCTTGCCACTGCACCGTGCTTAATTCCAGGCCCGACGCGGTGCTGATCGTGGAAATATCGGCCACATGGGGCTGGTGGTTATACATCACCTGGAACAGCGGCGTGTGGCTCAGGCTGCGCTCGATGTTCAGCGCTTCGACAAGCCGCTCGAAGGGCAGGTCCTGATGGGCCTGGGCGCCCAGCGCCGCTTCCTTGACGTCGCGCAGCAATTCGTCAACGCGGGTCTGCCCGGTCAGTTCAGTGCGTAGCACCTGGGTGTTGACGAAAAAACCGATCAACCCCTCGACTTCACCGCGGTTGCGGTTGGCGATGGGCACCCCGACACGGATGTCGCCCTGCCCGGTGTAGCGGTGCAGCAGGACATTGAACGCCCCCAGCAACAGCATGAACAACGTGACCTGATGCTGCTGGGCACAGGCGCGCAATTGCTCGAGCAGCCCGGCGTCCACCGCGAAGGTGTGACGGGTGCCGCGGTAGCTGGGCATGGCGGGACGCGGGTAGTCGGTGGGCAGCTCCAGCACCGGATGCTGGGTGCCCAGGCGTGCCTGCCAATATTCCAACTGCCGCGCCTGTTCCCCCGCTTCCAGCCAGCGCCGCTGCCAGAGGGCGTAGTCGCTGTATTGGATCGGCAGCGCCGGCAGTTGCGGCGCTTCGTTGCGCTCATGGGCGTCGTAGAAGCGGATGAACTCCTCGATCAACACGTTCATCGACCAGCCATCGGAGACGATATGGTGCAGGGTCAGCAGCAGCACGTGCTCCTGCGCCGCCAGCTTGAGCAATTGCACACGCAGCAGCGGGCCATGCTCCAGGTCGAACGGCAGCTCCGATTGACGGGTCGCGGCCGCGTTGACCGCCTGCTCCTGCTCGCCGGGCGCCAAGTTGCTCAGATCCACCCCTTCCACCGCCAGCACCGGCGCCACCGCCACCTGCAACAGGCGCTCATCCGCCTGGCGCTGGAACACCGTGCGCAAGGTTTCATGCCGCGCCACCAGACTGGCGAACGCCTGCTCCAGCGCCTTCAGGTTCAGCGTGCCCCTGAGCCGCACCGCGCCCGGCAAGTTGTAGGCACCGCTGGCCGGGTCCAATTGCCAGAGAAACCACATGCGCTGCTGTGCATAGGACAGCGCCTGGCGATCCTCCACCTCGACACCTGCCGGAATCGGAAACCGCGAAAATTCCACCCCTTCTTTCTGCAGCGCTTGCAGGAACAGCTGGCGTTTTTCCAGGGGCAACCCGATAAACCGGCGAGCAAGTTTCAAGGAGTCTTCAGCATTCATTTGTTGGGATCCGGAGCAATAGGCAGGAAGCACAAAGGCACGTCGTCCCTATAAAACGAATCTCGCAAAGAAAAATTAGCGGCGGCTTGGGTGTGGGACGGCGCGTCCCACCATGAAAAACGGCGCGTCAAATGGCTCAACGCGCAAACAGCGTTTACCTGGCGCAACGCGTCACGCTGTGGCGTCGTCCGGGCTACACACCGATTGGCTGATTAACCCAACCGGCGATAACCCAGCACCGCCGAGCCCAGCACCACCGCACCGGCGACCAGGGCCACCCAGAAACCGCTGGCGGCACCGAAGTGGTCAATCATCCACCCTGAGCTGGCGGCCCCCAGTGCAACGCCGATGCTCAGGCCGGTGATCAACCAGGTCATGCCTTCGGTCAGGCGACTGGCCGGGACGATGCGTTCCACCAGCGCCATGGACACGATCAGCGTAGGCGCGAAGAACAGCCCGGACACGAAGATCGCTGCCGCCAGGCCCGGGATATTGGTCACCAGCAGCAACGGCAAGGTGGTCAGCGCCGTGGCCACCCCGCAGAACAGGAATTGACGGGGCAACGACGCCTTGAGCTTGAGGGTGCCGAAGGCCAGGCCCGCCAGACACGAGCCGATGGCATACACCGACAACACGATACTCGCCGCGGCCGGCTGGCCCTGCTGCTGGGCAAACGCGACGCTGACCACGTCCACCACCCCCACGATGACGCCCATGGCCAGCAGCAGAATCATCAGGATCAGCACCGAAGGCGACGCGATCAGCCACCCGGCGTGGTGATCGTGATGCGCGTGCACCGGGGGCTCGGTCGCCCGTTGCAGCACAAAGGTGGTCACCCCCACCGCCAGTAACAGCGCGGCCACCAGCGGCCCGGCTTCCGGGAACAGCACCACGCTCAGGCCCACGGAAAGCGGCGGGCCGACGATAAAACATACCTCGTCGAGCACCGACTCCAGGGCGAACGCGGTTTGCAGCTTGGGTTGGCCACGGTACACCTCGGTCCAACGCGCCCGCACCATGGCCGACATGTTCGGCATACAGCCCGCCAGTGCGGCGAACAGAAACAGCGTCCAGTTCGGCGCTTGCATGCGGGTGCACAGCAACAGCATCAGCAACCCGCCGCCGCCGATCAGCGCAGCGACTGGCAGCACCCGCCCCTGGCTGTAGCGGTCCACCAGGCGCGACACCTGCGGCGCGCAAAACGCGGTGGCCAGGGCAAACACCGCTGCCACCGAGCCCGCCAGGCCGTAGCCGCCATGCACCTGGGAGAGCATGGTGATCACGCCGATACCGGTCATCGACACCGGCATACGCGCCAACATACCTGCCAATACAAAGGCGCGGGCGCCGGGGACCTGGAACAATTCGGCGTAAGGGTTCGCCATGATTCAAATGCCTTCTGTACTTAAATTTCGCAACGGTTTGTCACACCAACCGCTTGATCTGCTTGTGCCGCCACACCAGGCGGTAATAGGCCGTCTGCAACGCCAGCATCGCCAGGTACGTCACCGGAAACGCCATCCACACGCCCTCCAGACCAAAGTGGGCGTTGAGCAGATAGGCCATCGGCAGTTCCACGCACAGCACGCAGAAGATCGAGATCGCCACCGGCATCAACACCACGCCGCTGGCGCGCATGATCCCGCCGATCACCGCCTGGAAGCCGAACACCAGGATGCTCCACAGCATGATATGCAGCAGGTGTTCGGCGTTGACCCGCGCCGCATCGTCGGTGATGAACAGGCCCAGCAACCAGTGAGACAGCCCATAGCCCAGCACAATCAGGCCACCGGTGAGGCCGGTGTTGATCAACAGGCCGGTGCGCAGGATCGGCCCGATGCGCTCCAGACGGCCGGCGCCAATCGCCTGAGCGCCGAGGATCGACGCAGTGATGGCAATCGACAGCGCCGGAAACTGCACATAGTTGACGATCTGCGTCACCGCGCCATAAGCCGCTGTCGCCTGGGAGCCGTGACCGTTGACCAGCGCCAGGATGACCAGCTCCGACAGCGACAGCACCACCATCTGCAGGCCCGTGGGCAGGCCGATGCGCAGGACTTTGCCAAGGATCACGCGGTCCAGGCGCAAGGCCGCGAGCAGTTCGCGGTCCGGCGCCATCACATGATTTTTATGCCGCAGGCGCAGCACCAGGAACAGCATCGCCAGGGCGTTACCGACCAGGCCCGCATACACCGCGCTCTGGATGCCCAGGGGCGGCAGGCCGACCCACCCGCGAATCAGCGCCGGGGTCAGCAGCAGGCCGACCAGGGTCGAGACCATCAAGGCCAGCAAGGGTGAAATCGTGTCGCTGACACCGCGCAACAACTGGGTATAGAGGATGAACACCAGCAGCAGCGGCATGATCAGCATCATCATCTGCGCATAGCCCACGGCGTCATCGAGCACGTCAATCGGCGTCCCCAATGCCTGCAACGCCGGCCGCGCAAACAGGCCGCCCAACACCGCCGCGATCAACCCCACCAGCGCCCCCAGCGTCAGGGTGGCCCCGGTGATCGACTTGACCATCGCGGTTTCCTGGGCGCCCCACGCCTGGCCGATCAACACCGAGGCGCCCGCCCCCAGGCCGATCACCAGCGCGATAAAGAAGAACACGATGGGAAACATCCCCGACACCGCGGCCAACGCCTGGGTACCGAGCATTTGCCCGACGTAGATGCCGTTGAGGGTGCCGGAAAAGCTCTGCAGGAAGTTGGACAGCACCATCGGCGCCAGAAAGATCAGGTAGACCTGCCACAGCGGGCGTTGCAAGGGGCTTTGCATGAAAAACGGGGCCTCGGAGGACGAAAGCGTCCGAGGTTTATACCGTAACTGGATCCAATCTTCCCGTGCTTTATCACGGCACCGGTTCAACCACCAGCCGGGCGTTGCGCACGGTTCCCGTCAGGTGCCGGGGATCGCCTTGCACGATGCATTCGCCCAGTGCCGGTTCCAGTTCGACCCGAAATCAATCCAGCCCCGGCAAACAGGTTGACGCTCAAGGGGCGTCGAAGGTTTGCGAGGGCCTGCGTAACGTGGGATCAAACGGATTGATCCTGGGCCCGATCGCCGCCGCCTCGCGCTTCAACAACTCCACCACCATCGGCAAGCGGCCGGGCCCCAACCGGTCGCTGATGGTCGCCACACTCAACGCCGCCACCGCGTGCCCGTCACGGTTGAGGATCGGCACCGCCAAGCCCGCCATGCCTTCCAGCACCCCGGTGTTGCGCGCCGCGTAGCCCAGGCGCCGCACGTTTTCCACCTCCGAGCGCAGCAGCACTTCGTCATACAGGTGGAAGTCCTTGAGCCGTGGCAGGTTGTAGCGGATCACCGTTTCGCGCTCCTGCTCCGGCAAAAACGCCAGGATCGCCAGGCTGCCCTGCCCCACGCCCAGGGCCACGCGCCCACCGATGTCACCGGTAAACGTGCGAATGGGGTACGGGCCTTCGCTGCGGTCCAGGCAGATCGCATCGAAGCCGCTGCGCGCCAGCAGGAACAGCGAGTCGCCCAGTGAGGCGCTCAAGCGCAGCATGCTGGGGCGTACGAGGTCGCGCAGGTTGTCGGTCTTGCCCGCATTCGCCGCCAGGGCAAAGAACTCCAGGCTCAGGCGATAGCGCTTGCTGCGCGCATCCTGCTCGACCATGCCTTCGTCCATCAGGCTGCGCAGCAGACGGTGCGTGGTGGGTTGGGAAAGACCGACCTGCTGCGCAAGCTGAGTCACCCGTTCGCCGCCCTGCGGCACCTCACCCAGGGCACGCAGCAGCGCAAACAGCCGGGACACCCCGCCTGCACCGACCTCTTTGGTGCTTTCATTCCGCTCAGTGGAATCCATCTCGCTTTATCTCATTAATTATTCTATTGAATGAATAAAACAGAAATTAATCATCCATTCAGTGAAATTCCATCTTTCGCCCATCCTAGTCTTCGTCCTAATCTGCGTCCACAGGGGCGAATTGAACAACAACCGGCAGCCGACTTGAGATCGAGCGCCAACGCACCCGCAACACCCTTTTCGCATCTGCCCAAAACAAAAAAGCGCGTTTCGACGCGACTCAAAAAAGGTGGAACGCAGACATGGCATTTCTCCAACTCAACGCCTTGAGCAAACGCTACGGTGCCGTCGACGCAGTGGTCGCCACCGACCTTGCGGTGGAAAAAGGCGAGTTCGTTTCCCTGCTCGGCCCGTCGGGCTGCGGCAAGACCACCACCCTGCAAATGATCGCCGGCTTCGTCGACGTGAGCGGCGGGCAGATCCTGCTCGACGGCCGCGACATCACCCACGCCAAGCCCGCCAGCCGAGGCCTGGGCGTGGTGTTCCAAAGTTATGCGTTGTTTCCGCACATGAGTGTGCGCGACAACGTTGCCTTTGGCCTGAAGATGCGCAAAGTTCCGGCCGCCGATATCGCCAACAAGGTCAAGACCGTGCTCGAGCTGGTGCGGCTGGCCCCGCACGCCGAGCGCTATCCTCGGGAGCTGTCCGGCGGCCAACGCCAGCGCGTGGCCCTGGCCCGCGCCCTGGTGATCGAACCGCCCGTTTTGTTGCTCGATGAGCCGCTGTCCAACCTCGACGCCAACCTGCGCGAAGAAATGCAGTTCGAGATTCGCCGCATCCAGTGCGCCGTGGGCATCACCACGCTGATGGTTACCCACGACCAGGCGGAAGCGCTGTCCATCAGCGACCGCGTGGTGGTGATGCAGGCCGGGCGCGTGACCCAGATCGACGCCCCTTACAACCTGTATGAGCACCCGCGCACACGCTTCATCTCGGACTTCGTCGGCAAGGCCAACCTGCTGCCAGGCGATTACGATCAACTGGGCATCCCGCAAGTGCGCCACGAAAGCGGCGACGGCGATCTGACCCTGAGCCTGCGCCCGGAGAAAATCCAGTTGGTGCAGGCCGGCACCGGGCGCCTGCAGGGCCAGGTGCTCGGCCGCTATTTCTTCGGCAGCCAGTGGCTGTACCGCATCCACACGTCCTTGGGCGACATCACCGTGGTGCGCAGCAATGACGGCAGCGCGCCGCTGGGCAACGGTGCGTCGGTGGGCCTGGATTGGCAGGCGGACTTGCTGCGGGTATTGGCGGCCGATGAGGTGCACCCATGAGTCGCGGCTACCTGCTGTCATTGCCGGCGCTGGTGCTGTTTGCCGGGCTGCTGATCCTGCCGCTGGGCCTGACGCTGGTGCTGTCGTTCAACGTGTTCGACTACCAAGTGGGCGTCAAAGCGGATGAATGGACGTTCGCCCACTACCTGTCGCTGTTCAGCGACGCGTACTTCTACGAGATCTTCTGGCGCACCTTCTGGATCAGCGCGCTGGTAACCTTGCTCTGTGTGGTGATCGGCGTGCCGGAGGCCTACATCCTCAGCCGCATGGGCACGCCGTGGCGTTCGGTGTTTCTGATTCTGATCCTCACGCCGCTGCTGATTTCGGTGGTGGTGCGCGCATTCGGCTGGAGCCTGCTGCTGGGCGCCGACGGGCTGATCAACCAAGTGATCCAGTTGCTCGGCGGGCGCCCGGTGAAGCTGCTGTACACGCCCTTCGCGGTGATCATCGCGCTGGTGCACGTGATGCTGCCGTTCATGATCATCCCCGTGTGGACCTCCCTGCAAAAACTCGACCCGTCGGCCGAACAGGCCGCGTTGTCGCTCGGCGCGAGCCAGGCCACGGTGATGCGCCAGATCGTGTTGCCCCAGGTGATGCCTGGTGTGCTATCCGGCACGTTGATTGTGTTCGGGTTGGCCGCCAGTTCGTTCGCGATCCCCGGTCTGCTCGGCGGACGACGCCTGAAGATGGTCGCCACAGTGGTGTACGACCAGTACCTCTCGGAACTCAACTGGCCCATGGGCGCGACCATTGCGGTGGTGCTGCTGGCTGTGAATCTGCTGATCATGCTGAGCTGGAACCGCATGGTCGAACGCCGCTACAAAAAGTCCCTGGGGGTTTAAGCACATGTCCAGAAACGGTCCTTTGGCCCTCGGCTTTCATAGCCTGGTGGTGCTGTTCATGATGGCGCCGCTGGTGGTGGTGTGCCTGGTGGCCTTCACGCCGGAAAACACCTTGAGCCTGCCCACTTCGGGCTTCTCCCTGCGTTGGTTTCGCGCGGTGTTTGAACGCGCCGACTTTATCCAGGCGTTCTATAACAGCCTGATCCTGGCGTTCACCGCCGCAACCCTGGCGACATTGATCGCGGTGCCGGCGGCCTTGGCCATCAGCCGCTATCAGTTTCCGGGGCGCAACTTTTTCAGTGGGTTGTTCCTGTCGCCGATCATCATCCCGCACCTTGTGCTGGGCGTGGCGATGCTGCGGCTGTTTGCGCTGATGGGGGTCAATGGCAGCTTTACCTGGTTGATGCTCGCGCATGTGGTGATCATCACGCCGTATGTGCTGCGCCTGGTCCTGGCGGCGGCCATCGGGATTGACCGCAGTGCCGAGCAGGCCGCCGAATCCCTCGGCGCGGGCCGCTTTACCTTGTTTCGGCTGGTCACGCTGCCGATGATCCTGCCCGGTGTCGCCGGGGGCTGGCTGCTGGCGTTCATCAACAGTTTCGATGAAGTGACGCTGTCGATCTTCGTCAGCTCACCGGCCACGCAAACTCTGCCGGTGCGCATGTATGTGTACGCCACCGAATCCATCGACCCGATGATGGCGGCGGTGTCGGCGCTGGTGATTGCGCTGACCGCCGCGACCATGATCCTGCTCGACCGGGTCTATGGCCTGGACCGCGTGCTGGTGGGGAAACACTGATGGCCTTGTTTAAACGTTTGGCCGAGACCCGGCGTCCGGTTGTGGCCTTTACCCTCGACGGCCAACCCGCCACCGGCCTGCTCGGCGACACCCTGCTGACCGCCGTGCTGACCTGCGCCGAGCACCTGCGCGGCAGCGATTTCAGCGCCGAACGCCGTGCGGGTTTTTGCCTGATGGGCGCCTGCCAGGACTGCTGGGTACGCCTGGACGATGGGCGGCGAGTGCGCGCCTGTTCGACGCTGTTGGAAGAAGGCCAGGCGATCAGCCGCGATACGGGGCGCCAGGCATGAAGCCGATTGTGATTGTGGGCGCAGGCCCGGCCGGTATCAGCGCCGCGCGCACGTTGCTCGACCATGGCATTCGCCCCTGCCTGGTGGATGAAAACCTGCGCGGTGGCGGACAGATTTATCGACGTCAACCGCCCGGCTTCCAACGCACGGCCAAGCAGATCTACGGCTTTGATGCGCGCAAGGCCCAAGCGGCGCACAACACGCTGGATACACTGGCGCCGTTGATCGACTACCGCCCCGACACCCTGGTATGGAACGCCGAAGACGGCCGCCTGGACATGCTCAATAACGGCCGCGCCGAGAGCGTCGACTATGCCCAGATCATCGTCGCCACCGGCGCAACCGACCGGATTCTGCCGGTACCGGGCTGGACCTTGCCCGGCGTCTACAGCCTGGGCGCGGCGCAGATCGCCTTGAAATACCAGGGCTGTGCGATTGGTGAGCGCGTGGCGTTCTGTGGCAGTGGGCCGTTGCTGTACCTGGTGGCGTATCAGTACGCCAAGGCCGGGGCGCACGTGGTGGCAGTGCTCGACAGCGCACCCTTCAGCGCCCAATGCCGTGCGCTGCCGGCCTTGCTTGGGCAACCGGCAACCTTGGCCAAAGGGATGTACTACCGCGCCTGGCTGACGGCCCATGGCATTCCCGTGCATCAGGGCGCGACGCTCGAACAGATCGACGGCGAGCAACGCGTCAGCGCCATTCGTTTTGGCCAGCGCACCCTGGAATGCGATGCGGTGGCCTTCGCCCACGCGCTGCGCAGCGAGACACAACTGGCGGACCTGCTCGGCTGTGGGTTTGCCTGGAGCGCCTTGAACCGCGCCTGGCTGCCGCAACGGGACAGTGCCGGGCGCAGCAGCGTCGCAGGCGTGTACCTGGCAGGCGACGGTGCCGGCATCATGGGCGCGGATGCCGCACACATGGCCGGCGAGCGTGCGGCACTGGCGTTGCTGGAAGACCGAGGGGTCGCCATTGAGCAACGCCGCGCGGCGCAGTTGGAGCAGCAACTGGCGAGCATCCAACGTTTTCGCCATGGCCTGGAAACCGCGTTCCCCTTCCCTGAACACTGGGCGGCGCAGGCACCGGATGCAGTGATTGTGTGCCGCTGCGAAGAGGTCAGCGCGGGCGACGTGCGCGCGGTGGTGGATGAAGGGCATTGGGAAATCAATCGGGTCAAAGCCCATTGCCGCGTGGGCATGGGCCGCTGCCAGGGCCGCATGTGCGGGCTGGCGGCCGCCGAGATCGTGGCTGAACGCAGTGGGCGCGGGGTTGAACAGGTCGGCCGGTTGCGCGGCCAGGCCCCGATCAAGCCGCTGCCGTTTGGTGTGCAGGTGCAGCCATGATCGACGTGATCGTACTGGGTGGCGGGATTGTCGGCGCGTCGGCCGCCTTGATGCTTGCGCACAAAGGCCAGCGCGTCGCGTTGGTGGATCGGGACTTTTGCGGCTCGCACGCCAGTGGCGTGAACTACGGCGGCGTGCGACGCCAGGGGCGGCCGCTGCATCAATTGCCGTTGTCGCAACGGGCGCATCAGCTGTGGGCTGATCTGCCGGGGCTGATTGGGATCGATGGCGAGTATGTGCGCTCCGGGCATTTGAAGCTGGCGCGCAGCCACGCCGACTTTGCCGCGTTGCAGGCCTACGCCGAGCACACCCGAGGCTTTGGCCTGGGCTTGCAACTGCTCGATCACGCCGAGTTGCGCGCGCGTTTCCCGTGGGTGGGGGACGTGGCGGTCGGCGCCTCGCTGTGCCCGCAGGACGGGCATGCCAACCCACGACTGGTCTCGCCCGCCTTTGCCCGCGCGGCGCGGCAACTCGGCGCGGCCGTGTTTGAGCAGGCCGAGGTGGTTGGAATTGAACACGACGGGCAGCTGTTCCAGGTGCACTGCGCCAACGGCCTGCAGCTGCAGGCGCCGTGGCTGCTCAACTGCGCCGGCGCCTGGGCCGGCCATGTCGCCGCGCAGTTTGGCGAACCGGTGCCGATGACCTCGGCGCACCCGGCGATGCTGGTCACCGAGCCGCTGCCGGTGGTGATGGACGTGAGCACCGGCGTTGAAGGCGGCGGCATTTATGCGCGCCAGGTGGCCCGGGGCAATTGCATCCTGGGCGGCGGTCGCGGCTTTGCGCTTGGGCCTTTGCAGGCCCGGCCGGGTCAGGCGGCGGTCCTGGAGATCCTGCGCAACGCCGGCGAACTGTATCCGTTTCTCAAAGGTGCCCAGGCCATTCGTACCTGGAGTGGCACCGAAGGTTATCTACCCGATCATGAACCGGTGATCGGTCCCAGCAGCACCACACCTGGCCTGCTCCACGGCTTCGGCTTTGCCGGTGCCGGGTTCCAGCTCGGCCCCGCCGTCGGTGAAGCCCTGGCAGAGATTGTCTGCACGGGCGCCAGCCGCCAACCCATCGAAGCGTTTTCCATCCGTCGTTTCCAAGCCTGAGAGGAAAAACATCCATGAACACACGTATTGCGCTGTCCTGCTTGTCCCTCGCCCTGCTCGCGTCTACCGCCCATGCCGCACCAACGCTGTACCTGGGCATGAACGGCGGCACCATGGAACGGGTCTACGCCGACAAAGTGCTGCCGGCGTTCGAAAAGGCCAATAACGTCAAGGTGGTGATCGTGCCCGGCACCTCGTCGGACATTCTCGCCAAGGTCCAGGCCAACAAAGACAACCCACAGATGCATGTCATGTTCCTCGACGACGGCATCATGTACCGCGCCATCTCCATGGGCCTGTGCGATAAGCTCGCCGCCAGCACGCCCCTGGAGCAGATCCCGGCCAAAGCCAGGATCAAGGACCAAGCCGTGGCGGTGACCCTGGGCGTCACTGGCCTGGGGTATAACGCCAAGATGTTCAAGGAAAAAGGCTGGGCCGCGCCCACCTCATGGATGGACCTGGCCGACCCGCGCTTCAAGGACAAAGTAGTGTTCCAGTCCCTGGCCTCCTCCACCTTTGGTCTGCACGGTTTCCTGATGTTCAACCGCCTCCAGGGCGGCGATGAAACCAACGTGGAACCGGGCTTCAAGGCCTGGCCGAAAACCGTCGGCCCCAATGTGCTGGAATACATCGCCAGTTCGGCGAAGATCTCTGAGATGGTGCAGACCGACGAAGCCGCGATCTTCCCGCTGACGCCAACTCAAGTCGCCACCCAAAAGCTGTTGGGCGTGCCGATGGAATACGCGCAACCCAAAGAAGGCGCGGTGGTGCTTAACGTGGCCGAGTGCGTGATCGCCCGTAACGACCAGCCGGAACTGGCGCAAAAGCTCGCAGCCTTCCTGCTCACCGCAGAGGCCCAGGCGCCGGCATTGGAGGAAGGTGACCAGATCCCGTCCAACCCGACCACGCCCACCACCGACAAGACCCGCGCACGGGTTGAAGCGATGCAGGGTTACTTGCAAACGGCGATTTCGATTGATTGGGACCAGGTGAACCAGGCACGGCCGGGGTGGAATGCGCGGTGGAGCCGGTCGATTGAGCGGTAGGCTGGCCTGGCGGTCGCTCCCACGTGGTTGACGTGGGAGCTGCGCCTACTTTGCCCTGCGCGCCCTGGTTTTGAGTTTATTGGAATATTTTTTATAGGTCGTTCTCACCGCATTGCGCTGAATGCGGATTTCAAACAACTTCTGCCTCATTTCTCGATGACGATCAGTATTGAGCAGCAGTAACCCCAGGAGGGGAAACACTACCCCGCGAGAAAACGCTACGGTATGCGGGCGGGATTGAATCGTTGATATCACTAGCATCAGGCAGAAAGCGAAATAGCCCATTAACAAACTAGCTGCCCATGAACACTGGAAAGTAACGGATGAGAAAGCTAATAAGTGATTCATTCACTCTGCAATCTCCTCGTACAAACCAATTACCATCGTCGTTGCACTTCCAATATGACCATTTCGGTAACTTCCGGCCAAGCCCAAAATCCCTCCCAAAATATCTTTTAACTGAGTCAACGTGGCACGACGAATTTGGTCGCAGCTGTAACGCTTCGGCAGTCCCCCCGCTCGCATACAAGCTGCGACTCCCTCGGTTCATTCTCCAACCGCCGCACAGAATCCAACCGCGCCATCGACCTCGGCATCTCCCGCAAGATCAGGCCTTGGGGAAACCGTCCTTCAATACGCTGGCAGCCATTCCTTTACTCCTGAATTCACAAGAGCGCAGAGCGTAAAGAATCAATATCCCATAACCATGTAGGAGATTTTCCTTTTTACTGACGGACACTTCCCGTTCTCGCTAAGCATCTTGTAGTTAATCGGAGGAATCGGAAAAGTACGCCACGCACCACTATCGGCGAACGGTCAGACAAGCGACGAGTATGGCGATTGATATGTTTTCGAAGCGCCTCGGTAACTCAGCACGCTTTCTTGACCTTCAATCACTTTTGCAAGGACAGGCATTATGAGTGGCAAACCCGCCGCCCGCGTTACTGACTCTACGGCATGTCCAATACCGGGGCATGGCAGCAACCCTATCATCGAAGGTTCTCCTGACGTCTTTTTCGATGGCTTGCCCGCAGCACGCCAAGGTGATGTTTCTGCTTGCGGGAGCCCAATCAGCTCGGCCGTGTCATCAACGGTTTATATCAACGGAAAACCTGCCGCAACGCTGGGCAGTGTCGGTGAACATGGCAACGTGATCATCGGTGGATCGGGAACGGTGATCATCGGCGATATATTCACACCGCCCCCGCTCAGCCCCACGGTGCCATTAAGCGGTTCCAAAGCCCATTACTCCGGACGCTTTCAACTCATAGATCAGGAAACCGGCAAACCTATCGTTGGCCGCAAGGTTAAGGTCTGGTCCAGTGCCGGTTGGAGCGCACTCGACATTACAAATATCGAAGGCATGACATCGTGGATTAACCACGCTGCGTCGGCGTCCATCCATATTGACCTGGCACAGGAAGGCGAAGAATGAATGATCAACACGGCCTTTCTCAGGGTGGCACGAGTCCCGGAGGAAAAACCAACCCGGTGGGCATCCTGAAGCCGAAGCTCGATCCCCGAGACAAGAATGTACTGTGCTCGGCAATTTGCTATTGCAGCAGCACACCCAACATCAGCCAAGATGGCAAGAGTCTCAAACAGGGCTGTGTGGCCCAGCGCCTTGGGGAGCTTGACGAGATTCTCCAGAGGCGCAGCCCGTATAAGCCAGAGGTCAGTTACGACATGACCAAGAAACCACCACAGCCAATCCTCGACAGCCAAACAGGGAACAGCCCTCATGGCTGGATACCGGGTTGGATCAACAAGTATTGGAATGAAGACCCAGAGCATCCACCGTTCAAGCCTGGGACTGGGATGATTCGCCGGCCTGACGTGGTGATTGTCAAAGATGCCAGCAGGCCGCCAACGCAGGACAATATCAAGCAAGTGGTGGAAATGAAGTTTCCGCCTGACCCACCGGATACACGACAGGCGCAGGGCTATGCAAAAATTGCTGGCAACAAAAACAAGGTCGTTGAGATGACATCCACCGAATGCGACTGCAGCCAAGAACATCAGCAGTCCAACGTGCCAGTGGAGCAGCTCGGGTGGGCCGCAGCCATCGCTGGTGGCGTGATGTTTATCCTGACGCGTGGCCGCTCCCCTCGGCCGATGATCCCCGCTTACTGATTCGGAGGCCCCCCCATGGAACCGGAATTCAATGTAGCCGAAGAACTTGCCAAGCAACCACACCTGCTGGAAATACCCGGTCACCTGTTGATGAAGGGCGGGCCCCAGAGCTATATCGGCGCGGTACTCTGTCTGCGAGGAACACTGTATTTCAAGGAGGCCCATACACCCTTAGTGCGCGAAGCCTTATGCAAGTGCTTCGACGACTTCAAGCGTCTAGCCGAGCCCCATCTCACTTGGCTCTGGCGTGAGGAGCCTAGACAGGGTCAACCACTGTCAGCGTATGGTGAGACAAAGTCACTGCGTGAAATGCTGGGCGCAATGGATGAAGACGACTACCTCAGTTTCTACTACACCAGCGGCAAGCAATCCAACGACGCCAGCGCTTGGCTCTTCGATATTTTTGGGATGCAGGGATGGGCGGCAAAGATGGGAGATGACCTAAGCGCTCTGGAGTTCTCAATACCGCTTCTGTACCAAGAGCAGAACCCACTCGGTTTCCTGCGCTTGTTTCTTGACTCAGCACGCCGACTGGCTCCAGAGCAGGGCTACGCCGGACATGCCTTCAATCTTTCCGTCACCAACCGGGATGGCAACGAGCCTACCGAAGCCTTTATGGCGGCGCGCATGCCTGGTTTGGACGTAGGAACAGCCGGTCTGCTGGTTAATATCCCCGAGTTCAAACCCACGAAAATCAAAACGGTCAGTTGGCTGACCTTGCTCGACCAAGCGCGCCTGGATCTTGTTGGCGGCCTGGTGGGGCTGCGTGCGCAGCTACCCTCAAGCCATTTTGCCTTCTATGACTACGGTAACGGCGTCGTGATTCAGGCCGGCGCATACCCGTACCTTGCCGGTGATGCCGATGATCCGAAGCCCGCCGCCTATGTATTACTGAACCATGTACTCAAGGGCATTCGCTACGAGACGGTGGGTTCATTGCACGGTGGCTCTCATGATGGCGAGTTGCGCCTGGTGGACTGGTCGGCTGACCAGTGGCTCAAACGCTTGGATGTGGATGCAGACGACCTACCCGGCTGGCGTGCCAAGCTACTTCGCGACGAACCCTGCCTGGATGCTACAAACACTCTGCCAGGGCGCTTGTAGATATGGAGTGCATTGCTGAAATCAAGGCGTAATCGGCAGCGCACGCTTGTGCGCTGTCTTGCTGTATGCCGCCTCGACAATCGCCCGCACCCGCTCACTCACCGGCTCACCCATCAAGTACGCATCGATCTCTTCGTAAGAACAGCCATAGGCATGTTCATCCAACTTGCCCGGCGCCAGTTCTTCGAGATCGGCGGTGGGGTGTTTGTGCACCAGGTTTTCCGGGGCGCCAAGTGCGCTGGCCAGCAGGCGCACCTGGGTTTTGGTCAGGCCCGACAGCGGTGCCAGGTCGCAGGCGCCATCACCGAACTTGGTGAAAAACCCCATCAGTGCTTCGGCGCCGTGGTCGGTGCCGACCACCAGGCCGTTGTGCAGGTTGGCCACGGCGTACTGCGCGATCATGCGGGTGCGGGCCTTGACGTTGCCTTTGATGAAATCGAGCTGGGCAGCACTGGCCTCAGGGGCGGTCAGGCTCGCCATCAGGCCGTCGACGCCGGCGGCAATGTTGAGGGTATCGATGTGGTCCGGGACGATGTAGTCCAGCGAGGCCTGGGCATCGCGTTCGTCGGCCTGGGTTTTGTAAGGCAGGCGCATGGCGATAAAGCGCGCGGCGTAGCCTTCACTGCGCAGTTGCTCCGCCGCCAACTGGCACAGGCGGCCAGCGGTGAGGGAGTCGACGCCGCCGCTGATACCCAGCACCAGGGCCTGGCAGCGCGACTGACGCAGCGTGGTCTTGATGAAATCAATGCGTCGTTGGATTTCCCTGGCCTCACCGCCCTTCCCCAAGGTGCGGTCGATATTGAGTTCCTGAGCGATACGATCCTGCATGTCACACCTCCACGTTGCCGACGTTGAATACCTTGGCTGCATACTGCAAAAACGAGGCGTCTTCGCAGACGTTCTTGATCGGGTCATCGGAGAATTTCACCACCGGTTCGCCGTGTACCCGCACCAGTTTCATCACGATGCTCAGCGGCGCCACACCGTCCACATCGCACGCCAGACTGGTGCCCATGCCGAAGCCGAACCTGGCCTTGCCGCGCACGTGGCGCAGGATCGGCAGGCATTTTTCGAAGTTCAGGCCATCGGAGAACATAAGGTCTTTGGTCATGGGGTCGATACCGAGTTCCTTGTATTTGGCCAGCACCTTGTCGGCCCAGGCGATGGGGTCGCCGGAGTCCTGACGCAGCCCGTCGTAGAGCTTGGCGAAGTACAGGTCGAAATCCTTGAGGAAAAAGTCGGTGCTGATGGTGTCGGTCAAGGCCACACCAAGGCGCCCACGGTATTCACGCACCCAGTTTTCCAACCCGGCGTTCTGGCTCTCGCGCAAGCGACCCAGTTGCTGGTGCACCATCATCCACTGGTGCGCCATGGTGCCGATCAGCGGCAGGTCGAATGCGTAGGCCAGGTGCGCGTTGCTGGTGCCGACGAATTGGCCGGGGAAGTCACGGCGCATGATGTCCACTACTTCGCGCTGGGCCTTGAACGAGAGGCGCCGGCGGGTGGAAAAATCGGAAACACGCAGGTCGGCGAGTTCATCTCGGCTGAGGTTTTTCTCCAGCCAGTCGAACTTCTGATAGAGCTTGCGGGTGACGTCTTCCAAGGTGACGTCGGGGTATTTGTCGCGGTTGCGCAACTCGCTCACCAGCGCCAGTACCGGCTGTTCGAACATGATGCAGTGCAGCATCGGACCGACCACGCGGATGTTCAACTGGCCGTCGACTTCGCTGACATGGATATAACGCAGGTTGAAGCGGAACAGGCCAAGGAAGCGCTCGTAGTCCGGGGTGAGGTATTCGCGAAAGCGCGGGTTGAACAGAAAGCGCAGCTCGCCTTCTCGCATTTGCAGGCCCGCGAGTTTTTCCAGCTCGTCGCGCAATTGCGGGATCAGGTGGCCGAGTTTTTCTTTGGAGCGGACGATGAAGTTGTATTCCACATCCACATTCGGGTGCTGGTGCAACACCGCCTGCATCATGGTGAAGGTGTAGTAGTCGGTGTCCAGCAAGCCCTGGATCACCGGGGATTCGTAGTCGTAGGCACTTTCCATGGTGGTTCTCCTTAACGCGTGGCCATCGTGGCCAGTTCTTCGCGGGTGCGGCTGATGCCGGCACCGGCCTTGAGCAACGCACTGACGGCCTCGACACCGCCCTCCTCGCTGATACCCCGGCATGCCGGCAGATGCAGGACCACTTCAAAGCCGGCCTTGAGCAACTGCAAGGCGGTGGTCTTGACGCAGTAGTCCAGGGCCAGGCCGCCGACGAGTACACGGCTGACGCCCTGGGCCTTGAGGTACTCGATCACCCCGGTGGAGAGCTTGTCGTGCAGGTCGTGGTAGCAGGCACCGTAGGGGTGCAGGTCGGGTTCGACGCCTTTCCAGATGAAGTAGTCGTAGTCATAGGGCGTGGGCAGTTCGTCGAGCAACGTGAAGCCTTCGGTGCCCGGCACGCAGTGGGCGACCCAGGTGAGGTCGGCATGCTCCAGGCCGGTGGCTTTCAACATCTGGCTCGGCTGTGTGACCACCCAGAGGGCATGCGGGGTGTGCGCGTCTTTGCTGCCGACACGGTGGCCAGCCAGGCTGGCCATGTAGTTGAGTTCGGCGCCGATCTGGTCGCCACCGGCCACAGGCAACTCATCGGGGCACAGCGGTGTGAAGCTCTTTTGGGCGTCGACATCGAATGAAGCAAGGGCAGATTTCGCAAGCGTCATGATGGTTCTCCTGTGGCCTGGAAACAAAAGTACACGTCATGTACTTTCATAGCAAGAAACATTTATTTATATGTGCCCAAGCAAGTACATGACATCGCTGTTCGTTCCGTTAGACTGTGCCCCACCGCTGTTCAGAAGGACGTCATATGCCACTTAGCGCCTACCTCCACACCGTCGACCTGTGCGTGCTGTTTTACTGCCGCGCGTCGGGCGAACTGAAACTGCTGTTGAACAAACGCGAGGCCGAGCCCTTTGCCGGGCATTGGGCGTTGCCGGGCGTGGTGGTCAATGGCGGCGTGCAAGATCTGAGCCTCCAGGCTGCCGTAGAACGGTTGCGCGCCAGTGACAAAGTCGGCCTGGACCTGGCCTGGAGCGAGCAGGTGGGTACGGTGGGTGATGCGTTTCGCGACCCGAGATGCTGGTCATCGTCCACGTTCTACCTGGCAATCGTGGCGGATGAGGTGCCATTGGGTGAGCATCAGGGCTGGTTTTCACTGAACGCCGTGGCGGAAGGCCGTTTCAAGCTGCCGTTCGATCACAACCTGATCGTGGCAGCGGTGCAGGAGCGGCTGGTGTCCAAATCGCTGTACAGCAGCTTGCCGCTGATGTTCCTGGGAGAGGAGTTCAGCGCGCCGCAAGCGACCACGATCTTTTCCCTGGTGCTGGCACGCCCCGTGTTGAAGACCAGTATTCGCCAGCGTTTGTTGAAGCTGACCGAGGCGGGTTATTTGCGCGAGACCGGCCGCAAGAAACACGGTGAAGGCGGCAGGCCCCAGGCCACGGTGGAGAACCTGAAGCCTGGGGAAATCTATCTGTTTGATCGCAGCTTTGCCGAGTAGCCCCGATTTAACGAGCATCGGCAATCAAATGGCTGTGTGACGCTAGCTCATCCAATTGCCGCCATCGACGTTGTAGGTCTGGGCCACCACATAGTCAGCCTCTTTCGAAGCGAGAAAGATCGCCATTCCGGTGAGGTCTTCAGCCGTACCCATCCGCCCAAACGGCACCTCGGCCCCTACCCGCTTCTTCTTCTCACCGGGCGCCAAGCCTTCATGCCGGGCAAACAATGCATCCACGCCGTCCCAATGCTCACCATCCACCACACCGGGGGCGATGGCGTTGACGTTGATGCCCTGCTTGATCAGGTTGAGCCCCGCCGATTGGGTGAGGCTGATCACCGCCGCCTTGGTCGCACAATACACCGCCACCAACGCCTCGCCGCGCCGCCCTGCCTGGCTTGCCATGTTGATGATCTTGCCGCCGCGGCCCTGGAGGACCATCTGCCGGGCCGCAGCCTGCAGCGTGAACAACGTGCCGGCGACGTTGATCGAGAACAGCCGGTCATAGCTGTCGCGGGTGATGTCGACGATGGGTGCCAGGTCGAACAGCGCCGCGTTGTTGATCAGGATATCCAGCTTGCCCGCGTGGGCCACCACGGCGGCAATCGCCGCGTCAATGGAAGCCTGGTCGCTGACGTCCATCGCCACCGCATAGGCCTGGGGCCCCAGTTCGGTGGCCGTCGCCTGGGCGCGTTGCAGGTCGATGTCGGCGATGGCAACGGTCGCGCCTTCCTGGATATACGCCTGGGCAAACGCGCGGCCGATCCCGCGCGCCGATCCAGTGATCAGCGCGCTTTTACCTTCGAGTCGTTTCATGGTGTGGGGGTCCGTCAAGGTTACTTGGGATAGCCGGCGCGTTTCATCTCGCGCTCGGTGGTGGACTGCGCCTGTTCCAGGGCCTGATCAACCGTCATGCCACCGGTGAGCGCCGCCGAAAACAGCTTGCCGACCGAGGTGCCGATGGCCTGGAACTCGGGAATCGTCACGTACTGGATGCCCATGTACGGCACCGGCTTGACCGAAGGGTTTGCCGGGTCGGCGTGTTTCATCATCTCCAGGGTGACCTGAGCAAACGGTGCCGCCTTGAGGTAGGCGTCGTTGTAGGTGGACTGGCGTGTGCCCGGAGGTACGTTGGTGATGCCTTCTTTATCGGCGACCAGTTGGATGTAGTCCTTGGACGTGGCCCAGATAATGAAGGCCTTGGCGGCGTCCTTATGTTTAGAGGTGGCCGGGATAGCCAGGGACCAGGCATAGAGCCAGGAAGAGCCTTTGTCCGTCACCTCGGTGGGCGCCGCGGCAAAACCGACGCTGTCGGCGACCTTGCTCTGGCGGGTGTCGGTGGTGAAGGAGCCAGCGACACTGGCGTCGACCCAGATCGCGCACTTGCCGCTGTTGAACAGGGCCAGGGTTTCGTTGAAGCCGTTACTGGAGACGCCCGGCGGGCCGTACTGCTGGAGGGTGTTGACGTAGAAGTTGGCGGCGGCCTTCCACTCGGGGCTCGTCAGTTGGGCTTTCCAGTGTTCATCGAACCAACGCGCGCCAAACGCATTGGCCATGGTGCTCAGCAATGCAATGTTTTCGCCCCAGCCGGCCTTGCCGCGCAAGCACATGCCGTATTGGCCTTTGTCCTTGGCCGTGAGCCTGGCGGCGAACTCACCGAGCTGGGTCCAGGTAGGATGCGCGGGCATGCTCAGGCCAGCTTGTTTGAACAGGTCGGTGCGGTAGTAAGTGACGGTGCTTTCGCCGTAGAACGGCAAGGCATACAGGGTGCCATTGACCGACAGGCCCTGACGCACCGAAGGGAAGATATCCTCGGCGTCATAATCGGCCGGCAGTTGGTTCAGCGGTTCCAGCCACTGTTTGGCGCCCCACAGCGGCGTTTCGTAGGTGCCGATGGTCAGCACATCGAACTGCCCGCCCTGGGTGGCGATATCGGTGGTGAGGCGTTGGCGCAGCACGTTTTCTTCGAGCACCACCCAATTGAGTTTGATGTCCGGGTGCTGCTGCTCGAACACCTTGGACAGGCGCTGCATGCGGATCATGTCACTGTTGTTGACCGTGGCAATGGTCACCGTATCAGCCGCATGACTGGGCATGGCCAGAGCCAGACCGGACAGCAGGAACAGTGCTTTGGGGAACGTTGACATGGCGGTTTCCACCTGTTGTTTTTGTTGTTGAGCGCCGATTACAGCAGCTTGGACAGGCCCTCACAAACGAATGGCGGATGCCCGAGTGATACTTTTTTAACCCTGCTGCCAGGATCAAAAAAGTACCAGCATCGGACAAAATCCGGGGTAGCGCCTGAAGGGCCGGGGCGCGTATTTTTAAGGCAATCCAATAAAAAACAGGCCGCACCATGCCCGTGAGCCGCGCCCAGCTGTTTGAACACCGCCCTGCCGAACGCGAAGTGATCCTGCCCGAGCCGGACCACTGCTTCCGCTGGTTCGAACATGACTACCCCTACGACCTGGCGCGCTGGAACCACCACCCCGAATTCGAAATCCACCTGATCCGCCAAGGCAGCGGCAAGTTGGTCGCGGGCGACTATATCGGTGCGTTCGGTGCCGGCCATGTCGCGCTGATAGGCCCGGACCTGCCCCACGACTGGATCGGCGAACTGGCCCCCGGTGAACACCTGAGCGGACGCGATGTGGTGCTGCAATTCGACGGCGCGGCCCTCCTCGCCCTGCGCGAGACGCTGCCCGAGTTGGGTGATGTGCAACCATTGTTCGAACAGGCCCGGCGCGGCCTGGAGTTTACCGGCGACACCGCGATACGGGCGGCCCAACACATGGAGGCCATCGGCCGTGCCCACGGCCTGCAGCGGCTGATCCTGTTCCTGCAGTTGCTGGACACCCTGAAAAACGCCCCGCCGCCCCAGGTAAAAACCCTGGCCAGCGCCTGTTATGCGCCAACCCTGGACGCGCGCAGCGCCGAGCGCATCAACAAAGCCTTCGACTACTTGATGCGCGAACTCACCGGTGACGTACGCCTGTCGGTGATCGCCCAACAGTTGGAGATGAGCGAACCGGGCTTCTCGCGGTTCTTCAAGCGCAACACCGGCCACGGCTTTATCGACCTGATGCGCAAGTTCCGCGTGCAGCGCGCCTGCCGGCTGTTGCTGCAAAGTGACCGGTCGGTGGCGGACATTTGCTTTGAGGTGGGTTACGCCAATCTGTCCAACTTCAACCGGCACTTTCGCATCGAGATGAACCAGACCCCGAGTGACTACCGCCGCGAAAGCGCGATGCATCTGTACAACCGCATCGAAAAAATGCCACCCAGTCATTTTTGACCAAAAGGTCGACTAATTCGGCTTTTTCCCAGGCCATTCAAGCCATTGAGAGAAGTTGGTACAGCCTGTGCAAACGTTTGCGGTACGAACTTGAGCATCAAGTTCACCACGGCCCGCAGCAGCGGGTTCAAACCGCGTACGAATAGGGACTTTCCATGCACCCCACCTCAAGGCCTCGTCCTCTCTTTGCTGTTTGCGTGCTACTGGCCGCCGTTACGGGAGTACTCAGCGCACCCATTTTGGCGCAGGATCTGCCCGTCAATGACTCAGCTCAGGGCGAAACCCTCAGCGCTGAAACACAAAGCCCGAACAAAGGTGCCTACCTCTCCGAATGGTTCAACCAGGACCTGACCCTGATCGGCAGCAAGGACATCAGCTTCGGCCCCAAACCATCCGACGACATCTACCTGGAATACGAGTACTTCGGCCGCAAGGGGCCTTTCGAGTTGTACGGCTATATTGATGTGCCAAAGGTCCTCGGCATCGGCAACAGCAATGACAAAGGCGTATGGGACCATGGCTCGCCGGTGTTCATGGAGCATGAGCCGCGTATTTCGATCGACTACCTCGCCGGACGCAGCCTGGCCATCGGGCCGTTCAAGGAGTGGTACGTGGCGTTCGACTGGATCTACGACCACGGCAGCAACAAGGAAAACCGCGCCAACACCCTCTACAGCGGCCTGGGCACGGACATCGACACCCACTCGCGGGTTAACCTTTCAGCCAATTTCTACGGGCGTTACCAGTGGGAAAACTACGGCGCCAGCAATGAATACTCCTGGGACGGCTACCGCGCGCAGATGAAGTACATCGTGCCCATCGGCACCTTCGACAACGGCGCCTCGCTGACCTACATCGGCTTCACCAACCACGATTTCGGATCGAACCTGCACCATGACAACCCGGCACGCACCGCCAATTCCACGGTGGCCACCAACGTGCTGCTGTATGCCTTCACCCACCTGCGCTTTACCCTGGTCGGCCGTTACTTCCATAACGGCGGCAACTGGGAGGATGGCAGCGAGTTGAACTTCGGCGAAGGCAATTTCCGCGCACGCTCCGACGGCTGGGGTTACTACGCCGGCGTGGGCTACCAATTCTGATCAAGGAGCATGAGATGAACACCTTTACCCGTCTGTCGATGGCCGCTGGCCTGAGTTTGCTGCCGCACCTGGTGCTGGCTGACGCCCCGGCACCGATCAAACCCAAGGTGATGCTGATCACCATGTTCGCCCCCGAGGCGCAAACCTGGATCGAGCGCCTGCAACTCACGCAGGAAGTTCGCGTGCCGGGCCTGTCCGCCGAATACCCGGTGATCCGCTGCAATACTCAGGACGTGTGCCTGCTGGTCACCGGCATGGGCCAGACCAACGCCGCAGCATCCACTCTGGCCCTGGCCTTGTCGCCCAGGTTCGACTTGCGCCACAGCTACTTCCTGATTGCCGGGATCGCCGGCATCAACCCCAAGCACGGCACGATCGGCACCGCTGCCTGGGCCCATTACCTGGTGGAATTCGGCACTCAGTGGGAGCTGGATTCACGGGATGCGCCCAAAGACTGGCCGACCGGCTATATCGGCATCAACACCAAGGGTCCCAACGAAAAACCACCGCTGGACTACAAGACCGAAGTGTTCGAGCTGAACCCCAAGCTGCAAGCCAAGGCGTTTGCCCTGTCGCACAAGGTCGAACTGACGGAAAGCAAGGAGTCCAGCGCCTGGCGCAAGCACTACCCCGCCGCGCCGGCCAACCAGCCGCCGCAGGTCACGCGCTGCGACACGCTGGCGGGCAATACCTGGTTCTCCGGCACGCGCCTGAGTGAACGCGCCGAAGTCTGGACCAAGTTGCTGACCGACAATAAAGGCGAGTACTGCACCACCCAACAGGAAGACAACTCCACCTATGAGGCTCTGCTGCGCGCCAGCCGTGAAGGGTTGGTGGATATCCAGCGCCTGGCCGTGGTGCGTGCCGGTTCCGATTTCGACCGGCCTTACCCCGGCTACAGCGAGGTGGACAACCTGCTCAAATACGCGGATCAGGGCGGCTTCGTACCGGCCCTGGAAAACCTGTACCGCACGGGCAATCCGTTGGTACAGGCAATCCTCAACAACTGGTCGGCCTGGGAAAAGGGCGTTCCCGAGGTATAACCGCGCAATCAAGGCAGCCGGATGATTGTGTCCGCGCTGCCTCGATTCACGTCCCTGGCAGCCCCAACGGCCAGCGGGGGGGACGCCCAGGCCCGTGGCGTGCGCATCGATCAAGGGAAAGGCGGTCGTGAAAATGATGACCGCTCGACCATCCGAGTGAATTTTTACCCGCACCGGGGATCACTTGCTTACATCACCAAGGTTAACGGGCCAATGAATAACGCAAAATTGTTTGTCATCGACTACACCCTGCATGGCGATGCCAAGTCATTCATTATCCGCCTGGATAAGCTTGATGCAGCAGAGGCCTGGCATTGGGCAAGTTGTGACGCCGGCGTGGGACGTATCGGACGTTTCTCCCGCGAGCAAGTGAAAAAGACCAGCCAGGCTCAAGCCGAGAAGTTCGGCATCCATAACGTGCAATGGCGCCGCTCGGACGCGCGCGCCCAGGCTTGATCAAGCAAGGAGTATGAATCATGACGTTACCCGAACAGATCCATGGCAAAGCGCGGATCGATTACACCCAGGACACGCTGCTTGGCCCCTTGTCCAAGCATGCGGAGTGTCAGGTAAGCCTGCAAAAAACACCTGGATGGCTGGTGGTGAAGGTGTTCCAGCCGTTGCCGGAAGACCTGCAGGATGCCCAGACGGTAGTGTTCGCGCTGCAGGGGCGGCGTACCAGTGGTGTGGTCAAAGACCGCCAGCGTCTGGCCGACCACAGCTTGCAGCTGGAGCTGGAAACCCAATGAATCGCGCCAGGGGCCGGCGCTACCGGCCGCCTGGCAACAGCGTCAGCCGTGAGCCGATTTAGCGCACTCACAGCCTGTCGGCGCGGCACAAGGCTCACCGTGGGCATGATGTTCCGCACACCCCTGGCAGCAATAGCCCTTCCCATCTTTCATGATCGCGTCGACGCCCAGTACGCATTTGCAGTGGGGGCAAGCACACGTTTGATCCGGCATGTTCAGACTCCTTCTTCATGGTCGTCCCGGTGCGGCGAACGCCGGCACCTTAAGCAATGACTGCACGCCCGCGCCGTTCGTTCAAACCATCAGTCGGTTCGCGTGTTGCTGCGATACATGAACACCAGGGCCAGGGCCAGACACACCATCGCCACGATCCGACTGCCTGACAGCTCAATCGCCGGGTTGCCCAGCCAGCCGAAGTTGTCGATCAACATCCCCATGGCCAACTGCCCCGTGATCACCGCAACGGTCGCCACTGCCGCGCCAACCACCGGTACCGCACCGACCATCACCATCATGTACACCACACCGAACAGCGCACCGGTCAGTTGCCATTTGGGCACTTCCAGCAAGCTCACGGCCTGGGCGGGCTCGAAGAAAAAAATCAGCAGGGCCGTCACAAGGGCGCCGACCCCAAAGGTCACCAGACTGCTGCGCAGCACGCCCACCGTCTGGCCCAGACGCCCGTTGATGGCCGCCTGCACGCTCAACACCGCGCCCGCTGCCACCACCACGACCAATAACAGAATCAGATTCATCGCCTTATCCTCGTGCAATCAAAACAAGTGCCGCCACAATCAACGCCAGGGCAATCCAGCGCTCGCCATTGACGCGCTTGCGCGCGGTGCCGAACCAGCCGAAATGGTCGATCAATACGCTCTTGCCCACCTGTCCCGAGAGGATCGCGATCATGGTCATGGCGATACCGATATGGGGGGTGGCCAGGGTCAGCACCACCACGTAGATCGGCCCCAGGAAACCACCGATCAACTGCCAGCGCGGCAGCTCGGTGAGTGCCGGGCCCTTTTGCGGGCCGCTGAACAGCAGCAGCAACCCCAGAATTGCCGAGCCCACGCCAAAAATGCTCAGGGTCGCCCATAAATGCCCCACCTGCTCGCCCAGCGGCCCGAGCAAACCGGCTTCCACCGACAAGCCCATGCCGGCCAGGATCACCAGCGGCAAGAGCAGCAGCCGCAACAGGTTAATTTTCGGCTTGGCCGGTGCCACACCTTCGATAGATCTGGATTGCATACATCACCTGCGTTGAACGCTGTTTTGAATGGCGCGCATTATCCGATGGCTGTGCTGTGCGATAAATGGGAGCATACGGATAACACCTTTGCGTAAAACGCACAGCACGGAGCCCCGATGCACGGTTTGAATGAATTGAGTTTCAAGGCCCTGCGCCTGTTCGTCGCAGTGCTCGACCACGGCAGTTTTTCTGAAGTGGCGCGGCGCGAAGGCCTGGCGCCCTCCTCCATCTCGCGCCAGATCCAACTGATGGAACAGGCCCTCGGCCAGCAGTTGCTCTATCGC
Organism: Pseudomonas sp. FP2309; assembly: GCF_030687575.1. Classification (NCBI taxonomy): domain Bacteria; kingdom Pseudomonadati; phylum Pseudomonadota; class Gammaproteobacteria; order Pseudomonadales; family Pseudomonadaceae; genus Pseudomonas; species Pseudomonas sp. FP2309. Next base: position 2,320,644 of record NZ_CP117439.1, on the reverse strand, counting down.
CACACGCGCGCGGTGAGCCCCACCGAAGCCGGTCGCCTGCTGGGCGGGCATGCCCGCTTGATGCTCGAACAGTTGGAAGCCGCCAGCCAGGCCTTGCAGGAACAGGACAGCGAACCCAGCGGCGTGGTGCGCATCAATGCACCGATGGTGTTCGGCCAGCGGCATCTCTCGCCTTGGCTGGGCGAGCTATGCCGGCGTTACCCGAAGCTGCAACTGGATATCCAGCAAACCGACACCTACGTCGACCCGCTACAGGACGGCACCGATTTGCTGTTTCGCATCGGCGTGCTCAACGACTCCAGCATGCAGGCCCGCATCTTCGCCCCGCAGCGCTTTCGTATCGCCGCCAGCCCGGCGTACCTGGCAGAGCACGGCACGCCCACGCACCCCGACGAACTCAAACATCATCAATGCCTGGCCTACAAAGGTGTCACCGGCCAGCAACGCTGGTTCTTTCGCCGCGATCAGGGCGACTGGACGTCCTACAGCGTCAAAGGCCCGGTCACCGGCAACCATGCCGACACCCTCACCCACGCCGCCGAACAGGGCCTGGGGCTGGTGGTGTTTCCGTCCTGGCTGATCGGTGAAAGCCTGCGCGCCGGCACCTTGCAGGCAGTGCTGACGGAATACGACGTGGCGACCACCCTGGAACCTCAACAGATTGCGGCACTGTGGCCGGGCAGCCGGCGCCTGTCGCTGAAGGTCAGGACGGTGATCGATTACTTTGTAGAGTGTTTTGGAGCGGTGCCGTATTGGGACCGGTAAGGAATGTACAGAAGGGTTGAGAGAGGCCCGTGCTGATTTCCGGGCCCCTGCACCTCAAAACAGCCACTGAGCGATCAACCACGCGTTCGCGCCACTGATCACGGCGAACAGAAACCACGCCAGCACCCGCGTCGGCAGCCGGTTGACGAACGGCCCCATCAGTTGCTTGTCGCCGGTCATGCGGATCAGCGGGTACAGCGCGAAAGGCAGCTGCAGGCTCAGCACCACCTGGCTCAGAATCAGCAACTTGCCGATCGCATCGTCGCCCATCACCCACACACCGACAAATGCCGGGATCAGCGCCAGCCCACGGGTGATCAAACGGCGTTGCCAGCAGGGAATGCGCAGGTTCAAGTAACCTTCCATGATCACCTGCCCGGCGATGGTGCCGGTAAACGTCGAGCTTTGCCCGGACGCCAGCAAGGCAATACCAAACAGGATGCTGGCGAACGCACCGCCGACCAACGGGTCGAGCAGGTGGTAGGCGTCCTGGATTTCCACCACGTCGGTATGCCCGGTCTTATGGAAGGCAGCGGCGGCGAGTACCAGGATGGCACCATTGACCAACAACGCCAGGGCCAGGGAGCCGATGGTGTCGATACGCGCCAGCTTGACCGCGTCCTGCTTGCTGGCCAGGTCCTTGCCGATCAGGCGGGTCTGCACGATTGAGCTATGCAGGTAGAGATTATGGGGCATCACCGTCGCCCCCAGGATGCCGATGGCCAGGTACAGCGGTGCGGCATCGCTGATGGCCGACAGGGACGGCGCAAAGCCGCTGAACACGTCCGGCCAATAAGGCTTGATCAGCGCCAGCTCGATAAAGAAACACACACCGATGGTCGCCACCAACGCCAGCATGATCGCTTCCAGGCGACGAAACCCACGGTTTTGCAGGGCCAACACCAACAACGTATCGAACGCGGTAATCACAATGCCGGTGGTCAGCGAGACGCCCAGCAGCAAGTGAAACGCCAGGGCGCAGCCGAGCACTTCGGCAAGGTCGGTGGCGATGATCGAGATCTCCGCCAACACCCACTGGGTGCGTGAGGAGCGTTTGCTGTAGCGCTCGCGGCACAGTTGCGCCAGGTCCTTGCCGGTGGCGATGCCCAGTCGCGAGCACAGACACTGCAGCGCCATGCCCGCCAGGCTGGCGAGTAACACCACAAACAATAAGCTGTAGCCATAACGCGAACCCGCCTCGATGGCGGTGGCCCAATTGCCGGGGTCCATGTAACCGATAGAGACCAGCAAGCCAGGGCCGGCAAACATCAGGACGCGCTTGAAGAACGACGCCTTGGGATCAACGGCGACGGAACCGGCCACTTCCGGCGGGCAGAACGGGGCGGTAGCGATTTTTGGCAGGCTGAATTTCACGCGGTATCCCAGGCAAACACACTAGACAGGCGCGCAGCTTATCAGTCGGATGCAACCGTGCGCATCACCGTATCCCGCGGCAGGTCGAACGCTTCCACCACCTGCACCACCAGGTCCATCTCCTGGTTCAGCGCCTCACGCTCCATGCGCTGGCGAATCACACCGATCACCAGCACGGCGAGGGTGGTGATCGAATAGGCCGGCCCCGAAAATGCCCGCACCCCGCTCACCAGCAGCATCGCCGCCGCCAACGCCTGCCCCACCACCGGAATTGCAGTGGCCGCCCCCCGACGCAGGATAAACCCGGTCAGCCCCGCCAATGCCGTACCGCTCAAGGCAGTGGTGGCCGAACGGCCAAGGTCGATGCGATTGAACAAGCCCTGCTCTTTTTGCGCGGCGGCCTTGAGTTCGGCATCGAATACTTGCCGGTCAGCGTTGCTGAGTTTGTCCTTGTACTGCTCGATCAGTTTTTCTGCGACCTGGGCTTCAATGTCCGCCAGCACCACGCTCTCAAGCGGGTCGTCAAACTTGATCCCCAGGCGCTGCGCCACGTCCTCGGCGATCTGGCGGTAACTCACACCATGACCACGGGCCAGGTTCATAAAGGTATCGCCACCCATGCGCTGCAACTCGATGGCCAGCTTGAGCGGCTCACGCACCGTGGTGTCAATCGATGCACTGCGCTTTTGCGCCATCAACTCGGCGAGGAATTTCAACTCCTCAGGCCGCGCCTGCACCAAGGCCGGGAACAACTCGGTGTCTTCTTCGGCAAAGCGCACCTCGGCACTGCGCTGGTCGGAGCGAATCATGCCGCGTCGTTCGTGCAGCAGGTCGGTGTACTGCACCACTGTTTGTAACTGCGGCCAGTAGGCGGCGTGGTCGAAGGTGGCCAAATGCACATTGGTCACCTTCGCCTTCAGCGCCGGCGTCACGGGGATCGCATAACGCCCGATGCAACGCTCGGTGTCCGGCTTCAGGGCCAAGGCCCAATCCTTGCTGGAGTGGCAGTTGATCAGCCGTCCCTTGAGTGGCGCAGACACCTCATCCCAGGGGCTCGATGTGCAGATCGCGCCGCCCATCAGCAGCAAGTTGTCCAAAGGCAGCTCACGCGCGGTTTCAGGACTGGCCAGCAGGCTCTTGACCAGAATCCGCGCGCCCAGGGAATGCCCGATCAAATTGATACGCCGCACTGGCAGCGCCTGGCCTTGCAGGTAGCCGGCCAGTTCCGGCAGCAGGCTCTTGGCCACCTCATCCACTCGCGCCTCGACGCTTTTATAGTGGTCCAGGAAATACGCAATCGCCTTGCCCACGCCCACGGTGGCAGCCCCCACACTGCCGCCGCCGAGCATCGCGCCAATCACTTCCTTGAAAGGTGCAAACAGGTTCTCCAGAAAGTGCCCCGCCGGCCAGAACAGCATCAGATTGGTCGAGCCCTCAATGCGCGCCAACTGCTGCTGGAAATTGCCCAGTTGTTGCCGGTTAAAGAACGCTGAATAACCGTGAACATAGAGATTGAGCACATCCCCCTGGGGCTCGCCACACAGTACGAACGTGGGCTTGCGGGTGCGGTGCATTTCATCCCACTGGTGTTGCATGGGGCAGTGACTCCTGGTGACGAGGGGGAGCGATAGTAACAAAGGCTGAGCGACAACGCCCATCACGCGATATCTCACGACCACGCAGCAAAAACACAATTTTCAACCGGCAAAAAGCGCTCTAATACGCGCCTGTTGATTGGTTTTAAAGATTCTGGAGTTCGCAATGCCCCATGAAGGCAACCTGTTACAAGCAGCCGTAGTGTTCCTGCTCGCCGCTGTGCTGACCGTGCCACTGGCCAAGCGCCTGCAACTCGGCGCGGTGTTGGGCTATCTGTTTGCCGGTGTGATCATCGGCCCGTCGGTGCTGGGCCTGATCGGCAACCCGCAAAGCGTGGCGCAGTTCTCCGAGCTGGGCGTGGTGTTGCTGCTGTTCATCATTGGCCTGGAACTGTCACCCAAGCGTTTATGGGTGATGCGCAAGGCGGTCTTCGGGGTCGGCCTGGCCCAGGTGCTGTTGACCGGGTTGGTGATGGGCGCCGTGGCGCTCTGGGTGTTTGGGCAGGCCTGGAACAGCGCCATCGTGCTGGGTCTGGGCCTGGCGCTGTCGTCCACCGCATTCGGTCTGCAAAGCCTGGCCGAACGCAAAGAGCTGAACCAGCCCCACGGTCGGCTGGCGTTTGCCATCCTGCTGTTCCAGGACATCGCCGCGATCCCGTTGATCGCCATGGTGCCGCTGCTGGCCGGCAGTGATCACCCGACCACCGAAGCCCAAGGCGTGCAACACGTGCTGCAGATCCTCGGCAGCATTGCGGTGGTGATCATCGGCGGGCGTTACCTGCTGCGACCGGTGTTTCGCATCGTCGCCAAGACCGGCCTGCGCGAAGTGTCCACAGCCACCGCTTTGCTGGTGGTGATCGGCACGGCCTGGCTGATGGAACTGGTAGGCGTGTCCATGGCGCTGGGCGCGTTCCTCGCCGGCCTGCTGCTGGCGGATTCCGAATACCGCCACGAACTGGAATCCCAGATCGAACCGTTCAAGGGCCTGTTGCTCGGGTTGTTTTTTATCAGCGTGGGCATGGGCGCCAACCTCAGCCTGCTGCTCAGTTCACCGCTGGTGGTGATTGGCCTGACGCTGCTGTTGATCGGCCTCAAGTTGCCGCTGCTCTATGCCGTGGGCCGGCTGGTGGGCGACCTCAACCGCGAAAGTGCCTTGCGCCTGGGTGTGGTGCTGGCGGCGGGCGGTGAGTTCGCCTTCGTGGTGTTCAAGATCGGCCGCGACCAGGGCCTGTTCGAACCGCACCTGTACGACATCCTGGTGCTGACCATCACCCTGTCCATGGCCGTCACGCCGCTACTGCTGTTGGTGTGCCCAAAGCTGTTCAAGCCCAAGGTCAAACCAGTGCATGTGCCGGAGGAATTCCGCGCCATCGAGAGCGATGCGCCGCGGGTGGTGATCGCCGGCATGGGACGGATGGGACAGATCGTGGCGCGGATCCTGCGCGCCCAGAACATCTCGTTCATCGCCCTCGACACCTCGGTGGAAACCATCGAGCTGACCCGCAGCTTCGGCGGCATGCCGGTGTTCTACGGCGACCCGCAACGCCCCGAGATCCTGCACGCGGCCAAGGTCGACCAGGCGGAGTTCTTCGTGATCGCCATGGACGACCCGGAGATCAACATCAAGACCGCCGAGTTGGTGCGCAACCTCTATCCGCACATGAAGATCATCGCCCGTGCCCGTAACCGCCAGCACGTGCATCGTCTGGTGGACCTGGATGCGTCGCCGGTGCGCGAGACCTTCTATTCCAGCCTGGAAATGAGCCGCCGCACCCTGGTCGGCCTGGGCCTGACCCAAGCCCAGGCCGATGCGCGCATCAACCGCTTCAAGAACCACGACCTGCAAGTGCTGGCCGCCCAACACGCGGTCTACGACGATGCCGCCAAGGTGATGCAAACCGCCCAGGAAGCCCGCACGGAACTGGCGCGACTGTTTGAGATGGACCGCCTTGAGGAGGAGTCCGACAAGGGGTGAGCCTGCGGGTGAACGAAATTGCGAAATTTCTGACAGAATGTTCCGCAATTTCGTTCATCACTGGAGCGCTTCATGGCCACCTTCACCAAGACCGCCGCCCTGCTGGCCCTCGTGCTCGCCGCGGGCAGCGCGTTCGCCGCAGCCAAGCCCACCACCCAGACCATCTCCACCCTGGGCGGCAAGTTCACCTTCACCCTGCCCAAGGCCTACGCGGCCGACACCCTGCCGGCCGGCAAGGCCGAAGACGGCACCGCCGACACCCAGGGCACGATGTACGCCAACCAAACCACGAAAAGTGTGGTGATCGTCGCCGAAACCGTGCGCAACGATGGGGTAAACATCCAGGACAACGACTCGAAGTTCCTCGACGGCGCCGTGGCCGGTTTCATCAAGGACCAAAGCGCCGCCCTGCCCGACTTCAAGAAACTCAGTGAGAAAAAACTGACCCTCAAAGGCCTGGGCCTGCGCCAGGTGGACAGCACCGCCACCCAGGGCGGCGGCAAGACCTTGAACTCCACCTTCCTGGGCGGCTCGGGCAACCAGCTGCTGGTGATCCAGGCAATCTCGCGGGCCGACGATGCGAAGGGGCATGCCGCGCTGGTGAAGCAGATTACAGGCGGTAAGTAACGCCGACTCAATAGCCGACAGACACTCCGTCAGCGCAGGCTCTTCTGCAACCAGGCCTTCAAATCGCTCAACTGCGCCTCACTGACGGTGTGATTCATCCCCGGGTACCCATGAAACTCGGGTTGCAACCCCAACCCCACCAGCACCTCATTCGCCCGCGTCGCCGAGACATACGGCAACGCCTGGTCCAGCGTGCCGTGGCCGATAAAGATCGCCAGTTTGCCCAAGCGCTGATCCGGCTTGAGCTCTGCCTTGAGCACCGGCAACAGGCTGCCACTCAACGCCGCAATGCCCCGCACCAGAGCGGGATCACGCAAAGCCACCTCATAAGACATGATCGCGCCCTGACTGAACCCCACCAGGAACACCCGATCGCTTTGCGTGTGGTATTTCGCGGTGGCCTTGACGACGAAGTCCTTGATCAGCTTGGCGCTGCTGCGCAAATCAGCGGTCACACCATCGTAATCGCCGTCACCCGGCGTCTTGGTAAACCAGCGAAACCCGCTGGGCTGCACCGGTATCGGCGCGCGTACGGACAAGTAGGTCCATGTGGACGGCAACGCGTCCTTGATGCCGAACAGGTCTTCCTCATTGCTGCCGAACCCGTGCAAAAAGATCACCAGCGGCTCATTGCGCGCATCGCTTTGGCTCTGTTCCAGGTAAGCGAGCGGCAAATCGGTGTGCAACTCGGAATCAGCGTGGGCAACGCCGGCCACCAGGGTCAGCGCGAGGGCAAACAGCTTGAACATGGGGACGTTACCTCAGGGTTTGCGCAACAAATACGTATCCATGATCCAGCCATTGGCCAGGCGTGCCGCCTTGCGCACCCGTTGAATCTCGTCAGCCACGTCGCTGACTTTACCGCTGATCAGGATTTCATCCGGCGTGCCCAGGTAGGCACCCCAATAAATATCCAGGTCCTGATCGGCCACCGTGCGGTAGGAATCTTCGGCGTCGAGCATGACCACCAGGGTGTCGGCATCACTCGCCTGCCCCGCCGCCAGGCGTCGACCGGTGGTGATCTCCACAGACTTGCCGATACGGTTCAACGCCACCTTATGCTGCGCCGCCAGGGCCTGCACGCTGGTGATGCCGGGGATCACCTCAAACTCAAATGCACAGCGGCCGCTGGCCAGGATCGCCTGCAGGATGCGGATGGTGCTGTCGTACAGCGCCGGGTCGCCCCAGGCCAGGAACGCGCCCACTTCACCGTCGGCCATTTCCTCGTTGATCATGCGTTCGAAGGTGGCTTGCTTGTCGCGGTTCAGGTCCTGCACGGCGGTGGTGTAGTCGATGTCACCGCGCACGCGCTCGGGGCAATCGGCCTCTACAAAGCGGTAGCCGGGTTCGGTGATATAGGTCTGGCAGATCTCGCGGCGCAGGTCGATCAGCTTGTCTTTGCTCTGGCCCTTGTCCATCAGGAAAAACACGTCGGTGCGGTTCAGCGCCTTCACGGCCTGCATCGTGATGTAGTCAGGGTTGCCGGCGCCAATGCCGATGATCAGGATGCGTTTCATGGGTTGCTCTCATTGCGGGGCGTGGATTTTGCCATGTTCAGGCGCCTGGGCGTGAGTTTCCAGACGCAGGCGCCACACACCGTTGAAACGCAGTTCCGTGGTGGACAACGGCTCGACATCGATCCGGTAGAACATCGAGACCGGGAACTGCATGACGTACAGCAGCGCGGCGCGGACCACAAAGGGATGGGTAACGGCCACGACATGGCCCGGCTGCCTTTCGAGGGATTGCAGCCACTGTGCCACCCGCGTGCACAGGTGCGCCACCGACTCGCCCCCGTGGGGCGCGCAGCTGCTATCGGTGAGCCAGGCACTCAGTTGATCAGGTTCAACCTGTCCAATGTCCCGGCCAGCCCAAGCCCCCAGGTCAACGTCGCGCAGCGCGGTTTCGATCACCGGGTGTGCGCCGAACAGTCCCGCCGTCTGCCGGGCTCGCGCCTCGGGGCCACACAGCAGGCGCAGGTTTTTCGTGTAACGGCCGGCCAGGGACAACCGCGCGCCTTGCCAGTCCATCGCCACCGACTCGTCCTCGGCAAAACGCCCCTGTTTTTGCAGGGGCGTAACGGCATGGCAGACGAGGGTCAAACGGGTGGCCTGCATCGCAGGTTGCTCCAACACAAAGGACGAGGCCGTCAAGACTGGCGCAGATAGCGCCAGGGCGCAACGCCTCTGGCCGCACAAAGCGCCGCAGCGCTAATCAAACCAAGCGCGTCGCCCCTCGAAGGTACTGACTATCAGCGCCACAATCATCTGCACCGCCTCGGCATCGCGCACCTGTGCATTCACCGCCAGCCACACCTGGCGCTGCATGCTCTCGGCCAGCAACCCCGGCAGCGCCACCAATCCACGGTCGAAGCTGCTCATGTAGTGCGGCAGCAAACCGATGCAGGCACCGCAGCGGATCATCTCCAGCATCAGCGAATACGCCTGCACCTGTACCACGGCAGCCTGGCGTCGTTCCACCATCTGGTTCCACGGTTGCAACGCGTCGACCTGTGCGTCGGGCTGCCATTGCACCAGCATGTAATCGTCGAGGTCTGCCACGCTGTCCGGGCGTGCGGTCACGCGTGAATAGCGCTTGGCGATGTGCGGCAAATACTGCAACCGCGCCAGCGCTCGGGGCGGTTCGGTGGCAAAACCCGGACCGGGCAACGGACCGTCGTTGCCCGATAACCACAGCACGATGTCCACGTCCAGCGCTTGCAGGGACTGCCGGCTGTCGAGGGAGATGATCTCCAGGCGCACGCTGGCATTGCGGCGCAGCAAGGCAATCAGATCACGCCCGAGGATGTCGTGCAGGATCGGTTCGGCCACCGCCAGGCGAATCAAGGGTTGCGCCACCGCCGGCAGGCGCCGTTCATGGGCCAGGGCAACCAACTGGGCCTGCAATTGCAGGCCATCGCGACTGAGCACCAGGCCATTGCCCTGGTAGCTGAACAACGCGTGGCGCAGGTGTCCTTCCAATTGCGCCAGGCGTTTGCGCAGCAAGGTGGCCTTGATATTCAAGCTGCGCGCGGCCTGCATGAAGCAGCCGCAGCGCGCACTGACCAGAAAGTAACGCGCCACCTCCGGGTCGATCTCATGGGCCAGAGCCAGCCAATGGCTGCGCGACTCGGCCGGTGCACGATAGGCGGCGGGGCCCTGAGGGCCGGACGGTTCCAGTAATGCCATGGCAGACTCCCTGTCTTGTCGGTCGATGCATCCAATGCGGGTTGGAGCGTATTACTCCAGCACTTTATTCAGCTCGGCGCCGTCGATGCTCAGCGTGGCGGTGTTGAGCATGCCTTCCAGATAGGCCTTGGCGATCTGCTCCTGACGCTGGGCACGCAGGGCCTGGGTGAGGCGTTCGCGCAGTTCGTCGAGGGTGGCGGTGCGCGCCGGTTGCTGGCCGATCAACTTGAGTACATGGAACCCGGCCGGGCTCTGCACCGCGTCCGACACCGCGCCGACCTTGAGCCGCGAGACGGCCTCGCGCACGGCCGGCACCAGTTGCTGCAAGGGCTGCAGGCCCGAGTCGCCACCGCGCGCGGCGCTGTCCGGGTCCTGAGAGAACTGCGTGGCCAGGGCGGCAAAGTCCGCCGGCGCGGCCTGGGCCTTGCGGCTCAATTCCTGGGCCTGACGGCGTACCGCATCGGCACTTTGCGGGTCATTCACCGCAAGGAAGATCTGCCCTACCCGGTACAACGGCGGCGTCATCCACTGGGCCTTGCCGCTGTCATACGCCTGTTGCAGTTCGACAGCGCTGGGGTAATCGGCCGGCACTTGGCTGACCGAGAGCATGTAGTCGCGAAACACAATCTGCTCAGTCGCGGCGCGGGTCTGCTGTTCCACCTCCGGGCGCTGGCGCCAGCCCTGGGCGTCGGCCTGTTCGAGGACGGCCTTTTGCGCCAGGCGCGAGCGAATCCAGGTTTCCAGGGCGCCACGGTTGCCGCGCAGTTGCTCGCGGGACTCAGCCGGCAGGCTCGCCAATACGCTTTTCAGTTCCGGCAGGTCGATTTGCTGGTTGCCCAGGCGCGCCACCGCCGGCCCGCCCGCTACAGGGTTAGTCACCGAAGCCGGCTGTTGCGCCGCCACCGGGTCGCTGCCCGGGCGCAGGCTCAAGCCCACCGCCACCACCAGCAGGGCCAGCGCGCCGGCGCCGACCATCAAGGTTGGCTTTTTCACAGCGCCGGCGCCTCTTCAGCAACGGGTGTGGACTGGGTCTGCAAGTGCGCCGCGTGCTGGCTGTATTCACGCAGGTACACGATGAACTCCTGCAACAGGCGGTCCCACAGTTCCAGCTGGCTGCGCAGGTGCGTGGCGCCAACGCCGGCGACCACCACGTCCATTTCCATCAGCAGAAACTCGCCCTGCAGCGACAAGCGCGCAAAACGCCGCGATGCGTTCCACACCTGGGCCAGGCCTTCAGGCAATTCGCCCTGTACCCGCAGCGCACAGCTGTAGGTGAAATCCACATAACTGCCCTGCTCGGCCGCCGCGTTGCCAAAGCGCACCGCATAGCCGATGCCCTGACTGGCGCTGAGCAACTGCACGATGCCGTTCTGTTCGCTTTGGTTGACGCGGTAGCCGGCCTCCTGCAACAGCTCGGTGAGGCTCTGCACGCTGACGCTGTTAATCAATTCGCTCATGGTGATCTCTTCCTTGTCTATCAATGGTTGGCGGTTGCCTGGGGCGCATCGAAACGGCTCTTGTACAAATCGTCACCAAACCCCTGGGCCAGTTCCTCGAACTTGACCCGCGTGCTGCTGGCGAAGGGCTGGCGAATGCTCATGACCTGCGCCACGTCGATTTTTTCATAGGCCGTGAGTAAGTGTTGGGCGACCCCGTACATCTGTTGATTCTTGACCGAACATTGCTGCACTTGTGTGTCACGTTCGCTCAGTTGCACCTGCAATCGGGCACGCTCGGCCTCCTTGCCTTTGGCCAGTACCAGCAGTTCGTCATAAGCCTTCTTGAACTTGCCAAGCTGCTCATCCCGCGCCGCCACCTGGGCCTGGGCCTGGCTGTGCAGGCTTTGTTGCTGGCCGGCCAGTTGCTCGGCCATGCCACGGGTCTTTTCCAGCTCGGCCGTAAGCTGCTTGATTTGCGCCTGGGCCTGCCTGGCCTGGGTTTCGGCCGCCAGACGTGCCGCACTGGCCTGGGCCTGCTCGCTTTGCAGCGCCTGTAATTGCTGGGTGGTGCTGCGCAGTTGGGTACGCAGGCGCTCTTCCATGCCTTCGGCCGAGGCGCCGGTGGCGACGAACAACAACAGCAGTGCGCAGATTCGCGTGTTCATGTGGCATCTCCCGGCGCATCAAAAGCGCGTGTTGAGTTCCAGTTGCATCACGTCCACTTCGAACGGCTGGCCGTACACTTCGGACGCGCTCAACCAGCGCGCACTGGCGTAGATGTTCTTGTCGATGCCGTAGTTGCCGCCAATGAAGTAACCCTTGGCGTTGGTGCCGCCCAGGTGGAACGAGGAGTCGTTGAAGCCGTCGGGCAAGGCGTCGGGCTGGATGTACTTGTAGCCGGCCAATACGTTCCAGTCGCCGCGCTTGCGCATCTCCAGCGCACTGCCGAGGGTGAACGAGACCATCAAGGCATTGCCGCCACTTTCAAACTGGCCCTTGCTGTTGATGTTGTTGACGATCTCGCCTTCGCTGCGCTTGAGCATTTCGCCCTTGTCGTAGCCCAGGTTGTGGATGAAGTTGCCTTGGCTGCGCAGCTTGAAGTCGCTTGGCAGTTCGCTGTCCCAGACCAGGTTGAGGTCGAGCACGTCGAATTTGGACGCCAGGCCCACAAACTGCGGGTCGGCTGTGCGCACAGGATCAGCCGGGTTGGTGGTGTTGTTGCGCAGGTTGAACACTGAGTTGCCTTTTTGCATGAACGCCACGCGCGAGCCGTCGGTGTCGCACCCCGCTGCCCCTTGCCACGTGGAGCAAGGGCTGGAGCGCTCGCCCTCGATGTCCTGGAACTGGTAATAAGCGGCAGCGAGCTTGAGTGTGTTGCTGCGGTTGATCTTCCAGTCGGCACCGATCTGCCCGCCGAACAGCCATTTGGTCTGGCTGTCTTCCTTGTCGATGCCGTTGCTGCTGGCCGTGTCGGAGGTGTATTCGACCGGGAACGCACCGAGGGTCCCGAACAGGCCCCACTCGCTGTTGAGGCGGTGGTTGAAGAGCGCCGCCACGCCGTCGAAGTTGAGGTCGTTGGAATACATCATGTCGGTGGAATAAAACGGGTTGGCGATACGCCCGGCAGTCAGCATCATGTAGTCGGTGGTTTTCCAGGTCAGGTAGCCCTGGTCGAGCCAGATGTCTTTTTTGCCGAAGCCGCCGCCCAGGGTTTGGGTGGTGGACACCGGGTTGTTGTCCGAGCCGGTGGCGATGCGGATGCCGGCGGTCCACTCCGGCGAGATCACCGCTTTCATGCCCAGGCGCGCGCGCAGGCGGAACAGGTTTTCGCGGTCCTCGCGGGTGTTGAGCAGCGGCGGAAACTTGGTGTTGGAGTTTTTGTTGACGTCGTACGGGCCGGTGTCATTGAGCTTGGCGAAGTCGGTGATGTTGTTGCTGTTGTTACCCGAGAAGTAGCGCGACTCGTCGCGCAAACGGATATCGCCATCAAAGCTGATACGCGAGATCCAGTCCGGGAACGTATTGGGCTGGGCCCAGTTTTCCTGTTTGGCGGTGGCCATGACTTCGGCTTTGACCTGATCACGGATCTGGTCGCGCACCGCTTGCGGCACGTACTGCACGCGCACGTCCCCAGGGGCGGTAGGCGGCCCGCTGGCGACCGCCGGCGCGGCATTGGCCTGGCGTGCCTGCCGAGCCTCTTTTTCGGCCTGGGCGATCAGCCCGTTGGCGGTGTCCTGGGTCAGCACGCCTTGCTGCACCAGCAGGCGGATCAGGTTGATGGTGACGTTTTCCGAAGGCGCGACCGGCGCGGCCGTCGCCTGGCCAACCAGGGTCGCAATGACCATGCCAACCGCCAGGGTCAGTCGATTCACGGGGGAAATCATGTGTACGCAACTCCTGTAAAAAACCGTTGAAAAATTCAGTTGAGCAATGCAGTTGAATACGTATCCGATCAATCCGGCCGTCGGCCCTTGAGCGACAGGCGTACCGGCATGCTGACCGAGGCCGGCACCCGTTGCGTGGCGTGGGGTGCACGCAACGCGGCCAATACCTGGGCATCCGTGTCGGCATCGCCGCTGGATTTGGCCAACGCCACGCGAGTGACTTCGCCCTCGGCGTTCAGCCACAAGTCCGCCTGTACGCTGTAAGCCTTCTTGCGCAACTCCGGGTCTTCGCGCAGCAGGCGTTGAAACACCCCAGCCAGGTATTGCTTGTAAGTGCCCGTGCCCAGGCCTCCTCCTCCGGAACCGGCCATCCCCCCGCCCTTGCCGGCGCCGATATTGAAACCGTCGGTGCCCGACTGGGCATCGCCGTCGATCTGCATCGGGTTGGCCAGATCATCGGCGGGCGACGGTGGCGCCTCCTCGGCCGGCTTGACCTCTTCCGGCGCTGGAGTCGGTATTGGCTCCGGCACTTTTTCTTCCACCTGGGGTTCGGGCTCCTTGGGTTTTTCCGGTGGTGGCGGCGGCGGTGGCGGCGGTGGCGGCAACGGAATGATCGTCGGCACCTTCGGTGCTTCGCGGCGTACGCCACTCATGTCATTGGCCCATTGCCACAAAAACCAGGCGGCCACGGCCCCCAACAGCAGGCCGGCGCCCCACTTGAGCGGGCGCAACGGCGGCTTGGTCTTGGTCGGTAAGGGCGTGATCGGCATCTGTGCGGTCATGACTCAGCCCTGGCTCGGTTTGCCGGTGACCAGCCCGACCTGGGACAGCTCCAGCCGGCGCAGCAAGTCGAGCACCTCGATGACCTTCTGGTACTGCACCATGGCGTCACCGCGCACGATTACCGGGAAGTCCGGGTTCAACGCTTTCTCGATACGCAGTCGCTCTTCCAGCTCGCCGAGGGTCACCGGGTAGGCATCAAGGAACACCTGGCCGCCGTCGTTCACCGAGATCGCCTTGGTCTTGGCCTCCGACAGCGACACCGAGGCGCTGGCCTTGGGCAGGTGGATCTGGATCCCCGAGACCTGGGCGGTGGCCGTGAGGATAAACATCACCAGCACCACCATCAGCACGTCCACCAGGGGCGTGATATTGATGCTGTCGACGGCCGCATCATCGTCATCGTCGTGGGAGGCATTTACAGAAGCCATGGCAATTCTCCTCAGGCCGGAACCGATGCGTGATGCTCACGGCGATGCGCCGTCTCGCTGTGTTGGCTCTCGCCGTGCATCTCCGCCAGGCGGGTGATGAACTCGTCGACGAACACGCGCATGTCCGCACTGACTTCCTTGTTGCGCGTGATCAGACGGTTGTAGCCAAACAGTGCAGGAATCGCGACGAACAGGCCCATGGCCGTGGCCAGCAACGCCGCCGCCATACCGGGGGCGATGGCGTTGATATTCACGTCACCGGCCATGGCCGTGCCGAGAAACACCACCATGATCCCCAGCACCGTCCCCAGCAGGCCGATATAGGGGCCGCCGGCGATGGCGTTGGATAAGGTTGAGAGCTTGGCACTGAGGGCCTGGTTTTCGCGGGTGCGCACGCCGTCCATGGAGCAGCGGATGGCTTCGATGGTGGCGGCCGACACCGACGAAGTGTCCGCGCCCTGGGCACGGCGGGTGCGGATTTCCTTGACCGCCACCAGGTACAGGCGCCACAGCGACGAATAGGTCAGGCGTTCGCCCAACTGGGCGTCGTCGGCATACATCTCCAGGCGCGTGCCGATCTGCGCAAAGTGCTCGCGGAACACCTCGTTGGCGCTGCTCACGCGGCTGACCTGACGGTTCTTGCGCAGCATGATGAACCACGACTGCACCATCATCGCCACCAACACCAGGATGATCACCCAGGCGTCCACCGGCACCGCGTTGAGCAAAAAGCCCAGGCTGCCGAAGCCCATGCCCGACTGCTCTTCATCCACCCCGTAAGCCACCAGCTTCGACTCGGCGCCCTGGGCACTGGCATCGGCCAGCAACAGCGCGGCCGGGCGCGCCACCTTGGACAGGCGCAGCTCATCCATGGCCCCGGCGAACGGCTGGTGCGTAGCGGCTGCGTCCGGCAGGTCGGCACCGATGGCCAACGGTGTGTTGAACGCGGGCATGGCCACGGCGAGGCTCGCGCTTTCGCGGCCGTTGACATACAGCGCGACCTTGTCACCCTCGGCGGTGAACGCCAGGTGCTGCCATTGGCCGGGGTTCAGCGGCTGCGTCGAGACCGCACGCTGGCCGTCGATTTCAACAAACGGCGAGCCTTGGTTCAGCCCCAGCAAGAGGCTGTGGGGCCCGTCGCGCCGGGCCAGGACGATTTGTTCACCGCTGGCCTGGTCCAGGCGCAGCCAGGCGCTGAACGTGAACGCGCCGCCTGCCGCGTGTTGCAACGATGGGCTGGCCGGCAACATCAGCGGTTGGCCGCCGAACTGCAAGGCACGGCCGATCACGCCATCGATGCTCGATCCGGTGGCGTTCAACGCATTATTGGCGTAGGCCGTGGTGTCGCGCGGCGGCGTCGCGTTGGCACCGTCAAAGTGGTACAGCGCGGTGTAATTGGGGTCGAACGTCAGTTGGCCGTTGGCCGTGGCCGGGGCCTTCTGGTTGCCGTAGTACATCCACAGGTCCTGGCGCTGCCCGCCTTCGACCTTGGGCACATCGACCCAGATCAACGCCATGCCCATCAGCGGATCGAAGCTCTCGATCTGGTGATTGAACACGGTCTTGTCATCGGCACTCACAAACCGCAAATCAGCGCCGTCGTCCTTGACCCCGTCAAAGGTGAAGTTGCCGGTGTGCAGGCGCACCAGCAGTGCGGTGCGCCCCAAGGCCTGACTGATCGCCGCGCCTTGGGCGGTGGTGTCTACCGAAATCTGTTTGCGGTAGTGCCAATCATCCTGCCACCAGGCATGGGCGGTGGCCGGGAGCGCGAAGCCCAGGCAGATCATCAGGCTCAGAAATAGGCGTTGCATGGGTGAAGTCTCCGGAAGAAAAAGTCAGAAAGTCGCCTGCACACTGAAGTGCAGTCGCGAGTCCTGTTTCTGGGTGTTCGGTCCATCGAGCAGCGGGTAGCCCCAATCCAGGCTGCCGGACAACCATTTGCTCAAACTGGCGCGGGTGCCCAGGCCGACACTGGCCAGGCTGTATTCGTCTTCTTGCTCGGGCAGCGGATCGTGCAGGCGCAGACGCGCACCTTCGGCGAATGCATAGAAGCGCCACTCCTGCACGTAACTGCCCAGGAACTTGGCCAGGGACGGCGTGCGCAGTTCCTGGGAGAGCAGCAAGCCCTCATCGCCGGTGCGTTCCGCCGCCAGATAGCCACGCACCGAGGTGGCGCCACCGGCCGAGTACTGCTCGTTGGACACCAGTGGCCCTGAGGCCAGTTGGAAGCCGGCCTTGGACGCCGACTGCCAATCATTGGCGAAGGTGTAGCTGTAAGTCAGGTCGCCCTTGAGCACGGCAAAACTGGCGCTGGCCTTGTAGCGTTTGTAGTCGAATTCTTCAGCGTCGCTGCCATAGCCGAAGAAGGCGCGGGTGCCGACGATCAGGTTCAGGCCCAGGCCCAACTGGGATTGCTCGGTATAGCGATAGCCGTTGTAGCCCAGGGTCAACGGTGCGTACTTGAGCGGCACCTGATCGCTGCTGGCACCGAATTTCAACCGCTCGTCGAAGTCTTTGAAGTCGATACCCAACGAGAAAGAGTTGGCCCAGTTGCCGGCGGCCGGCAGGCTGTAGATCGCCGACACCCCGTAGGAGTGCCCCTTGCCCAACACGTTGCTGCCGCCGATGGTGGCGATGTCGCTGTCGGACTGGTAACCGGAGAACTGCAAGGTCCAGCGCTCATCCAGCGGCGCGCTGTAGGAGCCGGACCAGACCTTGGCGTTCGAGGTGTCCTCGGGTGCGGTGAAGTAGGTCAGGGAAATGCTGTGGCCCAGTTGCCAGAGGTTGTCGTAGCCAAGGGTGGCGACTGAGCGCAGTTCCTTGGTGTCGGCGCTGTAGTCGTTGTTCAGGCCAAGACTGGCGTGCCAGGGGTTCTGGTCTTCGACCTGCAAGTCCACATCCATGGTGCCGGGGCGCTGGCCTTCGCGCACCAGTGGCGTGACCTGGCGCCCGGCGCTGCGGTTGAGCCCGGCCAATTGGCTTTGCACCTTGGCAAAGTCCGGCACCGCACCCTCCTCCAGGCCGGTCACTTGCTCGCGGATTTCTACCGGCGAGTAATGCTTGGCGCCCACCACACGCACCCGGCCGACCTTGGTTTCACTGACCTGCAGGTAGACGATGCCGTCATCGACTTTCTGCTCCGGCAGCTCGACAAACACCGACTGGTAGCCACGCGCCTGGTAGATCTTCTGCAGCGCATCACGCGCGCCTTCGATATCGTCCAGGGTCTTTTGCGGCCCCAGGAACGGGTACACCGCCTCTTCGATCGTGGCGGCATCGAGCACAGTGTTGCCGCGCACGAAATACTCATTGACGTCGACCTTGCGTGCCGCCGCTTCGTCCTCTGCCAGCACGGGTTGGGCCATGGCCCAAAGCGTCAGGCAGCACAGCGCCAGCGTTGACTTGAACAGATGCTCCACACCGCCCCCTAATGGTCTATTTTTATGCGCCGCCCTGCGTTGCCCGGCGTTCAACCGGTTCAATTGCTGGCGATCGCGGTGTTGCCGTGGCGGGCCAGCCAGGTGTGCAGCAAGGCGAAGTTCAAGGAGAACTCCGGCATGTGCAGCAAGGCGCCACAAAACACGTCACTGATGATTTTCTGGATGAGTTGCACCGCCCGCGGGTTATCGAGCAGCGTGGCAATGTCGCGGCTCAACACCTGAATGCTCCAGACCTTCTGGTTCAGGTCCAGGCCGACAAACCAGCGGAACAGCAGGTTGTAATTGAGCTGCTCGTGCAGTTGCTGTTCGTTGGGCACCGAGTACAGCAGTTGCAGCAACAGGATCTGCAGCACGGTGTGCGGCGCGATCTGCATTGAGGGCGCGACCACCAACAGGTCGCGGTGCTGGTCCAGCACCTCGTCGATCTGCGGACGCAGCAACACCAGGGAATGACCGGCGGGGATGTAGCTGGAGACTTCCTTCAAAGCGCCTTGCCAATCGTCCTGGGAGACGATCCACACCCAGGGCGCGCCATAGCGATAGACCGACACCGGCTTCTTGCGCGCCGCTTCGACGATCTTCGACAGGCGCTGATCGAGCTCCTGCATGCCGACTTTCGAATAACGTTCCATAGTTCCCATTGCCCCACTCCTGGCGTCCTGCTGGCGACTTGAGAAACACCGTGATGGTGTCCTTGAGCGCGTTACACAGGAGAGACGGGGATGGCCAAGGGCTACCGAACTTTTGTCATGAAAGGTTCATTCGGGATTGGGTGGGAGGCAATTTTTTGGCTGGATGGGGCACACCACCTTGCAAAAAAACGGGGCGATCACTGATCGCCCCCAAGGTACAACGAGAGGTTTTTGCACCGCCCTACAAGGTAATCTGCTTGCGCTCCTCATCGGTCAAACGCGCCCGCGCCTGTTCGCTCAAGGGGCCTGCGCCCAGCACCTGCACCGGGCTGTTGGGGTTGTACGCCGAGGTTTTCTGCTGCTCCTGCGGCTCACGGGGCACCGGTTCGGTGCCAAACCCCAACACCTCCACGGTCACGATCGAGGCCCGGCCCTGCCTGGCCGCCGCCTGCTGACCGCGCGCCGCGTCTTCCGCCGCCTGGGAGGCCGCCGCCCCCGCCGCGCTGGCCGAGCTCATGGCGCCGGTGTTCACCGTCGCTGTCACCGGCACGCCCGACGACTTGCCCTGGGTCTGGATATTCGCCGCGTTCACCACACGCAAGGCGGCGATGTTGACGTTACCCGACACCCGGATTCCCGCCTCGCCGGCATCGATGGTGCCCAATGGCGCGATCAGGTCGATATCCCCCGCCGGCACTTCCGGGATCGGGTTGAGCGTGGCGATCCCGGCACCGGTGCTCGGCACCGACGGCGACAGGCTCACGTTGCCCCAATTGTCATAGACGCGCTTGGGCGGCGTGTACACCACGGTGGTCTTGGAGCCGCGCCCGGCGTTGATGTCGCCCTCGCTGGTCCAGGCCATGATCGAGCCGCCAAAGGTGGTCATGATGCGGCTCTGGCCAAGCAGAATGCTGCCCAGGGAGTACAGCTGGATATCTCCCGCGCCTTGAGTGATCACACCCGCCGTCGACGGTGGTGCGGCGCCTTCGATGCCAAAGGTCTGGCGGCCGCCGGGGGTGAGCATCTGGATCGAGCCACCGAAGTTGGTGTGCACACCCGCGCCGCCGAACATCGTAATGTCGCCTTTGTAGGTGATCGGGTTGCCGGCCACGTCGGTCTCGGGGAACAACTTGGCAATCGCCACCCGGCCGCGCACATAGCTGCCCTGGCGCACACTGCCGTCCTGGTTGTACTCACGGCCGGCGGCCTTGAGTTCGGCAAAGTACACGTCGCGGGCGAAGATCCGTTGTTGTTCGGCGGGCAGTGCGGCGTAGTCGGTACGGGCCTGTTCGCTGTCGCCGGCAACGCCGAAGCGTTCGGTGAGCCAGGTAACCAGCTCGTTTTCGTAAGTCTTGGCCACCTTGGCGCCTTGCAGGGATTCACCCGGTTGCGCCAGGTTGGCGGGGTTCAGGTAAGCCTCGACGAAGCGGCGGTAATCCGGGCCGTTGGCGCCCATGCCGGCTTGCATGACGATGCTTGCGCCAGGGCGGCTGTCGCCGGCCGCCACAGCGCCCAGGCTGTTCACCGCGACCCTGTCTTCCATCTGGATGTTGCGCCCCGCCGTCAGTTCCAGGGTACCGGGGCCGGCAACGTTGAAACTGCTGTAGAGGATGTCGCGGCCAGCGCTGGCGATGGAGATATCGGTGGGGCTGTTGTGCACGAACAGGTTGCCGGCGTAGGTGTATTCACCCGTGGTCTTATTACCGCCATTGGCACCGCTCAGTGGCGTACCGCTGCTGACGATGTCGCGACCGGCCTGCATCCAGACCGGACCGGCACCCTCGTAGTAGGTCTGCCCAAAACGCGGGTCCTTGGAGGCGTCGGTAGTAATGGTGATTGCACGCCCGCTGTTGACACCCAGCAGGTCCCCGCTCAGCGCGTAGAAACGTGCCGGTTCCAGGGCGTCGCCCCAGGCCGTGCTGGCGGTGTTGGGGCCAAAGGCAAACAGCGGCGAAACCGTGAAGGTGGCAATGCTGCCATCGCTGGACAGATTACCGCTGCCGCTGACCGGGTTTTGATCAGTCAGAAAACCAAGAAACGCCGGGCGCAAAATCGTCGCCAGGCTTTGCGGGGCTGCGCTGGAGCGGCTGATGGGCAGGTCGCCGCCGTAGATCGAGTCGCCGGCGAGCAGTTCCAGTTGCCCGTTGGCCGAAGGCGCCAGCACCATGGCCCTGAGCGGCGGCACGGTACTTGGGTCACCGTACGATGCGCGACCGTAGTACAGGCTGCCGCTGGCGGCGACGGCGCGCAAGGTCGCGGGATAGACGGCCGCCATGTCGGTGTCCAGCGTTTCGGTCAGGGGCGTGAGGTTGCCCCCGGCGGAAAACAGGTCCACCGCCGTGCGGTCGGTCCACAGGCTGAACCAGCTGTGGCCAATCCCGTTGACGCCACCGTTGGCGTAGGCCAATGCGTTGACTTGCGGCGCGCGGCCCGGATCGGCGACATCCTGCAGCACCAGGTCACCGCGGGTGGCGAGACTGAAGGTAGCGTCACCCGGCAACAGGCTCAAACCACCCGCCGCCCTGGCGGACGTGGAGCGCAGCGGGTCGTAGGCGCGCACCTCACTCGGGCTCTGGTAGCTGGCCTGGTTGCCATACAGCAGCGTCAGGCTACCCAGAGCGCCGCCAGTGAGCTGTACATGCCCTCGCGTATTCACCAGTACGCCATTGAGGTGGTTCAGGTTGATCTGGCCGGCTGGGTTAAGCGCTCCGCCGACCCGCAGGTTCAGATCGCCGCCACCGGTCAGTTGGACGCTGCCATCGGTGGCGACGCGACCGGTGCCGCCGATGGCCAATACCAGGCCTTGGCTGCGGGGGCTGACGTTCTGCGGCCCCGACGACGCGTTGAGAACCCCCGCGTCGCCGCCCACATCAACGTTAAGGTTGCCTCCCCCCAGGGTGCCGAAGCCCGTGAACCCGACCATCTGGTCCGCACCTGGGTAGGCCATGCCGGGCACGTAGGAACCAAAGTTGACCCACCACGCGGTGGCCTGCGCCTGGCTGCCACTGAGGCCATTGCCCTGACGCCACAGCCAATTGCCGACATTGGCTGAGTCCTGGCCCAGGTCGCTGGGTACCGGACGACCGACGCCATTCAGCGCCGGGCTGGTGATATTGCCAGTCAGGTTGCCGCCCACTTTAAGCAGCAAGTTGCCACCCGTATCCGGGTACCAGGCACGGTACGGGCTGGCAGTGTCTGCGTTGACCAGCTTTTCGTTGCCCCCGGCGTTAGCCAATACCTTGCCATTGCTGCCCAGGGCTCGCTTGAGGTTATACGGATCGCTGGCCGAGGTGCCGGTGGACGAACTGCCCGCCGTGTATACGCCGAACAGCGACTCCATGCTCAGGTTGCCGGCGGCCAGCAGGTCAAGGTCGGCAGCGCCGGTGCGGATTACGCTGAAGCGAGTGCTGCCGCCCACCAGCAGCGTGTAGGCAGTACCACTGATAACGCAGTATTCCGGGAGGTCTTCGCATATCCCCGGGTATTGTATTGCGTCGAAATCAACCGGTTGGCCTACCATGCTGTCATCGCCGAACCACCCCTCTGAGCCCTCAAGGGTCCAGACCTGGGCGCCCTTCCCAAACGTCCCGTAGTGACTGTCCGCCAATCGCAGATTGCCGCTTACCGGATGCGGTTGCAGCAGGCGACTGTCGGCTGCCTCGGTGTCGGCCCCCGCAACCAGGCGAATCGACCACGACTGCGAGCCCTCCTCCAGCATGGGAGCAATGGCCCAGTTTTTGCCAGGATGGCCGGTGTCACGCAACGTCACCGACTCCACGCCGCCCGGCAGCTTCACGTCTGTCCCAGACGGCAACAGGGCGCCACGGGGCAGCACTTTGCTGGCGGTCAGGGTCACCTTGGTGGCCAGTGGCACGCCCTTGGGCCAGATCAGGCTGTCGACACTGGCTGAAGTGCCCAACAGGCTGCCGGCCTCCAGGACACTGCCACTGGCGAGGGTCTGGCTCTGAGTCAGCAACGTGCCCGCCGCGAACAGCACAGTGCCCGAGGCATCCCGAACAGCCGCCGCCAACACCGTACCCGCCGGGAGTACCAACGGTTGAGTCAGCTTGGCCGCCACGGGCAAGCGGGTGCCCGCCGGCAGAAACAGGGGGTTGGTCAGTACATCGAAATTAAGCGCAGCGCCCGCAGGGAACACGGTGCCCACATCCAGGGTCACGCCGCTGCCCGGTACCACCACAGTGCCGCCGGTGTGGTCGATACCGGCGCGCAGCACCCAGCCACTGTCATCGTCGGTGGGCGGTGGCGCGGCAAAGCCATCGTTGATGCTGCCGTAGATATTCAGGTCGCCGCCGGCGCGCAGGGTCAGGCTGCCGGACTCGGTCTTGGCCGTTGATTTAAGGCTGGCGTAGCGATAGCTGGAGAGGTCCAGATCGCCCTGCACGACCAGATCACCGTCCGGGGTTTTACTGATGATTTCTACACCGGGGCGCAGGTGGAACACGTCGCCGTAGGTCGCGTTGTTCAAGCCGGCGAGCTTCTGCAGCAAGTTGCTGTTAACGCGCGCGGCATCGATGAATGTCGTATTCGCGTCATTGACGCCATTGAGGTAGTCCTGATCAATCACTTGGTACGGGCGCCCATCCGGCGTTTCATCGGTTTTGGTCGGGGCATCGTCGTAGGTTCTCATGCCGTTGAGGGCAATCGAACGCGCGCCCTGGATAGTCAACGGCCCACGGGCGTCGATGGCGATGTCATTGCCACCCACGCGCGGCGCGTTGAGTTCCAGCGTGCCACGGTTGCGCCCGTCGTTGCCGGTCGCGGCCTCGGTGCCATGGCGCAGGTCGATGCGCGCGCCAGTGGCCAGGGTCAACTGGCCCTGGCCAGAACTAAGGACCACGGTGGCGCGGTTAGGCGAATCGATGATCTTGCCGTAACTGTCCACGCGTAATTGTGTGCCATGGGCGTCCAGCACGGCGCTGCCGTCGAGGGTCAGGCCATTTTTTGCGGCCAGGTTGATGCTTCCCACGCGCTCGCCGCTGGCATCCACCAGGCCGGTCACGCGCAGGCTGCCATTGTCGATCGAGACGTTGACGCTGCTGGCCTTGACGTCGCTGCCGATGGTCAGGTCGCCCTGCTTGAGCTGGAAGCTGCGCGCACCGTAGACCTGGCCCTGGTTGAGGCGCTGGTTGAGCGCGGCGAACTGGTCGCTGAGGGTGCCATTGCCGCCCAGGCGTTGGGCCTGGATTTCCACCGCGCCGGCGAGGTACGGCACCAGGGTGCCACCGGCATCGTAGCCACCGCTGCTGCCGGCGGTGATCTTGCCCGCCAGGTCGACGATCCCCGCTGCGCCGGCCACCGCCACTGCGCGCAACGTGCCCGCCTGGTTGTGCTGCGCCGACAGGTCGATGGTCGATCCGGCGGCCTGCTGCACATTGCCCGCACGGCTTTCCAGCAACACCTCGCCGCCGGCGCTGTATTTGGTCACGTCATTGAAGGCAATGGCCCGGCCGGACACATCGATCGAGGCGGCATCGGTCAACACCACGTCGCCCCGCGCGCCCAAGGTCACCTTGCCGCTGGGCAGCACCACGGCAGTGGCCAGGCGCAAGCTATCGCCTTGCAACGACAATTCGCCGCCGATGCCGTCCACCTTGCCTGCTGCGCCAGCCGAGGCGCTGACATCAATCGCGCCACCGGCGGTAATACGGTTGACCGAACCGGCCTCACCGGTCATCAGCGGCGTGAGGATATTCAGGTTGCCGCCGCTGTAGGCAAAGCCCTTGATCGCATCAAATGCACCCTGGCTCTGGTACACCGACAGGCTGCCCTTGTGGTTGGCGGTGATGCGCTCACTGGCATTAAGATTGACGTTGGCAAAGCCCAGGGCCAGGCGGTCGAAGGTCTTGGTGGTGCTCGGCTGGGCAAAGTCGCCGTAGCCGAATTCGATACGTTCGGCATTGATATCCAGGCGCCCGCTGCCGCTGCCGGCACCACCGGTCACCGCCGCCACAGGAGCTGCCTCGGCACCTTGCCAGATCAGGTTGGCGGTGTGGATAGTCGCCACGTCGTTCAAGCCGCCAGCGCCGTAGATCGCCGGCGTGGACAGCATCAGGTTGCTCAGCAATGACTTGCCGGTCACCGCGTCGTAAGTGTCCAGGGTGCTGGTGCCGTAGAAGTTGAAGCTGTCACGCGCCGACAGTTGCAGGGTTTCCAGCGCCGGGGCGCCGAATTGGCTGTCGCCGCGCAGCAGGCGTTCCAGCACTTGCTGGTTGAGGGTCATGCCCACCGGCAGGCGATTGTTGGCGGCTGCAGCGGCCAGGGCTTCGGGGCTGCCGACGTTGATGCTGGACACGCCCAGGTTCAGGTGACGGGTGCCATAACGTACCTCGTCGCCCATCTGCAGGGTGCTGTCGGTGACGGTAACGATGCTGCCCTCGGAATACAGGGCCGTCTGCCCACTGCAGGATGCGTTCGCGCATACGCCTAACTGAATGCCCTTGCTGGGGACTCCACCCGGCGACGGAGCGGCGATGACATTGAGCAAACCGTTGGACACCGCCAGCACATTGCTCAGGTTGTAGATAAAGCCGTCACGTGCGTCGTAGCTGGCCTTGCCCTGGCCTATCGTGTTGATCGAGGCGCCTTGTTCGAGCGTAATTTTCCCGGTGACGGTCGCCAGTAGTACCTCCGGCGCCGCCAGGTTCGCGCCGTCGCGCAGGATGATGGAGCTGGTGACGTTGCTGGGGAGGTTGATGTAGTTGCCGCCCTGGCCGTACGTGACATAGGTCATTCCACCGATCAGCAGGCGAGCCGCGCCCATTGCGTTCAGGCTGTCCGCATCCACCGTAATGCCTTTGAAATTGGCGGTAGCCGCGTTGCCTGCCGCGACAATTTCGATGTCGGTTTTTTCTCCGTTTATCAGCGATACGGTCCCGCCGTAACCGCCAGCAGCGGCCTCGAAGCGGCCGATGCCCTGGAACGAAAAGGCATCCGCACCTGCGCCTGGCCGCAGGGCCAGTTGCAGGGTCTTGGCATCCACCGGCAGCAGTGCCCGAGGGACACCAAGCCGGGTGGCATCGGCCACGGCGAAGGGTGAATAGCCGGTCTCGTTGTATTGAGAGTAACGACGCAACCTATCGGCCGACGTGAGAATCACCTGGCTGGGCGCACTGTTGCTGATACCGGTATTGGCGATGGACAAGCGCCCTGCCGTGGCCCATGAGCCATTGCGCAACGCCTGGGTCGCACCGTCGGCGCCCATACCGGCCAGGCCGTTGATCTCCAGCCGGAAAGCCCCCGGCATCAATGCATAGGTGGACGGCATCAGCGTATAGGTGCCGGCCGCCAGGCCCGGCACGCCGGAGCCGATTGTGATCTGCTGGCCGATCAACGGATCGACCGCGCCACCTTCCGGCGCCACCGGGGCATAACCCGGTTGCACGCCCGGCACAATTGCATAGATCGGGTTGGTACTCAGACCCGGCAGTACAAACCCGCCGTTCGCACCGAACTGTACCAGTGGGTTGTAACGTGCATCCGTAGACCCCCCGCGCCCGGAAATAAAGCCGGCGCCGAGCAGTTCGCCACCGCCGGACAGATCCAACGTCGCCTGTGGCAGCACCGCCACCGTCTGGCCCCCCAGAATCACCCCGACGTTCAGACTGCCTGCACCGTTGCCGCCACCTTGGCCTATGAACGTTACGGTCTTGCCGTTGTACTTGTAGATCTGGCCATCCACGGTACCGCCGTAAGGCAATACCAGGCCCTTGCCACTCACCGACGTGAGGCTGCCCGGCAGCAGTTGCACGTTTGTAGAACCCAGGTTGCCGATCTCGATCAGCCCCAGGGGCGCACGCACCACCCCGTCCTGCTTGATGGTAGGCCCGCCCAATTGCAGACGACCAAAGACCGAGTAAGGCATGGCGGCATTGCTGTTGGCGGTGCGTGCGATGGTCAGGGTGCGTGTCGGATCGTAATTGAAGCCTGTGCCATTGCTGGCAGCATTATTCACATAGCCCGCCAGTACCCGGGCGCCGACTTCAGTCGCCGGATACAACTGCGCCGCGCGCAGGGTCAGGTCACCACCGGTCACTAACTGCGTGCTGATGCCCTGGGCAATCACATCTGCCCCCGCCCCCGCCAGGAAGCGCAAGTCGCCCTGGCTGGTCAGTTGCACCTCATCAAACCCACGCCGCTCAAGGCTGGCCCGGCTGTTGTCGGGCCGCAACAGATAGCTTTTGTTGCCGAACACCACATTGCCACGCACCTCGATCAGGTTGGCGTTGGCGTTGAACTGCGCCGTGGTGGCCAGCACCGAGGGATTGGGCAACACCGGCACCGCGCGGGTGTAGGCCTCCTTGCCGGTTTCTGCGGGCGCGAGCAGGCCGGCCAGCAGCAGGTACGGGGCCGACAGGTTGACCCGTGAACTGGCCGCGGCGGTTTCACTGAGGTTATAGCTGCCACCGTAGAGGCGCAGGCTCTGGCCCATGCTCAACGACACATCGCCGTCGAAACTCAGCAAGCCGTTGCTGAGCAGCGCCAGGTTGTCGAAACCGCCGGCGGTGACCTGGTCCACCCCGAGGCGGCCATGGCCGTATTCCAGGCTGGCGTTCGGGCTGGTTTGATGGGTCTGGCTGAGCACCAGTTCACGCACGTTGAGCACCCGGTCATTGACGCCGGCCTTGAGGTAATACGGGCTTTCCAGCGCAAGCGCCAAACTGCCGCCCGCCGCACCCGCCCCGCCCGCGCGGGCAACGAAGCTGCCGTCCAGGTACAGGCCGTTGTTCGACGCAAAGCTGATACTGCCGCCATTGCTGGCCACCGGCACGCGACCCTGACCGGGCACGTCGAGCACCGCCTGGGCACCGGAGGCGTCCAGCCGCGCGCCCTCACGGACCACCACAAACACATCGCCGGCACTGGCAATCCCGGTGGTCAGGTTGATATCGCCGCCGATGCTGATCTTGCCGCCATTGAGGACCTGGCCGTACACGTTGCCCCGGCTGCTCACCGCCGTGACCGCTCGCGCTGCAACGTCGATCAACGCCTCTTCGCCCACCCGGATCGAGCGGTCGTGACCCGCGGCAATCGACGGTTCCCAGGTCTTTGGCGAGACACTCAAACCGCCCAGGCTGACACTGCCGCCCCAGGCATTCAGGCTGCCATTGAGGGTCAACTGGCCGATGCTACGCAAATTGATGCCCTGGCCGGGGTCGACATTAATCACTGCCCCCCGGCCTACCGTCAGGGCGGTGGTCGCCAGTTCTGCGGCGGTGGAATCCTTGGAGCCGGCCGTCAGCGTCAGGCTGGCACCCCGGCGCTGGGTCAGAACGCCCTGGGTCGGGTTTTCCTGGTAGAGCGTCGGCGTCCAACGCTCCAGAGCCGTGGCCGGGTCGCTGCCACTTGGCGTCATCGCTGTCTGCTCGCCCAAACGGTAGACCGGCACATTCACATCGACTTGGGTACCGTCGGTGACGAGCAGTCCCTCGTTGCCGGTGATGTCGTAGGCCGAGAAACCCTTGTTAAAGAAGCCGCCAGTCAATTGCAGCGTGTCGATATCGGGTGCATTGGCGCTGTCGCCGATCTGCACCTTGCGCCCCTGCAACGCCAGCGTGCCGCCGCCGTTGACGCCATAACCGCGAATGTCGCCGCCCAGCGCCAAGGCCCCAAGCGCCCCCAGCGTCACGTCGCCGCCCTTGCCGCCGCTGAGCTTACCGTCAACGCCGAGCGTGCCTGCGGAGGACGTATCCACCAGGCTGCCGGTCGCCAGATCAAGCGTACCGGTACTGCGCAGCGAGACCTTGCCACCGTTCACATACGCCAGACCTTCACGGGTGTTCGGGTCCAGCGCCAGGTTGTTCCAACGCCCGCTGGCATCGAGCTTGACGCCCGCCGCCACATCGACCCGCCCGCTGCCCGCGAGGATCACATCGTCGAGCGCATTACCGGCATTGAGATTGACCTGATTGAGGATGTTGCCCGCATTGATGCTGCCGCCATGGGCGGTGAGGTTGGCGTTGAGGTTGACCACTGGCCCGAACAGGGTGATCTCGCCGCCATCCGCCACATTGAGCGCGCCCTTGACGGTGATCTGCTGCGTGACACCGGCTTTGATCTGATTGGTGACGCCGACTTTGATCGCGCCCAGTTGATAGCCATTGAGCTGATCACTGTCGAGCACCATCTTGCCCTGGCGATCCGCTGGCAGCGCGGTGGTGAGGTCCAGTCCGTCGGCGATTTTCTGCGTGTTGCGGTCAATCAGCACCTCATCGGCAATGCCGGTCAACGCATAACGCAGGGTGCCGGTGCTCTTGTTGTAGACCGGCGTGTAGCCACCAATGATCAACTGCGCGCGCTGGGCCATGGCCTTCTGCGACTGCTGATAACCGTCGAGGTTGATATTCGGTGCCTGGGTCTGGCGATCGCCCTGGAACACATCACTGACCACCTGCCCTTCGAGCACCGCGCTGGTGGTGCCGACCACCAGCTTGCCGGCATCGCGGCCCACGGTGTACCCGCTCTCGAAACGGCGTTGCCTGGCAATCATCGGGTTGTAGTAGTAATCGGTCTGGCCCCAGCGCTTGCTGGTGTCTTCATAGCCCTTGTAGAACCCGGAATAGAGAATGTCCCCCGGCGCGTTGGACAGCTCATACAAACGCCCATCCGGACCCTTGAGCCAGGTCTGCTGGATATAACCGTCCTGCACGTCCACGGTGCCGCCCGACAGGTTGATCTGCGCGCCCTTCTGGGTCACCACCTCCTTGCCGGTAAAGGTCACGGTGCCGCCCTGGGCCATCCACTCGCCCACCGAGTGGCCTTGCGTGCCAAGGTAACCGCCGACTTCCAGCAAACCGCCGGCGGTGTACCAGCGATCCGTTGCATAGCCGTTGGTGCCTGCGGGCACAAACACCAGATCGCGCAGGTCGACCCACACATCGTTGTTGATCAGCTTCCCGTCTTCACGGTTGACCGGCGCGTCGCGCTGCTCGTTGCCCTGCACGTTGATCTTGATGTTGTTGGATTCCATCGACACCTTGACGCCCACCGCGCCGGACACGTCGATCAGCGCCCCATCGCGTAACAGGCTGCGCCCGGCGGCACTGACCGCGACCTGCCCGCCGGTGGCCAGGGTGATCGAGCCTTTCTGGAAATCCACGGTGCCGCCGCTGACGATTTCGATGCGCGACTGATCGGTACGGTCGGCCACCGTGCTGAGGTTATTGAAACGCCCGGTCGCCTGATTGGCCGGCATACCGTCGAGGTTGACCAGGCCATTGCTTTGCTGGCTGTTCAGCGCGGTGCTGCCACTGCTGTCCAACAGGATCGCGGTGGTGCTGCCCTCGCCCAGGGTCACACTGCCGGTGGTGTCGGTGGCGGAGTTGAGCAGGTGAATCGTGCCACGGGTGTCCACCGAGGTGCTGGCCAGGGCCACGCCATTTTGCTGCACCTGGTGCCCGGTCAGGGTGATGTCCCCGGTGGCGGCCATGATCAGGCCATTGTTGCTGACCTTGCCGGCGCTGCTGCCGGGTTTGAGGCTGGTCGCCACTTCGTTGCCACGCGTGGTGGAGCGGTCATTGCCGGACGTGCTCACGCCCTTGCGGATGTAAAAACTGTCACCGGCCGCCAGGGTGGTCTGGCCCTTGGCGGTGATGATCGTACCGGCGTTGTCCACTTCCGAACCGAGCAACAAGGCGTAGCCACCTGCATCGGTGGACGTGGCCGGGTTGTGAGTCTGGATCAGCGCGCCGCGCTGCACCTGGACCTTGCCCGCCGCATCGGTGAAGGTCGGCTGGGTGCCGGTGCCATCCACATAGAGACCGCGCTGGGTGAACTGCTCATCGGTCATGTTCGCTGCGGCGGCCACCAGGTTGCGCACGTTGACTTGGCTGGTGCCGCCGAAAACCACGCCGTTGCGGTTCATGATCATCACCGTGCCGGCGCCATTGATCTGGCCCTGGATCTCACTGGGCCGCGCATCGGGGTCGTTGACGCGGTTAAGCACGGCCCAACTGGACTGCTGCTGGAAATCCACGGAGGTGTTGCGCCCGACGTTAAAGGTCTCCCAATTGAGGATGGCCTTGTCGGCGGTTTGCTCGATACTCACCGTGGTCTTGCCGCCGGACTGGCTTTGGGTCGGGGCCTTGGCGTTGGTCCAGCCCTGGGTGAGGCTGTTATCCACCTGCAGGCCACCTTTGCCGAGGCCATCGGAAATCGTCGAGACCTGGCCGAACGCCGCCTGACGCCCCGCCGCTTGCGCGGCCTGCTGCGCCGCAATCGCCGCGACGCTGGTGTTCAAGGTGCTGATGGAACGCGCCAACTGCTGGTTGACCCGCGCCTGCTGGTTCAGCGAAGGAATTCCCGGCACCTGCCCGGCACTGATGCGCGCCGCCGTCGCCGCTTGCGTCGCACCTTTGTCGGCAAACCAACTGGAACTGAACGCCGTGGCCGCATGGGCATTGCCCGCCACCATCAACAAGGCAATGGCCTGGGCCAATGGCTTGAGGCGCAGCACGGTTTCTTGGGCTTTCAGGTTGACCGGTGATTTGCAGCGGACCATCGGGAATCTTCCTTCTTTGTTATCACGCAGGGAGCAAGACAGGCTCACGTATGAGGGTTAGGCGGTTGGCGGGAGACGGGACTGAACTTATGTCATGCAAAGTTCACATAGGGCTGGTAACGGCGGGCACCCACGCAAAAAATCAGCAACGGCGCAGGCCGTTGCTGATCAGGTGGTGCAGGTCGTTGAAAGCGAGGGTTACAGCGGACGACCGATACCGTTGCAGACGTTGGTGTTGCCGATGCTCAGGGCGTTGCTCGCGGTCAGGAAGCTGGCGCGAACGGTGGCTTTCCAAGCGGTTGGCAGCGGCACGAAAGCGTTGGCGGTGATGGCTGCATCGTTGTTGTTGGAGGCGCCGTAGTGCTTGGCGAAGAAATCACGCACTTGGCTGGTCTGGGTGGCATCGGCGTAGCACTGGCTGAAGATCAGGTTGGTGAAGCCCAGGATCGGGTAGCCCGAGGTAGGGTAAGGCTGCACGCCGGCGGTGTTGGCTTTACCGAACACTGGAACCCAGGCGTCCGGGTTGCCACGCTCGGTGGAGGCCGGCACGGGTACGGCGTTGATGGCAGCGGAGACGTTAGCGGCGGCAGGCGAAACGCCCGCAGTGTTGGTCGCGACGTCCTTGCCGACACGTGCCACTTTGGTCGCGTCGTCCAGACCGGCCAGGGTTGGGGCCGCGAAATCAGGGCTCATGTAGGTGATACCACCGTCGGCGCCGGCCAATGCGGTCATCACACCTTGGCTGCCGGCGGCAGAAACGGCGCCGGCAGGCAAACCACCGGTGTAGCTGGTGCCGAACGTGGTGGAGATATTGAAGGTGCCGGTTTCAGCACACTTGGCGTTGAGGAAACGGGTGAACAACTCGGTGGTGCCACTGCTTTCGCTACGGTAGACCACGGTGATCGCGCCGGTACGGCCGGAACCGGAAATACCGCTCCAGTCAGTGATACGCCCCGAGAACACACCGCACAGCTCGCTGACGCTCAGGTCAACCGCTGCGGTGCCGCTTTTGTTGAAGGGAATAGCGACCGCAGTACCCACCGACGGCACCTGGATCAACTTGCCCCAGGTCGGTTGCTTGGCAGACGCGTAGGTCGACAGCTCAGTGGCGCTCAGCTTGGAGTCGCTGCCCGCCCAGTGCACGTTCTTGTTCGTCACGCCGGCCTGGAACTTGGTGTAGTCGTTGTTCAGGAAGGCGGCCTTGCCGTTACCGCTGCCCACGCCGATGTACGGGGCAAAACCGGCAGTCAGCACGCCGGAAGTCTGGTACAGCGCTTGTGGCAGGGTTGCACCACCACCGTTGATGTCAGCCATTGCAGCCTGGGCCGAGCACAGTGCAGCGAGGGTCATGGATACCGCGAGAACGTTGCGCTTAAACATGAAGAATCTCCTTTCGTCGTGTTTGTACGTTTGGGTAGAGGGCTCTTGCATGACGCCATGGCTTCGGTCCCAAGCCGGTATGCGGGGGTGGCCGGGGGTGAAAACCATGGGAACGAAACTCGCAGTTTCCGATGACAGATATAGGAAAAAACCTCGGGAGGAAGCGCTTGATTTTAAAAAGATTCTCGGGTGTTTTGGTCATACTTTTGAGCGTTTTAGGCCCACGTGACAGCGGCGTTTCAGTACGCCTTCGCAACCGTGGGCTGGAGGCCGCGCGGGGCGTGCCGAACGGGTGAAACATGACAGGATGAGGAACCCGAGTTCGCTCCGCTGACCTAGGTGACCAACTGGTTGATTTCGATGATCGGCAGCAGCACCGCCATCACAATCACCAGCACCACCGCGCCCATCACCACGATCATCAGCGGCTCCAGCAACGCAGTCATGCCCATCGCCCGGCGTTCGATATCCCGTGACAGGGTCTGCGCCGCACGTTCGAGCATCGGTGGCAGCGAGCCGGTCTTTTCGCCGCTGGCGATCAGGTGGATCAGCACCGGGGGGAACACATTTTCCACCGCCAGCGCCGGCGCCAGGTTGACCCCTTCGCGCACCTTGGCCGTGGCATCGTTGACGCACTGGCTCAGGCGCTCGTTGGACAGGGTCTGACGTGCCGCCTCCAGAGCGCGCAACAGCGGCACGCCGGCACCGCCGAGAATCGCCAACGTCGAGGCAAACCGCGCGGTGTTCAGGCCCAGCACAAACCGCCCGATCAGCGGCAGGCGCAGCACGCGGCTGTGCCAATTCAACCGCGCCACAGGGTTGCGCAGGTACAGGCGCCAGCTCCAGAAACCACCGACGATGCCGGCAAAACACAGCCAGCCCCAGGCGCGGATAAAGTCGCTGGCGTTAAGCATCGCCAGGGTCAGCCCCGGCAAGTCCTGGCGCGCCTGGGAAAACGCGCTGACCACTTGGGGCACCACGTAGCTGAGCAAAAAAATCACGATGCCGATGGACACCAGCCCCACAACGCCGGGGTAGATAAACGCGGTGAGAATCTTGCCGCGCAGGTTGTTGCGCTCCTCGATGTAGTCGGCCAGGCGCTCCATCACCTGGGCCAGGTCACCGGACTCCTCTCCCGCCGCGATCAACGCACGGTAGATCGACGGAAAATCCCGCGGTCGCGCGGCCAACGCCTGCGCCAGGCGCATGCCGCCGCGTACATCGGCGCGCACGGCGGCGAGGGTCTGGGCGATGTGCTTTTTCTCCGCTTGCTCCACCGTGGCACTCAGCGCTGCTTCCAACGGCAGGCTCGCACCGAGCAGGCTCGCCAGCTGGCGCGTGGCCCAGGCCAGGTCATTGTCCGACAGCTTGGCGCTGAACAGGCTGCCACCGGCCGTCGTTGGCTGCCCCACCTCGACCTGCACGAGCAACGCCGTCAGGCCACGGCTGCGCAGCAGCGCAAACGCCCCGCTCTGGCTGTCGGCCTCGACATGCCCGGCCTCGACCTTGCCGCTGGCATCGGCGGCTTCATAGCGATAGCGATTCATCAGGCGTCCCGTGTGACGCGCAGAATTTCTTCGGGCGCGGTGGCGCCGCTGCGCACCCAGCGCTCGCCGTCTTCACGCATGCTGAACATCCCCGCACGGCGCGCGGCCACACGCAACTCCTGCTCGCCGGCGCCTTGGTGGATCAGGCCGCGCACGTCGTCGTCGACGCAGAACAATTCATGAATACCGGTACGCCCGCTATAACCGATCTGGTTGCACTGTGCGCAGCCCACCGGGCGCCAGGTGCCGGGCGCGGCCGGGTCTTCCTGCTTGCAGTGCGGGCACAGGCGCCGCACCAGGCGCTGCGCCAGCACCCCCAACAGCGACGAAGCCAACAGGAACGGTTCGACGCCCATGTCGATCAGGCGGTTGACCGCCGACACCGCGTCGTTGGTGTGCAGGGTGGCGAGCACCAGGTGGCCGGTGAGCGAGGCCTGCACGGCGATCTGCGCGGTCTCCAGGTCACGGATTTCACCGATCATGATGATGTCCGGGTCCTGCCGCAGGATCGCCCGCAGTGCCAGGCCGAAGGTCATGTCGATCCTGGCGTTGACCTGGATCTGGCTGATGCCCGGCAGGTCGTACTCCACCGGGTCCTCCACCGTGAGGATATTGCTGGTACTCGCATCCAGCCGCGCCAGGGCCGCGTACAGGCTGGTGGTCTTGCCGCTGCCGGTGGGCCCGGTGACCAGCACAATGCCGTGGGGCTGGCGGATCAGAGTATCCAGG
Source organism: Pseudomonas sp. FP2309 (assembly GCF_030687575.1). Lineage (NCBI taxonomy): Bacteria > Pseudomonadati > Pseudomonadota > Gammaproteobacteria > Pseudomonadales > Pseudomonadaceae > Pseudomonas > Pseudomonas sp. FP2309. The sequence continues at coordinate 2,285,841 of NZ_CP117439.1, read as the reverse complement.
CGTGCGAGCAACTGCGGCGCCATGCCCAGGGTCTCCAGTTGCAAGCGCCCGGCCTGTTTGTCGAGCAAACGCATCACCACGCGCTCGCCATGCCCGGTGGGCACGGTCGACACGCGAATATCAATCGGCCGCCCGGCCACGCGCAAGGCGATGCGCCCGTCCTGAGGCAGGCGTTTTTCGGCGATATCGAGCTGCGCCATGATCTTGATCCGTGACACCAGCGCGCCGTGCAGCGCCTTGCGCGGCGACACCACATCGCGCAAGGTGCCGTCGACGCGGTAGCGCACCACCGAATGGGTTTCGTAGGGCTCGATATGAATATCACTGGCCTCGTCGCGCGCGGCCTGGGTGAGCAAGGCGTTGATCATGCGAATCACCGGTGCGCCGTCCTGGGTGTCGAGCAGGTCGGTGATCTCGGGCATGTCCTGCATCAGGCGGTCGAGGTCCACCTCGTTTTCGGCGGCGCCCACCACCGCGGCAGCACTGCCGGTATCGGCATAGGCGCTGGCCAGGAGGCCGTCGAGTTCGTCGTCGCGCACCTGTTCTATCCGCGACTCGCCGAACTGGCGCTGGACTTCGCTGATGGACCAGCCGGGCGTTGAGGGGCAGACGGTGAGCAGCCGGCCCGCCTCGTCGGGGCGCAGAAGGATGCGCTGGGATTTGGCCCACGCGTAGGGCAGCAGGCTCATGGGGCCGGCACCGCCCGAATTACCGCCCTGGGCCCCGGCGGCTGCCCGCCCGGAATCGCCTTGTCCACCGAGGGCAATTGCGGCGCCTGCACGTCCGGCATCGCCCAACTGTGCTCCGGCTGCAAGCCGCCCTGGGCCCGGCGCATGAATTCATAGCGGTTCAAGGTAATACTGCGCCCCGCGCCACTGTCGCGAATGATGTAAGGCCGCAAAAACACCATCAGGTTGGTCTTGCTCACACTGCGTTTTTCATTGCGAAACAGTGCCCCCAGCCCCGGAATGCTGGAGAGCCAAGGCACTGCATCATTGCTCTGGCTGTAGCCATCCTGCAGCAAGCCACCGAGCACCATGATCTGCCCGTCATCCAGCAAAATGCTGGTATCGATCGCGCGCTTGTTGGTCACCGTACCCGCGTCCACCGAGGTGCGCGTGTCCACGCTGCTGACCTCCTGATAGATATCCAGCTTCACCGTACCGCCCTCGGAAATCTGCGGCCGGACGTTCAGCTTGAGCCCGACTTCTTCGCGCTGCACGGTCTGGAACGGGTTGTTGCTGGTGCCCCCGCCGCCCGTCACATAACTGCCGGTGACGAACGGAATGGTCTGCCCTACAAAAATGCTCGCGGCTTCGTTGTCCAGGGTCAGCAGATTGGGCGTGGACAGCACATTGGTGCCGCCCTTGCTCTTCAGCGCGCGGGCCAGCACCTTGAGGTCGAGCACCTTGCCGATCCCCGGAATGTCCACGCTGCCGTTGACCAGGCCGACGTTAAGGCCCTTGGGCAACACATCAATGCTGGTCTTGCCGGTGCTGACGATGCCGCTGCCGCCCAGGTTGACCCCGCCAAACCCGCCGTTGCCCGCCAGGTTGCCGGCCTGCCATTGCACGCCGAACTCGGTGGCATCGTCCTCGCCCACTTCGACGATCAGGCTTTCGATCACCACCTGGGCACGGCGCTGGTCAAGCATATCGATCACTTCGCGCAGGTTGCGGTACAGCGGGTCCGGCGCGGAGATCAGCAAGGTGTTGGTGGTGGCGTCGGCCTGGATGGTCACGCCGCCGGCGCTGAATGCGGTGTCCTGGTCTTTGGCCGTGCCACCGGTGCTGGTGGTCGCCGTGTTGCTTTGCCCATAGCCCGACTGCACGCCGCTGCCGGTGGGTGTGCCGCTGCTGTTTTGCGCGCTGCTGCCTTGCGCAGTGTTCTGGCCGCTGCCGCCCATGCTGCTGAGCTTGCTGCGCGCCTCGTCGCTGACGCCGGACTCGCTCTCGCCGGTCAACAACCCACGCAGCGACTGGGCCAACTTGCCCGCCTGGGCATTGCGCAGGTAGACCACGTGCATATTGCTGGGGTTGCTCTGGGCGTTGTCGAGTTTGTAGATCAGGTTGCGCGCCAGCTCCGTGCGCTCGGGGCTGCCGGAGCGAATGATGATCGAGTTGGAACGCGGGTCGCCGATCACAGTGATCTTCTGGGTCTGGTCGGCGCCTTGGGTTTCCAGGAGCTCGGCGACCATCGCTGCAATGTCCACGGCGATACCGTTCTGGATCTGCACTACGTCGGTGTCGATGGCGCTGGGGGTGTCGATGCCGCTGATGATATGGGCCACCCGCGCGAGGTTTTCCGCGTAGTCGGTGATGACGATGCTGTTGTTGCCGGGGTAGGCGTTGATCGGATTGTTCGGCGACACAATGGGGCGCAGCACCGGGATCAGGTTCACCGCGTTTTCGTACTGCAGGCGAAAGGTGCGGGTCTGCATGCCGCTGCTGCCGGCGCTGTACATCGGCCCGCCGAGCAACTTGGCATCGGCCTCCGGCACCACTTGGGCCACACCGCCGACGTCCACCACGCTGAAGCCTTGCATGCGCAGCGCCGCCAGCAGCATGTCATAGGCCTGATGCGCCGGTACCTGGCCTTCGCTGACCAGGGTCAGGTTGCCCTTTACACGCGGGTCGACCAGAAACTGCTGGCCGGTGGCACGGGATAACGCACGCACCACGGCCTGGATATCGGCGTCGACAAAATTGAGCTGCACCGGCTGATCGCCCAATGGGTTGCGCGCTTTGACGTTGGCCGGCGCCTGGCCACGGGCGCTCTGGGTCACCCGATGTTGTACGGTCGGCTTGGGTACGGGGTCGCGCTGGCGATCCAGCACGGTGTCGCCGCTGCGACGGGTATCGGCCAGGGGCTGGCCAAGTTCGCTGTCCACCAGCAACGGTTTGGATGCGTCCTGGGTGCTGCACGCGCTGAGGGCCAGCAACAGCAATGGCGCGACGGTGCGAAAAGGCGGGACTGACCACTTCATGAAGCTTCCTTAGCGCCAGGCGCCTGATCCATGCGAACGGTCCCGGACACAGTGCCGGCCGAGGTGTCGACGGCGTCCGCGGCACGTTGCAAACGTGCCTCGGACACTTCCAGAGAAAACGAACGGGGATTGCCCAGCAACCAGCCCACCACCGCGTCGGCCGGGGCGTTGTCGAAGGTCAGGCGCCAAGCGCCGGGTTCCAACACCTGCAAGTGGTAATGCCCTTGCAGGCCGGCGCTGTCCAGGGCCTGTTGCAGCGTGGTTTCGTCCGCCACGCGGGGCGCTGCGACGTCCTGCAACAGCACCTGTAAAGCGGCGGCCTGGGCGCGCAACTTGGGGGTTTCGGCCTGCCAGTAGTCGATCTTTTTCAGCGCCGGCTGCACCAGAATCAGCCAGCTCAACAGACTCGCCAGCAACAGGCCGACACCCGCCAGCAGGCGTTTTTCGCGCAGGGCCAGGCCGTTCCAGAACACCTGGGACTGGCCGCGCAGGCGGCGCCATTTATTCATCGTCGGCTCCCGATTTTTGCGTGGCCTGCGCCGGGGCAATGCTCCAACCGTGATCGTCCCGTGTGGCGGCAAAACCGGCCTGCGCCAACGCCGCCTGCCAATCGCCCTGCGCGGCCGGGTTGCGGCTGTCGGCCAGCAGTTCCAGGTGCAAGCGCCCTTGCTCGAAGGTCAGGGCGTTGACACTGCCCACCATAAACGGCAGGTGTGTACCCACCAGTTGCAACAGCCCGGAAAAGCGCTGAGCAGGATCGGCAGCGGCACCGTTCTGGCGCGCCATCAGTTGCTGACGGGCCTGCTGCAACGGGTTAAGCACCACCGGCAGTTCGGGAAATGCCTGACGCACCTGCTGACTCATCAACGCCTTGAGTCGCTGGCCCTCCTCGACCTTGCGCGCGGCGTACAGGTTCAGGCCCAGGGCCCAAATGGCAGCGGCCAGGGCGATGCAGCCCAGCGCCCTGCCCCAGCCACCACTGGGCCCCTGGCGAAGGCGCGCATGCAACCCCCACGCAGGTACGGCGCCGGCCCAACGCTGGGACGCGCTCATCGGCGGCAGATCCAGCGCCTGCCCCCCTAATGGATGCACCGTGCCTTGTTGCGGGCTGTCGCGGGTCAACAGATAACCGTCGTCCAACGCTGCCGCTCCCACCGGCAAGGCATAGGGTGCCGGGTACACACCCCGCAGTTTCAGTTGTGCCTGCGCCAGGACCTGGCCGAGCCGCTCCAGCTCAGCCGTCGACACCCAGCCCACTTGCACGCACCCGTCGCTTTCGCGCGGGCCGTGGGCCACGTGCATCTGCTCCACGGGGCCGAGGATCAGCGCCTGGGCTGCACAGGCCACCGCCGCGGCAGTTTTGGCGGCGGGCAATGGCGGCAGTTCCAGGCTTGTCATCACACTGTCGCGGGGGTGCAGAAAACACTCCACCGCCTGGCGGCCCTTGCCCAGCCGTGCCAGGCGTTCATGCCCTTCGGACACCACCGCGCCGCGCTCCAGCCAGGCAAAGGCGACCTGGCTGTCCACGCTCAACTGCGCCAGCGGTGGCAACCCAATGCGCAAGCGCTTCATACGCCCACCCGCGACCAGATCACCTGCGGCCGACGACTTTCCGGGCGATGCAGCAGCGCGTCCAGGGTCACCCGGCGCGGGTCCTGCCGCACCTGGCCTTGCAGGCGAAACCACTCACTGGTAATGCCCACTTGCACCGAATCCACCGGCACTTGCGGCAGGTGCAAGCGGTTGACGAAGTCCCCGCGATTGATAAACCACTGCCCACTGTCCCGCTCGGCCACCAGCGCCTGGGCCTGGGCCAGACTCAGCTGCGGCACCACCGCGCTGAGCACCTCGGCGCGGGCGGTGTTGCCGTTGACCCAGGTGATGTCGGGCAACACGCTGATGAAGGCCTGCATGCGCTGCAACAGCAGCGGGTCGAGTCCTTCCACAGCGCTCAAGTCATCGAGACTGCGCAGCATCGGGTATTTGGCCGGCGTGTCGAATCGCTCATAGGAACCGATCACCCGCTGGCTGATGCGCCGACTCAGCGCCGGGTCGACCCCGATCAGGCCGCACAGGCGCTCGAAACTCTGCAACTGCTCGGTATCCACTTGCTGGCGGTTGACCAGATTGCGCAGGTTGAACTTGCCTTGTTCGTCGTCCACCCGGCCATCGAACACGCCGCGCTGGGCCTGGGCCCAGGGCTGGTCGAGGCGGGTCAACACGTCTTTCTGGCGCGCGTCCCAGAGCAATTGGCGGCTGCGCTCAATACCGCCCAGCAACAACCACTGGCCCTGGATGCGCAGTTGTTCGGCTTCCAGGCTGCGAGTAAATACGGTCTGGCGCGTCAGCATGCCGCCTGCAATCACCGCCACCACCGCAGCGATCAGCAATGCGCTGATAATCGCCATGCCGCGCTGCTTCGCCGCTGTGGGCGAATACCGTTTCATGGGGCGCCTTACAACTGCCAGGAGCCGATATCAGCATTCACGCCATCACCGTCCGGTTGGCCGTCGGCGCCCAGGGAGAACACGTCGACTTCACCGTTGGCACCGGGGTTGAGGTAGTGATATGGGTGGCCCCACGGGTCGTTGGGCAGTCGGTCCAGGTAGGCGCGCCAGGTGGTGTTTTTGGCGTCCGCCGGGCGTTCCACCAGCACCTTCAGGCCCTGGTTCATGCTTGGGTAAGTGCCATGGTCGAGGCGGTAGAGTTTCAGCGCCTGCATCAGGCCGCCGATGTCCTGCCTGGCCGCCGTGGCCCGCGCCTGGTCCGGCCGGTCGAGCACCTTGGGCACCACCATCGCCGCGAGAATCCCGAGGATAACCACCACCACCATGATCTCGATCAGGGTGAAGCCACGCTGGCCGCGAGGGCCTGGCAATGGAGGCATTAGGCGCGCGATATCCATCTCGACATTCCTTGGGTTGAGTGCATTTCGTGGCGCAGTGTTGCAAGAACACATGTCAGTCGTATTGAAAATCCTCGGGAGTTTCGGTCGCCAATCGGTCAACTCGCGGCGTTAGTCTGCGGGCCTGTCTCCGGGCTTTGAGAGTGCCATGTACGGCCATCGCAACGAGCAAGGCTTTACCCTGATCGAAGTGCTGGTGGCATTGGCGATCATTGCCGTGGCCATGGCCGCCGCCGTGCGCGTGGCCGGTTTGATGACCCAGAGCAATGGCTTGTTGCGTGACAAATCGATGGCCTTGCTGGCGGCCCAGAGTCGTTTGGCGCAGGTGCGTCTGGAGGGCCGCTTGCGCAGCGGCAAGCAGACCTTCGTGTGTGATCAGGGCCGCTTGAAGCTGCGTTGCGAGCAAACCATCAGCGCCGATGGCCCGCTGTTTCAGGTCTCGGTACAGGTGCTCGACGCCAGCCGCGACGCGCCGCCCCTGGCGCGCCTGGCCACCCAGGTCATGGCCGAGTGAGCCGCGGCAATGCCGGCGCATCCGGCAGCTTGTCCAGGTGCACGCGCAGCTTCTCGCCGCCACGCTCGATCTCCACGCCGTTGCCTTCAATGGCGGTCAAGCGCACACCAGGACTCACACGTTCACCCACTAGAAAGCTGCGCGGCGGGCCGTCGTTGAGGCTAAGGATCGCCACCGCGCCACGCGCGCCGGCCAACACGCCGGTAACCTTGACCTGCAAGGCCGTCGGCGCATTGGAAAACCATTGCAGCGCCGGGTTATCGCTGCGCGCCGCCAGAGCCTGCGGGGTGGCCTGGGGCGTGTGGGATTCGGCGGAGGTGAGCAGCAGCGGTGTCCACACCACCGCACCGGCCAGGGCCGCCAGCAGCGCACCGAGCTGCACGCCATGGGCGGCTGAAAATCGCAGGGAAAAAGCCATGAGTTGGACCTCCTGTTTGTCCGTGTCACCAGCGTACAGGCCAATTCGCACGTTTTTATGTCACAACCTCGCCAGTTCTGCAGGTGCTTCGCGATGAAACAAAAAGGCTTCACCTTGATCGAGCTGATGGTAGTGCTGGTGATCATCGGCATCGCCAGCGCCGCCATCAGCCTGACCATCAAGCCCGACCCACTGCGCCTGCTGCGCAAAGACGCCGAGCGCCTCAGCCAACTGCTGCAAGTGGCCCAGGCCGAAGCCCGCGCCGACGGCCGCCCGATCACCTGGCGCGCCGATGCCAAGGGCTTTGGTTTCAACCGCCGCAGTGACCGCGGGCCGGGAACCGAGACGTTCGAGGACGACGCCCAACTGCGCCCGCGCTTATGGGAGAGCACGCCCATGCAGATCAGCATCGAACCTCGGCAAACCCTGGTGCTTGACGCAGAATGGATCAGCCCGCCGGTGCGCGTGGTGCTGTCGGACGGGCAGCACAGCCTCAGCCTGCAACGGGATGCGGCGGGCTTGATGCGTGTGGTGAGCCAACCATGAGCACGTCCCAGAAAGGCTTTACGCTGATCGAAGTGATGGTCGCGATCATGCTGATGGCGCTGGTCAGCCTGATCGCCTGGCGCGGCCTCGACAGCGTGACCCGCGCCGATCAGCACTTACAGGCCAGCACCGAACAGACTGAAGCCCTGCTGCGAGCACTGAACCAGATGCAGCGCGATATCAGCCTGCGCGCCAGCGTCGAACTGACCGCGCCGAAAAACGACGTCGAAGGGCTCGCCGCGGTAACGATCCGCAGTTCCGACAGCAAGGGCTTCAGGCTCGACGTGATACGCAGCGCGCCAGTCCCCGGTGACGGCCTGCAACGGGTGCGCTGGTGGCTCAAGGGCGACAACCTGTACCGCGCAGCGGCGCCGGCACGGGATCGATTCCCGCTACCGGCGGCCAGGGACGCAGTGGTGGTGCTGGCCGGCGTCAGTGACCTGCAGGTACGGGTGTGGGAGGCGGATAAAGGCTGGCGGCAGTTGAGCGGCAATCGACGTGAAGACCCGCTGGGATTAGAGATCAGCCTGGTGCGCCAGACGCCCCAGGGGGTGGAGCGGTATCGGCAGGTTATGGGGCCTTTGCGCTAAGGCCGGAACGCCTTCTGTAAAGAGATTCACGGGATGAGGTCGGCTAACTCAACAACACCACCCCACCCGGCAACTCGGTGCATTTGGCGCCATACGCATCCCGAATCAACAACGCCACGCCCGCTAACTGCTGCAGGCTGAACCGTGCCTGCACGCGCCGCTGGCCCAGTTCTTTGTTGAGCAGCACCAGCATTCCGGGCCGATAACGGTTGATCTCATCCACCACCGTGGCCAGGGTCGCGTTATTGAACACAAGCACCTGTTCACGCCAGGCCACCACGGCCTGCGTATCCACCGACGTCACGGCACTGACCCCGGCCGCGCCGTAGCTCAGTTGCCGGCCAGTACCCAGGCTCACCGTGTGACCGGCGACGTCCACCGACAGCGACCCTTCGATACAGGTCACGCACACTGTGCTATCGGTGTGTCGCACATTGAACCGCGCCTGCGCCGCGCTCACCCACCCCTCGGCAGCCTGGACCTTGAGCGGCTGGGCCACGTGGGCGAGCACTTCGACTTCACCTTCGAGCAATTCGATCCCCTGCCCGACCCGGCTGATGCGCGTCTGGGTATTGAGTTCCAGGCTCACGCCGTCACTCAACAGCACTTGGCGCTGCTCGCCGACTTCGGTGCGATAGTCCGCCGTCAGTCCGGCAAAGCCGCCGGGCACGCCGACGCTGACCATCACCACCGCCGCCGACGCGGCGATCGCACCGCCCAGGAACGCACGACGCCCAAAGTGCCGAGGGCGTTCCGACTGCTCAGCCGCGGCGCCAAGGTGCTGCCATAAACGCTTGGCCTGCTCGAATGCCTGAGCGTGCTCGGGGCTCTGGGCACACCAGGCTTTGAGGGCCTTGGCATCGGCCACAGTGGCGCGGCCCGAGGTCAGCAACACCAACCAGTCACGGGCTTCGTCATGCAAGGGGCTGGCCGCGGATTGCCGGGCGATGGAGAGGCTAAAGATATTCAAGCGCGCACATACTCACGGATTTTTCAGGGACTCAACACTAAGACGGTTTTCCGGCCCCGGGACCGAACCGCTGGATCACTTTTCTTTCCAGGCGCTTGGCGCAGTGGCCCAGGGCGGCCTTGATTTCTTTCTCGACCATGCGCGTAGAAATGCCGAAACGCTGGGAGATCTCCAGGTGCGGCGCTTCTTCGAGGCGGGCGGCGATCAGGATCTTGCGCCGACGGGCCGGCAGTTCGTAGAGCGCCTTGACCAGGGATTGGATTTCTTTCTGGCCGCCCACCACCCGCGACGGGTCCTGGGCTTCGTCGGCGCTTTGCAGCAGTTCTTCCACCTCGCTGCCGGTGAGCAGACGCGCATCGGCCTGACGGCGGTCGGCGGCGATGTTGAGGGCCATGCGGTACAGGTAGGCATTCGGTTGCGCCAGGTTCGGCGGCACGTCCATGCGGTCGACGCGCAGGTAGGTTTCGTGCAGCACGTCATTGGCCAGGTCTTCCGAGCCCAGACGCTTGCGCAAACGTACCTTGAAGTCTTCATAGGAGGCCAGGAACAAGCTGACCATCGCACTGTGGCCGGTATTTTTCATCCGCCCAAGGCTCCCGTTGCTGCTGTGCATTCCATGCGCGTTCCTGTTGTGTCGGGCATCAAAAGTAAAGTCACCGGTTGGCGCAGCGAACTCGGCGCCGGGCGGTCCACCCGTGCAGTTCCCAGGCTGCGTACCAGTGCTTCATCGCGTTGTTCATCGCCGGTGGAGCTGACCAGCCGGCTGTGTTCGATCACCCCGTCACGGTTGACCCACACCTGCACCAGCGCACGAAAACTGCCGGGGCGCGTGAGCGGCGACCGGCACAGGCTGGTTTCAATGGCCTGTTGCAAGGCCGTGGCATAGCTGTTGTTGATGCGCGTGGCGTTGCGCGCCGCCGCGCCAGCCGTCTGGGGCGGCTGACTGACCTCGGGCAACTGCAAGGTGAACGCATCGCTGCGTGCATAACGTGCCATCAGGCCACTCCCTGTCAGCAACATCGCCAGAGCCTCCTGCGCGGTATAGCGCCCGCGCACCCCGATGGAGCGCCGGCCCCGCGTCAATTCGCGGTCCACCAACACCGCCATGCCGGTGGCGCGGCTGTAGGCTTGCAGTGCCTGTTCCAAGTCTTGCGCCGGCAGGTCGAGCGGCAACAGCGGCGTCTGGGCCTGCACCACGCGCGCGCCGACCAGCAGCAACAGCAAGACCAAGGCGCATACACGGCGCCTCCAGCCCCCCTGTTCACCCCCCGCTCTGCATCGCTGCACGGCCGACGCGCCCTAGAAAACCGTCATCCTGAGGCCCGTTTATGAATCTGATGTTACGGCGCCAGCAAAAAAAACATCACGGTGACGAGAGACCCGCTGCTCTACACTTTCAAGCCTAACCGGCCCACTCCCTCGGGCCCGCCAGGAGGCCATGATGAAGCTGCTCACCACCCTCGCCAGCCTGTTGCTGTGCGCCGCCCTGCCTGCGCTCGCCCACGCCGAAAACGCGCCCGGTAGTTGCACCGAGGTTTCAGTGGATGGGTACAAGGCGCCCGACTATGGCTGCCTGGGCAGGCAGCTGGGCAATGACACGAATGCAGCCAAGGCCGCCAAGAAAAACCGCGAGGCGCAGAACCTGTCCGTGGAAAAACGAGCGCCGAACGCGGTGGGTTTATCCACGCCGGCAGCGACGAGCGTGCGCATGGGCAATACGTTCGGCACGTCGGTCAAGCCACAACGCCCCTGAACCGTCCAACCTAGCACACCCGTACAAGCCCGCCGTCCCTGTTGGCGCGATAGTGAACTGCGTCTTCTCGCCCCCTCAACCAGGAGTTTTTGCATGAGCACTTTCGTTGCCAAAGACGGTACCCAGATCTACTACAAGGACTGGGGCAGCGGTAAACCCGTGCTGTTCAGCCACGGCTGGCCGCTGGATGCCGACATGTGGGAATACCAGATGGAATACCTGAGCAGTCGAGGCTACCGCACCATCGCCTTCGACCGCCGAGGCTTCGGCCGCTCGGACCAGCCGTGGACCGGCAACGACTACAACACCTTCGCCGATGACATTGCCCAGTTGATCGAACACCTGGACCTTGAGGACGTGACCCTGGTGGGCTTCTCCATGGGCGGCGGCGATGTGACGCGCTACATCGCCCGCCACGGCAGCGCACGGGTGGCCGGCCTGGTCTTGCTGGGGGCGGTGACGCCGATCTTCGGCCAGACCGCCGATTACCCGCAGGGCGTGCCGGCCGAGGTGTTCGTCGGTATCGAGGCTGGCCTGCTCAAGGACCGCGCGCAGTTCATCTCGGACTTCAACACGCCATTTTTCGGCCTTAACAAAGGCCAGGTGGTCTCCGCCGGCACCCTGAGCCAAACCTTGCAGATCGCGATGCTGGCCTCGCTCAAGTCGACGGTGGATTGTGTGTCGGCTTTCTCCAAAACCGACTTCCGCCCGGACATGGCCAGTATCGACGTGCCGACCCTGGTGATCCATGGCGATGGCGATCAGATCGTGCCGTTCGAAACCACCGGCAAGGTGGCGGCCCAGATGATCAAGGGCGCCGAACTGAAGGTGTACAAGGATGCGCCGCACGGTTTTGCCGTGACCCACGCCCAGGCCTTGAATGAAGACTTGCTGGCGTTCCTGAACCGCTGAAACGCCTGAAACACCGCTCTCCTTACTTTGGCCGGGCTCGCCCGGCCTTTTTTGTTCAGGTAAAACGCTGCCCCAGGGTAAGTCGACCCGGCCCGGCGATCAGTACGCTGGTGAAGATGATCAGCAACAACCAGCCAAACTGCCCTTCCAATAACGTCCACTGCGGATGCACCACCAGCATGGCGATCAATAGCACCGCCAGGATCGGCAGGCACGCCAGCCGCACCCAGACACCGACCACGATCAATACGGGGCACACCACCTCGGCAAAGATCGCCAGCAGCAACGTGACAGTGGCCCCCACGTGAAACGGGTCTTCGATCAGCGTCAGCTGTTCGCTGTAGTTGAGCACCTTGGGCACGCCATGCACCCACAGCAGGAACAGCGCCCCACTCACTCGCAGGAACAACAGCCCAAGGTCCTGGTGTTTTGATTCGTTCATAGGCGCTTCCTGGTGATTGACAGGTTATCGACCTCGATTGTGTCCACCCAGGGGCTGGCACGCTTGCAAGCCTGTGCTGACTTTTTACTCTCCAGTGCCGGCATACGCCGCGATGCTCTCCTCGGTCACCGCCCGTACCCGCGGGATGATCCCCCACCCTCATCAGCAACAAGCAGCCTGGCGCCGCGCGCCCCTCTCGTTTGCCACGTTCCAGGCGATCGCAGGCTTTGCCTATTCAGCGCTGTTCAACCTCAGCGGCGGCCCGCATGCTGTGTTGTTCGTCATCACCGTCGTGGCGATCGTGGTCGCGCTGGCGCTGGAACCGGGCACGATCCTGCTGAACCGACGGCCGCCCGATGCGGTCCCAACCCATACGCTCATCGCTACAGGTAAACTCAAATGACCCTCCCTGCACACATGACCCTGATTGAAATCACCACCCCTGGCGATCCACAGGTGCTGCAACCGCGCCAGGTCGACGTCCCGGTGGCCGGTCCCGGCGAGATCCTGATTCGCGTGCACGCCGCCGGGGTCAACCGCCCCGACGCTTTGCAGCGCGCCGGCAAGTACCCGATGAAACCCGGCATGAGCCCGTATCCTGGCCTGGAAGTGGCCGGTGAAGTGGCGGCCTTGGGCGATGGTGTGTCGACGTTCAAGCTGGGTGACAAGGTGTGCGCGCTCACCAACGGCGGCGGCTACGCGCAGTATTGCGCGGTGCCCGCCGGCCAGGCCCTGCCGATCCCCGAAGGCATGGACTGGATTCAGGCCGCGGCCGTGCCGGAAACCTTCTTCACCGTCTGGGCCAACCTGTTCGGCCTCGGCGATGCGCACACCGGTCAGCGGGTGCTGATCCATGGTGGTACCAGTGGCATCGGCACCACCGCGCTGATGCTGTGCCGCGAATTTGGCATCCAGACCTTCGCCACCGCCGGCAGCGCCGACAAATGCGCGGCCATTACCGCCCTGGGTGGGGAACCGATCAACTACCGCGAGCAGGATTTTGCCGAGGTCATCGCCCGACAAACCGACGGCCAGGGCGTGGATGTGATCCTTGACATCATGGGCGGCTCTTACCTCAACAATAACCTCAAGGCCCTGGCCATGGACGGGCATCTCGTGATGCTGGGGTTCCTCGGTGGCGCCAAGGCGAATGACGTTGATCTGTTGACCATCCTCGGCAAACGCGCGGTGATCACCGGCTCGCTGCTGCGCGCACGCACCGGGGAAGAAAAGGCCGCGATTGCCGAGCAACTGCGTGAATACATCTGGCCGGTGCTGGAAGCGGGTCGCTGCATGCCGATCATCGACAAAGTGTACGACTACACCGACGCCGCCCAGGCCCACACACGGATGGAAGGTGGCGATCATATCGGCAAGATTGTGTTGCAGGTGGTGTGAGCGCTTGGTCTGCGGTGTGTGGTTGCAGTTGTGGTGAGCAGGCTTGCCTGCGCTGGGGCGCGAAGCGGCCCCAACACCGACACCGCATGCGTCCAGACAGCACTGGATCGCCGGTATCCGGGCTGCTGCGCAGCCCGGCGCGGGGCAAGCCCGCTCACGACATACAGCGCTTAAGCGCTGGCACCTGTTATTCGGCGTACGTCGGGTAGTCGATGTACCCCGCTTCACCGCCGCCATACATCCCCTCTTCACGCAGCGGATTCAACGGCCAGCCGTTGAACAGCCGCTGCGGCAGATCCGGGTTGGCAATGAATGGCCGCCCGAACGCGATCAAGTCCGCCAGCCCCGCCTCCACCAGTTTCGCACCGCGTTCAGCGGTGTAGCGCCCGGCGTAGATAATTCGGCCGCTGAAGGTGCTGCGCACGGCTTCACGGAAACTGTCCGGCAGTACGGGAGCGTTGTCCCAGTCGGCCTCGGCGATGGAGACATAGGCGATGCCCGACGCTTCGAGCACTTTGATCGCTTCGATATAGGTGTGATGCGGGTCTTCTTCCACCAGACCGATGTAGACGCGGTCTTCATCGGTGCCGCTGAACAACGGTGAAAAACGCACGCCCACGCGGTCCGGCCCCACAACCTTGCACACGGCCTCGACGATCTCGCGCAGAAAGCGCAGGCGGTTGTCCAACGAACCACCGTATTCATCGTCACGGGTGTTGGAATGCGCCGAGATGAACTGGTTGACCAGGTAACCGTTGGCCGAGTGAATCTCTACCCCGTCAAACCCGGCATCCAGCGCATTGCGCGCCGCTTGTGCGTAGTGCCCGACCAGTTCCTCGATCTCCAGCGCAGCCAAGGCTCGCGGCACCGGCGGCTGCATCAACTCACCCATGCCTGGCCCGGTTTCGATAAAGGCCTTGGCCTGCAACGCCGGCAATGCAGAAGGCGCCACCGGTGCGGCGCCGCCTGGCTGCAAGGCGTTGTGCGAAACACGCCCCACATGCCACAACTGGGCAAAGATCACCCCGCCCTCGGCATGCACGGCTGCGGTAACCTTGCGCCAGCCGTTGATCTGCGCCGGGGTGTAGATCCCCGGCGTCCATGCATAGCCCTGACCACGGGGCTCGATCTGCGTGCCTTCGCTGACCATGAACCCGGCGCCCGCGCGTTGACGGTAATACTCAGCCATCAGATCGGTGGCGATATCGCCGGGCTGGGCGCTGCGCTGGCGGGTCAGCGGCGGCAATACCACACGGTTGTTCAAGGTGTGGTGACCCAGTTTGATCGGGGTATTTAAAATGCTGTTTGTCATGGGACCTTCCAAATTCAGGACGAGCAAAAGCATTGGCGGCTCTTATGAGCCGCCAATTAATACAGCGGTTAGTTAACTTAAGCGGTGAGTTTCAACAGAGCCTTGGCGACATCACTGGAACTACCAGGGTTCTGGCCTGTGACCAATAAACCATCTTCGATAACGAAGGATTGCCAATCGGCGCCCTTCTCATATTTGCCACCCAATTGCTTGAATTCATCTTCAATCAGGAACGGCACCACCTGGGTCAGGCCGACGGCCTCTTCCTCGGCGTTGGAGAAGCCCGTCACACGGCGGCCCTTGATCAGCGGATCGCCATTGACCGCCTTGACGTGACGCAGCGCGCCCGGTGCATGGCAGACAAAACCAATGGGCTTGCCGGCGCGTTCAAAGGCTTCGATCAGGGCGATGGACACCGGTGATTCGGCCAGGTCCCACAGCGGGCCGTGGCCGCCAGGGTAGAACACGGTGTCGAAGTCGTCAGCGTTGACGGTATCGAGCTTGATGGTGTTGGCCAGCGCCTGCTGCGCAGCCGAATCGGTGGCAAAGCGATGGGTCTGCTCGGTTTGCGCATCCGGCTCATCGCTTTTGGGGTCCAGTGGTGGCTGGCCACCGGCCGGGGATGCCAGCACCACCTCGGCGCCGGCGTCCTTGAACGCGTAATAGGGTGCCGCGAACTCTTCGAGCCAGAAGCCAGTCTTGCGGCCGGTATCGCCAAGCTGGTCGTGAGAGGTCAGTACCATTAATACTTTCATTTTCCAGTGCCTCGATCAGTGAATGTCAGTGTGTTCAGGGTGACCCACGAGCTGTCGGGTCAGCAGCAACGCCTCATCGAACGGCGCGCCGGTACGGCTGATCTTGCTCATGACGCTGCTCCCCAGCCACAGCGCGTACAGGCGCCGGGCCAGCTTTTGCGGGGGTTGCCCAAGCGTGAGCGAACCGTCTTCGACGCCGCGTTGCAGGGCAATCGCCAGTAAATCGATAGTGCGTGACGTGCCGCGCTGCAGGGCCAGACGCATCGGCTCTGAAAGGTCAGACACCTCGGCGCCGAGTTTGACGGCAAGGCATTTACCAGTGTCGGTGCAGCCGGTCTGGGTGTCGGTCCAGGCTTGCCAATAGCGCATCAACTTCACGCCGTGGGTCAAGCCAGGCTGATCGAACAGTTGCTGCATGCCCTGCACATAGTTGTCGAAGTAGGTGTCGAGCAGCACAACGCCGAACGCATCTTTGGAATTGAAATAGTGATAGAACGAACCTTTAGGCACTTGGGCGGCTTGAAGTATTTCGTTCAACCCCACCGCAGAGAATCCTTTACGGCCGACAATCACTTGCGCCGTATCAAGAATGGTCTGGCGCGCACTTTTGGTTTCGCTGTTCATGGTTCATCCCGTCCGATTAGACCAGTCGTCTAGTTCGTAGGGCCATGTTAGGAGCCAGGCCAAACACCCACAATGTCAGATACGCAAGGATTCCGGACATGGCTCGAAGCAGGTTGCCGTTTACCCGGAGCGCGCCGACAATCCCCCCCTCGCCCCCCTTGGAGAATAACGATGCACAGCGTTGCGCTGATGGTTTACCCGAACTTCCAATCCCTGAGCCTCAGCCTGGGCTCGGTGTTCGAGTGCGCGAACCTGCTGCGCGGCGAGCCGGCGTATGAGTTCCATCTGGTGTCGGAAAGCGGCGGCGCGGTGATGACCTCCCAGGGGTTTTCGGTGAATACCTCAGCCGTTCGCCCCGAGGGGTATGACACGCTGATCGTCAGCGGCTACCTGGAGTTTCGCCTGCCGGAGGCCGACCTGCTGGAACTGGTCAAGGCCGCCTCGGCGCAATCGCGGCGGGTCGCCTCGTTGTGCATGGGCATCTTTGTGCTGGCCGAAGCCGGGTTGCTGGAGGGCAAACGCACCACCACCCATTGGATTCACGCCCCGGCGTTTCGCAAGCGCTACCCGGATATCCACCTGGAAGAAGACAAGCTGTTCGTGGTGGACGGCCAGGTGTGGACGGGCGCCGGCATGAGTGCCGGTGTGGACCTGGCGCTGGCCATGGTGGAGAACGACCTGGGCAGCGACCTGGCCCGGCGCATCGCGCGCAAACTGGTGATCGCCCAGCGCCGGGGCAGCGAGCAGTCGCAGTTGTCGGCCTTGCTGGAGCTGGACCCCAAGTCCGACCGCGTGCAATTGGCCCTGGCCTATGCACGCGAGAACCTCACCCACGACCTGTCCGTGGAAGCCCTGGCCGACGTCGCCCGGCTGAGCCCGCGCCAGTTCAGCCGGGTGTTTCGCGAAGAAACCGGGCAAACCCCGGCCAAGGCCATCGAAGCCCTGCGCGTAGAGGCAGCACGGGCGCTGATGGAAACCAGCCGCCACCCGGTGGAAGTGGTGGCCCGCGAAACCGGTTTTGGTGATCGCGAGCGCATGCGTCAGGCGTTTCTACGGGCGTTCGGGCAACCGCCGCAGGCGATGCAGCAGGCGTTTAATGCAGCGCCACTCGGGTAATCAGGTAACTCACTAGCTGCGGTTCATCTGCAAGCTCGAGCGTTTGCACCGGGCGCGGCAGGCTGTCGAGCACCGTACGCCAGAACGCCTGGGACACCTCATCCTGGTCATAAAAGCGCACCAGCCAATTGGCCTCGCCGCTGCACAGCACCTGGGTGGCGATGGCGCGGCCGATGCCTTTGCGGCGGTAGCGTTTAAGGATGAACAGGTCGGCCAGTTCCAGCGCATCGATACCCGGCACTTCACTGTCCTCGATCAACAGGAAGCCGGCGATAAAGCCATCGACCAGCAACAGGTTGGCGCTCCAGCGCGGGTCTTGCCAGTAGCGATTCAGGTGCTCGTCATGGATGTAGAAGCGGCCATCGGCTTCGACATCTTCCTGCTCCCAGTCCGACGACTCATAGGCGTAGTACTGGTAAAGATTGCGGATCAGCTCGGCCTCTTCGGGGCTGGTCTGGATCAGTTCCACGGTGGTTTCAGGCATGGGGCTCTCGGTCAAAAACACAGGGCGCCATTGTTCACAAAACCCGAGAAGAGTCCACTCGTGTGGCAAACCTTTCTACTTGCTGAACCGATTGCAAATAGCCGTCGGTGCCTTCCGAAGCGCTGAAACATTTGGAATAAACTCCGCCACATCTCCCTTTTCTCAAGGACACGTATTTTGACGAACGTCTGTTCCGCCGGCCTGGATGTGGGCTTTGCGTCCCTGGACTACCTGCAGATATTCATCCTGGGGGTGATCCAGGGCATTACCGAACTGTTACCGGTGTCCTCCACCGCGCACATGCGCGTGGTGCCCGCCCTGCTCGGCTGGCAAGACCCCGGTTCGGCGTTTTCGGCGGCCATGCAGTTGGCCGCGCTGGCGGCGGTGGTCAGTTATTTCTGGCGCGATGTGCGCCAGGTGACCACAGGCAGCATCGACGCGGTACGCCGGGGTGACTATGACGACCGCTGGTTCAAGCTGGCGGTGGCAATCGTGCTGGCGACGATTCCCATCGGCATCGCCGGGCTCGCGCTGTCCTCGACCTTGAACGCGTGCAACTCGCCGTTGCGCGGCCTGATGGTGATCGGCGTCTCGTGCCTGGTCATGGCGGCATTGCTGGCAACGGCCGAACTGCGCGCACGACATACCCGCGAAATGAGCCAAATGCGCCTGCGCGATGCGTTGATCGTGGGCGTTGCGCAGATTGGCGCGCTGATTCCCGGGGTATCGCGCTCGGGCTCCACCCTCACCGCGGCGTTGTTCCTCAATTTCAAACGCGAAGAGGCTGCGCGCTTTTCCTTCCTCCTGGGCCTGCCGGCCATCGCCCTGGCCGGTTTGAAAGAGCTGTGGGTGTTACTGCGCGCCGACCTGCCGGCCCACGCCTGGCCGCACCTGCTGTTCGGCCTGGTGGTAGCGAGCATCTCGGCGTTCTTTGCGATCTGGGGCCTGATGAAGTTTCTGGAGCGATTCTCCACCTGGCCGTTCGTGATCTATCGTGCGCTGTTGGGGGTGTTCCTGATTGTGGCGGTCAGCAGCGGTTTGCTGCCTGGGTAGTGATTGGGATGAGGGATGGCCGCGCAGCGGCCCCCAACAGCCAGCACACATGTTGACCGCGCCAGACAGTCAATCCAGATCACTTGCGTCATGCCGCTCAGCCAACTGCTCATGAGGCTCGCCCGACACCCGATTCACCCGCCGCCCACGCTGCACCGCCGGCCGTGCGTCAATCGCCTCCGCCCAGCGCTGCACATGCTTGTACTCATGCACCGACAAAAACTCCGCCGCGCCGTACAAACGGCCTTTGACCAGGCCGCCATACCACGGCCAGATGGCGATATCGGCGATGGTGTATTCATCCCCGGCGATGTACTCGCTCACCGCCAGGCGCTTATCGAGCACGTCCAACTGCCGTTTGGTCTCCATGGCAAAGCGGTTGATCGGGTATTCCATCTTGCTCGGCGCATACGCATAGAAGTGCCCGAAACCGCCGCCCAGGTAAGGCGCGCTGCCCATCTGCCAGAACAACCACGACAGGCATTCGGCGCGGGCCGCAGGCTCGGTGGGGAAGAACGCGCCGAACTTCTCGGCCAGGTATTGCAGGATCGCGCCGGACTCGAACACACGAATCGGCGTGGCGCCGCTGTGGTCCATGAGGGCCGGGATCTTGGAGTTCGGGTTGACCTCGACAAAGCCGCTGCCGAACTGGTCGCCGTCGCCGATCTTGATCAGCCAGGCGTCGTACTCCGCGCCGCTGTGCCCCAGGGCCAGCAGTTCTTCGAGCAGGATGGTGACCTTCTGCCCGTTGGGCGTGGCCAGGGAATACAGCTGCAGCGGATGCTTGCCGACCGGCAACGCTTTATCGTGGGTGGCGCCGGCAATAGGTCGGTTGATGCTGGCGAAGGTGCCGCCGCTTTCGGCGTCCCAGGTCCAGACTTTCGGGGGTACGTAATCGGTCATGCTTATGGCTCCAGAGGCGTTTGCGATCAGCTGAGCGCTCGAGACTAAACCAAAGACGGGTGGTGCGTCACACTCCCTGCCTCGCTATTGCGGGGCACCTGCACACGCAGCGCGATCAACACTGCCGCCAACAGCATCAAGCAACCCGCGCCCAGAAAGACACCGTCGATGCCAGTGACACTGAACATCGCGCCCCCGCCAGCGGCACCCGCCGCAATTGCCGATTGCACTGAAGCCACCACCATGCCCCCGGCACTTTCCGCCTGATCCGGCACTGCACGGGCGACCCAGTTCGACCATGCCACCGGCACCCCGCCGAAAGCCATGCCCCATAGCGCCAGGAGCAACGCCTGGCCAGGCAGCGATGCCGGCAGCAGCACCAGTGCCAACGCGGCGACGCCCACCAAAGCCGGCATCAGCACCAGGGTTCCACGGGGGTTACGCACCAGCAACCATCCGGCCAGCAGCGTGCCGACAAAATTCGCCGCGCCAAACCCCAGCAGCATCAACGCCAACCCTTGGGTACCGACCCCGGTGCTGCTTTCCAGAAACGGGCGAATGTAGGTAAACAGCGCGAAGTGCCCGGTGTGCACCAGCACGCAGCCGAACATGCCGATGGCAATGCCGGGGCGCAGCAGTACATCCAGCACGGTGCGCAGGCGCGCAGTACCGCTGGGTGCCAGGCGCGGCAGCGTGAACAGCTGGAACGCCAGGGTCGCCCCGCCAACAGCGGCGGCCGCAACAAATGCACTGCGCCAACCGTACAGACCGCCGAGGTAGCTGCCCAATGGCACCGCGACGACCGTGCCCACCGCAATGCCACTGAAGATGATCGACAGCGCACGCGGCAGCGACGCCGCCGGTACCAGGCGCATCGCAACCGCCGCCGCCATGCTCCAGAAACCGCCGAGGGCAATGCCCAGCAGGATGCGCATCAACAACAGCACCAGGAGGCTGGACGAGAACGCCACCAGCAGGTTGGACGCAATCATCAGCGTGGAAAACCCCAACAACACAAGGCGCCGGTCGATGCCGCGCGTCAGGCCAGGCACCAGCAAACCGGCGAACAAGGCCACCACCGCGGTCACCGTTACGGCTTGCCCGGCCAACGCTTCCGACACGCCAAGGTCCAGGGCCATCGGCGTCAACAGGCTGGCCGGCAGGTACTCCGCCGTGAGCAGGCCGAACACGCCCATCGCCAGGGAAAACACCGCCATCCAGGCCGGCGCGGTCGGTTCTGCCCTGCCATCGACAGGGGCATGGGACACACAATCATTCATCACAAGACATCCTCAAGCATTAGCGTGACGGCCAGTCTAGGTTTCGTCGCCAGGATGATCTATGATTCAAAACCTTGATTTTTTGACCGAAACCCCGACGATGACAGCCCACAGCGCGTTCACCCTGTCCTCCGAGCTGATTAACGAGCTGCTGCGCAGCATGCGCCTGCGCGGTGTGCAGTACCGGCGCATCCAGGCCGGGCCGATATTCGGCATCAGCTTCGCGGCCAAGCCTGGCCATGCGTATTTCCATTTCCTGGCCGCCGGCTGCGCGACCCTGCGCCTGCACGACGGCAGCCTCTTTGAGCTGTCCGCCGGTAATGCGGTGTTTATCGCCCACGGTGGCGCCCATGCGCTGTTATCCCAACCGGACGCCCCCGTGCAGGACATCGCCCACTTCGAGGCCGCACCGCTGGGCGATACCGTGTGTGCCGTGAACGCCTCGCCCTGTGATGCTCCCAGCACCCTGCTGTTCAGCGCCTGCATGGAGTTCGAGCTCGACAGTATCCAGGGGCTCGGCAACCTGATGCCGGCCTTGATGCTGATCGACACCGGGGGCCAGCGTTACCCCGGCTTGATGCCGATCCTGGCGGTGATGGAGCGCGAAGTCTCCAGCGCCCGCATCGGTTATGCCGGCATCCTCGCGCGCCTGGCCGACGTGGTGGCGGCGATGATCGTGCGAGGCTGGGTCGAATGCGCCTGCGCCAACGCGTCAGGCCTGGCAGCCGCATTGCGCGATACCCGGCTGGCGGGCGCCCTGCTCGCCCTGCACCAGGAGCCGGGCCGCGACTGGAGCGTGGCCGAACTGGCGGCGCACTGTCATACCTCACGCTCGGTGTTCGCAGAGCGTTTCCAGGCCACCCTGGGGGTTGCGCCGCTGCGTTATGTGACCGAACTGCGCATGCGCCTGGCCAGCCAGTGGCTGACCCTGGAGCGCCTGCCCATCGAAGAGGTGGCGTACCGCCTCGGCTATACCTCTCAGGCAGCCTTCAGTCGCGCCTACAAACGCATCACCGGACAACCGCCGGGCGCCAGCCGCCAAGGCTTCAGGCCCCCGGCATAACGGGCGTCCCGGCAATTGCGCAGGTCGCCCGAGTGCCCTTAATCTCTTGAGCTCATCACCCTGATAGCAATGGAGGCTTCATGAAACTGATCGGCATGCTGGACTCGCCTTACGTGCGTCGCGTGGCAATTTCCCTGGATTTGTACGGGGTGGATTTTGTGCATGAGCCCTTGTCCGTGTTCCGCACCTTCACCGAGTTTTCGCGGATCAACCCGGTGGTCAAGGCCCCTACACTGGTGCTGGATGACGGCACGGTGCTGATGGATTCGAGCCTGATCCTCGATTACCTGGAAGCCCTGGCCCCCGCCGACAAAAAACTGTTGCCACAGGCATTAAACGCACGCGCACGCGACCTGCAACTGCTCGGACTGGCCCTGGCGGCCTGTGAGAAAAGCGTGCAGATCGTCTATGAGCACAACCTGCGCCCGGCCGAAAAACTGCATGCACCGTGGCTCGAGCGCGTCACCGGCCAGTTGCTGGCGGCCTTCTCGCGGCTCGATGAACAGCTCGCCCGTGGCGATGACGCCGACTTGAACCAAGCCTCACTGACGGCAGCGGTGGCCTGGTCGTTCAGCCAGTTCACGGTCGCATCCGTGGTAAAGGCGGCCGACTTCCCGCACCTGCAACGCCTCGCCGAACGCCTGGAACAGCACCCGGCCTTCAAGAAATACCCCATCGAATAAGGTCGCTGTTCACGTGTGGGAGCAGGGATTTTCCCTGCCCCACATGGGCCTGCGCAGACCGACTCAGACCCAGCCACCGTCCACGATAAAGTTCTGCGCCGAACACATCGCCGAGGCATCCGAGGCCAGGAACAACGCCATGTTGGCGATATGCTCCGGCATCACACTGCCGGGCATGCATTGGCTGCGGGCGATCAGGTCCCTGGCCGCATCGTCGACCCACATGGCCAGTTGTTTTTCGGTCATCACCCAACCGGGCACGAGCGTATTGACGCGGATATGGTGAGGCCCCAGCTCCCGTGCCAGGCCGCGGGTCATACCGTGCGCGGCGGCCTTACTGGCGGCGTACACCGGGTAACCGGCGGAGGCCATCATCCAGCCGACCGAACCGAGGTTGATGATCGAGCCGCCGCCGGCGCCTTTCATCATGGGCACTACTGCCTTGGCGGCGAAAAACGCGTGTTTGAGGTTGACCGCGATCAACCGGTCGAACATCTCCGAGTCGATTTCTTCCAGGGTATGGCGTACGTCGTTGGCGGCGTTGTTCACCAGCACCGTAATCGGCCCCAGCGACTGCTCAAACCGCGTGATTGCCGCCCGAAAGCCGATCTCGTCGGTAATGTCGCAACACACGAACTCCACCGTATGCCCCTGGGAGCTCAACAGCGCCGCCAAGCGTTCACCCTGGCTTTGTGCACGATCCACAAAAGCCACCTTGGCGCCTTGCGCGGCAAAGGCGCGCACCATGAATTCGCCGATACCCGAGGCGCCCCCGGAGATCAGTACGGTCTTGCCTTCAAGGTCGGGATAAACAGCCTGTGCAGTACTCATATAACGGTGCCTCGATCAATTAGTCTTATTTTATTTTACGAAATAGGCTTTAAAGGCTATAAATTCGCTGTCACACCAACAAAATATCGCTATTAGTAGAACTATTCCACTCAAAACAACAAAAGGAAGTTCGACCATGAAGCACCCTCGATACCTGCTCTCGGGCCTCGCCATGTCCATGCTGGTCGCCAGCGGCGGCGCCCAGGCGGCGGGGCTCACCAGCGAGCACAAAGCTTTCGGTAAAACCAATGACGGCACCGCCGTCGAACAGTACATCCTGCGCAACAGCCATGGCATGCAAGCCACGGTCATCACCTACGGCGGTGTCTTGCAGTCGCTCAAAGTGCCGGACAAACACGGCAAGGTCGAGGACGTGGTGCTTGGCTTTGACGATGTGCAGGGCTACCAGGCCGGTACGGCGTTTTTCGGCGCGACCATCGGGCGCTTCGGCAATCGCCTGGCTGGCGGCGCCTTTGAGCTCGACGGCAAACGCTTCCAGGTGCCGCTCAACGACGGCCCCAACGCATTGCATGGCGGCGCGCAGGGCTTCGACAAGCATGTATGGAAAGCCGAGCCGGTCAAGGGCAAGGACTCGGTTGGGGTCACCCTCACCTACCTGTCCAAGGACGGTGAGATGGGCTTCCCCGGCAACTTGAAAACCGAGGTCACCTACAGCCTCAACGACAAGAACGAACTGCACATCGACTACAAGGCCACCACCGACAAACCCACGGTGCTCAACCTGACCAACCACAGCTACTTCAACCTGGCCGGCGCGGGCAATGGCGACATCCTCAAACAGGTCGCCACTTTGCATGCCAGCCACTACACGCCGGTCAATGCGACGCTGATTCCTACCGGCGAACTCGCCCCAGTCAAGGGCACGCCGATGGACTTCCTCAAGCCCACGCCGATCGGCCAGCACATCAAGGACGATCATCCGCAGCTCAAATTCGCCGAACCGAAGCAAGGCGGGTTTGACTTCAACTGGGCGCTGGACACCAAGGGCGACGTGAAAAAGCTGGCCGCCGAAGTGCATGACCCGGAGTCTGGCCGGCGCTTGCAGCTCTACACCAGCGAACCGGGGGTGCAGTTCTATACCAGCAACTTCCTCGATGGTTCGGTGAAGGGCAAAGCAGGCAAGACTTACCTGCACTGGAGTGGGTTTACGCTGGAGACCCAGCACTATCCGGATGCGCCTAACCAGCCCAGCTTTGCATCAACTCGTTTGAACCCAGGGCAGACCTACACGCAGAACACCGTCTTCAAGTTCAGCGCCGAGTAAAACGGTGGGAGGGGGCTTGCTCCCTCCCACCGTTGCCCCTCCCAGGGCTTTTGATCAGCGTTGCTTCATACGGTCGATGACCACCGCCAGCAGCAGGATCGAGCCGCGGATCACGTATTGGTAAAACGTGTCGATGTTCTTCAGGTTCATCGCATTCTCGATGATCGCCAGAATCAGCACCCCGGCAATCACATGGCGGATCATGCCGATCCCGCCGCTCAACGACACCCCACCCAGTACGCACGCCGAGATCACCGTCAGCTCGAAGCCCTGGCCGATCATCGGCTGGCCCGAGGTCATGCGCGAGGCAAGGATCACCCCGGCCAGTGCGCCGATCAAACCGTGCACGGCGAAGATCAGGATCTTGGTGCGGTCCACGTTCACACCTGCCAGCAGCGCCGCTTCCGGGTTGCCGCCGATGGCCATGGTGTTGCGCCCGTAGGTGGTGTAGTTGAGCAGCCAGCCGAAGAACAGGAAGCACACAATGGTGATCAGGATCGGCACCGGTACGCCGAACAACTGGCCGTTGCCGAAGACAAAAAACTGCTCCTGGGACACGCCCACCGCCTTGCCGTCGGCAAAGATGTAGGCCAGACCGCGCACGATCTGCATGGTCGCCAGGGTGGTGATCAGCGCGTTGACCCGCAACTTGGCGATGACGATGCCGTTGATCAATCCGACGATCAGCCCCATCCCCAGCGCCGCGCCGATGCCCAGCATGACGCTGTCGGTGTCGCGCATCACAATCGCCGCGACCACGCCGGCGCAGGCGATGACCGAGCCCACCGACAAGTCAAAATGCCCCGACGCCAGGCAGAACAGCATGGTGCACGCGGCGATGCCCACCGTGGAAATCGCCAGGCCCAGGCCGCGCATGTTCAGCGGCGAGAGGAAGTTATCGATCAGCAAGGCACACAGGACAAAAATCCCCACCGCCGCCAGCAGCATCGCCCAGTTGTCGAGCAGCGCACGGATATCGAGGGGTTTGCGTGCAGTGGGCAACGCGTTGTTTTGAGTGGTCATGGTTTTCTCTCAGTTCGTCACGCGGCGCGGCAAGGCCAGCTGCAGCAGGTTGGATTCAGTCGCGTGTTCACGGGTTTGTTCGCCGCGCAGGGCGCCTTCGCACAGCACCAGGATGCGGTCGGAAATGCCCATGACTTCCATCAGGTCGCTGGACACCACGATCACCGCAATGCCCTGGGCCGCAAGGTTGTGGATGATCTGGTAGATCTCCGACTTGGCGCCGATGTCGATGCCTCGGGTCGGCTCGTCCAGCAGCAACACCTTCATCGGCATCGACAGCCAGCGGCCGAGAATGGCTTTTTGCTGATTGCCGCCGGACAGGTAGAGGATTTTCTGTTCGGCGTTGGGCGTCTTCACCTTCATCGCCTGGATCTGCCGGTCGGCGTTGCCTTTCTCCCATTTGTCGCGCAACAGCCAGCCAAACGCGGAATGGGCGCCACGGGCACTGATGTTGATGTTCTCGGCCACGCTCGACAGTGGAATGATGCCCTCCTTCTTGCGGTCCTCGGGGCACAGCAACACGCCGGCGGCGATGGCGTCGCGCGGCGAGCGCAAGGGCAGCGGCGCGCCGCACAGTTCCAGGCTGCCGGCGCTGGCGCGTTCCAGGCCGCTGAGCAGGCGCAACAGCTCGGTGCGCCCGGCCCCCACCAGCCCGAACAGGCCCAGGATCTCGCCCTTGCGCACCTTGAAGCTGAGCGGCTCGCGCAGGCCCGGCCCCAGCAGGCCATCGACCTTGAGCGCCACCTCGCCGTGTTCGCGCGGGCGGTAGTCGTAGATGTCCTGGATGTCGCGACCGACCATGCAGGTCACCAACTGGTCGTGGCTCAGCGTGCTCATGTCGTCAAAGGTGCGCACGTAGCGGCCGTCCTTGAACACGGTGACGGCGTCGCAGATGCGGAACACCTCCTCCATGCGGTGCGACACGTAGAGCACCACTTTGCCCTCCTCGCGCAGGCGCGCAATGATCGCCATCAAGCGGTCGATCTCCCGCGCCGAAAGGCTGCTGGTCGGCTCGTCGAAGGCAATCACATGGGCGCCACGGGACAACGCCTTGGCGATTTCCACCAGTTGGCGCTGGCCCAGGGACAGGCGCCCGAGCTTTTCGTCCGGGTCGATTTCATCGGCCAGGCCCTTGAGGCAGGCCAGGGCCTGCTTGCGCAGCAGGCCCCGGTTGACCACGCCGAAACGCGTCGGCAAATGCCCCAAAAACAGGTTTTCGGCGACGCTCATTTCCGGCACCAGGTGCAGCTCCTGGTGGATCACCGCGACGCCGCTGGCAATGCTGTCGGCCGCGCATTTGAAGGCCATGGTCTGCTCGCCGATCTGCACCGTGCCGCTGCTGGGAATATAGGCACCGCCCAGAATCTTCAGCAGCGTCGACTTGCCGGCGCCGTTCTCGCCCATCAAGGCGTGCACTTGCCCCGGGTGGGCGGTGAAGCAGATGCCGTCCAGCGCCTTGACCCCGGGAAAGGTTTTGCCGATACCGTCAAACCGCAGGGCCGCAGCGGTCATTTCCACAGCCCGATTTTGGTCAGCTCTTCCTTGAAGTTCTCGCGGGTGATCAGGGTCACTTCGTCCATCGCGGTGTACTTGGGCGGCTCGGTGCCTTTGGTCACCCACTCGTACATCATCAGGGCGGTGTTGTAGCCCTCGATGTGCGGGCTGGGCAGCATGGAACCGAAGAAGCCGCTGTTGGCCTTTTTCAGCTCGCCAATGGCGTCGGTGCCGTTGATGCCGATCCCGATCACGTTGGCCGCGGCAAAGCCGGCGCTTTCGGTGGCGCGCACGCCGCCGAGCACGGTGTTGTCGTTCATGCCGCCGATGATCAGGTTTTTCGCGCCGCTGGGCAGCTTGACCAGCGCCGAGTTGGTGGCGTCCATGCTGCCGGGCACGTCGAGGGTTTTCAGCGCGGCGGTGAGGATATGGTCCTTGGGAATCCCGGCTTCTTCGAGGGATTTGATTGAGCCGTCGGTGCGTTTTTTACCGGTGTCGAGTTCGTTGAAGGTGTTGATCACCGCGTAGGTGTCCTTCCAGTCCCAACCGCGTTTTTTCGCTTCGGCAGCCATGGCCGCGCCCTGCTTCTGGCCCACTTCAAACGCGGCCATGCCCAGGTACGGCACGTCCTCCATAAAGGCGCCCTTGGCGTCGACGAAACGGTCATCCACCGCCATAACCTTCAAGTCATTGACCTTGGCCTTGGCCACGATGGCCGGGCCCAGGGACACGTCCGGCGGGCAGATCACAAAGCCCTTGGCGCCGTTGGCCGCCAGGCTGTCGATGGCCGAGAGGGTCTTCTCGCCGTCGGGCACGGCGATCTTGATCACGGTGAAGCCATGTTCCTTGCCGGCTTTTTCGGCAAAGGCCCATTCGGTCTGGAACCAGGGTTCTTCGGCCTGTTTGACCAGAAAGCCGATTTTGACTTCTTCAGCAGAGACCAAGCCGCTGAGGCTGCTTAACGCAACGGCGGCAGCGAGGACGCGGAGAGTCTTTTTCATGAACGACACCTCTTGTTGTTGTTTTTAAGTTTTGGGGTTTTAACCGGCAAAGCGATGGCAGGGTCTGCCAGGTACGTCGACTTCGATAGCCAGCACGGCGCCGTCCAAGGGATGATCCAAGGGGCTGGCCGCGCTGGTGATAAACAGGGTGGTGAGGTCGGGTCCGCCGAATACGCAACTGGTGGGGCGACTGATCGGCAGCTCAATGATGCGATCCACCTGACCATCGGGCGTCAGGCGCAGCAGGCAACTGCCGTCCCAGCGGGCGTTCCAGAGATAGCCGTCAACGTCCATCGCCGACCCGTCCGGCCCGCCGCGCGCGTGCGGGCCAAACCACACGTGCGGCGGCGCGAGCCGGCCATCGGCGTGGATCGCATACTGATAGAGCGTGCCGTCCAGGCTGTCGCCAAAGTGCACCTGGCTGCCCTCCTCGTTCCAGAGCAACGTGTTGGGAATGCCCAGGCCGTCCAGCAATGGCGTGACCTGCCCGTCGGCCTCGATGCGAAACAGGCCACCGGAGCGCCGCGTGATCGGCAGGTCTTCGCCCTGTTCACCGATGTTGTTCTGCATGGTGCCCAGCCACAGGCGCCCCTGAGCATCGCAGCGTGCTTCATTGCCACGGTTGCCCGGTTGCGGGTCGGCCACGCACAGCAGGGTCAGGGCTTCGGTGGCCAGGTCGAGGCGGTACACGCCGCTGCTCAGGGTCACCAGCGCATCGCCGCTTTCACACGGGATAAACGCCGAGACATGCTCGGGCAACTGCCAGATCTGCAGGTGCCCGCCCATCAGGCGCAAGGCCTGTTTGCCGGCGATATTGACCCAATACAGCGCCTGGGTCGGCACGTCCCAGAACGGTCCTTCGCCCAATTGTGCACGGTGTGCAGTGACCGCATTCCACAACATGAAACCTCCGGGTTCCTTAGAGCGACTCGCGCGATGGCGTGCCATCCACCAGGCGCTGGATCCGCAACGGGTTGGCGTTTTTCAACGCATCGGGCAGCAGGCTATCAGGGTAGTTCTGGAAGCACACCGGGCGCAGGAAACGGTCAATGGCCAAGGTGCCGACCGACGTGCCACGGGCGTCGGACGTGGCCGGGTACGGGCCGCCGTGCACCATCGAATCGCAGACTTCGACGCCGGTCGGGTAGCCGTTGAGCAGGATGCGCCCGACTTTCTGTTCCAGCAGCGGCGTGAGCTCAGGGAACTGTTGAAAGTCCGCCGGCTCGCCAATGATCGTCGCGGTCAACTGGCCGTGCAGGCCCTGCAAGGCGGCGCTGAGCTGGGCCTGGTCGGCGACTTCGACAAACACCGTGGTGGGGCCGAAGACTTCTTCCTGCAACGCTTCGTCGCCATTGATCAGCAAGCTGGCATCGGCCTTGAACAGCTGTGGCTGCGCCTGATTGCCGGACTGGGCATTGCCCGCCAGGTGCTGGATGCCAGGGTGCGCCAGCAGTTTTTCCAGGCCCTTGCCGTAGCTGCTCAGGGTCCCGGCATTGAGCATGGTTTGCGCGGGCTGCTCGCCGATCAGTTGCGCGACTTGCTGGGTGAATGCGGTGAATGCCGGCGAGGCAATGCCGATCACCAGGCCGGGGTTGGTGCAGAATTGGCCGCAGCCTTGCACGACCGAGGCGGTAAGGTCGCGGGCAACGGTTTCGGAGCGGGCTTGCAGGGCCTGGGGCAACACGATCACCGGGTTGATGCTCGACATCTCGGCAAACACCGGGATCGGCTGCGGGCGTGCCGCGGCCATATCGCACAGCGCACGGCCGCCTTTGAGCGAACCGGTAAAGCCCACCGCCTGGATCGCCGGGTGCTTGACCAGCGCCTCACCGACACCGCCGCCGAAGATCATATTGAACACGCCCGCGGGCATTTCGGTGGCTTCGGCCGCACGGATGATCGCATTGGCCACCTGCTCAGCCGTGGCCATATGCCCGCTGTGGGCCTTGAACACCACCGGGCAGCCGGCCGCCAGCGCGGCGGCGGTGTCGCCGCCAGCGGTCGAAAACGCCAGGGGGAAGTTACTCGCGCCGAACACTGCCACCGGGCCCAGGCCGATGCGGTATTGGCGCAAGTCGGGGCGTGGCAGTGGCTGGCGATCCGGCAGGGCTTTGTCGATACGCGCACCGTAGAAATCGCCGCGACGCAGCACCGTGGCGAACAGGCGCATCTGGCCGCTGGTGCGCCCGCGCTCGCCTTTGATGCGCGCGGCGGGCAATGCGGTTTCGCGGCACACCAACTCGACGAAGTTGTCGCTCAGCGCATCCAACTCATCGGCGATCGCATCCAAAAACTGCGCGCGGCGCGCCGCACTCAAGGCGCGGTACGCGGGGTATGCCTGCGCGGCGGCGTTGGCGGCGGCGTCGACTTCCTGCGGGGTGGCCTGGTAGAAGTCCTGGGGCAAGGCCTCGCCGGTGCTGGCGTCCACGCTGTGCAGTTTGACGCTGCCATTGGCGCTGCGCTGACCGCCGATGTAGTTGTGGCCGAGATACTGGGTCATGGGGAACTCCTTAAAGAGGGGTGACTTGGCCGGGTTCAAATACCGCGTCGACCTTGCCGACGGTGTTGATCAGCGGCGCGCCGAACTCGGCCTGGCTGATCTCGAACACATCGCCCGGTTGGGTACGTATACCGTCGGCGAATGACAACGTGGCGGTGCCGAAGAAGTGAATATGCACGTCGCCTGGCTTGAGGAACTGGCTGTATTTGAAGTGGTGGTATTCGAGATTTTCCAGGCTGTGGCACATATTGGCCTCGCCGCTGAGGAATTCGTTCCGCCAGATTTCCTCGCCGTTACGCAGGATGCGGCTGGTGCCGGCCAGGTGCTGGGGCAACTCGCCCACTCGCAGTTCCGGACCGTAGCTGCAACTGCGCAGCTTGGAATGGGCCAGGTACAGGTAGTTCTTGCGCTCCATGATGTGGTCGGAGAATTCATTGCCCACCGCGAAGCCCAGGCGATAAGGCTTGCCGTCATGACCGATCACGTAGAGGCCGCCGATTTCCGGCTCTTCGCCGGCGTCTTCGGCAAACGGCGGCACCGGGAAGGCCTGGCCGGGGCGTACCACGATGCTGCCGTCGCCTTTATAAAACCACTCCGGTTGCACACCGGCCTGGCCAGCGGCGGGCTTGCCGCCCTCCACGCCCCATTTGAAGATGCGCATGGTGTCGGTCATGGCGCTGTCGTCGCCAGCCTGCTGGTGCATTTTGTCCCGCGCCGAGGCGCTGCCCAGGTGGGTCAGCCCGGTGCCGCTGATGAGCATATGGGCCGGGTCCGGGTGGTCCAGCGGCGGCAGGACTTTGTGTTCGGCCAGCAACGCCGAGTAATCATGGCTGTCGCCCAGGCCGAGGCTTTCGACCTGCTGTTGCAGCTTGATGCCCGCCTCGATGGCGGCCAGCGCCAGTTCGCGCACGCTGCGTGCGCTGCGCACTTCGCGCAGTTGATCGCCGTCTACGATACCCACGCGACGCTCGCCATTATTGAGTTCGAACTGCACTAAACGCATAACGCTTCTCCAGGATTTAAGTACGTGTGGCGCCACGGGCGCTGGCGGCAAACTGATCGGCCGGCAGCACGTGCCTGCGCTCCAGCACGCGATACACCACACCGGTCAGCACCAGGCCGAACACCATCACTGCGGACAAGAAGTACAAGCCCGACGCCAGGTTGCCGGTGTATTCCTTGAGCGCACCAATCACGAACGGGCCGATATAGCCGCCGAGGTTGCCCACCGAATTGATCAACGCAATGCCCGCCGCCGCACTGGCGCCGGCGAAGAAGCGCCCCGGCAAGGTCCAGAACACGGCGGTGCAGGAAAACAGCGCGAACGCCGCCAGGCACAACGCGGCCATCTGCAGCACCGGCGCGCTCAGCCAGGCACTGCTGAACAGACCGATGGCGCCCAGCACATAAAGCACGGCGAGGTGGCCGTAACGGTCATTCAAACGGTCGGAACTGCGCGGGATGATCAGCAGCCCGATGATGCCGAAGATATACGGCACGGCAGAGATGAAGCCGGTGGTGAGGTCGCTGCCGCCGAACTGTTTGATCAGGGTCGGCAGCCACAGGCCCAGGCCGTAGATGCTCAGGGTCACCGGCAGGTAGAACAGCGCCAGCAGCAACACGCGCGTGTCTTTGAGCGCATGCAGCGGGTTGCCGTGGCGGGTCTGGCCGTAGGCTTGCAGGTCTTTGTTCAGCTCACCGGTCAACCAGGTCTTTTCGGCGTCGGTCATCCACGTGACCTGTTTCGGGCCATCCGGCAGGTACCGCAGCACCGGCCAGGTAAGCAGGATCGCCGGGGTGCCGATCACGATGAACAGCCATTGCCAGCCATGCAGGCCGAGGATGCCATCCATGCCCAGCAGGCCACCGGACACGGGGCCGGTGATCATCATGGCGATGGGTTGAGAGAGGATAAACAGCCCAAGGATCTTGCCGCGGTGGCGCACCGGGAACCATTGGGTGATGTAGTACAGCACGCCGGGGAAAAAGCCGGCTTCGGCCGCACCGAGCAGAAAGCGCATCACGTAGAAACTGTGCGGGCCCTGCACGAACGCCATGCCGATGGTGATGGCGCCCCAGGTAATCATGATGCGCGCGAACCAGCGCCGCGCGCCGAAGCGGTCGAGCATCAGGTTGCTGGGGATCTCAAACAGGAAGTAGCCAATGAAGAACAACCCCGCGCCCAGGCCATAGGCCGCATCACCAATGCCGACATCCGCGCCCATGTGCAACTTGGCAAAGCCCACGGCGGAGCGGTCCACGTAGGCGATCAGGTACAGCAGGATCAGGAAGGGAATCAGTTTCAGCGTGATGCGCCGGATAAGCCGCAATTCCTCGCTCATGGGGTCGATCTCCGATTGTTGTTCTTATAGGTATCGGGGATGCCTCTCGCGGAAAAATCCGCCAGGGTCATACCTCAGTTGAGACTGACTATATAGTAGGACTATTTGCAAAACAACACTTCCAAATGGAAGATTTTGCGCTTATGTTTAGCCGCAGAGAGAACATATAGTCATACAATAAGAGAATCGATCATGTCTGATAAAAAGCCCGGCCTACGCTCTGCCCAGTGGTTTGGTACCGCCGACAAGAACGGCTTCATGTACCGCAGCTGGATGAAGAACCAGGGCATCGCCGACCACCAGTTCCACGGCAAGCCGATCATCGGTATCTGCAACACTTGGTCGGAGCTGACCCCGTGCAACGCGCATTTCCGCCAGATCGCCGAGCACGTCAAACGCGGCGTGATCGAAGCCGGGGGCTTCCCGGTGGAATTCCCGGTGTTCTCCAACGGCGAATCGAACCTGCGCCCCACGGCCATGCTGACGCGCAACCTGGCGAGCATGGACGTGGAGGAAGCCATTCGCGGCAACCCCATTGATGGTGTGGTGTTGCTCACCGGGTGCGACAAGACCACCCCTGCCCTGCTGATGGGCGCCGCCAGTTGCGACGTGCCGGCGATCGTGGTCACCGGCGGCCCGATGCTCAACGGTAAGCACAAAGGCCAGGACATCGGCTCGGGCACGGTGGTGTGGCAGCTGAGCGAGCAGGTCAAGGCCGGCACCATTACCCTGGATGATTTCCTCGCGGCCGAAGGCGGCATGTCGCGCTCGGCGGGCACCTGCAACACCATGGGCACCGCGTCGACCATGGCCTGCATGGCTGAAGCGCTCGGCACCTCGCTGCCGCACAACGCGGCGATCCCGGCAGTGGATGCGCGGCGCTATGTGCTGGCGCATATGTCCGGCATGCGCGCGGTGGAGATGGTGCGCGAAGACTTGAAGCTGTCGAAGATCCTCACCAAGGAGGCATTTGAAAATGCCATTCGCGTGAACGCCGCCAT
The DNA here is from genome assembly GCF_030687575.1 of Pseudomonas sp. FP2309. NCBI lineage: Bacteria > Pseudomonadati > Pseudomonadota > Gammaproteobacteria > Pseudomonadales > Pseudomonadaceae > Pseudomonas > Pseudomonas sp. FP2309. The sequence continues at coordinate 2,251,657 of NZ_CP117439.1, read as the reverse complement.
CGGTGGCTCGACCAACGCGGTGATCCACCTCAAGGCCATCGCCGGCCGCATCGGCGTGGAGTTGGACCTGGACGACTGGACCCGCATCGGCCGGGGCATGCCGACCATCGTCGACCTGCAACCGTCGGGCCGCTTCCTGATGGAAGAGTTCTACTACGCCGGCGGCCTGCCGGCCGTGCTGCGTCGCCTGGGCGAAGCCAACCTGATCCCGCACCCCAACGCCTTGACCGTCAACGGCAAGACCCTGGGCGAAAATACCAAGGACTCGCCGATCTATGGCCAGGACGAAGTGATCCGCACCCTCGACAACCCGATCCGCGCCGACGGCGGCATTTGTGTGCTGCGCGGCAACCTGGCACCGCTGGGTGCGGTACTCAAGCCTTCGGCGGCCAGCCCCGAGTTGATGCAGCATCGCGGCCGCGCGGTGGTGTTCGAGAACTTCGACATGTACAAGGCACGCATCAACGACCCGGAGCTGGACGTGGACGCCAACTCGATTCTGGTCATGAAGAACTGCGGGCCCAAGGGTTACCCAGGCATGGCCGAAGTCGGCAACATGGGCCTGCCGGCCAAGCTGCTGGCCCAGGGCGTGACTGATATGGTGCGGATTTCCGATGCGCGCATGAGCGGCACGGCATACGGCACGGTGGTGCTGCACGTGGCACCGGAAGCCGCGGCGGGCGGGCCGTTGGCCACGGTGAAGGAAGGTGACTGGATCGAACTGGACTGCGCCAACGGCCGTTTGCACCTGGACATCCCCGACGCAGAACTGGCGGCGCGCATGGCTGACCTGGCGCCACCGCAGAACCTGATCGTCGGCGGCTACCGCCAGCTGTACATCGACCATGTGTTGCAGGCTGACCAGGGTTGCGACTTTGACTTCCTGGTAGGGTGCCGTGGGGCGGAAGTCCCCCGTCATTCCCACTAATTGGGATGCTATGATGCCGCGAATTTAAGCCAGAGCATCCCGCACGTTATGGATCACCAGCCGCCCAAGCCGCGCAAGAGCATGCATGCCCAGATCGTTCAGGACTTGGGCATGCACATCGTTTCCGGTCGCTTCAAGCCCGAAGAACGGCTGCCCATGGAGGCCACGCTCTGCGAGGAGTACAAGGTCAGCCGCTCGGTGCTGCGCGAGGCCACACGGGTGCTCAGCGCCAAGGGCCTGGTGTATTCCAAGCCACGGGTGGGTGCGGTGGTGCGGCCGCGCTTGAAGTGGCACCTGCTCGACCCGGACGTACTGTCCTGGTTGATGCAGTCCACGCCCCACAGCGAGTTCTTCAATACCCTGGCCGGCGTGCGGCGCATTCTGGAACCGGAGATCGCCGCCATGGCCGCGACCACCGCCACCGATGAAGACATCGCGATCATCGAAAAAGCCTACCAAGGCATGGAAACCGCCAAGACCCACGAGGACTTGCTGCAGGCCGACCTGGACTTCCACCGCGCCATCGCCGACGCCACGCGCAACGATCTGCTCGCCTATATGTGCAACATGCTGTCGTTGCCATTGCGCGAATCGATCAACATCACCAACCGCCGCCCGGATATCCAGGGCCTGAGCCTGCCCCGGCACAAGGCGATCCTCACCGCGATCCAGAACCGCGATGCCCTGGGCGCGCGGCATGCCTCGCTGGTGCAGTTGGATGACACGCGCGTGGCACTGGATACGGTGATGAATGTGTTGACGCCGCTTTAAGCGGTGTCGGCGCTCAGCCCGGCCATCGCGCCTTCAACGCGTCGACATGACGGCCGACTTGACCGGAAGTTTGGAAAATTGCGGGTGCTGCTTGACGAAGGTGCGCACTGACTGTTCCTGACGGTCCACCACGCAGATGCCAATGCTGGGGTAATCCACCGTGCAGGTCGCGAGCGCCAGGATCCCGCAGTTTTTCACGCCATAAATCGCGGCCGGGCGTGCCACGAGCGGGCAACCGTAGGTCATTTCGCCCAGGTAGTTGAGTTGACCGTTAGTCACAGTAAAGCGCAGGGGTTTTGAATAAGGCCCCATCACACCGCGGCGCGAGCCCAGGTCACTGACTTCATAGGTGCCCGCCGGCAGCCAGGCCGAGTAGTAATCCTTGGGTCCCCAGCCGTAGTCTTTGCCGGTGTCCACGTTGCGAAAATTCATCCAGGTGCCGTAGGGGCCGCCCTCGATCAGCGCGCCGAGGACAAGCCCCGCGTTTTCCGCGGAATAGACTTTTGAGTCCAATGCCATGTCAGGCGGCAACGTCGAGCAGGCGCTTGTCAATGCCGCGACCCCAATCACAAACCACTGATTTATTTTGTGCATTCAATCCTCGGTCCATCGAAAAAAAATCGATATTGCCCGTATGATGCGCAATTTCCCACCTTTGGCGTTAAGGATGACCCCTTTCCATGAGTAATTTTTTTGCCGGCCGTACGCTCGGCGCGACGTGCCTGGCGGTGATGTTGAGCGGTTGCAGTGTGACGGGCACGTACCCGGATGCCACCGAACCGGATGCCGCCAAGCTGCGGTTTATCAGCGACATGAGCAGTTCCACGCTGAGCGTGATGGATGCGCAGCATTGTGACGGGCAAACCACCGGCATTCTCAACAACCTGTTTCTGGCCAACACCCGCAGGCGGGCGGGCATGTCGATGCCGCCGGTCTCCGAAAAAACGCCGTATCTGGAGATCCGGCTGGCCCCGGATAAACAGGTACTCCTGCACTTGAACACCCAGGGCACCGGCTCGGTGTGTGGCATGGCGTTCACCCTCACCCCGCAACCTGGCGCGGAATACGAAGTGACGTTCGATCGCGCCGGCAGCCAGTGCGTGACCATGCTTAAACGCCTGCACACGGTACAGGGCCAAGTGGTGCGGTCACCGGTCCCGCTGATCAACAAAGGCCTGCCCAGTTGCGCGGGTGCCAACGCGCTGTTTCCCGTAGCGCCCAAAGGTCTCCCGGCCACCCCGGAGCGTGATGCGTTGGCCGAGCAGATTATCGCGCCGAGCATCATCGCGGAAATGAAACCCCAAACCTCCCCGTTCAACGACAGCGCGCGGGCCCAGGCCGTTGAGCTGGCGGTCAACAAGCGCAAGGGCGAGATGAATCTTGACTTGCCGGATGCCTATTGGACTCAGTATCGCCAGAACGTCACCAATTATCTGGTTCAAGCGTATGGCGTAAAGGCCACGGCGCTCGAACGGTACAAAGCTGAGTACCGCGCGCGGCTCTCGCGGCTGGACACGCCAACGTTGAAAACGCTGGTGCCCGATACCCCAGCCACCGACGTGACCCAGGCATTGGCCGTCAACGGCGCGATGCTGCAGTACTACCGGCAGTTGAATGGGTTGCTGGAGAAAGAAGTCATGGCCGACAACTGGGTGAAGATGGCCGAACTGGATAAGCAGTTTGGCGTGTGCGAACGCTACGCCAAATGCTGGCAGAACTGATAACCGCCAGCGGAAGGCGCATCGCGGCGCGCGCGGGTTCGCCCGCACACGCCGCCCATTGCCAGGTCAGAGGGTGTAGGAAATGCCCACCTGCACCGTGCGCGGCGCACCCGGATAGGCGTAGATATTGCCGAAGGCGCCCTCTTCGTACTCGCGATTGAACAGGTTCTTCACATCCAGATTCACGCGCACCTGTTCGTTGACCTTGTAGTAGCCGAGCAGGTCGACGACGGTGTAGGCGTCCATTGAGAACGCGGTATTGGCGGTCTGGCCGGCGCGCTGGTCAACGTATTTGCCGCCGGCACCAAGGCCCAGGCCCTTGAGGGCTCCGTCCTGAAACTCATACACGTTGAGCAGGCTGAAGCTGTTGCGCGGTATGTTCAGCAGACGAGTACCGGCACTGATCGTGTTGTCCTTGGTGACCTGCGCATCCACGTAGGCATAGCCGCCAATCACGCGCCACTGCGGCGTAAGGTTGCCCGCCACGTTCAGGTCAAACCCACGGCTGCGCACTTGGCCGGCAGCGACACTGAAGGTGTTGACCACCGGATCGGTGGTCAGGACGTTCTTCTTCTCGATCTGATAGATCGCCGCGTCGACGCTCAGTTGGCGATCCAGGGCCTCCCACTTGATACCCATTTCGTACGACTTGCCCTTTTCCGGCTCAAAGGCACCGCCTTCGCGCGCGGCGCCGGGGTTCGGCTTGAACGAGCGCGCGGCGTCGGCATAGACCGCGACCGTATCGGTAAGGTCGTAGATCACACCCACGCGTGGGGTGACCGCGTTGTCGGCGGCCTGAAACGGGCTGACGCCGGGCACATAGCTTTCGTACTCATGTTCAAAACGCTCGAAACGCGCACCGGCCAGCACTTTCAGGCGCTCTGTCAGGGCCACCTGGTCCTGCACGAAGGCGGCGTAGGTTTTGAGATTTTCCTTGTCGTGGGTGGGCGTACGGGTCAGCGGCGGACGCGTCTGGCCGTAGACCGGGTTGAAGATATCGATTGGGTAAGTGCCCGCAGCAGCGCTGGAGCGCTGGATGATCGACTTGTAGTCGTAGTCTTCGTACTCAATGCCGGTCAGCAACGTGTGTTCGAAGCTGCCAGTGGAAAAATGCCCGGTCAGGTTGAGTTGGTAGTCCTTGTCGGTCCACTCCAGCTTGCGGTAGTTGAAGTTGCGTTGCAGCGTACGCCCATCGGCGCCCAGGCTTCCCGGACCGTTAGCCTCGATGGCATTGCCCGCCAACGTCCCATCCAACCACTGAAACCCACCGCCCAGTGTCCAACTGTCGTTGAGCATATGCTCGAAACGCAGCTGTGCCATGTTGTTGTCGTTGTGCAGCTTGCCCGCATCCTTGTCACCCCAGAACGTATCGCGCGAAGGCGTGCCGCTCTGGTTGGGAAAGCGCGTCAGGCCGCGGTCCAGCGGGTGATTGTTGCGCATGAAATCGCCTTCGAAGATCACCTTGGTCTCATCGGTGGCTTGCCAGGTGAGCACCGGTGTCACGCCGTAGCGTTCGGTCTCGACATGGTCGCGGAAGGTATCGCCGCCCTCGCCCACCACATTGAGGCGATAGGCCAGACGGCCCTCCTCGTCCAACGGGCCGGAGGCATCCAGGGTGCCGCGCTTCATGCCCTGGTCATTCAACTGGCTGCCCAGGGTCACGGTACGTTCAGCCAGCGGCTGCTTGGACACCACGTTGAAGGTGCCGCCTGGATCGCCACGGCCATAGAGCATGGTGGCCGGGCCGCGCAGCACTTCGAGGCGTTCGATGGTGTTGGCGTCCGGCATGTTCGGGTAGCCACGGTTGATCGGGAAACCGTTGCGGTAGAACTCGCCGGTGGTAAAGCCGCGCACAGTGAACGTGGTCAGGCCCTGGCCACCGAAGTTGTTCGCCCGGCCCACGCCGCCGGCGTAGTCGAGCGCATCTTGCAGACGGGTTGCGCCGATGTCCTCGACCACATCTTTGGACACCACGCTGATGGACTGCGGGGTTTCATGGATCGAGGTGTCGGTACGCGTCGCACTCGCTGAACGTGTGGCATGGTATCCCTTGACCGGCCCCTGAGCCGTCTCGTATTCAGCCGTGCCGGTGACGTTGGTTGCCTGCAACTCAATCGCGTCTTTTTCAACCGGTTCGACTTCAGCCCAGGTGAAAGGGGAAAACGCCTGAAGCACGCAGATGGAAATCAGGGTACGACGCATGGATGATGGACCTAGTGAATGAGCCAGATGGGACGGCAAACCTGCCAAGAATTCGCGGCGAATGGTATACCAACGCATTATTGTTTGATATCTATTCTCATTCGTTATTTTTTATGTATCCAGCTGGTATTAGATTCGGTACTTAAAAATCGTCAAAAAAAAGCCACTCGATCGAGTGGCTCATGGTTCGGCATTCGCCTCAGCGATAGCGTTCCAACCAATGCGCATACGGTGCGGGCAAGGTCCAGGAGGACTTCTCCACGCCCAGTTCCTTGGCGGCAAAGTAGGCCCAATGCGGGTCAGCCAGATGCGCACGCCCCACCGAGACCAAGTCCAGATGGCCAGCTTGCAACGCACCTTCGGCCAGTTGCGGCGTACCAAACCCCCACGCCGAGGTCACCGGGATACCGGCTTCACGGCGCACACGTTCGGCGATAGGCCCCATGAAGGCAGGAGCCCATGGGATGTTGGTGTCGGGAATGGTGAAACCGACGCTGACGCTTAACAGGTCGAGGCCACCGGCCTTGAAGTTACGCGCCAGCTCGATGGATTCGGTGAGGGTCTGCTCGTCGCGGCCGTCGTACTCGATCACACCGAAACGCGCCGTCAGCGGCAGGTTTTCCGGCCAGACTTCACGCACGGCGGCCAGGGTTTCCAGGAGGAAACGGCTGCGGTTGTCGAAGCTGCCGCCGTAGGCGTCGGTGCGCTGGTTGGAATGCTCGGAGAAGAACGTCTGCGCCAGGTAGCCGTGGGCGAAGTGCAGTTCGATCCACTCAAAGCCGGCCTCACGGGCGCGACGGGCGGCATCGACAAAGTCTTGTTTGACCCGCGCGATGTCGTCCAGGGTCATGGCGCGCGGCACATTGGGCAGGTTCGCACCGAAGGCGATGGCCGAGGGCGCGATGGTTTCCCAGTGGCGCGCATCGGAGGCCGGGATGTGGTCGTCGCCTTCCCACGGACGGTTGGCACTGGCTTTACGCCCGGCGTGGGCGATCTGGATGCCGGGGACCGAGCCTGCGGCCTTGATGGCCTGAACCATCGGCACGAAGGCCTGGGCGTGGGCATCGCTCCAGATCCCGGCGCAGCCAGGCGTGATACGGCCTTCAGGCGCGACGGCGGTGGCCTCGACCACCAGCAAACCGGCGCCGCCACGGGCCATGCTCGCCAGGTGCACGTGGTGCCAGTCGTTGACGATCCCGTCGTCGGCCAGGTACTGGCACATCGGCGGAATGGCGATGCGATTGCGCAAGGTGACATCTTTGAGTTTGAACGGTTCGAACAAGGCGGCCATGGAAGACTCCGGGGGCGAGTGGTTGATTCGATAGTTCGATGGTAATCGAACAATGGTATTCAGCGATACCCCCCTGTTATGATCCGCCTCCATGCGAGCCTTCAAACACCCAGCCCTTCAAGACCTGACCCTCGAGCGTGTGCTTTACGCCCTGAGCGATCCGGTGCGCCTGGACATCGTCCGCTGCCTGGCCGGCGTGCCGGAAGCCAGCTGCGGCGAACTGGACGGCGGCCGGCCCAAGTCGAGCATGTCCCACCACTTCCGGGTATTGCGCGACGCCGGGCTGGTGCACACCCGAAGCGTGGGCACCACCCATATGAACTCATTGCGCAGGGAAGAGCTGGAGCGCCGATTTCCGGGTCTGCTGGCCAGCGTTCTCAGCCAACACTGACGCCCACCGAGTCACCGTCCAGGTACACACAATCCTTGCCATTGTGCTTGGCCCGATACAAATTGCTGTCGGCGCACTTGAGTACTGTCGACATGTCCGCCTGCGCCCCAAAACGCGCCATGCCTGCACTGCAGGTGTAGTGGTGCGGCGGCGCGACACTTTCACGAATCGCCTGCAACAGGCCCATCGCGTAGTCCGCCGCGACCGCGGGATCATCGCCCAACAGCAATACGCCGAACTCTTCACCGCCGATGCGGCCGACACTGTGGCTGCCGTGGGTGTTTTTCAGGCACATCGCCATTGCACACAAGATCTTGTCGCCCACGTCATGGCCGAACTGATCGTTCTTGAGCTTGAAACTGTCGATATCCAACATGATGAAGTAGCCGCTCTCGCCCGCCGCAATCAACTTGGCAAAGCTTTCCATAAAGGCGCGCCGGTTGAGGATAGAGGTCAGGTAATCGGTCTGGGCCAACTCGCGAAACTCGCTTTCCACCAACAGCACGGAGCGCAGGTTTTTCAAACAGGAAAAATTCAGTACAAAACCGATCGCCACTGACGAGGCGCAAAAGATGAACAGGTAGATATCGACCCCCATGTAAAGGTCTGCCTGAATCGTTGGCCACATCACTAACCACACCAATACCGCGGACACCAAAAAGTCCTGGGCCACGATGAACAGCAGTGCACTGCTGAGCACTAACGTTACCGCCAACGGCAAGGCAAACACCTGCAAATGCGGGTTGGCCTGAATGATGTAGGCGAAGCCCGCGGACAGCAGCAGCATGTAGACGATACCCAGCGCGCGCCACACGAAATAATCGGGCACCCGGCGGTGAATTCGGTACGTGGCGAACAAGCCGAGGGTGAACAACACCCTCGGCAGATCAAATATCATCGCGCAATCGGTGAGCAACACCGCAAGCCAAGCACCAATCCCGATCAGTTCGGCCTGGGCGACCGCAGGCGACAACAGTCTTTGCATCCGTGGCCTGAGTTTCAAATTAGCCGGCATCCCTTCGCTCCTTGATCGTGAGTCGCCTACTCCCTGCCGGCGTGGCCCAGTTGGAGACAGTGCAGGCCCGTGGCAAAAGAGTAAGCCATGAATCGTCTGACCAGCAGCACAAACGGCGGTAGCACTTCGAGCAGTGTTTTGGAGTGAATCTTGAAATACCCCCTGTTCGCACCTTCCTGGGCCAGCCGAATCACATGGGTCTTGGACACGGCTAATTGCGCGGCCAACGCAACGTAAGAAGATGACCTGAAACTTGCGCCCTCTTTACCCGGCGAACACGCATCGTTATAAATCGCCAACATCAACATATGACCGGCATCGCGTTTTACCAGCCAATAACACTCAGGTAACAATAGATCAATGGTCAGGTTATGCGTCAGCAGTGTGGAAAAACCTTTGAAATAAACGGCCAGGAACGCTCTATCATCCAACTGGTTCAGTTGTTCAACAACGACCGTCTCAGGGCACATCACGCCCAGCGGCTCCACGATTGAAGCGAGCATCGACCTGACTTCCCGGCACGCCTGGGACGAGGGGCCGAACACCCGGAACCGACTGTCCTCCGTGTACCCGGCCACTTTCATGAACCCCAGCGCTCTGAACAACAGGAAGATCGATTCAAGGCTGTTCTTGGAACAATACCGCCGCCCGACGCAAAAGGTTTTTACGTCGGACAGCAAGGGCACCGGCCGTGAAAAGTAGTGGCTTAACAACGTAAAAGACACCATCAAGCGACTGAACTTCAGCGTCGTCTTATAGAAAAAAGGCCTCTTCGAATAGGGTTCCAGTAAAAGGGTGTAATGGGTGCGCATACAGGTCTCAAAATCCACATGCCGTTCAAACACCCGTGCCGACTGATCCAACCTTAACTTCAACGAACTGCCGTACATGAGAAAGAGCCCTGATCAAACAACTAAAATCCACTGATCTCGATTGCAGTGCTTCTGCAACCTGCTCTCACAACCACTCACGTCACTGTCAGTACCACTAATGGCGTTTTGCCTTGGGCGCAATCTATCGCGATTAGGCAAGAGGACATCGTCGTTACCAAAATTGTTCCAACGCAACCGGGGGGCTTAACCGTTTCAGTTCGCAGGCGAACCTTCCCCGAAACCGGACGTCCGAGCTAGGGCACTGTTGCTTACCGTTCGCCACGAGGTTGTCGTTTGAAAGCCGCCATCGTCAAAAAATACCGCCTGATCATCAAGACCATGGGCTACGTCGGCTGGTCGCTGTTCTGGCTGTTACTGTGGGACATCGCCGTCACCGTCGATTTCATGCTGTTTCTCAACGCCAAGGTCAACCTGCCGCTGATGCCCCTCACCCTGCTGGGTTCGGCGCTGATCGTGCTGATCAGCTTTCGCAACAGCAGCGCCTACAACCGCTGGTGGGAAGCGCGCACGCTGTGGGGCGCCATGGTCAACAACTCGCGCAGCTTTGCGCGCCAGGTGCTGACCCTGCTGGACGACCCCGGCAGCGAAGTGAACCCGGTCAAATCCACCCTGCTGCGTCGCCATGTGGCCTATGTAAACTGCCTGGCCGCCCACCTCAAGGGTGAGCCGTGTCCGGACGAGGTGCGCGCGTTTATCCCCACCGAGGAGTTCGCACGCAATGGCGCCACCAACAACTTTGCCAACGATATCCTCACTGGTTCTGCGGCGTTGCTGGCCAGGGAATACAAGGCCGGGCACCTGGACAGCATCCGCCTGGCGCGGCTGGAGTCGACGCTGGTGGACCTGTCCAACGCCCAGGGCGGCATGGAGCGCATCGCCAACACGCCGCTGCCCTACCCTTACGTGTATTTCCCACGGCTATTTATCTCGCTGTTCTGCCTGATCGTGCCTGTGGGCTTGGTGGAATCTCTGGGCTGGTTTACCCCGCTGGCCTCGACGGTGGTGGGTTTTATGCTGCTGGCCATCGAACGCATCGGCACCGACTTGCAGAGCCCGTTCCGCTCCAGCGAACACCAGATCCAGATGGAAGCTATCTGCGAAACCATCGAAAAGAACCTGCAGTCGATGCGCCGCGACGCCCTGGCCGACGACCAAATCGGCTGATCACCCGCCTCGCCCTCAAGTGCGTGCCGCTTCGGTCGATAAACCAAGGGTACGCATGGGCAATCTCCCCTCATAACAACACATGCGGCATTCAGCACTCGCGTTTCTCCTTGCCAAAACTATAAATACCCGCAGGTGAAGTTATGAATATCAAGCAGAAGTTGACCTGGGCGTTCGCGGCTATCGCGTGCCTCCCGGTCATCCTGGTGGCCGTGTTGGTAGTGCTGAATCTGCGCGAGGGGGCCCTGGCCAATTTCCTCGACAGCAGCGGTCGCGAAATACGCCAGATCGACAATGGCATGAAGCAGTTTTTCGACGGCATCAGCCAGAACGTCGACTTCGTGGCCAAGGACCCGCGCGTTGTCGCGGCCAAGGACCTCAAGAGCTATGCAGGGGCCGATGCGGCGCAAATCCCCCTGACCCAGACCAACAAAGAGCTGCTGGCGATTTTCGACCAGTTCGCCAAAAGCCATCCGAGCACCGCTTACCTGTCCCTGGGCTTGAGCGACGGCGGCTACGCCAGTTGGCCGGACGACACCAAACTCAACAACTACGACCCCCGCGTGCGCCCTTGGTACAAGGCCGCCATCGCCGCGCCAGGTGCCACCGTGCGCACTGGCGCTTACTACTGGGCACCGGACGATGTGGTGCTGATCGGCACCGTGCACACCGTCGCCGATGCCAGCGGCAACATCCTCGGCGTGATCGGGCTGGACGTGTCGCTCAAGCAGCTCACCGAGTTGGTGCGCAACATCAAGCTGGGCGACAGCGGTTACCTGATGCTGGTGGAAGGCAATGGCAACGTGCTGGTCGACCCCAGCGATGCCACGCACAACTTCAAGCCCCTGGCCGACCTGGGACCCAACTACGCCGAACTGGCCAAGCGCGGCGACGGCGTGACCCAGATCGACATCGACGGCGTGGCCTACATGGCCAACGTGGTCAGCTCCAAAGACTTGGGCTGGCGCTTTATCGGCCTGATCAAACGCGATGAAGTGATGGCCGGCGCCACCAGCCTCACTTGGCTGATCGCCGCCATCGCCGCGGCCCTGGCCGTGGTCTTCGCCATCGTCGGCGCCAGCTTCGCCAGTGTCATCGTGCGGCCGATCCGTGGCGTGGCCGACGGCCTGCAGGAAATCGCCGAAGGTGAAGGCGACCTCACACGCCAGCTCAAGGTACAGGGCAAAGACGAAACCGCCAGCCTGGCAGGTTGGTTCAACCAGTTCCTGAGCATGATCGCGCAGTTGGTACAGCGCATCGGCAACGCATCATCCGATCTGCAAAGCGCCGCCGCCGACACCAGCGAGGTGGCCAACAACATGAACCAGGCCGCCGGTCGCCAGCGTGAAGCCGTGGAACTGGTCAGCACTGCGTTCAACGAAATGGTGGCCACCGCCAACGAAGTCGCCCGCTCGTGCAGCGCCGCCGCCTCGAGTGCCGACGCAGGCTACCGTGATGTCCACGACGGCCAGCAGCATATCGGCGAAGCCACCGGCAGCGTGCTCAAGCTCAGCGAAGACCTGCAGAAGTCGACCCAGACCATGCAGTTGCTGGAGCAGGACAGCCAGAACATCAACACCATCCTCGACACCATCCGCTCGATTGCCGAGCAGACCAACCTGCTGGCGCTCAACGCGGCGATTGAAGCCGCCCGCGCCGGTGATCAGGGCCGTGGCTTTGCCGTGGTCGCCGACGAAGTCCGCGCCCTGGCGCGCCGCACTGCCGACTCCACCGGTGAAATCGACAGCCTGCTCGGCAACCTCGCCCGCCGTACCCAGGAAGTCACGCAGCAGATGCAAGGCAGCCTGTTGGTATCGCAAACCAGCGTGGAACGCATCCAGCAGGCCCGCGACAGCTTCGATAAGATCCAAGGCTCGGTGGACTCGATCCGCGACCAGAACACCCAGATCGCCACCGCTGCCGAAGAACAGCATCAGGTGGCCGAGGAGATCAACCGGCACATCGCGCAGATCCATGCCGATGCGCAACTGGTCGAAGGTTTTGCCCATTCGGCACAGACCGGTTCAGGCCGCTTGACCGATATTTCCGGTCAGCTCAAGGGGTTGGTGGGTCGCTTTAAGTTCTAGCACAGCGTCAGCTTCAACCTCAGGCCCTCGACCTCCGCGTCGGGGGCCTTTGCATTTCTGGAGTCTTCACGCCCGCGTGACCTCAGCGCATCATCGCAGTCGCTGCAATAATCTATTACCGGGCCACAATGTACTAACTGGTTACTTATATTGCTAACATGGCGTCTTTGCCCTCTATCACTCGAGTCCTTTCGACATGAAACGAGCATCGCGCGCCGCTGGCGTCTCTAGATTCTTACTGCTGGGCCTGGGCGTTGTCATCGCCCTGCTCGGCCTTGCGCTGGCCGTCGGCGGCGCCAAACTGGTCAGTCTTGGAGGTTCCTGGTACTTCCTGATCGGCGGCGTGGCCATGGCGGTTTCCGGCCTGCTGATTGCCCGACGCAAACCCGCCGGTGCCTGGCTGTTCGCCGCGTTCCTGATCGGCACGGCCATTTGGGCGGTGGCCGATGTGGGTCTAGTGTTCTGGCCGCTGTTCTCGCGGCTATTCATGTTTGCCGTGATTGGCCTGGTGGTGGCGATGGTGTACCCGCTGCTGGCGGGTAAACCGGCACGCGGGGCCTATGGGGTGGCCGCCGTATTGGCGGTGGGCGTGGCGGTGGCGGCAGGCAATATGTTTGTCGCCCACCCAAGCGTTGCCCCGACCGGCGCCGGCCCTGGGGTGACCCCGGTGGCCCCGGTGGCCCCGGCCTACGCGCAGAAAGACTGGGCGCACTACGGTAATACCGAAGGCGGAAGCCGCTTCGCCGCCCTCGACCAGATCAACCGCGACACCGTGAACTCACTCAAAGTCGCCTGGACCTACCGCACCGGCGACGTGGCAATCAGCGACGGCAACGGTGCCGAAGACCAACTGACGCCCCTGCAGATTGGCAACAAAGTGTTCATCTGCACCCCGCACAACAACCTGATCGCCCTCGACGCCGACACCGGCAAAGAGCTGTGGAAAAACGAGGTCAACGCCAAGTCGGCGGTCTGGCAGCGTTGCCGGGGCATGGCGTACTTCGACGCGACCGCACCGATCGCCCAGCCGACCCGGCCGAACAGCTCGCCAATCATTGCCGCCAGCGTTGCGCCCGGTGCGCAATGCCAGCGTCGCTTGCTGACGAATACGATTGACGCGCGGCTGATTGCAGTCGATGCCGACACCGGCCAATTCTGCGAAGACTTCGGCACCCACGGCCAGGTGGATTTGAAAGCCGGCCTGGGCAATGTGCCGGACAGCTACTACCAACTGTCCTCCGCGCCACTGATCGCCGGCACTACCGTGGTAGTGGGCGGCCGCGTCGCGGATAACGTGCAAACCGACATGCCGGGCGGCGTGATTCGTGGTTTTGACGTGATCAGCGGCAAAATGCGCTGGGCCTTTGACCCGGGCAACCCTGAAGACAAGCAGGCCCCGGCCGGTGACCGCAGTTATGTGCGCAGCACGCCGAACAGCTGGGCGCCGATGTCCTACGATCCGCTGATGAACACGGTGTTCCTGCCGATGGGCAGCTCGTCCACCGACATCTACGGTGTGGAACGCACCGCACTCGACCACAAGTACGGCGCCTCGGTGCTGGCGCTGGACGCCTCCACCGGCGCCGAAAAATGGGTGTACCAGACCGTCCACAACGACCTGTGGGACTTCGATCTGCCGATGCAACCGAGCCTGATCGACTTCACCCCGCCGGGCAGCGACAGCGCCGTACCGGCAGTGGTGATCGGCACCAAGGCCGGGCAGATCTATGTGCTCGACCGTGCCACCGGCAAGCCGCTGACTGACGTCAAGGACGTCCCGGTCAAGGCCGCCAACATTCCCAACGAACCTTACTCACCCACCCAGCCAAAATCGGTGGGCATGCCACAGATCGGCGCGCAAACCTTGAGCGAGTCGGACATGTGGGGCGCCACGCCGTACGACCAGCTGCTATGCCGTATCGACTTCAAAGGTATGCGCTACGACGGCCTGTACACCGCGCCGGGCACCGATAAGTCCCTGAGCTTCCCCGGTTCCCTGGGTGGCATGAACTGGGGCAGCCTCTCCACCGACCCGGTGCACGGCTTTATCTTCGTCAACGACATGCGCCTGGGCCTGTGGATCCAGATGATCCCTTCGCAGAACAAGGCCCTGGCGGCGTCCGGTGGTGAGGCGCTGAACACCGGCATGGGCGCCGTACCGCTCAAGGGCACGCCGTATGCGGTGAACAAAAACCGCTTCCTGTCGGTAGCCGGCATCCCGTGCCAGGCGCCGCCGTTCGGCACCCTGACCGCCATCGACATGAAGACCCAAAAGATCGCCTGGCAAGTACCGGTCGGCACCGTCGAAGACACCGGCCCCCTTGGCATCCGCATGCACCTGCCGATCAAGATTGGCCTGCCTACGCTTGGCGGCACCCTGTCGACCCAGGGCGGCCTGATTTTCATCGCCGGCACCCAGGACTTCTACCTGCGCGCTTTCAACAGCGGCAACGGTGAAGAAATCTGGAAAGCCCGCCTGCCGGTCGGCAGCCAAGGTGGCCCGATGACCTACGTGTCGCCGAAAACCGGCAAACAATATGTAGTGGTCACCGCCGGCGGTGCCCGCCAATCCACCGACCGTGGCGACTACGTGATCGCCTACGCCCTGCCTTGACCTGGGTCGGCGCGATGCTTCGGCATCGCGCCGCCCTCACTCACACGCCACGCCCTGCTGATACTCCCTTGGCGTGCAGCCAAACTCGCGACGAAACACCGTGTGCAGGTACTGCGCCGACTTGAAGCCGCACTTGGCCGCAATCTCGGCAATCGCCAGGCCCCGGCTTTCCAGGCCCTTGGCTGCAGCGGCGAGTTTGAAGCGCAGAATCTCGTCGTGCACGCTGCAACCGCGTACCTTGCGAAAATGCGCTTCCAGGGATGAACGCGACACCCCGACATACGCCGCCACCTGCGCGGTCTTGATGCCCTGGCAGGCGTATTGGCGGATAAACAGCAGGGCCTGCATCACATACGGGTTGCCCAACGGCTGATGCAAGCTGGAAGCCTGCACATTGATGGCCTCTGGCGGCACCAGGATCTGCGTGCCCGCGCAGGGCTTGCCGTGCAGCATCTGATGCAACAGCGCGGCGGCGGTGCGGCCCATGGTTTCGGTGCCCTGGATCACCGAGCTGAGCGGCACGCGCGTGAGGGTGCGGGTCAGCGGATCGTTGTCGATGCCGATCAACGCCACCTGCTCCGGCACCGCGATACCAGCGGTAAGGCAGGCTTGCAGCAACTGCCGGGCGCGGGCGTCGGTGACGGCGATGATGCCGATCGGTTTGGGCAGACTTTCCAGCCAGGCGATCTGCTGCTCCACCGCGCTGTCCCACATCGGCGCGCTGGTGCCCAGGCCGCGATAGATCTGCACCTGCAGGCCATCGCGCTGCATCAGGCGGCGAAAGGCTTTTTCGCGCTCCTGGGCCCAGCGATTGGCCTGGGCTTCGGGCAGGCTGAAACAGGCAAAACGCGTCAGCCCGGCCTCGATCAGGTGCTCGTAGGCCAGCTGCATCAACCCGTAATTGTCGGTCGCCACGTAGGGAATGCCCTTGGGATAGGCGCGCACATCGTCATAGGAGCCGCCCACCGCCACCACCGGCAAGTGGCTGCCGGCCAGCGCCTCGCCGATCAACGGGTCGTCGAAGTCGGCAATGATGCCGTCGCCCTGCCAGCGCTCGATCCCCCGAAGGCGGCACAGAAAATCTTCCTCCAGAAACAAGTCCCACGAGGCGCGGGTACTGCTCAGGTAATTGCCGATACCGGCGATGATGCCGCGGTCGTAGATTTTGCTGCCGTTGAAGAGCAAGGCGATGCGGTGCACGGGCGGTAGGGTTTTCATTGTTTTTGTCCTGGGGCCGGTGGGTGCAGGTTAGCATGCAGGGCGTGATTCTTGAGGAAAGCGGGCCTCGAGTGAGGCCCGCCCGAATTATCTGAACTCCAATAGCATTGCTATAACTATCATCCAAATAAAGGCGATAACCTTCACCGTCAAGTTGATGATCAAGCGACGTTTCAGGTGGGGTGGGAAGTTCTCAAGATCAAGCGGATCCAGTTCTCCGATTTGGACCGAAGCCCTTGGCCACGCGGTTGAGTAACTTCGTAAAGTTTCTCACCGATAGTTTCGCCAGCCTTTCCTCCGACAGTCGTGCCCGCCCATGCACCAGTTCCCACTCTGGCCGCGACACAGACAACACTTCCGAGACCTCCTGTAACTGCACCAATTTCCACGCAGACTGGGCCACTGGCAGAACCGGCTATCGCACCACCTAGCGTTCCAGCGAAGGTAGACCCAGTGAACTTTCCGCCTTCAGTAAACTTGATCTTCTCACAGGCCGCTCCCGGGTCATCGCTGCACACCTGCTCGATAGCCAACAACGAAGACACCCCACCAAGACCAATCCCAATATAACCGCCCGCTTTCATATATTTGGTAGCCCGACTCACCGCCCCCTTATCTGTTTGCAGTCTGCAATGGACTTACGGTCCGAGAACGTTCACACGTCACTGCACGGGGTCATGCAGCGCCGCGCCTGTTGTTTCGTCGTTCATTGGGCGGGAGAAAGTCCTCCACCAAGCGAGATGAGCGTTCTGATAGGCCCGCTGTTCTTTGAACCGCGCCAAAGCGCGCTCATTAAAGTTGGATAATTGCTGTTCGGTGAAGGGCGATTTATTTAATTGATTAAGAAACTCCGCGGATACGTCATTGGTATATCGCAACGGGAGCGATGCACTCATATCTCTTTCCTTAATTCGGGTTTAGTTGGCTGGCACACAAAACTCTGAGGAGGCATTTACTCACCGTAAAGTCAGACGTTTCCCTAAATCATGTACTCCTTGAGCCGTTCTGAGCGCGCCACTCAAAATCGCACCCTCCTTTGGTGATTTTCATAATCAGCCCCTCCAACGCCGTTGCTAGTATCCAGACACCGCCAAGAACAATAAGGAAAACGCCATGCCGTACTTCCCAGGTGTCGAGAAGGTTCGCTTCGAAGGCCCCGGCAGCGACGCCCCCCTCGCCTTTCGCCATTACGATGCCGACAAGCTGATCCTCGGCAAACCCATGCGCGAGCACCTGCGCATGGCGGTCTGTTACTGGCACACCTTCGTGTGGCCAGGGGCGGATGTGTTTGGTTCGGGCACCTTCAAGCGGCCCTGGCAGCGCAGCGGCGACCCTATGGAGCTGGCAATCGGCAAGGCAGACGCGGCCTTTGAGTTTTTTTCCAAGCTGGGCATCGACTACTACAGTTTTCACGACACCGACGTCGCCCCCGAAGGCAGCTCGCTCAAGGAGTACCGCAACCACTTTGCGCAGATGGTCGACCACCTGGAGCGCCATCAGGAACAGACCGGCATCAAGCTGTTGTGGGGCACCGCCAACTGCTTCAGCAACCCGCGCTTTGCCGCCGGCGCCGCGAGCAACCCGGACCCGGAGGTGTTTGCCTACGCCGCCGCCCAGGTGTTCAGCGCGATGAACGCCACCCTGCGACTCAAGGGTTCCAACTACGTGCTATGGGGCGGTCGCGAAGGGTATGAAACCCTGCTCAATACCGACCTCAAGCGCGAGCGCGAACAGCTTGGGCGCTTTATGCGCATGGTGGTGGAGCACAAGCACAACATCGGCTTTAAGGGTGACCTGCTGATCGAACCCAAGCCCCAGGAGCCGACCAAGCACCAATACGATTACGACAGCGCCACGGTGTTCGGCTTCCTGCATGAGTACGGCCTGGAACACGAGATCAAGGTGAATATCGAGGCCAACCACGCCACCCTGGCCGGGCACAGTTTTCAGCATGAGATTGCCACCGCTGTGTCCCTGGGGATCTTCGGCAGCATTGACGCCAACCGCGGCGACCCGCAGAACGGCTGGGACACCGACCAGTTCCCCAACAGCGTCGAAGAGATGACCCTGGCCACCTATGAAATCCTCAAGGCTGGCGGCTTCAAGAATGGCGGCTATAACTTCGACTCCAAGGTGCGCCGCCAGAGCCTGGACGAGATCGACCTGTTCTACGGTCACGTCGCCGCCATGGACACCCTGGCCCTGGCCCTGGAACGCGCGGCAGCCATGGTACAAAACGACCAGTTGCAGCAATTCAAGGACCAGCGTTATGCCGGCTGGCAGCAGCCGCTGGGCAAGGCGGTGCTGGCGGGCGAGTTCAGCCTGGCGTCGCTGGCCGAGCACGCGTTTGCCCATGAGCTGAACCCGCAGGCCGTGAGTGGGCGGCAGGAGATGCTTGAAGGGGTGGTCAATCGGTTCATCTATCGGTGACATTTGCACGACAAAAACCATGCACAGAGCGTCGAGGGACGCTCTACAGTTCTACCCGCATCACGCTGTGTCTTTTCCAACAACAATAAAAGGACGCGCCACCATGAAGTCATTCAAACGTACCCTGCTCGCCACCACCCTGGCCCTGCTGACCCTGCCGGTCATGGCCGACCCCGCCCACCCGAAAATCGGCTTTTCCATCGACGACCTGCGTCTGGAGCGCTGGTCGCGCGACCGCGATTACTTCGTGGCGGCCGCTGAAAAACTCGACGCCAAGGTCTTCGTGCAATCGGCCGACGCCAATGAGCAAAAGCAGATCTCCCAGATCGAAAACCTGATCTCCCGCGGTGTCGATGTGATCGTGATCGTGCCGTTCAACGCCACGGTGCTGACCAACGCGGTGGCCGAAGCCAAGAAAGCCGGGATCAAGGTGGTGTCCTATGACCGGCTGATCCTCAATGCCGACATCGACGCCTACATCTCCTTCGATAACGAAAAAGTCGGCGAAATGCAGGCCAGTGGTGTGCTGCAAGCCGCGCCCAAGGGCAATTATTTCCTGCTCGGCGGCGCGCCCACCGACAACAATGCCAAGGTGCTGCGCGAAGGCCAGATGAAAGTGCTGCAACCGGCCATCGACAAGGGCGACATCAAGGTGGTCGGCCAGCAGTGGGTCAAGGAATGGAACCCTACCGAAGCGCTGAGCATCGTCGAAAACGCCCTGACCCGTAACAACAACAAGATCGACGCCATCGTCGCCTCCAACGACGCCACCGCCGGCGGTGCGATCCAGGCCCTGGCCGCGCAGAAACTGGCGGGCAAGGTGCCGATCTCCGGGCAAGACGCCGACCTGGCAGCCGTCAAGCGCGTGATCGACGGCACCCAGACCATGACCGTGTACAAGCCCCTCAAGCTGATCGCGACCGAAGCCGCCAAGCTGTCGGTACAGTTGGCGCGTAACGAAAAGCCCACCTACAGCTCGCAATACGACAACGGCAGCAAAAAAGTCGACACCATCCTGCTCACCCCGACGCCGCTGACCAAAGCCAACATCGACCTGTTGGAAAAGGACGGGTTTTATACCAAAGAGCAGATCGGCGGGCAGTGAGCGCCATGACCGCAGACTATCTGTTGCAAATGAACGGCATCGTCAAAACCTTTGGCGGTGTCAATGCGCTGAACGGCATCGATATCAAGGTGCGGCCGGGGGAATGCGTCGGCCTGTGCGGTGAAAACGGTGCCGGTAAATCCACCCTGATGAAGGTGCTGTCGGCGGTGTATCCGTACGGCACCTGGGAGGGCGAGATCCTCTGGGACGGGCAGCCGCTCAAGGCGCAGTCGATCAGCGAAACCGAGGCCGCTGGCATCGTTATCATCCACCAGGAACTGACCCTGGTGCCCGACCTGTCGGTGGCCGAAAACATCTTTATGGGCCACGAACTGACCCTGCCCGGTGGACGCATGAATTACCCGGCGATGATCCACCGTGCCGAAGCGCTGATGCGTGAACTCAAGGTGCCGGACATGAACGTCGCGTTGCCGGTGTCGCAGTACGGCGGGGGCTACCAGCAATTGGTGGAAATCGCCAAGGCCCTCAACAAACACGCGCGCCTGTTGATCCTCGACGAACCCTCCTCGGCCCTGACCCGCTCGGAAATCGAGGTGCTGCTGGACATCATCCGTGACCTCAAAGCCAAGGGCGTGGCCTGCGTGTACATCTCCCACAAGCTCGATGAAGTGGCGGCGGTGTGCGACACCATTGCGGTGATCCGCGACGGCAAGCACATCGCGACCACGGCCATGGCCGACATGGACATCCCCCGCATCATCACGCAAATGGTGGGCCGCGAGATGAGTAACCTCTACCCCACCGAACCCCATGCGGTGGGCGAGGTGATTTTCGAGGCGCGCAACGTCACCTGCTATGACGTCGACAACCCCCGGCGCAAGCGCGTCGACGATATTTCGTTTGTGCTCAAGCGCGGTGAGATCCTCGGTATTGCCGGGCTGGTGGGCGCCGGGCGCACGGAGCTGGTCTCGGCGCTGTTCGGTGCCTACCCCGGTCGCTACAGCGCCGAGGTGTGGCTGGACGGCCAAGTGATCGACACCCGCACGCCGCTCAAATCGATCCGCGCCGGGTTGTGCATGGTGCCCGAAGACCGCAAGCGCCAGGGCATCATCCCCGACCTGGGCGTCGGCCATAACATCACTCTGACAGTGCTGGAGAGCTATGCACACCTGAGCCGCATCGATGCAGAAGCCGAATTGGGCAGCATCGACCAGCAGATCGCGCGCATGCACCTGAAGACCTCCAGCCCGTTTTTACCGATCACCAGCCTGTCCGGCGGCAATCAGCAAAAGGCCGTGCTGGCGAAAATGCTCATGGCCAGGCCCAAGGTATTGATCCTCGACGAACCCACGCGCGGGGTGGACGTAGGCGCCAAGTACGAGATCTACAAACTGATGGGCGCGCTGGCGGCCGAGGGTGTGTCGATCATCATGGTGTCCTCGGAACTGGCCGAAGTGCTCGGCGTGTCCAACCGCGTGCTGGTGATCGGTGACGGCCAGTTGCGCGGCGACTTTATCAACGAGGGCCTCACCCAGGAACAGGTGCTCGCCGCCGCGCTCAGCCAAAACAATAACGATCGGAAGACCGCGTAGATGACTCAGCTCAAACAGCTGTTTACCCGCTACAAAATGCTCGCCCTGGTGATCGCCGTGGCGGTGATCTGGCTGTTTTTCAGCTGGCAAACCGAAGGCGGTTTTCTCACGCCGCGTAACCTGTCGAACCTGCTGCGGCAGATGTCGATCACCGGGATTCTGGCGTGCGGCATGGTGCTGGTGATCATCAGCGGCGAGATCGATTTGTCGGTCGGCTCGTTGCTGGGCTTACTGGGTGGCCTGGCGGCGATTCTGGATGTGGTCTATCACATCCCGCTGCTGGCCAACCTCAGCCTGGTGGCGCTGTGCGGGCTGATGATCGGCCTGGCCAACGGCTACATGACCGCCTATCTGCGCATTCCGTCGTTCATCGTCGGCCTGGGCGGCATGTTGGCGTTTCGCGGGATTCTGCTTGGGATCACCGGCGGCACGACCATTGCGCCGGTATCGCCGTCGCTGGTGTACGTGGGTCAGGGGTATTTGCCGCACACGGTGGGCGTCGGCCTGGGGCTGCTGCTGTTTGCGCTGACGCTGTTCCTCACCTGGAAACAGCGGCGCAACCGCGCCTTGCATGGCTTATCGGCGCACTCCCTGGTGCGCGACGTGGTGCGGGTGGCAGTGATCGGCGCGGTGCTCGCCGGGTTCGTCACCACCCTCAACAGCTACGACGGCATCCCCGTGCCCGTGCTGCTGTTGCTGGTGCTGCTCGGCGTGTTCAGCTACGTCACCAGCCAGACCGTGTTCGGCCGCCGCGTGTACGCAGTGGGCAGCAACATGGAAGCCACGCGCTTGTCGGGTATCAACGTGCAGGCGGTAAAACTGTGGATCTTCGGCATCATGGGCGTGATGTGCGCCCTCGCCGGCCTGGTCAACACCGCGCGCCTGGCGGCCGGCTCACCGTCGGCTGGCAACATGGGCGAGCTGGATGCCATTGCCGCGTGCTTTATCGGCGGGACGTCGATGCGCGGCGGCTCGGGCACGGTGTATGGCGCGTTGCTGGGGGCGTTGGTGATCACCAGTCTGGACAACGGCATGTCAATGCTGGACGTGGACAGCTACTGGCAGATGATCGTGAAGGGCAGCATTCTGGTGCTGGCGGTGTGGGTGGATGTGAGTACGCGGGCGGGCCGGCGGTAAACCCCATTCTCACTTACACCACATAACCCTGTGGGAGGAGCTTGCTCCCCCCACATTGACCGCACTCCACTGTTGGTTAGTGGCATTTGGTCATGGTTTGTAAAGGGCCAGCAAGGCGCATCCCTTTTAATTGCAGGACGTTTCCTAGACAATCCCTGCCGCCTTGTGCCTCTTGGAATCGGTGGCGAGTCTGCGGTCCGTCACTGCCAATTCAGTGATCGGGTTTAGTCGCCCGGAATGTCACAAGGCGCATGGTCCATCAAGTTTTATGGTGGCTGTGCGCAGGGCACCTTCGGGTGCGCCGGATTCTCCTTGTGGCCGGTCGACTAACCTGCGTACAGCCGCCACCCATCGTTTAGTCGCGACGGGAGTCGGTACCTAATCACACAAGGAATTGCACCATGAATAAAGTCCTGCCAGATCCCCCGTTTGCCCACGCCAAGGACCGCGCCGCCTTCAACCGCGTCATCGACCATTAGTTGCCTACCCAAGGTTTCCACTCGATCAACGAAGACCTGAGCTTCGAAGACGCCCTGCTCTACACCGCCAGTTTGCTGGACAGCGCGTCGGCGACTGCGCTTGATTGTGGGGAGCAACTGGAAAGCCCGGAACGGGCGAAGATTCTGGCGGTGTGGCATTTGCTGGAGATGGCCAAGAGCACGGCGGATCGCTCCATAGAGTGCATGAAGCCCTCGCCCTAAACGCGGTTAGAAATGTGTGAGGGGCCTTGCCCCTCCCACAGCTGATTGCATTCCAACGTTGGATCGAGGTGGCCAGGCTTATTCAAACGCCTGGCGATTCTCCGGCGTGATCAGCTTGAACGGCACCCACACCACCGTCGACTCCAGCGCTTCGCCACGCACAAGACGCAGCGCGGTGTCCACGGCGCCGCTGGCCTGGCCGGCGGCATCCTGGAACACGCTGACCGCCATCTTGCCCTCCGCCATCAATTTCAAACCGTCCGGTGTGCCGTCGATGCCGCCAACCCAATAGTCCTTGGCCTGCTTGCCGGCCTTTTCCAGCCCCATGATCGCGCCGATCGCCATCTCGTCGTTATTGGCGGCGATGATCGAAAAATCCACGCCCTGCTTGACCCAGTCAATGACAATCGTGGCGGCCTGGCTTCGCTCCCAGTTCCCGACCTTTTTCTGTACGACTTTCATATCCGGGTACTTGGCGACCACTTTTTCCACGTCCTCGGTGCGCATCAAAGAGGAAGCGTTAGCCGGGTCACCCACCAGAATCACCACGTTGCCTTTATAACCGGCACGCCGCGCCAGTTCTTCCATCTGCAACGTACCGGACTCCAGCTCATTGGAGCCGACAAACGCGGTCTGCGCCGGCCAGGTTTGCGGGTTCGGGTTACGGTTGACGAACACCAGCGGGATCTTGGCCTGCGAGGCCAGTTGTATCATTTGCGCCGCACTCTTGCCGTCCACCATCGCGACAATAATCGCGTCCACCTTGGAATTGACCAGGTTGCGGAACTGACGCATCTGCAAATCGACGCTGTCCTTGCCGTTTTCCATAAAAATGTCGGCGTTCATGACGCCGGCCTGCTGCTGCACGCCATTGCGCAGCAGGGTCTGGAAATTATCGTCGTACTTTGCCATCGCCACCCCCAGCAAGGGCGTGGCGGCCTGGGTGGGGCCCGGAACGAACAGCGTCGCCCCCAGCGCGAGCATTAACCATGCTTTCATGTTCTGACTCCTGCGGCTCAAACGCTGAAATGATGGAGCAGCTCACGCTGCACTTTGGCCATGTCCGACAGCGCCTGGCTGCTGACGGCGGACTGCTCGGCGCCGTTTGCCGTCAGTTGCGCCGAATCGTTGATCTGGATGACCATCCGACTGGTTTCCTGCACCGTGGCGCTTTGCTGTTCGGTGGCGGCGGCGATCTGGATATTCATGTCGCGGATACTGTCGACCGCGCCACTCATGGACAGCAACAGATCACCGGCGCCCGAGGCCAGCGACACACATTGGCTGGACTGCGCCTGGCTTTCGTTCATGACGTGCACCACCGAATGAATTTTTTCCTGCATGAGCCCGATCATGTCCTGGATTTCGCTGGTGGAGGCCTGGGTACGGCTGGCCAGGGAGCGCACTTCATCGGCCACGACGGCAAAGCCGCGTCCTTGCTCGCCGGCACGGGCCGCTTCGATCGCCGCATTCAGGGCCAGCAGGTTGGTCTGTTCGGCAATGGTGCGAATGGCGACCACAATGCCCTCGATGTTCTGTCCGTATTTCTGCAGCTCGTCGGTGACTTGCGTGGCTTTGTTCACCTGGTCGGCCTGCTGGCGGATATTGACGATGGTCTCGGCCACGCGCTCCTGCACCTTGTGCGTGAGCTCACTGGTATCGTCCACCGCCTGGCGCGTGTCCTGCGCGCGCCGCGCCACCTCTTCGACCGTGCTTTCCATCTGCGTCATGGCCGAGGCCGCCGATTGCAGGCGGTCCTTCTGCTCATCAACCACGCGGGTGGTCTGCTCGCTGTTCAAGGCGTTGCTCCCCGCGGTCACGGCAAGCGCATCGGCAGAGCTGATTAATTCACGGAAGGTTGTCTGCAGGGCCTTGGTCAATTCGTTCAGGTAACCGCCCAACTCCCCGAACTCATCTTTGCGGCTGACATCGAAACTGACCCGCATGTCCCCGGCGGTGAGCGTTTTGAGCACTTCGCGAAATGCCGCCAACGGACGTCGCAGGCTGAAGGCGACCCATGTGCCAATCGCCACCGCCGCCAGTACCGCCAGCACGCACGCGATCAACAGCAGGCTGCGGCTGGTGCCGATGGTGGCATTGGCCGAGTGACTGGCCTGGTTGGCGACCTCCAGGGACTGGCTGCCAAACTCGCCAATCCGCGCCAGGGTGGCTTTGAGCGTCGCGTCAACCGCATCGCGTTGTTGCTGCACCTGTGCGGCGAGTTTCGCCTCGGCCTGGTAGGCCTGGAACAGACCGTCAGGCGCGGTCAGGTCGGTGAGCAGGCGGTTGACCATAATGCCGGCGATCCGCCCGACCCTCGGGTCAATCTCCGTCAGGGCCTGGGCGCGCGTGCTGATCACTTCGTCCTGAAGGTTAAGCACACGCTGCAATTTATCAATGGCCGGCGTGACGGCATGGGCCGCGAAGCCATCGTAGGATTTGTTGACTTCCAACAGCAGTTTTTCGGCGGCGGCCACCTGCTGCGGCTCGCCGGCACTGCGGGCCTGCGCGACGTAATCACGCAAATAGCTGGTCAGTTGCATCGCCTGCGCGCTGCTGTAGCCTTGCAGTTTGCGCGTCAGCACCACTTGCTGCACATGCTGCAAGTGAGAGGTCATCAACGCTTGCGCCTGTTCGGCGTAGGCCGCGACCTGTTGACGCTGCTGCGCCAGGTTCGCCCGCAGCGCGTCATGCTCGCCGGTGTAGGCAAGGGTGCTGTCGAGCAATTGATTGAACTGGGCGATGCTCTCGGTGAACGGGCGTTTACCGTCCTCGATCTGCTTGGGGTCGGTGCTGATCTGAATGGCCAGCAACGCCTGGTTGGCGCGCAGCAAGTGCACGTACAACTCACTGGCGGCCCGGCTCAAGGGCGCCGACTGACCGGTGATAATGGCCAGGCGACCGCTGATGGACTGGGTGTTCTGATAGCTGATCCCGGCCATGATCAGCAGCAACAGCACCAACACCGCAAATCCGCCGATCACACGCTGCAATATGGTCATGGCGACCCCTTTTGATTTTTATTCGTTGACCTGAGCGACGACCAGGCGTGCACGTCCGAGCTCGGGAGCGCTTGGGGTGCTAGTGCCTGTATCGGCTCGCGGGGCGGGGACTTGAGGGCGCGCAGCGCACTGCGTCAACGAACGCCTGCGCGTTGGAGATGGCCTCAAACGCGGCTGATAAAACGCGAAGGGGCTTGCCCCGATAACGGCGGGTCAGTCGCTATTTACAGTGACTGACCCGCCGCCATCGGGAGCAAGCCCCCTCCCACAGTGGGATCGGTTTACGCCGGATGAATCAGGCTGACAGTCACTGACTCAACACCACATCGCGCATCGCCGGGATGTAACCGTAGTCATAAGACTCCTGCACAAACGAGCGATCACCCTTCAATACAATCCTGACCGTGGGCGCTTCGGTACCGCCGATGCGGTAGTCATCACCCTGGGTGGGCACGCTGTCGATAAAGGACGTTACCAGGCCATTGGGCATCACGCAGTGCGAATAGGTCTGGAACGGCTGCGAAGGCGGATTGCCGAGTACCAGCCCGGAGGCGTTCATCGGGGTGTAAGGGCCAAACAGACGGTCGCCGACAAAACCGTAAACACCATCAGGGCCGGTCACCCTATCGGCGTAGGTGAATTTATGACTGATGGTGAACAGGTAATACTTGCCGTCCTGGAACACATAATGCGGCCGCTCGGTTTGATCGTTCACCCCCACGGCAGTGACCAGCGGCGGGAGGATTTCCCACTCGTCACCCTCAAGGTCCTTGGCGACGGCGATGCCGATGCAACCGACCTGATAGCGCGCACCGCCCACGTCTTCATGCCCCGGCGGCACCAGCCCCAGCTCATTCGGACCCACTTCGTGAGTGCCGCGCTCGCCGGCCACGTTGCCTTCAAACACCATGTACAACTTGCCATCCACCGGGTCGATGAACGGGCTGGGATCACGAAAATTCCAGGTCGCGTTCTGCGCTTCGGTTTGGTAATAGGTGCCGTCGGCTTCGAAAAGCGCCTTGACCTGGGTAAAGCCGTGCAGCTCGACACCGCTGTCGGACGTAACCACCTGGCCTCTGACCTTGGCGATCGTCGCACCCGGGGTGACGCAGGTGTAATACAGGTCGATGTCGCCGTTGTTATTGAGCAGGATCGGCGTGCCGGCCCATTCACGGGTGGTCGGTGAAACCCCTTCGGCCATGACCCGGCCGCCGAAGATCCAGTCCTTGCCGGTGCGCGAGTACCAGTAGCAGATGCGCGCATGGCCATGGCGATCTTCCCAATCGCGCTTGATGTCGTAACGGCCATCGGCATTGATGAACTGTGGATCGTGGGGGCGACGGTCAGCCGTGAGGGTGAAGATGACGGACCAGCCGTTGACCGAAACCACCGTGCCATCGAGCGTACGCAACGGCATGGTGTCCCAGATAAACAGTGTGTCGCTCATCACTGGAAAGTCAGCAGGCACCAAAGGCTGGGTCGTGGTCGGGTCGTTTTCATTCACTTTGAGCGCATCAGCGCGCGTCCAGCGAGTGGGGATAATCGTGGCGTGTTTCATAATTAAGTCCTTTTAATAATACCGGTGAGTCAATTCATTACCTGTACACAGTGGCTGGTGTGACTGACGTGACCCATCCTGGGTGACCGTCACTTAAACACTGTGTTTATATACAGTATTCGGCATTCGCTTTGCCGTCAACCCTCATGAAAAAAAGGCCCACGGCGGGCGGGGCTCTCCCCCTTCCACCGTGGGCCTTCTGCCGTCGTGCGTTATTTGGAGACCGGCATCGCAAACTCTGCGCCCTGCTCGATGCTCTCCGACCAGCGCTGCATGATCGACTTCTGCTTGGTGTAGAACCGCACACCCTCAGTGCCGTACGCGTGCATGTCGCCGAACAGGCTCTTCTTCCAGCCGCCAAACCCGTGCCAGGCCATCGGCACCGGGATCGGCACGTTGATGCCGACCATGCCCACCTGGATACGCCGGGCAAATTCACGGGCAATGTTGCCGTCGCGGGTGAAGCAACTGACGCCGTTGCCGAACTCATGCTCGTTGACCAGTTTTATCGCCTCGCCGAAGTCGTTCACCCGCACGCATGCCAGCACCGGGCCGAAGATTTCTTCGCGGTAGATGCTCATCTCTTGGGTCACGTGGTCGAACAACGTCGCGCCGAGCCAGAAGCCGTTCTCCAGGCCCGCTTCCGAAGGCACGTAGTCACGGCCATCGAGCAGCAGGTGCGCGCCGGCCTGCACGCCTTGTTCGATGTAGCCGCTGATGCGCTCCAGCGCGGCGCGGGACACAATCGGGCCCATTTCGGCTTTCAGATCGCGGCCGTCGGTGATGCGCAGGTGCTTGGCGCGTTCGGTCAACGCAGCGATGACTTTGTCACCCACGTCGCCCACCAGTACTGCCACCGAGATGGCCATGCAGCGCTCGCCGGCGCTGCCGTACGCGGCGCCCATCAGCGCGTCGACGGTCTTCTCGATATCCGCGTCGGGCATCACCACCATGTGGTTTTTTGCGCCGCCCAGGCCTTGCACGCGCTTGCCGTGACGGGCACCGGTTTCGTAGATGTATTGGGCAATCGGCGTCGAGCCGACAAAGCTCACGGCCTTGACGTCCGGGTGTTCGATCAGTGCGTCCACCGACTCCTTATCGCCCTGCACCACGTTGAACACGCCTTTGGGCAGGCCGGCTTCACGCAGCAGCTCGGCCATGAACAGCGAAGCGCTCGGGTCGGTGGGGCTTGGTTTGAGGATGAAGGTGTTGCCCGCCGCGATGGCGATCGGGTACATCCACATCGGCACCATCACCGGGAAGTTGAACGGGGTCACGCCGGCCACCACGCCCAGGGGCTGGCGCAGGGTCCAGTTGTCCATGCCACGGGAAACCTGGTCGGAGTGCTCGCCCTTGAGCAGGTTGGGAATGCCGCAGGCGAACTCGAGAATGTCGATGCCTCGGTCGACTTCGCCCTGGGCATCGGTGAATACCTTGCCGTGCTCGGCGACGATGATGCGCGCCAGGTCATCCTTGCGCTCGCGCAGCAGGTGCAGGTATTGGAACAGCACGCGGGCGCGGCGGATCGGCGGCGTGTCGGCCCAATCGGCGAACGCGGCCTGGGCGGCGGCGACGGCTTCGGCCACGGTCTGGCGGCTGGCCAGCGCGACGCGCGCGGTTTTTTCGCCGGTGGCCGGGTTGTAGACGTCCTGATAGCGATCATCGCGGGACACGCGCTGGTCGTTGAT
Source organism: Pseudomonas sp. FP2309 (assembly GCF_030687575.1). Taxonomy (NCBI): domain Bacteria; kingdom Pseudomonadati; phylum Pseudomonadota; class Gammaproteobacteria; order Pseudomonadales; family Pseudomonadaceae; genus Pseudomonas; species Pseudomonas sp. FP2309. Next base: position 2,222,188 of record NZ_CP117439.1, on the reverse strand, counting down.
GTAGTGCTCGATTGTTGTCGTCATGGCAGTCGATCCAGGTGGGTAGCGTTGGGACCCACGATAGGCTTTCGCTTTGTTCCAAACCAGAGCAGAATCCTGAACTTATTGTCCATAACAGCGAACAATCGGCACATGGAAAAATCTGAGATCGAAAGCCTGTGGACCCATATCCACTGGCTTTCAGTGCTGGAAGAACACGGCACCTACACCGCCGCCGCCGCGCGCCTTGGGGTGAGCAAATCGGCGGTGAGCCAGCGTATCTCTGATCTGGAGAAGGCCACCGGCACGCAGTTGGTCACCCGCACCACGCGCAGTGTGCGGCTGACGGACGCCGGGCTGTCGTTGACCCGTGAAGTGCGCAGCGCCTACGCGCAGATCGCCCGCAGCTTCTCGTCGGTGCGTGATGCGGTCGGTGAGATTCGCGGGCTGGTGCGCCTGACCGCGCCGGTGGCGTTCGCCAGGCAGCAACTGGTGCCGCACCTGTCGGCGTTTTTGCAGCAGTACCCCCAGGTGCGGATCCAACTTGATGTGTCGGATGCCTTGAGTTCGCTGGCCGCCGAGGGCTATGACCTGGCGGTGCGCCACGGCTTCCAGGTGCCGGAAACCCACGTGGCCTGGAAGCTGTGCGACACCGGCTCAGTGCTGGTGGCCACCCGCGATTACCTGCAACGCCACGGCGACCCCCGCGAACCGGCGGACCTGTCGGCGCACAACTGCCTGTTCTACCCACGGGGCACCGATCAACCCGCCTGGACCTTCGAGCGCGGCGGCAAACAGGTAGAGCACCTCACCGTGCCCATCGCCGGCAGCTTCGCCACCAACAACAGCGAAGCCCTGCGCGACGCGGCGCTCAACCACTTGGGCATCGCCCTGCTCCCGGACTTCAGCGCCCATGCCGCGCTGGCCAGCGGCACGCTGGTGCAGGTGCTCAAGGGCTGGACGCTCAAGGGCGCGTTTGCCGATGAGATCTACCTGATCCGGCCGTATTCGCCCCATGTGCCGAAGTCGGTGAGTGTGTTGGTGGGGTATTTGAAGGACGCGCTGTCGGGAGGTTTCAGGTTCACCGGATGACTGGCGTACCCCGCTCTTTATAAAAGCACCTTGCAGAACGCCAAACGCCAACTACGCTCCCAGCACCTGGCAGGCAGGCACTTTGCCAGCAGCGCAGGGTCTGGCTGACCCGCAGGCGTTACCACCGTCACTCGATGTTGCTGATCAAAGGACACGCGGCCGTCCGGCTGCGGGCAGTATTTGCGCAATGGCGCAGGGAGAGCACCATGACTTCGTTTCGTATCGTCCTGGCCGGGCTGATGGCCTGCACGACGGTTCCGGCCGCCTTCGCCGAGCTCACGGCCCAGCCGTTCCTGGCACCGCCCAGGCTCACGGAGAAAGCCCCGCCCGGCACCTTGAAATCCACCGCCCTCGCCGTCCCCGAAACCGGCTGCAACCCTGCCGGTGACATCACGCGTGACGGCCAGACCGTGGAACTCAATCTGCAAGTGCAGCAGCGCGACAATGAGATCGCCAACCCTGGCAACGCCGACGGTGCCAAGGACAAGGTCCGCCTGCGCGCCTATGGCGGTTGCCTGTCGGGGCCGCTTATCGATGTGAAACCGGGCAATACCCTGCGCGTGCACCTGGACAACCAACTGGATAAAAACGATCCGAGCTGCCCGGGCGGCACCGACCCGGCCGGTGGCAAGCCGGGCTGCTTCAACACGATCAACCTGCACTACCACGGCCTGCACGTTTCGCCTTCGGGCAATAGCGACAACGTGCTGTTGAACATCGCGCCGCAGACGAAATTCGAGTACGAGGTGAACATCCCCACCGATCACCCGTCGGGCACCTTCTGGTACCACGCACACCGCCATGGCTCCACCGCATTGCAGGTGGCCAGCGGCGCAGCCGGTGCGTTGATCGTACGCGGCGACCGCCCCTATACCGGCGGTAAGCCTGGCGACATTGACACCGTTCTCAAGACCGCCACCGGCACGCCGCTGACCGAGCAAGTGTTTTTGTTCCAGCAGATCCCTTATGCATGCTTTGACGACCAGGGCGCCATCATCAAACAACCGGACGGCACCTGGACCTGCCCCACGGGCAAGACCGGTGTCGTGGAGGACTTCAGCAAACAGCTTGCCTCAGCCACGGTATGGGACGAGAGCGGTCGCTTCACCAGCATCAACGGGGCGGTGCAACCGACCTTGCAGGGCATCGCCGCCGGCGAGATTCAGCGCTGGCGCTTTATTCACGGCGGTATCCACGACACCGTCAACTTGCAGATCGTGCCGATGAACACCCAGAGCCCCAAGGCGCTCCAGGCCCTCAAAGGCGTGCTCGGCGGCACGCCTAAACAACAAGCCGCCACGCTGACTGAGCTGTGCCCGAGCACCCTGCCCGACTCCACTGAACCGGTTGAGCTGGTACCACAATTCGAAATCGCCGCCGATGGCCTCACACGCACGGCCATCCGTCCTATTGGCCTGAATAAAAAGAGTGTCAGCGGCGGTATCGGCAGCAACTTCCTGCAGCCCGGCTATCGCAGCGACGTCCTGCTGATGTTCCCGCGCGACGGCACCTATTGCATCCTCAACCAGGCCGCGACCCCGGCCGAACGCGCCAACGCGGGCGGCGGCGGCCAGGGCCCGAATGAAACCCAATTGCTCGCCACCGTGATCGTCTCGGGCGGCAACGTGGTTACCGACGACCCGCAACAGTACATCCAACAAGCCCTCTACGACGCGAACAAAGCCAACCCGGCACTGCCCGCCGCCGCCCTCGAAGGCCTGCGCACCGGTGACCTGACGCCCTGGCGCGGGATGGACACCCTGCAAGACGCCGTGGTCAACAGCGACATCCAGAAAGCCGACTTCTTCATCGGCAATGCACCGCCGACGGCGGGCGGCAAGTTTGGCTTCTATATCAACTACAAGGTCTACGACCCGGACCGCATCGACTTTACCCGCCAGGTCAACACGACGGACGACTGGGTGCTGACCTCACAAGTCGAACCTCATATTTTTCATATCCACGTCAACCCGTTCCAGATCATGGATGTGCTCTACACCAAGCCTGGCGAACCTGCCAAAAGTATCTTCGGCCCCAATGGCGAATGCCTGGTGCCGCCCGACGAACGTGGGCTGCAGAACCAGTATTGCGGGATGTGGCACCAGTTCAAGGACACCGTCTTCGTGCAGAACGACTACCAGGTGCTGGTACGTACCCACTACGACCGCTACATCGGCGAGTTTGTCATTCACTGCCACATCCTCGACCACGAGGACGCCGGCATGATGACCAATATCCAGATCGTCCCCGACCTGACGGCCAAGGGCGGCGGGATTGGCATGGCCGGCATGAAACACACAGCCGATGAGCCGGCGGACAGCCACACACACTGACGACAAGGAGTCGGACATGACCACCCCCACCGCCGTGACCCAGCCAACCTGGTATGGACACATCCGCGACATGTTCAGCACCCCGGACCGTCAGTGCATGGCCGCCCAGGGCCTTGACCTTGCCAGCTACGAAACCGTGATGAACCACGCTGGCAACATCTACCAACAGGTCGCGGCGGGCAACATGCCGATGGGGCGGCCCTGGGCGCCCGACTGGGTTGCCACCTTTCTCAACTGGATGAACGCCGGCTACCCAAAGGGCGTGCCGGCCAGCGGCGCGCTCGAGTTCAGCGCGCGCACCCTGCTCACCGCAAACGTGCCCGCCTCCCGGCTGCGCAAGGACATCACCACCTTGTCCGATCAAGAACTGGCGCTGCTCAAGCACGCGTTCGCGACGATCATGGCCATGGACCCGAGCGAGCCCAACAGCTTTTTCGTGCAGGCGGGGTATCACTGGTTTCCCGCGCCAAACACCTACTGCATGCACCATGTGCCCGGCTACAACCCTTGGCACCGCGCCTACCTGGTCAGCTTTGAAAATGCCTTGCGCGCGGTACCCGGCTGCGAAAACGTGACCCTGCCCTACTGGGACCTTACCGCGCCGTTTCCCGAAGTGCTCAAAAGCGCGCCTTTCGATCACTACACGCTGCCCCACGCCGTCGGACCGGGTTATCCGCAGGGCTACACGACCACGCGCTTTCCCTATGAGCAGATCGCCCAAAACCTGCTCGATAACGATGTGACAGGCGACATCAACCGCGCCATGGGCAAAACCGACTGGGAAGATTTTCATGGCTGGTGGTCCGGCGCTGCCCATAACACCATCATCAGCGCCCACGATGGCGGCCACAACTCGATCGGCACGACCATGCAGGCCCAGGAAGTGGCTGCGTTCGACCCGGTGTTCTGGTTCTTCCATTGCAATTGGGACCGATTGTTCTGGGAATGGCAGAAGAGCATGCAGGCCACCGACCTGCACGGTTTGCTCACCACCATCAATGAGGTCAGCGACTCGTTCAGCTACCAGCTCTTTAACGACCCTGCGTTGCAGGCCCTGAACCCCTTCACCCGCAACCCGCCTGAGCTGGACACCCTGGGGGTCATCAACTCGGTGACCCAGCTCGACGTCGACTATGCCCCCCCTGCCGCCGCTGCGCGTGTCGCCTTCACGGTCAAGACCTCGCGCACGCTCGCCGCTTCCAAAGCGTTTACGGTGGCGGCCGACCGCGTCAACGTGCGGGTCAGTGGTATCAATCGGTTGAAAATCCCGGGGACCTTTTCGGTGCACTTGCAAAAGGACGGCAAGACCATCGCCACCCGCGCGCTGTTTCAACCCGTGGAAGTCCAGACCTGCGCCAACTGCGTCAGCAATGCCATGACCCAGTTCGATTTCGAACTGACCCTGGCCGACGTACTCGGCGGCCCGTTGAGCGTGTGGGTGGAGCCGGCCAACAAAGACGTGATCGGCGAACGCGTCCCGCTGAAGCTGATGGGCGACCCCGTCATTGAGGTGCATTTGTTGCTGCAGACCGAATAGCCCGGCGAGCAAGCGTGAAGAAAAAATGCAGCACGCTTCTCGTGCTTATCATCAAGCCAACGGCTCACCCCTGACTTTTTTGCACAACGTACCGGTGTTTTTGAGCGTTCATCTTCAGATTTATGCGTGCCTATACTCGGCCCATACCGAAGACAACACTGTCCCTACAACAATAATCAAGGACACCGACCATGACGCATCCCTTCCTGGCCGCCCGGGATTTTCTCCTCACACACCGTACCGACTACACCACCGCCGTTCGCGACTTCCGCTGGCCACAGCTGGAGACGTTCAACTGGGCGCTGGACTATTTCGATGTGATGGCCGAGGGCAATTCGGCCAACGCGTTGTGGATCGTCGAAGAGGACGGCAGCGAGCAGCGCTACAGCTTCCAGCAACTGGCGGCGCGCTCCAATCAGGTGGCCAACCATCTGCGCGCCCTTGGGGTACGCCGTGGCGAACGGGTGTTGTTGATGCTCGGCAACGATGTGGCACTGTGGGAAACCATGCTCGCCGCGTTCAAGCTGGGGGCGGTGGTGATTCCCGCCACGGCGCTGCTCAACCCGGATGATTTGCGCGACCGTATCGAGCGCGGCCAGGTGCGCCATCTGGTGGTCGGCGCGGCGCATGTCGACAAGTTCGCCGGCCTGGGCGATGGCTGCACGCGCGTCTGCGTGGGCGCGGCGCCTGCCGGTTGGGTCGCGCACCACGCCGCCTTCGAACACCCCCAGCAGTTCGAGGCCGATGGCCGCACCCTGGCCACCGACCCGATGCTGCTGTACTTCACCTCCGGCACCACCTCCAAACCAAAAATGGTCTTGCACAGCCACCAGAGCTACCCGGTGGGGCATCTGTCGACGATGTACTGGATCGGCCTGCAGCCCGGCGATCTGCACCTCAATATTTCCTCTCCCGGCTGGGCCAAGCATGCCTGGAGCTGCCTGTTCGCGCCGTGGAATGCCGGTGCGTGCATCTTTATCCATAACGTCGCGCGGTTCAGCGCGCCGGCACTGCTCGGCGCGCTGGCGCGTTACGGCGTGACCAGCCTGTGCGCCCCGCCTACCGTGTGGCGCATGCTGATCCAGGAAGACCTGGGCAGCCACAAGGCGCGCCTGAGCCTGCGCGAGCTGGTGGGGGCCGGCGAGCCGCTGAACCCGGAAATCATCGAGCAGATCCAGCAGGCCTGGGGCTTGCCGCTGCGCGATGGCTTCGGCCAATCGGAAACCACCGCGCTGGTCGGCAACACCCCCGGCCAGTGGCTCAAGCCGGGCTCCATGGGCCGTCCGCTGCCGGGCTACCAGGTCGCGCTGCTCGACCCCGACGGCCTGCCCGCCAGCGAAGGCGAAGTGGCCCTGCCCCTGGAGGTGCGTCCGCTTGGCCTGATGCTGTGCTACGAAGACAGCCCGGAAAAAACCGCCGAAGTAATGCGCGACGGCTATTACCGCACCGGCGATACCGCGCAGATCGACAGCGACGGCTACATCACCTTTGTTGGCCGTGCCGATGATGTGTTCAAGGCCTCCGACTACCGCATCAGCCCGTTCGAACTGGAGAGCGCGCTGATCGAACACCCGGCGGTGATGGAAGTGGCCGTGGTGCCCAGCCCGGATCCGCTGCGTCTGGCGGTGCCGAAAGCATTCCTGATCCTGGCCCACGACGCCCCCGGCAGTGCGGAGCTGGCCGCGCACATCCTCGCCTTTGCCCGTGAGCATCTGGCGCCATACAAACGGGTGCGGCGCATCGAGTTTGTGAGTGAACTGCCCAAGACCATTTCCGGGAAGATCCGCCGGGTGGAGCTGCGGCAGATGGAGGTGCTGCGGCGCCAGGGGCAGGCGCGCGGTGAGCACGAGCATTTCGAGGAGGATTTTTCCTGAGGGCAAAGCCGGTGCTGCGGCAGGCTACCAGTGGTACCAAATGCTCCAGATCATTAAGCCGACAAGCCATATGATGCCGAAGCTAGTCGGCCACAACGCCCAACGCCTAAGGGACAGGGGAATGGCGGCCAGTTCGGCTTCGGTCACCTCCCCCCGCTTGATATGCGTTTTGGGCATCGCCAGCAACTGATTGATCAGGCTCATGCGGTGAAACCTGTCGATATGGGTATTTCTGCCCCAAAAACGTTTGTTATCGCAGACCACCTTGTTCTCGCTGAAGTAGCTTTCCAATGCTTCGAGCTTGGCGTATTCGGCGTAGAAAGAGAGCCCCGCAAAAACCAGGCCCCCTGCAAATACAAAAATTGTAAAGATGAGAAAAAAATCCACGGTCAGGCGCCTTCTGGTGGGTGGAATTGAATGGCTACCAGTGGTACCAGATGCTCCAGATAATTGAGGCGCAGAACCATATCGCTCCAAAACTATAGGGCCACAACGCCCAACGCCTAAGGGACAGGGGAATGGCGGCCAGTTCGGCTTCGGTCACCTCCCCCCGCTTGATATGCGTTTTGGGCATCGCCAGCAACTGATTGATCAGGCACATGCGGTGAAACCTGTCGATATGGGTATTTCTGCCCCAAAACCGTTTGTTATCGCAGACCACCTTGTTCTCGCTGAAGTAGCTTTCCAACGCTTCGAGCTTTGTGTATTCGGCGTAGAAAGACAGCCCCGAGCCAATCAGCGCCCCTGCACATATAAAGATCGTAAAGATGAGAAAGAAATCCACGGTCAGGCGCCTTCTGGTTGAAAGACCAAATCACCCTCGATCTCCAAGATTTGCCCTCCCAGAAACGCAACGCCAGCGCCGGCTGTGTTACCTCCTGCATACCCTCCCGCAGAGCCGCCAATAACTGCGCAGGCAAGCGCACCGTTTCCTTTAGCCGCAACCCCCAAAAAAATCGAACAGGCGCTACGTGCCAGCTTTGCCCCCACCTTCCCTCCCCAATACGCCCCCGCCACGCCACCCACCAACTTCCCGGTCTCCACATACTTGGCCCGCCGACACTGGGCCTCGCGCCCGTCGACACACGCCTCCTTGATCTCCAACCCCGCCACGCCCACATCCAGCGCCGATCCCACGTAGGTTCCCGCCCCCAACCACTTCGACGTCTGCGCAATCGCGCGCATCCGCTGCGCATACCCGGCAATCTCGCCCTTGTGCAGATAGCTTTTGGTGGAAATCCCCAGCATCTTCTTCAACGCTTGGTTGCCCCTCAACCCCGTGCCGAATCGCGCCGCGCCTTGCAGCTGGGTTTCCAGCAGCTCGAACAGCACCTGGCGCTGGCGAAAAAACGCTTCTCGATCCAAACCACCCTCCCTCAGGCGCTGATGCAATCGCTCGATCTCCTCCAGCGTATGCGCCACCTCATTGAGATGCCGCGACCACGCCGATGTAGTGCTGCCTATGCCCAGCGAGCTGTACCCCAACAGGCTTTGCAGCAGGTCGTAGTCATTGACCACCTGGGCTGCAACCGCATTATCCAGTTGCCGGCGAATCGCCTGCGCGTGACGCATCAGCCAGGCCTCCTCCATCGAACAGGTGGCGCTATAGGCATCGGGAATAACCACCAACTGGCCAGGCGTCACCAGCCCAGGGCGCAGATGACGGTTCAACACATCGAAATGATCCGAACGTTGCCGGCTGGAATCGCCGCCCATCAAGCGGGATTTCAAGCTGTGATAATCCGTGGTGCGGTCGTTGATATAGCTTTGCGCCATGCCTCACATCCTTGGATGCAATGAAGATGGCGTCGGACTATAAGCACGCGAGCCGGCCCCGGACACAAGCCCGGGTGGCCTGAATTACATTTGGGAAGTTGCCTACATCGCGAGGAATTAAGACCTACAAAAAAAACCCGGTGCGCACACCTGTGCGCCACCGGGCAAAACGAAGCACCTCGCTTCAGAAACGCGGTTTGACGGTTTTCCAGTCCGGTTGATAGCGCTGCATTTGTTTTACGTCGTCGCGCTGGCGAATGCCGCAACTGAGGTATTGATCGTGCAGCTTGCCCAGTTGGTCATGGTCCAGCTCCAGGCCCAGGCCTGGCGCGCGGGTAATCTGCACGCAGCCGTCGACGATCGGTAACTTGCCGCCCTTGATCACTTCTTCATCCGGTTCTTGCCACGGGTAGTGGGTGTCGCAGGCGTAGTCGAGGTTGGGCACCGAGGCGGCCACATGGGCCATGGCCATCAGGCTGATGCCCAAGTGTGAGTTGGAGTGCATCGACACGCCCAGGCCAAAGGTCTGGCACATTTTCGCCAGCACCTGGGTGTCACGCAGGCCGCCCCAGTAATGGTGGTCGGCGAGCACGATCTGCACGCTGTTCAAGGCCACGCTGCGACGAAACTCGTCAAAATCGGTGACGACCATATTGGTTGCCAGGGGCAAGCCGGTGCGTGTGTGCAGCTCGGCCATGCCGGCCAGGCCAGGGGTCGGGTCTTCGTAGTATTGCAGGTCATCGCCGAGCAATTCGGCCATGCGGATCGAGGTTTCCAAGGACCAGTTACCGTTCGGATCGATGCGCAGCGGCACGTCGGGGAAGGCTTTTTTCAAGGCTTTGATGCACGCCACCTCATGTTCGGGTTGCAGCGCACCGGCCTTGAGCTTGATGCTTTTGAAACCGTAGGTCTCGAGCATCCGCCGGGCCTGGGCGACGATCTGTTCTTCGTTGAGGGCTTCGCCCCAGCTGTCGGGCTTATAGGGTGAATCGATGTGCTCGGCGTATTTGAAAAACAAGTAGGCGCTGAACGGGATCCGGTCGCGGACCGCGCCGCCGAGCAGGTCCACCAGCGGCACATTCAACGCATGTGCCTGCAGGTCAAGAAACGCCACTTCGAACGCCGAATAGGCGTTGCTCACCGCTTTACTGGCGTGGGAGCCCGGCGCCAGTTCCGCGCCGGCAATGCTCGCCGGTTTATGGGCGGCAACCGTGGCTTGCACAATGGCGCGCAATTGGTTGAGGTTGAACGGATCAAGCCCGATCAGTTGTGACTGCACCTGCTGCTGGATCGCCAGCGCCGGGGCATCGCCGTAGCTTTCGCCGAGGCCGATGTAGCCGGTGTCGCTTTCGATCTCGATGATCGAGCGCAGTGCAAAAGGCTCATGGATGCCGCTGGCGTTGAGCAACGGCGGATCACGGAAGGCAATCGGGGTGACGGTGACGCGGACGATTTTCAAGAGGCGGCTCCTTGTGGACCTGGACGCAAGGTGGGTTGATGAGTGGAAGGTGTCGAGGTGGGCGGCACACCGCCTCGTGGTGCGGTGCGGGCAAAAAACACCACCACCGCCGCGACTAACGAAGTCGCGGCCAGGCCGTACAACCCGCCCTCGATGGAGCCGGTGCTCTGTTCCAGCAGCCCAAAGGTGGTGGGCGCGACGAAACCGCCCAGGTTGCCCACCGAATTGATCAACGCAATCACCGCCGCCGCAATCCGCGCATCCAGGTAACCCTGGGGGATCGGCCAGAACAGCGCCGAGGCCGCCTTGAAGCCGATCGCGGCAAAGCAAATGGCGACGAAGGCAAACACCGGCCCGCCGGTGGTGGACATGAACATGCCGAATGCGGCGATCACCAGCATCAGCGAGACCCACGCCTGCTGGTGTTTCCACTTGCTGGCCAGGGACGCAAAGCCGTACATGGCCACGATGGAAATCAACCACGGAATGGAGTTGAACAAGCCCACCTGGAAATCGCCCAGATTGCCCATCTTCTTGATCATGCTCGGCAGCCAGAACGTGGCGCCATAAATGGTCAGCGCGATCGAGAAGTAGATAAAGCAGAACAGCGCGATCTGTTTGTCGGCGAGCAATTTGAACATTGACGGCCGCACGCTCTGGCTCGCCTCGCGCGCCTGCTGCTCAAGCGCAATGGCACTGACTAGCGCGTGTTTTTCCTCCTCGCTGAGCCATGCGGCCTGGCGCGGATGGGACTGCAACCAGAACCACACGAACCCGCAGAGCACGATGGAGGCAAAGCCTTCGATCAGGAACATCCACTGCCAGCCATGCAGGCTCAACCCGCTGACATTGAGCAACGCGCCCGACACCGGCCCGGAGATCACCGAGGCGATGGCCGAACCGCTGAGGAAAATCGCCATGGCCTTGCCGCGCTCGCTGGCCGGCAACCATTGGGTGAAGTAGTAAATGATGCCGGGGAAAAACCCGGCTTCGGCGGCACCGAGGATAAAGCGCAGCACGTAGAAGCTGGTTTCACCCTGCACAAAGGCCATGGCCATCGCCGCCGTGCCCCAGGTGAACATGATGCGCGTCAGCCAGGCCCGCGCGCCGTAGCGCTGCAGCAGCAGGTTGGAGGGCACTTCGAAGATCGCATAGCCGATAAAGAACAGCCCGGCGCCCAAGCCATAGGCCGCCGCGCCGATGCCCAGATCGGTTTCCAAATGGCTGCGTACAAAGCCGATATTGACCCGGTCGATGTAGTTGACGATGAACATCACCACAAACAGCGGCAGGACATGGCGCTTGACCTTGGCCGCTGCGCGAGCGAGCACAGTCGGGTCTGGCGGACTCTGGAGGGTATCCACGGGCAACTCCCATTGATTGTTTTTTTAAGGGACTGACCGATGATGGACGCCGTGTATTGTTCCCGTCTAATCTAACTAGGCATTCGATTGATACCTGGATTAGATCAATGTTCGAACTCACCCAACTGCGTTGCTTTACCACCGTGGCCACCGAGCTGAATTTTCGTCGCGCCGCCGAACGTTTGAACATGACCCAGCCACCGCTGAGTCGGCAGATCCAGTTGCTCGAGCATCACTTGGGGGTGGAGCTGTTTACGCGCACCACCCGCAGCGTCGCGCTCACCGCCGCCGGGCGCGCCTTTTTCATCGAAGCCCAGAACCTGCTGGAGCGCGCCCAGCAAGCGGCCGTCACTGCGAGGCGCTTTGCCGAAGGCGATATCGGCACGGTCAATATCAGCTTCGTCGGCAGCGCGGTGTATGAGTTCTTGCCCAAGGTCATCGCCGAGGCACGGCTCAAACAACCCCACGTCAAGATCGACCTGTCAGAGATGAACACCTACCAGCAATACGAAGCCCTGCGCGCCCGGCGCATCGACCTCGGCATCGTCCGCGCGCCGCTGCTGGAACCGGGTTACGCCACCGAATGCCTGGTGCGCGAGCCGTTTGTGCTGGCGGTGCCGAGCGGGCATCGACTGGCCCATGCACAAACGGTCAGCGTGCAAGACCTGGATGCCCAGCCCTTCCTGATGTACGCCCACGCCGCCTACCCGCCGTTCAATGAGCTGCTCACCGGCCTGCTGCGCTCAGCCCGCGTAGCCCCGGAATACGTGCAGTGGCTGGGTTCGTCTCTGACCATCCTGGCGCTGGTCAACGCCGGCATGGGCCTGGCCCTGGTGCCCCGCTGCGCCAGCAGTGTGGTGTTCAAGAACGTGGTGTTCCGCGACATCGACCTGGGCGAAGGCGCGCAGAGCGAGTTGCACCTGATCTGGCGCGAAGACAATGACAATCCGGCGTTTGGGATGTTGCTGGAGGGGATTCGCAATGCGGTGCGCGAGGGATGGGGTTGAGTGGCGATGACCGACACGCCATGGCGATCATTGCTGGCACTTGGTCATGATTTGTAAAGGGCCAGCAAGGCGCGTCCCTTTTAATTGCAGGACGTTTCCGAGACAATCCCCGCCGCCTTGCGCCTGCTGAAATCGGTGGCTAGTCTGCGGCCCGTCACTGCTTATCGGTGATCGGGTTTAGTCGCCCGTATTCTGAACAGGCGCATGCTCCCATGAGGCTTTATGGTAGCTGTGCGCAGGGCGCCCTCGGGCGCGCCGGGTTCCTGTTCTGACCGGTCGACTAACCTGCGTACAGCCGCCACCTTCGTTTAGTCGCGAAAAGTGTCGGCTCCTTGATATTCAGACAGGAGCTACACCATGAACAAAGTCCTACCCGACCCACCTATCGATCCCGCCAAAGACCGCGCCGCCTTCAACCGCGCCATCGACCATTACCTGCCCACCCAAGGCTTTCACACCGTCAACGAAGACCTGAGCTTCGAAGACGCGCTGCTCTACACCGCCAGCTTGCTGGAAAGCGCTTCGGCCACCGCGCTCGATTGCGGTGAGCACTTGGCAAGCCCCGAGCGGGCGAAGATCCTGGCGGTGTGGCATTTGCTGGAAATCGCCAAGACCACGGTGGATCGCTCCATCGAGTGTATGAACACCTCAAACGTCACTGCCTGAACGAGCTCAAACGGTGGGAGGGGCTTGTTCCCGAGGGGGGTCAGTTAATAGCTCTGTGGCTGCCCCATCGGGGGCAAGTCGAATCGTCGCACCGCCCCTCCCACATTTGGATCGCGAGCCATCAGCCAGATACGCGCAAGCAAGCCCGCCCACCACACCGGCAGCGGAGCACCAAAGCCCCGATGCAGTCACCCAATCCTGTCGAATCCTTGCCTGATCCTCTGGACTTGAGGCCAATCGGATAGATACCCCTTGCGCGGTGGTCTAGAGTTCGACGATGGGCGACCTGCGGTCGCACCCCCTATAAGAAACGTGCACCACCCACCGATGATCAGCAGGTAAGCCTCCCATGGAATTACGTATCAACAATAAGGCCTATCAGGTCGATGCCGACGCGGACACGCCCTTGCTGTGGGTGATTCGCGATGATCTGGGCCTGACCGGCACCAAGTACGGCTGTGGCCTGGCCCAGTGCGGCGCGTGTTCCGTGCTCGTGGACGGCAATGTGGTGCGTTCGTGCGTGACCCCGGTAGCCGGCGTGGTCGGGCGCGAAATCACCACCATTGAAGCCATCGAGGCCGATGAGGTGGGCAAACGCGTGGTCAGCGCCTGGGTCGAGCACCAAGTGGCGCAATGCGGTTATTGCCAGTCCGGGCAGGTGATGGCGGCCACCGCGCTGCTCAAGCACACCCCCGCCCCCACCAAGGACCAGATCGACGCGGCGATGGTCAACCTGTGCCGTTGCGGCACCTACAACGCCATCCATACCGCCATGTATGACCTGGCAGCCGGGAAGGAGACCGCCTGATGAACACGCCTGAACTCATCCCTGGCGTGCCGTTGGGCGAGCCGATCAACCTGTCCCGTCGACGTTTCCTGGCCAGCACCGCCGTGGGTGCGCTGGTCATCGGTTTTGGTCTGCCGCTCGGCTCCGGCCGGGTACAGGCGGCCACCACCGCAGAGCGCGGCACCCAAGTGCCGGCATTTTTGGAGATCCGCCCCGACGGCACCGTACGCCTGCTCAGCCCCTTCATGGAAGGCGGCCAGGGCACCCACACCGCCATGGCGCAGATCGTCGGCGAAGAGCTGGATGCCGACCCCGCCACGTTTATCGTCGAAGCCGCGCCGCCGGGTGATGCCTACGTGGTGATGGACAACGGCATGCGCATCACCGGCGGCAGCATGTCGGTGCGCATGAGCTACCCGACCATGCGCCGCCTGGGCGCCCTCGCCCGCGCCATGTTGCTGCAGGCCGGTGCCGAACAGCTCGGTGTGCCAGTGAGCGAACTGACCACCCAACCGGGTCGCGTGGTGCACACCGCGTCCGGGCGTTCCCTGGGGTATGGCGAGCTGGCCGGCCGCGCCCTGGACATGCCGGTGCCGGATGCCGCGAGCATTACCCTGCGCGACCCGAGCCAGTTCCGCTGGATCGGCAAGCCGGTCAAACGCGTGGACGCTTACGACAAATCCACCGGCAAGGCGCTGTACAGCATCGACCTGAAAGTCGACGACATGCTCCACGCCGCCGTGCAGCACGCGCCGCGCCTGGGCATGACCGTGGGCAGCCTGCGCAATCAGGCCCAGGTCGAAGCCATGAAAGGCGTGCATTCGGTGCATACATTGCCCGGCGCAGTGGCCGTGGTGGCCGAACGCTGGTGGCATGCCAAGCGCGCGGTAGAGGCGATCCAGGTCGACTGGCAGGAGCCCAGCGCCGATTCGAACGTACGCGTCATGCCCGCTGACTTTTCCAGCGATGGCTTTCGCGACTTTCTCGCGGCCCAGCAAGGCCCGGCCCGTGACGACGAAAACGAAGGCGATGTGGCGGCCGCGCTCAAAGGCGCCAAAACCCAGGTCGAAGCCAGCTACCACAACCAATACGTCAACCATGCACAACTGGAGCCGCCGTCGGCCCTGGCGCGCTTCAACCCTGACGGCACACTGGACATCTGGTTACCCAACCAGGCCCCGGACATGTTCCGCGCCGACATCGCCAAACGCACCGGCCTGGCCCTTGAGCGCATCAACCTGCACTCGCCGTTGCTCGGCGGTTTTTTCGGCCGGCATTTCCTGTACGACTCGGCCAGTCCGTACCCGCAGGCCATCGCGCTGGCCAAGGCAGTGGGGCGTCCGGTCAAGTTGATCTGGAGCCGTGAAGAAGAGTTCCTGCGCGACGTGCTGCGCCCGGTAGCCGTGGTGAAGTTCCGCGCGGCACTGGATGCCGACGGCCTGCCGGTGGCCATCGAAGCGGTGAGCGCCACCGAAGGCCCCACCGAAGCCATCGCCGGTAAACAGGGCGATAAAATCGACCCGACCGCCCTTGAAGGGTTGTCAGGCAAGAGCTACGCGATCCCCAACAAACGCATCGCGCAGATCTACGTCAAAGGCCCGGCCATGCTCGGTTACTGGCGTTCGGTGGGCAATTCGCTCAATGACTTTTTCTATGAAGCGTTCCTCGACGAGTTGGCGGACAAGGGCGGTCGCGATCCCTACGAGCTGCGCCTGCACCTGCTGCGCGACAACCCGCGCCTGAGCACCTTGCTCAAGGCGGTGGGCGAGTTGTCCGGCGGCTGGAAGCGTGGCCCCTATACCGCCGAAGACGGCACACGGCGCGCCCGGGGCGTGGCCATGGCCTCGCCGTTCGGCTCCCACGCGGCGGTGATCGCCGAAGTGTCGATTGAACACGGCCAGGTCAAGGTGCATCACATCTGGGAGGCCATCGACCCCGGCAGCATCGTCAACCCGGCGATTGTCGAGGCGCAGGTCAATGGCGCCGTGGCCTTGGGCTTATCGCAAACCTTGTTGGAAGAAGCGGTGTACGTGGACGGCAAACCACGGGCGCGCAACTACGACCTTTACCCGATCCTGCCGCCGTCACGCATGGCACAGGTGCACGTAAAAATCGTCGAGAGTGGCGAAAAAATGGGCGGTATTGGTGAGCCGCCGCTGCCCGCCGTGGCGCCGGCGGTGGTCAATGCGGTGGCGCAGTTGACCGGCCAGCGTATTCGTAGCCTGCCCCTGAGCCGACACACTTTCAGCTAACCGAGCGAGACCGCCCATGAACACCCGTCGATTCGCAAGAACCGCAGGCTGGCTCGCGCTGCCCTGCGTGGTCGCCGCAGGCCTGCTGGCCTGGTACGTCACCCGTCAACCCGGCACACCGTTCGAACAGCAACAGGCCGCTTTCGACCCGGCCCTGGTCAGTCGCGGCGAATACGTCGCGCGCCTCAGCGACTGCGTGGCCTGTCACAGCCTGCCAGGCAAGGCACCGTTTGCCGGCGGGCTGGAGATGGCCACGCCGCTGGGGGCGATCCACGCCACCAACGTCACCCCGGACCACAGCACCGGCATCGGCGCCTACAGCCTGGCCGACTTTGACCGCGCGGTGCGCCATGGCGTGGCACCGGGCGGACGCCGGCTCTACCCGGCCATGCCCTACCCGTCCTACGCCAAGCTCAGCGATGACGATATACGGGCGATGTACGCGTTTTTCATGAAAGGCGTGCAACCGGCCAACCAGCCCAACATCCCCAGCGACATCCCGTGGCCGTTGAATATGCGCTGGCCCATCGCGCTGTGGAACGGCGTGTTCGCGCCGACCACCACTTACGCCGCCGACCCCAACAGAGATGCGCTGTGGAACCGTGGTGCCTACATCGTCCAAGGCCCCGGCCACTGCGGCAGTTGCCATACGCCGCGCGGCCTGGCGTTCAACGAGAAAGCCCTGGATGAATCCGGCAAGCCGTTCCTCGCCGGCGCCCTGCTCGACGGTTGGTATGCACCCAGCCTGCGCCAGGACCCCAACACTGGCCTGGGTCGCTGGAGCGAGCCGGAGATTGCGCAGTTCCTCAAGACCGGGCGTAACAAACACGCGGTGGTCTACGGCTCGATGACCGAGGCGTTCAACAACTCCACCCAGTTCATGGCCGACGACGATCTGGCTGCCATCGCCCGCTACCTCAAGTCACTGCCCGGCGACCCGCAGCGTGACGGTACCCCCTGGCAATACGTGAGCGCCGAGGTGCGCCAGGACAGCCCCGGCGCCCACACCTACGCCACCCGCTGCGCCTCTTGCCATGGCGCGGACGGCAAGGGTCAGCCCGAATGGATGCCACCGCTGGCCGGCGCCACCTCGGCCCTGGCCAAGGAAACCGCGTCGGCGATCAACATCACCCTCAACGGCTCCCAGCGCGTGGTGGCGGCGGGTGTGCCCGACGCGTATCGCATGCCGGCGTTCCGTGAGCAACTGTCCGACCGGGAGATCGCCGAGGTGCTGACGTTTGTGCGCAGCACCTGGGGCAATCAAGCTGGCGCGGTGGACGCGAAGGCGGTGGGCACGTTGCGTGGGCACACCGACCCGGCCAGCAGCAGCCCGATCATCCTGCATATGCGCTGACCCCTAGCCGCGCAGGGCGGTCAGGATCTCTGCGCGGCACACGTCAAGGATTTCGTCGGCCAACGGCGAATCGTCCGGGCAGGCCCGCGACAGCATGATCGCGCCGACGGCATGCGCCAGGGTGTCGAGCATTTTGGCGCGCACGTCTTGCGCGGACTCATCGGCACTCGCCGGGCAGTTCGCCACAAGCTTGGCCAGCGTGCCTTCCACGCCGTCGGCAAAGGTCGCCTTCAACGCATCGGACTGGCGCGCCGCGTCGGCGCACAACGCGGCCAGGGTGCAACCGTTGCCCCTGTCGTCGCGGTGTTCCCTGGACACATACCGGGTGATGAACTGCTCCGCGTCGACCCCTTCGGCAAGCGTCTGGGAGTGCGCCAGGCTGTTTTGCGCCGCCTCCGCCATCAAATCCGCCTTGGACCCGAAGTGCTTGTAAAAGCCGCCCTGGGTGAAACCGGCGGTGGCCATCAGCTCGGCTACCCCCACCCCGTCATAGCCTCGCTCGCGAAACAGCTCGGCCGCCGTGTGCACGATATGCGCGCGGTTGGCAGCCGATTGCGCCTTGGTGATTTTCATGGACTGTCCCTCTGCCGCTTGAAACAAAGGCCTGAGCATACTCTGATTACGATCATAATCATAACCGTTGACAGTTTTGATTATGACCGACATCATAAAACCGTCGACGCAAATCATTTGCCGGCACGGCGCAGATCGCCCGCATCCCTAACGAGGTTTACTTCTATGAGCAGCTCCAAGACCGTTCTTATCACTGGTGCCTCCACCGGCATCGGCGCCACCTACGCCGCGCGGTTTGCCCAGCGTGGCCACAACCTGGTGCTGGTGGCTCGCGACAAAGGTCGGCTCGACGCATTGGCCACCCGGTTACGCGAGCAACACAACGTCAACGTCGATGTGATCCAGGCCGACCTGACCCAAACCCGCGACCTGAACACCGTGGAAACCCGCCTGCGCGATGACGCCGCCATCGGCATCCTGATCAACAACGCAGGCGCCGCGCAGTCCGGCAGCTTTGTCGAGCAATCCACCGACAGCGTGGCGCAGTTGGTCGCGCTCAACACCACCGCCCTGGTGCGCCTGGCCAGCGCCATTGCCCCACGTCTGGCCCAGGCCGGCGACGGCGCGATTATCAACATCGGCTCGGTGGTGGGCCTGGCGCCGGAGTTCGGCATGACCGTCTACGGCGCGACCAAGGCATTTGTGCTGTTCCTGTCCCAGGGCTTGAGCCTGGAACTGGCGCCCAAAGGCGTCTATGTGCAAGCCGTGCTGCCGGCCGCCACGCGCACCGAGATCTGGGACCGCGCGGGCATCGACATCAATACCCTCAGTGACGTCATGGAAGTGGGCGACCTGGTCGACGCGGCACTGGTCGGCTTCGACCGTCGCGAGCCGGTGACCATTCCACCACTGCAGGACGGCGCCCGTTGGGATGCCCTGCAGGGCGCGCGCCAGGGCCTGCTTTCGCAGATCAAGCAATCCGACGTGGCCGAGCGTTATCTGGTCAACGTGTAATCCCCACCGCCCTCACCGCGACGTCCTGAGAGTTGAATCACCATGAAGGCATTTTTGATCGACCGTTACGGCAAGCACCCCGGACGCATTGGCGAGGTTCCCGCGCCGTTGGTGGGTGAGCGTGATGTACTGGTCCAGGTGCAGGCCGCCAGCGTCAACCTGCTCGATGCGAAAATCCGCAGCGGCGCGTTCAAGCTGATCTTGCCGTACACCTTCCCACTGGTATTGGGCAATGACCTGGCCGGCGTGGTGGTACAGGTGGGCGCTGCGGTAAGCGGCTTCAAACCCGGTGACGAGGTGTACGCCCGCGTGCCCGATAACCGCATCGGCACTTTCGCCGAGCGGATCGCGGTGCGGGAAGACGCGCTGGCGTTGAAACCCGAGAACCTCAGCCAGGAACAAGCCGCCGCCCTGCCCTTGGTCGCACTGACGGCCTGGCAGGTGCTGGTGGACACCGCCAAGCTGAAAAAAGGCCAGAAGGTGTTTATCCAGGCCGGCTCCGGTGGCGTCGGCAGCATCGCTATCCAGCTTGCCAAACACCTGGGGGCTTTCGTCGCCACCAGCACCAGCACCGCCAATGTGCAATGGGTCAAGGCGTTGGGCGCGGACGTGGTCATCGACTACACACAGCAGGACGTCTACCGCGTTCTGCAGGACTACGACGTGGTCCTGAACAGCCTGGGCGCCGATGAACTGGAAAAATCCCTGGGCATTCTCAAACCGGGGGGCCGCCTCATTTCCATCTCGGGCCCACCGACGCCGCAGTTTGCCCACACGCAAAAGCTGCCTTGGGTGCTCGGCATGCTCATGCGCCTGCTGAGCAGTGGAATCCGCCGCAAGGCGCGTAGAAAATCGGTCGAGTATGACTTCGTGTTCATGCGTGACAGCGGTGCTCAACTGAGCCAGATCAAAACGCTGGTGGAAGCCGGCGTCATCACCCCGGTAATCGACCGCGTGTTTGCCTTCGACGCGACCGCCGATGCGTTGAGCTATGTCGAACAGGGGCGATCGAAGGGCAAGGTGATCGTCCGGCTGAGCTGATCACGTCTCACGTTGCGAGGTTTATTCGGATAGCGGGCCACGCCCATTCAGCGCTGCGGCGAAATGGCGCACACCGGCGGTTTTACTCCGCGCCCCGATTGCGGCTAAATGTGCGCCCCCTTCGCGTCGGCGTCCGTCATGGCTTCGTTCAAACGCATCAGCCCCTGGGTCGCCTGCCTGGCCCTGCTGCTGAACATGCTGGCAATGCCGCTGAGCCGCGCCATGCAGACGCCGGACATCAGCTTGATGCTGTGGGGCGGCTTTTGCTCCGGGGGCACGTCACAGACACTGCCGCCCGGCTTCGACAAGCTGATCGACCCGCTCAAATCCGGCCCGTCCAGCTCCGCGATGAAACATGGCGATTGCTGCTGCGGCCATGGGGGGCTGGCGGCGCTGCCGTCCGACCATTACCGGCACTTCCTGCCGCGCTACACCGCCGATACCGCCTTCGACAACCCTGTGTTGCCCACGCTGCACCCCAGGGTTCGCTGGCCCAGCCTCAGCCCGCGCGCCTCCCCTGTCGCCTGATCGCCTCTAAACCCTGTGTTTTCGCCATTCCGTCGAGGATGGCTAAACGTCGTTGAAGTTTTTTGGTCATCAGGAAACGTGTCCTATGCCTGCTCCATTTACGCTGCCTCGCGCAAAGCGCGCGGCTGTGTCCTGCTCATTGTTATCGCTGCTGTGGGTGTTCAACCCGCTGGCCCATGGGGCCGAAGACTCGGCCCTGACCCTCGGTACCGTGTCCGTCAGCGGCAGCTCCGACGCCAGCGGCCCCTTGAGCACCAGCGCCGTGCTCAGTTCGGTGGATATCCTTGGTGCCGACATCCTCGAAAAGATGCCGGTCAACTACAGCTGGGAGCTGTTCAGCCGTGCGCCGGGGGTAATGCTCACCGAGTTCAACCAAGGCACCACCTCCGGCAAGATCTCCTTTCGCGGCTTCAACGGCGAAGGCGAAGTCAATGCGGTGAAACTGCTGATCGACGGCATCCCCAGCAACAGCAACGACGGCAACATGCCGTTCATGGACATGATTTTCCCCCTGGAACTGGACAGCATCGAAGTGGTGCGCGGCACCAGCGATGCGCGCTACGGCCTGAACAATATCGCCGGCAACGTCAATATGCTCACGCGCACCGGCGGCGAGTACACCAAGGCGCGGGTGCGTTACGGCAGCTACAGCACTCAGGAGACGCAACTGGCCAAAGGCATCGAGGGCAGCAACTGGACGCAGAACTACTTCTTCGCTTACCAGAAGTCCGACGGCTACCGCGATCACGCCACGGCTGACAAATTCTCGATGTCCGGCAAGTGGTTCTACACCCCGGACGACAATCGCTACCGCATCGGCCTGATCGCCCGCCACTACGAAACCGAGGCTCAGGAGCCCGGCTACCTGAGTGAAGACGACGCACGCCACCACCCCACCCTGACCAACCGCTACAACGCCACCGACAAAGGCACGCGGCGCATGAATCAGGTCAGCCTACACCTGGACACCGACGTGACCGAGACCCTGGCGTGGTCGGCCAAAACCTACGTCAACACCTTCGACGATCGCCGCTGGACCCAGTACTGGCGCACCAGCGCCCAGCAGGAACGCGATGCCTATGAAACCCAGTACGGCGCCCTCACCTCCCTGACCTGGCGCCCGCAAGTCAGCTGGCTGTATGACTTCGCCCTGGAAGGCGGCACGGACATGCAGCAGCAGCAAAACAACAGCGAGCGTTACCGCACGCAGCAGCGCGCGCGCCTGGCGCAAACCCGCGACCAGCGCTTTGACTTCGACACGTACGGCGCCTACGTCCAGGCCGAAATCAAACCGTTTGAAACCTTGAAGATCATCCCGGCGTACCGGGTGGACAAAATCCAGGGCGACTTCACCAACCAAATGACCGGCCAGGATTACGCCATCAACGACTATGGGCTGATCAAACAACCCAAGCTCAGCGTGGTGTATTCACCCTGGACGGTCGCCAGTGTCTATGCCAACTGGGGCCGCACCTTTCAGGTTGGCACAGGCGCTGCGGCCTATAAGGTTCCACCCCGGGACACCGACCTGGCCCCCTCACTCAACGAAGGCTGGGAAACCGGCATCAAGTTCACCCCCGCCGAGTGGCTCGACGGCCGGGTGGCCTACTGGCAACAGGAAGCCAGCGGCGAAGTCAGCCGTCGACTCAACGACCCGAGCGGCGAGTCGGATAACGTCGGCCAGACCCGGCGCTGGGGCTATGACGCACAACTGAACCTGCACCCCAATGAACGCACCGAGATCTGGATGGCCTACGCCTGGCAATACTCGAAAATCCTCGCGCCCAGCTCAACCCTGCCCAACAGCAAAGGCCAGGAAATCGACCACATTCCCCATCACCTCTACAACGCCGGCGTGAGCTACCAGGCCACGCCCGCCCTGCAAGTGACGGCCTGGATGAACGGCCAGACGAACTACTACCTGGAGCGCGAGAACACCAAGGGCACTTACGGCGGCTACGTGTTGATGAACCTCGGCGCGACGTATCAAGTGACCGAGTCCGTCAGTGTCGACGTGCAACTGAAGAACCTCACCAACCGCTACTACGAGTACGTCTGGTACGACCCGGACGGTGCCAAGGCCTCGTTGCATGCACCGGGTGATGGTCGAGCGTTGTATACGGGGGTGACGCTGGATTTCTAAGCCCGATAGCCGCTCAAGCGCAAGGGCTTGAGCGGCACCACGACCAAATGACAATCCTCACGCTATACACACCAGCGCATCGAGCAACACTCAGGCTGCACGTGCTCTGCCGGCAACGGCTGCCGACGCGGCCACCATCGCCCGCAACAACACGGCACACCCCGCCGCCAGGTCATCCGGGGCGGCGTTTTCGATTTCGTTGTGGCTGATGCCGCCTTCGCAGGGCACGAAAATCATCCCCGCCGGGCCCAGCTCAGCGACGAAGATCGCGTCGTGCCCCGCCCCGCTGACGATATCCATGTTCGACAGGCCCAAACCATTCGCCGCGTCGCGCACCGACTCCACACAGACTTTGTCGAAATACAGCGGCGGAAAATCAGCAGTGGGTTGCATCTCAACGCTCAAGCCATGCTTGGCGCAGGTGTCATCGATCACCTTTCGCACCTGGGCGATCATCGAATCCAAGCGAGCCGGCTCCAAATGACGGAAATCCAGCGTCATGCGCACCTCGCCTGGAATGACGTTGCGCGAACCGGGATACGCCTGCAGGCAACCGACCGTGCCACACGCATGGGGTTGATGCCCCAACGCCGCCGCATTCACCGCCGCCACCACCGCCGCCGCGCCCACCAGGGCGTCCTTGCGCAGGTGCATCGGCGTGGGCCCGGCATGGGCTTCGACGCCGCGCAGGGTCAGGTCGAACCATTTTTGCCCCAGGGCGCCGAGGACCACGCCGATGGTTTTCTTCTCATCCTCAAGAATCGGGCCTTGCTCGATGTGTGCCTCGAAATAGGCGCCGACCTTGTGCCCGCTCTCGGCACGGGTGCCCGCGTACCCAATGGCATTGAGTGCTTCACCAACGCTGACGCCATCGGCATCGACCTTGGCCAGGGTATCGGCCAGGGTGAATTTCTCGGCGAACACCCCTGAGCCCATCATGCAGGGCGGAAAACGCGAGCCCTCTTCGTTGGTCCACACCACCACCTCCAACGGCGCCTCGGTTTCGATGTTCAAGTCATTGAGTGTGCGCAGCACCTCCACACCGGCCAATACGCCGAAGCAACCGTCGAACTTGCCGCCCGTGGGCTGAGTGTCGATATGGCTGCCGGTCATCACCGGCGGCAGGTCGGGGTTGCGCCCTGGGCGGCGCGCGAAGATGTTGCCAATGCCGTCGACGGTCACGCTGCAGCCGGCGGCCTCGCACCATTGCACAAACAGGTCACGCGCCTTGCGGTCGAGGTCGGTAAGGGCCAGGCGGCACACACCGCCCTTGGGCGTGGCGCCGAGTTTGGCCAGGTCCATCAGCGACTGCCACAGGCGGTCGCGGTTGATGTGCTGATGGGTCGATTGCAGAACGTCGAGGGCAGCGTTCATGGAGTTCTCCTCAGGCAATGTTTCTTATGAATTGACTTTGACGACCACCGGGCTGGCCCCGTGCCTGGCGCTCAGGCCGTAATAAAGCACGCCACCCAGGGCCGAACCGGTAAACCAGCCATAGCTGTAGAACCAGCTGAACGCATCACTGCCCAGGGACAACAAGGTCAGCACCACCGGCACACCGAAGGCAAGAAACCCCGTCCAGTTCCATGCCGGGTACACGTCATCGCGGTACAGACCGGCGAGGTCCAGTTGCTGTTTGCGGGTGATGAAGTAGTCCACCACCATGATCCCGGCGATGGGCCCCAGCAGGCTTGAATAGCCCAGCAGCCAGTTGGAATACACCGTTTCCAGGCTCACGTCCGAGACGATCAGCCCAAGTTTTTTCAGCAACTCGTGCCCCATCAACAGCAGCCCCACAAGGCCGGTGAGGATCACTGCGGTGGTGCGGTTGATCAGCTTGGGCGCAATGTTCTGGAAATCGTTGGTGGGCGAGACGATGTTCGCCGCCGTATTGGTCGACAGGGTGGCGATGATGATCAGCGCCATGGCGACGGCCACCCACACCGGGCTCTGGATATGGCCGATCAGAGTCACCGGGTCGGACACACTCACGCCCACCAGTTTCACCGACGCGGCGGTCATGATCACGCCGAGGGCGGCGAACAGGAACATGGTCAGCGGCAGGCCGAAAATCTGCCCGAGAATCTGATCCTTCTGGCTTTTGGCGTAACGGCTGAAGTCAGGAATGTTCAGCGACAATGTGGCCCAGAACCCCACCATCGCCGTGAGGCCGGCCATGAAGTAGCCGGTGAGGCTCGCACCTTCGGGACGCTTGGGCGGGATCGCCATCAGTTCGCTGATCGACACATTGGGCATCGCCCACACCAGCAGACCGATCCCGACCGCCACCAGCAACGGTGCCGACAGGGTTTCCAGGCGCTTGATCGACTCGGCACCCCGCAACACCACCCACAGATTGAGGGTCCAGAACAGCATGAACCCGATGACTTCACCGGTGCCGCCGAGGGCCTTCCACCCTTCAAAAATCGAGCCCAGGAACAGGTGAATCGCCAGCCCGCCAAACATCGTCTGAATACCAAACCAGCCGCACGCCACCAGAGCGCGAATCAGGCACGGTACGTTGGAGCCAAGAATGCCGAACGACGAACGCAGCAACACCGGAAACGGAATACCGTACTTGGTGCCGGGGAAAGCGTTGAGGGTCAACGGGATCAGCACCACGATATTGGCCAGCAGAATCGCCACCAGCGCTTCGCCCACCGACAATCCAAAGTAGGCGGTCAGCACCCCGCCCAGCGTGTAGGTGGGCACGCAAATCGACATGCCGACCCACAGTGCGGTGATATGCCATTTGTTCCAGGTCCGTTCATGCACCTTGGTCGGTGCCATGTCGTGGTTGTAGCGAGGGCTGTCGAGGACGTCGGGGCCGGCGTCGAGTTCGTACAGGCCGTTGCGTTCAATGACTTGCGATCTGTTCTGTTGCATGGCCGCTCCACGGTTTTTCGAGTTATTTTTGCTCACCTGCAGGGTTGATGCAGGTGGCCGGAGTACCTCGTAAACAACATGACATCACGGGCCCGGCCAGCCGTCACTGCACTCAATAACCGTGCCGAAAACTGCCGCCACACCCAAACCGCTTATATAACGTGCTGATGTTAATCAGCTTTCCGACTGACCCTGCGGTACTTGCCACGCGACTCAGGCTGGATAACGCGGAAGTTGCCCGAACTGTCAGGACTCAATCTGGTGCAACACCATTATTTTTATTTAGCCGGCGCGTCAAGGGGCATATCTCAAGCGCCTGATTTGCAATAAGAAATGTTGCTCATATTGGGAACCTGTCAAGTGCGTCAAAATGGTGAGCGCTCGCTACATTTTGGTGATTTTTATGTTTTATCCTTATAAATCAATAAGATATAAACACTATAAGCTTATAAAAAATCTACTTGCCCAATCGAAAAACTCGGGCTAGTTTCTATTCCTGTCACCGATGACAGGAATTAACCACGCCTCGGTGAGCCGCATTACAACACTTAGAACTGGCACCAGCCGGTCAAGCCTGTGAGGAACTCGACATGTCGCTGTTGATCCGTGGCGCCACCGTTATTACCCATGATGAAAGTTACCTGGCCGATGTGTTTTGCGCAGACGGTCTGATCCGCGCTATTGGCACCGACCTGGATATTCCCGCCGGTACCGAGATACTCGATGGCAGCGGCCAATACCTGATGCCCGGCGGCATCGACCCCCATACCCACATGCAATTGCCCTTCATGGGCACCGTGGCCAGTGAAGACTTTTTCAGTGGCACGGCGGCGGGCTTGGCGGGCGGCACCACGTCGATCATCGACTTTGTGATTCCCAACCCGCAGCAGTCGTTGATGGAAGCGTTCCACCAGTGGCGTGGCTGGGCCGAAAAATCGGCGTCCGACTATGGTTTTCACGTGGCGATCACCTGGTGGAGCGAGCAGGTGCGCGAGGAAATGGCCGAGCTGGTCAGCCATCACGGCATCAACAGCTTCAAGCATTTCATGGCCTACAAGAACGCGATCATGGCGGCGGACGACACCCTGGTCGCCAGCTTCGAGCGCTGCCTGGAACTGGGCGCGGTGCCCACCGTGCATGCGGAAAACGGCGAGTTGGTGTACCACTTGCAGCGCAAACTCATGGCCCAGGGCCTCACCGGGCCGGAAGCGCACCCGCTGTCACGCCCCTCCCAAGTGGAAGGTGAAGCGGCCAGCCGCGCGATCCGTATCGCCGAAACCATCGGCACGCCGTTGTACCTGGTGCACGTGTCTACCAAAGAGGCGCTGGATGAAATCACCTATGCCCGCGGCAAAGGCCAGCCGGTGTACGGCGAAGTGCTCGCCGGTCATCTGTTGCTCGACGACAGCGTTTATCAACACCCGGACTGGCAGACCGCCGCCGGCTACGTGATGAGCCCGCCGTTTCGCCCGCTTGGCCACCAGCAAGCCCTGTGGCACGGCCTGCAATCGGGCAACCTGCACACCACCGCCACCGACCACTGCTGCTTCTGCGCCGATCAAAAAGCCGCCGGCCGTGACGACTTCAGCAAGATCCCCAACGGCACCGCCGGGATCGAAGACCGTATGGCGCTGTTGTGGCACGAAGGCGTCAACAGTGGGCGCCTGTCGATGCAGGCATTCGTCGCGCTGACCTCCACCAACACCGCCAAAATTTTCAACCTCTACCCACGCAAAGGCGCGATCCGCGTCGGTGCCGACGCCGACTTGGTGCTGTGGGACCCGCAGGGTACGCGGACCATTTCCGCGGCGACGCACCACCAGCAGGTCGACTTCAACATCTTCGAAGGCAAGACCGTACGTGGCGTGCCGAGCCATACCATCAGCCAGGGCAAGCTGGTCTGGGCCGATGGCGACCTGCGCGCCGAGCGCGGTGCAGGGCGCTATGTGCAGCGGCCGGCGTACCCGTCGGTGTTTGAGCAGTTGAGCAAGCGGGCCGAGCATTCCCGGCCGGTTGCTGTGAAGCGCTGAAGCAGCCGAAGAGGCCAGCCCAGGCCACAAAAAACCAATGCCCGCCAGAGGCAAAAAACCGTGAGGCCACCACCGTGATCCAGACCCTGACCCACCTCCCCCATCCGCGCGAGGATGGCGCCACCCTCGCCAGCCATTTCACCGACCTGGCGCCGCCCCTCAACGCTCGCCAGGCCATACTGGAAGCCTCGCGCTGCCTGTATTGCTACGACGCGCCGTGTGTGAACGCGTGCCCCAGCGAGATCGATATCCCGTCGTTCATCCGCAATATCCACACCGAAAACGTGCAAGGCGCGGCGCAAAAAATCCTTTCGGCCAACATCCTCGGCGGCAGTTGCGCGCGGGTCTGCCCCACAGAAATCCTTTGCCAGCAGGCGTGCGTGCGCAACAACGCCGAAGAGTGCGCGCCAGTGCTGATCGGCCTGCTGCAACGCTACGCCGTGGACAATGCGCACTTCACTGAACACCCGTTCCAGCGTGCCGCGCCGACCGGCAAACGCATCGCGGTCGTGGGCGCCGGGCCTGCGGGTTTGGCCTGCGCCCATAGGAGCGCGCTGCACGGCCACGACGTGGTGATCTTCGAAGCGCGGGAAAAGGCTGGCGGTCTCAATGAATACGGGATCGCCAAGTACAAACTGGTGGATGACTTCGCCCAGAAGGAGCTGGATTTCCTCCTGCAAATCGGTGGCATCGAGATCCGTCACGGCCAGCGCCTGGGTGACAACCTCACCCTGAGCGAGCTGCACCAGCAATTCGATGCGGTATTCCTTGGCCTCGGCCTCGCCGCGAGCAAACAGCTGGGGCTGCCCCACGAAGATGCCCCCGGCCTGCTCGCCGCCACCGACTACATCCGCGAACTGCGCCAGGCCGAGGACTTGACCCAACTGCCGCTGGCCGACCGCTGCATCGTGCTCGGCGCGGGCAATACCGCCATCGACATGGCTGTGCAAATGGCCCGTCTCGGCGCGCGTGACGTGAACCTGGTGTACCGCCGCGGCCTGGCGGACATGGGCGCCACCCAGCATGAACAGGACATCGCCAAGGCCAATCAGGTGCGCCTGCTGACGTGGGCACAACCGGAGGCCGTCCTGCTTGACGACCAAGGTCACGTGCGCGGCATGCGCTTTGCCCGCACCCATCTGCAAAATGGCCGCCTGCTGCCCACCGGCGAAACGTTCGAACTGGCCGCCGATGCGATCTTCAAGGCCATCGGCCAAGGCTTTGACGGCGCGGCGCTGCACGACCCTCTGGCCGCGCAACTGGCGCGCGTGGGCGAGCGGATTTTCGTCGACGAACAGCTGCGCACCAGCATTCCCGGGGTCTACGCCGGCGGTGATTGCGTCAGCCTCGGCCAGGACCTCACCGTGCAAGCGGTGCAACACGGCAAGCTGGCGGCCGAAGCCATGCACGCCCAACTCATGCTGAATGTGGAGGCTGCGTAATGGCCGATCTCTCGATTGTCTTCGCCGGTATCAAAGCCCCCAACCCTTTCTGGCTGGCCTCCGCGCCCCCCACCGACAAGGCCTACAACGTGGTCCGCGCGTTTGAAGCCGGCTGGGGCGGCGTGGTGTGGAAGACCCTGGGTGAAGACCCGGCGGCGGTCAACGTGTCATCGCGTTACTCGGCGCACTACGGCGCCAACCGCGAAGTGCTGGGCATCAACAACATTGAGCTGATCACCGACCGCTCCCTGGAGATCAACCTGCGGGAAATCACCCAGGTCAAAAAGGACTGGCCCGACCGTGCGCTGATCGTGTCGCTGATGGTGCCGTGCGTGGAGGACGCCTGGAAAAACATTCTGCCCCTGGTCGAGGCTACCGGCTGCGACGGCATCGAGCTCAACTTCGGCTGCCCCCACGGCATGCCCGAGCGCGGCATGGGGGCGGCGGTGGGCCAGGTGCCGGAGTATGTGGAACAGGTGACGCGCTGGTGCAAGACCTATTGCTCGCTGCCGGTGATCGTCAAGCTCACGCCGAACATCACCGACATCCGCGTGGCGGCACGCGCGGCGTATCGCGGCGGTGCGGATGCGGTGTCGCTGATCAACACCATCAACTCCATCACCAGCGTGGACCTGGAGCGCATGGTCGCCCTGCCCACGGTCGGCAGCCAAAGCACCCACGGTGGTTACTGCGGCTCGGCGGTCAAGCCGATTGCGTTGAATATGGTCGCGGAAATTGCCCGCGACCCGCAGACCCACGGCCTACCGATCTGCGGCATCGGCGGCATCGGCAACTGGCGCGACGCTGCGGAATTCGTCGCCCTGGGCTGCGGTGCGGTGCAGGTGTGTACGGCAGCGATGCTGCATGGGTTTCGCATCGTAGAAGAAATGAAGGACGGGCTGTCGCGCTGGATGGACAGTCAGGGTTACACCAGCCTGCAGGACTTTTCCGGGCGCGCGGTGGGCAACACCACGGACTGGAAATACCTGGACATCAACTACCAGGTGATCGCCAGGATCGATCAAGCGGCGTGCATTGGCTGTGGCCGTTGCCATATCGCCTGTGAGGACACCTCGCACCAGGCCATCGCCAGCTTGAAGCAGGCGGACGGCACGCATAAGTACGAGGTGATCGATGACGAGTGCGTGGGCTGCAACCTGTGTCAGATCACCTGCCCGGTGGCCGATTGCATCGAGATGGTGCCCATTGATACAGGCAAGCCGTTTTTGAATTGGACGCAGGATCCGCGCAACCCCTACCGGGAGGCGGTGTAGGTCGGCAGACCGCGAGCGGGGCCCTGAGCCTCACCACGACACTCAGGGTTCCAATCCAATCCCGCGCAAAATCACTGCCGTCACGGTCTGGATCGCCTTCTCGAACTGCATGTCCGACAACGGCTGGTGATCGTTCAGGATCTTCACCTGATGATCAAAGTCGGCGTAGTGCTGGGTCGACGCCCAGATCATGTACAGCAGGCTCGACGGCTCCACCGGCAAGATGCGTTTGTCTTCCACCCATTGACGAATTTTCGCTTCTTTCATCTTGGCCCAGTCGTACAGGCTTTCATCCAGCGCCTCACCCAGGGTGGGCGCGCCGTGGATGATTTCGTTAGCCCAGACCTTCGAGCCATACGGCCGCGTGCGCGAGCGCTGCATCTTGGCGCGGATGTAGCTGCTGAGCACCACCCGCGGATCATCGAAGGTTTCGAAACTCAGGGCGTCCTGCTTCCACACCTCCAACAGGTCGAACAGCACTGCGCTGTACAGCTCGCTCTTGGTGGTGAAGTAGTAATGCAGGTTGGAACGCGGCAGTTGCGCCTGTTCGGCGATGTCGGCCATGGCGGTGCTGCCATAGCCTTTTTCGGCGAAGACTTTCTCCGCCGCCAGCAGGATTTTTTCGACGTTGACCCGACGAATTCCGATCTTGTGATTGCCCATAAGGGCTCCCTGACAACTACTTGGCTCGAAGACTACCACCCGCTCTAGATCGGGGCGACAGGCGCAGTCGAAACTTCGTACACTGCCCGCCCCACATCGTTGATTGGTATTGAACAATGTTGATCAAAAAATCCCTCACCACCGTTGCCCTGCTCGTTTCCCTGCTGGGGGCCTCGGCAGCGTTTGCTCATGCTCACCTCAAAAACTCGGAACCGGCCGCCGACAGCAGCGTCGCGGCGCCCAAAGACCTGCGCCTGACCTTCAGCGAAGGCATCGAAGCCACGTTCACCAAGGTTTCCCTGAGCAAGGACGGCACCGAAATCGCCATCAAGGGCCTGGAAACCCAGGGCGCCGACAAGAAGGTGCTGATCGTCACCCCGGCCGCACCGTTGGCCGCCGGCAATTACAAAGTGGTGTGGAACGCAGTGTCGGTCGACACCCATAAGAGCAACGGCGAATACAGCTTCAAGGTCGGCCAATAAACGATGGCGACACTGTTGGTGCTGTGCCGCTTCGTGCATTTCAGCGTGGTGTTACTGATGTTCGGGGCCTGTGTCTTCAGGCCCTGGCTGTTGGGCACAACGCCGCAGCCACGGCTCGACCGCAGCCTGCTGCGCGTAACCCGCGTACTGGCCTGGACGGGCCTGGTTTCCGGGGTGGCGTGGTTGCTGCTGATCACCGCGAGCATGGCCGGCAGTTGGGAGGCCGCGCTGCAACCGGCCACGGTGCAGCTGGTGCTCGGCAAGACGTTCTTTGGCCAGGTATGGCGCTGGCATGTGCTGCTGAACCTGCTGCTGGTGATCGCACTGATCAGACCCTGGCCCGCCTTGCGCTTGCCAATGCTCGGGCTGTTGCTGGCGACCTTGGCCCCGGTCGGCCATGGCGCCATGCTCGATGGGCTCAGCGGGCGCTTGTTGATCCTCAACCAAGTGGTGCATCTGGCGTGCGTCGGCGCGTGGCTGGGGGGATTGTTGTTGCTGATGTTGATTCTGCGGCAAACGCCGGGGCCTGCGCTGGAGCCGATCCTGCGGCGCTTCAGTGGAGTGGGCTATGGCTTGGTCGCGGGCCTGCTGATCAGCGGCATGATCAACGTGCGCGTACTCACCGGGCAGTTGTGGCCCACGCCTTTGTTCAGCGGGTTTGCGCTGGTTCTGTTGATCAAGGTGATGCTGGTGCTGGGCATGCTGGCCTTGGCACTCCTGAACCGATTGCGCCTTGATAGCTGCGAACAGCGCCTGGGCAGCTTGAAGGCCAGCGTGATACTCGAATGGTCACTGGGTGTTTGCGCAGTCGCCGCCGTTTCGCTCCTGGGCACCTTGCCTCCCATGGTTGTTGCCGGCTAATCCTGGCGATCTCAAGTTCGAATGCGAGCCACTGTAGGACGGGCCGTGGCCACTTTTGAGCGTTGATCATCAAGTCATCGTATAACTTCTGCTTGACACTCCCCGAAAACCCCGCAAATATCGCCTCAAATGTTGTACGACGACGTATAACAAACAATAAAAACAACAAAAGAAAGGGAGCATCACTGTGCGTCAATTCGTCCGCAATTCCTCCGCGCGTCTCGGTCTTGTCAGCCTCGGCAGCCTGGCCTTCACCCTGCCCCTCAGCGCCCACGCCGACGGTTTTGTCGACGACGCCAAGGCCACGCTGAACCTGCGCAACGCCTACTTCAATCGCAACTTCACCAACCCGGCCAACGCCCAGGGCAAGGCCGAAGAGTGGACGCAGAGTTTCATTCTCGATGCCAAGTCCGGCTTCACCCAAGGCACCGTGGGCTTCGGGCTTGACGTGCTGGGCCTGTATTCGCAGAAGCTCGACGGCGGCAAAGGCACCGGCGGCACGCAGTTGCTGCCGATCCACGACGACGGCCGCCCCGCCGATAACTTCGGGCGTCTGGGCGTGGCGCTGAAGACCAAGCTGTCGAAGACCGAATTGAAAGTCGGCGAATGGATGCCGGTGCTGCCGATCCTGCGTTCCGACGATGGCCGCTCCCTGCCCCAGACCTTCCGCGGGGGTCAGGTGACTTCCAACGAAATCGCCGGCCTGACCCTCTACGGCGGCCAGTTCCGTGGCAACAGCCCGCGCAACGACGCGAGCATGGAAGACATGTTCATGAACGGCAAAGCGGCGTTCACCTCCGACCGTTTCAACTTCGGCGGCGGCGAATACACCTTCAACGACAAGCGCACCCAGGTGGGCCTGTGGTACGCCGAGTTGACCGACATTTACCAGCAACAGTACGTCAACTTCACCCACAGCCAGCCAGTGGGCGACTGGACCCTGGGCGCCAACCTGGGCTTCTTCAACGGCAAGGAAGACGGCAGCGCCCTGGCCGGCGACCTCGATAACAAGACCACCTTCGCCCTGCTCTCGGCCAAATACGGCGGCAACACCTTCTACGTGGGCCTGCAAAAACTCACCGGCGACAGCGTGTGGATGCGGGTCAACGGCACCAGCGGCGGCACCCTGGCCAACGACAGCTACAACTCCAGCTATGACAACGCCAAGGAAAAATCCTGGCAGTTGCGCCATGACTTCAACTTCGCGGTGCTCGGCGTGCCGGGGCTGACCCTGATGAACCGCTATATCAGCGGCAGCAATGTGCACACCGGGGCCATCACCGATGGCAAGGAATGGGGCCGCGAGTCGGAGCTGGCCTATACCGTGCAGAGCGGTGCGCTGAAGAACCTCAACGTGAAGTGGCGCAACGCGACCATGCGTCGGGACTTCAGCACCAATGAGTTCGATGAAAACCGGATCTTCATCAGCTACCCGCTTTCACTGCTTTAACCGGGGGGAGAAAGCACCCTGGCCTCCCTTTGTGGCGAGCGGGCTTGCCTGCGTCGGGGCGCGGCGTGTTGGGGCTGCTGCGCAGCCCAGCGCGGGGCAAGCCCGCTCACCACAAAAAGTCTGTTCACCACATAGAGCCTGCTCACCACGACCACCAGAGGCTCACCGGGGACTCCGTCCATCGCACGCCGCATTTTTGAACAATCGCGCGTTGACAACCTGAGGCGCCCTAACAATACTTCGGCATAGTCATACGACAACCTACAACAAAAAATTGGAATCTCCATGACCACCATCGCCCCAGTTCCCTTCAACCGCCTCCTCCTCACCGGCGCCGCCGGCGGCCTCGGCAAAGTGCTGCGTGAGCGTCTGCGCCCTTATGCTCAGGTACTGCGCCTGTCGGACATCGCCGACATGGCCCCGGCGACCGACGCCCGCGAAGAAGTGCAGCCCTGCGACCTCGCCGACAAACAAGCGGTGCACCACCTGGTCGAAGGCGTCGATGCCATCCTGCACTTTGGCGGTGTGTCCGTAGAGCGTTCCTTCGAAGAAGTGCTGGGCGCCAATATCAGCGGCACCTTCCATATCTACGAAGCCGCGCGGCGCCATGGGGTCAAACGCGTGATTTTCGCCAGTTCCAACCATGTGATCGGCTTTTATAAGCAAACCGAAACACTCGATGCCCATTCGCCTCGCCGCCCGGACAGCTACTACGGCCTGTCCAAGTCCTACGGCGAAGACATGGCCAGTTTCTACTTCGATCGCTACGGCATCGAGACCGTGAGTATCCGCATCGGCTCCTCGTTCCCGCAGCCGCAGAACCGCCGAATGATGCACACCTGGCTGAGCTTCGACGACCTCACCCAACTGCTCGAACGCGCGCTATACACGCCGGACGTCGGCCACACCGTGGTCTACGGCGTGTCGGACAACCTCGACACCTGGTGGGACAACCGCTACGCCGCGCACCTGGGTTTCGCGCCCAAGGACAGCTCGGAGGTGTTCCGCGCCCAGGTCGAAGCCCAGCCTCCCGTGGCCGCCGATGACCCCGCAGCGGTCTATCAAGGCGGCGCGTTCTGCGCGGCCGGGCCGTTCGGTGACTGACATCACACCAGGGAGTGAGTGGCCATGAACGCCGAACTGATCGTCGACGCCCGCAATACCGTGGGCGAATGCCCGGTATGGGTGCCTGAAGAAAATGCGCTGTATTGGGTGGATATCCCCAACGGCGGGCTGCAACGCTGGAACGCCGGCAGCGGCCACGTCGCCGCCTGGAAAGCCCCGCAGATGCTCGCTTGCATCGCTCGCACCGATGCGGGTAATTGGGTTGCCGGCATGGAAACCGGCTTTTTCCAACTCACCGCACACAACGACGGCAGCCTCGACAGCACGCTGCTGGCCGGCGTGCAGCACCCGCGCCCGGATATGCGCCTCAACGACGGCCGCTGTGATCGCCAGGGCCGCTTCTGGGCCGGCAGCATGGTGCTGAACATGGGCCTGAATGCGGCCGAGGGCACGCTCTACCGCTATGCATCCGGCGCCCTTCCCCATGCGCAGTTGGACGGGTTCATCACCCTTAATGGCCTGGCCTTTAGCCCCGATGGCCGCACGATGTACGCCTCGGACTCGCACCCGTTGGTGCAGCAGATCTGGGCGTTCGATTACGACATCGACACCGGCACCCCGTCCAACCGCCGCGTATTTGTCGACATGCAGCCGTTCCCGGGCCGCCCCGACGGTGCCGCCGTTGACGCCGACGGCTGCTACTGGATCTGCGCCAACGACGCCGGTCTGATTCACCGTTTCACCCCCGATGGCCGCCTGGACCGGTCAATTGCCGTGCCGGTGAAAAAACCCACCATGTGCGCCTTTGGCGGCAGCCGCCTGGACACCTTGTTCGTCACCTCCATCCGTGACGACCAAAGCGACCAGTCCATCGCCGGCGGCGTGTTCGCCCTCAACCCCGGCGTCAAAGGACTACCCGAACCCTGTTTCACCCTCTAGCTGCACCGCTGCGCCTTGAATACAACAATAAAAACTCAGGAATGACATCCCATGGACTTCAAACGCACCTTGCTCGCCGCTGCATTTCCACTCGTCGCCACCCTCAGCAGCGCCGCCCACGCGCTGGAAATCAAATTCGCCGACATCCACCCCGCCGGCTACCCCACCGTCGTCGCCGAAGAAAACATGGGCAAGGCCCTGACCAAAGCCAGCAACGGCGAACTCACCTTCAAGTACTTCCCCGGCGGTGTGTTGGGCTCCGAGAAAGAGGTCGTCGAACAGGCCCAGGTCGGCGCGGTGCAGATGACCCGCGTCAGCCTGGGCATCGTCGGGCCGGTGGTGCCGGATGTGAACGTGTTCAACCTGCCGTTTGTGTTCCGCGACCAGGCGCATATGCGCAAGATCATCGACGGCGAAATCGGCGATGAGATCCTCGCCAAAATCACCGACTCCGAGTTCGGCCTGGTGGCCCTGGCCTGGATGGACGGCGGCACACGCAACCTCTACACCAAAAAGCCCGTGCGCAAGATCGAAGACCTCAAGGGCATGAAGATCCGCGTGCAAGGCAACCCGATTTTCATCGAAGCCTTCAACGCAATGGGCGCCAATGGAATCGCCATGGACACCGGCGAAATCTTCAGCGCCTTGCAGACCGGCGTCATTGACGGCGCGGAGAACAACCCGCCGACGATGCTCGAGCACAACCACTACCAGAACGCCAAGTACTACACCCTCACCGAGCACCTGATCCTGCCCGAGCCCATCGTGATGTCGAAAATCACCTGGAACAAACTCACGCCTGACCAGCAGGACATGGTGAAAAAAGCGGCCAAGGCCGCCCAGGCCGATGAGCGCGTGCTGTGGGACGCCAAGTCCGCCAGCAGTGAGGAAAAACTCAAGAAAGCCGGCGTCGAGTTCATCAGCGTCGACAAAAAACCTTTCTATGACGCCACCGCCCCCGTGCGTGCCAAGTACGGCGCGCCCTACGCCGACCTGATCAAGCGTATCGACGCCGTTCAGTAACGCCCTCCCCTCCTGCAAAGGCCCGGCGCGTTTGGTACTCACGCGCCGGGTTACGGTGAACGCCATGAAGAATTTACTGCTGCGCATCAACGACCGCATCTACATGACCTGCATCTGGGTCGCCGGCCTCTCGGTTCTCGGCGTCGCACTGATCATTCCCTGGGGCATCTTTGCCCGTTACATCCTCGGCACCGGCGCCAGCTGGCCGGAGCCCACCGCAATTCTGCTGATGCTGGTGTTCACCTTTATCGGCGCGGCCGCCAGCTATCGCGCCGGCGCGCATATGTCGGTCGCGATGGTCGTTGACCGTCTGCCGGCCACCCAGCGCCGCCTCGTCGGCATCTTCTCGCAACTGTTGATGGCGACCATCTGCCTGTTCATGGCCATTTGGGGCACCAAGCTGTGCCTGTCCACCTGGAACCAGTTCATGAGCGCTATCCCTACCCTGCGCGTGGGCATCACCTATATGCCGATCCCGATTGGCGGCGTACTGACGCTGATCTTCGTGGTGGAAAAACTCCTGCTCGGTGACCAGAGCAACCGGCGCGTGGTGCGCTTTGACCTGGTGGAAGAAAGCGAAGGGGCTGCCTGATATGGACGCATTGATTTTGTTGGGCAGCTTTATCGCCTTGATCGTGATCGGCATGCCGGTGGCCTATGCCCTTGGGCTGTCGGCACTGATTGGCGCGTGGTGGATCGACATTCCGTTTCAGGCCCTGATGATTCAGGTGGCCGGCGGGGTGAACAAGTTTTCGCTGATGGCGATTCCGTTCTTTGTCCTGGCCGGGGCGATCATGGCCGAGGGCGGCATGTCGCGGCGGCTGGTGGCGTTTGCCGGGGTGCTGGTGGGCTTCGTGCGCGGCGGCCTGTCGTTGGTGAACATCGTAGCCTCGACGTTTTTTGGCGCGATTTCCGGCTCGTCGGTGGCCGATACCGCGTCGGTCGGCTCGGTGCTGATTCCGGAAATGGAACGTCGCGGCTACCCGCGGGAATTCGCCACAGCGGTGACCGTCAGCGGCTCGGTGCAGGCGCTGTTGACGCCGCCCAGCCACAACTCGGTGCTCTACTCCCTGGCGGCCGGCGGCACGGTGTCCATCGCCTCGCTGTTCATGGCCGGCGTAGTGCCGGGGCTGTTAATGAGCGCGTGCCTGATGGTGCTGTGCCTGATCTTCGCCAAGAAACGCGACTACCCCAAGGGCGAAGTCATCCCCCTCAAGCAGGCGTTGAAGATTGCCGCCGATGCGCTGTGGGGCTTGATGGCCATGGTGATCATCCTTGGCGGCATCCTGTCGGGCATCTTCACTGCGACTGAATCTGCCGCGATCGCCGTGTTGTGGGCGTTCTTCGTGACCATGTTCATCTACCGCGACTACAAGTGGAACGAGCTGCCCAAGCTGATGCACCGCACGGTGCGCACGATTTCCATCGTGATGATCCTGATCGCCTTCGCCGCCAGCTTCGGCTACATCATGACCCTGATGCAGATCCCGGCGAAGATCACCACGCTGTTCCTGACGCTGTCGGACAACCGCTACGTGATCCTGATGTGCATCAACGTCATGCTGCTGTTGCTCGGCACAGTGATGGACATGGCCCCGCTGATTTTGATCCTCACCCCGATTCTGCTGCCGGTGGTGCTGGGTATCGGCGTCGACCCTGTGCACTTCGGCATGATCATGCTGGTGAACCTCGGCATCGGCCTGATTACGCCGCCGGTGGGGGCGGTGCTGTTTGTCGGCGCGGCGGTGGGCAAGACTACCATCGAGAAAACCGTCAAGGCGCTGCTGCCGTTCTACGGTGTGCTGTTCCTGATCTTGATAGCCGTGACCTACATCCCCGCCCTGTCGCTGTGGCTGCCGAGTGTGGTGCTGTGATGATTGAGCTGGAAGATAACCTGACCCACCTGAGCCTTAACCCGGCCGTGGGTGGGAGCCTGGTCAACTGGACCGTGCGCGCCAGCGGGCAACCGCTGTTGCGGCATAACGACCCGCACAGCGAACTGCCGGGCAAGCTGGGCTGCTATCCCTTGGCGCCCTGGTCCAACCGCATTGCCGAAGGGGGGTTCGCCAACCCCGACGGCTGGCTGGCCCTGACGCCTAATAGCCCCACCGACCCCTTTGCGATCCATGGTTCAGCCTGGCAACAGGCATGGACGGTGGTCAGCCAGACAACGGATGAAGTGGTGCTGCAGGTGCTGTGCGCGACGCCGTTTGCCTATCGGGCCGAGCAGCGGATTCGGTTGAACAATGGCGAACTGAGTATCGCGTTGCGCGTGACCCATCTGGCCGAAAAAGCCGCGTGGCACGGACTTGGCCTGCACCCCTACTTCCCGCGCCAACCGGGGACGCGGTTGCAGGCCAGGGCCGCGCAGGTGTGGATGAGTGAGGCGAGCAAGTTACCTACGGAGTTGGCGGCGATTCCGGATGCCTGGGATTTCCAGGCGCTGAAAAACCTGCCCGAGGGCCTGGTGGACAACGGCTTTTGCCAGTGGGACGGGCGTTGCCGGATCGAACAGCCCGAACTGGGCTATGCCCTGGACTGCCAGGCCAGCGGCGCCGATTACTTCCTGCTGTACTGCCCGCCAGGGTTGGGGTTCTTTTGCATCGAGCCGGTGAGTCATCCGGTGAATGCCCATCACCTGCCAGGCAGGCCAGGCCTGGCGTTGCTGGAGTACGGCCAATCCGCGCAGCTGGATTTCACCTTGAAATACAGCCGCCTCCCCTAATCGCTCGCCGGTCTGTCAGGGAGGGCTGTTTTTCAGGCGCCCGGCGGTGTCGATGCTCACCACCACCGACAGCCCCGGCCGCAACCGCTCGCTCTCGGCCTGATTCGGGTCCACCGTAATGCGCACCGGCACCCGCTGGGCAATCTTCACAAAGTTGCCGGTGGCATTGTCCGCCTGCAACAGGCTGAACTCCGAACCGGTGGCCGGAGAAATATGCTGCACCGTGCCATGAAACGTGCGGTGGTTCAGCGCATCCACGGTGAACGTCACCGGCTGGCCGACCTGCACGTTGTGCATCTGGGTTTCTTTCATATTGGCGATCACCCACAGCTGCTTCGGCACCAGGGCCATCAACTGTGCGCCGGAGTTGACGTAGGCGCCCAGGCGCACACCAATCTGCCCCAACTGACCGTCACGCGGCGCGGTGATGCGCGTGTTGGACAGGTCAATGCGCGCCAGCTCCACCGCCGCATCGGCACTGGCTACCGCCGCTTCCAGGGAGCCACGATTGACGATCACCGTCTGCAGGTCCTGCCGGGCGATTTCCAGGCTGGCCTGGGCCTGTGCCACAGCGGCGATGGTCTGGGCATTGGCGGCACGGGTCACGTCCAACTCACGCTTGGACACCGAGCCGTCGCTGATCAGCGCTTCGTTACGGCGCAGGTCGGCGGTGCTTTTACGCGCCTGGGCCTGGCTGTCGACCAACGCGGCCTGGCGCAGTTTGATGGTGGCTTCGGCACTGTTGCGCTGCTGCACCACATTCGCCAAGGCGGCCTTCTGCACCGCCAGTTGCGCCAGCGCCTGGTCGAGGCGCTGTTTGTAGATGCGATCATCCAGGCGCACCAGCAAATCGCCGGCCTTGACGTACTGGAAGTCCTGCACCGGCACTTCAAACACATAACCGCTGAGCTGCGGGCCAATGATCGTCACCTGGCCGCGCACCAGGGCGTTTTCGGTGGTTTCCACCGCACTGCTGAACGGCGGCAATTGCCAGGCATACAGCACGATCAACACGCCGACGATGGCAATCGCGGCAAAGCCCAGGGACGACAGAATGCGCACCCGCAGCGAGCGCGGTTGCGTCACCGTAGCGCCGGGCGGCGTGCTGCCTTCGGGGGTGGATGCGATGGCGGTGGTGGTGGTCGTTGAAGGTTCGGTCATGAAGAGGCGCCGCTGGGTTGAACGGGAGGGGCTGCTTTGGTTGTGCTGATCAGCCACAGACTGCGGATAAAAATCCAGGTCATGGTCAGCATCGCGATAATCGCAATCAGCATGAAGACATCGTTGTACGC
Organism: Pseudomonas sp. FP2309; assembly: GCF_030687575.1. Classification (NCBI taxonomy): domain Bacteria; kingdom Pseudomonadati; phylum Pseudomonadota; class Gammaproteobacteria; order Pseudomonadales; family Pseudomonadaceae; genus Pseudomonas; species Pseudomonas sp. FP2309. Next base: position 2,181,337 of record NZ_CP117439.1, on the reverse strand, counting down.
CATCACGTTCGCCTCACGGGTCGCCGCGGTGGCCAGGCTGCGAATGCCCATGAGGTTGCGCAGCTCCGGGTCGGCGACGAGCCCGCCATAGGCCGAACCGCCGCTCTGCACCCGCGCGGCCACACGTGGGTCAAGCAGGGTCAGGTGTTCGACGATCATGCTGGAGTGATACTTCTCACGCACGACCTGGAACGTACCGAGCAACGCTGCGCCAATCAGGCCGCCGAGGTTCTGGCAAATGCCGAACATCACCGAAAAGCTCACCAGATTGCGCGGGTTGGTCAGCACGTTTTTCGTGCCCAACACCATGGTCGGCCCCAGAAAAAACGTGCCGCCGAAGCCTAGCAGGAACTGGCTGATGTACAGGTTCTGCGGACGCGTGAGGTTGCTGGAGAAACTGTCCATCACCGAGCCCACCGCCATCAGCGCCAGGGAAATCACCAACGGCATCAGCAGGTGCGCCGGGTTGATGGTCAATGCGCTGACCAGCAGCCCGCTGATCGCGCCGGCCAGCATCACCACGTAGAGGGTGTGCATCTGCTCATAGCTCATGTTGAGCATCTGCATGAACCCCACCGCCCCGGTGGACTGCTCGGACAGCACCATACGGATCAAAATCACCGCCAGGGCCAGGCGGATCATGGTGCCGCTGCCCAGCCAGCGGGTCATCAACATCGGGTTGGCGCGGTTATGCTCGATGGCCAGACCGGCCATGATCAACACCAGGGAACAGGCCGACGCGACGCCGATCCACGGCGCCTCCAGCCACCAGTCGATACGCCCCAGGGACAGCACCGCACACAACAGCGCGACGCCACTGGCCAGGATGCCGAAGGTGAGGAAGTCGAGTTTTTCAAACGTCTTGAAACGGTCGCCCGGCGGCAGCTTGAGCAAAAACACGCAACCCAGGCAGATCAGCGCCATGCCCAGTTCGAACAAGTACAAGCCTCGCCATTCGGCGATTTGCAGCAAGTCTTCAGAGAACAGACGCGCCAGCGGCAACGCCAACTGCGCCGTACCCAACCCCAGCACCAGCGATTTGAGCCGCCACTTGGCCGGGAACGCCTGGATCATGTAGTACAAACCCAACGAACTGAGCGCCGCGCCGACCATCCCGTGAGCGGCCCGCACGGCAATGGCCGAGTTGAGGTCGTTGACGAACAAATGGCCGAAGGTCACCAGCGCGTACAGCACCAGGAACACTTCGGTAAACGCACGCAGGCCGAATTGCTGGCGGAACTTCACCAGTAGCAGGTTCATGCACACGTTGGTCATTACATAGGCGGCGGGCAGCCAGGCCATTTCGGCGGTGGTCGCGCCGAGGGCGCCTTGCAGGTATTGCAGGTTGGCGATGACCAGCGCGTTACCCAGGCCACCGGTGATGGCGACCAGCACACCGACGAGCGCATACAGCCAGCGCTTGTGCGTGGGGTGCCACGGCGTTGACGGCGAGCCGGGCAGGCTCGGGCGTTCGTGGGGTTCCCAGGTGTGGGGGGTGTATTTGTTCATTCGATGACCTGGATGGGCCGACGGGTGCGGTCGGTGAAATCATTATTCAGAGTAGTAAAGCTGAGGGGGGTTCATCTTGTCATGTCTGGGGGGATGGGGGGTGGGATGGGGGGCATATCCGTTATTTGTGTGATGGCGGCTTAGGGTTTCGCTCTTACAGCGGGTCACTTTGGAAAAGCCCCAAAGTAACCAAAGGGAGTACATATCCGTTGCTGCGGTCACGGCCACTTAGGGTTCCGCTTTTACAGCGGGTCACTTTTGGAGAGAGCCCAAAAGTAACCAAAAGGCTCTTGCCCCAACACTCGGCACCTCGCCTGGGCTCGGTGTGCCCTCACTCCGGTTTGAATCCGTGGGCCGCCGCCACGCGCCATCCATGGCGCGGGGCGGCTAACCCGGCGTCCTGCCGGGTTACCCACGGATTCAAACCTGCGTTCGGCCAGCGTGTTTGATGGGGCGCCTGAGATCACAAGCAAGATCAAGATCAAGAGCGGCCCGCTTCGCATCGTGGGGTGGGGGGTGATGGGGGGTGATGGGGCATATCCGTTATTTGTGTGATGGCTACTTAGGGTTCCGCTCTTACAGCGGGTCACTTTTGGAAAGAGCCCAAAAGTAACCAAAAGGCTCTTGCCCCAACACTCGGCACCTCGCCTGGGCTCGGTGTGCCCTCACTCCGGTTTGAATCCGTGGGCCGCCGCCACGCGCCATCCATGGCGCGGGGCGGCTAACCCGGCGTCCTGCCGGGTTACCCACGGATTCAAACCTGCGTTCGGCCAGCGTGTTTGACGGGGCGCCTGAGATCAAAAGCAAGATCAAGAGCAGAAGCAAAGCAAAGCAAAGCAAAGCAAAGCAAAGCAAAGCAAAGCAAAGGCAGACCGGGGGCAGCTGATACACCCGCCCCCACAACCGGTCGGCTCTAAGGCCGCCGCGCTCTTGCTTTTGATCTCGGATCGCCCCGTTAAACACGCTGGCCTCACGCAGGGTTTGGCGCGTGGGTAACCCGGCAGGACGCCGGGTTAGCCGCACTGGGCCATGGATGGCCCATTGCGGCGGCCCACGCGCCAAAGCCTGCGGGAGGGCATGCCGAGCCCAGGCGAGGCACCGAGTGTTGGGGCGAAGGCCTTTTGGTTACTTTTGGGCCTTTCCAAAAGTGACCCGCTGTAAGAGCGGAACCCTAAGCAGCCGTGACCGCAGCAACGGATATGTACACATTCCAACCCACGACCTGGTCGGCCCAGAGGCCGCCGCGCTTTTGCTTTTGATCTCGGATCGCCCCGTCAAACCTGCGTAAGGGCATGCAGAGCCCAGGCGAGGCACCGAGTGTTGGGGCGAAGGCCTTTTGGTTACTTTTGGGCCTTTCCAAAAGTGACCCGCTGTAAGAGCGGAACCCCAAGCAGCCGTGACCGCAGCAACGGATATGTACACATTCCACCCCATGATCTGGTCGGCCCAGAGGCCGCCATCGAGCACAATTGGATCGTCGCCCCCCTTCCAAATCAGATCCAACCCAGCCAACTCCAATAGGTCGCCGCAAACACCAACATCAACCCATACCCCACCAGCGTCACCAACACCCCCACCTTGGCAAACTGCCGCGCCGTAAACGTCCCGGTCCCCAGGCACACCATATTCTGCGGCGCATTGATCGGCAGGATAAACCCATAGCTCATCACAAACCCCAACAGCATCGTCATGCCCAACCGACTGAACTCCCCCGGCAAGGTCTGCAGCACCGCAATCAAGATCGGCAATAACGCCGAGGTCAACGCCGTGGCGCTGGCAAACCCCAAGTGGATCACGATCAAAAACGCCCCAAGGATCGCAAACACCCCCAACGGCCCCACCTGATCCAGCCCCGTGTGCGCCACGACAGCAGCGCCCAGCCACTGCCCGGCCTGGGTGGTCAACAACGCGGTCCCCAGGCTGATGCCCACACCGAACACAATCACCGTGCCCCACGGAATCCGCGATTGCACATCTTTCCAGGTCATCACGCCAATGCCCGGCAACAACAAACACACCAAGCCTGCGTAGGTAGTCGAGGTGGTGTCGAAGTTGTGCAGGCGCCCCTCCGTCGCCCAGGCCAGCAGCAGTAACAACGACACGCTGAGCAGGCGTTTCTGCGGTCCGGTCATCGGGCCGATGTCCAGCAACGATTGCGCCACTGCCTCCTTGCCACCAGGGATGCTATCGGTTTCCGGCGGCAGTAGTTTGAGCACCAGAAACAGCAGCACCGCCGACATGATCAGCGCCCACGGTGCGCCGGCAATCAGCCAGTCGATCCACGACACGCGCTGGCCGAGCATTTTGTCCATAAAGCCCACGGTGAGCAGGTTCTGCGCGGCGGCGGTCTGGATGCCGACGTTCCAGATGCTGGTGCCCTGGGCCACCACGATCATGATCCCGGCGGCGATGTTCGAACGTTTGTCGACGCCAAAAGCGGCGATCACGCCCATCATGATCGGCACCACGCAGGCACTGCGCGCGGTGGCGCTGGGCACCACCAGGCTGAGCAGGATGGTCACCGCAATCGCTCCCAGCAGGATTCGGCGAGTGCTGGTGCCGACGCGGCTCAAGGTGACCAGGGCGATGCGCCGGTCCAGGCCGGTGTGGGTCATGGCCGCCGCGATGAACAGCGCGCCCGCCACCAACGCCAACGCCGGGTTGGAGAACCCGGTGAGGGCCATGCTGATGGCCGGGCTGGTGCCGATCAGGTGCGTGGGGTCCTGCAGGGACGGCGCGGTGCCGAGCAAAAACGCCATGAGCGAGGTGATCATGATCGCGCTGGCCTCGTAGGACACCGCCTCGGAGATCCACACCACCACCGCAAATGCCAGGATCGCCAGCATCCGCTGGCCTGCCACCGGCAAGTCAGCAGGCAGCGGCAACAACAGCACACCGGCCATCACCAGCACGGCGACCACCAGGCCCAGGGGCAACTTGAATGATTCAGTGGTTGTTGCGGGGGCGTTCATGGATGCTCCGGCGCTTTGAATTGAGGCCGACAGCATGCGGCAACGCATTTCAAGGCGTGTTGACGGGTATCAACGCACCCGCCCCATCGGTCGGCAGACCCGCCTCAGCACCGCATCCACCTGTTCGGCAACGCTCAGTAAACGGCTGTCGCGCCTGAACCCTCCAATCAGTTGCAACCCCGCCGGCAGCCCGGCGTTTGGGCACACCAACGGGATGTTCAGTTGCGGCAAGCCGAACGCCATCCAGCACTTGATGAAATCCGACGGTCCGGTGGCACCAAGGCCCAGCGGGGCGACGATGCCACAGCTTGCGCCCAGCACCGCGTCAAACGGTTTGAACAGCGCTTCGAGCATGGGCGCCAGCGTTGCCAGGCGGTTCTTGGCCGCTGACTCTTGCTCCCAACGGGTCGAGCGCGCCCGCGCAAACATCTCCAGCACTTCGGGGCTGAGTTTGTCCGGATCCATCGCCATCTCGGCGGACAATGACCGGGCGCCCTCGCAATCATTGATTAACTGATGATCATCAAACACGCCAGCGAACGCTTGCGGCAACACGACGTCGGTCACCCGATGACCTGCCGAGCGCAGCGCGTCCACGGCGGCTTCCAGTGCGTCAGCCACGTCGCTGTCAACCTGATCCCAGCGGGCGGTACGACAAAACCCCAACGACAGTGGATGAGCGACCGGAACCTGTGCCGGCAAACCCGGAATCAGTACGTCGGCCAGCAGGCGAAGGTCTCTGACCGAACGTCCATACCAACCGGCCGTGTCGAAACTGGGCGCCAGGGGTTTCACCCCTTCCAGGGACACCAAACCGTAGGAGGGTTTGAAGGCGTATACCCCGCAGTAGGCCGCAGGCTTGATCAACGAGCCGGCCGTCTGGGTGCCCAAGGCGATGGGGAAAAAACCGGCGGCCATCCCCGCGGCCGAGCCGGCACTGGAGCTTCCCGGCGTTCTGCGCGGGTCATGGGGATTGCAGGTGGGGCCGGTGTGCATGTAGGCAAATTCGGTGGTGTGGGTTTTGCCCATGACGACGGCACCGGCCTGGCGCAGCAGCGAGACGACCTGTGCATCACGCGATGGGCGGTTGCCGGCATGGATCGGGGAGTGGAAACAGGTGGGGTGATCCGCGGTGTCGTAGTTGTCCTTGACCCCCACCGGGATCCCGGCCAGACGGCCCTTGGCAGGTGCTGCGCCGCAGTGGCGTGCCTGGGCACGCAAAGTGCCGGGGTCAAGCGCTACAAAGGCTTGTATCGTCGGTTCCAACCGCTCGACACGTTCAAGAAAATGCTCAAGCAGCGCCTCTTCGCTCACAGCCCCCGAACGTACCTCCTCTGAAAGGCCGGTAGCGTCTGAATGATTAAAGTTGTCCATACCGCTCCTGTTTTTATCGATCTCTTGCGGGAAAATTCCACATCGCACACAGCAATACGCAAGAAGCCTGGATGGCTTTTATCGAGAAAAACAGCGGGTAATTTTTGTGCCGAGCCCAAGCGATTTTGATCAATCGAGGCTCAAGAAACGGCTGTGCTAGCCCAGCAACTGACTCAGCACCGCCCGCAACTTCCCAGGCTTGACCGGTTTGTTCAACAGCGGCGCGTCCAAGCGGCGCAACGCGCGACGGCATTGGTCGGTGCGGTCGGCAGTGATGATCACGGCGGGGATTTTCTGGTCAAAGTGCTCGCGCAACCTCCTGACCACTTCGCAGCCCACCACCCCGTGATCCAAGTGATAGTCCGCCAGGATCAGCTCCGGCGCCCTGCCCTGCAACGCCAGCAACGCGCCGGCCTGGTCGGTGGCCGTGACGACTTCACAGCCCCACTGGCCGAGCAGTGCGTGCATGCTCTCAAGGATGCTGACTTCGTTGTCGATCACCAGCAGACGCCGGCCCGGCAACGGGTTGCCCGTGGTCGGTTGCACCGGCAGTTGGCTGATCGCCGGGGGCATCTCGGCGCTCAGGGGCACTTCGATGCTGAACATCGAGCCGCGCCCCGGCCAGGAGCGCACGGCGATCGGGTAGCCCAGCACCTCGGCGATGCGCTCGACAATCGCCAGGCCCAGCCCCACGCCCTTACGGTCAGACGCGCGGCCCACATCCAGCTGATTGAACTCGAGGAAAATCGCTTGCAAACGGTCGGCCGCAATACCGCGTCCGGTGTCCCACACTTCCAGGCGCAGGCAGTCACCACGCCGGCGCGCGCCGAGCAAAATGCAGCCTTCCTCGGTGTAGCGGCAGGCGTTGCTGAGGAAGTTACGCAAAATCCGTGTAAGCAGGCGCAGGTCGGTTCGCACCGCATAGCCCGCCATGCGCACACGCAGGTTGAGGCCGGCGGCCTGAGCCACCGATTGAAACTCCGAGACCAGCGGCGCAAACACCTCATCCAACCGATACAGGGCCACGTCCGGCTTGACCGCCGCCTGGTCCAGGCGCGAGATGTCGAGCAAATCGGTGAGCAGATCCTCAGCGCCTTCAAGAGCCTGGTGAGTGCGCTCCACCAGCACCTGCTCAACGCTGGGCAGGGTGCGCTCGCGCAGGGTGGCGATCAGCAGCCTCGCGGCGTTCAGCGGTTGCAGCAGGTCGTGACTGGCGGCGGCGAGGTACTTGTCTTTGCTGCGGTTGGCGGCCTGGGCGGCGTCGCGGGCATCGCGCAAGGCTCGCTCAACCTGCTCGCGCTGAGTGATCTGCTGTTGCAGGTTGCGGTTGGCTTCCAACAGTTCGTCGGTACGCGCAGCAACGCGCAGTTCCAGTTCATCGTTAAGGCGAATGTAGCGGTTGCGCTCGGCTTCCAGTTCGTCCAGCCGCGCGGTCAGTTCCGGGTAATGGCTCTTGCGCGCCGAGTGGTTGCCCAGTCCCAGTAACCCGGCAAGGGCACGTTGCTGGTCGTCAGAGCGCTTCGCCATACACGACCTCGACGTCACGCTGGCTGGACTCACGGGGGTTGGTGAGGATGCACGGATCGTCCATCGCATGCTGGGACAGAAACGGAATATCCGCCACCCGCACCCCATGCAGGCCCAGGGTTTCATGGAAGCCAATCGCGTGTTTCAGCGCGATCAGGTGGTCCACCAGTCGCCCCCGGATCTGCCGGTGGCTAAGGCCCCGGCAGTCGATGCCGAAGGTCTCGGCAATGACCTTGAAACGCTCCGGCGCCGAGTTGTAGTTGAAGGCCACCACATGCTCCACCAACACCGCGTTGCATAACCCATGGGGTAAGTCGAGAAACCCGCCCAGGCTGTGGGACATGGCGTGCACGGCACCAAGGATCGCGTTGGAAAACGCAAGGCCCGCCTGCATGCTGCCGAGCATGATTTTTTCGCGCAGGGCGATGTCGGCGGGGTTGGCGATCATCTGCACCAGGTTACCGTTGATCAGGCGCATGGCCTCCAGGGCGTGCGGATCGGTCAACGGACCGTGGCCGGTGGACACGAACGCCTCGATGGCATGCACCAGCGCATCGATGCCGGTACAGGCCGACAGGAACGGGTCCATGCTGGCGGTGGTTTCCGGGTCGATCAGCGACACATCCGGCACCACTGCCTTGCTGACGATGGAGAACTTCATGCGTTCCTGCTGGTTGGAGATGATCACGAACTGCGACACATCCGCCGAGGTGCCGGCGGTGGTGGGAATCAGGATCAACGGCGGGCTGGGCACGCGAATGGTGTCCACCCCTTCGAACTCAAGAATGCTACGCCCATGGGCGACCACAATGCCGATGGCCTTGCCGCAGTCCATGGGGCTGCCGCCACCGATGGCCACGATCACATCGCAATGGTTCTCGCGGTACACCTCGGCGCCGAGCATGACCTCTTCGACACGAGGGTTGGGCGACACGGCGCTGTACAGGCAGTAGTCGATGCCGATGGCTTGCAGACTGGCTTCCACATCCGCCACCCAACCGGCGGCGATCACACCGGGGTCGCTGACCACCAGGACCTTGCGCGCACCGAAGGTCTTGGCGTAATTGCCCACGTTATGCCGGCAGCCGGCGCCAAAGATGATTTCAGGCGAGACGAATTTACGCAGGAGGCTCAGATTGGGGCTCATTGGAAAGCCTGTTTTTATTATTTTGGAAGATGCGCTCCACACTAACCCATCCGGGGGCGAATGCAATCAGACCAAAGGGTCATTCCCAAAACGGCCCCGGCCAGCACGCGGCTGGCCGGAGATGGATCAACGGCTGGCGAAGTACATGGTCACTTCAAAGCCGATACGCAGGTCGGTAAACGCGGGTTTAGTCCACATGGGGCATGTCCTCTTGTTGTGCCGGAAGATTCCGGTAGAGGCATTAATGCATGGGGAGATGGGTGTGCGAATGCTACTTTCGAAGGAGTGACTGCACTGCATTGGTCGCGGATATCCGGGAACAAAATGTGGGGCGTGCTCGCGAATGCGCTGGTCAGTTGACGGTTGCATCAACTGACACGCCCTCTTCGCGAGCAAGCCCCACAGGTGTAACCGCGTCGGGTTAGAAGAAGCCCAGCGGATTGATGTCGTAGCTCACCAGCAGGTTCTTGGTCTGCTGGTAATGATCCAGCATCATCTTGTGGTTCTCACGCCCCACGCCCGACTTCTTGTAGCCGCCGAACGCCGCGTGCGCCGGGTAAAGGTGATAGCAGTTGGTCCACACACGCCCGGCCTTGATCGCCCGGCCCATGCGGTAGGCGCGGTTGATGTCGCGGGTCCACAGGCCGGCGCCCAGGCCGAACTCGCTGTCGTTGGCAATCGCCAGGGCCTCGGCCTCGTCCTTGAAGGTGGTCACACCCACCACCGGACCGAAGATTTCTTCCTGGAACACGCGCATTTTGTTGTGGCCCTTGAGCAGGGTCGGCTGGATGTAATAACCGCTGGACAAGTCGCCTTCCAGGCGCTCGGCCGCGCCGCCGGTGAGCAGCACTGCGCCCTCTTCCTGGGCGATTTTGAGGTAGGACAGGATCTTGTCGTATTGCTGCTCGGACGCCTGGGCGCCGACCATGGTCTCGGTGTCCAGCGGGTTGCCGCGCTTGATCTTGACGATTTTTTTCATCACTTCGGCCATGAAGGCGTCGTAGATCGACTCCTGCACCAGCGCCCGCGACGGGCAGGTGCACACTTCGCCCTGGTTAAAGAACGCCAGTACCAGGCCTTCGGCGGCTTTTTCGATGAACGCAGGTTCGGCCTGCATGATGTCTTCGAAGAAGATGTTCGGCGACTTGCCGCCCAGCTCCACGGTGGACGGAATGATGTTCTCGGCGGCGCAATGCATGATGTGCGCGCCGATCGGCGTGGAGCCGGTAAAGGCGATCTTGGCGATGCGCTTGCTGGTGGCCAGCGCTTCCCCGGCTTCCCGGCCAAAGCCCTGGACGATATTGAGCACGCCCGGCGGCAGCAGGTCGTTGATCAACTCGGCAAACACCATGATCGACAGCGGCGTCTGCTCGGCCGGCTTGAGCACGATGCAGTTGCCGGCGGCCAGGGCCGGGGCGAGTTTCCAGGCGGCCATCAGCAGCGGGAAGTTCCACGGAATGATCTGTCCGACCACGCCCAGGGGCTCGTGGAAGTGATAGGCCGCGGTGTGTTCGTTGATCTCGGCGGCGCCGCCTTCCTGGGCGCGGATGCAGCCGGCGAAGTAACGGAAGTGGTCAGCGGCCAGAGGCACGTCGGCGTTGAGGGTTTCGCGCACGGCCTTGCCGTTGTCCCAAGTCTCGGCCACTGCGAGCACTTCAAGGTGCTGCTCGATGCGGTCGGCGATTTTCAGCAGCACCAGGGAGCGGTCCTGCGGCGAGGTCTTGCCCCAGGCGTCGGCGGCGGCATGCGCGGCGTCGAGCGCCTTGTCGATGTCGGCGGCGTTGGAGCGCGGGAACTCGGCGATCACTTCACCGGTGACCGGCGAGGTGTTGGTGAAGTACTCACCGCTGAGCGGCGCAACGAACTCGCCGCCGATGTAATTGCCGTAGCGCGCTTTGAAGCTGACGATAGCGCCAGGGGTGCCAGGTTGTGCGTAGATCATGCTGAAGCCTCTGTCTGGGTCCGGGCCTGTCGGTCAACAGGCGATGACCCGATAGTAAAGAGCCCCCGCTGCCGGGCGAATGCGCCGTTGGCAGGGGGGCTCTTGTCATTTGGTCGTAGGTTTAGTGCTTGGCGACCAGTTCTTTGGGCAATTTGAAGGTCCAGAGCATGCCGCCCTGGTTGAAATCCTTGATGCGCTTGGCCACTTCACCGCCCCACAACGGCACCGCGCCGCCCCAGCCGGAGAGCACCGACACGTACTGTTCGCCGTCCATCTCCCAGGTCACAGGCGAGCCGAGGACGCCGGAGCCGGTCTGGAATTCCCAGACCTTCTCGCCGGTCTTGGCGTTGAATGCCTGCAGGAAACCTTCCGGCGTACCGGTGAACACCAGGTTGCCCTTGGTGGTCAGCACCCCGCCCCACAGCGGCGCGAAGTTCTTGTGGCGCCAGACTTCCTTGCCGGTCTTAGGGTCGATGGCACGCAGTACGCCGATGTAGTCTTCGTTCAGCGGCTTGATGGTGAAGCCCGCACCGAGGAACGCCGCGCCTTTTTTGTAGGCGATGCCTTCGTTCCAGATGTCCATGCCCCATTCGTTGGACGGCACGTAGAACAGACCGGTGTCGCGGTTATAGGCCATCGGCATCCAGTTCTTGGCACCGAGGAACGCCGGCGCGACGAACACCGAGGTGCCCTTGGTTTCGCTGCCCGGCGCGCCTGGGCGGCTGGCTTCGTTGTAGATCGGCCGGCCGTTCTTATCCAGGCCGGTGGCCCAGGTGATCTTGTCGACAAACGGGAAGCCACGGATGAACTTGCCGTTGGTGCGGTCCAGCACATAAAAGAAACCGTTCCGGTCGGCGGTGGCCGCGGCTTTGATCTCTTTGCCGCCTTCGGTGTAATTGAACGACACCAGTTCGTTCACGCCGTCATAGTCCCAACCGTCGTGGGGCGTGCTCTGGAAGTGCCACTTGATGGTGCCGTCGTCCGGGTTCAGCGCCAGGCGCGACGACGAATAGAGGTTGTCGCCAGGGCGCAGGTGCGAGTTCCACGGCGCCGGGTTGCCGGTGCCGAACAGCAACAGGTTGGTTTCCGGGTCGTAGTAACCGCCCAGCCATGGCGCGGCACCGCCGGTCTTCCACAGGTCGCCGGGCCAGGTCTTGCCCGCCTCGCCGCCGGAAATGCCGTTTTCCACGGCTTTGCCGTCCTTGTACACGTAGCCCATATGGCCCTCCACCGTCGGGCGGCTCCACAGCAGGTCACCGTTTTTCGGGTCATAGGCTTCGATCTTGCCCACCACACCGAACTCACCACCGGCGACACCGGTGATCAGTTTGCCGTTGATCACCAGGGGCGCGGCGCTGATGGAGTAGCCTTCCTTGTGGTCTGCGACCTTCTTGCTCCACACCACTTTGCCGGTGTCTTTGTTCAGGCCCACCAGCTTGGCGTCGAGGGTGCCGAAGAACACTAGGTCGCCATACAGCGCCACGCCACGGTTGATCACGTCACAGCAGGGGCGGATGTCATCGGGAAGACGCGCATCGTACTGCCAGAGTTTCTTGCCGGTGCGGGCATCCACCGCGAACACCCGCGAGTAGGAACCGGTGAGGTACATCACCCCGTCCTTGATCATCGGCTGCGCCTGCTGGCCGCGCTGTTTCTCGCCGCCAAACGAGAATGCCCAGACCGGGCGCAGGTCCTTGACGTTGTCCACGTTCAGCGTATCGAGGGGGCTGTAGCGCTGGCCCTGCACGCCGAGGCCGTTGGTGACGATCTGCTCGGGGTTTTTCGGGTCCTGGAGGATGTCCTGGTCGGTGACGGCGGCCGTGGCCTGGCCGGACAACAGGATGGCACCGAGCAACACACTCAAGGCGAAGGGTTGGCGACGTGCGGGTTGGGTCATGACGGCTACCTCTGCGGTTTTTGTTATACCCGGGAAATTTTCCCGGTCTGGTGCAGATTCTTGGGCGCAGGGGCGGTTGTCACAATTGACCGCTGTATCGAGATTGCTAGTTCCTTAGTAGCGGGTGTCGACCCGCTGCATCTGCTCACGCTCGTAGCGCGGGTACAGGTGGCTGACGCTGCGGATCAATTCATAGCGGCTCAGGCTGATCGCGGCGAAGCGCTCGGGGATGGGACTGCGGATCATCTCGGCCATGTCGCTGCCATGGGCGGCACCGTCGCGCAGCAATTGATCGAGCCAGCTGAGGTAGTCGCGCATCTGTGCGAAGGGTTGCGCATCGCCTGCCACGGGGCCGTGGCCGGGCACGACCAGCGTCCAGGGCAAGGCTTGCAGGGTGTCGATATCCGCCTGCCACGCTGCCAGCCCGGGGCTGTTGGGGGTGGTGAGCGCGCGCTGGTAAAACACCAGGTCGCCGGCAAACAACACGCCGGTACGCTGGTCGAGAATCGCCAGGTCCGCGCCGGTGTGGCCGGTCAGTGCCAGCAGGCGCAGGTCGTGCTGCCCGATGCTGAGCACGCCGGGCGCCAGCACCTGGGTGGGCAACACCACCTCGGTGCCGCGCATCCAGTCACCGACCATGCGATAGAGGTTCTCCGCCATGCTGTCGCCCTGTTCGTGCAGCAGCCGCGTGGTGTCGGCCAGGGCGCCAATCGGCACATCCTTGAACGCCTGATTGCCCAACGCGTGGTCGGGATGATGATGGGTAATCAACACCTGCACCACCGGCCTTGGGGTGACCCGCGCGATGGCCTGGCGCATGGCCTCGCCGTAGCGCCGCGACGGCCCGGTGTCGATCACCACCACGCCGGCCTCGGTGACGATGAACGCCGTGTTGACGATATTGCCGCCATTGGCCTTGGCAAAATTGTCGGTGCTGCCTTCGAACAGCCAGGTGTCATCGGCGATCAGCCGGGGTGTGAGGGCGTAGTCCAGGTCCGCCAGGGCGGGCAGGCTCACGCTCAGGCACAACAAGAGAATCCAGCGCATGCCGCGCTCCTTCTGGTCAGGGGATGGCCGCGTCGAACTCGTTGCCGCTGTTGTCACGCAGCACCAGGCGGGTGGGGCCCGGCGCGTCGATGTCGAAGGCCAGAGTGGGGTTTTCGCTGACCGCCGGGAACAGTTCCAGCTCGGCCAGCACCTGATCGTCCCTGCCACGCAGTTGCGCGTGGTTGATGAAAAACTCCGGGATGCCGCTGACCATGCCGTTGTCCATCGGGTGCGCCACCTGCACGCGCACCCGGCTGAATTCACCACGGGGGTAGCGCCCACCGAGCACCTCGCCGATGTGCTCTTCCCAACCCGGCTGGGTGCGCACCACGCTCGGCGCCGTGCAGCCACCGCCGGCGGCGTCGATCAGGGTCGAGCCGACGTGCCACACGCCGTCGTCCGTGAGCACCGCCGCGCGCAGGGGCGTGGCCTGCTCGATGCGGATACGCAGCGACAGCCAGGGCAGCACGCCGGCTTTGGGCTGAAAATCGACAATTTTCGGTAACGGGTTGAGCTCGGCCCAGGCGAGAATTCTGACCACCTGGCCCTTAAAGGCACGGGCATCGATTTCCAGCGGCACCTGGCGCGCATCTTCGGCGAACGGCGGCGCCAGCAGCTTCACTCGTTCGTCGAACACAAACGGGGCATCGGCCAGAAACTGCTTGTGGTAGAACGCCCACATCACCGAAGGCACCGGGTCCTTGCCGGGATCAATGTCCACGGCGTGGGCCGCCAGCGGCAACAGACAGACCAACGCACACCACAGTCGCCACTTCATCGCCTGCTCCTATTGATACATCTCGGGCACTTCGTACTGCAGGCCGTAATCGCGGTAGATGCGTTGCACCGCGCCCTCGCGAATCAAGGCTTCGAGCGCCTCTTCCACGGCGTAGGCCAACTGGCGATTGCTTTCGTGCACCGCCATGCCGATCTCCCAGCGCTGCTTGCCCATATTGGGGTAGGCGTTTTGCGCCAGGGCCAGTTGCGGGTCGTGGGCCTCGTGCACCTGCCAGTCGATTTCGCCACGCATGGCCATCACCGCGTCGACTTCGCCGGCCTTCATCGCCGCGAATGCCTGGGGCACGTCGGGGTAGTGACGAGTCTTGCCGGCGAGCATGCCGTTGAACACGGAGGTGAGGTAGAACGACGGCACGCTGTCGACCTCGACGCCAATCGGGTGCTGCTCGAACACCGCCACGCTGGCCACCTTGTCCAGGCGGCGGTGGTCGTAGGCCACCTGCCATTGTTCGTTCTGGTACGGCCCGAACATCACCACATGGCCATTTTCCAGCTCGCCCTGGTCGTTGCGTTTTTGCGCGTAGGCGTGATCGTAGGGCGCGCGCATCATCAGGTCGGCCAGTTGCTGGTTATGCAACGGGCTGCCGCGCCAGATGTAGTCGCGCAGGTCGTCGTCGAGTTTCTCGCCGGCCGGCGCCCAGATCAGCGCCAACCGCACCCCCAGCGCCTTGGCCAGGGCCTGGGCCAGTTCCACGTCCACCCCCCGTGGCGTGCTGCCGTCCAGGAAGCTGTAGGGGGCGAAGTCTTTGTACACCGCCACTTTGATCTCGCCGGCGGCAATCATCTGGTCATAGCTGCGCACCTGTGCCTGTGCCGTCTGGCAACACAGCAGGGCCAGGCCAAGCACATAAGCGAACAGGCGCATGGCTTACTCCTCGACGCGCACGGAGTCCAGGTAGGTACGCACGGCCCACAGCGCTTCCTGGCTCAGGTAATCGGCCATTTTTGGCATATACACCCGGCCGTCGCGCACCGCGCCATGGCGCACGCGCTCGACAAACCACTCATCACCGGCCTCGCCCGCATCCAGCATGCGCAGGTCAGGGGCGATACCGCCGGACTTGGCTTCCAGGCCGTGGCAGGCGGCGCAGTTCTGGTTGTAGGCCGACGAGCCGATTTCCACCGCCTTGTCATGTTCCGGCGAGGTGCGATACGGATTCACCGCCGCCCAGCCGTCGGCATCGACCGGCACACCGGCGTCCTTGATCGATGTCAGGCCCTTGGTTTCCACCGCTTGCGGCACCACGTTGCCATGCGCCCAGGCGGAGCTGGCGCCGAATACACTGACCAACAGGCCGGCCACGAGCCAGGCATTGTGTTTTGTTGTCATTATTTTTGCCCTCAGGATTGCACGCAAAACCTCATTGCAGAGGCTATGGCAACCATCTTAGAAACCCCCATGCATGGGCCGTATGCTGCTTTGGTGGCCGCCCTCTCCTCCCTTGGTAGTAGGGCTTGTGGGGCACGCCTAAAACAGCGGCGGCGCGGGAAGTCTTCCCGGCCACGGCGGGACTTTTTCCGTATCCGCGCACCACCCGGACGCACCACCCTGTGCAGGCCAAAACCTCCACTGGGAACTGCAACCATGACAACAACAAGATCGCTACCCGCCCGTTCACCGTTGAGCCTTGCCATGCAGGCGATCCTGCTGGTCGGCAGCCTGTCCTTGAGTGCCTCCGGCTTCGCCGCCGCCGAGCCTGCCAAGCCGACGCGCAACGTCACTTGGGAAGACATCGCCAACGACCACCTGACCACCAAGGACGTGCTGCAATACGGCCTGGGCACCAACGCCCAACGCTGGAGCCCGCTGGCCCAGGTCAACGACAAGAACGTATTCAAGCTCACGCCGGCCTGGTCCTATTCGTTCGGCGATGAGAAGCAACGTGGCCAGGAATCCCAGGCCATCGTCAGCGACGGCGTGGTGTACGTCACCGGTTCCTATTCCCGCGTGTTTGCCCTTGATGCCAAGACCGGCAAGCGCCTGTGGACCTACAACCACCGCCTGCCCGACAACATTCGTCCGTGCTGCGACGTGGTCAACCGGGGCGCGGCGATCTTCGGCGACAAGATCTACTTCGGCACCCTCGACGCGCGCCTGATCGCCCTGGACAAAAACACCGGCAAAGTGGTGTGGAACAAAAAATTCGGTGACCACGCCGCCGGCTACACCATGACCGGCGCCCCGGTGCTGATCAAAGACAAAGTCAGCGGCAAAGTGCTGCTGATCCACGGCAGCTCCGGCGATGAATTCGGCGTGGTCGGCCAGCTGTATGCGCGCGACCCGGACACCGGCGAAGAAGTGTGGATGCGTCCGTTCGTGGAGGGCCATATGGGCCGCCTCAACGGCAAGGACAGCACGCCGACCGGCGACGTCAAAGCGCCGTCGTGGCCGGATGACCCGACCACCGAAACCGGCAAGGTCGAGGCCTGGAGCCACGGCGGCGGCGCGCCCTGGCAGAGCGCGAGCTTTGATGCCGAAACCAACACCATCATCGTCGGCGCCGGCAACCCCGGCCCGTGGAACACCTGGGCGCGCACCTCAAAAGACGGCGACCCCCACGACTTCGACAGCCTCTACACCTCCGGCCAGGTCGGCGTCGACCCGAGCACCGGCGAAGTGAAGTGGTTCTACCAGCACACCCCGAACGATGCCTGGGACTTCTCAGGCAACAACGAGCTGGTGCTGTTCGACTACAAGGACAAGGACGGCAAAGTGGTCAAGGCCACCGGCCACGCCGACCGCAACGGCTTTTTCTACGTGGTGGACCGCAACAACGGCAAGCTGCAGAACGCCTTTCCGTTTGTCGACAACATCACCTGGGCCAGCCATATCGACCTGAAAACCGGCCGCCCCGTGGAAAACCCAGGCCAGCGCCCGGCCAAACCCTTGCCGGGTGAAACCAAGGGCAAACCGGTGGAAGTCTCGCCGCCGTTCCTCGGCGGCAAGAACTGGAACCCCATGGCCTACAGCCAGGACACCGGCCTGTTCTACATCCCGGGCAACCAGTGGAAAGAGGAATACTGGACCGAAGAGGTCAACTACAAAAAAGGTTCGGCGTACCTGGGCATGGGCTTCCGCATCAAGCGCATGTATGACGACCACGTCGGCACCTTGCGCGCAATGAACCCTACCACCGGCAAGGTGGTGTGGGAGCACAAGGAACACCTGCCGTTGTGGGCCGGCGTATTGGCCACCAAGGGCAACCTGGTGTTCACCGGCACCGGCGACGGTTTCTTCAAGGCCTTCGACGCCAAGACCGGCAAGGAACTGTGGAAATTCCAGACCGGCAGCGGCATCGTCTCGCCGCCGATCACCTGGGAACAGGATGGCGAACAGTACATCGGCGTCACCGTCGGCTACGGCGGCGCGGTGCCATTGTGGGGCGGCGACATGGCCGAGCTGACCAAGCCGGTGGCACAGGGCGGCTCGTTCTGGGTGTTCAAGATCCCGAGTTGGGATAACAAGACAGCCCAGAAGTAACCCATCAGCAAATGCCGGGCCGCGCTTTTTGTGGTGAGCGGGGCTGCGAAGCGGCCCCGGCATTCTTCCAGCACCACCCTGCGCTCAGGTTTTACGACTGCTGCGCAGCCGAGCGCGGGCGGTGCGACGATTCGACAAGCCCGCTCACTACAGGATCTCCAGAGGTCTCACGATGAACTACCTGCCCTTGTTACTCCTGCTCACCCTGCCCCTGGCCCACGCCGACGACGGCGAAGACGTCCCGCTGATCATCAACGGCTGCATCCTCGCCGAACACAGCCAGTGCCCCGGCGCCAACCTCAAGGGCGCGAACCTGCGCAATCAAAACTTGAGCAAAATGAACCTGGCCGGCGCCGACCTGCGCGATGCGGATCTGCGCCACGCCAACCTCGACCTGGCCAACCTGGAAAAAGCCCAACTGCAAGGCGCCAACCTCACCCGCGCCAGCCTGCAACAAAGCAACCTGCGCCTGGCGGACTTCACCGGCGCCACCTTAATGGCCGTGCAAGGCTGGGGGCTGTTCGCCCAGGGCGCGCAGTTCAAAAACGCCAACCTCAGCGCCGCCTACCTGCAATTCGCGCGGCTCTCGGGAGCAAAACTGCACAACGCCAACCTGCGCGCGGCCGACCTGGAAATGACCTGGCTGAGCAAAGCCGACCTGCAAGGCGCCGACCTCAGCGACGCGAACCTGCAGGAAGCCAAGTTCGGTGAAAGCAACCTGGAACAAGCGACCCTCACGGGCAGTCGCCAGCACTACGCGAACTTCCAGGACGCCAATATGCAAGGCTGCAAGGACTGCCCCACCACCTGGGACCGCTGACACATCGACGTTGCGTCAGTCCGTTAAACGCTGGAAAGGCCAAAAAATAGGTGTGCTGAGCGGGCTTACCCTGCGCTGGGCAGGCCCGCTCACCACCACAGCAACCCAAGTTGAACCCACCCCGTAACCACGATGCGAAGCGAGCCGCTCTTGCTCTTGCTCTTGCTCTTGCTTGTGATCTCAGGCGCCCCATCAAACACGCTGGCCGAACGCAGGTTTGAATCCGTGGGCAACCCGGAAGGACGCCGGGTTAGCCGCCCCACCCCACGATGCGAAGCGAGCCGCTCTTGATCTTGATCTTGCTTGTGATCTCAGGCGCCCCGTCAAACACGCTGGCCGAACGCAGGTTTGAATCCGTGGGCAACCCGGCAGGACGCCGGGTTAGCCGCCCCGCGCCATGGATGGCGCGTGGCGGCGGCCCACGGATTCAAACCGGAGTGAGGGCACACCGAGCCCAGGCGAGGTGCCGAGTGTTGGGGCAAGAGCCTTTTGGTTACTTTTGGGCTCTTTCCAAAAGTGACCCGCTGTAAAAGCGGAACCCTAAGCCGCCCTCACACAAATAACGGATATGCCCCCATCAGCCGCAACCCCACCCCCACCCCACGATGCGAAGCGAGCCGCTCTTGCTCTTGATCTTGCTTGTGATCTCAGGCGCCCCATCAAACACGCTGGCCGAACGCAGGTTTGAATCCGTGGGCAACCCGGCAGGACGCCGGGTTAGCCGCCCCGCGCCCAGGCGAGGTGCCGAGTGTTGGGGCAAGAGCCTTTTGGTTACTTTTGGGCTCTTTCCAAAAGTGACCCGCTGTAAAAGCGGAACCCTAAGCCGCCCTCACACAAATAACGGATATGCCCCCATCAGCCGCAACCCCACCCGCCCCAACCCCCGCTCACCCCGCCACCCGCACCACCCCCATATCAATCCCCAAATGCACCAGCTCAGCATGGGAACTCACCTGCAACTTGCTCTTAAGCAACGTCAGATGATTGGACACCGTCTTACTGCTGATATTGAGCTGCTCAGCAATCGAGCGAGTCGGCGTCCCCTTGGCCAACATCAGAAAAATCTCCAACTCCCGCGGCGTCATGCCCTGCAAACGCTGATCGCTGGCGGTGTAGGCCAGCTCAGTCGCCAGCGCCTGCTCAATATAAGCGTGCCCCTCGAGAATCCGCCGCACCGCCTCGATCAACACCTCAGGCGCCGAGCTTTTGGTCAGGTAGCCGGCAGCCCCCGCGTCCAGGGCCTGGCGCACCAGCGGCAACTCGTCGTGCATGCTGAAAAACAGCACACGCAACTGCGGCAGACGCTGGCGCAAACGGCGCGTAGTTTCCAGACCGCTGATGCCCGGCAGGCCGAAGTCCATGATCACCAGGTGCGGCACCGCCTCCTGCACCCGGCTCAAGGCTTCTTCGCCACTGGCCGCTTCGCGCACCTCGATGGTCGGCAACAACGCCCGCAACAGGCTGGCATAGCCCTGGCGCACCACCGCATGGTCATCCACCAACAAGATATTCATGTGGCCTCCAATGGCATGTTCAACGCCAGCGCCCAACCGGCGCCGGGGTGGCTGAGGATCTTCAGTTCGCCGCCCAGGCAACGCGCGCGCTCGGCCATGGAATACAAGCCCACGCCAGGACGTTGGGGCGTCTGCGCACCGCGCCCGTTGTCGCGCACCCACAGACGCAGGCGCGAGCCGCGATGCTGCAGGCGCACGTGCACCTGGCTGGCGTCGGCGTGACGCAGGATGTTGGTCAGGGCTTCCTGGAGCAGGCGGTAAAGATGGGTCTTGTTGGCGCCGGACAGCGCCGGCAGATCGGCACTGACCTGCAAGTGGCACGGGATGCCATGGCTGGCCTGCCACTGCGTCACCAGCATTGAAAACGCCTGCGCCATGGGCAGGTGTTGCAGGGCCACCGGGTAGAGGTCGTGGACCAACGCGCGAAAACCCTGCTGCAAGTGCTCGCAGTGCGTCTCCAGCAACCCCACCGTGCGCATGAGCGCCTCGGGCCGATCAGCCACCAGGCGCAACAGGCACGCCTGGGCGCGGATACCCGCCAGGTACTGGCCAAGGTCGTCGTGCAGGGTCTGGGCCAGGTGGGTGCGCTCCTGCTCCTGCACCGCGAGCAGGGTCTGGGTGAGCTGGGTGTTGTCGGTGCGCGCCTGCTCCAGGGCGTCGGTCATGCGGTTAAAGTGCAGTGCCAATTGCCGCGCTTCCGGTGAGCCGCTGCTGCGCAGGCGCACATTGAGCTGGCCGGCGCACACCTGTTGCAGGGCGCACAGCAGTTCATCGAGCACGCCCATGCCGCGGCGCACCGCCCAACGGATGGTCAACAGGCTCAGGGCCAGCGCCAGGGCGCACAGGCCCAGCAATTGCTGCAGGGAGTCCCAGACCTCATCGATCTCATCCCGAGGGTCGACCGCGATGGACACCCGGCGCCCATCCGGCAAATCCAGCACCTGAGCTCTGCGCCGTGCCTCGGTAAACAACAGGCGTCCGAGCCAGGCATCCAGGCCATCCGGCGTGGCGGCCTGCACGGTTTCACCGGGCTTGAGCCAGTGCACGCGCACATGGCGCAGGCTGGCGGTGAGCTTGGGTTGCAGGCTGGCGGGGTCGCGCTCGGCGGTCTCGCTCAGGTAATGCACCACCGCTTCGGCCGATTGCAACTCACGCTCCACGTCCGCCAGGGCCTGGTGCAGCAACAGCGCCGTACAGGCGCAGGTGACCAGGGCGAAGAAGCCGCACACCCACAGGTTGATCCGCGACAAGGCCGACAAGACGCGCATGCTGGTGTAGCTCCTGAAGAGGTCCGGTGGTGATCCATGCTAAGACCGCATACCCTGCGCGGGGCTACTACCTTGGTACTGGCTCAGCGGTACTTTCTGCATATTTGCAGAGCCCTTGAGGGTTCCTATGCTGGTGCTACCTGTCATGGAGTGCCTTATGCGCCAGCTCGCCCCTTACGCCGTGATCTATCTGCTGGCGATTGCTTGCGCCGCCGGGGTAGCCACCGCCAGCCAGGCCGCCGAGCCCTTGCAGGTGCAGATCGGCTACCTGGGCTATCGCCCGGATCCGGGACCATTGCTCTCCAATGTGATTGCCGAACCCGTCGATGCCGGCCAACGCGGCGCCGAACTGGCGGTCATCGACAGCAACAGCACCGGGGCGTTTCTCAACCAACGCTACAGCCTGGTCAGTGCCACGGTCGACACACCGGACGCCCTGCTCAGCGCAGCACAGGCCCAGCACGCCCAGGGCCTGCGCCTGTTCGTGGTGAACGCACCCGCCGCCAGCCTGCGCCAGCTCAGCGCCGCCCTGCCCGACAGCCTGCTGTTCAACGCCGGCAGCCCCGATGACAGTCTGCGCAGCACCGACTGCCTGGGCAACGTGCTGCACACCTTGCCCAACCGCGCCATGCTCGCCGACGCCCTGGCGCAGTTTCTGGTGCTGCGCAAATGGCAAAAGGCGTTGCTGATCGTCGGCCCCACCGATGACGACCAGGCCTACGCCGCCGCCCTGCGCCGCGCCGCCAAGCGCTTCGGCGTGCAACTGGTGGCGGAAAAAGCCTGGCGTTTCGATAACGACCAACGCCGCAGTGCCCAGGCGGATATGCCGCTGTTCACCCAGACTGCCGAATACGATGTGGTGCTGGTGGCCGACGAGCGCGGCGACTTCGGCGAGTACGTGCCCTATCAAACCTGGTACCCGCGCCCCGTCGCCGGCACCCAGGGCCTCACACCCACCGGCTGGCACAAAACCGTCGAGACCTACGGCGCCGCCCAATTGCAAAAACGCTTCGAAGCCCTGGCCGGGCGCTGGATGAACGACCGCGACTTCGCCGCCTGGATGGCCGTGCGCAGCCTCGCCAGTGCGGTGAGCAAGCTGCGCCAGGTCGAGCCCATGGCGATCCGCCAACTGGAAATCAGCGAGCAATTGCCCCTGGATGGCTTCAAGGGCCGCAAGCTCAGCTACCGCCCGTGGAATGGCCAGTTGCGCCAACCGATTCCCATCGTGCAACCGCGCGCCCTGGTGAGCACCTCACCCCAGGACGGCTTCCTGCACCCCACCAATGAAATGGACAGCCTGGGCTATGACAAGCCTGAGGTGACCTGCCGCTATCCCTGATCGCTGCCAACAATAATAAGGAATCCGCCATGCGCCGCACCCTGCTCTCATGCGCCCTGCTGCTTGCCGCCGGGCACGCCGCGGCCAGCACCGCCTGGGTCTCCAACGAGAAAGACAACAGCCTGAGCCTGATCGACATGCAGACCCTGCAAGTCACCGACACGCTCAAGGTCGGCCAGCGCCCACGGGGCCTGTTGCTGTCCCATGACAACAAGCTGCTGTACATCTGCGCCAGCGACTCGGACCGCGTGCAAGTGATGGACGTGGCCACGCGCAAGATCATCAAGGAACTGCCCTCGGGCAAAGACCCCGAGCAATTTGCCCTGCACCCCAATAACCGCTGGCTGTATGTGTCCAACGAGGATGATGCGTTGGTCACGGTGATCGACACAGAGACCGCCAAGGTGCTCGGCCAGATCAACGTAGGCGTGGAGCCCGAGGGCATGGCTGTCAGCCCGGATGGCAAATGGGCGGTGAACACCAGTGAAACCACGAACATGCTGCACTGGATCGACACCAGCACCCAGACCCTGGCCGACAGTACTCTGGTGGACCAGCGCCCACGCTTTGTCGAGTTCAACAGCGATGGCTCGCAGCTGTGGGCCTCGGCGGAAATCGGCGGCACCGTGACCATTCTCGACGTGGCCAGCCGCGCGATCCTCAAGACCCTGACGTTCAAGATCAAAGGCGTGCACCCGGACAAGGTGCAACCGGTGGGGATCAAACTCAGTGCCGACGGCAAATACGCCTTTGTCGCTTTGGGCCCGGCCAACCATGTGGCGGTGATTGATGCCAAGACCTTCGAGGTCCTCGACTACCTGCTGGTGGGCCGTCGCGTGTGGCAAATGGCGTTCACCCCGGACCAGAAGCAATTGCTGGCCACCAATGGCGTGAGCGGCGATGTGTCGGTGATCGATGTGGACAGCCTCAAGGTGGTCAAGTCGGTGAAAGTCGGGCGCTACCCCTGGGGTGTGGTGGTGACGCCATGAGCGCCCTGGAGGTCAGCGCGTTGAGTTTCGCCTATGGCCCGCGCCAGGCTCTGAGCGAGGTGAGTTTCAGCCTTGCGGCGGGGCAATTTGCGGCGCTGCTGGGGCCTAATGGCGCCGGCAAATCGACGTTGATCGCCCTGCTGACCCGGCTGTATGACCTGCAATCGGGGGACATCCGCGTGGGCGGGCATTCCCTGCGCGAGGCGCCGCGCGCGGCCCTCAAACAGCTGGGCGTGGTGTTCCAGCAAAGCACCCTGGACCTGGACTTGAGCGTGGAGCAGAACCTGCGTTACCACGCCGCGCTGCATGGTTTGTCGCGGCGCCAGACCGACACGCGGGTGGAGGCCGAACTGGCGCGCCAGGCCCTCACCGAGCGCCGCCGCGAAAAAGTCCGCGAACTCAACGGTGGGCACCGCCGTCGGGTGGAAATCGCCCGGGCCTTGCTGCATGAACCGCGCGTGTTGTTGCTCGACGAAGCCAGCGTCGGCCTCGACCCCGCCAGCCGTCTGGCCCTCAACCGCCATGTGCGCAGCCTGTGCGCCGAACACGCCATGAGCGTGCTGTGGACCACCCACCTGCTCGATGAAGTGCAGGGCGACGATGCGCTGATGATCTTGCATCAGGGCCGTCTGGTGGCCAGCGGGCAAGTCGATGCGCTCACCCAGCAACAGGGCGGCGACTTGGGCAGCCTGTTCGCCCGACTGACCCGCCCCACGCCGACGGAGGCCGCGGCATGAACGCGTACTGGCAATGCCTGCGCGGCATCGTGCTGCGCGAGTGGCTGCGCTTTGTGTTGCAGCGCACGCGGTTTCTCAGTGCCCTGGTGCGCCCATTATTGTGGCTGGTGGTGTTCGCCGCCGGGTTCCGCGCGGCCTTGGGCATTTCGGTGATCGAGCCCTACGACACCTACATCCCCTACGAGGTCTACATCATTCCCGGACTGGCCTGCATGATCCTGCTGTTCAACGGCATGCAAGGCTCGCTGTCGATGGTCTACGACCGCGAGATGGGCAGCATGCGCGTGCTGCTGACCAGTCCGCTGCCGCGCACGTTTTTGCTGTGCAGCAAACTGTTGGCCACGGCATTGATTTCACTGTTGCAGGTGTACGGGTTCCTGGCGATCGCCTGGGTCTATGGTGTGCAACCGCCGGCCATGGGGTTGTTGATCGCCCTGCCCGCGCTGCTGCTGGTGGCGTTGATGCTCAGTGCCCTGGGCCTGCTGCTGTCCAACGCGATTCGCCAATTGGAGAACTTTGCCGGGGTGATGAACTTCGTGATCTTCCCGCTGTTTTTCCTGTCGTCGGCGCTGTATCCGCTGTGGAAGATGCGCGACTCCAGCGAGTGGTTGTACTGGCTGTGCGCGATCAACCCGTTCACACACGCCGTGGAGCTGGTGCGCTTTGCTCTGTACGAACGCTTCGCCGGGCTCGCGCTGGCGGTGTGCCTGGGTTTGACATTGCTGTTCACACTGTTGGCGGTGCTGACCTTCAACCCCCAGCATGCGGCGTTGCGCAAAAAGGGCTGAGGGCGGCAAAACTACTACCTTAGTACTGGTTTTGCTGTCTATCGTCGCATTCCCAAGGCGGCGGGACTCACGTGTAATGGTGGCATAACGATAAGGATTGCCCTGCCATGCCTCCTGCCCGACTGCCCCTGTTGGCGTTGCTGTGCCTGCTGTGCTTCAACGCCCAGGCCGACACCCCCTTATTTTCCGCCGAAGGCTATCGCATCAGCCTGTACCGCAGCCCCACCCCCGAGCAATTACCAGGCGCGACCATCGTCGATACCCCGACCCTGCAAGCGCTGCTGAACCAGACGCCGGCACCGGTGCTGATCGACGTGTACCGCCGCCAGTGGCTGCAAGGCCGTTTCATTGAAGACCAACCCCACGCCAACCTCCCCGGCAGCCATTGGCTGGCCAATACCGGCGACGGCGACCTCTCGCCGGAATGGCAAGGTTACTTCGTGCGCCACCTGTACACGTTCACCGACGGCGACCTGACACGCCCGCTGGTGTTCTACTGCCGCTCCGATTGCTGGCTGAGTTGGAACGCGGTAAAACGTGCCGCCAACCTGGGCTATACCTCTGTGTACTGGTATCGCGACGGCTTGGATGCGTGGGAAGCGGCAAAACTGCCAGTGACGGCTGCGACACCCGAACCGTTTCAATAAAAAACCACAACAAGAAGGTGAACGGCCATGTACAAAATCCTGATAGCCGACGATCACCCGCTGTTTCGCGAGGCGATCCACAACGTCATCAGCGACGGTTTTCCCGGCAGCGAAGTCATGGAAACCGCCGACCTGGACAGCGCCCTGGCCCTGACCCAGGAACACGACGACCTCGACCTGATCCTGCTGGACCTGAACATGCCCGGCATGCACGGCCTCAACGGCCTGATCAACCTGCGCAACGAATCGCCGACCATCCCGGTGGTGATCGTCTCGGCCGAACAGGACAAACAGATCGTGCTGCAAGCCATCACCTATGGCGCCGTAGGTTTCATCACCAAGTCCTCGCCCCGTCTGCAAATGACCGAGGCGATCCAGCAGATTCTCAACGGCAACGTGTACCTGCCGCCGGACATCATCCGCACCCAGAAACCCGGCACTCACCGGCGCCTCAACGAAAACCCGGGCTTTGCCCCGGAGCTGTTGCAGGCCCTGACGCGCAAGCAGTTGCTGGTGCTGGAACGCATGACCAAAGGTGAATCGAACAAGCAGATCGCATACACCCTGGAGATTGCCGAAACCACGGTGAAGGCCCATGTGTCGGCGATCTTGCGCAAGTTGAATGTGCATAACCGGGTGCAGGCGATCTTGAGTGCCGGGGATATCGATTTCGGGTCTTATCTGCGTCGCTGACCCCAGACAACCGATGAGCGAAATGTGGGAGGGGCGTGCCCTCCCCCATCTGATCTGCAGTGGCGCTTGAGTGAATGGGCCTGCACGGTTCACTTGCCCAACAAGTGACTCATGGCGGTCTTGAGCTTCATCGGCCGCACTGGCTTGTGCATCAAGGTGTGCCCCAGCTCGCGGATCTGCTGCTTGAGCTCATTGCTGTAGTTGGCGGTGATCATCATCGCCGGGATCGCACTGGCGCGCCGGGCATTGATGCGCGCCACCGCGTCCACGCCGTTCTGGTCATCGTCCAGATGGTAGTCGGCGATCAGCAGGTCGGCTTCGGCATGGTAGTTGTCCACCTGCCGCGCCAGGTCTTGCTCCGACAAGGCGGTGACCACCCGACAGCCCCAGCCTTCGAGCAAGGTGCGCATGCCGGCGCAGATCGCCGCGTCATTATCCAGCACCCACACCCGCGCCCCTTGCAGGCGTTCGAGCATGGGTTCGCTCATGGCCGGCATCGGCAACGACTTGGGCGCGGTGGCGCTCAACGGCACTTCCACCGAGAACATCGAGCCCTTGCCCGGCCAGGATTTGACGCCGATACGGTGGCCGAGAATGCCGGCGATTTTCTCGACGATCGCCAGTCCCAGGCCCAAACCGCGGTCCTGGTCCGGCCGCTGCACATCGCCGCGCTTGAACTCCTGGAAAATTTCCTCCAGTCGCTCCTCGGCGATGCCCATGCCGCTGTCCCACACCTGAATCGACAAACGCTGATGCTGGCGCCGGCACCCCAGCACGATGCGCCCCTGATAGGTGTAGCGAATCGCATTACTCAGCAGGTTGCGCAGGATCCGCGCCAACAACTGGATGTCGCTGCGCACCAGTGCCGAGCAGCCGATAAAGTGCAGTTCCAGGCCTTCGCTGCGGGCCAGTTCGGTGTACTCCACGGCCAGGTTGTCGAGCAGTTCGCTCAAGGCAAACGGCGCGATGTCGGCCTTGATCACCCCGGCATCCAGCTTGGAAATATCCACCAGAGTGCCCAACAGGTTTTCCACGTCTTCCAGGGAATTGCTCACGTTGCGCACCAGCTTTTCGCTGGGGCGCTCCAGCAACGCACTGGTGAACAGGCGCGCGGCGTTCAACGGTTGCAGCAGGTCATGGCTGACGGCCGCGAGGAATTTGGTTTTGGACAGGTTGGCCTGCTCGGCCTCCAGCTTGGCGTCGCGCAGGCGCGTTTCCATGCGGCGGCGCTCGTCGATCTCCTGCAATAGCTGGTCGTTGAGCGCGGTGAGTTCCGAGGTGCGCTGGGCCACCCGCTGCTCCAGGTGCAGATACGCCTGGTGCAGCGCTTCGGCGGTGCGGCGGCGCTCGGTGATGTCGCGGATCAGCACAAAAATGCCCACCACTTCGCCACTGGCCAGCATATTCGGCACGTAGGAGCGCAGCATGTAGCGCTCCTGGTTGTTGATGTTGGTCTCGGCAAACTCAAAGGTCACGCTCTCGCCGGCCAGGGCCCGCGCGACATAGGCGTCCAGGCGCTGGCAATGCTGCTCGCTGTGCACTTCGCGCAGGCTCTGACCGAGCATCATGCCGCGCGGCCAGCAGTACCATTCCTCATAGACTTTATTGGTGAACTCGTAGACCAGGTCGGCGTTCAGGTAGCCGATCAGGGCCGGCACGTTGTCGGTGATCAGGCGAATCCAGCGCTCGCTTTCCTGGGCTTTCTGCGCGGCCACCTGTTCGCCGCGCAGGGTTTCGGCGCGCAGCCGGGCATTGATCAGCAAGTGGTTGCTGGCCTTGAGTTCGGCCATCGCCTGGTTCAGCGCATCGGTGCGTTCACGCACTTGCTCAGCCAGCACCACCGAATGCTGGAAGGTGGTGTACGGGTTATTGCCCTGACTCATGCCGGACTCGATGCGCTCGATCAGCGCCGCGTTGATCCGTGCCAGCTTGTGGTTGTCCTGTTGCAGTTGGGCGACCTGAGCGAGCAGCTCAGCGGCGGCCTCGGGCAATGGCGACCCCGGTAAAGGTTTGGTTGATATGCATGCCATTGAACTGTTCTCCGTAGGTGTTGAAACCCAGCACCCGTTTGGCTTGCAGGAAGCTGCCGATCTGCTCCAGGTTGCCCGCGTCTTCCAGTTCCAGGCGGCGCAGGAAGCAGTCGCAGCCGATGGTCAGCAACAGCTCGCCGAGGCGTGACTGCAGGCCCTCGAACAGGTTTTCCAGGTTGGGCAGGATCGGTCCGGGCTTCATCACGGTCAGCACGATGCCGTTTTCCACGGCGCAGTAGAAACTCAGGCTCAGGTCTTCGTGCACCTGTTGGATCGCGCGTACGTAGTACTGGTCATGGATACGCACTGCCAATGGGTGGGCGGCGAACGTGCGGTGGTCGAGCTCGGCCACGGGTACGCCGATGTGCCGGGCGTACTCCTCGGCGGCGGGTTCGGCATTGAGTTCGTACACGCGGCGCGAGGGGCTGTCGGCCCCGGTCACCACCAGCTTCTCCGCACGCGGCAGGATGTGGTGGGTGGTGAACACTTCGAAGTCCAGCCAGGTATTGACCAGCACCACCACCGCCGCGCCGCTGTGGAACGCGCCGTTGAAGTACACATGGGTGTGCGTGAGAAAGTTGTCGTCACCGGCCGAACCGCCGAAGTGCGGGATGTCCCCAAGCGCGGCGCTCAGGGCGGCGAGCACCATCTCTTCGCGGCTGGACAGGCCGTCGAGTAAGGTCAGGGCGAAGGTGTTGCCCTTGATCGGCGCGAGCGTATTGCTGCGACAACCGCCGACCAGGCGTTCGACCATGTGCTGGGCATCGATCAGGCTGAAGCGCTCCACCTGGTCGATCAGTTCGGTGGCGATGGAAAAATGCGCGTGGTTAAAGCCCACAGCCGTGACGCAATTGCGCCCGTAGCCCTGGGGCGTGATCTCGCCGGCGCTGGTGCACCCGACCACGCGCACATTGCCGAAGCAATGTTGCAGGGCATTGCCCAGGGCCTCGAGGTCGTAGGACGCCGAGCAAAAAAACAGCACAAACCCGAGGTACGGATGCAGCAGTTGCCGCGCCAACTCTTCGGCGGCCTGCCCGGCATCCGCTGCCTGGGACATGCCACTGACTACGCCTTCACTGTTGTGCATCGTGAACTCCCCCTCTGAGGCATGAGTGTACGAAGGGCCGGGGGTGGGACCTATGCTACTTGGGTACTGGGTGGGGGATGCGATGGGAGTAGGCAGCGCCCGGCGGTACAGCGCAATGGCGCTCAAACAGCGGGAGGGCTTACACCCTCCCACCGTTGAAGGCATTACCAGGTCAAGACGGCACCCACCGCAAAGGTATCGGTGTCTTCATTCTGGGCGCTGGTGTCATGCCCGCTGATCTGGAACTGGTTGTACTCGGCCACCAGCTTCAGGTTGTCATTGACGTCATGAAACAGCGCAATCCCGCGGGTTTCGTAATCCGCCCCGCTGCCCACCACACCGTTGCCGTCATCCTTGGTTTTGCCGTAGGACAGCGCCAGACGGTTCTTGCCCAGCTTGTAGGAGCCTTGCACCAGATAGCCGTTGCTGTCGACGTTGCGCAACGTGGCTTCGCCGGCATTGTTGGTAAAAAACGGGTTAATGCCCTTGGCCTGGAAGCCCGAACCGGTCAGCGACAAACCGCCCATCTTCGCTTGCACGCCGTACCCCAGGCCCTTGGAGGTCACCGATGCCACGGTGGCGTCGGTGTTGTCCGAGGTCTGGTAGCTGCCGTTGAGCCAGCTGTAGATCTTTGCCCCGCCGACGTCGAACTGGTACGTGATCTCGCTCTCGGTGCGCGGGTTCTTCTGGTAGGCCTTGCCCAGGGCGCTGCTGTCGTTGGTGTCCACCGGGTCCATGATGCCGACGGCCACGCGCAGGCCATCCATTACCGGGGTGCGGTAGGTGATCTGCGAGGTGGGGAACGGGTACGGGTAACCGCTGCCGATATTGCCGAACGACACGCCGCCGCCGTCCACCAGGCCCAGGCTGTCGCTGACCTGGCCGTAACCGGCGAGCAGTTCATCGAGCAGGATGTTGGAGCGGGCAAACAGGCCGAAGTCTTTGCCGATCAGCACTTCGCCCCACTCGGGGTTGGCCACGGTGCCGTAGAACTGGCGCACATCGATGGCCGTGTCGGTGCCGTTGGTTTCGCTGTCGTTGATGGTGACCCAGAACGACGCACGGGCGCCGAGCTTGAGGTCGTCGACCTGCTTGCTCATGTTGAAGCCCAGATAGTTGGGCAGAAACCCCATCTTCACCCGTGACTGGCGCCGGTCGTATTGATCACCGGCGCGATCCACGTCGCTGTTGACGTAGAAGGCGTTGATGTAGCCGTCGGTGGAAAAGGTCGTTTCGTCTTTGTCGTACAGCATGATTTCAGCCTCGGCGAGCGAGCTGAGGCCAAGGCCGACGATGAACGCCGGTAACAGACGCAGGGGGAGATTCTTATTGTTATGCATGGTGCGCTCCGCAACGGGGACGAGATGTCGGAGGCGATTATCGAAAGCGTACAGGCCGCGTCATACGCTGCCTTGGAGGGAATGCCGGGGTGCTTTGGAGGGGCTGTGGATGCCCGGCAAATGCGGCGTAAGACCGGCCTGCTCACAGGCCCGCCACTTAGGACGTAAGACCGGCCCTGACCAGCATGCCAATGGCCACCAGTACACACAGGCTGGCAAACCCCACCTGCAAGGCGCGCGCAGGGATCACCGAACACAGGCGCCGGCCGATCAGCATGCCGACGATGCTGGCGCCGATAAACGCCCAGCCCATGGGCTCGATGTTCACCCCGGCATGCAGCGCACCGGCCACGCCGATCAGCGAAATCAGGCTGATCACCATCAACGAGGTGGCGACGATGCCGCGCATCTGCACATCGGTGAGCTGCTTGAAGGCCGGCACGATCAGAAAGCCACCGCCCACGCCAAGCAGGCCGGACACCGCGCCGGTCACGGCGCCCAACGCGGCCAGGGTCGCGCTGCATTTGGCGGTCCAGGCCAGGCGCCCGGTCTGTTGGTTGAGCATGCAGTTCTTTTGGCCCCACGAGGCCGCGCCATGGTCGCTCGGCCCGGCCTCGGTTTTTTCGCGCCGCACCATGCGCCACGCCACCAGCACCATCAGTGCGCTGAACAGACCCATCAGCACGTGCTCGGGCAGTTGATGGGCGAGAAACACACCCAGCGGCGAAAACAGCGCGCCGAGCAATGCAATCAGCAGCGCGGCGCGGTACCGCACCAGGCCATGGCGTAAACCGTCAATCGCCCCGACCGCCGCCGCCGCGCCCACTGCGAGCAACGACACCGGTGCGGCCTGGGTCATGCTCAAGCCCAAGCCCAGCACCAGCGCCGGCACCCCAAGGATGCCGCCGCCCGCGCCGGTCAGGCCCATGACCAGCCCCATCAACACCCCCAACACGCTTGCCAGCAGCATTCAGTCCACCTTGCTCAGACGGGTCAGCCATTCACGGCCCTTGAGCATGCCGTTCCAGTAGAACCACGGCAGCAACGTGGCCTTGAGAAACCACATCGAACGCCGCGCCTTGGTGGCGTCGAGGGGGAACGTCGGCAGCAACGTGCCGCCATAACCGAACTCGGCCAGCACCACCTTGCCCTTCTCCACCGTCAACGGGCACGAGCCGTAGCCGTCGTACTTGAGCGGCAGCGGCGCCTGTTTGCGCAGGGCCAGCAGGTTTTCGGCGACCACCACGATTTGCTTGCGCACGGCGGCCGCGGTCTTGGCGTTAGTGGTGCCGCACACATCCCCCAGGCCGAACACATGTGGGTAGCGCACGTGTTGCAGGGTGTGGGGGTTCACCTCGCACCAACCGGCCGCATCGGACAGCGGGCTTTGCTGGATAAACGCCGGGGCCAGCTGCGGTGGCACCACGTGCAGCAGATCAAAGGATTTCTCGGCAACGGTGACGTTGCCCGCGGCGTCCTTCACCTCAAACCAGGCTTTGCGCGCGGGGCCGTCGACTTTCACCAGGTTGGCGTTGAACGCCAGGCGCGCGTTGTATTTCTCTACGTATTTCATCAACGGCGGCACGAAGGTCGCCACGCCGAACAGCGCGGCGCCGGCGAGGTTGAATTCCACGTCAATGTGTTTGAGATGGCCCTGCCTGAGCCAATGATCACAGGCCAGGTACATGGCCTTTTGCGGTGCCCCGGCGCATTTGATCGGCATGGCCGGCTGGGTAAAGATCGCCTTGCCGCCCTTGAGTTCGCGCACCA
Source organism: Pseudomonas sp. FP2309 (assembly GCF_030687575.1). Classification (NCBI taxonomy): domain Bacteria; kingdom Pseudomonadati; phylum Pseudomonadota; class Gammaproteobacteria; order Pseudomonadales; family Pseudomonadaceae; genus Pseudomonas; species Pseudomonas sp. FP2309. Next base: position 2,148,621 of record NZ_CP117439.1, on the reverse strand, counting down.
ACTGCCAAGTGTAGGGCGCGTGGTCGTAGCTGTAGTTGGAGGTCACGCCATTTTGGCCCAGGGTGCTTTCCAGGCCTTCAATCCTGTCCCAGGCCAGGTGCAGGCCGGGGCAGACGATCAGGTTATTCCACGTGACACGCTGGCCGCTGTCGAGCACCAGAGTCTGTTCGTCCGGCAGCAATTCAGTGACGGCCGCCTGCACCCAGGTGACGCCGTTGGGCAGCACATCGGCCAACGGGCGGCGGGTCTTTTTCACGTCATAGGCGCCCCCGCCGACCAGGGTCCAGGCCGGCTGGTAGCAGTGGTAGTCGCTGGGTTCGATCAGGGTGATGTTCAGGTCGGGGTCGCGCTTGAGCAGGCTGGCTAGCAGGCCAATGCCTGCCGAGCCGCCGCCGATGACAACGATATCGCCACTGATGGTTGGGCCCCAGTGTGGGTCGGTCATGGTCTATTGCCTTTTGTCGTCAATGCACACAAGGGTCGCTGCCGTATGGCGTCACGCCCAGCTTTTTATCACCGCGCCGCAGTACAGGCCGGACAGGGTTTTCATTACTTGAATCACTTCATGGCTGGCCAGCCCGTAGAAGATGTACTTGCCTTCCCGACGGGTGGCGACCAACCCTTCGTCGCGCAAAATGCCCAACTGTTGGGACAGCGTCGGCTGGCGTACGCCGGTCATGGTTTCCAACTCACCCACGTTGCGCTCGCCCTGGGTGAGCTGGCACAGGATCAACAGACGATCCTCATTGGCCAGGGCCTTGAGCAAGGCACAGGCCTTGGACGCCGACGCACGCAGCTGGGCGACTTCGCCTTCACTCAGAGTAGATTCCATTTGCCTCGGGTCCTTTGTGTCACTTAAGCTCAAAACATTATGTATAAATGTAAAGTGATTGTAATCACTTTTTTCAGCATCAGGGGCAACCGTCATGTCAGCGTTGATTCATTCCTTTCTGGACGAGGCGTCGTCGACCTACACCTACGTCGTCTATGAGACCGATGGCGGCCCCTGCGCCATCGTCGACTCGGTACTCAACTACGACCCGGCGTCCGGGCGCACCGACACGCGCCAGGCCGACAAGGTCATCCGCTTCGTCCGCGACCACGGCCTGCATGTCGAGTGGCTGCTGGAAACCCACGCCCACGCCGACCACCTCTCTGCCGCGCCGTATCTGCGCCGCACGCTGGGCGGCAAGATCGCCATTGGCCAGTGCATCAGCAAGGTCCAGGACGTGTTCAAGAACCTGTTCAACCTGGAGCCGGAATTTCGCGTCGACGGCTCGCAGTTCGATCACTTGTTCGCGCCGAATGAAATCTTCCACATCGGCGCGCTCCAGGCCCAGGCCCTGCACGTTCCCGGCCACACCCCGGCAGACATGGCCTACCTGATCGACGGCCGCTTGATCCTGGTGGGCGACACCCTGTTCATGCCCGACGTGGGCACCGCGCGCTGCGACTTTCCCGGCGGTGATGCGCGGCAGTTATATGCATCGATGCGCAAGCTGCTGGCCTTCCCGCCCGAGACTCGCTTGTACGTGTGCCATGACTACCCGCCTGAAGGGCGCGAAGCGAAATGCCTGACCACCGTGGCGGAACAGCGCGCGGGCAATATCCATGTGCATGACGGCGTGGATGAAGCGACGTTCGTGGCCATGCGCACCCAGCGCGACGCCGGGCTGGGCATGCCGACGCTGTTGCTGCCGGCAATCCAGGTGAATGTGCGCGCGGGCAATATGCCGCCGGCTGAGGAAAACGGCGTGACGTACCTGAAGATTCCGCTCAACCAACTGTGAAATGCGCTTAGGCATGGGGAGTATCAGGCGCCGAGGCTGATGCCGTTCGCCGGCAACGGCAGTGCGGTTTTGTAACGCACCTGCTTGAGCGCAAAGCTTGACCGGATATTCGCCACACCCGGCACCTTGGTCAGGAAGTCCATCATGAAGCGCTCCAGCGACTGGATCGTCGGCACCAGCACGCGGATCAGGTAATCCGGATCGCCCGCCATCAGGTAGCACTCCATCACTTCGGGGCGGTCTGAGATCGCGCCTTCGAACTGCTGCAAGGCCAGTTCGTTCTGTTTTTCCAGGCTCACATGGATGAACACGTTGACGTGCAGCCCCAGCAGGTCGGCGTCGAGCAGCGTGACCTGCTCGCGAATCAGGCCCAGTTCCTCCATGGCCTTGACCCGGTTGAAGCACGGCGTGGGCGACAGGTTGACCGAGCGGGCCAGGTCGGCGTTGGTGATCCGTGCATTCTCCTGCAGGGCGTTAAGAATGCCGATATCGGTACGGTCCAGTTTGCGCATGAGACAAAATCACCTGTTTATTATGTTTATGCAGATTTTTTATCCGCAAATGATCCTGGGCGCAACGAAACACAGATAAATATTCTTCTACGCCACGCCTATGATTGTTGTAGGACAAGATTTCTCCCACCCGGAGACGGACTGTCAGCTAGCGCGCCCACTACAAGAAATTCACAAGATCGAGCGTAGAAGCCATGACCCAGCAGTATGAACCACTGCGCCTGCACGTCCCTGAACCCTCGGGCCGGCCAGGCTGCAAGACCGACTTTACCTACCTGCGCCTGACCGACGCCGGCCTGGTGCGCAAACCCGCCATCGACGTAGAACCTGCCGACACCGCCGACCTGGCCAAGGGCCTGATTCGCGTGCTTGACGACCAGGGCCAGGCCCTTGGGCCGTGGGCCGAGGGCGTGCCGGTAGAGATCCTGCGCAAAGGCATGCGCGCCATGCTCAAGACGCGCATCTTCGACAACCGCATGGTGGTCGCCCAGCGTCAGAAAAAAATGTCGTTCTACATGCAAAGCCTTGGCGAAGAAGCCATCGGCAGCGCCCAGGCCCTGGCCTTGAACATCGACGACATGTGCTTCCCCACCTACCGCCAGCAAAGCATCCTGATGGCTCGCGACGTGCCGCTGGTGGACCTGATCTGCCAACTGCTGTCCAACGAGCGCGATCCGCTCAAGGGTCGCCAGTTGCCGATCATGTATTCAGTCAAGGACGCAGGTTTTTTCACCATTTCCGGCAACCTGGCCACCCAGTTCGTACAAGGTGTGGGCTGGGGCATGGCCTCGGCGATCAAGGGCGATACCAAGATCGCCTCAGCCTGGATCGGCGACGGTGCCACCGCCGAATCCGACTTCCACACCGCCCTCACCTTCGCCCACGTCTACCGCGCGCCGGTCATCCTCAACGTGGTGAACAACCAGTGGGCCATCTCCACCTTCCAGGCCATCGCCGGTGGTGAAGCCACCACCTTTGCCGGACGCGGCGTCGGTTGCGGCATTGCCTCGCTGCGGGTGGACGGCAACGACTTTATTGCCGTGTACGCCGCCTCTGCCTGGGCCGCTGAACGTGCACGACGCAACCTCGGCCCGAGCCTGATCGAATGGGTCACCTACCGCGCAGGCCCGCACTCCACCTCCGATGATCCGTCCAAGTACCGTCCCGCCGACGATTGGAGCCACTTCCCGCTGGGCGACCCGATTGCGCGTCTCAAGCAGCACCTGATCAAGATTGGCCAGTGGTCCGACGAGGAGCACGCGGCGGTCAGTGCCGAACTGGAAGCCGAGGTGATTGCCGCGCAAAAACAAGCCGAACAGTACGGCACCCTTGCCGGCGGCCAGATTCCAAGCGCCGCGACCATGTTCGAAGACGTCTATAAAGAGATGCCGGAGCACTTGAAGCGCCAGCGTCAGGAGTTGGGGATCTGACATGAACGATCACAACAACAGCATTGAAGTGGACACCGCCATGACCACCACCACCATGACCATGATTCAGGCGCTGCGCTCGGCCATGGATGTGATGCTTGAACGCGACGACAACGTGGTGGTGTTCGGCCAGGACGTCGGTTATTTCGGCGGCGTGTTCCGCTGCACCGAAGGCTTGCAGGGCAAATACGGCAGCTCGCGGGTATTCGACGCGCCGATCTCCGAAAGCGGCATTATCGGCGTGGCCGTGGGCATGGGTGCCTACGGCCTGCGCCCGGTTGCCGAGATTCAGTTTGCCGACTACGTCTACCCCGCCACCGACCAGATCATCTCCGAAGCCGCCCGCCTGCGGTATCGCTCGGCCGGCCAGTTCACCGCGCCGCTGACCATGCGCATGCCCTGCGGCGGCGGCATCTACGGCGGCCAGACCCACAGCCAGAGTATCGAAGCGGTATTCACCCAAGTCTGCGGCCTGCGCACGGTGATGCCGTCCAACCCCTATGACGCCAAGGGCCTGCTGATCGCTTCCATCGAAAATGATGACCCGGTGATCTTTCTGGAGCCCAAGCGCCTGTACAACGGCCCGTTCGACGGCCATCACGACCGCCCGGTGACACCGTGGTCGAAGCACCCGCAAGCGCAGGTGCCGGACGGTTACTACACCGTCCCCCTGGACGTGGCCGCCATCGTGCGCCCCGGTTCGGCCGTGACGGTGCTGACCTACGGCACCACTGTGTACGTGTCGCAAGTAGCCGCCGAAGAAACCGGCATCGACGCCGAGGTCATTGACCTGCGCAGCCTGTGGCCGCTGGACCTGGAGACCATCGTCAAATCCGTGAAGAAGACCGGCCGTTGCGTGGTGGTGCATGAAGCCACGCGCACCTGCGGCTTTGGCGCCGAGCTGGTGGCGCTGGTGCAGGAGCATTGCTTCCACCACCTGGAAGCGCCGATCGAGCGCGTCACCGGGTGGGACACCCCCTACCCCCATGCGCAGGAGTGGGCGTATTTCCCAGGGCCGACCCGCGTGGGCGCGGCGTTGAAACGGGTCATGGAGGTCTGAATGGGCACGCACGTTATCAAGATGCCGGACATTGGCGAAGGCATCGCAGAAGTTGAATTGTCGGTGTGGCATGTGAAGGTCGGCGACATGGTCGTCGAAGATCAGGTGCTGGCGGATGTGATGACCGACAAGGCGATGGTGGACATTCCCTCGCCGGTGCACGGCAAGGTGATTTCCCTCGGCGGCGAGCCGGGTGAAGTGATGGCCGTGGGCAGTATTCTGATCAGCATTGAAGTGGAAGGTGCGGGCAACGCCAAGGATGCGCCCGAGGCGGCGCCAGCGCCGGTGAAGGCGGCACCCGTTGTCGCCGCCAAACCGGCTGCGGTGGTGGAAAGCAAACCGGCACCCGTGGTCACCCCACAGGCCCCGGTGGAGCGCCATGCCGACGAGCGCCCGCTGGCCTCGCCCGCCGTGCGCAAGCATGCCTTGGACGCCGGGATTCAACTGCGGCTGGTGCAGGGCACGGGCCCTGCCGGGCGGGTTCTGCACGAAGACCTTGAGGCTTATCTGAAACAAGGTGCGGCGAAGCCGTCAACGGCCGCCAACCCCTACGCCGAACGCAACGACGAAGAACAGATCCCGGTGATCGGCATGCGCCGCAAGATCGCCCAGCGCATGCAGGACGCCACCCGGCGCGCCGCGCATTTCAGCTACGTGGAGGAAATCGACGTCACCGCCCTGGACGAGTTGCGTGTGCACCTCAACGAAAAACACGGCGCCACACGCGGCAAGCTGACGCTGCTGCCGTTTATCGTGCGGGCCATGGTCGTGGCACTGCGTGACTTCCCGCAGATCAACGCGCGTTACGACGACGAAGCCCAGGTCATCACTCGCCTTGGCGCGGTGCACGTGGGTGTCGCCACCCAGAGCGATGTGGGGTTGATGGTGCCGGTGGTGCGTCACGCCGAGGCGCGCAGCCTGTGGGGCAATGCCGAGGAAATCGCGCGTTTGGCCACCGCCGCACGCACTGGCAAGGCCAGTCGCGATGAGCTGTCCGGGTCGACGATCACCCTGACCAGCCTGGGCGCGCTGGGCGGAATTGTCAGCACGCCGGTGCTGAATCTGCCGGAAGTGGCGATCGTCGGCGTCAACCGCATCGTCGAACGGCCGATGGTGATCAAGGGCCAGATCGTGGTGCGCAAAATGATGAACCTCTCCAGCTCATTCGATCACCGCGTGGTCGATGGCATGGACGCGGCGCAATTCATCCAGGCCATTCGCGGCCTGCTCGAACAACCCGCCAGCCTGTTTCTGGAGTAAGGGCATGACGCAGACATTGCACACAACGCTGCTGATTATCGGCGGCGGCCCTGGCGGCTATGTGGCGGCTATTCGCGCCGGCCAACTGGGCATCCCGACCATCCTGGTAGAAGCCCAGGCACTGGGCGGCACGTGCCTGAATATCGGTTGCATTCCGTCCAAGGCCTTGATCCATGTGGCCGAGCAATTCCAGCAGACCGTGCACCACAGCCAGGGCTCGGCACTGGGCATCGAAGTGGACGTGCCGACCCTGGACATCGGCAAAAGCGTGGCCTGGAAAAACGCCATTGTCGACCGCCTGACCACGGGCGTCGCCGCCTTGCTCAAGAAGCATAAAGTGCAGGTGATTCACGGCTGGGCCAAGGTGGTAGACGGCAAGACCGTCGACGTCGGCGACCAGCGTATTCAGTGCGAGCACCTGCTGCTGGCCACCGGTTCGACCAGTGTCAACCTGCCGATGCTGCCGATTGGCGGGCCGATCATCTCGTCCACCGAAGCCCTGGCGCCGACCCGCGTGCCCAAGCGCCTGATCGTGGTCGGCGGCGGGTACATCGGCCTGGAACTGGGGATTGCCTATCGCAAACTGGGAGCCGAGGTCAGCGTGGTCGAGGCGCAGGATCGTATCCTGCCGGCCTACGACGCGGAGCTGACGCAGCCGGTTAACGAATCCCTCAAGCAGTTGGGCGTAAAGCTGTACCTCAAGCACAGCGTCACCGGTTTCGAGCACAACTGCCTGCAGGTGCGTGACCCCAATGGCGACACACTGTCGCTGGAGACCGATCAAGTGCTGGTGGCCGTCGGTCGCAAACCCAACACCCTGGGCTGGAACCTCGAAGCGTTGAACCTTGAGATGAACGGCGCGGCGATCCGGATCGACAGCCGTTGCCAGACCAGCATGCGCAATGTGTATGCCATCGGCGACCTGAGCGGCGAACCGATGCTGGCGCACCGCGCCATGGCCCAGGGCGAAATGGTTGCCGAACTGATCAGCGGTCAACACCGCGAATTCAACCCGGCGGCGATCCCGGCGGTGTGTTTTACCGACCCGGAACTGGTGGTCGTCGGCAAGACCCCGGACGAGGCAGCGGCCGCGGGCCTGGACTGCATCGTGGCGAGCTTCCCGTTCGCCGCCAATGGCCGGGCCATGACCCTGGAGTCGAAAACCGGCTTCGTGCGGGTGGTGGCGCGACGTGACAACCACCTGATCGTGGGCTGGCAGGCCGTGGGGGTGGGTGTGTCCGAGCTGTCCACCGCCCTCGGCCTGAGCCTGGAAATGGGCGCACGCCTGGAAGACGTGGCCGGCACCATCCACGCCCACCCGACCTTGGGTGAGGCGGTACAGGAAGCCGCGCTGCGGGCCTTGGGTCACGCGTTGCACCTTTGAAGGGGGTGCTAAGGCACCGGCTTATGAAGTATTGTTGCGCCCATTCAGAAAAAAACCGACTTGACCAAAGATAGAGGGTGTCATGGGTAACGAGAGCATCAATTGGGACAAGCTGGGTTTTGACTACATCAAGACCGACAAGCGGTTTCTCCAGACCTGGAAAAACGGCGGATGGCAAGACGGCACCCTGACCGACGACAACGTGCTTCACATCAGCGAGGGCTCCACTGCCCTGCACTATGGCCAGCAGTGCTTTGAAGGCCTGAAGGCCTATCGCTGCAAGGACGGCTCGATCAACCTGTTCCGTCCGGACCAGAACGCCGCGCGTATGCAGCGCAGCTGTGCCCGTCTGCTGATGCCGCATGTGCCGACCGACGCGTTCATCGACGCCTGCAAACAAGTGGTCAAGGCCAACGAGCGGTTCATCCCGCCGTACGGCAGCGGCGGCGCGCTGTATCTGCGCCCGTTCGTGATCGGCACCGGCGACAACATTGGCGTGCGCACTGCGCCGGAGTTCATCTTCTCGGTGTTCTGCATTCCAGTCGGCGCCTACTTCAAGGGCGGCCTGGTGCCCCATAACTTCCAGATCTCCACCTTCGACCGTGCCGCACCGCAGGGCACCGGCGCTGCCAAGGTCGGTGGCAACTACGCCGCCAGCCTGATGCCGGGCTCGGAAGCAAAAAAATCCGGCTTTGCCGACGCGATCTACCTGGACCCGATGACCCACTCGAAAATCGAAGAGGTCGGCTCGGCCAACTTCTTCGGGATCACCCACGACAACAAGTTCATCACGCCGAAGTCGCCTTCGGTGCTGCCAGGCATCACCCGCCTGTCGCTGATCGAACTGGCCCAGACCCGCCTGGGCCTGGAAGTGGTTGAGGGCGAAGTGTTCATCGACAAACTGTCCGACTTCAAAGAAGCCGGCGCCTGCGGCACCGCTGCGGTGATCTCGCCAATCGGCGGCATCCAGTACAACGGTCAGTTGCACGTGTTCCACAGCGAGACCGAAGTGGGCCCAATCACCCAGAAGCTCTACAAAGAGCTGACCGGTGTGCAGACCGGCGACGTTGAAGCGCCAGCGGGTTGGATCGTCAAAGTCTAAGCAACGACGCAAAAGTCCGGGGGCAGGCTTGCTGCAATGCAGGCTTGCCCTGTGCTGAACACACTTTCCCTGTGGTCAACACACTCACCCCGTGGTGAGCAGGCTTGCCCTGCGCTGGGCTGCAAAGCAGCCCCACGGGTTCCCCAGTGAACCTGTCCCTTCCCCCATCTCCTGTCGGCATTCTCAAGACTGATGCGGAATATTCTCCCCAATCTTCCTGCCCATACTGATCCTCGGCTCCACCCCATACCCCAGCGCCTCGTAGAAGCCCACCACCGCATCATTGCCGCTGGTGATCTGCAGGTTGATCTTCATGCACCCCAGAGCGGTCAACGCCTGTTCCGCATGCCGCACCAACGAGGCTCCCAGACCGTGCCGACGATAATCTGCGCGCACCGCCACCGAATACAGCCAGCCACGATGCCCGTCGTACCCGGCGAGCACCGTACCGACCACGGCTTTTTTGTCCGTTGCCACAAAGAACAACCCGTCGTTGACCGCCAGCTTCTTGTCGATCGCCAGGCTTGGCAGATTATGGGCAGTGTCATAGCCAAATGCCTCGCGCCATAACTCAATCACTTGCGCGCGGTGCGCACGGTCGCGATACGGCCCGATGGGATGGCGGGATAACAACGTCTTCTCCATCACCAGCGTGCGTTCGTTGCCGTGGTAGACGTCACGCACCGTATGGAACCCAAGCTTGGTGTAAAAAGGTTCGGCCGTCAGCGAAGCAGGCACGCTCAACACCGTCACGCCGGCTTCGCGGGCGCGCAGCTCAATGTCGAGCATCAGCACGCGACCGATGCCCTGCCCTTGCAGCGCCGGGTTGACGAACACCGAACGCACCACATGCCCATCCAGCGCCGCAGTCGCGACGATCACTTGATCCTGCATCGCCACCAGCACCAGGCGGCGCTTGAGCAGTTCCAGCACCGCCTCCGGCGTGAAATTACGCGCGACCCGTGCAATCACATCCGCCGGGTAATCCCGCGCATTGCTGCTGTGCAAGGCCGCCAGAATAACCTGGCTTATTTCTTGGGCATCGGTGGGCTGGGCGAGACGAACGGCGGTCGACATTGGCTCTCCTTCCTCAATCAGATTTGATGACCGTTACCCTACCCCTATGAATCCGCCGCGATGTTCACCACGGCGACCAGTTGCTCGTGTGCATCGCGGTAACCCAGCCAGTACCTGCGGCTGCAACGCCAACCTGGCGGCAAGGGGTGCTGCAACTCTTCACGCGCTTCGGTTGGCCTCGCGGGCTCGCCGCTGACGGCGCTGAAGTAATCCGCCGCACGCTCGAAAAAACCCTGAAGCTCGGCCTCATCGCCAATCCCCAGCTCAACGACCCGAACGTTCTCGCGGGTACACTTGATATCCATCTCGCTCAGCCGTGCTCAATCATCCCGCGTCAGCACTTCCAGCAGCTCGATCTCAAACCGCAAATTGCTGTTGGGCGTAATATGCGCACCCATCGAACGCTCGCCATATGCCAAATGCGCCGGCACAAACAACGTGCGCACGCCCCCCACCTGCATCCCCATCAAGCCTTGATCCCATCCCTTGATCACACGTCCGGTGCCAATTACACACTGGAACGGCTTGCCCCGCGCCCACGACGAATCGAACACCGTGCCATCTTCCAGCGTGCCGATGTACTGGGTAGTGATCAGCGCGCCCTTGACCACGGCTTTGCCGTCGCCCAGGCGGATGTCGGTGATTTGAAGTTCGTTGGGGGTCATGGGTGTTCTCGTTGAATACGCAGAGGGTGGGTTTTCCCAGAAATGGCTGGGCTTGGCAAGTGCAGGGCGGCTAAAAGCACAGCGACTTTATGGTGAGCGAGCTTACTCCCGTCGGGCGGCGAAGCTGCCCAACACCTGGCGACCTACTCTGACTGTAGAAATGCGGGACTGGAGTTTGCGCCTAACCTTCAGACTAAGGGCTTCTGTTCCCACATTTACCTTTGCAGTTGATGAATGAACACCTACAACAGAACACGACACGCCTTCAGCCAAAATCGTACCCCGCTTATTTTCACGTACCGAAAACAGAGCACAAGCTAAGGGACATCACACGCTCAAGAAAGGCAATACTGAAAAAATGACCATCGGATCCAGCTTCAACTACCCCGCAGACATCGCCAATCGGCCTACTCGAACAAAGCGCTCAACAAACAGTAAATGGCGCGCTACGTTCCCCAACCCTCCAGACTTGTGCTTTGACTATCGCACCTTGGTAGAACAAAAGAATGGAGTAGCTCGAGCCACTGATACGGAACACAAAATCTGCATTATTGGAGCAGGAATAACTGGATTAACAACGGCCCGAGAATTACACAGGTGCGGCTTCAAAAATATTACGTTGATTGAAAAATCCAATCGCATTGGTGGCAGGCACCTAACAACATTAGGCGTTAACAATACAGAAACCGTTGGCAGACCGCCCTTTGAAATGGGCGCAATGAGAATGCCTTTTTTCAATACATCACATGAGTCCCCCAAAGAGGGACGCTCATTGATGGCCTATTACGCCAATGAATTCGAATTGACGTGCTCAGATTTTCCAAACCCTGGCAGTGCGGCCGTTCGATCGACTGGAATATATTTACAAGAAGGATGTCTGGAGGATGATACAGAACCCACCATGCTGATCTGGAGAAATGCTGATGGAAAGACAGCACCACCGGGTCAAGTTTTAGGCGCCGTCTTTGCTAAATGGAAGACCTTTGCGGAACGCATGACCTTGAAGATTTCTGAGCATTATGGTTCCGAACAGTGGGAGGACATGTGGGCAGCCATTGTTCGAAAATACGAAAGCACGTCGTTTCGTGATTTGGTGAAAATGCCGACGATAGAGGCATGGACGTTGAGTGATCCAGGCGATTTTGGCGGAATGGGCATGACCACTGAGGAGTCTGCTGTTTTTTACTCTATCGGAATTGGTGACGGCAGTTGGGGGGCCTTCTATGACGTCTGCTCACTTTACCCAATACGCACAGCGATGTTTGGATTCAGCAGCCACCTTCAGTTGATCCACGGACGTGTTGATTCAGAGGGAAGCCCTCTTGCGTCCCCTTACTTGAACGCGGCAGAGACGAGAGACTCTAGAGGGCTGTGCTTCAGTAAACCAAACTATATGGGGCTCGGATCGTTAGCGGAGTCTCTACTCTTCATTACCTCTGCTGATACCGAGCACTCTTTATACGAGCACTTAATAAGCCACAAAGACGGCTTACTTACGAACAGCGCAGTGACAAAGCTAAAAAAACTCAAGAACGGAAAAATTCGAGTTCATTACGATTGGAACTCGACGACCCCAGACGAAATGGAAAAACACTTTATTGACTTTGACTCCGTGGTCATGACGCTGCCCTCATGGCTGATAGAGACTCAGATTCTTATCCAAAATTTTGACAAGGACATGTTTCCAACAAAAATAGTCAATGCCTATAAAACGGCCCACTGGGAAACGAGTTGCAAGGTATATGCCCCACTTAAAAAAACGTTCCTTTCAAAAAACGTAAATATCCCTCAAACCATTGTGACTGACAGCTTCATACATGATGTATACACCTACCGGTACAACGACAACAGCACTTATGACTGCATACTGCTGAGCTACACATGGGAAGATGACGCGACAAAACTTTCGTCATTCAACGACAACGAGCTTGTTGACAGGTGCATAAAGGAACTTGACAGAATTCTCTTACGCGCTTCAAACATAAAAGAAAAGATCTCACCTTACATAGGACACAAACAAGCGGTGGTTCAACGCTGGATGAACGATAAGCATGCACTGGGTTGTGCAAAGCTCTACCGTGCCGGCACCTACTACGACGCGGTGGCACTAATGAAATACAACAGAGACTATTCATATAAGTCTGGACTGTATCTTTGTGGCGAGTCCTTTTCCGTTGACGCCGGATGGACTGAACCATGTTTCAGGGGAGCTATCGACACCCTCATAAATATTTGCAGTAAAACCCGCGCCACTTTTAACGGAGGTTTTACCTTGAACGACTATCCTGAATATCAGACCCCAAACTAGAAAACAACAGAAACGGACTACAACACAACAGGAACCGTCTGACTACCCATTAAACATCGTGTCGCCTCTTATAAACACTCAACCACCGTCGGTTGCATAACAATAAGAGGTCACACCCATGATCGAACCCAATAGCCCCGCGCGCGTTGCCGTTATTCAACTTGACCCGCAGGTCGGCATGGCCAACAAAGCCAACAACCTGCGTCAAACGCTGACGCTGGCAACAGAAGCCGTAAACGGCGGCGCCAATTTGATCGTATTGCCCGAGCTGTCCAATTGCGGCTATTTCTTCAGCAGTCGCCAGGACGCTTTCGACCACGCCGAGGAGGTTCCCGAGGGGAACAGCGTCAGAGCCTGGGCCGATTTTGCTTGCACGCATCAAGTCTATCTGGTGGCTGGCCTGAGTGAGATCGAGGGCAAGCAGTTGTTCAATACCGCGGTGCTCGTGGGGCCAGAAGGGTTTATCGGGAAATACCGTAAAGCCCATTTATGGAACCTGGAGAAGCTGTGGTTCACCCCTGGCAATGTGGGCTTTCCCGTGTTTGAAACCCCCATCGGGCGCATTGGCCTGTTGATCTGCTGGGATATCTGGTTCCCGGAAGTCCCGCGTATTCTCAGCCAGCAAGGGGCGGATATCATTTGCAGCCTGAACAATTGGGTGTGGACCCCACCACCGCTGTTCGACGACGCGGGCAAATGCATGGCGTCCTACCTCACGATGACCGCCGCCCACGTCAACAACGTGTTCATTGCCGCCGCCAGCCGCATCGGTGAAGAGCGAGATGCGCGCTACCTGGGTTGCTCGTTGATCGCCGGGACCAATGGCTGGCCAATAGGCACGGTGGCGTCGGCCAATCGGCAGGAGATCCTGTTCGCCGACATCGATATCACCAGCGCCCGCAGCGCGCCGATCTGGAACAGCCTCAACGACCTGCAACGTGACCGTCGCAATGACCTTTACGATCAGATGCTTGGATATTCCCAGCATCCTGCCCTGCCGCGCTGATCGGAGGGCGAACAATGGAGACGTCATTTTCCAAGACCACAGCCATGCGTTCACGCGCGGAAACGGCTGTGCTGGTCCTCGGCTTGCTGAGCCTGCTGCTGGTGCTCTGGGTTTCAATCAGTCACGGTGGTGCCTGGCCCGGCTACAACGAGTTGCTGACAAGCCTGCCCCATCCTGCCGCATGGCTGCGCTGGATCGTGGGGGACATCAGCGAAGTCGCCTTCTATAAACACGAACTCGCGTCCCTGGGGCTGCTGTCCGGAGCGTATCTGGCCTGGTGGGCGAGCAAACGCGGTAAAGCCTGGCAAGGCTTTTCCATTGCCTATGGCACTGGACTCTGGCCATGGCTGATAACCAGTTCGTTAATGGGGCTGCTGCTGAGCAACCTATTGTGGGGCTGGAGCGTCACCGCGCAGACCTGGCAACCCACGTTTGCAGCCTTCGTGTCACTGCCGGCAGCGATGGTGCTGATGTTCGGTGGCGGTTGGAAGGTGGCGGTCAATGGTGCAGTGTTGGGGGCGGTACTGGTCACCCCGGCGTGCTTATTGATCGTCAACTATGTGTGTGTACCGCTGGCGCTGCCGGTCGTGATCGGCAATGTGCTGGGGATGGCGGTCGGCAGCGTCATTGCGTTTCTGCTCTGTCGACGCATACCGGCGTTGGTACGATCGGACTACATCGCCCCCAGTAAACCGAGCCCGGCACAGCCACCCACATACGGCGTGGCATGGAGCCTGCGTCGCGTGCTGGCAGACTTTTCCGAAGCGCCCTTCTTCGGCAATGAGCTGGCGAGCCTGGGCTTGTTGGCGGGAGTATTGCTGGCATATGCGCTCAACCCGATGAGTCCCGGCTACGGTTCCGGTCTGATCTTGCACCTAGTGGGCGCGCAGGCGCTGACCTCTGCCATCGGCGTGGTGATCTGGCGATCTCAATGGATCAAACACGGCTGGTACCCCACCTACGTGCCACTGGTTTCGGTGGTGCCCGCAGCAGTGTTGACCTACGGCGGGAGTTGGACCGTGATGGCCTCAAGCGCACTGTTCGGTGCATTGATTGCACCGCCGTTGGCCTATGCCCTGGCTCGGCGATTACCCCCGTACGTTCACCCCTACATCGGCAACGTACTTTCAATGGCCCTGAGCACCTTGATGATAGTGCCTCTGGTGGGTTGGTTAGCCGCATAACCTGAGGCTTGCCTGCCATGCCGGGCTCTATCCGCTTGCAGACTGCAGCGTGAGCGTCATCTATCGCAGGCAAGCCTCACATCCTTAACCACCACGCCCTCGGGCTCCTCGGCGGCGAAGGTTGAGGGTGGCACTCGCGTGCTTGCATCCACGCAGACACGCCGCCTCATCGGGTGCATTCGCACCCCATGCCCGGCAAGTTCTCTGCACTATCCTCACGCCCAGGTGTCGTACTCCCAAGCGCCCAACACCCCAAGGAGAACCCATGACCCAGGATGTGCTCGCCAAAGAAACCAACCGCCGCCAACTGCAACAGATCATCTCCGGGTTGTCCGATGGGATCATTCTTGCAGAGGTCGACCAGACCATCCTGTGGGCCAACGAAGCCGCGCTGACGATGCACGGCGTGGACGATGTACAGGCATTGGGCGCCAACACCCAGGCGTATGCCGAGCGTTTCGCCCTGCGTTATCGCAATAACCATCCGGTGCAGTTGGACAACTACCCGTTGGCACGTGCGGCGGCGGGCGATGAGTTCAGCGACGTGGTGGTGGAAGTCACGCCCACCGCCGACCCGGACAAAACCTGGGTCCACCGCCTGCGCAGCCTGGTGATCACCGACTCCCACGGTGAGCCGGAGTTACTCGTGCTGGTGCTCAGCGATGCCACCGAATGGGCCAGCGCCGAGCAACGTTTCGAAAAAACCTTCAACGCCAACCCGGCGCCGGCGGTGATCTGCCGCTTGAGCGACTTGCGCTACATCAAGGTGAACCAGGGTTTTCTGGAAATGACCGGCTACAACCGCGACCAGGTCATCGGCAAGTCGGTGTATGAGCTGGATGTGCTGGAACAGGCCGAGCGCAAGGACCTGGCCATTCAGCGCCTGGGCGAAGGCGCGACCATCCCGCAGATGCAGGCCGAGCTCAGGCTGCCTGAAGGCGGCAGCAAACTGGTGATCGTCGCCGGCCAGCCGCTGGACATGAACGAGGAAGACTGCATGCTGTTTTCGTTCATGGACCTGGAGCCGCGCCGCAAAGCGGAAATCGCCCTGCGCCAGAGTGAGGAACGCTTTGCCAAGTCATTTCGTCTCACGCCGGTACCGACCTTGGTGTGCAATGCCGCCAATCGCCAAGTGGTGGACGTCAACGAAGCCTTTATGAGCATCACGGGCTATATCAGCGAAGAACTGATCGGTAAATCCATCGAAGACATCGACTTTATCGACAGCCCTGCGGCCGGCGCGCAGCTGTTCACCACATTGGAAAAAGCCGGCAACCTTGACGGCCAGGACCTCAAGGTGCGCAAAAAAGGGAGCGAGGTGATCGACTGCGTGGTGTCCGCCGACACCGTGATCATCCAGGACGTGCCCTGCTACCTGCTGGTGCTGATGAACATCACCGAACGCAAACGCTCGGAACTGGAGCTGGTGTCGGCCATCGAGGAAGTGATGCAGGACGCCTCGTGGTTCAGCCAGACCCTGATCGAAAAACTGGCCAACGCCAAGAGCGTCAACAGCCCCAACCTGCCAAACGTCAGCTTTACCGACCTCACCGCCCGCGAGCGCGATGTGCTGGGTCTGATCTGCGAAGGCCTGGCCGACAAAGAAATCGCCTCGCGCCTGAAGCTGGCGCCCAACACCGTGCGTAACCATGTGGCCACGGTGTACTCCAAACTGGGGGTGCACAGCCGCAGCGCCGCCATGGTCTGGGCCCGTGAACGCGGGCTTTTTGCTGGGGACCTGCGCCTGAAAAACAAGCCGTGAGAGTGCAAATGCACTAGTGCATCTAGTGCGAATTCGCCTTATGGCGCGACGGTTCGATCAATAACCTTTAAGGCGTCGACGTATAACGCCCTGAAGGAATCTGCATGTTTACCCTCGCCCAACTGCGAAATTGCATCGAAGAAGGCTTGTCGCCGTTGACCTGCGAATTCACCCTGTGCCGGGACGCGTCCTTGACCCTCAAGGTCTACGACGCCGAAACCGGCCGGGTGGATCTGGTGGTCACCGGGATCAGCACCAATCGGCTGCAGACCCCGCAAGAAGTGGAAAAAATGGTCGAAGAACTGCGCTATGAGCTGCAAAGCAATAGCGTGGGCACGCTCACCTTGAAGGATTCGCCTTCAACGACGAACCAATGAAATAGAACACCCCGCCCCCAACGATAAATGCCCCCAGCATGTAGAACATGGTGTGGGCCGGGAAGCTGGCCAACACCAGCCCACACAAGACCGGCCCCAGCGCCGCGCCCAGGTTGGACAGGTTCTGCGCCCCGTAATACATGCCACGCAGGTGGTCCGGGGCGATCCGGTCGATAAACATGTACTCGGCCGGAAACACGATGATTTCCCCTACGGTAAACACCGCCATCGCCAGCACCCACCACAGCACGCTGGTGGACAGCGCAAAACCGATCAAGCCGAACATAAACATGCTCAAGCCGAGAATCAGCCACTGGCTGAGGTGACGGTGCGAGATGCGCCGACCAATCACGTACTGCAAGGCGATGACCAGCACCGCGTTGGTCGTGAGCACCGCACTGATGACGGTGTAGGTGTATTGCGCCGTGGTAGTGGTCACCAGGTACTGCGAGAGGTACGCGGTGAACTGGCCGAACACCACCGCACTGAGCACGCCGCCAAGGGTGAAGCACACCAGCCGATGGTCGCGCAGCAGCACGCGGCCGACGGCGAGGAATGACACCGGTTTTTGCGCAACGTCGACGGTAGTCAAAGTGCGGTCACCCCAGCGCCAATACAGCGCGAAAAACCCCGCGCCCAACAACGCCGAGAGCACAAATGGCAGGCTGATATCGACGTTGGCGATCATCGCGCCAAAAAACGGCCCGACTGCATAGCCAATATTGGTGAGGGTGTACTTGATGGAAAACACTTCACTGCGGGCGTCTTCCGGCAACAGGCTGGCGAAACCGGCCTTGACCGCAATATCGATGACCGCGTAGGCCAGGTTGATCAGGATCAGGCAGCTGTAGAACGCCCAGATATGGGTGGCCAACACGGTGCCGATAAACCCCAGCACAAACAGCGCGCTGAGGCCGAGCAACAGCCGATAGCTGTTGATGCGGTCGACCAGAAAGCCGCCATACACACTCAATAACGAGCCGACGATCAGCGAACTGCCGATCACCAGACCGACCTGGGTAATGTCGAGGGCGAAGTGATGGGTGAGGTAGATCACCAGGTATGGAAATGTGATGGCCTTGGCCAGCGTGAGCAGCAACGTGGCGCACAGCAACAGGTTTACGGTGCGCGGGTAGTTTCTTATTGTGGCAAGCATCCTGCTCTCATTCCTGGAAGGTAACGCGACCGTTGCGGCCGGTTACCTTAACGCAAGCACAAGACAAAAAGGAGGCTCACTTCTTGACCGGCGTGATCTCCAGAATGGTGCCGTTGGTGGTCTTGAGCAGCACGTATTTATCGCCGACCCGCGCCCATTGGCTTTCTTCTTCGGGTTGTTTGAGGCCGCGCTTTTTCCAGTCGCTGACCGCCGATTCCTTGCGCATCAGGACATCCGGCGCGCGGTCGCCTTCCTTCAAATCACGGGCGTTGATGTTGGAAGGCTGCACGGTTTCCTGGGGCGTATCACCGGCCTGGACCACAAAGCTGGCGGTGGACAGGCTGGCGGCGACTAAAACACAAGCAACGAGGGACTTGGACTTCATGGGTGCTCCTTCAATGAATGACGCGTACCCAGGTTCCGACCGCGGGTGAGCGCAATCATTCAGCCAAACTGCAGGCGCTGCGCTGACGTGGAATGGCGACGGTTCTCCCGCACAACGCTTCAGTCATTGCCTGCGTGAAATTTATCCTGTAATTTTTCATGAAATTATTCGATATAAATTTCATGAACCAACAACAAGAACTCGCCACCCTCGCCGCGCTGATCCACGACCTGCGCAAGCACAAGAAGCTCACCCTGGCCCAGTTGGCACACAAGATCGAGCGCTCGGTGGGTTTCCTGTCACAGGTGGAGCGCGGTTTGTCGCGCCCGACGGTGGCGGATTTGACCGCCATCAGCCATGCCCTCGACGTGCCCACCACCTACTTCTACAGCCAACCCAAACCCAAGGCTGTGGACTGGATCACCCGCCCCAACGAACGGCGCACGGTGTATTACGCCAACGGCATCACCGACATCCTCGTCTCCCCCAGCATGAACGGCGCGTTCTCGATGCTCGACAGCCTGCTCGCCCCCGGCGCCAACAGCGGTGAGCAGACCATGAGCGATCGTGCCGAACAGGCCGGTTTCGTGCTGGAGGGTGAGTTGACGCTGTGGGTCGAAGGTGAGGCCGACGCGGTCACCCTGCGCCAAGGCGACAGCTTCCATCTGGCCAGCTTCGCCCATTGCCGCTACGCCAACCTGTCTGACCTGCCCGCCCGCGTGTTGTGGGTTTACAACTAGGAGCTGCACCCGTGAAAAGCCATGCCGCCACGTTACTGGCCGAAGTACGGACCTTTCGCCAGCACCATCCCGACGTGCGTTACGTCGACCTGATCGCCCTGGACATTCCCGGGCATTTCTACGGCAAGCGTTACCCGATCGAGATGCTGGAAAAGGTCGCCGCTGGCAGCCCGCTGAAGCTGCCGCAAAACGCCGTGCTGCTGGGCGCACAAGGCGGGTTGTTCAAGATCGGCGATTACTGTTTCAACGACGGCGACCCGGACGCCAACCGCCGCCTGGTACCGGGCACGCTGAAGCCGGTGAACTGGGAGTCGCAACCGTTGGGGCAGATGCTGATTACCTCCGATGGCACCGAAGCACCCATCGAATTCGAACCTCGGGAAGTCCTGGCCAAGGTGCTCGAGCGCCTGCAGCACAAGGGCATTCACCCGGTGGTGGCGTTCGAGCTGGAGTTCTACCTGTTCGACAAGAAGCTCGACAACGGCCTGCCGCAATGTGCCCGCGACCCGTTAAGCGATGATGCCGACGACCAGCCCACCCTGCACATCGAACGCCTGTCGCGTTTCAGCGAAGTGCTCGACGACATGGCGCAGACCGCCAAAGACCAGGGCATCGATATCACCGTGATCACCGCCGAACTCGGCCCGGGCCAGTTCGAGATCAACTTCGGCCACCTCGACGACGGCCTGCGCGCCGCCGACTGGGCCGCCCTGTTCTGCCGCAGCACCCGTGGCGTGGCGCTCAAGCACGGTTATCGCGCCAGCTTCATGGCCAAGCCCTACCTGCAATTTCCCGGCAGCGGCATGCATGTGCATGTCAGCCTTTACGACGCAGCCGGCAATAACCTGCTGGCCGCCCATCAGCAGCAACCGCTGCGCCACGCCGTGGCCGGTTGCCTGGACCTGCTGCCACACTGCATGCCGATCTTCTCGCCCAACCACAATGCCTTCCGCCGCCTGGGCGGTACGGTCAACGCCGCTACCCGCGCCTGCTGGGGCTTTGAAGACCGTGATGCGTGTGTGCGCATCCCTGAGTCCGACCCCCGTAACCTGCGCATCGAACACCGCCTGGCCAGCGCCGACGCCAACCCGTACCTGGTGCTGGCGGCGATTCTCGTCGGTCTGGAGCATGGCCTTGAGACCAAACAGGAGCCCATCGCGCCCCTGAACGAGGACCGTACCAGCGGCACCGCTTTCCCCGTGGAAATGCTCGACGCCGTGCGCGCCATGCAGCATCAAGCGGTGTTGCGCGATAAGCTGGGCGCTGAATTTGTCGACGTGTACTGCGAGAACAAACGCCAGGATCATCTGGCCTTCCAACAAGAGATCCACGCGCGGGAATACCGCTGGTTCCTCTGACTCAACCGCCATGGAATCACCGATGAGCGAACAACGCGCCCCGGCCCTCAAGGACATCTTCAACGTCGAGCGCCTGCAACACATCGCCACCGAAATGACGACCGTGTACCCGGCGTTCGACGCCAGGAGCTTCCTTGAGCACGCCACGGCGGGGCTCGCCGAACTGTCGGTGATGCAGCGCATGGCGCGGGTCAGCGAAAGCCTGCATGCGGTCATACCGCTGGATTACCCGCAGACCCTCGAACGGCTGTACGCCCTGGCGCCACGTTTGAACAGCGCGTTTGTCAGCCTGTTCCTGCCGCATTACGTGGCGAGTTACGGCCTGGCCGACTTCACGCGCTCCATGGCGGCGCTCAAGTACTTCACGGCCTTTGGCTCCGCCGAGTTCGCGGTACGCCCGTTCTTGCAGCACGACCTGACGCGCACCCTGGCGGTGATGCAGCAATGGTCACAGGATGACAACGAACACGTGCGCCGGCTGGCCAGCGAAGGCTCGCGGCCGCGGCTGCCGTGGTCGTTCCGCCTGGCCGAGGTGCAAGCCAACCCCGCGCTGTGCGCCCCGATCCTCGACAACCTCAAGGCCGACCCGAGCCTGTATGTACGCAAATCGGTGGCCAACCACCTCAACGACATCACCAAGGACCATCCCGAGTGGGTCCTCAGCCTGATCGAAGGCTGGTCACTGGCTAACCCCCACACCGCCTGGATCGCCCGGCATGCGCTGCGCAGCCTGATCAAGCAAGGCAACACCCGTGCGTTGACGATCATCGGCGCAGGGGCCCGGGCCGAGGTGACGCTGCATGAATTAAGCGTCACACCGGCGGTGATCAACCTGGGCGAACGGATCAACCTGTCGTTCGGCTTGGAGTCGCTCTCCAGTTCCGCGCAGAAGCTGGTGGTGGATTACGCCATTGAGTACGTCAAAAGTGCCGGACACAGCGCGACCAAAGTGTTCAAGCTCAAGGCCTTTACGCTGGGGCCCGGCGAGACGCAACGCATCAGCCGCGAACAGCATATTCGTGAGCTGACCACCCGCAAGCACTACCCCGGCCGGCATGTGGTGCATGTGATGGTCAACGGGGAGCGGTTGGGCAGTAGCGAGTTTGAACTGCGCGATTGACGCGGTTCAGTGACCCTGGGCAGGTTGATCCGGTGGCTTCAATCGGGTTGGCCGAGCAGCAGTTTTTGCTCCCGCGCGCACAATTCCACCACGTAATCCCACAACACCCGCAGTCGCACCGACTTGTGCAGTTCGCGGCGCGAGCTGATCCAGTAACTGCGCTGGATGCTCTCTCCCGGCAGTAACGCCACCAGGCCCGGATCACCCGCGGCCATGAAACACGGCAGCACCGCGATGCCCAAGCCGGAACGCGCCGCCTGATGCTGGGCGATCACGCTGGTGCTGTGGAACACCACCTTAGGGTTGCGGCAAAAGCTGCTGAGCAATTTCAGTTCCTGGCTGAACAGTAAGTCATCCACGTAATCAATCCAGGCGTGGGCGGCAAGGTCTTCGCGCTTTTCGATGGGCGGGTTGCGCGCCAGGTAAGCCCGGCTGGCGTAGAGGGCCAGGCGGTAATCCGTGAGTTTGCGGGTCACCAACTGATCGACGCTGGGGCGCTCAAGGTGGATGCTGATTTCCGCTTCGCGGTTGAGGATGCTCACAAAGCGCGGCACCGCCACCAGCTCCACTTCCAACCCCGGATAACGCTCGAACAGCCCGCCCATGCGCCCGGCCAGAAACATCACCCCCAGGCCTTCGGCCACGCCCAGGCGGATCTTGCCCAGGGGCGCAGCGGAATGGGTGAGCTCGTCTTCGGCCAGCAGCGCAAGGTTTTCCATGGCTTCGGCGTGCTTGAGCAGGGCTTCGCCGGAGGGGGTCAGCTCGTAGCCTTGGGCATGCTGCACGAACAATGCGGTGCCAAGGCTTTTCTCGATGGCCTCGATATGCCGGGCCACGGTGGCGTGAGTGGTCTTCAGGCGCTGCGCGGCGGTCAGCAGGCGGCCGCTGCGCTGCAACTCAAGAAAGAACCGCAGATCATTCCAGTCAAACATCTCGCCTTCTCCCTCGGGCATAACCCTCTATGGCTCACGACAAACGTTCACCGTTCAGAAGGGTTCGTGTCCAGCCGAAGCGCTGTTTAAAAACGCACAGCAGCTGGGTAAAAACTAACATTTTTAAGACGAAAACTAACAACTAGGATGGGGCCAATAAGAAAAACAAGCGAGACCTCAGATGTCCATTGCAACTGCGCAATACGATTACGTGGTAGTAGGCGCCGGCCCCGCAGGCTGCCTGCTCGCCAATCGACTGTCCGCCAACCCCGCCCACCGTGTGCTGCTGCTTGAAGCCGGTGGTCGCGACAATTATCCCTGGATCCATATCCCCGTCGGCTACCTGTTCTGCATCGGTAACCCGCGCACCGACTGGTGCTTCAAGACCGAAGCCCAGGAGGGCCTGCAAGGTCGCGCGCTGAGTTACCCACGGGGCAAAGTGCTGGGCGGCTGCTCGTCCATCAACGGCATGATTTATATGCGCGGTCAGGCCCAGGACTACGACGGCTGGGCCGCTGAAGGCAACCCGGGGTGGGCCTGGAATGACGTCTTGCCGCTGTTCAAACAGAGTGAAAACCACTTTGCCGGGAGCTCGGAGTTCCATAGTGACGGCGGTGAATGGCGGGTTGAACAGCAGCGGCTGTCGTGGCCAATCCTGGATGCCTTCCGCGAGGCGGCAGCGCAGAGCGGCATCGCCAATATCAGCGACTTCAACGGCGGCGATAACGAAGGCTGCGGCTACTTCCAGGTCAACCAGAAAGCCGGGGTGCGCTGGAATGCGGCCAAGGCGTTTCTCAAGCCGATCCGCCAACGGCCCAACCTGACGGTGCTGACGGACGTGGAGGTAGACCGCGTGGTGTTGGACAACGGCCGCGCCTCAGCCGTGGTCGGGCGTCAGCATGGGCAGCAAGTCACGTGGCAGGCGCGCAAGGAAATCATCCTGTGCGCTGGCTCAGTCGGCTCGCCAGGCATTTTGCAGCGCTCGGGGATAGGTCCCGCCAGCGTGCTCAAGCCACTGGGCATCAATGTGTTGCACGAACTGCCCGGCGTCGGCGGCAACCTGCAGGACCACCTGCAACTGCGGCTGATCTACAAACTGGAAAACGCCCGTACCCTGAACCAGATCGCCGGCACCGTGTGGGGCAAGATGGGCATGGGCCTGCGCTACCTCTATGACCGCAGCGGTCCGTTGTCGATGGCGCCCAGCCAGCTCGGTGCGTTTGCCCGCTCCGGCCCGGAACAGACCTCGGCCAACCTTGAATACCATGTGCAGCCGCTGTCCCTGGAACGTTTCGGCGAACCTTTGCATGGGTTCCCGGCCTTCACCGCATCGGTGTGCGACCTGCGTCCGCACAGCCGTGGGCGTATCGATATCCGCTCGGCCAACCCGGCAGACGCGCCGCTGATCTGCCCCAACTACCTCAGCCATCCGGAGGATCTGCGCGTCGCCGCCGACGCCATTCGCCTGACTCGACGCATCGTCGCCGCACCGGCCCTGAGCCGCTTCAACCCGGTTGAGTACCTGCCGGGCGACGCGCTGCAAACCGAAGCAGAACTGCACGAAGCCGCCGCACGCATCGGCACGACGATCTTCCATCCGGTGGGCACCTGCCGCATGGGCAGCGACAAAGACGCCGTGGTCGATGCGCAACTGCGCGTGCATGGCGTGCCCGGCCTGCGTATCGCGGATGCCTCGATCATGCCGCGCATCACGTCCGGCAACACCTGTTCACCCACGCTGATGATCGCGGAGAAAGCCGCGCAGCTGATCCTTTCGCCGACTACAAGGAGCCTCGTCCCGGAGAAAGAACTGGTTCATGCAATCTGAATAGCGGCGCCGCACCTGGCGCCGACAGTGGAACAACAATAAATAATCACTGTGAGGGCTACCCGATGTCAGAACACGCTCAAACCCTGGGCTCGTCAATAGACGCGAGCACCAGCAACGACTCCAAGAAAGTCATCTTCGCCTCGTCCCTGGGGACGGTGTTCGAGTGGTATGACTTTTTCCTCTACGGCGCCCTGGCGGCGGTGATCAGCAAGCAATTCTTTGCCGGGGTCAACGACACCACCGCGTTCATCTTCGCCTTGATGGCGTTCGCGGCCGGCTTTGTGGTGCGGCCCTTCGGCGCGCTGGTATTCGGCCGCCTGGGTGACATGATCGGGCGCAAATACACGTTTCTGGTGACCATCATCCTCATGGGGGTGGCCACTTTCTGCGTCGGTTTGTTGCCGACCTACGCCAGCATCGGCATCGCGGCGCCGATCATCCTGATCGTGCTGCGCATGCTGCAGGGCCTGGCGCTGGGCGGCGAATACGGCGGCGCGGCGACCTATGTGGCCGAACACGCGCCAGCGGGCAAACGCGGTTTCCACACCAGTTGGATTCAATCCACCGCAACCATCGGCCTGTTGTTGTCGCTGTTGGTGGTGCTGGCCTGCCGTTACTTCACCGGTGACCAGTTCGAAGTGTGGGGCTGGCGGATTCCGTTCCTGTTTTCCATCGTGCTGCTGGGTATTTCCACCTGGATCCGCATGAGCCTGCACGAGTCGCCGGCCTTCCTGAAAATGAAAGAGGAAGGCAAGGCCAGCAAGTCCCCGATCCGTGAGTCCTTCGGCAAATGGGAAAACCTCAAGGTGGTGCTGATCGCCCTGTTCAGCATCAACGGCGGGCAAGCGGTGACCTTCTACGCGGCGCAGTTTTATGTGCTGTTCTTCCTCACCCAGTTCCTGAAGATGGACCCCGCACTGGCCAACATGCTGCTGATCATCAGCGTGGTGATCGGCGCGCCGTTCTTTATCTTCTTTGGCTGGCTGTCGGACAAGATCGGGCGCAAGCCGGTGCTGATGCTCGGCCTGTTGCTGGCGACCGTGCTCTACTTCCCGATCTTCAAAAGCCTGGCGCACTACACCAACCCTGCGATGGACC
This sequence comes from Pseudomonas sp. FP2309, assembly GCF_030687575.1. Lineage (NCBI taxonomy): Bacteria > Pseudomonadati > Pseudomonadota > Gammaproteobacteria > Pseudomonadales > Pseudomonadaceae > Pseudomonas > Pseudomonas sp. FP2309. The sequence goes on along the minus strand of NZ_CP117439.1, from coordinate 2,123,084 downwards.
AGGCCAGCCGCCAGGCGCCAATCACCGTGCTGGCCGACCCGGCCACCTGCACCTTCCAGTTCGACCCGGTGGGCAAGGCGCGCTTTGACAGCCCGTGCGACAAGGTCAAGACGTTCCTGGTCAAGCAAGGCCTGCCCTACAGCAGCGTCGCCGCACCCGCCGGCAGCCCGGTGCAGGTGAGCGTCGGCGAAGTGCGCATCGACGGCTTTGACGAGAAAGCCCTGCGCGGCGCCGTGACCCTGGCCGGCTACCCGTCTTCGGCGGATATGGCCCAGGTCAACAAGGTGATGGTGGTGGTGCTGATCGTGGCGCTGATCCTGATCGCCGCCATGTGCTACGGCCCGCTGGCGGCGCTGATGGTGGAACTGTTCCCGACCCGCATCCGCTACACCTCGATGTCCCTGCCCTACCACATCGGTAACGGCTGGTTCGGCGGGTTCCTGCCGACCGTATCGTTTGCCCTGGTGGTCTACACCGGCGATATCTTTTATGGCTTGTGGTACCCGGTGGTGATTACGGGTGTGAGCCTGATCGTGGGGCTGTTCTGCCTCAAAGAAACACGCCATGTCGATATCGATAACAACTGAGTGAGATTCAAGCAGGACGCGGCAAGCGGCAAGCTAAAGCGAGGGTGCTTTGCTTGCCGCTTGCAGCTTGCCGCTTGCAACTTGAAGCTGTACATCCATACAGATAATGGTTGCCGAATCAGCGTCGACTGAGCATGCTGCACCGCATCGACCCGATCTGATGTGACGACCATGCGGCTGTACCTCTGTGAAAAACCCTCCCAGGCCAAGGACATCGCGGCCGTGCTCGGCGCCGGTCGCCGGGGCGATGGATGCTGGCTGGGTAACGGAGTCACGGTCACCTGGTGCATCGGCCACCTGCTGGAAACCGCCCCGCCGGACGCCTACGACGCCAAGTACAAACGCTGGGTGCTCGCCGACCTGCCGATCGTCCCGGAAAAATGGAAAATGCGCGTCAAGCCCAAGACCGCCAGCCAGTTCAAGGCGGTCAAGCGCTTGCTGGGCGAAGCCCAGGAACTGGTGATCGCCACCGACGCCGACCGCGAGGGCGAAATGATCGCCCGCGAGCTGGTGGAGCATTGCCGCTATCGCGGGCCGATCCAGCGTTTGTGGCTGTCGGCGCTGGACGACTCCTCCATCCGCAAGGCCCTGGCGGCACTCAAGCCCGGCGCGGAGACCTTCAGCCTGTACCACTCGGCCCTGGGACGCTCCCGCGCCGACTGGCTGATCGGCATGAACATGAGCCGCCTGTTTACCCTGCTGGGACGTCAGTCCGGCTATCAAGGCGTATTGCCGGTGGGGCGCGTGCAAACGCCGACCTTGCGCCTGGTGGTGGATCGCGATCGCAGCATTGCCGATTTCGTCCCGGTGGCTTACTGGGCCATCGATGTGGACCTGCGCCACGCGCACATGACATTCACCGCACAATGGCGCGCCGCCGAAGACGCCTGCGACGATCAAGGCCGCTGCCTCAACCCGCAGCTCGCCCGTGCAGCCGCCGACGCGATGAGCAATACCGCCAGCGCACGCTTGATGAAGCTGCGCACCGAGCGCATGCGCGAGGTGGCGCCCCTGCCCTTCGATCTCGGCACGCTGCAGGAGATCTGCTCCAAGAAGCTCGGCCTCGGCGCCCAGGAAACCCTGGATGTCGCCCAGTCGCTCTACGAAACCCACAAAGCCATCACCTACCCGCGCAGTGACTGCGGCTACCTGCCACTGAGCCAGCACAGCGAGGCCCCGAAGATTCTTGCCGCGCTGGGCCGCGCCGACCCGGCGGTGGCCGAGCTGATGCCCCATGTCGATCCGCAGCGTCACTCGCGGGCCTGGAACGACGCCAAGGTCAGCGCCCACCACGGCATCATCCCCACCGGGGCCGGCAAGGAGGTGGGGCAACTCAGTGGCAAGCATCGCGCGGTATACACGCTGATTCGTGCGCGTTACCTGGCGCAGTTTCTGCCCAACCATGAATACGATCGCACCCAGGCGGATTTCGACTGTGCCGGGTTTGCGTTGCGCGCGGTGGGCAAAGTCATCATCGAACCGGGCTGGAAGCGCGCCCTGCCAGAAGCCCTGGCGCCGGCCAAGGGCCGTGAGGCCCCCGCACCGCAAGCCCTACCGGCGCTGATACAGGGCCAGGACTATGCCGTGACCAAGGTCAACCTCAAGGACCTGTGGACCCAACCGCCCAAGCCCTTCACCGAAGGCGACCTGATCAAGGCGATGAAAAACGTCGCCAAACTGGTGGAGGACCCGTTGCTCAAGCAAAAGCTCAAGGACACCACCGGCATCGGCACCGAAGCCACCCGTGCCGGGATTATCCAAGGGCTGCTGGACCGAGGCTACCTGGTCAAAAACGGCAAGGCGCTATCGGCCACCCCGGCGGCGTTCAGCCTGATCGACGCGGTACCCCGTGCCATCGCCGATCCTGGCACCACCGCCATCTGGGAGCAGGCGCTGGACATGGTGCAAAGCGGCGAGATTAGCCTGGAAGAATTCGTCGCCAAGCAGGCTGCCTGGATGAGCAAACAGGTGGCGCGCTGCAATGGCATGCGCATGACCATCACCGGCCCGGCCAGCCCGGCCGGTCGAGGTGCAACCCCTTGGAAAAACAAGCGCAAGGCAACCCCTCGCAAAGCCGCTGCCGGCCCCAAACGCGCCAAAAAACCGACAAATACCGGCTAAACACCGAAAAAAACCGGCGAATGACGTTTTTCGACGGGTTTAACGCCGCTTTGGACCTTGCTCCAGCGTGGGCCGTCTAGGATTCTTTAGGGACCCGCTGAATTCCCTATAACAACACCGGAGTGGCCGCCATGAAAACCGTCGCACAAGTGCTCAAAGCCAAGGATCAGAAAAACCAGGAGGTCCACACCATTCAATGGGATCACACCGTGTTTGAGGCGCTGGTGCGAATGTCCGAGAAAAACGTGGGGGCGTTGCCTGTCGTCAAGGATGGCGTGGTGGTAGGGATCATCAGCGAACGTGATTACGCTCGCAAACTTATCCTCAAAGGCCTGTCTTCAGTCACCACAAGGGTCGATGACGTCATGAGCAAGCCGGTCATCACCGTTGACACCCACAAGAGGGTGGAAGAGTGCATGAACATCATGACCGACAGTCACCTGCGCCACCTGCCTGTGGTCGAAGACGGCAAACTCCTGGGCCTGCTCTCCATCGGCGACCTGGTCAAAGAAGCCATTGCCGAACAGGCTGACCTGATCAAACAGCTGGAGCAATACATCCGCGGCGAATAGGAGACTCCATGCTCGACCCCCTGAAACATCAGCAAGACCACCTCGACACCCTGCACCGGGCCATGGCAGACCGGCGTTTTCTGGTCTTGACCGGTGCCGGGATCAGCACGTCATCGGGCATTCCGGATTATCGAGACAGCGAAGGTGTGCGCCGGGGCAAGGCGCCGATGATGTATCAGGAATTCCTCGCCACCGCGCAGGCACGCCGCCGTTACTGGGCGCGCGCCATGCTGGGCTGGCCGAGGGTGCGAATTGCCCAGCCGAATAACGCGCATCGGGCACTGGCAACGCTGCAACAGCGCCAGCGCATCAGCGGTTTGATCACGCAAAACGTCGACACGCTGCATGATCAGGCCGGCAGCCATGACGTAATCGAGTTGCACGGCAGCCTGCATTGGGTGCTGTGCCTGGATTGCCAGCAGCGCAGCGAACGCGATGTAATCCAGCGCTTGATGGAAATCCGCAACCCCTTCCTGGCCGGCGTCGATGCGGTGCAGGCACCGGATGGCGATACCCTGCTCGACCCGGCGTTCGAGGAGCGCTTTCAAATCCCCCATTGCCCCCATTGCAACGGCCAACGACTGAAACCGGATGTGGTGTTTTTCGGCGAAAACGTCGCCCAGGCCACAGCGGCCAAGGCGATGGCCGCGGTGGAAAACGCCGAGGGTTTGCTGGTGGTGGGCTCATCGTTGATGGCTTATTCGGCGTTCCGTCTGTGCAAAGCGATGGTCGAGCAAGGCAAGCCCGTGATTGCCATCAACCTGGGCAAGACCCGAGGCGACGAGTTGTTGCAGGTGAAGATCGAGGCCTCTTGCGAAGCGTTGTTACCTCTGCTGGCCCAGCGGCTGGCCTGATTCGAGCCCAATGAGGCGTGCAAAGCGCGCGTGCTCACACCTCACACACGGCCTCTGCGCGTTGACCATCACTTCCAAAAAATGACGCTTGAGTCACGTATTCCCGCATCCCCCCCGTCCCCACGCGGATTTATGTAGTGATCAAAAATAATCACTACATAATCGTTGACGTAACCTTTTTGTCCTTGCATGATCTAGACGTCTCCCGCATCGGGAGCGTTGGTAACACGTGTTTTGAAAGCGCTCGTCTGACCGCCGAGCTGTTTTTTCCGGATGTGCACTGCCCACAAGGCAGATTGATGAAGCTGACCGGCCCCGAAAGGGACAGGTACAAGGAGCTCAAACGCTGCTTGTCTTCGTTATGAAACCATTGCGTAGCAGTTCATCAGCAAAACTACATGCATCAGGTTCAAGACCCTGCCCGTATTCGGCAGATCGTCACTGACGCCCGGTTTTTATAACCGGAGACAACTAAGCAGTTTTAACGGAATCAACTGATAGATCGCCAACTGGTCAAGGGGCTTACACATGAATTTGAACAACCAACCAACTATCGATGAATTGGCTGAGATGTTCGCAGCGCAGAAAGACACTCTCGATGACCATGTCCTGTGGATTGGTAAATCGGGCGAAGTGCAACTTGACTGCCTGGCGCCCAATACCGAAGAGGCCGAGTTTGACCGTACCAACCGTGAACTGGCAGCACGCCTGAGGGTGTACCGCCGTGGCCAGGGTTACGTCGGCAAGAAGGCCGCGGCTGATCGAAACTTTATCGAGCAGGTCTTTCATACACTGAATACCGAATGGCAGAACCTTAAAGGCCAATCGCAAGTAAAAGTAATTGATAGATACTGCTGATCATTGAGCATTTAATAGTTAAGCCCGCTCGTTAGTTCGAGCGGGCTTTTTAATGGCAGCCTTAAAACAGGCCAGGAAAACGTCCCTTCCCTGCCTCATCTTGGAAAATATCAAACAACACCTGCGCCGCGGCCGAGAGCTCATGTCCTGGTTTGGTCAGCACGCCGATCGGTCGTTCGATCACCGGACTATTCAAGGTGATGCAGTGGGCGCCCGCCTCCTCCATCTGCCGGGCACACAAGGCAGGCACAGCGCTGACGCCCAGGCCACTGGCAACCATTTTGCCTACCGTTGCCAACTGATGGCTTTCCAACGCCACGGGCAATTTCATCTGCAGGGCGCCCAAGTGCTCCTCCAACATCACCCGGACCGTGGAAGGCCGCTGCAAAGTGATGAACGGCTGCTGCAGCAAGGTCGCCCAATCGATCTCGGCACACTGCGCCAACGGTGAATCACTGGGCACTACCGCAATAAAGCGGTCCAGGTACAACGGCGTGAACGCCAGCGAGGAGCCCTGCGCCGGCTCAAATGCCACGCCCAACTCAACCTGTCGGTCGCGGACCATCTCGAGCACTTGCTCATTGATCAGGTCATGCACCGTCACATTCACCTGGGGGTAACGTGCGCGGAATACCTTGAGGATCGGCGGCAGTAAATTGCCTGCGAACGACGGCATGGCGGCCAGCGTGACCCGTCCGCGTTGCAGCGTGAACCGCTGGCGCAGTTCGTCCTCAGCATTGTCCCAGTCCGCAATCAGGCGGCGCGCCAACGGCAACAACGATTCGCCCTCCGGGGTCAGCGCTACGTTGCGGGTGTTGCGGCTGAACAAGCGACCACCCAACCCCTCCTCCAACCCCTTGATCGTCAGGCTAAGGGCCGACTGAGACAGGTGCAGGCGCTCGCAGGCGGCGGCAAAACTCAGGCTCTGGGCCACGGCCAGAAAGGCCCGCATCTGTTTGACCGTCATGACGCTGCTCCGAATGGGGATCGACTATGCTGTTTTCTAAATCAATCAACCTTAAAAAACAACTTAACAAATCAATCCGTCGGCGCAACACTCGATCCATTGGCTGGCCCACAAACAATAAAAGAGGTGCATATGGCAGGTTTCGATAAACGCGTGGCGTCCTACGAAGAAGCGCTGGCAGGCCTGGAAGACGGCATGACCGTGCTCTCCGGCGGTTTTGGCCTGTGTGGCATTCCGGAAAACCTCATCAACGAAATCAAGCGCAAAGGCACCCGTGATCTGACCGTGGTTTCCAACAACTGCGGAGTCGACGGTTTCGGGCTCGGCGTGCTGCTGGAACAAAAGCAGATCCGCAAGGTGATCGCCTCCTACGTGGGTGAAAACGCGCTGTTCGAAAAGCAGTTGCTCAGCGGCGAAATCGAAGTGGTCCTCACACCCCAAGGCACCCTGGCAGAAAAAATGCGCGCAGGCGGCGCGGGCATCCCGGCCTTCTTCACCGCCACCGGCGTCGGCACCCCCGTCGCCGAAGGCAAGGAAACCCGCGAATTCAACGGCCGCCCGTACCTGATGGAAGAATCCATCACCGGCGACTTCGCCATCGTCAAGGGCTGGAAAGCCGACCACTTCGGCAACGTCATCTACCGCCACACCGCCCAGAACTTCAACCCCCTGGCCGCCACCGCCGGCAAGATCACCGTGGTCGAAGTCGAGGAAATCGTCGAACCGGGCGAGCTGGACCCTTCGCAGATCCATACCCCTGGCATCTACGTCGACCGGATCATCTGCGGCACGTTCGAGAAGCGCATCGAACAGCGCACCGTGCGCAAATAATCCGCCTCCAGCCCGAACAATAAGGACTCATAAAATGGCTCTTACCCGCGAACAAATGGCTCAACGTGTCGCCCGCGAAATGCAGGACGGCTTCTACGTGAACCTCGGCATCGGCATTCCAACCCTGGTGGCCAACTACATTCCCGACGGCATGGAAGTGATGCTGCAATCGGAAAACGGCCTGCTCGGCATGGGCCCGTTTCCGACCGAAGAAACCATTGATGCCGACATGATCAACGCCGGTAAACAAACAGTCACCGCACGGGTCGGTGCATCGATTTTCTCTTCCGCCGAATCCTTCGCGATGATTCGCGGCGGCCACGTCGACCTCACCGTGCTCGGCGCGTTTGAAGTGGATGTGCATGGCAACATCGCCTCGTGGATGATCCCCGGCAAACTGGTCAAAGGCATGGGCGGCGCCATGGACCTGGTGGCTGGTGCGGAAAACATCATCGTAATCATGACGCACGCGTCCAAGGACGGTGAGTCCAAGTTGCTCAGCCAATGCAGCCTGCCGCTGACCGGAGCCCATTGCATCAAGCGCGTACTGACGGACCTGGCGTACCTGGAAATCGAAAATGGCGCTTTTGTCCTCAAGGAACGCGCACCTGGCGTCAGCGTTGAAGAGATTGTGAGCAAGACCGCCGGTAAACTGATCGTCCCGGACCACGTTCCAGAAATGCACTTCCAGTGAGGACAGATTCCATGCAAGACGTCGTGATTGTTGCTGCCACCCGCACCGCCGTGGGCAGCTTCCAGGGTTCGCTGGCGAATATTCCGGCACCGGAACTGGGTGCCGCGGTGATCCGTCGACTGCTGGAGCAGACAGGCCTGGACCCGGCCGAAGTGGATGAAGTGATCCTCGGCCAGGTACTCACCGCCGGCTCAGGCCAGAACCCGGCGCGCCAGGCTTCGATCCTCGCCGGCCTGCCCCATGCGGTGCCCAGCCTGACATTGAACAAGGTCTGCGGTTCGGGCCTCAAAGCCCTGCACCTCGGCGCCCAGGCCATCCGCTGCGGCGACGCGGACGTGATCATCGCCGGCGGCATGGAGAACATGAGCCTGGCCCCGTACGTTCTGCCGGCCGCACGCACCGGTTTGCGCATGGGTCACGCCAAGATGCTCGACAGCATGATCACCGATGGGCTGTGGGATGCGTTCAACGACTACCACATGGGCATCACCGCCGAGAACCTGGTGGACAAGTACGGCATCAGCCGTGAAGCCCAGGACGCCTTCGCCGCCGCGTCCCAGCAAAAAGCCAGCGCGGCCATCGAGGCCGGCCGCTTTGCCGATGAGATCACGCCGATCCTGATCCCCCAGCGCAAAGGCGACCCGGTGCCCTTCGCCGTAGATGAACAACCGCGCGCCGGGACCACCGCCGAATCCCTGGCCAAGCTCAAACCCGCCTTCAAGAAAGACGGCAGCGTCACCGCCGGCAACGCCTCGAGCCTCAATGACGGGGCCGCCGCCGTGCTGCTGATGAGCGCCGACAAAGCCAAAGCCCTCGGCCTGCCGGTGCTGGCGCGCATCGCCAGCTATGCCAATGCGGGCGTCGACCCCGCCATCATGGGCATCGGTCCGGTCTCGGCGACCCGCCGCTGCCTGGACAAGGCAGGCTGGAAGCTCAGCGACCTGGACCTGATCGAAGCCAACGAAGCCTTCGCCGCGCAATCCCTGGCGGTGGGCAAAGAGCTGGAGTGGGATGCCGACAAAGTGAACGTCAACGGCGGCGCCATCGCCATCGGCCATCCGATCGGTGCCTCAGGCTGCCGCGTGCTGGTGACGCTGCTGCACGAGATGATCAAGCGCGATGCCAAAAAAGGCCTGGCGACGCTGTGCATCGGCGGCGGCCAAGGTGTCGCCCTGGCCCTTGAACGCAGCTGATTCAAAGAGCAACACTGGAAAGGCCCGGTTCCACGAAAACCGGGCCTTTCCTTATCCGGTAGACCAGAAAAAACACCCTCCCACACAAGATCCTCTTTACCTGTCAGATTGAGGCACCGCAAACACCGCATTCGCCCGCGCCACCACCTTCTCGCCTACCTGCAGGCTCACCGTGGCAAACGCCATCTGCCGTCCCCGCTTGTGATGCTCCAGCCGCACCACGACCCACTCCCCGACCTGCACCGCCCCCAGATAATCCACGGTCATGCTCGCGGTAATCAACGGCAACGGCGGTTCACTGGAAAAGGCCATCGCATACCCCATGCCGATATCCGCCAACGTCGCCAGCACCCCGCCATGCACAGTGCCGCGCCCGTTGGCATGGCGATTGTCGGCGCGCAGGCCGATTTCCAGTTGCAGGCCGTCACCTCGGCAATACGCCGGGCCCAGCAGATCCAGCAACGGACTGCTGCGGGGCAACGAGACAAAACCTTCGGGCACAGTGTGAGTGATCATGATGAGTTCTTCCTTGATGTCAGGCTCAAGATGTACGCCTGCTCCCGAACCCCGGCCACAACCATCAGCCGTGCAAATCTTGCGCGATACTTTGCGTTAATCCGCCGGACCCGCTTTAATCGCCGCCAATTTCCCTCGCACATTTAAGGATCCGCAATGCGCCATCTGGACGGCAACCCGCTTCGCGTCCCGCTATTGATCTTGCTGACCGGCCTGGTGCTGGGCGGCTGCTCGCCCAAGGAGCACTCCCGCGCCGCCGCCATCAGTGGCGAACAAGGCCGGGCCGGCGCACAACTGGCCTACGAACACGAACTGACCCTGGCCCTGCCCGGCGGCCTGCTCGCGCCGCGCATGCGCGCCACACGCGAGGCCTGCGAAACCGCGCGGTTCGGCGCCTGCAATATCCTCGGCATCACCGAAGACAGCAACGGCGGCGAGATCATCCTGCGCATCGCCCCCAACGGCGTAGAACCGATGGTCGCCCTGGCCGCTGAAGGCGGTAAGCTCGGCCAGCGCATCACGACCGCCGAGGATCTGGCCGACGCCGTCGACGATGTGCGCCGCCGCCAGGACCGCCTGCTAGCCCAGCAACAACGCCTCGACGAACTGGCCAAGCGCAAGGACATCACCGTCAGCGACCTGATCGCCTTGAGCAAGGAACAGGCCGCCATCGAAAATGATCTGCAAGCGCTGGCCCAGGTCGCCGCCGGCCAGCAACGTCGTCTCGACACCAACCGTATCACCCTGAACTTCCGCTCCTCGAACGGCGCGAACCAACCGTCACGCTTCAGCCGGATGTTCAGTAACCTGGGCACGAATATGCTGGAAGGCACCGCTGACGCCCTGGAACGCGCCAGTTACGTGCTGCCCTTCGTGATCCTGGCGTTCCCGGTGGTCTGGTTGTGGGTGTGGCTGTGGCGCAAGTTTGTGCGCCGCCGCCCCTGATCAGCGCTTCATACAGCGCTGATAGCGCTCATCGACGCGCTTGGCAAACCAGGCGGTGGTGAGCGTGCGGGTGATCTTCGGGCTGTTGAGCACAATGCCCGGCAGGATCGCCCGTGGCATCGGCGTGCCGTTGGCCTTGTCGGCCAAGGCAAATACGCGTTTGTAGAGGGTGGTTTCTTCAAAATCCAACTGCTCGCCCTGCTCCAGTTGGCTACGGATGCTGGGGTTGCGCATGTCCAGCCTGGAGCCCAGAGAGCGCACCGCCAGTTCGGTGGTGCCGGGCAGCAGTGAGCCGTAACGAATCAAATCCCCATCCAGCGCCAGCTCAGTGCCCGAAGCCCGGCTGACTGCCGCCTGGAACGCCGCATTGCGGCTGGCGTACCAGCCGGCGTTGAAGTCGGCGAAGCGGTACAGCGGCTGATCGTAGTTCACTGGGTAACCGAGCAAATGGGCGATGCCGAAGTACATGCCGCCACGCCGAGTGAACACCTCGCGACGAATCGTGCCGTCCACCGTGTAGGGATAACCCCGCGCCTGTCGCTGCGCAAAGTCGATGCTGACCTGCATGGGGCCGGCGGTATGCACTGGGTTAAAACCGCCAAACAGAGTGTTGCCCAGTGGCACCATGCTGATGAAGTCATCGAAGATACCGCTGAGATCTTTCTCGGTGCGCGCCGCGTTCAAACGGTCGGCGTAGGACTTGCCGCTGGGCGACTTCAGCTGCAGCGCGCTGCGCACCACAAAGGCCGGCACATGCACCTTGCCGGCCCGGCGCAGGATTTCGTCCTGGGCAATCTTGCCCATGTTCGGCACGGGTGGGTCGACCTGAAACGTAGACTCCTGCTCGGTCACCGCCAGCACGGCGCAAATATTTCCGGTGCTGGGGTAGATCTTCTGGGTATCGAAGGCGGTGTAGATGTCTTGGGCCCAGCCATTGCGGTCCGCCACCTTGGCCGGCAGCAGGCGCAGGATCTGCGCTTTCACCTCGGCCTCGCTGCGCTCCGGCTGCTGCGGGCCGCGTGAGGTGGAGCAACCGGCCAGCACCACCAAGGGGGCGAGGCACAGGATCAGGCGGCGTAGGGACATTGAGCTTCCTTGAAGGCGATAGGCCGGGCGTTGCGATATGGACCGGTAAGTCTGGCGTGGGTTCGCCAGGTTGCCGGGAACGTTCGGCCTGCGCCATCCCGCGCGGACACGCTTTTCCTCCGGTCGCACAAATACTGTGATTGACCCTACCGGTAACTTGAAGCTGTAGGACTGCTTAACCTGTAATCCAGCTCCTACGACGGCCCCCGCATTTACCCGAAGTTTTGGCGAAACCTCCTAGCCGTCCTGGCGAACAGCGCCGACTTCTTTACCTGATAAACCTCTCCAAAGTCTCTCGCCTGATCATTCAGTGCGAGGGACCGCCATGTACCTGTCCGTTAATGCCCTGCCCACCAGGGCTGCCTCTTGATTCCGGTTATTGCCAGCTTCGTTCTGGCGCCCATGGATGCCGACGCGCCGGATGTTGAACGCGTCCTGCGTGACTTGCGCAATTGCCTTAACACCTTCGACGACTGGGCCGAAAGCTTTTGGAGTGGCTCGGCGCTTGAGGTGGAGCAGGTTTTCAAAGTCGGCGAAGAGGTTGCGTTGATCGCGCCGGTCTCTTCCAGAAAACCCAGCACAGTGGTCGCCACGTGTGATGCCCAGGGGTCGATGACCCTGGTGCATCTGTTTGAAAGCACGCGCTTCGTGCCTATCGGCAACACGCCGGTAATGCTGCAGGCCATCGCCAGGGATGGCAGCCCGACGGGACCGCCCATCCATCGAACCATCGGCCCCGGCGGCACGCTTGAAATCCAGGAATGTACCCGCGACCAACAATACCAAATTACGTTTTATCCCGACGTTTCCACGGATCACGTCAAGGCGCTGTATGCCTCCTATCAATCGGTGATCGCCGAGCTGGAAACGGGCCTGCGCGATGAGTGGGCGAAGACCTTCAAGCCCCAGTGGGACGAGTTTGCCGACGCCCCGTCTTTGCAACGCAGCGCAATGCAAGGCGCGGCGTTTTCCAGCGGTTTGGCTCAGGCGCTCTACAACCTGTGGGACAACATCACGCAGGTGTATGAGCTGTTATCGGATCTACAGGCCAACAGCGAAAAGTTGTTGGCGTACATCTCTCAGGCCGACCTCGATGAACTGCTGACGCTCGGCAGCGACGCCATTGCCCACGCGTTGCTGGTGCTGAGTGATGAGCCGCTGTTGTTCATTTTTATCTCGGCGATGGTCAGCTGGATACGCCTGCTGCCGCCGCCGCAGATGTTCGAATTGCTCGGCGAGATCACCGGCGAGGTCTTGATCAATCTGCTGCTGATGTGGGCGACGGCAGGCACGGGCGTGACGCTGCGCCTGGGTGCTCAGGCGCTGGGGGCCATCAAGTCCGCACGGGGGCGGGGGTTGTTGGAGTTGCTGGCCAGGCACCTTGTGAGGCCAGGGTTGGAACCGCATGTCGCAGCGGCCAGGCCATTACTGCTGGGCAGTGCGGCGACGCCGATCAGGACAATTCCGGTGGCGTCGTTGAAGGCTGGGGAACACGTGGTTTCGAACCCTGTGCCGGCGGTTCGCAGCAAGGCTCAGCGCACGGTATTGGTTCGGCAGGAACCTGTCGATGATGTGCCTGCCGTGGCTACAAATCCCAAAGGGGATGCCGCGGCTTCTGCGGACAAAACCGTCACCAATGGCTGCCCGGTGTCGATGGTCACCGGGGAAGAACTGCTCACCCTCACCGACGGCGTTTTAGATGGGATTTTGCCGTTTGAGTGGACACGGTTGTACCGCACCAGCGCGGTGGACGTGGAGTGTGGGTTGGGGTTTGGCTGGAGTCATTCGCTGGCGCAGCGGCTGGTGGTTTCAGACGAGTCGGTGGTGTGGACCGACCATGAAAACCGCGCTGTTTCGTTTCCACTGCCGACTTCTGCTCGGCCGGCGATCACCAATAGCCTGGCCGAAGCGGCGATCTATTTAGGTGCTTTGCCGGATGAATTGGTGCTGGCCCAGGCGTCGCGCTTTTATCACTTTCGCGACGGTGTGCTGGTCTCGATCAGTGATGCGTATGACAACCGGCTGCGGATTTCGCGGGATGTGTTGGGCCGCATCGAGCGCCTGGATACCGGCGCCGGCCGCTCGTTGTGCTTGCGTTATGAACGGGACCGCATCGTCGCGGTGGACTACCAGGTTCAGCGCAGCAAAGACCGCCAGCCCTACGAATGGATCACCGAACAAAACGTTGTTTCCTACGCCTATGACGAATCAGGACGACTGGTCTCGGCGACCAATGCCGTCGGCGAAAGCGAGGTTTATCGGTACGACGAACAGCACGTGATTCTTGAGCGGGGCTTGGCCGGTGGCGCGAGCTTCTTTTGGGAATGGGAGCGCGCAGGCAAGGCGGCGCGATGCGTGCGGCACTGGGCCAGCTTTTCGCAGATGGACACGCGTTATGTCTGGGGCGACGACGGCCGTGTCACGGTGCATAACGCCGATGGCAGCCAGGAAGTGTATGTCCACGATGACCGCGCACGGCTGGTGCAGCGCGTTGATCCGGACGGCGCCCAGCACTTCAAATCCTACGACGCCAAGGGGCGACTGACGGTCGAGCAGGATCCGCTGGGGGCGGTGACGGCGTATCAGTACGACGATGCCGGACGCTTGGTGGCGGTGTTTCCCGGCGATGACGAGCCGACATCCTACGAGCATGACAACGGTTTCGTACGGGTCGTGCGGCGTGGCGAGGCGGTTTGGAAATATGAGCGTAACGATCAGGGCGACGTGACGCGCAGGACCGATCCCCATGGTGAGGTGACGGACTACAGCTACAACAAATACGGCCAACTGACGGGCGTTTGGTATCCCGATCACAGCTGCCATCGGCTGGTGTGGAATGAACGCGGCCAGCTCATTGAAGAACAGCTGCCCAATGGCGGGATCAAGCGTTACCGCTACGACGATCTGGGCCGCGAAATTGCCCGCGAAGATGAACAGGGCGCGCTGACCGGGTATCAATGGGACAGCGTTGGTCGGTTAACGCGTGTTGTACTGCCGGGCGGCGCAACCCGCGAATACAGCTACAACCCCTACGGAAAAATCACCGCCGAACGCGACGAACGCGGCCACGTCACCCGCTACGAATACGCCGATGGCCTGCACCTGATCAGCCGCCGCCTCAACGCCGACGGCACCCAGGTCAACTACCGCTACGACAATGCGCGGTTATTACTCACCGAAATCGAAAACGAAGCCGGTGAAACCTACCGACTGGCTTACCACCCCAACGGCCTGATCCAGCAGGAAGTCGGCTTCGACGGTCAACGCACGTCCTACGTTTACGACCTCAACGGCCACCTGCAGGAAAAAACCGAACATGGCGACGATGGCCGTCAGCTAGTTACCGTTTACCAGCGCGATCACGCCGGCCGCCTTGTACGAAAAACCCTGCCCGACGGCAATACCGTTGATTACGCCTACGACCGCCAAGGCAACCTCCTCAGCGTCGACGACGGCCACTGGGCATTGGCCTACGAGTACGACACACAAAATCGCCTCACCGCCGAGCATCAAGGCTGGGGCACCTTGCGTTATGGCTACGACGCCTGCGGTCAACTGCAACACCTGCGCTTGCCGGATAACAATCGCCTGACCTTCAACCATGCCAAAGGCGGCCATCTCGCCACCGTTGAGTTGAACGGCACACTGCTGACTTCCCACCTTTTCAAAGCCGGCCAAGAGCACCAACGCCAACAAGGTCAACTGCTCAGCCACTACCACTACGACGACCAGCACCGCCTGCACGCCCACACCGTCACCCAGCAGGCACAACACCTCTACCAACGCCACTACGACTACGACAAAGCCGGCAACCTCACTCGCCTGAACGACACACGCAAAGGCGAACACCACTACCGCTACGACCCACTAGGCCGCCTCACCCGCGCCAACCACTCGCAGGACCTGCAGGAACGTTTCGGCCACAACCCGACCGGCAACCTGCTGATGCACGACCGTCCCGGCCCGGACATCGTGGCGGGCAACCGCCTGATGATCCAGGGCGACCGGCATTACGACTATGACGCCTTCGGCAACCTCATCCGCGAACGGCGTGGACGTGGGCATGCGTTAGTCACCGAGTACCGCTACGACTGCCAGCACCGGCTGATCAGCATTACCCAGCCCAACGGCCAAACCGCCAGCTACCGCTACGACCCGTTTGGGCGGCGCATCAGCAAGACCGTTGATGGCAGAACGACGGAGTTTTTCTGGCAAGGCGACAAACTGATCGCCGAACACCATGCGGATCGCCATCGCAGTTACCTCTACGAGCCGGACAGCTTTCGGCCGCTGGCTTTACTGAAAGGGTTTGGTCCCAAAGAAACCACGTCCTACCACTACCAACTCGACCACCTCGGCACAGCGCAGGAACTGACAGACCCAGACGGCGAAATCGTATGGTCCGCCCACTACCGCGCCTACGGCCAGATCAGCCGCCTCGACATAGGCAAAATCGACAACCCGCTACGTTTTCAAGGCCAATATTTCGATCCGGAAAGCGGGCTGCACTACAACCGCCATCGCTACTACAATCCGGATATTGGTCGCTACCTCACGCCGGACCCGGTGAAGTTGGCGGGTGGGATCAACGCGTACAGGTACGTGCCCAATCCTACGGGATGGGTGGATCCGCTAGGGTTGAGTGGATGTCCCACGAATGACAGTTGTAACTCATCACTTGTAGCTACTGAACCGATACTACAACGCGATGTTAATGAGGGTTCACCGGTTCATGAACGAGCCCTATGAAAGACAGGACACCGTTTCCCCCTTACGATAAGGGATAGGCAAACGGTTATGTTTATGACTAACAGCAACGATAAGAGTGGGGAGCTTTTGGGCCAGGAGCGGCGGCGCCGCTGGAGCCCAGAGCAAAGCTGGCGATGGTTCGCGAGAGCCTTGAGCCAGGGCAAAGTGTGTCGGTCGTCGCTCGGCGCAACGGCATCAATGCCAACCAGTTATTCCTGTGGCGCAAGCTGTATCAGGAAGGCAGCCTGTCGGCGGTCAGCGCGGGCGAAGCCGTGGTGCCGGCCTCCGAGCTGAGCGATGCGCTCAAGCAGATCCGTGAACTGCAACGGATGCTGGGCAAGAAGACGATGGAAGCAGAAATCCTCAAAGAGGCCGTGGAGATCGCCCGGTCGCGAAAATGGATTGCGCACTCACCCTTGTTGCCGGGGGACGACCAGTGAAGCTGGTCAGCGAATGTCTCGGTGTGGCGCGCTCGCAATTAACGGTTCGAATCAAGCAATCGGCATCGCCCAAAGTACGGCGAAGCCGGCCTGTGAACGATGCTGAGCTGGTAGTTGAAATCCAGCGACAGGTCAGCGAGCTGCCCAGCTACGGCTACCGTCGGGTCTGGGGATTGCTGCGCCGTGCCCGTGAACGCCAGTTGCAGCCCCCGATCAACGTGAAGCGGGTTTACCGGGTCATGCGTGATCACAATTTGCTGCTGGAGCGCCGAATCAAACAGCCCGGTGTACCGCGTCGGCACGAAGGCCGCATTGCGGTGAAAACCAGCGATACGCGATGGTGCTCGGACGGCTTTGAGTTCCGCTGCGAGGACGGCGCCAAACTGAGCGTGACCTTCGCCCTGGATTGCTGCGATCGCGAGGCCATCGGCTGGGTCGCCAGCCCAACCGGGTACAGCGGCGATGACATCCGCGACTTGATGTTGGAAAGCGTGGAGAAGCGCTTCGGTGATCAACTGCCTGCAACGCCGGTGCAGTGGCTTAGCGATAACGGTTCGGCGTACACCGCCGAACAGACGCGCCTGTTTGCTCGACAGATCGGCTTGCAGCCGGTGACCACACCGGTGCGTAGTCCACAGAGTAATGGCATGGCCGAAAGTTTCGTGAAGACGATCAAGCGGGACTACGTGGCGCACATGCCCAAGTCGGATCGAGAAACGGCGCTGCGCAACCTGGCCATTGCCTTCGAGCATTACAACGAGCAGCATCCGCACAGTGCTTTGAACTATCGCTCACCGAGGGAGTTCAGGCGCTTGGCGGCGGCATCAATTTAATGGGGAGTTGGTGTCCGGTTTTGTAGGGGCAAGTCCAGTTCAACCGGATGCCAAATCACGCTTCCCTAAGGATCCAAATGATTTAACAAACGTTTTAGTCGTAGATCCTAAAATATCCAGGACAAAGCACGACACCCTTCGAGTGGAGTGGAGGCCCAACAGTGATACCCGAATTAGATTTGAAAGCCATCCTGGAGATGAAGGTCACTACGCACCAAGGCATCATGGGGAGCACTATCACGTAATACTTAAACCCAATAATTTGAGTTGGAAGCAGGCTGAGAAACAAAACCTGATAATTAAAGTAAAACCCGAAAACTATCATCCCGAACATGGAACTGGCTTTTTACCAGGCGAAAAACACCCAGGAACCTAACATGTCAGACTTCCCGATTTCCGATGGAACAATTGAAAAAATAACGTGTAGCAGAACCACCCTGCTAATGGAGTTCACGGACTGGCAAGAAAAATCATGGGAGATAACTTTTGATGATTTGATTGCTTTTCACGGCATAAGTGCTGTGGGAGCGGAAGTATGCGACATGTGCGAGGAACCAGCCTCAAGCCTATCGCATGAGGCCGAACGGTTGGGAATTGACGAAACAGGAACGAGCTACAGTTTCACATCAAGCAACAGTGGCGAGATAATTTTTGTTGTCGTCGCAGGCAGCTACAGCGCTCGAAAGTTGTATTAAAAAAATGGAAGCACGCTATTTCCCAAGAACACCCTAACCCATGGCGAGCGAGCTCGCTTGCGTTGGGCCGCGAAGCGATCCCGGTAAGGGTAGCGTATCTATTCAGATACATCGACGCATACGGGTATGTGCCCAACCCTACGGGGTGGGTAGATCCGAAGGGATTAAGTTGCAAGCAAAGTAACTACCCTGAAGGCCCGTATGGCGTAATAGTTCCTGGCGGCGGCTTATATGCACATGAATCTGCGGGCGGGCACCTGATTAAAAAGTATGTTGGCAGAACCGATGAGCAACTCGCCGAACGTTTGAAGCAAGAGCCTAATGTCCCAACCGCCTCTACTTTTCCTGATCGTGCAACAGCCGAATCTATAGCTTCAAAAGTTCTTAGCGACAACAAAGCCAAGATAAATAAATTTCTTAAAGTAGATCAAAAAAAATTGATCATAACTCAAAAAACTCAGGAACCCGTTGGTGCAAGCCTGAAAAGAGGACTTCAGAAAACGGTTCTAGGAAAAGAAATTTACCTTATTATCCAAAGAGACAAAAAAATGCCAGACGGCTATAGAATCCTTACGAGACACCCAAACCCATGAAAAAGAATCTTCTCGAGCTGCAGCAATTTTTAGCTGGCTATTTTCATCAAGACTGGGTCGATGAACATAAAAACGCAAACGACGTAATTGCGAGCTTTATATCTGAAGCATCGGTAAAAACCATAGCGCAAGTCAAAAAAGAAATTAACACGTTAATATCATCCGAAAAATCCGAAGAAGAACTTCAGGATTTTTTGTTTTGTGAGATGGGTTGCAACTACTACTACCCTCACGAGTGGAGTGATGGAATATCATGGCTAAAACATGTTCACTCAGCTTTGAGCAAAAAGGAAATTTAAACGAATGATTAAGCTAACAGCCACCGACATTGCAGTGCATGCACACGCCTGTCCAGCGGGTTGGTCAGTATGGCGAGCGACCGATGCCGAAAACCACAGGGACGCTTAGCTTGAAAGAGTGAAAACCACAATAGGAATTGTAGAACCGTATTCGCCAGGACCAAAAAATGAGAACCTAAATATCCTCCTGCTGCCACGCACTATATAAGCCACAAAGATCAACCAAATTCTATTTATCGAGCGCAGCTAATTCTCCGAAGAACATCTATGAAATCACGTGAAACAACCATCATCAACAACGGCATACGTGAAAGCGCAGTGATCGAATACGCTGGGGGAAAGCCGACGCTTACTCTATTGCTGAATAATGGAGAACGAAAATCCTACAGCACTGGACCTGTTCAACCGCTTTGATTTAATCCGAGCTGACTTGTAATAAATGAGCTTTTTTGTGCAAAGGCGAAAAAATCAATGTTCACACCTCTGGCATGTCCTCACATATGTCGAATGGGCTGATTACCTACGCAACTGACTATGGAAAAACCCGATGGAGAGCTCGTGCACATTTTTGCTTACGAGGAAAACGACCTCACCAACGACATACAGTAGCAAGGTGACCAATGGACACAGTCTTCATATACAAAACCGGCATACACCCCTGGGCCCACCCACATCCAACAGAAGACCAAGGGTATGTCACGACCACCTTTCTTAATCAAGACTTTGAAAGTGTATGGAAATCTTGGCTAACCCTCGCATTAGTGTTGAAACACGAGTGGCCAGTGATACTCACTTGGTACACCACGAGGGCTCCCAAATACAGCAAGACACATGAATATCTAGCGTTAAAGCGCTTTGCGAAAAGCTCAACACCCAAAGACATATTCAGAAAAAATTAAAACACCTCAATTTATTCAGGAGCAGAACATCTAAACAGCAATCCAGAACATATAGACCCAAACAAGTTAAAGACATATCGTCGCCATATAACCCTAATGACAAAACAAGACCACCAGACAGAGCTATTGTGGCAGCGACTAAGTCATTTAAAATGCATCCCCACAACGAACGACTTGGAATTAATATTGACAGATGAAGAAAATTTGGCATTCAGGCTTTATGACACTGAAACGCATGGTGTCGCTCAAGTCATATGTCATTCTATACATGCATCCAGACTAAAACATGCGATCAGCTCCTTAGACATCAATGAAATCCCCCACACAGGAGTGTACGAATACATCCACAGTTAACGTCACCCAAATATTTAGCGTCAACATCGGATAAAGATATCCCGGCGTTTTTCAAGGTTGTTGTCGCGTCAACCGTCTAACTATGCCGCTTTTTTTCTCCACGTGCAGCTCCCGATCCGGATTCAGCAGTACCGTTCCTACTGGCTTCCAGTTTCGCGTTTGTCCTGACCAGCGCTCCGGGCTCTTCTTTCGTGCTTGTTCGTACAGTTCGTGCAGCAGCGCCGCTGCTTTCTCGCCACTTTCCTCTTCATAAACTTCCCAGCCAACGGCCTTACGGCTGTAAATATCCTCGATCAAATACAAGTAGTAATACTTGCCTCGTATCGGCGATGGCAAATACGTGATGTCCCACTACCACACCCGATTAGGCCCATGAGCAGCATGCGTCGTCGGGGCTGCGTGCCGCCGAGGTCGTTGGCTACGACCTCGATGTTGCTGCTGGCCCGCAGCCCGCAAGACCCGATAAAACGTCGCTTCAGACGCCAGATAACGCGCCTCGTCAGCCAGGCGTGGAACGATCTGGCTTGGCGTCAAGTGCGCGTAAGTTGGGCTGTTGCACAACGTCACGATAGCCTCTCGTTCCGCTTCACTTAGAGCGTTGCGCGGCACAGGGAGAAAGGCCGTCGTTCGAGCATCGGCTTGAAGTTCCTGGACCACTGTCCAGCGTTGCAGAGTCCTGAGCGACAGCCCCACTTCCTGGCAGGCCATCGCTTTGCGGGCACCGGCGGAGATTGCTCGCGATCATCTTTTAGCGCAGCCTTTTCAGGCTTCTGACCGCTGATGAAAGCCTGCCGCCAAGTTGCTATCTGTTCGGGATAAAGCCCTTTGCGACGGCAGTATTCGCCCAGATCAATTTCAGACAGACTGGCAGCCTCAAGGACGACGGCGAACTTGGTTTCGGCTGACCATTTCTCGTAGGGTTGCTTCGTGTCGGACACTACACTTCCTTCAGCCCTGGCTTGCTTGCGCCAGTTGGAAAGTGACATTTCGCTGACCCCTTCGCGCCGAGAAACTTCGGCCATCGTCAGGCTCTGCGGGGGAATCAACATTTTTAACAATGTGGCTCTACGTTCTGGTGAATAGTACGACACGCGTAGTCTCTTTCCGCCCCCGACGTTTTTTCAGGAAACATCGGAGAGGCGACAACTATCCTGACACTGGGGATATACTAGGCGCCACCCCATTAAAAGCTGATGGAACTTACGTTGGATATTCCATACCAAACCCCAACAGGTAATAAAATGAAAACCGAAAATATAAAAGCAATAATCAACAACGAACACAAACAGGTCACCGTCAAATATGACGCAACGAAACTCACCATGACATTTTCAGAAGCCGAAAACTTTAAAAAAATTTATGAAGGAAAAGATCTGTATGTTTGCTTCGCAAAAATCCGAGCAGATTTCCCGCATATAACATTTTTATGCAAAGGGGCAAAAATAAATGTTAAACCCTCAAGAATGGGTTCTCAAATGAGCGCTGGGCTTGTCGCATACGAAATGACGCTAGGCCAACATGCTACCAACCACAACATAGTCCATTTATTTGACTATGAAGAAAAAAACCTGACAAATAACCCACAGGAGCAAGTTGACTTCTTCAATAAATGGTTGGCGTCATTAGGTGCGCAGGATTACAAAAAATTCAACTAAGCATTGTTCAAAATAAATATGAAAGATCGCGTTCCGCCCCCTGTGATAAGTAAGCCCGCTCATACATGGACGCCCCCAGTTTGCCAAGCGGACGCCATGCAACTGGAATACGGTTTTTGCCAAATCAATCGAAACAGTCGAAAGCTTCATGAGGACGCTCCCTTCCGTTAAGTGTGGGTAACACCTTCACTTTGGCACATAGATGCCGTTAGGAAGGGGGCGTCCATTCCATTACCACAGGGGATAAACGGCGTCCTTAGACCCCAGCCAACGCCAAATCCATCGCAAAGTAGGTAAAAATCAAATCCGCACCCGCCCGTTTGATCGAGCCCAGGGTCTCGCGAACCACGCGGTCCTCATCAATCGCCCCCGCCTGGGCGCCGAACTTGATCATCGCGTATTCACCGCTTACCTGATATGCCGCCACCGGCAGGCGTGAGGCTTCGCGGATGTCGC
Organism: Pseudomonas sp. FP2309; assembly: GCF_030687575.1. Taxonomy (NCBI): domain Bacteria; kingdom Pseudomonadati; phylum Pseudomonadota; class Gammaproteobacteria; order Pseudomonadales; family Pseudomonadaceae; genus Pseudomonas; species Pseudomonas sp. FP2309. The sequence goes on along the minus strand of NZ_CP117439.1, from coordinate 2,100,887 downwards.
GGATGATGTCCAGGTAGGCACCGGCCGGTTTGACCATCAGGGCGTCCGCGCCTTCCTGTTCGTCGAGCAGCGATTCGCGCACGGCTTCGCGGCGGTTCATCGGGTTCATCTGGTAGCTTTTGCGGTCGCCCTTGAGTGCGCTGCCGCCGGCTTCGCGGAAGGGGCCGTAGAGGGCCGACGCGAATTTGGTCGAGTAGGCCATGATCGGGATGTGGGTGAAACCGGCGTCGTCCAAGGCGCGGCGGATGGCCTGGACCTGGCCGTCCATGGCGGCAGACGGTGCGATCACGTCGGCACCGGCGCGGGCCGCTGCCACGGCTTGTCTGCCGAGGTTGACCAAGGTCGCATCGTTGTCGACATGGGCGCCGTGCATGACGCCGCAGTGGCCGTGGTCGGTGTATTCGCAAAAACAGGTATCGGACATCACGATCATTTCCGGCACAGCGTCCTTGATGATTGAGGACATGCGCGAGACCAGGCCGCGTTCTTTCCAGGTGTCGCTGCCGCTGGCGTCCAGGTGGTGGGACACCCCAAAGGTCATCACCGACTTGATGCCGGCTCGGGCGTAGCGCTCGATCTCGGCGGCCAGCTTCTTCTCAGGAATGCGCTGCACGCCCGGCATGCTGGTGATGGGCACAAAGTCGTCGATTTCTTCTTCAACGAAAATCGGCAACACCAAATCGTTGAGTGTGAACTCGGTTTCCTGGAACAAACCACGCAGCTCCGGGGAGCGGCGCAGGCGGCGTGGGCGGGCTTGGGGGAACTGGCTGGTCATGGTTTTCCTGACGTAAGACAAAAGACTTTGGGGCGAAAGCTTATGCCCCAGGTCCCGACAGCACAAACGCCGGGGGCCCAACAGTGTATTGCGCGCACCGTAACAATTCATTGATCTAGAGCTGTAGACGCCCGTCGATACACACCGCGACAGCGCCGCCGACCCAGATTTGCTCGCCCTGGCGTTCGATGCGGATTCGCCCCGCACGCCCCATGGCCGTGCCCTGGCTGACCACATAGCGCTCCGGCGCCAGACCTTCACCCAGCAGCCATTGGGCCACACCGGCATTCAGGCTGCCGGTGGCCGGGTCTTCCGGTGCGCCGTCGCCGGCGACAAAGGCACGCACTTCAAATTGCGCGTCCATGTCGTCATGCGCCGGATTGCAGGGTGCGATCACCCCGACCGCCAGGCCGAGCAGTTGCGCATAATCCGGTTGCAGATCGAGTACCGCTTTACGATCGGCTAACATCACCGCCAGCCAGCCAGCGCCGTTATCCACCCATTGGCTGCGCACGATGGCTCCCGGCGCGAGGCTCAACGCCTGGCGCACGCGTTCGAGCAGATCGTGTTCAACCGGGCCCGAACGCAACAACGGCGGCGCGATAAACGCCAGCTCGTCACCTTGACGCCGGATACGCACCAGGCCGATTTCACACTCCTGGACGATCTCCTCGCCTTTGGGCATGCCACCGGCCGTCAGCCATGCGTGACAACTGCCCAGCGTCGGATGCCCGGCGAAGGGCAGCTCCTGCAAGGTGGTGAAAATTCTTACCCGGTAGTCAGCACGCGGATCGCGCGGCGTCAGCAAAAACGTGGTTTCGCTGAGGTTGGTCCATTTGGCGAAATCGGCCATCTGCTCATCACTGAGGCTGTCGGCGCCCAGCACCACGGCCAGCGGGTTGCCTTTGAGCGGTACGCTGCTGAACACATCCAGTTGCTTGAAATCGAAAGTCGGCATCGGTCAGCTCGGAATGGTCAGGCCACGAATCACCGCAGGCCGAGCGACAAAGCCGTCCAACGCGCGCAGTACATTAGGGAAGTCGGCGATGCCCACCAGGTCACCCGACTCGTAGAAGCCGATCAGGTTGCGGATCCACGGGAAGGTGGCGATATCGGCGATGCTGTACTCGTCGCCCATGATCCAGGTGCGGCCAAGCAGGCGCTTTTCCAGCACGCCCAGCAGGCGGCGGGATTCGGCGGCGTAGCGGTCGCGCGGGCGTTTGTCCGGGTAATCCTTGCCGGCGAATTTGTTGAAAAACCCCAGTTGCCCGAACATCGGCCCAATGCCGCCCATCTGGAACATCAGCCATTGAATCGTTTCATAACGTGTCGCCGGATCTTCTGCCAGCAATTGGCTGGTTTTCTCCGCCAGGTAGATCAGGATCGCACCGGACTCAAACAACGCCAACGGCTGGCCGGCCGGGCCATCGGGGTCGATGATTGCGGGGATTTTGTTGTTGGGGTTCAGGGACAGGAACTCAGGAGATAACTGGTCCTGGGTCTCGAAACTGACCTTGTGCGCCTCATAGGGCAGGCCCAACTCCTCGAGCATGATCGAAACTTTGACCCCGTTGGGCGTGGGCAACGAGTACAGTTGCAGGCGCTCAGGGTGCTGGGCTGGCCATTTGCTATTGATCGGGAAGGCAGCGAGTGAGTTCATCGGGGTAATCCCTGAGGCAGAAAGCACCCATGATAGTCATCTGAGCGGTGTCCTGCATGGGTCATCAATGCGCAACATCCGCCGGCTATTATCCCGTGCGGGCGAACCAATACGCCTTCGCGCACTCTTAAGTGCGCTCAAACGGTGAACGGAGGCACCTCGCTTTATCGACAGGGAACACCGCAAGACGCCCCAGGCGTCATTGGGGCCAGGCTTGTCCGCCTTAACGTGACGCATGAAGACTCGAACCTATAATGAAGATCAAGCCTCTGCGCCTTGTGCAACGTCTGAAACGCTATTCCTACATCATGTTGCCGCTGCTGCTGGTCAGCGGTGCCATGGTCGCCGCCCTCGACGCCCGCGAAAGCCGCGCCCAGCCCGTGGACGGCGTGCAGACGTTGGTGTTCCTGCGCCACGCTGAAAAACCGGCCGGCGGCCTGGGCCAGCTCAATTGCCAGGGCCTGAACCGGGCAATGAACCTGGCCACCCTGCTCCCGGAAAAATTCGGCAAGGCCAACTTTGTATTTGCCGCCAACCCGACGCGAAATGTCGAGGAAGGTGAACTGGACAATTCCTACAGCTACATTCGCCCGCTGATGACCATCAGCCCCAGCGCCATCAAGCTGGGCCTGCCGGTGAACATCAAGTTTTCGGCCAATGACACCAGCGACCTGGCCGATGAACTGGTCGAAGACAAATACCACAACGCTACGATCTACACCGCCTGGTCCCATGGGTACCTGCCGGAGTTGATCAACAAGGTGGCGAGTGAAGCTTCCGGCGAAAAACATACGATCACCGACGACTGGGCCGGCAGTGACTACGACACGCTGTATGTGTTGACGCTGACCTGGCACAACGGCAAGGCCTCGCTGCTGAGCCGCAACTACAAACAGGGCTTGAACGACGGTGACGAAACCTGCCCTGAACCAACGCAGGTGAGTGCCGATAGCTGACAGCGTATGATGCGGCGCTATTGACTCATCTACGGATCAACACCATGTCCAACCTCATGTCCACCCAGCCCAACCGGGGCTGGTCGTTCTGGTGGAAACCAGCGCTGTTCCTGCTGGTCGCCTGCGTCGGCCTTTACTACGTGAAGTGGTCGCCCTACTACTTCAAGGCGTTTGTCGCGGCGGATAACCACAGCATCGGCGCCTCGATTCTCAATGATCAGCAAAGCTCGCCCCTGGCGGCGGCGCTGGCCTATGCCCAGGTGTATTTCCTGGCTATCTGGAAAGCTGCGGTGCTCGCGGTAATCCTCGGTTCGCTGCTGCAAGTACTGATCCCCCGCGACTGGCTGCTGCGTCTGTTCGGCCGTGCCGGGCTGGGCTCAACGGTGCGCGGTGGGCTGTTCGCCCTGCCGGGAATGATGTGCAGTTGTTGCGCAGCACCGGTAGCGGCGGGCATGCGCCGCCAGCAGGTGTCGGTAGGCGCGGCGCTAGCCTTCTGGATCGGCAACCCGGTGCTCAATCCGGCCACGCTGGTGTTCATGGGGTTCGTGCTGGGCTGGGGCTTTACCGCGTTGCGGTTGGTCGCGGGGATTGTGTTGGTGGTGGGCGTGTCATTGGTGGCGCAGCGCATCGCCAGGCCGGAGCAGGTGCCGGAAGCGGCGCTGGAGGCGGTGGCCGACGTCAGCACCCTGGAGTCGCAACCGTTCCTGAGCCGCTGGTTGCGCACCCTGTGGCAGCTGTTCTGGAGCACCATCCCGATTTACATCCTGGCGGTGCTGGTGCTGGGCGCGGCGCGGGTGTGGCTGTTCCCCCATGTGGACGGCGCCATTGGCAACAGCCTGGTATGGCTGGTCCCGCTGGCGATCGTGGGCACGCTGTTTGTGATTCCTACCGCAGCAGAAATTCCTATCGTCCAAACCATGATGGCCCTGGGCATGGGCACCGGCCCCGCCGTCGCCCTGCTGATGACCCTGCCGAGCGTGAGCCTGCCGTCACTGCTGATGCTGCGCAAGGATTTCGATGCGCGGGTGCTGGTGACGGTGGCTGGGTTGACCATGCTGGTGGGCGTGGTGTGCGGGTTGATCGGGGCCGTTATCCTTTGACCACGGCGCGCTCGCGCAGGTAGGCGATCACGGCCGCCTGCTCTCCCGCAAACTCGATACGTGCGCCTTTGCTTTCACGCTGGAAGGCGTACATCGGGTCGTAGTACTCACGCAATAATCCTTCGATCCAGCCGCGATGCAGGTCCACGGCGCCGCTGCGCGCCTGTTCCGCCAGGGCGTCCTGCATGATCGCCTGCAACCGTTGAAAACGTTCGCCGCCCAGGCGTTTGTGGATATTGGCCAGGCTCTGGGTCAGGCGTTCGGCGAATAACACGTGGCCGTTTTCGCCAAACACCGTAATGAATTCAGCACACAGGTCGACCACATAATCGCGAAGGATGCGCTCGACACGCCCCTCGAGGCTGTCTTCCAGCCACACCATCCCATAGCCCTGCATGCCCTTGTGCAGCGGCAATGGCAGCGCACAGCTGCCGATCATGCGACTTTCGTCCTCGACCACAAATTGTTCGATACCGGCGGCGCGTTTTTTCAGCAAGTCCACTGCCAGGCGGTTCTCGAAGTCGATGTTGGAAGGTTGCGTCGTAGCGCGTTTGCCGAAACTGGAACCGCGATGGTTGGCGTGGCCTTCCAGGTCCAGTGCATTGCGCAACTGCCCCAGCACTTCAGTCTTACCGGTGCCGGTCATGCCGCCCAGCAACACGAAATCGCACTCGGCGGTGGCCTGCTCAATGGTCTGCACCAGGAACGTTCGCATGGCTTTGTAGCCGCCCCCAACGCGCGGGTAGTGGATACCGGCTTCGGTTTTCAACCATTGCTGCACGATCTGCGAGCGCAACCCGCCACGAAAGCAGTACAGGTAGCCATTGGGATTGGCCTGCACAAACCGAGCCCACTGTTCGATACGCTCGGCCTTGATCGTGCCGGACACCAACTCGTGCCCCAGCACGATGGCGGCTTGCTGACCCTGCTGCTTGTAGCACGTGCCCACCCGCTGACGCTCGTCGTCGCTCATCAGCGGCAGGTTGATCGCACCGGGAAAGGCGCCCTTGGCGAATTCGACCGGCGCACGGGTGTCCATCATTGGCCGGTCGTTGAGGAAGATGTCGCGGTAATCGGTGATATCAGTCGCCATCAAAACACCTCTACCGCGTTGCTCTGTCGCTCTACCAGGGCGCCGATCGGCTCAAGGCTCAGTCCCAGTTCCGCCGCCACGGCGTGGAACTCGGCGTCGCCTTCCGGGGTGACGGCGATCAACAGGCCGCCACTGGTCTGTGGGTCGCACAGCACGCGCTTGTGCAACTCCTGCAGACGCCCCAGCTTGCGGGCGTAGCTGTCGTAGTTGCGCAAGGTGCCACCGGGTACGCAGCCTTGGTCAATGTAGTACTCAACCCCAGGCAGGCGTGGGACTTTTTCATATTCAATGCGCGCCGTGAGACCACTGCCGTCAGCCATTTCCACCAAGTGCCCCAACAGGCCGAAACCGGTGACATCGGTCATGGCGGTCACGCCAGCCAACTTGCCGAAACGGCTGCCCGGCTTGTTGAGGGTGCACATCCAGTCGCGGGCCAGGCCGATATCGGCCTCGCGCAGCTTGCCCTTCTTTTCGGCGGTGGTGAGCACGCCGATGCCCAGGGGCTTGGTCAGGTACAGCTGGCAGCCGGCGGTGGCCGTGTCGTTGCGTTTCATGTGGCGTTTTTGCACGATGCCGGTCACGGCGAGGCCGAAGATCGGCTCCGGCGCGTCGATGGAGTGGCCGCCCGCCAGGGGAATACCGGCGGCATCGCAGACCGCGCGGCCGCCACGGATTACCTCACGGGCGATCTCGGGCGCCAGCACGTTCACCGGCCAACCCAAAATGGCGATGGCCATCAACGGGTCGCCGCCCATGGCGTAGATATCGCTGATGGCATTGGTGGCCGCGATACGGCCAAAGTCGAACGGATCATCGACAATCGGCATGAAAAAATCGGTCGTGGACACCACGCCGCGCTCGTCGTCGATGGCGTACACCGCAGCATCGTCGCGCGAGGCGTTGCCGACCCACAGGTTGGGATCGAGGTTCTGCGCGCCGCTGCCAGCGAGGATCACTTCCAGTACCTGGGGCGAGATCTTGCAGCCGCAACCCGCGCCGTGGCTGTACTGGGTAAGGCGAATCGGCTCGTTCATGGTGGACCTCAAGCTATCAAGTGGACGGGATTCTACCAGACAGCAAAAGGCCGGCTGGGCTCTTGTGAGCACAGCCGGCCTGTTTGTTTCAACGCTTACTGGCGGGCAGCGAGCAAACGCTTGTGGCGGTTGCGCCGCGCGATGTTCAAGCACTCGATGGCTGCCGAGAAGGCCATGGCCGCGTAGACGTAGCCTTTTGGCACATGGGCACCGAAGCCTTCGGCGATCAGCGTCATACCGATCATGATCAGGAAGCCCAGGGCCAACATCACCACGGTCGGGTTATCGTTGATGAACTTGGCCAGCGGTTCAGCCGCCACCAGCATCACAATCACCGAGGTCACCACGGCAATGATCATGATCGGCAAGTGTTCGGTCATGCCCACCGCCGTGATGATGCTGTCGATTGAGAACACCAGGTCAAGCAACAGGATCTGCCCGATGGCCGCCGCGAAACCAATGGTCACGGCGTTGCCAACCGTTGCTTTCTCTTCGGGCTCCGGATCCATGCTGTGGTGGATCTCGGTAGTCGCCTTCCACACCAGGAACAGGCCGCCGGCGATCAGGATCATGTCCTTCCAGGAAAACGCCTGGCCGAACACCTCGAACACCGGCGCCGTGAGTTGCACGATAAACGCGATGGTACTCAGCAGGCCCAGACGCAATATCAGCGCCATGCTGATACCGATGCGCCGTGCCTTGGCCCGGTGCTGCTCGGGCAACTTGTTGGTGAGAATCGAGATGAAGATCAGGTTATCGATGCCCAGCACGATTTCCATGACGATCAAGGTGGCCAGTGCGACCCAGGCCGTGGGGCTGGCAGCCAGTTGTAAAAGGTAATCCATGGTTCAGTCCTGACGTTGTGCTGGGAAATTAGGCTTCTTTGCTGTTCGATTCAGACGCTTGTTCTTGCTGATCGTCCTTTTTTTGCGGCGTGATCAAGCCTTGAGTCGCTTCACTCAATGCCTGCTCGGCGGCCTTGTGGGTGTCATCGATGGCTTGCTTGGCCGACTCAGTGGCTTTGCCCAGCACCTGCTGTGCGCTTTTTTCCACCTGATCGCAACCGCTGATCATCACTAATGAAAGCGCAAGCAACGACGCCGCACCGAGAGAATTGAGTTTCATGATGTATTCCTCGTTAGAACCATTGGGTCCAAATAGTGGCCCCGCGATAGCGAGGCATTCTATGCAGGCAAACACTTCAGGAAAATTCGTATTTTTTTCGCTTATACTTCGGTTTTTACGAAGTGACTACACCGATGCTCAATTACCGACAGTTGCATTACTTTTGGGTAGTGGCCAAGACCGGCAGCATCGTGCGCGCCTGTGAGCAGTTGAACCTCACCCCCCAGACCATCAGCGGACAGATCAGCCTGCTGGAGCAAACCTTCGGTATCGCGCTGTTTCAACGGGTCGGCCGCCAGCTTGAACTCACCGAAGCCGGGCGTCAGGCCCTGCCCTACGCCGAACAGATGTTCCAGACCGGGAATGAATTGGAGGCCATGCTGCGCGCGCAACCCAATGAACAGCAGATTGTGTTTCGCGTCGGCGTCGCGGATGTGGTGCCCAAGTCCATCGTTTACCGGCTGATCGCACCGACCATGGAGTTGAGCGAGCCGATCCGTATCACCTGTCGCGAAGACAAACTCGAACGGTTATTGGCCGACCTGGCGATCCAGCGCCTGGACCTGGTGATTTCCGACAGCCCCATGCCCACGCACCTGGACATCAAGGGCTACAGCCAGAAGCTGGGCGAATGCGGCATCAGTTTTTTCGCCACCCAGGCACTGGCTGACCGCCATCGCGGCGATTTCCCACAATGCCTGCAAGGCGCGCCGTTGCTGATCCCAGGCGCAGAGACCGTGGTACGCAGCCGTTTGCAGCGCTGGTTCGCCGAGCAGCAGATCCAACCGAAAATCATCGGTGAATTCGACGACAGCGCCCTGATGCAAGCGTTTGGCCAATCCGGCAGCGGGATTTTTATCGCCCCCAGCGTGATCGCCGATGAGGTTGTGCGCCAGTACGGCGTGGCGTTGATCGGCCAGACCGATGCAGTCACCGAGTCGTTCTACGCGATCTCGGTGGAGCGCAAGGTCAAGCATCCCGGCATTGTGGCGATTACCGAGGGCGCACGGCGCGAGTTGTTTACCGCCCTGCCCTGACCGGTCAGGCGCTGGACGCGACCGGTTGTCTGGCAGTCATCAACCATAGCGCCAGCAGGATCGACACCAGGATAAACGCGGATGCTGCAAACCCCAGTCTGCCCAGGCCAAAAGTGTCGATCACATGCCCGCCGACCAACGCCCCCAGACCAATGCCCAGGTTGCCCGGGCAATGTTCAGCGACGCGGCAAAGGCCGGGGCATGGGGCGCGGCCTTCATCAGTCGCACATGGCTGACCAGAAACATCGCGGCCTGGGTGACGAACCACACGGCCATTGCCGCCGCCAGGGCCAACGCCGGAGTGAATCGCCGGCACCAGCGCCACCATGCCCGCGATCATGAACCCGCAGAACACCATGGACGCAGCCCGGCCTGGGCGCGGGTGACCGAATGCCGCACAGGTCGGGCCGTTGGCAGCGGCATGCTAGACTTCGCGCCCTGTTTCTTACAGAACATTCCGCCCGTACTGCTGCGTCCTATTAAAAAAACTAGAGACAACTGTTTATGACTGCTGCCCCCACCCTGTTACAACGACTGATGCGCGTCAGCCTGGTCACCCAAATCGTCATCGGCCTGATCGCCGGGATTCTGCTGGCCCTGCTCCTGCCCGAGGCCGCCAGGGCTACCGGTTTTATTGGCAAGGTGTTTGTTACGGCGTTGAAAGCTGTGGCGCCGATCCTGGTGTTTGTGTTGGTGATGGCGTCGATTGCCAACCATAAGCACGGCCAGGAAACCCATATCAAACCGATTCTGTTCCTGTACTTGCTCGGCACCTTTGCCGCAGCCGTCGTGGCGGTGGTTGCCAGCATGTGGTTTCCGTCGTCGCTGGTACTCGCCAGCCATGACGTCACCGTCAGCGCGCCGGGCGGCATCGGCGAGGTGCTGCAAAGCCTGCTGCTGAGCGTGGTGGACAACCCGGTGAGCGCACTGATGAACGCCAACTTCATCGGCATCCTGGCCTGGGCCATCGGTATGGGCATCGCCATTCGCCATGCGGGCGCTACCACCCGCACCGTGCTGGACGATTTGTCCAACGGCGTGACCCTGATCGTACGTGTGGTGATCCGCTTTGCGCCGCTGGGTATCTTCGGCCTGGTCGCGTCGACCCTGGCCACCTCCGGCTTCGGCGCACTGCTCGGCTACGCGCACCTGCTGGTGGTACTGATCGGTTGCATGCTGTTCGTGGCACTGGTGGTCAACCCGGCGATCGTGTTCTGGAAGCTGCGTCGCAATCCCTACCCACTGGTGCTGATGTGCCTGCGTGAAAGCGGTATTACCGCGTTTTTCACCCGCAGTTCGGCGGCGAACATCCCGGTGAACCTGGCCTTGAGCAAGCGCCTGGGCCTGCATGAAGACACTTATTCAGTGTCGATTCCACTGGGGGCCACCATCAACATGGCCGGGGCCGCGATCACCATCACGGTATTGACGCTGGCGGCCGTGCACACCCTGGGCATCAGCGTTGATCTGCCAACCGCCGTGCTGCTGAGTGTGGTCGCCGCCGTTTGTGCCTGCGGCGCCTCGGGCGTGGCCGGCGGCTCGCTGCTGCTGATCCCCCTGGCCTGCAGCCTGTTCGGTATCCCAAGTGAAATCGCCATGCAGGTCGTGGCTGTCGGTTTCATCATCGGTGTGTTGCAGGATTCTGCGGAAACCGCACTCAACTCCTCCACCGACGTGCTGTTCACCGCTGCCGCGTGCCTGGGCAAGGGCGAACAGGCGGCTTAACCAGATACAAAAAAGCCCAGGGTGGTTCTTGATTGAACCACCCTGGGCTTTTTTTGTGAGCGGTGCTTAGAAAGCGCCCATGTAATCACGCTTGCCCACTTCCACACCGTTGTGACGCAGCAAGGCGTAGGTGGTGGTGACATGGAAGAAGAACTGCGGCAGGCCGTAGGTCAGCAGGTAGGATTGGCCGCTGAAGCGCTTCTCTTTAGGCGTGCCCTGGCGGGTGATGATCTCGATGCCTTCCTTGCCGTCGATCTGTGCTGGCGTGATGGTATCGACGAATGCCAGGACCTTGGCGATCAGCGCTTGCAGCTCGGCGAAGGTCACTTCGTTGTCTTCGTATTTCGGCACTTCGATTTCAGCCAGGCGGGCGGATACGCCCTTGGCGAAGTCGACGGCGATCTGCACCTGGCGCACCAGCGGAAACATGTCGGGGAACAGGCGCGCTTGCAGCAAGGCGTCAGGGTCGATGTTCTTGGCGGTGGCGTGGGCTTCGGCTTTGTTCAGCACATCGCTCAGGGCGTTGAGCATTTGCTTGAAGACTGGGATGGAGGCGGCGTACAGGGAAATAGTCATGACAGTCTCATCGGTAATGGCAGGGTTGGAACCAGCGGCGATTATAGCCATGCCTGCCGCTTGTCTTTTATTTTTTCAGGATTAGGCTAGTGGGCTTCACTGCATAGGGAACGCGCGATGACCGCCGAGCACGACACCGACACCCCTGAGCCGCGCCTGAACAGCACGGAAATCCGCATTCTGGGCTGCCTGATCGAAAAACACGCGACCAACCCGGAAACCTACCCCCTGACCCTCAATGCCCTGGTATTGGCCTGCAACCAGAAGACCAGCCGCGAGCCGGTGATGAACCTGACCCAGGGCCAGGTCGGCCAGAGCCTGCGCGCGCTCGAGGGCCAAGGCTTTACGCGCTTGGTGATGGGCAGCCGCGCCGACCGTTGGGAACACCGCGTGGACAAAGCCCTGGAGCTGGTGCCAGCACAGGTGATTCTGATCGGGCTGCTGTTTCTGCGCGGCCCGCAGACCGTCAACGAGCTGCTGACCCGCAGCGCACGCATGCACGACTTTGAAGATGCCGAGCAAGTGGTGCATCAGCTCGAACGCCTGATCTCGCGCGGGCTGGCGCTGCTGGTACCGCGTCAGGCGGGGCAGCGCGAAGACCGTTACACCCATGCGCTGGGGGACCCGGCCGATATCGAGGTGATCATGGCCGCGCGGGGCAATCCGGTGGAGCGTGGGGCTGGTGTGCCTGTGGAGCGCATTGAAGAACTGGAAGCGCGGATCGCGGCATTGGAGGAGCGCCTCGCACAGCTGGAACAGGCCTGACTCGGTAAAAAATGTGGGAGGTGGCCTGCCCCTTCCCACATGGCTCAACCCTCTTTCTTCAGCTTCGGGCAAACGCCACGGCCTTTTCGAACTGTTCCTGGGTCGGCCGAACGCCGGTGTACAGCACGAACTGCTCCAACGCCTGGATCGCAATCACTTCCAGGCCAGTGATCACCCGCTTGCCCTGGGCCCGCCCTCGCACGATCAATGGTGTTTCGGCGGGGATCGCCACCACATCAAACACCGTCTCGGCGTTATCAACAGCATCAGCGTCAAATGCCAGCGCGTGCGCCTCAGGCCCGCCAGTCATGCCGATCGGCGTTACGTTGATCAACATCTGCGGGCGTAATTCTCCCAGTTCGGCTTGCCACGCATAACCCAGGTTCTGCGCCAATTTGCGCCCTGTGGCTTCGTTACGCGCCACAATTACGCCGTTGGCATAGCCACCATCACGCAAGGCACTGGCCACGGCCTTGGCCATGCCTCCGCTGCCGTGCAGGGCAAAGGTCGACGCCTGCGGCACTGCGTGTTTTTTCAGCAGTTGCTCGATGGCGATGTAGTCGGTGTTATAGGCCTTGAGGTGGCCGTCGGTGTTGACGATGGTGTTCAACGAGTCGATGGCTTGAACCGAATCGTCCAGTTCGTCCACCAGGACAATGGCCGCTTCCTTGAAGGGCATGGACACCCCGCAGCCCCGCACGCCCAATGCGCGTATACCGCCGATCGCGCCGGGTAAGTCCTGGCTGCTGAACGCCTTATAGTAGAAATTCAGACCCAACTGTTCGTACAGGTGGTTATGAAAGCGCAGGCCGAAATTCCCGGGACGCGCCGACAGCGACATGCACAGCTGGGTGTCCTTGTTGGGGTGCATCTGCATGGATAACTCCTTTGAGTAAGCAAATCGGTACAGACCTTACACAACCTTTACCTTGCGGCCGTGCTGTTTTTCAGAAATACGTTGTCTTAAAAGTATCCCCGCGACATTACTTGAGTCTATTGATTGCAGACCACAAGCGCAGGGGCTAACCGAGGAATGACCATGATTCGTACAATCCCCAAGATCGCCTTGCTGGTGGGTGCACTCGCGATGGCAGGCCAGGCTTCCGCCCACGGTGGTGGATGGGCTGGGCCGGCCGCCTTGGGTGCCCTGGTCGGCGCCGCCGTGGTGGGCTCCGTGGTTGCCAGCCAACCCCGTGAGGTCTATGTGCAACAGCCGGTCTACGTGCAGCCGCAGCCGGTGTATGCCGCACCGCCGCCGGTCTATTACGCCCCACCACCACCGGTGTATGTGCAGCAACAGGTGTATTACCGCCCGGCACCGGTGTATTACGGCCCGCCGCGTGGGTATTACGGCCCGCCCCATGGTTATTACCGTCGCGGCTGGTAAGCCTTGCGCATCACGCCTGAAACCGGGCCTCGCCTTCGGCGGGGCCTTTTTTTGCGTGTGACGTCCGGTTTTATCGCTCCAAGGTCGCTCTGAGAACAATGCCCCGGCCAAAATCCCACATTATTCAAGTCGAAAGTCTACTTGCCCCACGGGGCCCGGCGCTGTCATGTTTGTGTCACGACACGCTTTCACTATCCTTCCTGTCCACCCAATAACAACAAGGACGACTGACCATGCCCACACAAAACCCGCATCGCACCGCTGGCCTCTGTACGTCCAGCAAGGTCTATAGCGCCCTCACTGAACTCAAGCACCTGGAAGGCCACCGCAGCGCGAAGTTTCTGGCGTTGCTGGCAGAAAATCTGGTGCGCAAGGGCCTGCTCAATGAGCAGGAAGTGGTGAGCATGCTTGATCAGGTGGTCGACTGACGCCTGGCGTTGATGTCGACTATCGAGCCAGGTGATTTTTCCTGAGCCGCCCGCCCCCGTAAGGTGACCTCCATTGCGATTGGAGGTATCTATGCCCACTGTTCAAATCATGTCCGTCATCGGCAGCGCCGTCCCCGCCCCGCTTCGCGCTCTGGGTGTGCTCGCCTGCTGGTACCTGGTACGCGATGGCGAGGCCATCAGCGGCCCGCTTACGTCCTTGTCCGCCGCCGAACAACAACTGCAGCAAGCCACCCGCTTCCGGTTGCACGCCTGAGGTTACGGCAATGGCAGTTTGACCCGCGGTTTGCTTTCGACAAACAGCGCCCAACTGGAGATGAACAGCGCCGCCACCAGCGGCCCGATCACAAATCCGTTGAGGCCAAACACCGACAGGCCGCCCAGGGTCGAGATCAGGATCAGGTAGTCCGGCATCTTGGTGTCCTTGCCCACCAGAATCGGGCGCAGCACGTTGTCCACCAACCCGATCACAAACACACCGAACAAGCCCAGCACCACGCCCTGCCAGATCGAACCACTGAGCAGGAAATACGCAGCCACCGGCGCCCATACAATCCCCGCGCCCACCGCCGGCAGCAGCGACAGAAAGGCCATCAACACCGCCCAGAGCAACGCGCTGGGAATGTCCAGGAACCAGAAAATCAAACCGCCCAACGCGCCTTGGGTCACGGCCACCAGCACGTTGCCCTTGACCGTGGCGCGCACCACCCGGTTGAACTTGAGCTGCAACCGGCGTTTCTGCGGCTCGGCCAGCGGCACTGCGGTGCGAACCTTGCGCACCAGTTCCGGGCCGTCGCGCAGCAGGAAGAACAGCAGGTACAGCATGATGAAAAAGCTCACCAGGAAATCGAACGTACCCTGGCCGAAGCTGAACGCCTGGGTAGCGAAGAACTGGCTTCCCTGCATCGCGCTTTTGACGATTTTCTCGCGCAGCCCGTCCAGGTCGCCCATACCGAAGCGGTCGAGCAAATGCTGGAAGTACGGCGGCAGGAAGTGCTTGAACTGCTCGATATAACTGGCCACGTCGAGCTTGCCGCTCTCAATGTTCTTGTAGAGCGTCGCCCCCTCTTGCACCAGCAAGGCGCTGGTGATGATCACCGGCAAGATTGCGATCACCAGGCACACCGTCAGCGTGGTCAGGGAGGTCAGGTTGCGGTTCCAGCCAAACCGTTGCTGCAGTCGACGTTGCATCGGCGCAAAGATGATTCCCAGGATCACCGCCCAGAACACCGCGCCGTAGAACGGCAGCAATATCCAGATGAAGGCGATGGTCACCAGCGCCAGCAGCAACAGCAGGGTTTTGAATTGCAGGTTAGTTTGATTCATGTCCGATCCATGTCAAAAAAGCAGGCCGCGCGTGTGCGTCCCGGTGCTTAGTCCACCGCAAATCCTGGGAGTGCCATCTTTGTTGCGCTAAGCGTAGACGCAGATCAATAAAGCCCGGTGTCGCTTGCACTACCCTCGCGCCTTTTTGCGACCCAAGCCCATGCCCCCAGTCATCGCCCCCGAACTGCTCGCCCCTGCCGGCACCCTGAAAAACATGCGTTACGCCTTCGCCTATGGCGCCGATGCGGTGTACGCCGGTCAGCCGCGTTACAGCCTGCGCGTGCGCAACAACGAGTTCGATCATGCCAATCTCGCTCTTGGCATCGATGAAGCCCATGCACAGGGCAAGCGCTTCTATGTGGTGGTCAACATCGCCCCGCACAACGCCAAGCTCAAAACCTTCCTCAAGGACCTGACCCCGGTGATTGCCATGGGCCCGGATGCGCTGATCATGTCCGACCCCGGGTTGATCATGCTGGTGCGTCGGCACTTCCCGCAGATGCCGATTCACCTGTCGGTGCAGGCCAATACGGTGAACTGGGCCAGTGTGGAGTTCTGGCAGCAGCAAGGGATTGGCCGGGTGATTCTCTCGCGCGAGCTGTCCCTGGAGGAGATCGACGACATCCGCCAGCAGGTGCCAGCCATGGAGTTGGAGGTGTTTGTGCACGGCGCGTTGTGCATGGCCTATTCCGGGCGCTGCCTGCTGTCGGGTTATATGAACAAACGCGATGCCAACCAAGGCAGTTGCACCAACGCGTGCCGCTGGAAATACCAGGCCACGCCGGCGGTGGAAAACGCCACGGGGGATATCGTTCAGCAATACCAGCCGGAACCGACCCTGGGCATCGGCACGCCGACCGACCAGGTGTTCCTGTTGCAGGAGGCCAACCGCCCCGATGAGCAGATGCCCGCGTTCGAGGATGAGCACGGCACCTACATCATGAACGCCAAGGACCTGCGCGCGGTGCAGCATGTGGAGCGCCTGACCCACATGGGCGTGCATTCGCTGAAGATCGAGGGCCGCACCAAGTCGCACTTCTACTGCGCGCGCACCACCCAGGTGTATCGCCAGGCCATCGACGATGCCGTGGCCGGTCGCGCCTTTGATCTCAGCCTGATGACCAATCTCGAATCCCTGGCCCAGCGCGGCTACACCGAAGGATTCCTGCGCCGCCATGTGCACGATGAGTACCAGAACTATCAGAACGGCAGCTCAGTCTCCGAGCGCCAGCAGTTTGTCGGCGAGTTCACCGGCGAGCGTCGCGGTGAGCTGGCCGAGGTCAAGGTGAAAAACCGCTTTGCCGTGGGCAATCACCTGGAACTGATGAGCCCGGCCGGCAACTTTCACTTTGATTTGGACACTTTGCACAGCAGCAAGGGGGAAGCCATCGAGGTGGCGCCGGGAGACGGGCACACGGTGTATATACCTGTGCCCGCGCAGATGGACCTGCGTTTCGCGCTGTTAATGCGTGACGTCTGACGGCTTCAGATCCTGAACTGACCGACCAGTTGCCCGAGGCGCTGACCAAGGTCCGCCAGGCTGCGAGAAGTTTGGGCGCCCAGTTGGGTTTCATCGGCGACTGTGTCCACTGCCACGGCAATCTGATGCACGCTGCGGTTGATCTCTTCGGCCACCGCAGTCTGCTGCTCGGCCGCGCTGGCGATCTGTGCGTTCATGGAGTTAATGGTGCCGATCAACTGAGCCATGGTGTCCAGCGACGCCCCGGCTTCGTTGGCCTTGGCCGAGGTGCCGTCGCCGGCATCACTGGAGCGGCGCATGGCGTCCACGGCGGCTTCGGTGCCTTTTTGCAGGCGGTCGATCATGCCCTGGATTTCCTGGGTGCTGGTCTGGGTGCGACTGGCCAGGGCGCGCACTTCGTCGGCGACCACCGCAAAACCACGGCCGGCCTCGCCTGCCCGCGCAGCTTCGATGGCAGCGTTGAGGGCCAGCAGGTTGGTCTGTTCGGCAATCGAACGGATCACGCTGAGCACACTGACAATCGATGACACATCCTGCTGCAAGCTGTCGAGGGACACGCCGCTGCTGCGAATGTCGTTCACCAGCGCATGGATCTGCGCGATGCTGCCGTCCACCACGCGCTTGGCGGCCTGGCCTTCGGCGTCGGTCTGTTGCGCCGCCACCGATGCACCCTGGGCGCTGCGTGCCACTTCTTGCGCGGCGGAAGACATCTGGTTGATCGCGGTGGCCACCTGATCGGTCTCATGGCGCTGACGCTCCATGGCCTGCTCCGAGCGCTGGGCCTGGTCGGACACCTGGCCCACCAGCCCGGTCAATTGCGCGGTCATTTCGGTGATCTGGCGCACCAGACCATGGATCTTGTCGACAAAGCGGTTGAACGCCCCCGCCAGGTCGCCCAACTCATCCTGACTGGTGATGGCCAGGCGGCGGGTCAAATCGCCTTCGCCGGCGGCAATGTCATCGAGGTTGGCTTTCATCAAATGCAGCGGCCGCAGGATGGTATTGGCCAGCAGCATGCCGGCAGCCGCGATCACCAGCAGCACCACCACGGCCAAGCCCAGGATGCTCAACAACACGCCTTCCATGCGTTTTTCGACCTTGGCCTCGACCACTGCTACCTGGGCTTCGATGCCATCAAGGTTGACCGACGTCCCGATCACCATGTCCCATTTGGGCAGGTATTCGGTGTAGCCCATCTTGGGCACCAGTTCGGTCTGACCGGGTTGGGTCGAGCTGTATTGCAGGTAGTGCGTGCCGTCCTTGCCGACCTTGACCAGATCGCGGTTGACGTAAACGCCGTTGGGATCGCGGTTGTCCTTGAAGCTTTTGCCCACGCCATCGGGGCTGTTGCCTTTGAACAGGCGGATAGTCTCGGAGTCGTAGCCGAAGAAGTAGCCGTCCTTGCCGTAACTGGTGTTGGACAACAGTTTGACCACCTGGGCCCGGGCGGCCGTATCGCCGGGCGCAGCCGCGTCGTAGAGCGGCTTGATGGTGGTCATGGCCACTTCCACATAACTCTGCAGCGTGGCCTTGGCATCGTTAAGCAGGCGCTGGCGGGTTTCATCCACCTCATTGCGCGCCTGCCCCTGGAGAATCCACACGGTGGTCAGGCTGATCACCAGAGCAAACAGCAACACCGGTACAACGGCGAGGGACAGGACTTTGGCCTTCAGACTCAGACGCATGGCTTTTCTCTCTTATTGGGCGACTTGAGAGGTATATCGGCCGCGGGCGCAGGTTCTGTAGACGGCAATGTGTTTGTGGGTGGGCTTGTTGGGGGAATCTGATATGGCCCGCTCACCACAACAAGCCCCATTCACCACCGCAGCTCCCTCACAGATAGCCACGAGGGCGGACAACAAGGATCAAAGCGTCATCGCGGCCAGCCAGCCAAAGGCCAGCAATGGCAGGTTGTAGTGCAGAAAGGTCGGCACCACGGTGTCCCAGATGTGGTGGTGCTGGCCGTCGCTGTTCAGGCCGGAGGTCGGGCCCAGGGTGGAGTCCGACGCAGGCGAGCCGGCATCGCCCAACGCGCCCGCCGTGCCGACGATGCACACGATGGCCATCGGGCTGAATCCCAACTGCACGCACAGCGGCACAAAAATCGCGGCGAGGATCGGCACCGTGGAAAACGACGAGCCAATGCCCATGGTCACCAGCAAGCCCACCAGCAGCATCAGCAAAGCGCCGACGCCACGGCTGTGCCCGATATAGGCCGCCGAGGCTTGCACCAGCGAACGCACGTCGCCGGTAGCCTTGAGCACCTCGGCAAAGCCTGAGGCGGCGATCATGATGAAGCCGATCATGGCCATCATTTTCATGCCTTCGGTGAACAGGTCATCGGTGTCGCGCCAGCGCACGATGCCCGACACCGAGAAGATCAGAAAGCCGGCCAGGGCGCCGATGATCATCGAGTCCAGCCACAGTTGAATGATGAACGCCGCAGCAATCGCCAGGCCGGCCACCAGCAGGGTCAGTGGGTTGTACTGCACCGCCACTTGCTCGACCCGCTCGATTTTCTTCAGGTCGTACACGCGCTTTTTGCGGTAGCTGAAAAACACCGCCACCAGCAGGCCGACCACCATGCCCAGGGCCGGCAGGCTCATGGCGTGGGTCACGTTGACCTGGCTGATGTCCACGCCGCCGTTGGCCACATTGGCCAGCAGGATCTGGTTGAGGAAGATATTGCCGAAGCCCACCGGCAGGAACATGTAGGGGGTGATCAGACCGAAGGTCATCACACAGGCAATCAGACGGCGATCCAGTTGCAGCTTGGTCAGCACATAAAGAAGCGGCGGTACCAGCAGCGGAATAAACGCAATGTGGATCGGCAGGATGTTCTGCGAAGCAATCGCCACCCCCCCCAGCAGGCCGATCAACAGCCATTTGACGTGGCTGCCGCCGCTGGCTTCCTGGCGGTCGACCAGCAACAGCGCCTTGTCGGCCAACGCGTGGGCCAGGCCGGACTTGGCAATCGCCACCGCGAACGCTCCAAGCAGCGCGTAGGACAACGCCACGGTCGCCCCGCCGCCCAGGCCGCCGTTGAACGCCTTGAGCGTGGCCTCGATGCCCAGGCCACCGGTCAAGCCACCCACCAGGGCGCCGACGATGATGGCGATGACCACATGCACACGGGACAGGCTGAGCACCAGCATGGTGCCGACCGCGGCGATGACTGCGTTAATCATGGTTACCTCAAGCAGAAACATAAAAAACAGGCATGCCCACGCCTGGGTGGCCGTTGGCTGGAAACCCGCGTGCAGGCTTTAAAGGAGGTCTTATTAGAGGGCGCGCACTTTGCAGCAGGCGGGGCCACATGTCAAAAAACGACGCCGATTTCAGGTTTAAATTGAACGTTTGAATAAAGAAGCGTCTGTGGCGGCCGATACGCCTTTCTCTGTGTGTTCAGGTAAGGATGTACCGATGTCGCTTAGACAACTCTCCATTCAATGGAAAATCACCCTACTCGCCGGCCTCTGCCTGCTGGGGATCGTGACCCTGCTGGTGGGGTTGTCGTTGTACCGCATGGCGCAGAGCTCGGAGCAGGTTCAGGCCGCCAGCATGCACATGCTCGATACCGCCGCGCAGGCGCGCATTGAGGCCCAGGGCGAAGCGCAGGCACTGGGCATTCGTCGCCAGTTCATGGACGCCTACCAATACGGCCATGGTTTTTCCCGCCAGGTGCTGTTTTTGCGTGAACAGGCCGAAAAACGCTTCCTCGACGCCTTTGACACCCGCGAAGACCTGACCCGCCAGGTCAGGGCGGCATTGCAGGCCAACCCGGAACTGCTCGGTATTTCCCTGGTGTTCGAAGCCAATGCCCTGGACGGCAAGGACGAATTGTTCGCCGGTCAGGCAGAGCTGGGCAGCAACGACAAGGGGCGCTTCGCCCTTTACTGGTCGCAGCCGACGCCGGGAACGCTCACCTCGATGGCGCTGCCGGAAAGCGACATGACCGACACCCGCGTCGGCTCCAGCGGCGAAAAAGCCAACGCCTGGTTCACCTGCCCGCGCACCACGCTCAAGCCCTGCGTGATCGAACCCTACTTTTATGTGATCGACGGCCACAACGTGCTGATGACCAGCATCGTGTTTCCGTTGACCGTCAACGGCAAAGTCATCGCATCGTTGTCGGTGGACATCAACCTCAACAGCCTGCAGGCCGTCAGCCAGCAAGCCAGCCAGAAGCTCTATGACGGCCAGACCCAGGTCAGCATTCTCAGCCCCACCGGTGTGCTGGCCGGCTACAGCGCCGATGCCGGCAAGCTGAGCCAACGCCTGGACCAGGTCGACACCGTCAGCGGCGCGCAGTTGATCAGCGCATTGGCCAGCGGCCCACAGACCCGCAGCGTGCGTACCGACCATCAGCTCAAGGTGCTCGCGCCCTTCGCGCCGATCCCCGACGGCAAGCTGTGGGGCGTGCTGCTGGATGTGCCGGAACACGTGCTGGTGGGCCCCGCCCAAGCGTTGAAGGCGCAATTGGATGCCGACAATGCCCGTGGCACGCTGCTCGAACTCGGCCTCGGCCTGTTGGCGGCGGTCATCGGCCTGATCCTGGTGTGGCTGATGGCCCGCAGCGTGACGCGGCCGATCCTGGGCGTGGCGCACATGCTTGAAGACATCGCCAGCGGAGAAGGCGATTTGACTCGGCGCCTGGCGTACGCCAACCGGGACGAACTGGGGCAACTGGCCGGCTGGTTCAACCGCTTCCTGGATAAGCTGCAACCGATCATTGCCGAGGTTAAACGCTCGGTGCAGGACGCCCGTGGCACCGCCGACCAGTCGGCCGCAATCGCCACCCAAACCAGTGCCGGCATGGAGCAGCAGTACCGCCAGGTCGATCAAGTGGCAACGGCCTCCCACGAAATGAGCGCCACCGCCCAGGACGTGGCCCGCAGCGCGGCCCAGGCGGCCCAAGCGGCGCGCGATGCCGACCAGGCCACCCGCGACGGCCTCACGGTAATCGACCAGACCACGACCAATATCGGTCATCTCGCCGCGGACATGAGCACGGCCATGGCTCAGGTTGAAGGCCTGGCCGGCAATAGCGAGAAAATCGGCTCGGTGCTGGAAGTGATTCGCGGCATCGCCGAGCAGACCAACCTGCTGGCACTCAACGCCGCCATCGAAGCCGCCCGCGCGGGCGAGGCCGGGCGAGGGTTTGCAGTGGTCGCCGATGAGGTGCGCAACCTGGCGCGGCGCACCCAGGAATCGGTGGAGGAAACCCGCCTGGTGATCGAGCAATTGCAAAGCGGCACCGCAGACGTGGTCGGCGCCATGGGCAATAGTTATCGCCAGGCCCAGGGCAGTGTCGAACAGGTCGGCCAAGCAGTGACCGCGTTGCGCCAGATCGGCGAGGCGGTCACGGTGATCAGCGACATGAACCTGCAAATCGCCAGCGCCGCCGAAGAGCAGAGCGCGGTAGCCGAGGAGATCAACAGCAACGTGGCGACCATTCGCGATGTGACCGAGTCACTCTCGGAGCAGGCCAATGAATCGGCGCGGGTGAGCCAGGCGCTGAACAGCCTGGCGAATCAGCAGCAGGGCTTGATGGATCAGTTTCGCGTTTAGTACCCCTGCACCGCTTCCGATATGCAGACCTTCCTTGTGGGAGCCGCGCTCCCACAGTGAGATGGCACCGCCTCAGGCGTGGCGCTTGGGTAACTCGATCAACACCTTGAGCCCACCCAATTCGCTCTCCTGCAACTGCAACACCCCGCCCCACACCTCGACGATATCCCGCACGATCCCAAGGCCCAGGCCGTGGCCATCGATTTGTTCATCCAGGCGCGCGCCGCGGCTGAACACCTGGTCACGTTGGGTTTCGGGGATGCCGGGGCCGTCGTCTTCCACTGCCAGCAGGTAGCTGTGCTCGGTTTGGCTGACGCTCAGACGAATGTACGCGTCCGCCCACTTGCAGGCGTTGTCCAGCAGGTTGCCCAACAGCTCAAGCAAATCTTCGCGATCCCAGGGCAGGTGCAGGCCGGGTTCGGCGTGACAGCTGAGGTCCAGGTGTTCACCGTGGATCATGCTCAGGGTGGCCAACAGACCGGGCAGTTCCTTTTCGCAGTCGAACAACGCGCCCGGCAGGGTTTCGCCAGCCAGGCGGGCGCGGTTGAGTTCACGGTTGAGGCGCTGCTGCACCTGCTCCAGTTGTTCGCGCAGCAGTTTGCTCAGTTCGGGGCGGTCCTTGAGCGCCTCGCTCGACGCCGCGCTCAGCATCACGGCCAACGGGGTTTTCAGCGCATGCCCCAGGTTGCCCAGCGCGTTGCGCGAGCGCTTGAGGCTGTCTTCGGTGTGGGCCAGCAGGTGGTTGATCTGCGCCACCAGCGGCTCCAGCTCCAGCGGCACCTGGGTGTCGAGTTGCGAGCGCTGGCCCTGTTGCAACTGGGCGATCTGGTTACGCGCGGTTTCCAACGGGCGCAAGGCGCGGCGTACGGTAAGCCGTTGCAGGATCAACACCAGCAGCAGCGCCGCCAGGCCCAACACCAGACCGATCTGACGCATCAGCCGGAAACTTTCCCGTACCGGGGTGTAGTCCTGGGCCACGCTGATGGAAATCGATTGGCCAAAGCGCTTGTAGTCCGAACGCAACACCAGCAATTGCTGACCTTCAGGCCCCAGTTGCAGGTTGCCCTTAAGCCCGGCCTCGGGCAGTTGGGGCAGTTCCTGATCCCACAACGAGCGCGATCGCCAGTGGACGTCGGCAAAGTCGATACGAAAGTAATGCCCGGAAAACGGCCGTTGATAAGCCGGCGACAGGCGCTGTTCATCCAGCTGCACGCCGTTGGGCCCACGCACCAGCGCCACCAGCAGGTTTTCGGAATCGTTGCGCAACCCCGCTTCCAGGTAGCGCTGCAAACCGGCTTCGAACAACCACAGACTGGTTTGCGCCAGCACCACGCCGACGATCACCATCACGCTGATCAACCCCAGGCTCAAGCGCCGTTGGATCGACCTCATGCAGGGTTGGCGCCAAACAGATAACCCTGGCCGCGCCGGGTCTCGATCACGCTACGCCCCAGCTTACGGCGCAGGTGGTTGACGTGGACTTCCAGCACGTTGGAATCGCGTTCGGTTTCGCCGTCATACAGATGTTCGGCCAGATGGCTTTTGGACAGGATCTGCTCGGGGTGCAACATGAAATAACGCAACAGGCGGAATTCAGCGGCGGTCAGCTGGATCTCGTCGCCATCGCGCAGTACACACTGGCGCCCTTCATCCAGATGCAGGCCGGCGGCTTGCAGGGTGGGCTGGTTGGCCCGGCCGTGGGAGCGGCGCAACAGCGCCTGGATGCGCAGGTATAACTCTTCGGGGTGAAAGGGCTTGCTCAGGTAATCGTCGGCGCCGGCCTTGAGCCCTTCGATACGTTCGGCCCAGGAGTCGCGTGCGGTGAGGATCAGCACCGGAATCGCCAGCGCGGCGGCACGCCATTGCGCCAACACCTCAAGGCCGGGCAAACCGGGCAGGCCAAGGTCGAGGATGATCAGGTCATAGGGCTCGCTGCGCCCCTGGTACACGGCGTCACGCCCATCGGCCAGCCAGTCGACGGCGTAGCCCTGGCGTTGCAGGCCGGCCAGCAGCTCATCGGCCAGGGGTACATTGTCTTCCACCAGCAGCAGGCGCATCAGTCTTCCTCATCTTTAATCAGCGCACCGGACGTGGCATCGAGTTTAATCTCGCGCACCACCCCCTCGGTGGTCACCAGTTCCACTTCATAGGCATATTGCCCGTGTTTTTTCTCAAGCTCAGCCTCCAGCAAACGCGAGCCTGGGTAGCGCGCCATGGCCTGATGCAGCAGTTGCTCCAGCGGCAGGATCACCCCCTGCTGTCGCAAAGCCAGGGCTTCGTCCTGGTTGAGGTCGCGAGCCTGCAGACCCGAGCAGAACACCACGAGCAACAATGCCACTCGACTGCCGGTGCGTAAATTTTCCTTCATTACGTATCCTGATGATTCTTGAGAACCTGGCCGGTGAGCGCGTCCAATTCAACGTCCCACTCAATGCCGTTGTTATCACGCACTTCGACTTCGTAGACGTACTTGCCGTAGTCCTCGTCCAGGTCGGTGTCCAACAGCGTGGAGCCGGGGTGCAGGGCCAGTGCCGTGGCTTCCAGTTCGTCAAACGCAACAATTGTAACAGTGGCCGGCACAACCCGCGGTTTGTCCGGGTCCACGGCTCCGGCCTGAGTCGCCGTGAAGGCGATGATAGCGGCGGCGACCAGAGCTGTGAGGCGCTTCATGATAAGTCTCCGTTACATGATGTTTTTCCTACGCCGGCCACCGTACCTGCTGCAACTTAACTGAAACTGAATTGCCACCATGGCAATTGCGGGTAAGCCTTTTCCCACAACCTGCGAGATTTCCTATACTGCCCCGCTCGCTTCAATAGAGACCGGTATGACAGCCATCCACATCAAGTTTCCCGCCCTGACCCTCAAGGCCGGCAACCGCGCGTTCACCCGCATCCGCGAACAGGGTCTTGCGCCCGCAGACGTCGGCATCCTTCCCGGTGCGGCTGGCGGCCCCAAGGCCCTGGGCATTCAGGGCTTGGACCTGGCCCTGTTCGGCGACTGGCTGGCCCGCGCCCCGCGGGAGCGGGCGTTGATCGGCGCGTCCATCGGCTCATGGCGCTTTGCCAGCGCCTGCCTGCCCGACCCCGTGCAAGGCTTGCTGGAGCTCGGCCGGCTGTACAACGAACAACGTTTTGCCAAGGGCGTCACCATGGCCGAGGTGAGCCAGAGCTGCCGACGCATGCTCGACGACCTGCTGGCCGGCCGCGATGCGCGGGTGCTGGACAACCCCCACTACCGCCTGAACATCATGGTGGTCAAAAGCCACGGCCTGCTCGCCGATGATCACCGTGGGCGCCTGGGGCTGGGCCTGTCGTCGGTGATCGCCGATAACCTGCGCGGCCGTGCGCGGTTGTCGCGGCATTTCGAACGACTGATCATCCACGACCCGCGCCAACCGCCACCGGTACACCCGTTACAGGATTTCCCCTCGCGCTTTCTCGACCTGGACCTGGGCAACCTGCGCCAGGCGCTGCTGGCCTCGGGCTCGATCCCGATGGTGATGCAAGGCGTGCGCGACTTGCCGGGGGCCGGCGCCGGCACCTACCGCGACGGTGGGCTGTTGGACTACCACCTCGACCTGCCGTACCACGGCGATGACATCGTGCTGTACCCGCATTTCACCGACCGGGTCATCCCTGGCTGGTTCGACAAAGGCCTGCCCTGGCGGCGCAGCAATCGGCAGGGTTTGCAGAATGTGTTGCTGCTGGCGCCGTCCAGGGAGTATCTGGCCCGCCTGCCCTACGGCAAGCTGCCCGACCGTAGCGACTTCAAACGCTTTTTGGGCGATGACCCGAGCCGCAACAAATACTGGCAAACCGCGATGAGCGAGAGCCAACGGTTGGGGGATGAGTTTCTGCAACTGGCGGATAACGGCAAGCTGGGCGAGCGCTTGCAGGCGCTTTGACCGAGCGGCATGCGCGGTGGCGGATCAAGCTGCTAAACTCGCCGCCTGCCAGATACCTGACCGAGCTGAAAATACTGTGGAAATCTTCAAAGAGTTTACCTTCGAGTCCGCCCACCGCCTGCCGCATGTACCGGACGGCCATAAATGCGGGCGCCTGCATGGGCATTCGTTCAAGGTGGCGATCCACCTGAGCGGCGACCTGGATCCCCATACCGGCTGGATTCGCGACTTCTCGGAGATCAAGGCGATTTTCAAGCCGCTCTATGAACGCCTCGACCACAACTACCTCAATGACATCCCAGGCCTGGAAAATCCGACCAGCGAAGTGCTGGCCAAGTGGATCTGGAATGAGCTCAAACCGCTGTTGCCGGAACTCAGCGCGATCCGTATCCATGAGACCTGCACCAGCGGCTGCATCTACCGCGGCGAGTAAGCCTGGGATGTGAAAAACCCACCTGTTGGAGCGAATCACCGGCCTGGTCCCGGACTTCGCCCAGCGGTGTTCGACACCGATGCTCGACGTACCCGGCGCCGTCATAGAGGCTGACCGAATCCTACTGGTACGCGAATTGACCGACGGCTGCTGGGCCGTGCCGGGCGGCTACGCGGCTATCGGTCTGTCAGCTGCGCAAAACATCGTCAAGGAAATCCGCGAAGAGGCCGGGCTCACGGCAACGGCACGGTCGCTCTACAGCGTGACGGGTGGACCAAGTGACGCGGATGGCGGCCTTCGAGACCACACAGCCATTGTTCGACGGATCCATTTTGTATCACCGTTGCACCGCTTTCGTGCCTGACTGGGAGCGGCCACTCAACCCTGCATTTGTCCCCTGTTTAGCTATAAATACTGTGCACGCTGCACAGCAGCCACCGTGCGCCCGTCACTGCTGCGGATATGGCACGCGCGGTGCAACGGGCCTGCGTCACTCATTCAGGGAGCAAGGCACATGACGCAGCAAGAACCGGGCAACGATTACCCCTTAAGCGAAGTCCCCATGCATGCGCGCAAGGGCCTGGCCTCGACGGCCATGGTGCTGTTGGGCTTTACGTTTTTTACCGCGACCATGTTTGCCGGGGGCAAGCTGGGCGTGGCGTTCAGTTTTACCGAGATGCTCGGCGTAGTGGCCATAGGCAACCTGCTGCTGGGTATGTATGCCGCTGGCCTGGGCTATATCGCCTTCAAGAGCGGCTTGAACTCGGTACTGATGGGGCGCTTCTGTTTTGGCGAAATGGGCAGCAAGCTCAGTGACTTAATCCTCGGTTTCACCCAGATCGGCTGGTACGCCTGGGGCACCGCCACTGCCGCCGTGGTGTTGGGCAAGTATTTCGAACTGAGTCAGGGCAGCGTGCTGGCCTTGATGGTGGTATTCGGCCTGATGTTTTGCGCCACGGCCTATGTGGGTTACCGCGGGCTGGAGATTCTGTCTTACATCGCGGTACCGGCCATGGGCCTGTTGCTGTTTCTGTCGATGTGGGTTGCCACTCAGAAAGTCGGCGGTTGGGACGGTCTGCTGGCGGTGGTGCCCACCAGTGAGTTGGACATGTCCACGGCAATCACTCTGGTGTTCGGTACGTTCGTCAGCGGTGCAACCCAGGCCACCAACTGGACACGGTTTTCCCGCTCGGCCAAGGTGGCGGTACTGGCCAGCCTGATCGGTTTCTTTATCGGCAATGGCTTGATGGTGCTGATCGGGGCCTACGGCGCGATCGTTTATCAGCAACCTGACGTGGTCGAGGTGTTGCTGCTGCAAGGCTTTGCCATGGCGGCGATGGCCATGTTGCTGCTCAATATCTGGAGCACCCAGGACAACACCATCTACAACTTTGCCGTGGCCGGCTGCAACCTGTTGCGCACCCGACGCCGCAAGACCGTGACCCTGGCCGGCGCGGTGATCGGCACCCTGCTGGCACTGCTGGGCATGTACGACATGCTGGTGCCGTACCTGATCCTGCTGGGCACGGTGATCCCACCGATCGGCGGGGTGATCATGGCGGACTTCTTTTACCGCTATCGCGGCCAATACCCGCGCCTGGCCGAGGTTCGCCTGCCGGCGTTCAACTTGACGGGGTTGGTGGCGTATGCCGTGGGCACCGTGCTGGCGTTCAACTCGCCGTGGGTCGCGCCGCTGGTGGGCATCGCTGCCGCCTCGCTGACCTACATCGTGCTCACCGCCGTGTTGCGTGTACGTGTGCCTCTGGCTGACGCCCAGGCATGAGCCTGACCGTCGCCGACGGCTGGCCGATTGGCTGAGTCTGATGCCTACCCTGGCAGCCTGGTTCCATGAAAATGCTAACCTGATGGCCGCCGTCCAGCGCCTGGCCCTGCACCGCAACCCCCTGACGCACCGCGTCCAGCGCATCGAAGCCCTGTGCGGGCTGTCGCTGGATAATCATATGACCGCCTGGACATCGGCATTGCCCTGATGATCTGGCGGCTGTCTGCCTGATTGTTTTCAGCCAAGAGGAACTTGCCCATGCACATCATCAACGCCCGCCTGCGCAACCGTGAAGGCCTGCATGATCTGCACCTGGAAAATGGCCGGATCGCCAGCATCACCCTGCAAACGGCAGCGCCGCTACTGGCGACCGATGACCTGGATGCCGCCGGCAACCTGGTGATTCCACCGTTCGTGGAACCGCATATCCACCTGGACGCCACGCTCACTGCCGGCGAACCACGCTGGAACATGAGCGGTACGCTGTTTGAGGGCATCGAATGCTGGGGCGAACGCAAAGCCACCATCACCGAAGAAGACACCCGGACCCGAGCCACGAAAACCATCCAGGCCCTTGCCGCCCACGGCATTCAGCACGTACGCACCCACGTCGATGTGACCGACCCGGACCTCACGGCGCTCAAAGCGATGCTGCAAGTGCGCGAAGACAGCGCGCACCTGATTGATTTGCAGATTGTCGCGTTCCCCCAGGAAGGCATCGAGTCATTCCGCAATGGCCGCGAGTTGATGGAAGAGGCCATTCGCCTGGGCGCCGATGTTATCGGTGGCATCCCGCACTTTGAATACACCCGTGACCAAGGTGTGAGTTCGGTGAAGTTCCTGATGGACCTGGCCGAACGCACCGGCTGCCTGGTGGACGTGCACTGCGACGAAACTGATGACCCCCACTCACGCTTCCTCGAAGTGCTGGCCGAAGAAGCCCGCAGCCGCGACATGGGCGCGCGGGTCACTGCCAGCCACACTACCGCCATGGGTTCTTACGACAACGCCTACTGCGCCAAGCTGTTTCGCCTGCTGGGGCATTCGGGCATCAGCTTCGTCTCGTGCCCGACCGAAAGCATCCATTTGCAAGGCCGTTTCGACAGCTTCCCGAAACGCCGTGGCGTGACACGGGTCAACGAACTGCTCGAAGCCGGCATGAACGTGTGCTTCGGCCAGGACTCCATCGTCGATCCCTGGTACCCCCTCGGCAACGGCAACATCCTGCGGGTGCTGGAAGCCGGGTTGCACATCTGCCATATGCTCGGCTACCGCAACTTGCAAAATGCCCTGGACCTGGTGACCGACAACAGTGCCAAGGCGATGGCTCTGGGTGATCGCTACGGTCTGGAACCTGGCCGCCCCGCCAACCTGCTGATCCTTTCTGCGGACAGTGACTACGAGGTGATTCGCAGCCAAGGCCTGCCGCTGTATTCGATTCGCGATGGCAAGGTGTTGATGAGACGTCATCCGGCTCAGGTGGAGTTTGTGTAGCCCTGCAGTTCAGACAATAGAGTCGATATCCAACGGCTGCGCCCTGCCCCGCTCGTTATCTTGGCTGGGTGGGATGCTGGCGACTTGGGACAGTGCTCGATTCTCACGATGACTGAACCAGCGCTTGAGGCTTGGTTGCAAGTGGGCGGCCAGGGCCTGACTGCCGTACACATCGCGGGCCTCGAGGCGGCGCCAGCGAAGGTTTTGCAGGCGTTCACGGCTGCGGTGCAAGCGGTCGATTTCGGCATTCAACGGCTCGTGATGTTCGTAGCCACGGTCGTTGGCCGGTCGATGTCGGGTCAGTTCCCGGCGCTTGTCCTGCAGCTGTTTGCGCATGGACGCAAGGGCATGGTCGAGCAGCTCAAACTCCCTTTGGGTCACCAGCGGGCCGTTGCTGTCCAGGGTTTGTTGCCAGCGACGCAACGTCGCCCAGGCAGCCGGAATATAGCTGGCGGTCATGAAGTGCTGTTTGTATTGCACCAACTGTTTGATCAGCCCATCGCGCTCAGGCATATCGCCCTGATTGCGTAGCGCCCGATTGCGGCCTGACTCTTCGATTGACTCGCAACCCGGTTTCCACAGGATGGATGAGTGCGTTCCATCCGGGAGAATAATCGGCATGAAGTGTTGTTGCTCGCCGTGGTGCTGGTACGGGTTACCCCCGACACGCACCAGGCCGGCGGCGAACATCAGGCCACCCGCGCTGGGCGCACTGAACAGCGTGACGGCGCCCGGGACCCAGAGTTTGGCGGTGGTGTTCATCCAAGGCGCCGGAACACTGGGAACGGGGTCATTGTGGTTGACGATACGATGATGGATCAGAGCCGCTGCGCCAGCCGTGAATTCCGAGTCGCCAGCCCGCGGGGCACCGTAGGTGTAGAGAAGGACGTTGTAGTTGGCCTCGGAAATTCGGCGCAGCCCTTGAGCCAGAAGCAACGCAATGGCACCGCCAAGGCTGTGGCCACAGATGATAATGCGCTGGCCGACATGGAACTGGTCGAGGTAGCGCAACACGAAATGACGCAACGCGCGGTAGGCCTGGTAAAAGCCTTCGTGGGCCTTGCCGACGCCATCAGCGAAAGGAACCTGATGGGCGTTGCAGAGATGATGCCGAGGGAACCCGGCTCGCCCCCCACTGCCTGATGTGCAAGGATGTCACGCCGGACCTCGTGCGTTGACCGCAAAATCAAGGATTTTTCATGACTGCCATCCCCACCTCCGCGCCCGTGGTTCCCGGGCGGCTTGAGCAAATGTCCACCCGTATTGCATTTTTCATCGCTGGCTTCGGCATCGCGGCCTGGGCGCCGCTGGTGCCCTATGCCAAAGCGCGGGCACAGCTGAATGAGGGCACGTTGGGCCTGCTGTTGTTGTGCCTGGGGGTGGGCTCGATCATCGCGATGCCGGCGGCTGGCGCCTTGGCCTCCCGCTATGGTTGCCGACGTGTATTGAGCGCCGGCACGATCATGATCTGCCTGGCCTTGCCAATGCTGGCAACGGTCAGCTCGATCCCGTTGCTGATCGCCGGGTTGTTCCTGTTTGGCGCAGGCCTCGGCACCGTGGATTCCACGGTGAATTTGCAGGCGGTGATCGTTGAACGGGCCAGTGGCAAGACCATGATGTCGGGCTTCCATGGGTTGTTCAGCCTGGGGGGTATTGTTGGCGCCGCCGGGGTTTCGGGGTTGCTGGGGCTGGGCATGTCGCCCTTGCAAGCCACCTTTGTGGTAATCGTCATCATGGCGCTGGCACTGCTGAAGGCCGGCCCACACTTACTGCCTTATGGCAGCGAAAGCTCGGGCCCGGCGTTCGCGATTCCCCATGGCGTGGTGCTGTTTATCGGCTGCCTGTGCTTTATCGTGTTTTTGGCCGAAGGCGCGGTACTCGACTGGAGCGCGGTGTTCCTCAGTGGCGAACGCGGTCTTGATGAAGCCTACGCGGGCCTCGGTTATGCGGCCTTCGCACTGACCATGACCGTCGGACGGCTGACCGGCGATGCCATCGTGCGGCGCCTGGGCGCTGCCCGAGTGATCGTGATCGGCGGCGCACTGGCCACTGCCGGCCTGTTATTGGCGACCTTGTTGCCAACATGGGAAACCGCACTGCTGGGCTATGCATTGGTGGGGGCCGGCTGTTCGAATATCGTGCCGGTGCTCTACACAGCGGTGGGCAAGCAAACGGTCATGCCGGAACATATCGCAGTGCCGGCGATCACGACCTTGGGGTACGCCGGGATTCTCGCCGGCCCCGCTGTGATCGGTTTTGTCGCCCATGGCAGTAGCCTGAGTACTGCCTTCGTGCTGATAGCCTTGTTGCTGGCGGGTGTGGCCATCAGCGGCAAAATTCTAAAAGTGTAAGCACAGTGTTCATCGCGCTTTATAAGCCTCGTCTTGTTCGAGCCAGCGCTCGAGGCTCTTGTTGCTGAGCCAGCCGTCCTTTTGAAACGGGCCAAACAAGCGCGTGGCGTTTGCACGTTCGAGTGCGCTCAGTAAACCTGGACGTTCAACGATGTTCTTTGCCGTATAGACGCAAAACTCGCTGTACCTGGGCCTGGGCATGCCGGTGAACGGGTCAAGCACCGGTACACCCTGTTGATCAACGGCATAGGGGTCCTGCATGACGGTTTTGAGCGTGGCAATTTCGACGTACTGGTGTTGTTCGAAGAGATATGTCCGGTCCTGGGTCCTGTCTCTCAATTGCTCAAACTGCCCTTGCAGCGCCTGAACCACGTGGGCGTTGCTTTTGACGTGAAACGGATCCTGGCTGAACACGCCAGGTGAGCTGTTGCCCTGCAACGCCTGGGCCGCGCCCCTGAGGCTATCGCGCGTGATATAGCCGTCGCGACTCAAAATGGCATCGCTCAGCCGTGGACGCTTGAGTATTTCGCCGACTACCTGAATCGCTCGATCCCGCTCCTCGCTCTCACCCTGAGGTTGCGCGCCAATACGTTGCAATGACGACCAGGTCAAACGCCCGTCGCTGATGAACGGGTGCAGCAGGCCGAAGGCTTTTTCCAGGGCGGTTGCCAGTTGGCTATCGGTGGAAGTGGCACCGGGTGGGGGAAGGTTGGCGCGCGCAGCAGGTAAATTCTGCAACGCCCGGTGATGCAGCACCGACACTGACGCGCGCGGTTGCAGGGGCCTGCGAGGCTCTCCGATTGGGCGCTCAGAGTACGGTGCTTCCAGCGTTTCAGCGGATGCGGCCGGTGCTGGCGCGGTGGTTCGCAGGGCTGGCCCGTCAAGGGCCAAGGGTCGAACGTGAGGTAGTGCACCCTCGATTGTCATGGACTCTCTCCAACGCTTTCCAATACGTACCTGCCCGATGCTCGCCAGCATGGCGATTGAAACCATCAAATGGGTTCAACTCAGACAAGTGCCTCATGTGTGGCTGGGCGAACACGACAGTTCCAGATGATCGTCGAATACAGATGACAGCATGTAAAAACGCCGCCAGGACGCCCTTTACCGACGCCACCAGGCTGCCAGACTGTTGATCAGTCCGGTGTATCTGAGTGAGGGCGTGTCATCACCGTTCACCTTCCCGGTGGCGAGCATGCCCCGGGAAAAGTCATCCGCGACCGGTGCCTGGAATTTGCGCTGGCCTTCGAAGGTCTTCATCCGTCGGGCTTCCACCGCATGCATGTGCGGCGCAGTCAGAGGGTCTTGCACGACGTGGTCATTGCTGAGGACCGGCGCACCGGCATCCTGGGCACTGTGAAAGCGGTCCTGACCACCGTGTTGGGGAGAATTAAACGAGGTTGACGTCATTTTTAGCCCTGGTTCGGGATCTGAAACGCGACCGATTCGATCAACGTCGGTATCACCTATGTGGCAAACCCGCGTAAACAGTTCCTGACAAAACAACAGCAGGCGCCGTCATCAGGTGACGGCGCCTGGGTATCGATCAGCGGGAAAGCAAATAAAGCGCTCGCCAACTGATTCGACCGTCACCGTCACGCCCGGCAAGATTGTCCATGATCGTCAGCACGTCGCTGCGCTTGAGAATTTCCTGGGCCAGTTGGATGACGTGATCCTTGGAAGCGTTTCCGCTCGGCCGCTGCGCGGCCAGCCCCCTCAGCTCATTGAAACTCAGCTGCCCATCCCAGGAATTGCTCTTCAACGCATTGAAATGCTTGAGCATCTCGCCCGCCAACTGCTTGTCAGTCTTGTACTTGAAGGCGTTCTTTCCTTTTATGACCACGTTGACATTTTGCCGGTCGATCAGCCCGTCCAATGCCCCGGTCGACGTGTTCCGGTCAAGGGCACTCATAAGTTCGGGACGCCTTAGCAGTTCATTGGCCAGGCGAATGTTTGCGTTCGTGACGGGATCGAACGACCAGCCCTTTTTCGCCATCGCGTAGATGCTGTCAGCACTCACATACCCAGGTTTCAACGGGTCGCTGAAAGCGTTGAAGTGCCGCTGCAACTGCTGCGCCAGCTGTTCATTGGTTTTGCGTGCGTAGTGCGGGTGTGGCTTGCCTATCGGGTTCGGGTACGGTTTATCACCATGAGGGTTGGGGCGCGACGGTGCATGGCTGCACGCCGGATCCGGTTTTGCCGGTGGCCTGTGGTAGCCCGGCCCCATGGGTGGGCGATGCCCTGAAAACCATTGGCTCATCCAATGCTTGAACGCGTCCATAAAGCTCGACAGCGCCGGTGCGCTAAGGTTGGGGGCCAGGTGCTCGACAGGAAGATGACGCCCTGTTGAAGGGTAATGTTTGCCGAACACCGGCCCGCCCTGGCCCTCACGCGGCACAAAGCTGACGTTCGCAGCAGTGTTGACCACAGGCGCCGGTCGACCGGCTTTGGTCTCAGGCTTGGAATGAATCTGCGAAAGATCAGTGGGTGATGAGGCAAATGCGGGTGTATCGGACATCGATACCGACATAATTTTCTCCAGTAGGGTGGATGCGATCTTCAGCTTGTCGCTCCAACGCATGTCGAAGCCCATCAGCTAGCCCATGTGTGGCGTTTATGTCGGAATCGGTTCCTGATCCCACAGGGATAGGTCCTGCGGGGCTGTAAGAAATAGGTCTATTGCTGATCGCGGCGAGTTAGTCCAGGTTTACCCCTTACAGCGCCTGCCGGAGGCGGCTCAATTTCTCCCGGCTGCCGCACACACTCATCTGGCACCATTTGCGCAGTTTGTTCTTGGAGCTGTCCAGAAAGATCCAATCGCAGTCGGTGGCGGTGCAACTCTTGAGTTCGCGAAGATCAGTGCTGACCAGCAGTTGCGTCGCATCGATCGCCAGACGCCCGATCAACATCGCGCTCAGCGCCTGGGCATCAGCGCAGGGTTTCCATTCCCAGGCCGGCAGGCCTTCGACCGAACGCAGCACCCGCCGGCCCACTCCTTGCTGCAAGCCGAGGTTGATCTGCTGCAAGGCTTCGTCGGGGGCCGCCCGCCCCAGCGACAGCGGATAAAACGCCGCATACAGGCACTCCCGGAAGGCAATCACGGCGTCCAGATCCGGCTGGTAGGAGATAGGCGAGTCGAACACCATTGGCCTGTACGCCTCGAATTCCTGGGCAGAGACCAGCGAGGCATGCAGCGCCCATTCAAAGAAGAATTGAAAACTGGTGAGCCGTTCCTCCAGCACTTTGAGTGCAGAGCCAGGGCGGCGGCCATTGGTGGTGTTGATAAAGTCCAATACCCGGGCCCCGCCAATCAAACGAATCGATTTTGCAGTACCCGTGAAATGTGTCATGACTGCTCCTGAAACGCGGTAGTGCTGCGATGGCGCAGATTACCTTGTTTTCCGGACATGCAAACACCGGCACTGCGGTGCAAAGACCAGCGGCTATGTGTGATCGTCGTTGCGTGCCAGCCAATCGAGGATCACCTCCACCGACTGCGCAACGCAAAGCGCCCGGGTATCCAAATGAACCTCCGGAAAAACCGGCACATCATAGGGGGAATCAATCCCGGTGAAGTGCTTGATCAATCCTTGGCGGGCTTTCTTGTATAGGCCTTTAGGGTCGCGTCTCTCGGCGGTTTCCAGTGGCGCATCCACATGCACTTCAACAAAAAACTCATTGCCGATGATCGAGCGTGCGTAATGCCGGCTGGCGGACGATGGGGAGATCAGCGCCACGATCACCATCAGCCCGGCATCGAGCATCAGGCGCGCCACTTCCGCAACCCGCCGAATGTTCTCATCACGGTCACGGTCGGTGAAACCCAGGTCCCGGCACAGCCCTGCGCGCACCGAATCACCGTCGATGATGCAGGTCAGGCGTCCTTGCGCCTGCAGGGCCATGTCGAGCGCATCGGCGATGGTCGACTTGCCGGATGCGGAGATGCCCGTCATCCAGATGACCCTGGGCGTCTGCCCCAGGCGCGCGCGCTCGGCGCGCGGATGGCTGAAGGCAAAGGCATGCAGATCCGGGTTTGGGCCCTGCGCAACATCACTCATGGCCGCTGACCCTCCATCGGCAACACCTGCGGTTTACCCAACATGACGACCATCACGCATTGCACGAACAGCAACAATGCAACCACCCAATAGACGCTTGAGAACGAGCTCGTCAGGTCCTTGGAGAACCCACCCAGAAAGTTGCCGCAGACCCCGCCCAGGCCAATCAACACGTTAGCGATACCAAAAGCCTGGGTCAGCCGGCTGACCGGTACGATCTGCCCGATATAGCTGGGTACCAGGCCGAAGATCGGGTAGAACGCCAGCGCGAACAAAAACGCCGCCAGATAAAACAAGGGCAGGCTGTTGAAACAGAACACCAGGACGGCGGCCAGGCCCGCACTTAAAAAGCACATCGCCAATGACGTGCGCACCCCGACCTTGTCAGCCATCCACCCCACCAGAAACCCCGAGGCCATGCCCACCGCCCCCAGGGTCGTCCAGATAAAACCGGTGTCCTGCACCGACACCCCCAGTTCATCGCGCAAGTACGGCGCCAGGTAGGTCTGGAACGGCAGCAATGCCATACCGTTGAGAAAGGCAATCGCCCACGTCAGGTACAGCGAGCGGCTCAGCCACGGGGTGTGGCTGTCCGCCGACGCTGAACGTTGCCGCGCAGCACCGCCCTCTTCGGCCGTGCCCAGCCTGCGCAACAAGTACCAGGCCGCGACGCATAAGGTCACGGAGATCAGGCCCGCGGTCAGCCAAATCGAGCGCCAGCCCCCCTGCAGGGTCAGAAACGACACCAACAAGCCGTTGATAAACACGCCGTAGCTGGTGCCACTGGAAATCAGCCCCATGACCCGCGAACGATTACCGGGGCTGAAGCCCTTGGTGACGATCTCTGCCAACGGGATATACACCGAGGCGGAACAGCCACCGAGCAGAATCAGCAGTGCACCGGACAACCAGATGCTGTTGCTGACACTCAGCCCCAGCAGCGCCAGGGAGGTAATCACCGTGGACACCAGACTGATTTTCCAGCCGTCGACGTAACGGCTGATCAGACTGGTCACCGAGGAGAACAGCAGGAAGCCGATCTGCGCTCCACCCGTGATCAGGCCTACGGTGGTGTAGTCGAAGCCGATGTCTCGGCGCATGTCCACCACCAGGTTGGCGAAGAGGTAGACGCCAAAACCGTAGGTGCTGGCCACGAAGCCGGTCAACACCACCGCGAGCACGATACTGTCCAGTGGACGGGCGTGCCCCTGCACCAGTGTGGTCATGCCGGCTTCCTCGCACTGGCGACCGCAGTGTGGATAACGAAATCACACTGCATCATGTCGTAGTCGGGCTGGAAATCACCGTAACTGCGATGGTCTGAAAAGCCTGACGCGAGTACCTCGGTGGTCAACTCGCCGGGCAACAACGGATAGACCTTCAGCCGATACTGCTCTTCGTTATCAAACGAGTAGATGAACTCGCACAGGTGTTGATCGACCTGCCCCAGGGTGACCGACGCGTGTTTGCCGCAGTAGTAGTAATTGCCGCTGGATTTGAAGTTGCCGGCGCGTATGGCGAAGAAATTGCGCTGGTCCACAATCAACAGGCCGCCCGGCTTGAGCAAGGCCCGGAACTTTTCCAGTACTTCGCACCGGGCCTTGGCCTCAAACACATGGCACAGCGAACTGCCCAGGCACACGACGGCGTCAAATTGACCCAGCTCTTGAGGATCAAGTGACAGCCAGTCGCGGTAATGGGACTGGATATCCAACCCCCGCTGCCTGAAATTCGCCCGCGCCTTGGTCAACATGGTGCTGCTGCCATCGGTGGCGACCACATCGAACCCCGCCTGTTTGAGCTGCACCGCATGAAAACCGCTGCCCGTCGACACGTCGATCACCGACCTCACGCCGTGCCGTTTCAGCACGTCTTCAAAAAAGCCGTTCTCGCCTGCCTTTCTTTTGTCCCAGTCGATCAAATCATCCCAGCGTTCGACGAAACTCTTTGAGTATTGCGCGGCGTAACTGGCGACTTCGTTGTGTTTGCGCCCAGACATCTGATTCATCACACACCTACCAGGTTGAATTTTTGAACGCCGAGTACTTGCCCGCCAACTCATTGGCAAACTCGGCAGACTGCTCGATGGACATGGTTTTTTTGGAGTACCCCAACATCGCCTGCATCACGGCCATGCACTGCGGGTTGTAGGTGACCGAGCCGTCGCAATGGATTTCATCGATGCCGTCGTGGCTTTGGCAGATGCTGTTGAGGCGCACCGCCTCGTCCTGTGGGCAGGCGTCGCAGAACTGCACCTGGATCTGCCCGTTGTGCAACCACACCGGGTAGCCGCCAGGCAGCCCCAACGGGCCCGGCGCATGCACCAGTACCGGCGTGGCGGAACACAACCCTTCGATCACGGTGACTGCCGAGCACGCGGTGAGGAACTGCCCGTCCATGCCTCCCAGGCGGCGGAACTCGGTCTTGACCGTGGAAAAAATCGCCTCGTCCGGCGGGCGTGCCACGCTCGGGCGGTCGCGCACCTCGTACAGCAGGCGGTAGCTGGCGCGCGGCGGCAACCCACCGCGCGGCACGTAGTGGCTGAAATAATGCTGGGCGTACAAGCACACCTGCACATCCGAGGGCGCACACTCGAGCAGGCGCGCGATGGCGAAGCGCACGGCCGGCACCAGATTGGCCACATTGCCTACGCCGATATCCGGCGCCAGGCCAACCCTGGCCAGAATCGGATTGACCGCATCGGGAAAGGCCGCGTTGATGGTCCTGGTGACGATGCCGGAGGCTTTTACCGCCTGCATCAAGTGATGCATCAGCGTCAGGTGCATCGGCAGCCAGGGGCCAAATTGGGCCTGGTCCAGTTGTTCGAATGTGAGTTTGGGCAAACCGGTAATGACCCGCCATGACTGCAATGATGCGCAATTGACAGATATGTCCGGCGCCTCTTCGCGCAGGATCTGCGTCACCCTGTCGACATCCGTCAGGTCGGCGATCACCGGTTTGATCGCGATGTACTGCCCCAACTGCGCACACGACAGCGCCACCAGGTTGCACAGGCGCAGGGTCGCTTCCTCATTGCGCCCCAGCACCACGAACTCGAAGGCATTTTTGGGCCCGAGAATCTTTAGGATTTGCAGGCACAGGTTACCCGCGCCTACCAGCAGCAGTTTTTTCCTGGGGGTCGACGGGTTCATCGTGGGTAAGCCCCGTTGTCCACCGGAATGACTCTGCCGCTGATGTGGCGCATGGCATCGCCGATCAACAACAAAATGACCTGCGCGACGCCACTTGGCAGGATCGGGTCCTTGAGGATTTCCTGGCGCGCGTACTCGGCGCGGCGGTATTCGGGGATGGTGTCGTAGATGGCTGTGTCGTGGATCAGCGCCGGCGACACCGCATTTACCCGTACGAACGGCGCAAAATTCCAGGCGTTGGCTTTGGTCAGCCCGATCACCGCCGCCTTGGTGGCGCCGTACAGCGCATCGCAACTGCCCACTTCTCCGGCCACCGAGGCAATGTTGACGATACTGCGTGGAGCCTCGTGGGGCATTTCCCGTTCGGCGAAGTCTTTGGAGAGGTAGACCAGCGCCTTGAGATTGACATTGAGGATGTCGTCAACTTCTTCATCGCTGTACTGGTAGACACTTTTGCCGTGGTAAATACCGGCGTTGTTCACCAGTCCATAAATCGTGGTGTGACGTGTGTATAACGCCGGAATAAAACCCTTGATGACTGCATTGTCCGAAAAGTCTGCAACCCGGGTTTCCAGGACCTGCGGTCCGTACAGGCGCTGCAAGTTATTTAAACCATCGGCATCTTTATCGGCAGCAATCACGAAATAACCTTGATTGATAGCCTGCTCTACTGTCGCCCGGCCAATCCCATTGGCGGCACCGGTGATAATCAACTTCTTCATCCAACAGTCCTTATTGACAAAATTCATTCATGCGCGCGTAAAAAGGCCGGTGATAGTCGTACAAGGCTTTCAGTTTGGGAGAGTGATCGAGTACATCGCTGTCAACTTGCTGATTATCCGGCAACACAATACGCTCACTGTTTTCCGCCGCGACGTGCCAACTTCTCCAGGTTTTCCACTGCGACGGGCATTCGCGTTTCCAAGTCATCGCATGGGGCAGAAATTCAATCTGCAAGTGATCACACAACTTGCGCATCACGCGCTCGGGTTCGGCGGCCAGATCATCGGCATTTATCACATAGGGCACGTGCCCGGTCAGTTTGGTCACCACGCAAAAGATCTCGTACAAGGCTTTATGCCCGATGGCCTGCAACGGCATATCCG
Organism: Pseudomonas sp. FP2309; assembly: GCF_030687575.1. Lineage (NCBI taxonomy): Bacteria > Pseudomonadati > Pseudomonadota > Gammaproteobacteria > Pseudomonadales > Pseudomonadaceae > Pseudomonas > Pseudomonas sp. FP2309. Next base: position 2,060,547 of record NZ_CP117439.1, on the reverse strand, counting down.
GGTGTACTCGATGATGGGAAACAATACTGCTGGCGGGTTCGCGAATAATAAAAATATTGTGTTGTTGGACCAGAAAGTCTTGATCGACTTTCAAGTCATCCAGGCAGTGGTAGCACATATCTTTATGGAACACGTTGCCCTGGGTTTTGGCCTCGATCAGTTGCGCTTTTATGCCCTCGTACGTGGTGGGCAAACTGTGGTCCCACTCATCCGACGGGATCGCCGACGCCTCGCAGAACGCCATGTGCGCGAAGGGCTCGTGGAACACCTGGAAGTCCCCGCGTTCGATAAACACCCGCTCCAGCACTGTGGAACGCGAGCGCGGATGCGCCCATAAACCCACCATTTTATTCATGCCGGCACCCCGTATTCAGCGGCGAGGACGGCGTTGAGCGACAGGCTGAAGGGTTTGGCCGTCGGGCACAGGCGCACGCAGTAATCGGTCAGGCGACGGTGCGCGCTGTTGGCCTCAGTGCAGGCGTTGATAAACGCCTCATGGTTGCCGAAGTCGTAGGGTTCGATGCCGTCGAGCAAAAAGGCTTCGCAGAAGTACGGAATGCCGATGAGTTTGGCGAACGTGGCCGGCGGCGCCTGCACCGGTTCGCTGGCCGGCGCCACCGGTTTGCCGTGGCTTTCGCGCTCGATCAGAAACTCCACCACGTCCGGGGTCAGCGTGTAACAGGTGGCGGTCAGTCCGGTTTTCTCCAGATGCCAGCAGTGTTTGTGGCCGCGCTCATCGATGTCGACCTTGATACTGGAGAGCAGGGTTTTAACCGGTACTTTCGAGGCCGCGACCAGGGCTTGTATCTGCTGGTAAATCAACAGCTCGGCCCAGCGCAGTTCCTCTGGTGCCAGCGCCAAGCCGCGCTCTGCCGCTTGCAACGCAAACTCCGGCTGGCAGGCGAAACGCCCGATCATGAAGGTGATCACGTACTTGCAAGGGCCGGTGTCGATGCCGTTGCTGCGTGCAGTGGCCAAGCCGCGTTCTAACGCCTGGATACCGGCCTGGAACTGAGAAACGGTAAAACAGAACGTGATATTGACCGAGACGCCCTGGGCCACCAGCTGTTCGACCGTCGCGATCCCTTCGAGACTACCCGGCACCTTGACCATCACATTCGCAGCCAGGCGATGCAGCTCCAGCCCTCGAGCGGTCATGCGCTCGGCGCAGCGCACATCCGAAGGGTCGACCTGAGCGCTGATCCAACCGTCGGCCTGCGCCGAATGTACCCACAAGGGCTTGAGTGCCGAGGCGCCTTCGCTGATCACCTCGTTATACAGTTTGTTGCGCAACGCCCCGCAGGACAGCCCTGCCAGGTTAAAACGGGAGGACCAGTATTCACGTTTATCGAGGATCGCCGCCGTCACCAGCCGAGGGTTGGTGGTCACGCTGCTCAAGCCCCAGGGCTGCGACAGCTCATCCGGCATCAGCTGCTCGATGTGCGCGACCGCTGCCGGGTACTTATCCAACAAGTGCCTTTTATAGGGCGCGTAGACCACCGGCGATGAATCCCACCACACTTCTGAACATTGATCATTGCGTTTAAGCCGTTCTATATAACCTTGTGTGCCCACGACGCCTGCTCCTTCAGTGGCTCGGTTAATAAGCGTCAATAATTCACGCATATCGCAAAAGGGTGTCGCACCGGCCTCGGCCAATGCGGTATGCCGATGCAGCGGACCAAAACCCAGAACTTTTATAGTGGCGGCGACAGCCGCTTGAATGCCGACCACACTGTCTTCAATAACCAGGGCATCACGTACATCAACGTTATACGTAGCGCACGCGGTTAAAAACACCAAAGGATCAGGTTTCCAACGCCCCAGTTCATAACAACTGAATATTCGTCCTTCAAAGTACGGTAACAACCCAGTGAGGCGTAAACAGTGTTCTATTTTGTTACGCGGCGCACTGGAGGCCACGCAATAAGGGATTGTCAGGCCGTCCAATACATCACTGATGCCATCGGTGGCTTTCAACTCGAGTGTTAACGCGGACAATGCCCGCGTTCGAAAGTCCTCTTCAAACGTCCTCCCCAAACTAACATTTAATAATTCCTCGGCTTCACGCAGGCACTCGCCAACTTTTCGCCCACGAAAGCGCTCAATGAAATAAGCACGGTCCAGTGCCTGACGCTCATGCACAAGAGCATTAAGCATGGAGATCAATACAGACAGGGTGATCTCTTCACTTTGGACAAGTACACCGTCGCAATCGAAGATGACTAACTTGGGCAACTGCGCTGCCCCCTGCTCTGGTAGTTCCCCTATAACGGCCGATAGACACATAGGCTTCTCTATATAGGTGACTCCGCGTGACTTCTGAACTACCGGCGGAGCGAGTTGAGGTGTGCCTATAAGACACGTGAGCAAAAATCCTGTCAAACGCTTTTGAGCGGTTTTTTAGTATCTTATGGTTATTTTTTATAGTTCTGTTATTCCATTTATCACCATGGTTGTAGTCGTCAAAATCACACGGCTGAACTTCCCTTGCTCACGGTCAGTCAGCTGACGTGAACTCACGAATTTCAAGGTCGGGTGGGCAATGCATATCTCGTTGGAGCAACAAGTGGCACTGGTGACGGGCGCCAGTTCCGGCATCGGTGCCGGCGCGGCCAAGGCCCTGGCGCAAGCCGGTGCGGCCGTGGTGCTGAATTACAACCGCCAGGCGGCACCGGCCGAGGCGTTGGCGGCGCAGATCAATGCCAACGGTGGCCGGGCCATCGCGATTGGCGCGGACGTGTCCCAAGAGGCCGATGTCGAGCGGCTGTTCGCTCAGACGCTGGAGGCGTTCGGGCACCTGGATATTCTGGTGGCCAACTCCGGCCTGCAAAAGGATGCCGCCGTGGTCGACATGAGCCTCGACGACTGGAACAGCGTGATCGGCGTCAACCTCACCGGCCAATTCCTGTGCGCCCGGGCCGCAGTGCGCATCTTCACGCGCCAGGGCGTGCGCGAAGGCGTGTCACGGGCCGCCGGCAAGATCATCCACATGAGTTCGGTGCATCAAGTCATCCCCTGGGCCGGCCACGTGAACTACGCCGCGTCAAAGGGCGGTGTGGAGATGCTGATGCGCACCCTCGCCCAGGAAGTCAGCGCGCAGCGAATCCGCATCAATGGCATTGCACCGGGGGCGATTCGTACGGCGATCAACCGTGCCGCCACCGAGGGCGCGGCCGAACAGCAATTGCTGAAATTGATTCCCTATGGCCGCGTCGGCGACGTGGAAGACGTCGCCAACGCGGTGGTCTGGCTGGCCAGTGATGCGTCCGACTATGTGGTGGGCAGCACCTTGTTCATCGATGGCGGCATGAGCCTTTATCCGGAGTTTCGTGACAATGGTTGATTTGAAAAACGAACCCCAAAGCGCCATCGATGCGCACGGCATCATCGGTGATATGCGCACAGCGGCCCTGGTGAACGATAAAGGCAGCATCGACTTTTTGTGCTGGCCGGAATTCGACAGCCCATCGATTTTTTGCGCACTGCTGGATACGCCGGACGCCGGCACTTTCCAGCTCACCCCCAACCTGCCCAACGCGCGCCGCGAACAGATCTACCTGCCCGACACCAACGTGCTGCAAACCCGCTGGCTGAGCGATGAAGCGGTGGTGGAGATCACCGACCTGTTGACCATCAGTGAGTCCCCCGATGACCTGCCCTTGTTGATCCGCCGCGTGCGCGTGGTCAGCGGCACGGCCGACTTTCACCTGCGTTGTGCGGTGCGCCATGACTACGCGCGTGCCGCCACCCACGCCAGCGTCGATCACGGCGCGGTGTGCTTCAACGCCGAAGGTCATCCCGGCCTGCGCCTCTCTGGCAGCCACCCGCTGCAGATTGAAGACGCTGCCGCGGTGGCCCATTTCACCCTCACCCAGGATCAAGGCGCCGAATTCGTTCTCGGTGGCCAGGACGATGCGCGCGTCGACAGCAACGGCACCGACCTGGCGCTGGCCCATACGTTGCAGTTCTGGCGCGGCTGGATCGCCCAATCGAATTACCGCGGGCGCTGGCGCGAAATGGTCAACCGCTCGGCCCTGGCGCTCAAGCTGCTGACCTCGCGCAAACACGGCGCGATTATCGCCGCCGCCACTTTCGGCCTGCCGGAATCACCCGGCGGTGAACGCAACTGGGACTACCGCTACACCTGGATCCGCGACGCCTCGTTTACGGTCTATGCGTTCATGCGCCTGGGTTTTGTCGAAGAAGCCAACGCTTATATGCGTTGGCTCAGGGGCCGGGTCAGCGACTGCTGCGGTCAATCGCTCAAGATCAATATCCTCTACGGTATTGACGGCCGTCAGGAACTGCCCGAAATCCACCTGGATCACCTGAGCGGCCACGGCGGTGCCAGGCCGGTGCGCATCGGCAACGAAGCGGTCGACCAGGTCCAGCTGGATATCTACGGCGAGTTGATGGACGCGGTGTATCTGGTCAACAAGTACGGCGAAGCCATCTCCCACGAGGGCTGGAAACACACGGTGGAAGTGGTCGATCAAGTGTGTGAAGTGTGGAACAGCAAAGACGTGGGCATCTGGGAAATGCGCGGCGAGCAGCACCACTTCCTGCATTCGCGGCTGATGTGCTGGGTGGCGCTGGACCGCGCGATCCGCCTGGCCTCCAAGCGCTCGCTGCCGGCGCCTTTCGCGCGCTGGGACCAGACACGCCAGGCGATTTACGCCGACATCTGGAGCAACTTCTGGAACGAAGAGCGCGGGCACTTTGTGCAACACATCGGCAGCACCGCCCTCGACGGTTCGATGCTGTTGATGCCGCTGGTGCGCTTCGTCGCGGCCACCGATCCGCGCTGGCTGAGTACGCTGGAAGCGATCCAGAAAAGCCTGGTGCGCGACGGCATGGTGTACCGCTACCGCAACGACGACAGCCGGATCGACGGACTGCAAGGCACCGAAGGCGCGTTCACCGCCTGCTCGTTCTGGTACGTCGAATGCCTGGCCCGCGCCGGCCAGGTGGAGAAAGCCCACCTGGAATTCGAGCAATTGCTGCGCTACGCCAACCCGCTGGGGCTGTACGCCGAAGAGTTCGACAGCCAGGCTCGGCACCTGGGCAACACGCCCCAGGCGTTGAGCCATTTGGCACTGATCAGTGCGGCGACGTTTCTGGACCGCAAGTTGAGTGGGGAGAAGACCGTATGGCAACCTTGAGACGAACGCCCGTTAGAAAACCGATGCCGCGTGATGTTGAGCTAGAGTGTTTATTCTTCTGGCCAACCGACAGGCGCCCCTCATGATCACCGCTCCCTCGCTGCATTACGTGCGCACGTCGATGCTCGACATCGCCTACGAAGCCCATGGCCCTGCCGACGGCGAGCCGGTGATTCTGCTGCATGGGTTCCCTTATGACCCGCGCGGCTATGACTCGATTGCGCCGGTGCTCGCCGAGCGTGGTTACCGGGTGCTGGTGCCCTACTTGCGCGGGTACGGCCCGACACGCTTTATCAACGATCAGGTGATGCGTTCCGGGCAACAGGCGGCGCTGGCGCAGGATCTGCTCGAGTTCATGGATGCGCTGTCTATCCCGCGCGCCATGCTGGCGGGGTATGACTGGGGTGGACGCGCCGCGTGTATCGTCGCGGCGCTGTGGCCGCAACGAGTCCGTGGGTTGGTGACAGGCGACGGCTACAACATCCAGGACATCTCAAAGTCGCCCGCCCCGCGCGCGCCGGAGACGGAACACCGCCTGTGGTACCAGTATTACTTCCATACCCCGCGCGGCGTGGAGGGTTTGACCGCCAACCGTCGCGGGTTATGCAAGCTGCTGTGGTCGTTGTGGTCGCCGTCGTGGGCCGCGGGGCCTGGGCTGTATGCGCACACGGCGCCGTCGTTCGATAACCCGGATTTCGTCGAGGTGGTGATTCACTCTTATCGCCATCGCTTCATGTATGCGCCCGGCGACCCGGCACTTGAGTTCATCGAGGAGAAACTCGCTGAGCAACCGTTGATCTCGGTACCCAGCATTTCGTTGTGCGGTGCCGATGATGGCGTCGGTCCGCCGTCGGAAGTGGACGAGGATGTGCAGCACTTCAGCGGCTTCTACCGGCGTCAGGTGTTGCCCGGCGTGGGCCACAATATTCCTCAGGAGGCGCCCGGCGCCACCCTTGAGGCACTGTTGGAATTGCTCGCCTATGACACTGGCGAAAAGCGTTCACGGTAAGCCTGGGGCGTCACCGCCAAAGCCCGCAGGAAGCTGCGCCGCAGGGTTTCTTCACAGCCAAAGCCACACTGCACGGCGATGCGTTTGATCGACGTGTTGCTGTGCGCCAACTGCCGGCGCGCGGTCTCGACGCGGATCAGTTCGACGGCGCGGGCCGGGGTCTGGCCGGTTTCAGCGCGGTAGTGGCGCACGAAACTGCGCTCACTCATGCCGACCTGGGCCGCCAGGGTCGAAATGTTCAGGTCCAGGCTGAGGTGTTCGGCGATCCAGGCGTGAAGTTCAGCGAAGCGGCTGTCCCCTTTTTGCAGGGACAACGTGACGCTGAACTGCGACTGGCCACCAGGGCGCTTGAGAAACACCACCAGGTGCCGCGCCACTTCCAACGCCACCGCGCCGCCCAGGTCTTGCTCCACCAGGGCCAGGCACAGGTCGATGCCCGCAGTGACCCCGGCCGACGTCCACACGGCGCCTTGCTGGATAAAGATCGGGTTGGACTCCACCGTCAGCGCGGGAAACTTGCGCGCCAGTTCTTCACAGCGCGTCCAGTGAGTGGCCACGCGACAGCCGTCGAGCATGCCGCTGGCGGCCAGCAGGAATGCGCCGGTACACACCGAGGTCATGCGCCGGGTGTGCCGGGCTTTTTCGCGCACCCAGTCCACCAGCGCCAGGTCTTCGGCGGCGCCGTAAACGCCCCAGCCGCCGGCAATCACCAGGGTGTCGCACGGCGCATCGGCGGCGGGCAAAGGCTCGGCCACCAGCGCCAGGCCGGCGGAGGTCATCACCGGTTCCGTTTGCGCCGCAATCACCGAGACCGCGTACGGCAATGGCTGGCCGCGCTGGCGGGCCAGGTCGTTGGCGGAGGCGAACACCTGCAGCGGCCCGGTCACGTCGAGCACTTGAACATTATCGAAAGCAAGGACGTGGACGATTCTGGACATGGTTGGCGTGATTGGTGGGTTCAATGGCGTATTCGCCAAAGACTAGGCCTCTAGAGTGGAGCCGTCCACCCCTTTATTGGAGCGTCATTGATGACCTTGCAGATCGGCTTTGTGTTGTTTCCCGGCATCCAGCAACTGGACCTGACCGGCCCTTATGACGTGCTGGGTTCGCTGCCGGATGTGAAGTTGCACCTGGTGTGGAAAGACCTGGCGCCCGTCACCTCCAGCACCGGTCTGGTGTTCACCCCAACCACGACTTATGCCGACTGCCCGAACCTGGATGTGCTGTGCGTGCCCGGCGGTTCCGGGGTGGGTGCGTTGATGGAAGACCCGCACACCCTCGACTTTCTCAAAGCCCAGGCCCAGACCGCGCGCTATGTGACGTCGGTGTGCACCGGCTCGCTGGTGCTCGGCGCCGCAGGTTTGTTGCGCGGCCGCAAGGCCACCACCCACTGGGCTTATCACGACATGCTCGCGCCGCTCGGCGCCATCCCGGTGCAGGAGCGCGTGGTACGTGACGGCAACCTGTTTACCGGCGGCGGGATCACCGCAGGCATTGATTTCGCCCTGGTGCTGGCGGCAGAGCTGTACAGCGAAGCGGCGGCGCAGTTGGTGCAGTTGCAGATCGAATACGCACCGGCGCCGCCGTTTGACGCGGGCAGCCCGCAGACGGCGCCCGCGCATGTGCTGGAAGAGGCGAAAAAACGCACGGTGGACTCGCGCAAGGTGCGCGGTGAAATCACCGCACGGGCGGCTGCGCGCCTGGGCTGATGCAACCGATGTGACTGTAGCTGTGGCGAGCGGGCTCGCCACACACCCCCTCCCCCTGGCCCGTCGCGGCGCAACATGATCACCCCACGCACCCCAAAAATGATGCTGGCCCCCGCCCTGCGCAGCGACTAGAATGCGAAACATTATCAATTAAGACTGCTGCGCCAGGATGCCCATGTCGAGCGATCCCCCACTGGACCATGCCGCTATCGGCCAGCTGTACCATGCCCATCACGCCTGGCTGCGCAGTTGGTTGAACCGCCGCACCGGTTGCCGTGAACATGCCGCCGACCTGGCCCAGGAAACCTTCGTGCGCCTGCTCAATGCGCGCAAGCAGCAGACCTTGCAGCAGCCACGTGCCTACCTGAGCACCATCGCGCGCAGCCTCATGATTGACCACTACCGGCGTCGGGAACTGGAACGCGCCTATCTCGAAAGCCTCGCGCATTTTCCTGAAATCGAGGTGCCGTCGGAAGAAACGCGGCGGCTGATCCTCGACAGCCTGGAACGTATCGACCGCCTGCTCGACCAGCTCAAGCCGCGCGTGCGGGAGGCGTTCCTGCTCGCACAACTGGACGGCCTGACCTGCGCGCAGATCGCCGAGCGCCTGGATGTGTCCAAGGCGACGGTAGAACGTGACCTGTCCAAGGCACTTCATGCTTGCTATCGGTTGCGCTATGTCGAACTTTGATCCGCGCCTGGTGGACCAGGCAATCCAGTGGATGATCACTCTGCGCTTCAATGTCGCCGACGACGCCAGCACTGCAGCATTCGACCGTTGGTTGCACACCAGCGCCGAACACGAGCAGGTGTGGCAGCGGGTGGCGACGATGAACGATGATTTCAGCCAACTGCCGGCGCAGGTCGGGCGCCATACCCTGCGCGGTGCGCGTCAACGCATCAGCCGTCGTGAAGGCTTGAAATTGCTGGGGCTGGTGGCCGGTGCGGCGGGCTTGACCTGGCTCGGCCGCGACTACACGCCGCTGCCGGCCCTGATGGCCGATTACCGTACCGTCACCGGTGAACGGCGTCTGGTGACGTTGAACGACGGCAGCACGGTCCAGCTCAACAGCGCCACCGCCCTCGATACCGCGTTCAATCAGGAGCGACGCCTGGTGCAACTGCGCCAGGGTGAAATCCTGGTGAATACCGGTGCCGACCGCAGGCCTTTCTGGGTCAAGACGCGTGACGGTTACCTGCACGGCCTCGACACGCGCTTTCTGGTGCGCGAAGACGCCCAGGGCACGTTACTGGCCGTGCAACAGGGCCGTGTGGCGCTGTTTGCCGATCGCCCAGACGCCGGCGCGCGTCAGGTGATCAATCCAGGCGAGCAGGTGGTGTTCGACCGCAACGGCATCCGCCCTCCCGCCGCCAACGGCCTGGACCCCTGGGCCTGGAGCGACGGGGTGATCAGCGCGCAAAACATGCGCCTGGATGACTTCCTCGCCGAGCTGAGCCGTTATCGCAATGGCGTGCTGCGCTGCAGCGAAGCGGTGGCCGGGTTATGCGTATCGGGCACTTATCAGTTGGACGACACTGATCAAGTGCTCACCCTGGTGGCGCACTCCCTGAAGCTTGATGTGACGTACCGCAGCCGTTATTGGGTGAGCGTTTCAGCGCGCGTATGAACGCGAAAAATAAATGAGGTGAATTCGCATTGCCGTTCGACCTGTAAGGAAAGGCCGATCAACAGGCCAGTTCTGTTCACTTCCTTCAGGAGCATCCCGCGGTCATGCAAGCGTTCCCCTCCCAACGTTCCCCCTTCAAGCGCGCGGTACAGGCCGCGGTGCTCGGTGCCTGCCTCAGTGGCGCGGCCGCGCCGACGGTCGTGCTGGCTGACAACACGGCCAGCGATACCCAGGCCCACGACTGGAACATCGCCGCCGGCGCCCTCGCCCATGCACTGGACCAGTTCGCCCGCCAGGCCGGCATCAGCCTGTCGTACGACGCCACCAGCGTCGCGGGCAAGACCAGCCCAGGCCTGAGCGGCCGCTTCGACCGCGAACAGGCCCTTGGCCAACTGCTGCGTGGCCAGGGCCTGCAAGCCCAGCGTCAGGGCAACAGCACCTGGCTGCTGTTACCGCAAGTGGCCGATACCGGTGCACTGAACCTGGGCGCGACGATGGTCACCGGCGAACGCCTGGGCGCCACCACCGACGGCACCGGTTCCTACACCACCGGCGCGGTAACCATCGGCAAAGGTGAACACAGCCTGCGAGAGACGCCGCAATCGGTCAGCGTGATCACCCGCCAATTGATGGACGACCAGCAGCTCACCACCATCGACGACGTAATGGAGCGCACACCTGGTATCACCACCTACGCATCGCCCATGGGCGGCAAGTATTTCTATTCCCGTGGGTTCAAGATGCTCGGCCAGTACCAGTACGACGGTGTGCCGCTGGACATGGGCAAGGACTACGTTCAAGCCGACAGTTTCAGCGCCAACATGGCGATCTACGACCGCGTCGAAGTGCTCAAAGGCGCCGCCGGGATGCTCAAGGGCGCGGGCACCGCCAGCGGCGCGGTGAACTTCGTGCGCAAGCGGCCCCAGGCCAAGCCCACCACCAGCCTTTCGCTGTCCGCCGGGACCTGGGACAACTACCGCGCCGACGTCGACACCGGTGGCCCGCTCAATGACAGCGGCACGGTGCGCGGACGCGCGGCGATCAGCCAGCAGCATCGCGGTTCCTACATGGACATCCAAAAGCGTCAGGACCAGGCGTTCTACGGCGCGCTGGACATTGACCTGAGCCCCGAGACCACCCTGGGCGTCGGTGCCAGCTACGAAGATGTGGACGCCACCCCGTGCTGGGGCGGTCTGCCGCGCTACGCCGACGGCAAAAGCGCCAACCTCAGCCGCTCCACCTGCCTGGGCCAGTCCTGGAACGACTGGCAAAGCCGTCGCGCCACGTTCTTCGCCGACCTCACCCATCAGTTCAACGATGACTGGAAACTCAAGGTGGCGGCCGTGCACAGCCGCAACCTGCAAGACACCAAGTACGCCGCCAGCGAAGGCACCATTGCCTACGGCAACCCGGCACCCACGGCCGGCTCCTACGCTGCATTGATGGACTACGACCACAAGGACTTCGGCCTGGACGCCTACGTCGACGGCAAGTTCCAAGCCTTCGGCCTGGAACACGAGCTGATCCTTGGCGCCAACGGCAGCCGGGGTACCCAGGACGACGTGTACGCGATCCAGAGTCTTGCCTTGCGCCAGAGCATCTATAACCCCAACCACCACTTCCCGGAACCGGCCAACAGCAGCTTCTGGCCGAACATGTACCGCGGCGGCACGGTCAAGGAAACCGCCACCCAATACGGCACCTATGCCACCTTGCGCCTGCGCCTGGCGGAACCGTTGATGCTGATCGTGGGCAGCCGCGTGAGCTGGTATGAGAACCGTCGCCAGTCCAATAATCTGGCCTGGGGCGAATGGGCGGTGCAGGACGCACGCACCAGGGAAACCGGCGAGGTCACGCCGTTTGCCGCGCTGATCTATGACCTCGACGAGCACCTGTCGGTGTACGCCAGCTATGCGGATATCTTCCAGCCACAAAGCTCCTACGCCACCGTCGACGGCGCCGCGCTCAAGCCGAAAATCGGTGACAACTATGAGCTGGGCATCAAGGGCGAATGGTTCGATGGGCGCCTAAACAGCTCCCTGGCCCTGTTCCGCTCCGTCGAGAAAAATGGCGCCGAATCCGACTACACCACCCAATGCGCGACCTCCGCCGATGGCTATTGCTACACCGACAAAGGCAAGGTGCGCGCCCAGGGGGTGGAAGCCGAAGTCAGTGGTGAACTGCTCGAGCGCCTGCAACTGTTCGGCGGCTACACCTACACCCAGACCAAGTCACTGAGCACCATCGATGTGGCAAAGGAAGGCGGTGTTTCCAACACCTATGTGCCCCGCCACATGCTGCGTCTGTGGGGTGATTATCAACTCGACGGCGCGTTGTCGAAATGGAGCGCGGGCACCGGCGTCAACGCCCAGAGCGGCAATTACCGCGTACAAACCATCAAGCTTGAACAGCCCGGTTACGCGACGTGGAACGCACGCGTGGCGTATCGCATAGACGACACGTGGACCGTGGCGTTGAACGGCAATAACCTGTTTGATAAAACCTACTACAGCACCGTCGGCACTGCTTCCTGGGGCAACTTTTATGGCGAGCCGCGCAACTTTACCGTGAGTTTGAAAGGCAACTTCTAAACCCACACCTCCCCGGTTGTGGCGGGGCACTTGATACGCCCTGCCATACCTCTTGTGCCGGCCCTTGCTACCGTCTTTTGACCCAGAACGTGTCGAATACGACCTGGCGTGCATCTCCAAGTGTGCGGTTTGACTTGTACATCGCCTTTATAACGGTCACGGCCGTCCTGTCCACCAAGGAAATCTATTGATGAACACCCTCAGCGGATTGATTCCCTGCATCATTTCCGGTGGTTCGGGCACGCGGCTGTGGCCAGTGTCGCGCCAGAACATGCCCAAGCCCTTCATGCGCATGCGTGACGGCCAAAGCCTCCTGCAGAAGACCTTCCAGCGCGCCGCCAAACTGCCGGGGGTACACTCCGTGCTCACGGTGACCAACCGCGACCTGTTGTTTAGCACCCTCGACGACTACCGCGGCGTCAACACGTCCAGGCTGCATCTGGACTTGCTGCTCGAACCCTTCGGCCGCAACACCGCAGCGGCCATCGCCGTGGCGGCGCTGCATGTGCAGGAACACTTCGGCGACGATGCGCAGTTGCTGGTGATGCCCGCCGACCATTTGATCCTCAATGAGATGGCATTTGCCGAGGCCGTCAGTCAGGCACGCGACTTGGCCGATGCAGGCTACCTGGTGACCTTCGGCATCCAGCCCGATCATCCGGAAACAGGCTTCGGCTACATCGAACAAGGTGAACAGCTGAGCCATGGCCACCGGGTCAAACGCTTCGTCGAGAAGCCCGACCTGGCCACCGCCCAAGGCTATCTCGACGGCGGCAAGCACCTGTGGAACGCCGGCATGTTCTGCTTCAAGGCCAGCACGCTGGTGGACGAGCTCGCCGCCCACGCACCCGACGTACTTGAAGCCGGCCGCGCCTCGCTCAGCCGCAGCCAAAGCCTGCAGAACGATACCTCGCGCCAACGAGAGCTGGACGCGGACGCCTTCGGCCGCGCGCCGGACATATCCATCGATGTGGCGCTGATGGAAAAGTCCAGCCGGGTGGCAGTGGTGCCCTGCGATATAGGCTGGAGCGATATCGGCTCGTGGGAAGCCCTGCGTCAACTCACGCCCAGCGACGCCCATGGCAATCAGGTCAACGGCGAAGCGATTTTGCATGATGTGCACAACTGCTACATCGACTCACCCAGGCGTGTGCTGGGCGCCGTAGGCGTGCGTGACCTGATCATCGTCGACACCCCCGACGCGCTGCTGATCGCCGACGCCCATCGCAGCCAGGATGTGCGCTTCATCGTCGCCGAACTCAAGCGCCAGAACCATCCGGCGTACAGGCTGCACCGCACCGTCACGCGGCCATGGGGCACCTACACCGTGCTGGAGGAAAGCAGCCACTTCAAGATCAAGCGCATCGTGGTCAAGCCCATGGCGTCGTTGTCGCTGCAGATGCATCACCACCGCAGCGAACACTGGGTGGTGGTCAGCGGCGCGGCGCAGATCACCAACGGCGAGCGAGAGTTTTTAATCAACGCCAACGAGTCCACCTACATTCCGGCAGGCCACAAGCATAGGTTGACCAACCCAGGCATCATCGACCTGGTGATGATCGAGGTGCAGAGCGGCGAGTACCTGAGCGAAGATGACATCGTGCGCTTCGATGACGTCTACGGCCGCGCACCTGGCTGAGTATCCGGGCATTCGCAGCAGGGTGAGCGAAGTCTTCCTGGCGGTGGCGCTATTTCAATCATCCAGCGGTTGCGGGGCGGCTTTGCTGCCAGGCTTGACGGGTTTGGCGCCCTTGACCGGCGCGGGTGGAGCGGGTTCCGGCTCGGCTGCGGCTGCGGCTTCTTTTTCGGCCATAGGCATCTGGTCGATGGTGCTGAAAAACTCTTTCAGGTCGAGGCTGTCCGGGGGCACAGTCTTCTCAAGTTTCTTCTCGCCGTCCTTGCCGATCAGGATCGCTTTCGTACCGCTGCCGGCGCCGAGCTTGAGCGCACGAATCAGCGCATTGGTTTCCGGGGGCGTGAGTTTTTTGCTGTCTTTGGGGTCCTTGGCGAACTTCTCGCCTTCGGCACCGATACTGCCGAATTTCACGGTGTAGAACACCATGCTGCGCTCTTCGAAGGACTGCTTGGTGGCGGGCTCTTCCAGCTGTTTCTTGAGCGTCGCCAACGTCGGGTTACCGGCATCGAGTTCAACCACCACCAGCGGACGGGCTTTGCCCAGGTCCTGCTTGAGCGGATTATCATCAGCAGCCAACAGCGGCCCCGTAAAAGCCATCAAGGTAGCCAGGGTCAGCGACCGGATGAGCATGCGCACCTCCTTTGAATTCCATGCAGGGTTCTTGAGTTTCATGTCTGCGACAGCCAAATTCAAGGATGATTCCTACACAACTTTAAGAAAGCGTAGGTCAGGACACCCGCTACGCAAGGGGTTGAGGGGCACATCGGTGATTGTTTCCTCAGATTGCGGAAACATCATGAGACCTCCCACTGCGGCCAATGTCGCGCAAACACCGGCGCCACAATGGGGTCGGCATCCACCCGCGCCAGCGTCTGGGCAAAACTTGGCGCCAGGGAGCTCAATGCCTTCCGAGCATCGTCCCAGCGCGACACCGCTGCCGCCATGAGGCCCAGTGCATTGGGCTGGCCACTGGGTGCAAATAATTGTTCGGCGAGCTGATCGGCGAACACCACCCAGGCCTGGTGCAGGTAGCGGCGGGTGCCATTGACCAATTGTGTCTGTAGTGCTTCGTTGACGTCGCCCAGCCAGCGTTGCGGGTAGTCGATGATGCCGATCGCCGAGTAGCAATTGGCGGCGATGTACACCAGCCCGCGCAGGATCTGACCACGGTTGCCACTCAATAACTCGCTGGCCGGAAACTCCAGGCCCAGGTGGACCAGGATCGCCGCGCTTTCCGTCAGCACCTGCCCATCCGGGGTCACCAGGGTAGGCACCTGTTTGAGCGGGTTGATACGTGCCAGCGCGTCGCTGCCCTCGCCTTCGGCCCAGGAAGCGGCGTCCACCCGATACCATTGCACCCCACAGCGCTGCAGGGCGATTTCGATCATGCACGAGCCGGATTCGTCGATGCCATAGAGTGTGAACATGCGGTTACCCTCGTCGGTAATCATCCTCGGGCCACCACAATGCAGTGCCTGAGCACAGCGACGCAAGTGCGCTAAAACAAGCCCATTTGCCCGCCGACCAGCGTGCTGAAGTCATCGTTCACGAACGGCAAAATCGCGTCGGCCACCGGCTGTAATTGCCGGGTGACGTAGTGGTCGTAGTCGATAGGGGCTTGCCGTATTTCCAAGGGCTCCGGGCCGTTGAGGCTGATCACGTAGCTGATCCAGCCTCCGCGCTGATACTGGCGCGGGCGTCCCAGGCGGTCGTTGTACGCATCGGCCAGGCGCGCAGCACGCACATGGGGCGGCACGTTGCGTTCATAGTCATCCAGTTGCCGGCGCAGGCGCTTACGGTAGATCAGCAATTCGTCGAATTCGCCGCTCAGGGTACGACGCACATAGTCGCGGATGTAGTCTTGATGGGGTTGGCGGTGAAAGATGCGCTGGTAGAGTTCCTGCTGGAAGCGCCGCGCCAGTGGAGACCAGTCGCTGCGCACGGTTTCCAGGCCCTTGTAGACTATGTCTTCACTGCCATCGCTACGGGTGACCAAGCCTGCGTAGCGCTTCTTGCTGCCCTCCTCCGCCCCGCGGATGGTGGGCATGAGAAAGCGCGTAAAGTGGGTTTCGTATTGCAACTCCAGGGCACTCTTCAGGCCGAACGCCGTGTGCAGATGCTCACGCCACCAGTCGTTGACGTGCCGCACCAAGGCTTGGCCGATGCGGCTCGCGTCTTCCTGGGAATGGGCATTGCCGAGCCAGACGAACGTGGAGTCGGTGTCGCCATAGATCACTTCATAGCCCTGGGCTTCGACCAGTTCGCGGGTCTGGCGCATGATCTGGTGACCACGCATGGTGATCGAAGAGGCCAGCCGCGTATCGAAAAACCGGCAACCGCTGGAGCCGAGCACACCGTAGAACGCGTTCATGATGATCTTAAGGGCTTGGGACAGCGGCGCGTTATGTTCGCGCTTGGCCACTTCACGGCCTTCGGACACCCGCGCAACGATGGATGGCAGACAGTGTCGCGTGCGCGAAAAACGTGCACCGCGAAAGCCTTCAACCGAATCGCGGTCGTCAGGGTGCTTGAGGCCTTCGATCAAGCCAACGGGGTCGATCAGGAAGCTGCGGATGATCGATGGGTAAAGGCTTTTGTAGTCGAGTACCAGCACTGACTCGTAGAGACCGGAACGCGAGTCCATGACAAACCCACCGGGGCTGGCTTGGGGCGGTTTGTCCCCAAGGTTGGGCGCGACGAAACCCTGGCGGTGCATCAACGGCATGTACAGGTGTGTGAACGCGGCCACCGAACCACCGTTGCGGTCAGCTGGCAGGCCGGTGACGCTGGCCCGTTCCAGCAGGAACTTGAGTAGTTCGGTCTTCTCGAAAATCCGCGTGACGAGTTCACAGTCTTTAAGGTTGTAGCGCGCCAGGGCGGGTTTGTCCTCGGCGAACATGCGGTTGATTTCATCCATGCGCTGGTACGGCGTGGCGATATCCTTGCCTTCGCCCAGCAAGGTTTGTGCGACGTTTTCCAGGCTGAAGGATTCAAAGCTCCATGTGGCCGAACGCAGCGCTTCGATCCCATCGATAATCAGGCGCCCCGCCGCGGCGGCGAAGTAATGGTTGCGGCTGCCGTGTTCACGCCAGGCCATCGGCTCTTCGCCGCGCCCAAGCATGAGCGGCACGTTGAGGCGCTGGGCATGTTCGTGCAGCACACGCAGGTCGAATTGCACCACATTCCAGCCGATGATTGCATCCGGGTCATGGGTGGCGAGCCATTGGTTGAGGCGTTCAAGCAGTTGCGCGCGGGTGTCGCAGTAGTCGAGTTTGAAGTCCACCGTGCCAGCATTGTTCGGTGGGCCGAGCATGTACACCTGACGCTCGCCGCAGCCTTCGAGGGCGATGGAATACAGGTCGCCCTGGGCGGTTGTCTCGATGTCCAGGGACACCAGCTTGAGCGGGGGGCGGTAGTCGGGCGCGGGTTTCATTTGCGCCTCGCACAGGGTGCCGTTGGCATCGGGCGTGCCGCCGAACCAGACCGGGGCGGTGATGTAGCGCTCCATCATGTAGCGTTCGGGTGGGCGTACGTCGGCTTCATAGACATCGACACCGGCCGCACGCAGGCGCTTTTCCACGTCCATCAACTGACGGTGCTGGCGGGTGTAGAGGCCCAGGACCGGGCGATGATGGAAATCGCACAACTGCAGGGGGCGCAATTCTATATCGCGCTCGCCTTTGAGCAGCCAGTCGAGAGGCTTGCGATGGGCTTCGGGAATAAACATTACCGAAGTCTGCACAGGTAGGCGGATAAGCCGTGGCCCCTGGTCAGTGGCCAGCCAGAAACTGACCTCCGTGCCCGCCGGGGTATCGCGCCAATGCCGGGTCAGGACAAAACCCTGCTGTAAATCCACCGTGCCACACCTCAAGAATCGCGTTCAGGTGCTGATTCTACGCGGCATCCGCTCGAACACGGCAGGTAAACGCCCACGCCGGGCGTAAGTTCACAAACTTTTTGCCTGGCGCTAAGAACAATTGCGATCATTTGCGCTGGAGTCGTTCGCGGATTGAGGAGGTGCAACGTCTTTTGCCTTTTCCTCACATCGACGGTTCGCCGTCAGGATCGACCCTACCCTTCTGTACCCGACTCACTGTGCTGCTGCCTGAGCGTTGCCGGCCACGTCGCAGGCCGGTTACCGCAAAGGATACAAACCGGTGGTGACATGAGTTCTGACAGCCTGTACGGCATCATGCCGCGTCAGATCATATCCACCGATGCCCATGTTTTGGTTCACGCCCGGCGCGCATTGTTCAGATAGTTTTCGATATTGCCCATCTGCTCATCCCAGCCACGGGAGTTCATCTTGAACGCTTTTTGCCGCCTGGCCGAGGGTATGTTGTCAAACCCGGATTCGACTACCCGCAGCAAAATACCTGGAGCGCGGTCCTCAATGGTGAATTCCACCAAGGTCGGGGTCTCGTTGTCATAGTCCACCCCCACCTCTACCGCGAACGGATGCCACCAGAAAGAGAACAGTGTTTGCGGCAGGATACGTTCGATCTTGGCCTTCCAGATCACATGTTCGTAACCTGGATAAGTAATCGGCGCCGTAATGGCATCACCCGCGTTAAAAGTCTTGCCCGTGAGGGCGATGCCAAACCACTGGCCGAAGTGCTCGGCGTTGGTGAGTGCTTCCCACACCTGTTTACGTGAAGCGTTAAGCAGAACCTTGCGCTCTATGCGATCTAATACGTGCATATGTCACCTCCTCCATTGACAGTAGGAGACATCAAACAATGCGCAACCTGAGGTTGTACGCAATGATGATGACACCATCCTTGAACCGACAATACGTTATGACTGACCCGCTGAATGGAAGTTGCTTCTGTAAAGGTGTGCGCTATCAGGTGAACAGCCTGGACATGCCTATCAGCCACTGTCACTGCAGCAGTTGCCGCAAAGTGCATGCGGCGCCGTTTGTCGCGACCGCAGGGGTGATGCGCGCGCATTTTCGTTGGACGCAAGGTGAGGCGTTGCTATCGTCCTTTGAATCTTCACCGGGCAAATTCAGGCATTTCTGCTCGCGCTGCGGCTCACACTTGATGGCCGAGCGTAGGCAACAGCCTCATGTGATCGTGCGAGTGGCGACGCTGGATGATGATCCGAGCGTCAGGCCCACCTCGCACATCTGGACCGCGCATGATGTGCCCTGGCTTGCCTATGACGGCGTAGAGCGCTGGGCTGAGTGGCAGGGTTGAATCAGACGTGAGGATCACCCGGAGCTTTCGCCGGTGCTGCGTATTGCGGCTTGAGGTGGCCTTGCTGGTCAAGCAGCCAGGCGTCCATGATCTGCCGTACCACGGGCCCTGCGACACGACCACCGGCTTCGCCGTTTTCGATCATCACCGAGATTACAATCTTAGGGTGTTCCGCAGGAGCGAAGCCGACGAACAAGGCGTTATCACGGTGGCGCTCCAGGGTCTTCTCACGGTTGTAGCGTTCGCCCTGCTTGATCGCGACTACCTGCGCGGTACCGCTCTTGCCTGCGATGCGGTATTGCGCACCTTGCGCCGCCGCACGGGCGATACCACGTGGGTCGTGCATCACCAATTGCATGCCATGGTTGACCTGCTCCCAGTCACGCGGATCCTTCAGGACAACGTTAGGCATAGGGTTTTCGTCCACCGGCGGCACGCCATCGATAGTCTTGGCCAGGTGCGGACGGTTCCATACACCTTTGTTGGCGATCAGCGCGGTGGCCTGCGCCAATTGCAGCGGTGTTACTTGCATATAACCCTGGCCGATACCGAGGATCACCGTTTCGCCCGGAAACCAAGGCTGACGGCGGGTAGCGCGCTTCCAGGCTTGAGATGGCATCAAGCCGGCTGACTCTTCGAACATATCCAACGACACTTTCTGGCCAAGGCCGAATTCAGCCAGATAGTCGTGCAGACGGTCGATGCCCAGCTTGTGGGCCAAGTCGTAAAAGTAGGTGTCGTTGGAACGCATGATGGCGGCGTCCATATCCACCCAGCCGTCGCCGCTGTGGTTCCAGTTGCGGTATTTATGGTCGAAGTCGGGCAATTGGTAGTAACCGGGATCGAAAACGCGTGTCTGGGCGGTCACTACACCACTGTCGAGACCGGCGATGGCGACCTCTGGCTTGATGGTCGAGCCCGGCGCGTATAACCCTCGAAGCACACGGTTGAATAGCGGCCGGTCAATAGAATCATGCAGCGCGGCGTATTCCTTGAAGCTGATGCCGGTGACAAAGAGGTTCGGGTCAAAACTCGGTTTACTGACCATGGCCAGTACCTCACCGGTCTGCGGGTCGAGCGCGACTACCGAGCCACGGCGGTCACCAAGGGCTTCCTCGGCCGCTTCCTGGAGTTTGACGTCGAGGCTCAAGACAATGTTCTTACCGGGGACGGGATCGGTGTGCTTGAGCACTCGCAGTACACGTCCCTGGGCATTGGTCTCGACTTCCTCGTAACCCACATGGCCGTGCAACTCCGATTCGTAGAAACGCTCGATACCGGTTTTACCGATCGATTGCGTCCCCCGGTATTCCACCGAATCGAGGGCTTTGGATTCTTTCTCGTTGATGCGTCCTACGTAGCCGATGGAGTGCGCGAAGTGAGCGCCTAATGGGTAATGACGAACGAATTGTGGTTCTACGTCCACACCTGGCAAACGGAATTCGTTCACCGCCAGCACCGCAATTTGCTCTTCGGTCAACTCGTAAAACAACGTCACAGGAACGAAAGGGTGTCGCGCTTGCTTCAGCGCCTTATCGAACACAGCCCGGTCTTCGGCAGGCAGGTGCAGCAGGTTTATTATCGCGTCCAGCTCACCCTTAAGATCGGTGGTGCGCTCGCGGGTGATGGTCAGGTTGTAGCTCGGACGGTTGTCGGCCAGCACCACGCCGTTTCGGTCGTAGATCAGCCCGCGCGTCGGGGTGATGGGGAGCACGTGGACACGATTGTTTTCGGAGATCGTGGAGTGATAGTCGTACTGCACGACTTGCAGGAAGTACATCCGCCCCACCAAGGCGCATGTAATGCCAATGACCAACAACGCGCAGGCGAACAGGCGCTTATTGACCAGGCGATTCTCTTTTTCGTGATCCTTGATCGGTATAGGTTCAGGCATTTCTACAGCATCTCTTTGAAGAAGGTCGACGCCGCGTCCTGCGTATAAAAGTCAGTCCTTGTGAAAATGTGCTGCACCATACCAAAAATGCGGAAACACTTTGCATCGATTTCCCCAACGGCATGTTGAGAATTTTATCAGGGATCGTAGCAATGACCTCTCCCCGTACTTTCCGAGCGCCCAAAACAAAACCCCTGTCTGCGTAAGCAAACAGGGGTTCTGGAATTTAATCTTGACGATGACCTACTCTCACATGGGGAAACCCCACACTACCATCGGCGATGCATCGTTTCACTACTGAGTTCGGGATGGGATCAGGTGGTTCCAATGCTCTATGGTCGTCAAGAAATTCGTGTACTGACTCGTGACCAAACGGCCTCGCTTCAGCAAATTGGGTATGTGACAGCTTTCGGTGTTTTGCGATCTACAAACTTTCGGTTCGTCTCGTCTTCACACACCGCAATCTGATGCCTTTTCAGGTTCTCAAATTGCTTGGGTGTTATATGGTCAAGCCTCACGGGCAATTAGTATTGGTTAGCTCAACGCCTCACAGCGCTTACACACCCAACCTATCAACGTCGTAGTCTTCGACGGCCCTTCAGGGAACTCAAGGTTCCAGTGAGATCTCATCTTGAGGCTAGTTTCCCGCTTAGATGCTTTCAGCGGTTATCTATTCCGAACATAGCTACCCGGCAATGCCACTGGCGTGACAACCGGAACACCAGAGGTTCGTCCACTCCGGTCCTCTCGTACTAGGAGCAGCCCCTCTCAAATCTCAAACGTCCACGGCAGATAGGGACCGAACTGTCTCACGACGTTCTAAACCCAGCTCGCGTACCACTTTAAATGGCGAACAGCCATACCCTTGGGACCGGCTTCAGCCCCAGGATGTGATGAGCCGACATCGAGGTGCCAAACACCGCCGTCGATATGAACTCTTGGGCGGTATCAGCCTGTTATCCCCGGAGTACCTTTTATCCGTTGAGCGATGGCCCTTCCATACAGAACCACCGGATCACTAAGACCTACTTTCGTACCTGCTCGACGTGTCTGTCTCGCAGTCAAGCGCGCTTTTGCCTTTATACTCTACGACCGATTTCCGACCGGTCTGAGCGCACCTTCGTACTCCTCCGTTACTCTTTAGGAGGAGACCGCCCCAGTCAAACTACCCACCATACACTGTCCTCGATCCGGATAACGGACCTGAGTTAGAACCTCAAAGTTGCCAGGGTGGTATTTCAAGGTTGGCTCCACGCGAACTGGCGTCCACGCTTCAAAGCCTCCCACCTATCCTACACAAGCAAATTCAAAGTCCAGTGCAAAGCTATAGTAAAGGTTCACGGGGTCTTTCCGTCTAGCCGCGGATACACTGCATCTTCACAGCGATTTCAATTTCACTGAGTCTCGGGTGGAGACAGCGCCGCCATCGTTACGCCATTCGTGCAGGTCGGAACTTACCCGACAAGGAATTTCGCTACCTTAGGACCGTTATAGTTACGGCCGCCGTTTACCGGGGCTTCGATCAAGAGCTTCGCGTTAGCTAACCCCATCAATTAACCTTCCGGCACCGGGCAGGCGTCACACCCTATACGTCCACTTTCGTGTTTGCAGAGTGCTGTGTTTTTAATAAACAGTCGCAGCGGCCTGGTATCTTCGACCGGCATGAGCTTACGGAGCAAGTCCTTCACCCTCACCGGCGCACCTTCTCCCGAAGTTACGGTGCCATTTTGCCTAGTTCCTTCACCCGAGTTCTCTCAAGCGCCTTGGTATTCTCTACCCAACCACCTGTGTCGGTTTGGGGTACGGTTCCTGGTTACCTGAAGCTTAGAAGCTTTTCTTGGAAGCATGGCATCAACCACTTCGTTAACTAAAAGTTAACTCGTCATCAGCTCTCGGCCTTAGAATCCCGGATTTATCTAAGATTCCAGCCTACCACCTTAAACTTGGACAACCAACGCCAAGCTGGCCTAGCCTTCTCCGTCCCTCCATCGCAATAACCAGAAGTACAGGAATATTAACCTGTTTTCCATCGACTACGCTTTTCAGCCTCGCCTTAGGGACCGACTAACCCTGCGTCGATTAACGTTGCGCAGGAAACCTTGGTCTTTCGGCGTGGGTGTTTTTCACACCCATTGTCGTTACTCATGTCAGCATTCGCACTTCTGATACCTCCAGCAAGCTTCTCAACTCACCTTCACAGGCTTACAGAACGCT